>NZ_JAHLQJ010000001.1 GCF_018919145.1 Paenibacillus brevis
AGCTCCTTTCGCATGTAGCTCTGAAATAGTGGTTTCTCACCTTCTATTTTAACCTACGATTTGCGAATAGGAGCTGTACTACGTTCATCATAACTACATGTGATCCGTATATGCATGGGGTCGCCAATCGTCATCATGCTGTGAAGCACCGTACGTTGGGAGCTTTGCGCAGTGTGAGTTATGCATGATGTTACTGTTTGTAATGCATCAGGCATCAAGATGCTATGCTGAATGAACGAGCCTGTAGGCTAGGCAAGTGATTCTGGTGCATTCTGCCATGCCTCCGATGTACGGATGGAGAGCTACTATAGTGCATTCGGCACCTATAAAGCCGAACTATGCCTGCGTAATAAGGGCATAAGTGTGAAGTGTGCTGAAGAAACGGAGTGTTCGCCTTTGCGAGTGGATTCCCACCATTTCAGATTTTACTCAATCAAAGGAATCCGCGAACAACAGCGATCGTAAGCATACTTCACACGTTGCCCCAGCAACGCAGAATCGTTAGCCTGTTTTACTTTAGCAGGAAAAAGTCTGCCAGGGTGAAGAACAGGATCACCATGCTGATCACCTGGTTCAAGTTGTACGAAGCTACCTTCATCACTTTGCGGTTGGAGGGCTTGATGATCTTATGCTCGGTCATCAGAAGCAGGATGGCTATGACCAGGCCTGCTATATACAGCCAGCCGAGCCCGCGAATCGGAATCAGGACGATCAGCAGAAGCACCATAATCGAGTGTAAGCCCGCAGCGATTCTCAGCCCGTTCTTCAGGCCGAAGATGCTGGGAATAGACCATAATTTATGCTCGCGGTCAAATTCGATATCTTGAGATCCGTAGATAATATCGAATCCGGCGATCCACAGCATAACGATGGTTCCCAGAATGAACGGTGTGAAGGCAAACTTGCCCGTGACCGCAAACCAGGCGCCGATCGGAGCCGAAGCAATGGTAAATCCAAGATACAGATGGCTCATGTACGTGAAGCGCTTGGTATACGAATAGGATGAGATCAAGAAAATGGCTACCGGCGATAGGATTAGGCAGAGCGGATTCAACATCCCAGCCGCGAAAATGAAAATGGCATAGTTAATCAAAACAAACAGGAGTACTTCCTTCTCCCCCAGCAGCATCCGCGGCAAATGACGGTGCGCTGTACGGGGGTTCTGGGCATCGAAGGTCCGGTCCACAACCCGGTTGAACGCATTAGCCCCATTGCGGGCACCGATCAATGCGATCAGTCCCCACAGCATAATCCGCCAGGACGGGAGCCCGCCTGCCGCCCAGATCATCGAGATGATTGCGAACGGCAGCGAGAATAGCGTATGCGAGAACATCACCAGCTCTCCGTATAGCTTGATGCGGTGACCGATTTTACGCGCGGTTTCCATCGCCTGCTCCCTCCTGTGTCCAGAATTCGGCTGCACGGTCGGCCTCTTCGAATGCCTGACCAAGCGCAGTGAGCATCTCTGCGATATCCTGCTCTGTTATTACGAGCGGCGGCTGGAAGGCCAGCACATTCCGGCCGACGCCGTTCTTGCCGATGATGAACCCGCGATCCTTCATCGCCTCCAGTACATCATCAACGAGGCGGGCGCCAAGCTCCGGGGCGTCTGCACTCAGCTCGGCGCCGAGCATCAGGCCGGCGCCGCGCACCTCGGACAGCACGCGCGGATAGCGTGCTGCCAGATCCTCCAGGCCGGCGCGGAGCTGGCCGCCCAGGCGCTCGGCGCGTTTCGGCAGGCGGTGCGCTTCGATGTAATCGAGCACCGCGAGCGCCGTGACGGACGAGACCGGATTGCCGCCAAAGGTGGAGGCCGAAGGCCGGTTGAAGCTGGCGGCAATTGCGTCCGTCGAAGCGAACGCAGCGACCGGAACACCACTGCCGAGCGCTTTCGCCATGGAGATAATATCGGGCGTCACGCCCCAACGATCCATGGCGAACATGCGGCCTGTGCGGCCAAAGCCGGTCTGAATCTCGTCGGAGATGAGCAGTACGCCGTACTGCTCCAGAAGCGCCTTCACTTCAGGGAAGTACCAATCCGGCGGCACAATGATGCCCGCGTTGCCCTGGATCGGCTCTGCGATCATCGCTGCAATCTCGCCGCCCCTCTCCTCCAGCACTGTCTTCAGCGCGTCGATGGAGCGTCTTGCTGCATCATCAGCGCTCATTCCCTGTGCATACGGCCGCGGAATGAAGGTAACGTCCTCAGCACCCGGCACAGCCAGTTGCGGGTCTGTACGCCACATTTGTAGCCCGGTAACACTCATCGTCAAATAGGTCCGTCCGTGCAGGCCTTGCTCCAAGGCGATGAATCCCCGGCGTCCGGTGTGCAGACGGGCAAGCAGGAGAGCTCCTTCATTAGCCTCGGAGCCGCTGTTTACAAAGAAGGTGCGGCGAAGGTCCCCAGGCAGCACCTCTGCCAGCCGCTCTGCCAGATCCACATTAGGCTGCGTTAAATAAATGGTGCAGGTATGCTGCAGCGTTCTAAGCTGCTCTGCAGTTCTCTCCGCAATTTCCGGATTGCAGTGACCGCTGGCTACCACAGAAACACCGGCAAAGAAGTCGGTGTATCTCTTGCCGTCATGTCCGTATAGATATTGCATATCCCCCCGGACAAGCTGCGGCGGATTCCGATAGAAGTAACTTGTGCAAGGATAAAAATATTGGCTGCGCTTCTCTAAGATACCTTCCGGCCCGATGAATGGATTCATGCTTCATTCGCCTCTCTTCCCTATTTACTGCCCTCTATTCACTTCATTATTGAACTTAGCCAGTTATGAACATAGCCAGGCGCTTGTACGGCACCCGGCCTATCTATGCTTACCTTTGCCCTGCTGTCTCTGCTTGCGGAGCGCTTAATGCAGTATTAGCCTGAGCTGCTCCGCCGTCAAATTGAAGCGCCCCCAGCGTATATCCGGCATAGACCGGTTGAAGAGAAGCGAACAGCTCCTCCGTACGATCCGGCTCATTCAGCGCTGCCTTATAGGCTGCAATGATCGTCGCCAATTGTTCCGGGCTATAGGTGGTGCCTTCAATCCGGAACACCTCCAGTCCGGCTTCCTTCAACTCACGCACAAGCGGCAGAAGACACAGCTCCTTGGCCAAGGTGAGATGATTACGTCCATGCACATCGCGGTACACCGGACTTTCTCCCTTATCTGTCCTGAGCACCAGAATCGAATTAGCGACATAAGTATTATCCTCTTCGCCAACCGGTTCGAATACTTCTGTATTTTCGTACAAATCGTGCTCCATATACATCAAGGCCGGAGATCCATGCACGAGTGCCTCCATCGGTGCCGGCGCTTCGGCCAGCAACGCGCGCAAATCGATCGCAGGCAGCTCCATGGAAGCGGTGAGGCGTGTTACTCCCATATTGTGATAGAAGCCCGCAGAAAGCTTATTATACACGTTTAAATTGAAGTCCCCTACAAGCGGGTATCCCTTCCCTGCAAATTTACGCACGGCTCCCAGATTCGTAACCACAACCCCATCGATCGGCAGACGTTCGCCGGAGAGTAAGCCGTCATAAATTTCAAATTGCAGTTCCGTCATCATCCGCGGCAAGCAGACATATAGCTTCACATCGCCCTTCTGCACGGCAAGCTGCTTAATCTCTTCTTTGGTAAACGCATGATCCGGCTCGTATACATCCCCTGAAAGGTAAATGTGATCTGCCCCCGCCTTCATTGCCGTCTCTGCCTGTGTGACATTATTCACATGAACGGAGATCTCAGGACGGCTGGTCCCCGATTTCCCGGATGGTGAAAATTCAGACCAGATTTCCTTTATCTCGTTCAGCCGCTTCTCCCCCAGCTCCCGTTCTTCCGTAGGTGTACTGAATACCTTGCCCGTGCTGTAGAACTTGCCGGTTCCTTCATAACGCTTATTGATGTTGGATAGTCCAGGACGTCCAAAAGCATAGGCGGTAGAAAAATCGCGTTTTCTGTTCTCATACAGCAGATCACGATCCTTGGCCCGCTCAAATCCGACCGGATCGGCAATATAACGGTCAATTGCATCTCCGTAAGCATTGATCAGCATCAGCACAAAGGCGGTATCCCGCATCCGGCCTTCAACCTTGAAGGACGTAATCCCGCCATGAATCAACTCCGGAATATGCTCATACATGTACATATCCTTCACTGCCAGCGGATATTCGGAAGGATAGACGAGGCCGTCCTTTTTAACCCGGTAATCCCAGCGGCAAGGCTTCAGGCATTTTCCCCGGTTGCTGCTCATCCCGAAGACCAGGGAGCTGAAATAGCAGTTCGCTCCGTGGACAGAGCACATATCGCCATGGATGAAATACTCCAGCTCCATTCCTGTTTGTGCTTTTAAATAACGGGTTGAGGCCAGATCCATCTCCCGCGAGGTGACGACCCGAGTGACCCCCAGCTCCTTCAGGGCCTCCACCATCTCAATATTATGCACATTCATCATCACCGAGGAATGCACCGGGATCGGGAGCCCTAACTGCCGAATCAGCTCCAGCACGGCAAAATCCTGGACAATAATCGCATCCGGAGCCGCGCTCTCCAGAAACCGCAAATAGTCAGCCGCTTCCTCAAGCTCTCCTTCGTTCAGCAAATTATTTACGGTCACATAGGCTCTTTTGCCTAAAGCATGGGCGATTTGCACCGCCTCAGTAATTTGTTCTAAGGTAAAGTTATATCCTTTGCGCATCATGCGCATATTCAGACTTGGTCCTCCAAAGTAGACCGCATCACAATTGGCTTCGATAACCTCCTTGAAGATTTCAAAGGTTCCCGCCGGCGCAAGCAGCTCGACTTCTTTTCCATTAAAATAGCGTGCCACAGTGTTTCTCCTCCCCAGGTGCCGCAAATAACAGCGTTATTTAACGGATTTTATCTTCCTCTATATATTTTCGTAATTCAAAGAATCAAGTTAAAACCAGTTTGAGCACAAGCACGACAGCAATCAGAACAACAAAGGACAGGACGAACAACGTAGCCTTTGTACTCCAGATCAGCTTGTGATACTCCGAACGCGGTTCCCCTATAATAAACCCCCGGGCTTCCATGGAAAGCACCAGCTCCTCTGCACGGCGAAAGGCGCTAACCGTTACCGGCACAAGCAGCGAGACAAGCAGCTTGCCCTTCTCCAGCCAAGGCAATTCTTTCAAATCCGCGCCCCGCGCCGCTTGTGCTTTAAGTATTTTGTGAGTCTCATCCAGAATTGTCGGGATAAAGCGCAGTGCAATCCCCATCATCAAGGTCAGCCGATCTGCGGACACTCCGATTTTTTTCAGGGGAGCAAGCACGCCGCCAAGTCCCTGGTTCAGCAAGCCTGGTGTGGTTGTGAAGGTCAGCATCGCCGTAAATGACACTAACAGCAGCATACGGATGGCCGAGATCAATCCTCGTGATAATCCCCCGGCGTATACCGTAACATTGCCGATTTCCAGCAGCAGCCTCCCCTCATCCACGGTCAAAGCCTGCACGACAAAAATAAAAACCATCAGCACCCACAAGGGTTTGGCGGCTTTGGCGTAATATTTAAGCGGGATCAGGGTCATCTTCATATAGATGAGCGAAAATACCGCCGCGGCAAGGAGCGGAATCCAGGAATTCACCAGAAGCAGTGCTGCCAAATAGAGGACCATTCCTGTCAGTTTCGCTCTCGGATCGATCGGATGAATCCAGGAGCCGGTATCGATGCTCCGTCCGAACAATAGTCTGTTGCGCATCGTTTATCCGCCCCCTCTTCGCTCGATGTCTCCCGCTTCCAGCAATCGGCTGATACGTACAGCCATCTGCTCCGCTGTCAGACAAGGCTCCTCGTGCTCTAGCCCGTATTGCTCCGCAAGCCGGTTCCATACCTTGATGCAGGCCGGAACCGCCAGGTGGTATTCACCTTCCAGCCTCGCAGCTTCATGGACAAGCTCGGCCGGACTTCCCTGAAATACCTTCTTGCCCTGATGCATGACAATCCAGGTGCCGGCATAAGGAAGCATCTCTTCGATCCGGTGTGTCACGACGATCACCGTCTTGCCTTCCTCCCGCTGCATTCTCCCCAGCAATTCGGCCAGCTCTGCCCGGCTTTCCGGGTCCAGCGTGGCCGTCGGCTCATCAAGAACGATGACTTCCGGATCCATGGCCAGCACAGAGGCTATCGCCACCTTACGCATCTGTCCACCGCTAAGGTGAAAGGGATTCCGGGGCAGGAAGGATTCATCCAATCCCACTTGCCGCAAAGCACGGATTGCACTTTGGCGCGCAGCTTCCCGGTCCATTCCGAAATTCAGCGGGCCAAACATAAGATCCTTCTCCACTGTATCCTCAAACAGCTGCTGCTCCGGGAATTGAAAGACAAGTCCTACTCTGCGCCTCAATTCCTGCAGCAGCGGCTTGCCGCCCGCTTCAAGCGTAAAATCCAGTACGTGAACCTTGCCTTCCGTCGGCTTCAGCAAGCCGTTAAAATGCTGCAGCAACGTGGATTTTCCTGAGCCCGTAGCCCCTGCGATACCGGTAAACACGCCCTCTTCCAGGTGGAGGCTCACTTCATGGAGGGCGGAATGACTCCACATATTTCTAGCGTCGTAGGCAAAGCTTACCTTTTCAAAATCAATGGCCATATCCGATCCTCCACCTCCCCGCTTTGCCGGCTCCCTTGCGGCACGCTAATTCCAAGCTTGTTCAATTCCTTCTCCAGCCTGACAGGGTAAGGGGCAATAAGACGGCAGGCTTGCAGCAGCTGATCATCCTGGAACAGCTCCCAGGGAGTCAAATCTGCGGCAATCCCGCCGTCGTTCAATACGATGGCCCGGTCGGAGGCCATGATCTCCTCCGCATCGTGCGTGATCGAGATCATGGTGTACCTGCCTTCTTCCTTCATTCCTCGCAGAATATCCAGCAATTCCTCTCTTGCTCTCTCATCCAGCATGGACGATGCTTCGTCAAAAATGATAATGTCCGGCTCCAGCGCCAGGATCGCAGCAATGGCGACCCGCTGCTTCTGCCCTCCGGACAGCTCCGCCGGATGCTTCGATAAGAGATGGCCGATCTCCAGCTTCTCTGCATAGCTATGTACCCGTTCCTTCATTTCTTCCCGTGGAATACAGCGGCTTTCCAGCCCGAAGGCAATGTCCTCTTCTACGGTCGAGCCGATAAATTGATTGTCCGGGTTCTGGAATACCATTCCGATATGAGAGCGTAGCTTCCCGATGGTACTGCTGGAGAGATGGATGCCCTGCACCTCGATCTTCCCTTCATTGACTGCCAGCAATCCTCCGAGCAGCTTG
The DNA here is from genome assembly GCF_018919145.1 of Paenibacillus brevis. Classification (GTDB taxonomy): domain Bacteria; phylum Bacillota; class Bacilli; order Paenibacillales; family Paenibacillaceae; genus Fontibacillus; species Fontibacillus brevis. The sequence continues at coordinate 7,265 of NZ_JAHLQJ010000001.1, forward strand.
GCCAGCGTGGATTTGCCGCAACCGTTCGGACCTATCAGCGATACCCAGCTTCCCGGAAGGATGCTAAATGACAGATCGCTCAATACCGGCTGCTCCGGTGAATAAGCGAAAGAAACATGCTGCACATGATAAGCGGGTTGTTCTTCTGTCATCCTTACCCCTCCTGTCTATTTATATCTACACCGGCTTCGTCAAAAATCCCTCAAACAAAGATAACTTCGACAAGGAAGGGATCAGATACCGTACCGCAAGCCCGACTGCAATTCCGGTCAATACGCCGGCAATTAACAATACCGGCAAATAGGACATGATTTTGGTTGTCTTCAAATATACCGCCGCAGCTCCGAGCTGCCCGACATTATGGGAAATGCCTCCAACAATACTAACGCTGATCATACTGAAATTTTCACGTCCGAAGCTGAGCAGCCCCCACATCGCAAGAAAGCTCAACAGGGCTCCGCTGATGCTGAACAATAAGCTGGAGAAGGTCCCCAGCATGAACGAACTGAGTAAGGTTTTCAGAATAACAACCATTAAAGCGTCTCTTCCCCTGAGAAAATACAGGCATGTAAGCACCATAATATTAGCCAGGCCCAGCTTGGCGCCCGGGACACCCATATTCACAGGAATGGAAGCCTCGATCAGACTGAGAACAACGGCTACAGCCGCAAAGATCGCCACAATGACCGTCCTCTTCAGAGAGAGATTGGCCTGCTCATTTAACGATGGCATCGATGTCATCTCCTTCTGAAGGCGCGCCCTCGATTTCTACCAGCAATTTATGAGGCAGGCAGACAATCGTACCTCCATTGCGCTCAATAAATCCGAAGGTAAGACATACCTTGTCCGGGCAATCCGCATCGATCATTTCAATACCGTAATCATGAACTTTAAGTAAATTATACCCATGTTCCGTATTTATCTCGATTTCCTGTTCTTCACCGGTCAGTTCTACCGTGCGGAACAGTTTGCCATCCACCGTAATTTTAGCGATACGTTGTGTGTTGTGATTGTTTTCACTAGGGCTGTCGCCGAACCATCTGGGCACTAGAAATGCAGCAGCAATGACGACGACTAAACCGATGAGTACGATATCTCCGCGCTTCATGACAAACTCCCTTATTTTTTAATTATATAAATCTTAGACGAAACCATTATACCTGTTAGGTTCCAATCATCCGTGTGATAAATGTATCATTTTTTGCCGCATTTCACAAAATCATCACTTAGGAAGACTATAATATAGGAAAGAGCCCCTGTGAGGATTGATACTTTTAGTGCGGATTCTTTTCTGCTACAATCAAGGTCGACATGAATGAGAAATGAGGATGCATATCTATGTTCAAAAATAAATTGGCTGTCCTGCTGCTATCCGCGACTCTTTTGGTAGGTCTGCTTAGCGGCTGCGGCAGCACTTCCAGCAAGAACACACCGGAAGGCGGTACAGGCACTAGTAACGGACAAGCTAAGACCGTCACGCCTGTAAGCGAAACCTTCTTCATCTTCGATACCGTGGTGACCATTAAAATTTATGATAACCGTGCAACTACGAAAAATTTTGAAGAACTCGAAGCCTTGATGAAGGATATCGATTATAAAATTAACCGCTCCAACGAGGATAGTGAAATCTATGCTGTGAATGCCAACGCCGGCATTGCTCCGGTCAAGGTGTCCCAGGAGACCTTCGATCTGGTCAAGATTGCGGTTGATTATGCCAAGCAGACCAATGGTTTGCTGGATCCCTCGATCGGACCGCTCGTCAGCCTCTGGAATATCGGCCATGAGGACGCCCACGTTCCGCCAGCCGAGGATATTGCCGCAGCTCAGAAGCTGATCGATTACCGGAAAGTAGAGTTAAATGAAGATACGCTTGAAATTTACCTCCAGGACAAGGGAATGGATATCGACCTCGGCTCCTACGGCAAGGGCTATGCAGCTGACCTGATCTACGACAAATTAAAAGAACAGGGCTTTGACAGTGCCATCATTGATCTCGGCGGCAACGTCTTCGCCATGGGCAGCAAGCCCGGCAATCTGGAATGGACGGTCGGCATTCAAGATCCGGATCAGGAACGGGGAAATGATATCGGTACCGTCAAGGTGATTGATAAGACCGTGGTAACCGCAGGAATTTATGAACGCTATTTCGTAGAGAACGGCAAGTTCTACATGCATATTCTTGATCCGCGGACCGGTTATCCGGCAGATAATAATATCAGCAGTGTTACAATCATTTCCGATTCGTCCACCGTTGCTGATACGATGGACACCTCGCTGCTCATTATGGGCATCGAGGATGGCTTGAAGTTTGCCGAGGAGAACAATACGGAAGCCTTGTTCATTACCAAGGACAAGAAGCTGTATGCCACTCCGGGCTTTAAGGAATTGCTTAACAAAACCAATGACGAGTATGGCTACGCTAACTGATTAATGATGCTGCATGCAAGGGCATAAGTGTGAAGGGTTGTGAAGAAGCGTAGCGTTCGCCCTTGTGAGAACCTAGTCCAATCAGAGAAATCGGCGAACAACAGCGATCGTAGCAACCCTTCACACGTTGCCCCATTTAAATCACCCTCTAGAGGGTTAACTGTTCTTCTGCCTTTGCATATGCACCTTTCTTGACTTTTCATGAAAATTCCTGTAACATTACAAATTAGATTGTAAACCCCATATTGTGTTCCTCAAAAGATTATAACCCTCACATACCATTCCGGTATTAAAATTCCTTATTTATGACCCTAAGAGTAAGAATGTTGGCAGTATTCGTGTATTTCTGATTCAAGCTGGCGCGGTCATCGGAGCCGCAAGGACAATTGAGAGGCAGGGCTTTTGTTGTATTAGAAACCGTAGATACGGTTGTAGTCTAAGCAGGAACATCCCATGGTTCTTCATGTAAATGAGAAGACCGGGTTACAATAATATTTCCCGCTGATTCGGGAACCCAAATGCAAGCGTCCCACGGATTTGTGATCCGGCGGACGCTTGCGTCCATTTTGGGAAGAACCGTGCGTAAGCTTACTTTAGGCGAAGCAGCATGCATATTCTCCTCCCATCCGTCCCACACTACAGATGTCTTTCCATTTCAGTCCAAAGGGGTGTTGAACATGCGTGAAGGGTTAATTCCTGCTGTTCTCGGAACGGTCGTCACTGCATCAGCCGCATCACTGCTTGGAAGCAAGTACAAGCTTGCTGCAACCGGAGTTCTTGGATTTGGTCTGGCCCACATTGTGCTGGGTGCGATCGACCTGATTGAGCACCGCTAGCCTAACGAGAAAGACAGAGCTATTCTGCAGACTTTCGGGTCTGTCAGGATAGCTTTTTTAGCATTTGCTGTTATAGAGGTTGTTCAAAAAGTCATCTTTTGATCACGAAGTGTTCTAAGGGGTTGATTCGAGATCGAATCTTACGTTCACCCTAGAACTCCGGTACTCATGTAGGTTCTGCCTACACTCCGTTCCTCCTTCTTTGGGTTCTCGCAACCTTCTCGGTGCTGAAAAGCTGACTTTTTGAACTCGCATTCATACTTAAAAATCTATGAAAAAAATATGTACAAAAATTGTACGAAACATCCGTTCAGCCTGCATCCCCTCGCTCTTTCAGAGCTTTCAGCGTGTTTTCAGAGGCAAATTTCTAGGACTATTGTCTATTGACTTTCCAACATATAGTAGTAAAATTGATTAGGCATAACTAAATGTAGTGTATATAGTAAATACAGGCGTGTTTATGACAAAAATCATTGTATTTAGTTACTAGACACATAACAAGAGTCCAGGAGGATCAGGGCCATGCTTATTGCGTACGATTCGAAGACCGGAAACGTCCGGCGGTTCATTAACAAATTGAAACTTCCAGCGGTTCAGATCGAGGAGACTATGACGATAGACGAGCCCTATGTGCTTGTTACATATACCACCGGTTTTGGACAAATTCCGGCGAAGGTATCCGCCTTTTTGGAGAAGAATCACTCCGGCTTGAAAGGCATTGCCGCCAGCGGCAACAAAAATTGGGGCCAACTGTTCGCGCACAGCGCTGACTTGATCTCGGAGCGCTACAATGTCCCGGTGATCGGTAAGTTCGAGCTGTCGGGAACCTTTGGCGACGTACAACGCATAAAACAGGAGGTGGATCGGATTGCGGCACATTGAGTTAAACAATATGTTGATGAAGCGGGATGAAACTGGCTTTTTCCAACTGGAAAAGGATCGGGAGGCCGTCGTGGAATTTATGCAGGACGTGGAGCGGCGCAGTCTGAGCTTCCCGAATACAAAGGCTAAGGTCGATTACATGATCGACAATGATTATTACGAGAATCTGTACGACCGTTATACCATCGATGTGATCGAGGATATATATCGTATTGCTCATGAATATAATTTCCAGTTCCCTTCCTATATGGCAGCATCCAAGTTCTATACGGACTATGCCGTCAAGAGCAACGACCGGAAGCAATACCTGGAGCATTATCCGGATCGGGTAGCGGTAGTGGCGCTGTACCTCGCACGCGGCAACGCCGATGCAGCGCGTATTCTGGTTCGCTCCATGATGGAACAGCGGCTTCAACCTGCTACGCCGACCTTCCTGAACGCCGGAAAAAGCCGGCGCGGCGAAATGGTCTCTTGCTTCCTGCTGGAAATGGATGATTCGCTTAACTCGATTAACTATGTACTTAACACATGCATGCAGTTGTCCAAGATCGGCGGCGGGGTTGCTGTCAATCTGTCGAAGCTGCGGGCGCGCGGAGAGACCATCAAGGGCGTAGAAGGAGCGGCTAAAGGAATCATGCCTGTTCTGAAGCTGATGGAGGATGGCTTCACCTATGCAGACCAAATGGGCCAGCGCAAAGGCTCCGGAGCGGCTTACTATAATATTTTTGGCTGGGACGTACTGGAATTGCTGGACAGCAAGAAGATCAATGCCGACGAGAAGACGCGGCTTAAGACGCTGTCGATCGGTCTGATCGTTCCTAACCGCTTCTATAAGCTGGCTCAGGACAACGAACCCTTGCATGTCTTTGCCCCGTACACCGTGTACAAGGCTTATGGCACCCATCTGGATGACATGGACCTGGATGAAATGTACGATACCCTGCTCGCTGATCCCCGCGTGAAGAAGAGAGTAGCGATGAGCGCGCGCGATATGCTGACTAAAATTGCGATTACCCAGCTCGAATCGGGCTATCCATATATTATGAACAAGAGCAACGCGAATGCCGCACATGCCTTGAAAAATGTAGGACAAATCAAGATGTCGAATCTGTGCACCGAGATTTTCCAGGTACAGGAGACATCCGAAATCGCAGATTATGGCCAATCGGATACGATCCGCCGGGATATCAGCTGTAATCTCGCTTCCCTGAACATTGTTAACGTGATGCAGCATAAGAAGATCCGCGAGTCCGTGCATGAGGGTATGCTCGCACTGACTTCGGTCAGCGATATGACTCATATCTCCAACGCCCCTGGCGTAGCCAAGGCTAATGAAGAGATGCATTCCGTTGGCTTGGGCGTTATGAATTTGCACGGCTTCTTCGCCAAGAACAAGATTTCCTATGAAAGCGAGCAGGCCCGCGACTTTGCCCGTACCTTCTTCATGACGATGAACTATCACTCCATCGAGAAGAGTATGGAGATCGCCGCAGAGACAGGCAGAACGTTCCAGGGATTCGAGGAATCCGAATATGCCACCGGGGTATATTTCGAGCGTTACCTTACGACAGATTACCGTCCGGTTACAACCAAGGTTCAAGAGCTGTTTGAGGGAATCTACATCCCGACGCCGGAGGACTGGAAGAATCTGCGCGATGCGGTGATGAAGCATGGTCTGTATCATGCCTATCGTCTCGCGATTGCGCCGACGGCAAGCATTTCGTATATCCAGAATGCCACGTCCAGCGTCATGCCGATTGTCGAGCAGATTGAGACTCGGACCTATGCGAACTCGACGACTTACTATCCGATGCCTTACCTGCAGCCGGACAATGTGTTCTATTATAAATCAGCTTATCAAATGAACCAGTTCAAGGTTATTGATCTGATCGCAGAGATTCAGCCTCATATCGACCAAGGCATTTCGACGGTCTTGCACGTCAACAGTGACGTAACAACCCGGGAATTGGCCCGCTGCTATCTGTATGCGGCACATAAAGGGCTGAAATCCCTGTATTATACCCGGACGAACAAGCTGTCCGTTGAAGAGTGCCTGACCTGCTCCATCTAAGGAAAGGCAGTATGCAGCAACAGAGGGGAGAATTGAACGATAATGAATGCCATTCAAGCCGTGAATTGGAATCGTCCGGACGATGATTATTCGCTGATGTTCTGGAATCAGAATATTATGCAGTTCTGGACGGATGATGAAATTCCGCTATCTGATGATAAAATGTCCTGGCTGACGCTGAGCGATCAGGAGAAAGACGCTTATATGAAGGTGCTCGGCGGCCTGACCCTGCTCGATACAATTCAGGGCGGCGTAGGCATGCCGCAAATTATGGAGCATGTCGGCGGATTGCAGCGCAAAGCCGTGCTCGGCTTCATGGGCATGATGGAACAGATTCATGCGAAATCCTACAGCAGTATTTTTACTACCCTGGCTACTACCGAGGAAATCGATAGCATTTTCCGCTGGGTAGAGGACAATCCGTTCCTCCAGTACAAAGCATCGACGATCTCTGACTATTACAAGAGCATCAAGACAACGAAGGATCTCTATCTGGCTATGGCGGCTTCTGTTCTGCTGGAGAGCTATCTGTTCTATAGCGGCTTCTTCTATCCGCTGTATCTGGCTGGTCAAGGCAAAATGACCTGCAGCGGCGAGATCATCGATCTGATTCTTCGGGATGAGAGCATTCACGGCGTCTATGTCGGCGTGCTGGCCCAGGAAATTTTCGATGAACTGTCCGAGGATGAGCAGCATGATACGTACGAGACTCTTGTGGGTCTGCTGCGCTTGCTGCATGCGAATGAAGAGAAATATACCGAACAAATCTATACCTCCATTGGACTGGTCGATGAGGTAAAGTCATTCCTTCGCTACAATGCCAACAAGGCGATGATGAACCTGGGCCACGATCCGTTGTTCCCGGACGAAGAGATTAATCCGATCGTCCAGAATGGCATCAGCACGCACACCAAACAGCATGATTTCTTCTCCAAGAAGGGCAACGGTTATGTTCGCGCCATGAAGGTCGAGCCGTTAACGGATGAAGACTTTGTCTTCTAATAAGACAATAAATGTCCGGCAGTTGGGTTTATCCCTTCCGCCGGACATTTTTTATGAGTGTAGTAGGCGAATCCCGCAAGAGTAGACTGCCTCTTATACCTTTGCTAATTTTTCGTAATGCTTGTACAAAGAATGAAAGTAGCCGGAGTAGTTCTTGTTCCAGGGTTTTCTTTTCCCGCAAAAGTGAATGATCGAGCTGTTCTTGATGACATAATCCATATCAAACTTGCCGTTGCTCACCAGCTTATAATATTTAAAGTAGCGCGGGTCATAGTTATATCGAACCTCATCCACCGACTTAATACTCTTGGAGTACAGGGCGTTGATAATATCCTGATCCGGCAATAATAACTTGAGACGATTGGCTTCCACGAAGCTGAAAATATCGCGTTCCCGGATGCTCTGCCGTTGCAATCGGAGATCCATCAGCAGTACGCCAGTATTATAATAAGCCTCAATCTCATAAGGAAGCAGGCGAAGCTTGTTCACCTCTTTGACCGATAGCCGGTCATGATAGGCCGCTCCGAACATGCAGCCTTCCAGATCTGTATCGTACAGACTGCGAATTTCGTTAATTATGATCAGATCCGGATCAAGATACAAGATTTTCTCTACTTCCGGCGGCAAAAATTTAAAGGCAAGAATCCGGTAATACATTTCCTTGGAGTAATGCTTCACAACCGGCGCATCCGCGAAAACATTCTCTTCCACGGCAACAACCGACAACCGCTGTCCTTTCTGCCCGACGTATCGCTCCAGTTCGGCCAACTCCTCATCGGATATGCTCGAATGCATAAGATAGATATGAAACGATTCTTCCGGGTTGCTTAGAAACAGGGATGTCAGCATCACCTTTAGCGCCTTGATGTACCTGGAATTTAAAGTGACCAGAATGTTCATAAGCCGCCTCGCTTCTTCAATGGAATAGTTCTGTTCTCCGATAGCTTCCTAATGGTGTGCCATCTATATCTATTGTATGAGAGGCTGCAGCCTGTCCGCAACTATTGCTGTACACAAAGAAGAGCGCCTCTGGACAAGGCGCCCTCCTTCATAGCACACGTTCCCTATTCCCCGAACAAGCCCGGCATACTTAAGTAACGTTCGCCGGTGTCCGGGGCGATGCAAAGCACCCGTTTACCGGGGCCGAGCCGTCTCGCCTCCTGAAGCGCCGCCCAGACCGAGGCCCCCGAAGAGGGACCGACCAGAATGCCCTCGTGTCTGGCCAAGTCACGGGTCGTCTGCAGCGCGTTGTCATCGGCAACCTGAATAATCTCATCATAAATGTCCGTATTCAAAATGCCAGGAATAAAGCCGGGACTGGTTCCTACCAGCTTATGTGGGCCAGGCTCTCCCCCGGACAATACCGGAGAGCCCAGCGGCTCCACTACAAGAATACGGATATCCGGAAGATGCTGCCGCAGCACTTCCCCGGTTCCGGTGATCGTCCCTCCGGTTCCGGCGGTTGCAACGAACGCGTCCAGCTTCCCGTCCAGCTGTTCCAAAATTTCCGGAGCTGTAGTCACACGGTGAATTTGCGGGTTGGCTTCATTTTCAAATTGCTGCGGGATGAAGCTGCCGGGAATTGATTCATGCAATTCCAAAGCCTTTCTTATCGCTCCGGGCATACGCTCGGCGGCCGGAGTGAGTACGACTTGCGCGCCATAGGCCTTAAGCAAATTGATTCGCTCCTTGGTCATATTATCAGGCATGACCAGAATGGCAGGATAGCCCTTCGCAGCTGCATTCATCGCAAGTCCGATGCCGGTGTTACCGCTTGTTGGTTCAATAATGACGGAGCCAGGCTGAAGCTTCCCCTGCCGTTCTGCTTCCGCGATCAGATTGAACGCAGCCCGATCCTTGACGCTCCCGCTTGGATTGAAGTATTCGAGCTTAACATATACCTCCGCATCCTGCTCGCCAACCAGACGGTTCAGCTTCACGGCCGGGGTATCCCCTATCAGCTCATAAATTGAGGCAACGACTTTTCTCCCCATCTTCTGTCATCCCTCCAGGTCTGTATCCCGATAAAAGAGCATCATCGGCATCTTGTAAACATACGCAATAACGACAAATATACCAAGCATCATACCGACAATCACAAGCAGGCTGCTTACGGATAAGCCGCCAATTCCTGTTATAACGTTGGCAATGTTGCACCCCGGCGCAATGCGGGAAGCTACGCCCATCAACAGGCCGCCAATGACGGCATGCGGTATTCTGGAAAGCTTAGGTATGCGAAGCTTGAAAGAACGACTAAGCAAGGCGGCCGTAAATGCACCAACAACGAGGAATATGATCAGGATCTCCTCCGGCCCGATTCCGATTCTCGGAAAATTGGCAAACAAGCCGTTCAGATAGGTATTGTTGAGCACGACCTCCTCACCTGCCACCAGCGATAATGCCGTTGCTGCGACACGTGTCTGCGGACCGGTAATTCCAAAGTTGGACAGCACTGCGAATTGAATCGTTGCAAGGAGCCCGATCAGCACCGCAACCAGGCGAATATCCCAATGCGACTGTCTTAAAGGGTTCTTCTTCCAATCGGTGAAGGTATCCTTGAACCCTTGGAAGAAGGCCTTGACCCCATACTTTTTGAAGGCGATCAGGACCATGCCGCCTACGAGCAGCAGCGGAATCACCGCCGGAGGAAGCGGCAAGGAGAAGAAGGTATAGCCAGACTCCGAGACAGTCAGAGGCTGAATGAAGTAATCCCTGGCCCAAGGATCGTAGATAAAAGCAAAGATTAAATTGCCGATCATGGCAAACAGCAGCACAATCCAGAACTGAACATACCCCATTCCACAGCGGTACAACGTACCCGAGCCGCATCCCCCGGCCATGGTCATGCCGATCCCGAACAGGAGTCCGCCGATCAGGTTTGTTCCCCCGATAGGCACCGTCCACACATCTGCGACCCCGCGGATTCCCAGACTAAGTACAGTCGCCCAGCCTACGAGGGAGACGGCTATCAGAACAAGCACTCCGTGTAAAATTCGGGTATCCCGTACTGTGATCCAATCCCGAATGGAAGCCGTGAAGCAAAAATCGGCCTTTTGCAGCAGGAATCCATATAAAAAGCCGAAAATCCCGGCTATGATAAACGTGTCGATAGTAAAGGTCATCATAATCTCATCCATTTCGTGTAAAAGTTTGAATTGCCCGGACGAGCTGAATTCAGTTCAGATGACAGGCTGAAAGTTAAACCACTCATTGAGCCAAAGTGACAGCACAGACAGCTTGTCTAAGAGCAGGAGCACTCCGAACACGATAAATATCCCTCCGCCAACCCTGGACAATACCCCGGTAATTTTTGACCACTTTTTAAAGAAAGAATAGAATAAGGCGAAGCCCAGAAAAGGAATCGTAAAGCCGGCCATGTACACCAGCATAAGCAGCATCCCCGTTTCCGGCTCGGAGGCGGACAGACCGACAATGGAACTCAGCATCGGACCGATGCACGGTGTCCAGCCTGCGGCAAAGCCGATGCCCAGGATAAAAGAACCGGCATAGCTTCCGGTCTTTCCGGTTATATTCAGACGGCGCTCGCGCAAAAGCCACGAGGGAGAGATCAGTCCTAGCAAGACAAGTCCCATAACAAGCATTAATAATCCGCTACCTATCCGGAGTTCCTTCTGGTATTCGATGAATAGACGTCCTATAAAGCTGGCCGAATAACCTAAAGCCAAATAGATAACCGAAATTCCGCATACGAACAGCAGGGTATGGAAAATAACTTTAATCCTTAAGCCGCTGCGCTGTCCCCCCTGAAGTGCGCCTGCCTCCAAACCGGTAATTCTGGAGAGGTAGACAGGAACGAGAGGGAGCATGCAAGGCGAAAAAAAGGAGAGCAGCCCGGCGGTACCTGCTAAAGCCAGTTGAACAATCACCAGCCATCTCCCCCTTCCCTTAGTTCTTGCCTATCTGAATCAACGCATCCAGCTTCCCGACGAACTCCTCTCCGGATTGCATCGCACTGGGTCCGATCAGCTTCTCAACAATACGGCCCTGCCGATCCACCAGGACAACCGTAGGCACGGCGAGCACTCCCAGTGAACTGCTGGCTATTCCGTCAAGATCAAAGTAAGCCGGCATCTGCAAACCGTACTGTTCAATAAAGCCTCTGGCTCCATCCACAGAGTCGTCCGGTGTGACATTGACGGAAATAAAAGAGAGTTCATCGCTGTATTCCGAATACAGACTATCGATATACGGAATTTCCTTCTGGCAGTAATTGCACCACGAAGCCCAGAAACTGTACAGAATTGGGCCGTCGATGTCAGAGGTATTCAGCAACTCGTCACCGCTCCGGATCGCGGCCAATTCAAAGCCTGGCACGGCTTCTACCTGTTCCTTGGCAACATCTGCAACGGGAGTCGGGGAACTGCCGGAACAGCCCGAGATAATCACCGCGACAAGTGATAAGCCGGCCAAAAAGTTCTTTATGTTTTTCTTCATTTCTTTATCCCTCACTGGATATCAGTTCTTCTTCAAATAGATATGATAATTGCCATCCTCTTCTATAATGCCGAGAAATTCGGCTAACTTGTTCATCTTTACAGCAGCGGGGATCGTCTTCGTGGCGATCGTATGGTCGGTCACCTCAACGACAATTTCACCAGGCTCGGCTTTCTTCAACCCCTTCAATGCCAAATCCAGGGTATGTGGGCATACCTCCCCGATGGCGTCGATGACATGATCTTTTTTCAACTTGCTCAAGTCTTCTTGGGTATAGCTCATTTTGCCAACTTCCTCTCCAGATTTTTCATAGAAAATGATGTGACGACATGCTCTGGCCCGTCAACAACGTCCGCTTCCCAAGCCAGCATGCCTCCGGCATAATTGTGCACCTTCTGAATACCCTCCGATTGAAAGTATTTGGAGACCTCAAGGCTTCTTCTGCCACTACGGCAAACAAGGATATATTCCGCCTCTTTGTCGAACTGGTCGATAAGTTCCGGAATTTCTCCCATAGGGAGGAGCGGAATGCCCGGAATATGGGCTTCCTGGTATTCTTCGAGCTCACGAACGTCAATGATATAAATATTCCGCTGCTCCGGATCATTCCATATTTCTGCGAGCTCTGCGGCACTCACATGGGAGACTCCTTCAATGGTTTCAGGCATTGCTGTTCGCAACTCCTCTCTTATATTTCAATATCCGTATCCGCCGAGTTCCCCCACTCTGCCCAAGAACCTTCATAAGGCCTGATATCCGAATAGCCGAGCAGCCGAAGGGAGAAATAAGAGTGGGATCCCCGCACATTCGTCTGGCAGTATGGAATAACTGTTTTATCTTCCACAACGCCAATCGCTTCAAACTGCTGCTTCAATTGCTCATAGCTTAAAAATTTCTCCAAGCCTTCTTCATTCTCGGCTACGGCCGTGGTCCATTCTTTGTGAACCGCTCCGGGAAGGTGGCCGCCCCGCTGATTTTCTCTCAAGTCGGTGCCTTCATATTCCTCTGCAGAGCGCGTGTCGAGAAAGACGACATCAGCCGTACCGATTGCCTGCTCCACCTGCACTTTTGTCGAGACGAGGTTCTCGTTGGCTTTGGCTACGAAATTACCCTTTTCCGGCGTGGCCGGATCGATGTCGATATCCTGCCCCTCCGTCAACCATGCGGCATAGCCGCCATTCAGCACCTTTACCTGATCCTGCAGGCCATAATATTCAAGCGTATAGAAGACGCGCGTTGCGCTCAGGGCGTTGCCGTCATCATAGACGACAATCGTCGAATCCTGATTGACTCCGGCATTCTGGACGACTTCTGTGTACTTATCCTCCGGCAAAATAAAGCCGGCAATCTCATTGTCAGGGTCATTCAGTTGCCCGCTGCTCAACGACACAGCACCCGGAATATGGCCTTCCTCGTAGCCCTTAGACCGGGCATCAATAATCACTACAGCGGAATCATTCAGATGCTCCGCCACCCAGGAGACATCCGCCAACAGATGGGCGTTCGGATAATCAGAAGGAGATTGCGTTCCATCATCACTGTCCTTCACCTGACTGTCATTTGTGCGCGATGCATTCACGGCGCTTGAGCTCGTGTCTTTTGCCGCAGAATTTCCGCCGCTGTTGCAAGCCGTTAGGACCAGAATAAATGAAAATACAAGCAAAGCTAAGCTTGTATAGCGACGGTTAGTGTTTGTTTTATTCATGTAGCCTCTCTCCCTTTACTTTAAAAATTTGTATTTCAAGCTTGATTTAACTTGATTTGAAACATATACTAGCATTATTCCTATCGAATAACAATGATTATTTTTAGCGAACTATTTTTGATGATTGTACAATGAGTTTTATACACAAGGAGAGTATAATTATGCGGATTGGACGGATTTCAAATATGGGGCGGAAATGGCTGATTTATTGGAGTGTATTGGCGTTGTTTAGCGCCATCCTTACGTCTTGCGCACTGGAGACGAAAGAAGAGGCTGAAAAGCGGCTGAAGGACACTGGATCAGCAGGGAAGCTGACATCCGTGCAGTTCTATGTTCCTGTGGAGAATGAGAACAAAGTTGCTATCGTAGATATAGCTGACGCCTCTGTCGTTGGAGAGATTGAGGTTGGCGAAGGACCGATGAATACGGTCTTCTCCAGTACCATGCGGCAGGCCTATGTAACCAACCATCTGAGCAGTACGGTTTCCTTTATCGACACGATGAATTTGAAGCAGACGGCAGAAGTGGAAGTCGGACCCATGCCTCACGGGCTCATACTGTCACCGGATAACAAGACTCTCTATGTCGCTACGGTGGCCGACCAATATCTTTACGTTCTGGATACCCAGAAGGCAGAAGTCACGCAAACTATCGATATGGGAGAAGGCGCCAAGACCAACTACATTGCCTCTTACGGCAAAACGATTTATGTCAGCGATCATGAAAATGACAAGGTTTATATCGTCGATATGACAACAAACTCCTTGGAGAGAACCCTTTCTACAGGAAGCTTGCCTCGTGCAGTCAAAGTGTCTGGCGATGGCAGCAAGCTCTTTGTTCCGACCGCGAATGACGGCAATCTGGAAATCTATGATACGGCTACGGGAGAGCTGCTTCAGGTCATAGCCGCTGTGGAAGGAGCAACGGATGTCGTCATTACAGAAGATGAATCTGTAGCAGTAATCAGCGGTGTGGAGGGAAATGCCGTAGCATTCCTTGATTTGAAGAAAGGCCAGGCGCTTGCTATTATAGAAGACTTGCCGGGAGCCAAGCATCTGGCCTTTAACCGGCTGGAGAGCAGGGTTTATGTTACATTGAGCGAATCCGATGAAGTCGCTGTAATTGATATGGAAAGCCGCAAGGTGGAGTATAAGCTTGAAGTAGGCGTACGCCCGCATGGCATTCAGATAAAGGCGCTTCCCGGTATTGGCGGCAGTTGCTGATATGGAGGGGGCATTAAGCCCCCCGCTTTATTCGGTCTGCCAAATGCGCGCTCCCCGTCTTAACTTCAGGCGCTTGTAAAGCTCAGGCAGCGCGACGCCAAGCAGCACCAGCAGAACCCCGAACCACTGGATCAGGCTGACATGCTCATGCAGCACAACACTGGATAGCATTACCGCAACCGGCAGCTCTGAGGCGCCAAGGATGGCGGCCATACCCTCTCCGGTATGAGGAACACTGATGGCAAACAGCAGTGGCGGCAGGAAGGCACCGAGCAGCCCAAGGAAGAAGCCGTAAGGAAGCAGCCCCGAAAACAGGGTTCCATCAAATAGGAACGTCGGCGGGAATAAGATAAATACAAGCACCATACCCCCGCTGATCATCCAGCCGCTGCGGTACACCGGATTGGCATTCGGAACGGCCTTTCCGCTTAGCAGAACGAATAAAGAGTAGCTGACGGCTGCCAGAAGTCCGAATACGATCCCCCGCCAGTCATATCCCCCATCCATGCCCCGCTCAAAGACACCTGCCGCAAGCAGGGTTCCAACAAACAGGACGAGCAATGTGAACATGACGATTTTTTGCGGTCGCTTGCGCTGGATAATAGTCTGAATAAGCACGCCCATCCAGGTGAACTGGAAAAGCAGCACGATAGCGAGTGAATTTTCAATATAATGCAGGGATTGGTAATATAATAGCCCGGTTACCGCCGTAGGCGCACCGGCTGCAAGCAGGATCAACCGTTTCTTCCACGTTAATGCTTCCATAGTATGCTGAACCGCCGCATTTGAAGCAGCCCGGCTTCCTAATCGCTTCTCCCTTAACTTGACGACTAAGACAAGCAGCCAGATCAGAACAAATCCAGTCAAGAGCTGACTCCCCACAACCTCACCGAGCGAGTATCCTTGCCCATATGCCTTGGTGACAATCGTTGACAGTACGCCATAACTGATTGCACCTGATAATAAAAGCAGTTTATTTTTCATTACCTGTTTTGTCCTCCTTGATGTTATAAATTTCTACGACCAAGAGCTGAAGCCGAACACAAAAAAACTTCCTTACACGGAATATTGATCGTCCATCACTTTTCGATCAAATATTCGTAGTAAGGAAGTTTAGGCTTCCTGTAGAGACCTCCGCCCCTATCCTTGGCAGAGTTATACGAATGAAAATTGTTATGCTTAGCTTTCAGACCAGCACGTCATATTATGCAACAAGTATCATCACTAGTCAAGCGGGTTAGTATAATTATCGTTCCCTTGCCAGGACATTCAGCAGGCGAACGGATTACGTAATATTCAATAATATTCTCCCCATGACTTGCTTCTTCAACCCAAATACAGCACCCGCCGGGAATCCCCGATGGGCGCTGTCCGCTAGACTTGTCTAACGTTTTCGTAGCTGGTATTAACGGGTCCCTTGATCCGAGTATGCCTTCCGTATTTCCTCAAGCTTGAGCCGCGAGGTATCCGGAACCAAATAGTCTGCTTCATGCAGAAATGCCGGTGCTCCAACCCCTACCGAGAACATCCCGGCCTGATTGATCGCCTCGATCCCTGCCTCGGAGTCCTCTACGCCGATGCAAGCCGCATAAGGAACACCCAGGGCATCGGCGGCATTCAGGAAAGTCTCCGGATGCGGCTTGCCAAAGGCAATGCGCCCAGGGTCCACAATATACTCGAACGCCTCGGTAAGTCCCAGCTTGTCCAAGACGAAGGTTGCATTCCGGCTGGCTGATCCCAGGGCGATCCGCAGCTTGCTTGCCTGAATCTCCTCAAGCAGTTCCGTGATACCGGGAAGGATGTCGCTGGGACGAATCGCTTCAATCAACTCACGGTAATGATTGTTTTTCCTTGTTGCCCACTGCTCCTTCTCCGCATCGGACAAGCTTAGGGGGTGCGGGCTGGCAGACAGAATCCGTTCCAGCGATTCAAGCCGGCTCACTCCCTTGAGCTGCTCGTTCAGTTCTCTGTCCACGGAAATGCCAAGCTCTTCTCCAACTTGCTTCCAGGCCAGATAATGAAATTCGGCGGTATCCGTAATGACTCCGTCCAAATCGAAGATAAAGGCTTGCGGCTGCATGTTGGTTACCTCCCCCTTCCTTGCTCAAGCCATTTCCGGCTTAGCTCCACCCAGGAACCCAGGCTCAGAGCGTTCACCTGGTCCTCGGGCTTAACGGTGTCATCGCCAAGAGACATGCCATGAGGTCCCTTCTCGAACAGATGCAATTCACAAGGCACTTGATATTCATGCAGCTTGCTGGCAAGTCCAAGCAGATCGGTTGGCAGAATCACCGTATCCTCATAGGTTCCCCAGATAAAGGTGCGCGGGGTGTCCCCGCTTACGAGGGGGAGAAGATTAAGTGACTGCTCTTCTTCCTCGGTAAGATTCTCCTTGCCCATCAGGATTTCACGAATATTCGGACCACGGAAATCCGGCATTAGCCCCTTGTCCATCAGCTCAATGAGGAAGGCCGGCGTCTCTGTCGAACGCGGCTCCAAGGTGACCGCAGGATAACCCAGAACCAATTGATTGGGCTTGATTTGTTCCGAAGTCAGCCCGATCTCATCCGTAATGATTGCATTGCGATAGTGAACCCCCAAGCTAAGAGCCAAATTGCCCCCCGCAGAAAAGCCAGCCACGGTTATATCATTCGTATCGACCCGCCATTCATCAGCTCGTGCCCGGATGATAGACATCGCTTGAGCCAACTCGCGTAGAGCGGTTGGGAACGGATTGGCGATTTTCACGGAATAGGTCAGAACAAAAGCATGATAGCCCATTCTGGCGAAGGCCAGTGCCACCGGCTCGCCTTCATTTTGCGAGATAAAGGCATAACCTCCCCCGGGGCAGATTAGAATAGCTGGACGAACCAAGCCTTTCCGGTCATACTCCCCATCCTCTTGCACGTAAGTCGTCAAGGTGGCCGAGGAATGTTCAAACAGCTTTATCGTTTCATGAATCACATGAGTTCCTTCTTTCTATAATCGAGTATCCCATTTTCCGCAGAATGGATCTACAGGACTCTTGCCCTTGAATGCCGACCGCCCTGTCAGCTTGCGAACGAGCAGAGGCAAGGTATAATCATTAACTCCATACGTATTAATAAAGGTTTTGACCCGAGGGACATCCAGCAGATGATATGGATTCTCTGTCGAAATGAAGATCGTCGGGATGGATTGCATATAGATCGGAACGTTCACTCCCATCGGGTTAATCCATTCAATGCGTACGGCGGTCTGGTTCGATTTGGTCGCCAGATTGCACAGGTAGAGGATCAAATCGTAGCGATCCTGCATGTCCTGGAACGAGCCTTGAAGCCCTTCGTAAACGCCGCTGGGCTCGAAGCGCGTCACTTCAAAGCCCTCCGCTTCCAATAATGGAATGAAGGAAGCGGCCAGTCCGCTCGATTTGTTGTAGCCCAGGGCGTTGGCTTCACTCTCGATATCATAGAGCAGAACCCGCTTGAAGCGCTGGCTGGTGATAGGCAATACGCCCTGCTCCTCCTTCACGAGCGTGATGGATCGATCAGCTACCTGCTCTGCGATATTCAGATGGCGCTCATGTCTTAGTGTGTTCTCCGCCGTTTCCGGCGAGGGGAAATTGCTAGACTTATGCAGAGCTAGAGAGGCCTTCAACCCGAGAATACGCAGCACCGCTTCATCCAACCTTTTTGCTGACAGCAGGCCATTCTCCAGCCCTTGCTTCATGAAGGCAACGTCTTCGGCCAGATTCTTGGTGAACAGGAACATGTCGCACCCGTTCTCGATCGAACGCGGAACCAATTCATTTCTCGGCATCGGGATATTCATCCCCGCCATGGTAGTGGCATCGGTCAAGATCAAGCCATTGAAGCCAAGCTGTTCCCGAAGCAAACCAAAGAGCAGCTCTTTGGCCAGCGAAGCCGGCAATATTTCCTCGTCCTTCAGCGACGGATCAAGCTTCTTGGAGTATTCAGGCAACGCGATATGCCCGATCATGACCGTCTTGGCCCCCTCGTCAATCAAATGACGATAGATGCTGCCGAAGCTGCGGTCCCATTCCTCTGTGGTCAATGTATTGACGGAGGTCACAAGATGCTGATCCCGTTCGTCTATACCATCTCCGGGAAAATGCTTGATCGAGGTCGCCATGCCCTGCTCTTGCGCTCCCTGGACATAGGCAGCGCCCATGGTTTTTACCCGCTCCGGGTCGCTCCCAAAGGTTCGGGTATTGGTAATCGGATTGCGGAAGTTATAATCCACGTCGACCACAGGGGCAAACGCATAATTAGCGCCAACGCTCTTGCCTTCCAGGGCACAGATTTTGCCTAGCTCGTAAGCCATCTCGGGATCATCGGTGGCGGCAATGGTCATATTGGAACCAATCTTCGTCCCATCCTTGGTGATGCCCTGGCCCCCGGCTTCCAAATTGGCAGCAATCAGCAGCGGAATTCTGGCGGCCGATTGCAAGGTAGAGACGGTGGCCATCACGCTTTCCTTGTCCATTGAACGGCACATCAGCCCTCCTATACCAAGCTCTCCCGCCAGCCGGGTCAGGAATGGCTCGTCCTGCTTATATCCAACCATGAAGAACAACTGCCCGATCTTCTCATCGGTTGTCAATCCCTCGAAGGTAGATGTCACCCATTGCAGATCTTCTTCTTCTAAATTGAACGGCTTTTGCCGTAGCAAATTGATGTTCATCCGCTTATCTCTCTCCTCTCCTGATGCTCGCTTTTCTCTATGCGCTCGCTTTTCTCCCTGCCTTGGCACGGTTAAGATAGGAGCGGATGCGCTCCTGATTGGTCGTATAGGCCATGAAGACCACAATGAACACCCCGATGACCACGGTTTGCAGGGAACTGTTAATGCCCATGACCACCATCCCGTAGGACAGGGAGTTCATCCCCAGCGCCCCTGCAAAAATGCCCAGCGGCAAGTTCGTAAATTGCGCAAGGTACAGCCCCATCAATACCGGAGCCATGGAAGAGAACATCAAGGCGGTGGAGCTAAGATTCCCGGCTGGTGATACCAGTACAGTGGAGGCGTTAATAACGGCAGAGATGCCAAGGAGCGCCCCTACGACCAGGTAGGTCAGCAAAATATTCCTCTTCTCCTTCACGCCCATGTTGACCGCAAGTCTCGGATTGGCGGACAACGATCTTGTATCATAGCCAAATTTGGTGTGACCCAGAAGGTAATAGAACAACACCATGACTACGGCCAACAGGATATAAATCCAGGGCGACCTTGCGAAGATCGTCAGGTTAGCATGCATAAATAGCTGGGTACCTGAACCTCCATAGACGACACCGGATATCGCCTCATACATCATCACCACGCCAAGCGAGACAATGATCGTAGGCACCCGAATCCAGACATACAGGAGCCCTTCAAATAAACTCAGCACAATGGCAACCGCGATAGTAATGATGAGCAACATGACTGGGCCGAGCCCCAGATCAATCGTTATATTGCTCCCAATGATGCCGGCGAGCATGATGATGATTCCTGGTGCAAAGTCCCATCTTCCGCCGGATAAAGGCAACGCAATGGCATAAGCCGTAATCGTCGTCAGCACGCTGCCCCGTACAATCCGGTCGAAGGCTCCGAAGGATACGTACCCTGTTTTGCTCATGAGAAGCGTTATAACCAGAAAGCTGAGATACACAGCAATTGGAAACATGAAGGTCTTTAGCAGGTTAACTGCGTATTTCCACATTGAGGCTTGCATAGTTTCACTCCATTATCCGCTTGCCCGTCAAACTTCTTTCCCAAAGCAAGCATGGTTTAATTTCTGGCCGCCTTAATCTCGGCAAGTGTACGATTCGTCAGCTCCTGCAACGATTCCCATGTGGCTGCATCGTTATACGTCAGCATAACGCTCTTCAATTCCTCTGCCGTCACAGGACCTTGGGATTGATCTTCCGGAATAACGTAATTTTTGAAATCTTGTACCTCTTCAATGGAAGTCATCGTGACATAGCTGATATAGCCATTGGCCTTCCAATCCGAATACGTCTTGCCATTCAGCCGATCATAGAGCTGGGCGAAGGAGTTCGCGACAAGCTGACCATAGTTGTTTGTTCCGGCCATCAGCACCTTGCCGCTGGCAAAGCCATCTTCCGCGCTATCGTTATAACCAAGCGCCAGCAAAGGAATGTCCGGCTTCGTGCTGTTGAGGATGGCTGGATACACATAATCCATACCGGAACCCAAACCTACAATGGCATCCACCTCGGGATGATCGGAGATCACCTTGGTCACGGCATCGGCCGCATTTTCCGGAGCAAAGGAATGGAATTCTGTCGGATACACGGTCACTTCTCCTTGCGTATCCAGTTCATTCATCTTATCCGTGAAGCCCTTGATAATAGCCGGAGCATCAACAAAGGCAAACTCCAGGAATGACGTCATCCCAATATGCTTCGCCCCAGCTGCATAAGCTTGTTCCGCATATTTGGCTCCCAGTTCCTCAGGATTCTCGCCAAATTGCTTGATGCCGCCTACAAAATAGTCACTCGTTACATTCTCGTCCACTTCACCCAGTGCAACCGCATAATAGACACCGGCTTCTTCCGTCAGGCTGACGCTTTGCTCCAGTGCGGTATCATAACCACTAATGATGGCATCCACGCCGGAGGCCAGCAGGTTCTCCAGACCGCTGATATGTCCTTCTTCACTAGGTCCTACCGTAGCAAAGTTGAATTTCACATTAAAATTCTTCTCCAGATACGAGCAATAGGCTTTAATTTGTTGTCCTTGAATATCGGTATAATTGTAAAGCATGACTCCTATGGTATAATTGTCTTTCGCCTTGCCGCCTTCATTGCCGTTTGCACTGTTGCCGTTCCCGCCACAACCGGACAGAACTACACTGAACAGAAGCATCAACGCTGCCAAAGAGAAGATCCACTGTTTTCTTTTCATTTGAATGTACCCCTTTTCTGATCTATTATTGTTGTTTATCTCGGCATAACCTCAGTGGCCGGTCTCCGCAGCAGCAGGAACACGACAACGAGGAAAATCATACCCTTCACCAGCGATACTACCTCAGGCGGAACGCCCACCATCACCAGACCATTGTTCAACAATACCAAGGTAATGCTTCCCACAAAGGCCGAGCTCATTCTGGAACGGCTACCCCCGTTGAGCGCCATGCCGCCCAGAATCAGCGCGACGATAACGTCCATCTCCAGTCCCATCCCGGTGTTCTCACTAATAACCGCCGAGCGGGACAAGGAAAGAATCGAAGCGAACCCCACCAGGATACCCGCCAGCAGATAGGCAATAACCTTGGTCCTATTCACTCGTACACCACTCTGTGATGCGGCCAGCGGATTGTCGCCAATCGCTTTGTTTTGCTTGCCCATCTTCGTCAGATGGAACAATACATAACCAACCACACCCACCAGCACGATGATGGTTACGATCAGGGGCATATTCCTCCCTAGCTCCCTTAATGGCTTGACATCCACCAGAGCAATCTTGGTCACCGAGGTTGACACCTGGTAGGTGACGATCCCTCGGGATACAATCATGATCGCTAGTGAGGCAATGGCGGCCATGAGGCCAAACTGGTTGGCAATCAGCACGTTAATCATATAACAGAGGACCGATATGAATACGGCCACCAGAATGCCTAGCACAAGCGGGGCTCCTGCATTCATCGTGTAAATAGCCGCCATGGAGCTTAGCGCCAACACCGCCCCTACCGAAATATCCATCCCGCCATGGGAGAAAATAAAGATCATCCCCACGGTGATCGTAAATAAAATGACGAGCTGCTTGAGTATCGTTCGAACGTTGAACTCAGATAACAGCGCTCCGTCTGTCATGAGCGTGAACACAAGCAATACGAGCACCAGCCCGGCATACTGGATCAGCGTATGTTGATGCTTTTTGAAAAATAGTTTCATCGTTGTTTCTCACCGCCTTGCCTAAATCATGTAGTCGATTAGCATAGATTCACTTAATTGCTCATCCCGCCGGAATTCCTTATTAATTCTTCCATCCTTCATCATCAGAATCCGGTCGCTCATCCCGATTAATTCGGGGAGTTCCTCCGAGATGATCAAGATGGCATAGCCTTGCTGCTTCAGCGAGTAGAGCAGTTGATACATCGTGGTCTTCACCCCAACGTCAACACCGCGAGTTGGACTATCGAGGATCAGAATTTTGGAATCGTTGCCGATCCATTTGCCAAAAGACACCTTTTGTTTGTTGCCCCCCGACAATTCCCCTACGCGCTGATTCATCCCGCTGGCCTTGATATTCAATCCCTCGATCTGCTTACGAGCAAATCTCTTCTCTGCTCCGGGCAAGACCAGTCCGAATTGAGTCAGCTTCCCGAGGGCCGACAATACAAGGTTTTCTTTGATTGAGGCTTCCATAATTAAAGTCTCGCGATCCCGGTCCTTGGACACATATCCGACTTGATTCGCGATCGCATTCTGGACATTTTTTATCTTGGTGGGATGTAGTTCTCCCCGCCCTTGCTGCCTATGCCCGTATACGATAACTTCACCCTGCTGTGGCTTCAACTCACCGAAAATGACCTTCCCTACCTCATGCATACCGCTGCCTGACAATCCACCAATTCCGAGGATTTCTCCTTGGTACAGATCAAAACCAATATCGTGAAGTGTATTCGTATGAACGCCCTTCACTTGAATCATGGCCTGATCACCACGCGAAGCCACATCATCGCTTCTATAGTAGTTGCCTTCGATCACTCTGCCGACCATGGATTGCTTGATATGATTCTCTTCAAAATCCGCGCGGTCAATCGTCGTGATTAAATCACCGTCTCGCATGATAGTCAGCGCATCGCAGACCTCCATCAGTTCGGGAAGATCATGGGAGATAAATAAGACTGCTTTATTCAGATCACGCAGCTTGTGCATCAACCGGTGAATCAGAAGTCTTCCGTCGTGCGACAATGCGGTGGTCGTCTCGTCCACAATGAACAATTCCGGCTCGTGATACAACGCTCTCGCGATTTCAATCAGCTTCCGCTGTTCGAAATTCAAGGTGAAGGTCGGCTGTGATACGTCTACCGGACCGAACTCAACAAGCTCCAGCGCCTTCTCTGCCTCCTCAAGCATCCGCTTGCGATCAACAAAACCGCCCCGCAGGAATCGCTTCTCATCTCCCAAAAAGATATTCTCCGCAATGGACAAAGGACCGATGGTTCCGGTCTCCTGTACAATCATGGAGATTTTTCTGGCCCGGGCATCCAGCGGGTTCTTGGGAATATAAGGCTCACCTTCGACATAGATGTCCCCATCCGTCTTCGGCAGCAAGCCGCTGATCATGGCGGAGATCGTTGATTTACCGGAACCATTCTCGCCGATTAGTCCGCGAATCTCCCCGCGATAAATCTTCATGCTCACCTGATTCACGGCCAAAACCTCATTAAATCTCTTCACGATATTTCTGGTTTCTAAAAAAACGGGTTTGTCCATGTCAACCTTCCTTCAATCTTGATATCGCTTTCTTCCCGTGGCCCAAGTGTAACATGATTGAGAATGAGCTATAACTGCTTCTTTTATCTTCATTAGGGCAATAATTTAACCAATCAGAATCGCCAAATCCTAGAAATGCTTACACAAAGTTAAAAATCCTCCCCTTATGAGAGCCAGAGACAACAAAAAAGCACACTTTCTGCTGAAAGCGTCCCGATTCTACTTTCCAAGGGGTCCTATATCCTGAGAAACCAAATATCTTAGCATAGGAGAGATTAAATATTAACTATACTTTTTATCATGTATAGAGCAAAAATTTAACCTAAATGCTCATTTTCCAACATTTCACTCTTTAGTATTGTGGATTGCATTAATATTTAGTACACTCTGGAAAAAGCATGGAATTAACAAACCAACCATCAAGGAGTGCTTGAGCTTGGAATTTCGCCACGAGATTATTAACTTCCCGAAAAAGCTTCCCATCAAGTTTTTCCTGCACCGGATCGGCAATGTTAGCCGACATTGGCATCAGTCCTTAGAGCTTATTGTAACCATGAAGGGACAGGTCGATATCAATGTCAATAATGTCTCCTATCAGCTAGGCGCAGGAGATCTGATTCTCATTAATTCCAACGAGGTGCATGAGCTGCATTCAGAGGACGCGACCATGGTTGCCTTGCAAATCAAGCTTGAGCTGCTTAAGGAAGTGGTCGTGGATCTCAAAAAGATGTACTTCGACTGCAATACAGCCAAGACGAACCAACCCGAGATGTTCAGGAACATCAAGCGGATCGTCGCTCAAATCCTCCAGCATAACATCAATGCTTCAGAGTTTATTGATCTCAAGAATGCTTCCCTCGTCTATGAACTGATCTACGAGCTATGCACCCATTTCAGCAGCGAGGAACAGGGAGGCAACCGCCAGCCCAAGGAAGCCCTGGATCGGCTGCGCAGGATTCTGGATTATGTGAACAGTCATTACAATGAACCGTTGTCCCTGCAAGAGGTGGCAAAGCAAGAGTTCCTGTCCGTTCCTTATCTGTCCAAATATTTCAAGAAGAAGCTCGGTTTATCTTTCAGTGAATACTTGAAGGATCTGCGCCTGCATTATGCGGTGAACGATTTGTTAAATGAATCGCTGACGATCGACAAAATTGCCGCCAAGAACGGCTTTCCCAATGTGCGTTCCTTCGTAACGGCCTTCAGCGAGAAATACGGGGAGCTCCCAAGCATATGGCGCAAGAAGCATGCGGAAGAAGTATCGGGGAGCATCGAGACGACCAAGGAGAAGTCCGTCAATTATTATCAGGACGAGCCCCACTCCTATCATGAGGAAATCTCCCTGTTCATCGAGAATAATTTGGGCGAGCCTTTGACTGCAGCACCGCCACAGACCTATTTGCAGCAGTTCTCCACCATATGCCAGGTGGATGTGAACGAGCCGACCGTACAGTTGAAGCACCACTTCAAGAACTTCATCGGCGTGAGCCGGGTGAAGGAAGTGCTGTATGCCGATGTCCAGGAAGCCTTGCGTACGGCTCAGCAGGAAATCGGCTTCAATTACATCAAGATGCATGGGCTATTAGATGATGATCTGATGGTGTATGGCGAGGATTCCGAGGGGAAGGCCATCTATAATTTCCGGCTCATCGACAAGGCGTTCGATTTTCTGCTGTCCGTTGGCCTGAAGCCACTGGTACAGTTTTCATTCATGCCCGGCAAGCTGGCCAGCGATTTGTCCAAAACCGTCTTCTATTCCAACATGAACACTAGCCCGCCCAGGGATACGGGCAAGTGGAACCGGCTAGTCGAGGCATTGACGCGGCACTTAATCGGACGATATGGCATCAGTGAGGTGCGAAGCTGGATGTTCTGCGTATGGAACGAGCCCAGCTCGTCCAATCTGCTATTTGGCTTCAAGCAGGACGAGACGTTCTTCTCCCTCTACAGGAATACCTACGACACGGTGAAGAGCATCGACCCGCTGCTAGCCTTCGGCGGACCAGCCGCGTTCTCGACCTACAACAAGAGCGAGGATTGGCTATTCTCTTTCCTGGCCTTCAGCCGGGATCATGCCTGTCTGCCTGACTTTATCACCGTTCATTATTACGATATCGACCTCGTGCCGCAGAACAACCATCTCAGCATGGACAAGCAGCTTAACCTTAGTCCGGTAACCGATTCCTTCCGGCAATTCATCGATCGGCTTCAGGAGCGGCTTCTCGAAGAGAGCTTGTCTGATCTGCCGGTATATATGACGGAGTGGAACTCCACGGTATCTCACAAGGACTTGATGAGCGATACCTGCTTCAAATCGTCCTATGTGATCAAGAATATTACCGAGAACTATGACCGCCTGGACTCCTTTGGCTACTGGCTCCTGACCGACATGCATGAAGAGAATCGGTTGCCGCAGCAATTGTTCCATGGCGGGCTGGGTTTATTTACGTATAACAACATTAAGAAGCCGGCCTATCATGCCTTCTGCTTCTTGAATCGGCTTGGGGATGAGCTGGTAGATCGGGGAGAAGGCTATTTCATTACCCGGAAAGGAATGAATTACCAAATCCTGCTGCATAACTACCATCATTATGATGACATTTATGCCAATGGCATCTCAATCAGCATTTCGCACAAGGAGCGTTATTCCCATTTTCCCAACAAAACCAAACGCGAGCTCCGGCTGGAGCTTGCCCCCTTGGCCGGACATTACGAGATCAAGCATTCTATCGTGAACCGCAGCTACGGCAGCGCTTATGATAACGCCTTGAATCTGGGCCAGGCCGCCGATTGGTCCGCTAGCGATATAGATTACTTGCGCCAAATATCCATTCCCAGGATCGAAAAGGAGCTGCGCTTCACCAGCGACATATTAACGATCCACACGGTGCTGGAGCCTTTCGAAATCCGCTTGATCGAAATTTCCGAAATTCATGAGGGGGAGACCATCCATGTTTAAATGGTTTAGAAATCAGAAAGTAATCGTCAAGTTCATCGCCTTATCTACTGTGATTCTGGTGGCTGCTTTTACTATTCTGATAAGCTGGAACTTGACGATGCTAAAAAAGGTGAGTATGGACCTCGGTATGCTGGAAGCACAAAATACAGGACAAAATTTCGCGGATAATCATACCAAGATTGTGCAAAACACTGTGGCCTCACTGGCATCCTTACGGTCCAGTTTTCTCGATGAGGTATCCCAAGGGAACCCTGATCGTCAGCGCATGGTTCGTCTTCTTGGAAGTCTGCTGAACGATAACAACTCCGTCAGTTCTATATTTACGGTTTGGGAGCCGAATGCTTACGGCAAGGATCTGGACTATACCGCTGACCCGCTGTATGCCGTGAATGCTGGCCGGATGGCAACCCTCGCCATTCGGTTCGATGATGGGCAGATCATGCCTGTCCCCTTCGGCGGTCTGGATACCTTTACTGCCTATGAGCAAGCCAAATCAGAGAAGCGAGCCATCGTCATGGAGCCTTATAATGCTTCCACCGAGGATGGCAATTCCGAACTGCTCACGATGATTGTATTGCCGGTTCTGGATCAGGACGGGCAATTTCTTGGCATAATCGGGGGCGCCTTCCTTCTCGATACATTTCAGCAATCGGCAGAGCAAGAGCATCCGCTTGGCGGCAATGTCTCCTTGCTGTCCCAAGGGGGTCTATACATAGCCAATGGAGAGAATGCAGAAGATGCCGGGAATTCCTTTCTCTCTTCCGAACATAACCATCAGGTATTCGAAAAGGTACAGCAGGGACAATTGGTCCATCGAAGTATAGATGCCGGCGGCGCAGCCATCATTCGGGCATTTAAGCCCATCCCTATAATCGATGACGAGGTATGGTACGTGCAGACGGCAATTCCTGAATCTGAAATTTTAAAAGCCTACACCACTAACCGGAATGAATCTGTGGTAATCGGGATTGTGGCTCTGCTACTGCTGGGAGCGGGCTTTTGGCTGCTGGCCCGGATCATCGTCATCAGTAATATTCAGCGAATGGTTCATGCCTTGCAGGGTATGGCTAAGGGAGATTTGACCCAAACCGTGGATATCCGGGCCAAAGATGAATTTGGCCAGATGGCGGTTCATCTGAACGAGGCCTCCACTAACCTGCGGCACATGCTGAAGCAAACCTCGGAAATTGCCCTCACCGTGAGCGCGACCTCCGAGCAATTGACTTCCAGCGCAGAGCAGACCGCGCTGGCCGCCCAGACGATATCCGCATCCATGGAGATGGCGGCAGAAGGAATGCAGGAGCAGCATAACGAGGCCTCCCAGGCCGCCAGCATGATGCGGGAGATGACGGAAAGCGTCGGGCGGGTCTCCACCTCAGCCGAAGCCGTATCGGCATCCGCCAAGGATGTTATCAGGCAGACCGAGCACGGCAATCAGGTTGTACAACGAGCCGTTGGAGAGATGAACATGATCTCCTCTTCTATGGGAGCCTCCAATGAAGCCATGAAGCGGCTCGGGATGCGCTCCGGCGAGATAGAATCCCTGGTGGGATTGATCTCCGGCATTTCCAACCAGACTAAAATTCTTGCTCTGAATGCCTCCGTCGAGGCGGCCCGTGCCGGGGAGCAAGGCCGAGGCTTCGCCGTAGTCGCTGCGGAAATTCGCAAATTGGCAGAGCAGACGAAGGATGCCGTCGACCAGGTGCAAGCGGGGATTTCCGAGATCAGTGCCGATACGGAGCAGGCAGAGCAATTGATCGACAGTACCGCCTTTGAGGTTGAGAAGGGACTTGTCAGCGTCACAGAAAGCGGGCAGCTATTCTCTTCAATCATGGAAGAGATGAAGCTCGTAGGTATTCGTGCTCAGGAGGTTTCGTCCGAGGTTCATGACATGTCAGCAGGTACCATCCGCGTAGCAGAAGCCGTTAAGCTGGTGTCCGGCATTACAGAGAAATCAACATCTCAAACGGCGCAAGCAGCTGCCGCCTCCGAGCAGCAGCTATCCACGATGCAAGAAATCTCGGCAGCTGCGGCTCATCTCAGCACGCTTGTTCAAGAGCTAACGGATAAGATGGCTCTTTTCAAAGTATAGAACAATAGCCAAGCCAAAATCCAAAGCGCTTGTTGGAAATCTCGAGAAAGCAGACGGCATTACCGCGGCTTTTGTCACGTTTTTAGTCGTTGCGGAGCTGTTCTACAATGTAATAGTTGAGACTCTTTTTTTACCGCAGTGGGTCCCGTCTTCAAATGGTAATAGAAAAGGCAGGAAGAGGTACGCCCGGTTCATCACCGCATTCATGCGGCCGTGCGTGTCATTCCCGCCTTTTTCTATGGTTACATGCTAACACGGATAAACTGTCAAAAGGCGCTTAACTTGAGGTCAGGTCGTGTTCGCTTTAGGTTTAAAATTAGTTCTCAATCCAGCTTTCATCCCAAATGATATAACCTACGCCTACATTATTTGTGCTCTCAGACTCGAATTCGACTATGAACTCTGTCTCTCCATTAGGTACTGCAATCTCTTTGCTTTCTACTGCTCCGTCTTCGATCTGACCAGATGCTAAAGATTCCCCGTCCTTATTTTTAATTATGTATGTTGCTATTAATTTTATATCCTCATTTGATTTATAGCCTAGGAGTATTCCCATTTTCTTTGTTTCCTCTTTTACTTTAAAACCGAACCTATTATGATTAAACATTTACTTTTATTACCATAAAAGCTTCTTGTACTGGGTTTCACCAAACATAAGGTCGGGCTTGTTTCGAGTTATTCCACCGACGTCAAAGTATGAAATAAGGGGAAATACATTGTTTCCAATGATTCCCATAATATCCAACAGTATCAAGAGCGCATTTATATATAATAAGAATATCTTCCCGCATCACATCTGTAAGATGAATGCACCAGTGATGCTACCAATCAACCGCAACAACAAAAGCCCCTGCGCTACGTCGTTTTTACGCCCAGAGTCTAACCACTTGTCTGAAGGAAGCGATATGAGTCGATGGGTTTTTACCCCATGTCGCAACAGTGTAAGCCAGGTACCATACAAAACGCTTGTAGGCTTCCGAAAAGCTGATCGTCCGACCGGCCCTGCTTGTCCCATAGCAGAGTTCGATTCCCATTGCTGCGTCGTCATAACATTGCGAATGACATGGTGGGCCCTTTCTACCGGATCTGTGCCGCTACCTGTAGGAATGATCTTCACGGTTTGGATCTCGTGCTCTTGCATTACATTATCACCGCCTCCCAATCAGAACCACCCGTCCAACGGGTGGTTTGCTGTTGGGGTATAACCCCCTGTTGCCAAACTGCGCCTAAAGACGCTAGCCTGACAATAAAATTGTTCAGGCCCAGTGTAATTTGTCACCTTCACTTACCTGTTAAACTGGTTTACTTCTTCTTGCCACCGTTGCTGCTGAACGGATCTTCATATTCTTTTACACTCAGCTTATCCATTGCTTGATCGTGTGCTTCTTGTTCACGAATATACTTTGCTGCGGTAGCTTCATTCAATCCCACTGTACTCACATAATATCCCTCCACCCAAAATTTTCGGTTCCTGTATTTATACTTTAATTGGGCATGCTTCTCAAAGATCATGAGTGAACTTTTCCCCTTCAGATATCCCATGAAAGATGACACGGATATCTTTCATGGGATGGCTACCAACATGTGTACATGATCCGGCATCATATGGCCTTCTAGAATCTCCACGCCTTTATACTTACATAGACGTTTGATAATTTCGATCAAGTCTTTCCTCACTTGATTATAGATTTCTTCCCGTCTATACTTCGGGGTGAACACAATATGGTATTTGCACATCCACTTTGTGTGAGCAAGACTATAGTTCTTGTTTGCCAACTAAGCCCATTCCTTTCACCCCGCCTGAACATCTCAATTTTATCGGGATGGTCTTGTTGGTCAAACCCTCGATCCTTCCACCCGCATAGCGGGTGGTTTTCTGTTTCGCACGCTTCGCGTACTCAACTGGCTAAAGCCTAAACAAAAAAGAAGCGCGTATACGCGCCTCCCAACCTTATGTGTCATTAATCCTCAAAGGATTTACTTAAGTGCTTTTGAATTTTCGTAATCTCATCTGGAAGCTGATAGACGTAATCAAGAATAACTTGTGTAAATTTAATCATTGAATCAATTATCTCTTTGGAAAATTGTTCGTCTGCAGTACCGTGAGCTGCCTCGTTCCCCAACTTTCTAAGTACTGTGGCCATATTACTTAGAATTGGAGGCAATACCCCTTTGTTTGAAAGGTCTGACAATTGAGAGTACAAGTTGTCACCTGTAGCATTCTTATCTTTACACATTAATTCGAGAGTTCTCCGTATACCTATCGCACAAAGGACACCCTCAATATTTTTGACACTTAACGCAGCTTCAAATGCTCATCGTACAACATTTGGTACTCCATTGCCATAAATCGAAATACCGGGGTATAATATTGTCTCAGTTGCTTCCATAGAAAAGTCCTCTGGATCTATGTTTTCGGTGTTCTTGGATGTCTTAACAAGAGTGACATTATCACAAACAGGACACAAGTATAAGTCCCCCTCAGTATAAAAAGTTATCTCAGTAAGGGCATTAAGCATAAGATGAAATTTATCAGTAACACTTCGATCATAGTGGGCAATCCTGTTCATTTGCGTCTTATTTCCGCAATGATGACAATTAAGCACACATTGATCACCATTATTATTCAATTTCATCACCAATAATCACCCCACCCATTCATAACAGAACTCGCCCTTGGTTATATTTAATTAACGCAAGTAGTTTTTATAGATGGTTACCGCTTGTGTTGAGTTGGTTTTGTAAAGATTTCACGTCAAGTGCTTGCCACAGACTTAGAATGGCACCATCTAGCTTTCCTCTTTGTTACTGATGTAAATAAAGTGCATACTAAAAATAGACAAAAATGCCTTGGACATGTAATCCTCATATGAATAAATTTCTTTCCTTAATTTCATCGAACTATTTCTATAGACCAATAATTAATATTTTTTGAATAGGTAATTAGCCCCATTTACAAAATTACCCAAAAAAGATACGTTAATGTTATTACTTGGAAATTAAGTGCTAAAATTTCCTGGAGGTGGCTAATTTTGAAAAAAACCATTGCTAAACTGCTTACAATTCCTCTATTCGTTGTTAGTTTGATGAGTAGTAGTACGTCAGCTTTTGCTGTTCCTGAAAAGACAAGTAGTTATGATCCTATGACTGAATCTAGTACGGTTACCTTTGATTACATCAGAGAAAAAGCTCTTAAAGAAGGCTTGGCAATAGATATAAATAAATACGAGGCAGAATTGGGTAAAACATTGGCATTGAAATCAACTCAAAGCAACCAACAAAATCTTAGCTTCTTACTTGATGATTATATTGTTTATAGTGAGACAGAATATCCTGATAGTCATTCACAAATTGGTATTTCTGCAGTATCTGGTGATACAAGAATTATTACTGAGTATGCCTACGGTGCTCAGACTGAGTATAAAAACACGCGTGGTGATCTCGCAGTTTTAGCGAACAAGGTGTTTGAATTTGGAGCTGGTCTAACACATCCATATGTGGGTGCTTTTATGTCAATTCTCGGATTTTTTATCAACGAAAGCGAATACGAATCATACAATAGTACTATAACTCGTTCGCTTCATGATTACGTAATAATTAACAAGAAGGTCGAAGTCTATAGAAATAATATTTGGGAACCAATGGCTACTTCACAAAAGAAAAATACTCACGCTCAGTTAAATACGGTTTATTACAAAGGCAATGTTCGTTACACACCATCAAATTTAGATATTGGTCAAATATCAGGTCAAGCAGGGAACTTTTTTTATGATGAAGATAGACTGAGATCGTTAGCAAAAAATACCCTCTACCCACTCTTTTATTCGTATAGCGGTGGGACTGTTGTTAATGTAACACCATATTTTCCATTCTAAAATTTTCTTGGAGATGGCTTTGAGGTGACTCGAAGCCATCTCTTAAAGAAGGAAGGCGAAGTTGAATGAAACTCAGAAAATTCCATGTTGCGTTGGCTATCATTTTTTTGTCCCTTTTGCTTTTAAGTTGTACTGATTCCAAGAAAGAGATTGATATCAGCAATTCAGCATATCTGTATGGGAACGAAGTAAAAGAAACTTCTGAGATAAAAATGAAAGGTGAGTATGACACAAAAAAGCACAGTTTCATTGGATCTCTTTCTATTGGAAATGGAATTACCTTTGATAATATAACGTTTTCATCCGGATCAGGATTAATAAGCTACAACAAAGCAACAAGAGCTTATCTTGGACAAATTTTTTTTGATCATAATAGTCTTGAATTGACTATTGAAATAACGGATAAGGATCTTTATCAAAAACTAACTCACTCAATTAACGATGGTGAGAAAAAAATCACTATTACTTCCCCTGCTACAAATATTGAAGATGCAAAAAGGATTAATTCAGAACTAAAGAACAAAGAGCTTCCATTTGAGAAGTAAACCCATGTCCTCTATTTTCTCTCATTGATTATTAGCTAGTTTGTTCCTCTGGTCCCAAATCCATAGCCCCTGCTGCCCCTTAGCTGGAGTCGAGGCTGGTAGCATCGAATATTATCCAATTTCCAGGTAATATGACCTTCTTCGAAAATTCCAAAAACGCTTTTCTGGCTTGCGGATAAATTCAGCCTTGTCAAAGTCATATTGGTCATTCGGACATCTGATGATGTGTATACCGTTATCGATAGTGTCGTAAATGCAACAACACCTAACGAATTGCTTTACTACTCTGCAGGGAAGTCTTCAGGCAATAACAATCCATGTTTTCTGATTGCATCATATATAGGCGGTTCAATCTAAATTGTTTCACCGTATGAAGGCAATAAGTCCTCTATACATGGAGGATGCATTGATAATGCATATGTTCGGCAATTTCCCGCACTGTCGGCGGGTAACCCTTTCTGCCCACAAACGATTTTATAAAATCAGTACTTCTTCTTGGCGCCGGGTTAATAGTTTAGTCTCGATTCTGCTCCCCTTCTCTCTTGTCATTCATTTCCATCGATACAACTTCTCAAATATATCCAAATCTTTCGTCAAACGAGCAGCCGGGATATCCTTGAGCATATCGGAAGAATCCCGGTAATTAATGAGCCATAACCGTCAATTGTGCTTTAAACAGCATAATTTTTGATTTGTAAAATCCCAAATTGGATAGTCTAGCTATCTTTAAATTGAAGCATTATGAAATTGATTCATATGTATATAATAAGCCCTTTGATATTTCTGCATTTTTTTCATATCTTCTTCTGTAGGCTCTTTGATCTCTTCTTTTTTAAAGGTCACAAAAAGTCGCCCAGGTAGTCACATAATTCCGATTAAACATTTGTGTCCCTCTCATATTTCACTTATAGAGGAGAACGCATTACGTCACGGGTAGGTCGTTCTCCCCAACCTTCAGGCTGAAGTTCTGAAAAATATCGGAAACTCAATTACTGGCGAAAAAGCCCCAAGAGGTAAAAAAGCAATTCTAATTTCAAGACCTGCCCTACAACGTGAAAAACCTAAGCGAGTACAGATCACCATTAATCATCTTCTTTCTGCTTCTCTTCACTTTATATGATATATGTGAAGAGAGGATTTTTATATTGAATTCCAATATTATGAAAGTCACATTTGTCCTACAGATTTTTTTGCGAATTAACGCTTTAAACCATGAATAGAAGAATGTTAGAAGCCTCGCAAAATACAGACAAAAACGCGGCCCCCGAAAACCTCGGGGGCCGCGCCATGCTTGAATCTTTAAATATGCTGGTGAAGGGAATTGAACCCCCGGCCTACGCATTACGAGTGCGTTACATTAGTTATTTATAGGGTTTTATAAGGTGTTAAAAGCCTATAGAATAAGGTTTCTCTTGTAATTAAGTATTTATAGGTAAGTGTTGATATTCATAAGAAGTTAGAAGTTTGGTTAGAAGAATGTTGGAATTTTCGATTCAGTCGAAATAGGAGATTAGTGCAAATAATAAACATCCAGCTGACCTCCGCGTTCAAGATCAGCTGGCTTCACTCTTTTATCGTGCAAATCCCATTTCTAATATATCAGTTGCGATAAACCATTCTCCATCTACCATAAAACGTCGTCCCTCAGTATCCAAACGTTCAATAATGCCCACAACACGTGCATTTTCAAACTCGTCAAACATACGTAAGCTAACTGACTGCCTCGCACGATGCGTTTCAATTAGAAACCTTGAAATTTGCTCTGCAAGCTGATCATCAATATGGGGTCGTATTCGGCGAGAGTTAGATATTTCTCGCTGTCTAAGAGCCTCCGCAAATTCTGGTGTGATCAGTTTTGATTGCCAACGTACATTTCCATCAAGTTTACTCATCGGGACTCACCTCTGCGGTCATTATATACCGAACGTAGGTTCTTATTCAAGTTTTAATATGAATGAAAAAACCCATCGACCGTTAAATGTGCGATGAGCTCAGAATTTACTTCTTACCAACGCGCAACCCCACAGCCAGAGTCCGCCACTCGCCAAGAGTAAACTCCGGATCGCTGATCTTGCCGCCCAGGTTATCAGAGCCAAACTCCTCAACAAACCATTTCGGTGCAGGAATCTTTTCCGCTGCTTTCTCCAGGACATCTACCCGCTTCGTAAGCTTAGCTAATTCTTCCTTCATTGCTTCATCGTCCTCCTTCACCGGCGCGCTGCCGGACTCATCGTATTGATACAGATTCCATTCATTCATGATGCTGATCAGTTTTTCCGCATACTTCGGATCCGTAGCGTAGCCGGCTGTAGCTATTGCACGAGCTGCATCAGCTCCACGCTTGCCGATCACACCCTTGTACAAATTGCGGTTCCAGCTCACTCCATTTAAGATCAACTTTGAATGATCCAGTATAGACTCGCCCCAATTATGGTAAGCTCTGAACGCTGCATTGACCTTGATCGGACGACCGTTAACATACTCGGTTGTCGGCATCGTGCAACTGCCAGCCGTTCCGTTACCTTTAATGCCAAATAGGTTATTTGCCTGCTTGGTCAGCCCGCTACCTCCCCAGGCCGACTCAAGAGCAGCCTGGGCGATAGTGAGGGATGCGGCAATGTCAGTCTGGCGCATGTCAGCTACGGCATAAGGAGCGATCCTGGCGATGAATTGCGCCTTAGTCATCCCGATCTGCTCCCTTCTTGGCTTGCTTAATCAGCTGATTGCCGTACACCGCCACAGCGCCGCAGAGGATACCTTGGATAACACTCTCGACACTAAAGCCGAGCAACAAGCCAGCAAATACGATTGCAACCATTGTTACGATATATACGATGGTCCAGTCCGGGATCCGTGGTGTCTGCTTAAGGACGTATCCGATAATCCAGCAAGCTACAACGACAACCAACAACTCCGGCGAAATAAATTCGATTACAGCATTCCATTCCATTTCACTTCATCCTCTCGATTTTATTAACTTGCTAATTGAATACCAGCCCAAACGGCAGCCACAATCGAAGCTGAAAATCCGGTGATGATAGCACCGTAAAAAGTCCGTTTAAGCCACACCTGGTTTTCATCTGACTTGTCCAACCTTAACAACGCAGTCTCTGCTTTACGATTGGCTTCCTCTGCAAGTTCCTTTGCTTGCTGAATTTCATTTAATCTTAGATGGGCTGATTTTGCTGAAGCTAATGCTTCTATGGCAAGCTCACGACCATTGAGCGCGTTGTCTAGCTTCTCGTCCATATTGTCTACCGTGGTCTCTACTTTTGTAATACGCTGAAGCATTTCCGCTTGAACTGCATCCATCTACCGACTCCCCATTTCTGCAAATATAAATAGCCCCCGGTCTCCCGAGGGCAAAATAAAAACGCCTTATTTGGCGCTTTCTTCCTGCTTGTTAAGTTCTTCTATCCTCCTTTCAGCGGCATCCCTGATGGCTTGCATGATCTCTTTTTCTCTGCCTGGATAGAAAGCAGCCACGGCAGAAGCTACGGAGAGTAATTCTGGTACTGTTGGCATCATTTCTATCTTAATGACATTTGTTATTTTAGACATTCCCTTCTTCCTTCCTTGGAAAAATAAAAGCCCTCCGCATTGGAGAGCTTTGATTGGTAGTGATATTATTTTTGGAGTTCTGATATTTTAGCTTCGTACATTTCGATATTGGCTTTAGACCGTTCAATTCGTGTATTGTAATCCTCGATCTTTTCCTTTTTTGATTGTTCTGACACATCGTCTCGCCCTTTAGCATTTTGTATCATTATTTCTAATGTTTCTATGGTCTCTTTTTCTCTGGTAATGGAATGGTTAAGTGATTCTATCTGCTTGTTGTTATCCTGATAATTATTTGCATTCAATTCAGCCTTTTCTCCTTCCATGCCTAAGGATGGAATCTCGCTTTTATCCGCTGTAACCGTCTTCGTATCAGCCTTATACCCAACATCATAACCAAGGGTATTCAATACTGTTCTTACAGGAAGGTATGTTGTCCCTTGATACACCAACGGATCAGCATCCAAAGGCTTCTCTTCACCGTTCACAACAAATATAATTTTTTCAAAAGAAGCTTGAACATATTGTTTAACCGGATCAGCTGCGGCAGTGCTTGTCATACCAATAACTACACCGATACATAGTATGAAAATAGTATACAAAGGTTTTTTCATTGCTAGACCTCCTGCATTTCATTTTTCTACATTGTATATCAATATGCAGGAAAAATCATCCTATTTGCACGCCATTCACAAATACTCCTCCAGGAGCAACAATTCTAAATTCTCTACCGGCGATAACACCACCATCTCGCGCAAACCAAAGGTTCGCATCGTTTAGTAGGTCTTCTATCGCAAATGTCTTGTGGATAGTAGATGCGCCAGAGTATATTTCTAAGTCAGCCCATCCGGAATTCATTACAATACCTTTTCCACCACCACTACGAGTGCTTATTGTTGACCCAGTTACTGTAACGCCATTAATAAAAGTTCCGTTAATCTGCCCGCCTGAAATTACCGATGCAGAAATATCCCCGCTGAACTCAGCTCCAACAGCCTTCATATGTCCTGTGTCGTCAACGGAGAAGTTATTTCCGATTTGGATCCTGCCGCCGATAAATTCACTGGCGGTTACAATACCACTGAATTCATACTCTCCGTTTGCCGGATTGAAATATAGGGCATCTGTATAGCTGCCGGAACCGTCGCCCTTTTGCATCTTGAATACATCAGCATTCCAGATCGATTTGGCCCGTTTGTCATATCGCTCCTGCACAATACCCTCTTCCGGACCGATTTTTACGCCATACATCCATTTGTCTTTAGCTACTGAAGTCTTTTGCAGCCGATATATTGTGTCCTGGATGCCTAATATGGCACTGGATATGACCACCTTGCTATTGATCCGCATGCGGGGGCTGTAGGTGTACTGGATGATCCGCTGCTTTTCGTTGATTCCCAATTCCTCGTCGATGATGTCTACCGTGTCGCCCAACTCAAAAGCCTCCAGCATGGCAAACTCAGGCAATGACCGCAGCTCCACGACATTAACCTCATAGGAGGTCACGGCTGTGCCTGTCTTAGCGTCAACGTCCTTGACGATGCCAAGCAGGTTTTTACCAAAGCGGAACTGCGCGCTGTGCTCTCTCCCTCTGCGGCGCAGCAGGGATATTTTGTACTTGTCGAATTTGAGTTCGCCGCCTGCCGCTGTAGCGATAGCAATAATGATCGCCCGCACCGTATCCTCTTCTTTGAATTCCACGCTGACCAGCTCTGTAATCTCCACAATATCAAGAGTAAACCCCGTTCCGGCCAAAGCGTATTGTAACAATGTGGTCGGGGTGCCGGTATGAATGAACTGGTCATAAGAATGGTAAATCAAGTCATAGGCAACCTGCTCGCACTCAGCACTGATAATGACTGCTCCACTATCTGCGCGGGTGCGGCGATGGTGGACGATGTTGAAATACTGACCCTCGACCTCCGCAAAGTTGCCTACGGTGATATATGGGCTCTTGAGATCGTCCAGATAAACAGAGAATTTGAGAGTATACAGGCCGTTGGTCTGCTCCGTAATCTCGTCATCAAAATAGTGATCAAGCACGGCCAACGGCTTGTGCTGCTCATTAAGTATTGTGATCAACCGATCACCTCCCCGAGAATTAGAAAAGCACACCAATGATCCGGTGTGCTTGAAGTGCTGCTATTGTACAAGGAATCGCTTGTGCTGCTCTCGTTTGCGCTCCTCGGTATATTGGGCGTAAATCTGTGTCGTTGCCGGTGACTCGTGACCAAGTAGCTGCTGGACGGCTGCCAGCTCGGCTCCATTGTTAAGGGTGAGCGTTGCAAAGGTATGCCGCATGGTATGCGGGCTTACTCGCTTATCCAGTCCTGCCTGTGCAGCGATGATACCTATCTCACGCTGTATGCCGCGCTTGGATAATCTCCGGTGCGGCCTGCGCTCAGTAACAAATAATGCAGGGTCGTCGTCCGTCCGGGCCATTAGGTATTTTTTGATATGGTACATGGCTTTAAAGCTAAAGTATACTTCCCGCTCCTTGTTGCCCTTACCGATCACACGGCAGCTCATGGTCTGCAGGTTGATGTCGGTACGGTTGAGACTCTGGATTTCGGATAGCCGGCAACCCGTGGCATAGAGCGCTTCGACAAATACCCGCTGCCGGATCGTCCGGCAAGACTCTCGCAACATTTCCAACTCTTCAATGGTCAGAGCTTTCGGAGCTCGCTTCTCCCTTTTCGGGGTCTTGAGCTTTGACGACGGGTCGCGTTGAATCATTTCCTCATTTGTAAGCCAGCCGTAAAAGCTCTTAAGTACCGATAGCTTACGGCCAACCGTGCTCATCTTCAAGTGACTAAATTGACCGAGATACATTCTGATGTCTGCGGCTGTTGTGTCAGTCGTCTTCTTTTTTACCCGCTCCGCAAAAGTATTCAGTTCAAGGCGGTATCCCTTGATGGTCTCCGGGCTCTTACCTTCGAGCTTGATCGATGCCAGATACAATTCGATTTTCTCACTTAAATCCGGGTGTATCTCATTCTGCTCCACTCTTGTGATGTGAAATTTGGACATGACTGCCGAAAACTTGTTGCGAAGAGACTCAACGTCAATCGTTGGCACCATGGTAAATACCACAGAAACCATTTCGGAGAGCATTTGCTCACCAGCCATTTGCATATTCACTTTTCATTCCCCCGATGGAAGGTATTACGCTTCATGGGGTCTGCTCCAATAAAAAGGAAGCAGGTACGCCCATCGGTGCGTTTGCGGCCAGATGATCAGTCCGGCCTACCTGCTTCCATAATAACATAACATGAACACATTTAGGAGTAAAATGGGAACTTTTGTTCTTGAGTTACTAAAGCGCGCCTTGTTCAGAAAGAAAATTACGTAAACCCGAAACAACCTGAGCATCGTTCTCTACCAGTGCACCACGAACAAAAATATCTCCATTGTTCTCAATTCTCAGAATCTCTTCCTGATTTCCGCAAAAGATGATCGAAGAGTTTTCACTTGTGCAAGCTGTATAACCTTCCATTCTTTCACCTCTATTCTCGATTTTTTGCTGCGCAGTTTCGTCCAACTAAGCATTATAGTAAGGTATTTTAACGTTTACCCCGTCGACCCGTTGAGTTAAATACCCTGCTGGAGAAGTCGGTAAATTCGACGCGACTCCTGCGGTAGCCGAGGTTGCGGACAAAGACGCATCATAGTCAACACGTCCGTTTGTCCACTCAACTACTTCATCACTAATATTAACCCCTTTTATTTTCGACGGTCCCACTACGTAGTTGTTTGAATTATTGTATACAAGGTTACCCCAGATGACATTAGCTGTGACTGATCCCCCGGCATTAAGTTCGCGCACCCCATATACATTACCAAAAACTACATTTTGAGATAACATGTTGTCACTAATCCCTGCCGCTGGGTCATAACTTATCAAAAGGATACCATGAGAGATTTGGTTGGTTGCCTGGTTATTCGTGATCAGGCATTTCTTACTGTCCACAATCTGCATCCCATCACCGTTATCATAAACAATATTTGACCCAACAAGCACCTCCTCGGCTGAATGCACGGCTATTCCGACGGAGTTTGAATAGCAGATATTGCTCGTTACGGTACATCTGCGGTTTGGGTATGTCGGGTTTGGATCAAACCTTTGCACAACTATCCCATATTGTCCGTTATTATGGCATATGTTTGACTGCACAACTACGTCATTGCACTCATCCACTCCGATGCCGTTTTGTACATTGTTTTTACTAGTGTTACCCATTACGATCACGTGAGTACACACGTTGGATAATACAATTCCGTAGTCATGGTTATTGCTCGCCATATTACCTGTAACCAAAACATTGTTGCACGACTCGGCTATTGCAGCACCATCACCCGAGTTATGTGAGAATCCACAATCTTTTATCCTGACGTTGTTACTTTCAAACACTACTAATCCTTGGTTGTATATCTCCGTATTACCGAAGTTATTGAAATTGCACCGAATTACTGATAGATTTGTCACGCTCTTGAATGAAACAAGCAGGCTAAATGTCTGTTCCGATCCGTTGCCCTCAAAAGTCAAGTCTTGTAAGGTAATATTTTCATTGTAAGGACTATTTAGCGGATTGTCGTTGCAAATGATTCTAGGCCCCCCACCAAAAGCAGGAGCGCCGGCGGGGTCAGAGTTTGGTAAAAACTTGATGATAGATGCTCCTGACGCTGCGCCTTGAAGTGTTATGTTTGATGGGATGGCGACATATGCATTTATCCCATATATACCGGGAGGAAAATATACGACACCGCCGCCAGTAGCACTTGCCGCATTAATAGCAGCTCGGATCGCCGCTGTATTGTTTGTGATCCCATCACCAACTGCACCATAGGCTTTAACGTTATGCGCAATTTCCGCCAACTGCGCATCACTGGCATTGAGCCGATCACCTAAAGTCGTGAATCCATTTCGAGCATCCACAATCTCTGTATTGTCGTCTCCGGCCTGTGCTACAATTTCGCTAATTCGATTATACGTGTTGTCAATGCCCTGCTTAACTGTTGCTCCTGGTGCTGATCCGGAATAAGTGATGTGTTCGGCAAGGTGCGCTGCCGCTGATTGGATATGTCCATTGATCAAGCTTAAAGTCGAGGTAAACCAAGCCTTAACCTTGTCAAAGTTTCTATTCACCTTCGGATACATCTGCCGGAGCGAGTCGGGAGGATTCCCGTTGTCAGCTCCCAATATTTTTTCAAAATCTTCGG
The DNA here is from genome assembly GCF_018919145.1 of Paenibacillus brevis. Classification (GTDB taxonomy): domain Bacteria; phylum Bacillota; class Bacilli; order Paenibacillales; family Paenibacillaceae; genus Fontibacillus; species Fontibacillus brevis. The sequence goes on from NZ_JAHLQJ010000001.1 coordinate 49,561, forward strand.
CCAATTTAATCACCCCGATGTTGCATATTTTTCCCTGAACCGTAAGGACAGGCTTGCATTAATTCCGGACCCGCTGACCGTCATTTGAGATGTACCAGGCGGCAACATCCCGAATGCAGCGTTTGTCTTGTATAAGAGATTTGTTGACCCCGAGTAAACCAGCTTTCGAGCGAAATCAATTGTGAGATTTCCGGAAAATGGCTCAAAAAATGAAAATGTTATCCCGCCAATGCCGATATTCAAAACGCTGAACGCCCCAGACACCTCCACCACAGGAGTAATTGATAAATCTCCATTGTTGTAAATGTTGAAAGATCCGGGTCCCGTAATCGTAAACGTATAGCCCGTGTCAACCAGTACATCCGAATCAACCAGGATGATGCTGTCAACATTGATATCTACCGACTCATACACGCTATATGCAAACGGATCGTAGGCAATCATGGGTAAGACAAACTTCCCAAGGCCTGCGATCCGTTCCAGGGGCATTTCGCCGCTATATCTCGCCATGATTTGGCGGTCTGGCTGGTTACTAAAGATAACTGGCATAGTTCGCGGTCTGCCATCATGGCCTAACAGGTAGGCGGCGAGCGTATTAATCCGGCGCTGAAGCTCAAAGGAGTTTCGAGTGCCAAACTCACATTCGAGTGGTAGGGGGCGTGGGCCCATGTCTGCGCCGAAATCCCATGCCCCATGCATTCCGGGTACCACAACCGTATTATCTACTGTGGGAGGCAATACCGGACGCTGCGTGCCACGTGTAGCACGCATGCCAAGCTCACTCGGCATCTTGTCGCCTAAATACTTAACCACATCCAAGCTCACTCGCCTCCTCCCCTTATGTTATCTGCAACATATCCCCCCAGCTTCTGGCTAAGACGGTCTATGTCCTCATCGTTACGTACCACAAATGTATTGCCGCTGACCATGCCCTCAAAGTTATTTGTTACCTGTGATCCTCCAGACGATCCGGCACTCGGATTATGTTTAGGAGCAGGGTTTATAACCGGGCTTACTGTAAGTTCCCTGTTCATCGCGTCCATAGCCGCGTTTACCTGCTTGGCGCTGTCCTTGATACCCTCAGCCATGCCCGCCGGGATCATTTTACCGACCTGGTCACGCATCACACGGGAGGGGGAATGGATACCCAGAAACTTTTTAGCTCCGTCAAGAGCGCCTTTAGCAGCTTCAACCACGCTATTAGCAAGGTTTTTGGCTGTATCCTTAACGCCCTCAATGATACCTTGCATGAGGTCAATCCCAAGTTGTCCCCACTTACTATTTTTAAATGCAGTAAGCAGCTCGGAAAAGAGTTTAGGCACAACCGCAAGAACCTCCGGTATCGCGCCGAGGATGCCCTTTACAAGCGCTGCTATGATCTGTATTGCGGCCTTGATGATCATAGGCAAGTTAGAAATTATCGTAGACACGAGTTGCACAATAATTTTTACGGCGGCAGTGATCAACAAAGGTAAATTTTGCACGATTACATTAACAATCGTCTCGACGATCTCAGGTATCTTTTCGATGAGTTTAGGCAGAGCATCAATAATTCCATTGGCCAAAGTGACAATTAGTCCGATTGCTGCGGGAATAAGCTCCGGCAACAGATCAAGTATGCTGTCCACTAACCCCAAAACGAGTTGTAGTGCCGCATCAATCAACATAGGTACATTGTCGATTAACGTCTTCACAATTTGGCCGATAACCTCAATGACCGTTGGGATTAATTGCGGCAAAGCCTGTCCAATCCCCATCGCCAGACCAATAATCAACTGTAGCGCTCCATCGGCAAGCATTGGTAGCATGGAGATAATGCCATCAATCAATGACATGACGATTTTAATAGCAGACTCAGTGAGCATGGGGATGTTATCGATTATTCCGTCCACAAGAGACTGCACCAGGTCCACAGCAAGCACAACCACTTCCGGGAGCAATGAGCCTATCATTGATAGGACTTCTCCGAAAAGATCAACAAACACCGGGATAATCTCGGGAGCAATTCCCACAACTTCCGCAAGTGCTGTCTTTACAGCTTGAGGGAGCGCTGCTGCAAGATTTTTGATGATAGGTACGACATTGGCTATGACCGCACTAAACGCATCTACTACGTTGCCAGTAAGGTTAGTAATATCTGCTTCGGAGTTGCCTAGTCCAGCCGTTAGGGATTCAATGGAGGATTTCAGCAGCCCTAATGATCCGCTGATTGTCTGTGTGCTTTCTTTGGCGAAATTACCTGCATATTGCTCGGTTTTTTCAAAAAACATTTTCATGGCAAGCTCGGTTTTTTCCGTCTGCGACATATCTTTGTATGCCGTTTGTATTCCACTAGAAAGGGCGTAGGCTTCTAGGGTTGTCGCGTTCATCGCAACCCCTAGGTTATCCATCATAGTATAATTGCCTTTTGCCGCTCCATTTACGGCTTCCAGGGCCGCTGCTGTGTCAATACCCATCACAGAAGCCATATCTGCAGCCCGTTGCATTGCTTGCTCTGTCAGTTCAAGGCTTCGTTGTTGTTCAACTCCACTACCTTGGAAGAGTGCTCCCATTTTGTTTGCCGTCGCAAGATATTCACTTTGCGAGACTCCCAAATTTTTATAAGCTTCTTCGCCTGTTTTTTGGATTGCACTGGCGTATTCTCCAAAGACGGCCTCAGAACCGCCTAAATTTTGTTCCAATTCACCGAAAGCACCTACTACTTTTGTTCCGATAGCAAGTGCTGCGGCGGCAGCAGCGGTGCCAACAGCAGCTAATCCCGCAACCGCGGCTTTTGCCGCTGCACCGCCAACGGTAGCTAGACTTTGCCCTAGTTTTCCCAGGGACTTGTCCATGTCCTCCGTTTTCTGTTCGGCCTCTTCGGTTTCGTTGCCATATCCGTCAAGGGATGACTGAGCATCCCGTAAACCCTTTTCGTTATTGTTGAGCGATTCTGTCTCTTTGTTGATGCGGACAAGTAGGTCTTGCGCCGCCTTGCTATTCTCCCCCTTTTCAGCCGCTACCTTTGCGTACTGCTCAGTGAGATTAGCTACCTTTTGCCGTTGTAGGTCGGTGATCTCATTAAGGGACTTTATCCGGGTTTGCAGCCCCGCCTCAGACTTTCCCCAATCATCCATTCCCGCTGCGGCAGCCTTAAACCCGGAATCAATTACCTTAATCTGCCTGTTTAAATCTGCAATATTAGCCTTAAAGTCGGTTATATCCAGACCAACCTTACCGCCAATATCATTTTCGTTTGCCATATACCTCACCTGCCTTTACGACAAGGCAGGCATTGGCTCGCTACTTGTTACTGTGCGGCTCGCTCTGTCTCTTGATTGATATCTCTACGATTTGCTTGCACCTCATACATTTGATCTGCAAGTCTGCTGATCGTGCATAAAACAGCGTGTGACCGCAAATCGGACATTTGATTTTTTGTATTGTGCTCACCCTCTTATACCCAGGCAGGCAGGGACGATGGACGGACAAATGTTTTACCGTTAATGACACGAGTATTAGGATCATCGTCACCTGAAAATAAAAAGTCAACTAAAAGCTCAAAATCTGTCTCATCAATCTCATTGAGACTCCATTCAAGCTTTTTTACACAGGTCTTATACAGCCTCAGAATGCTGCTATATGGGTCAATGTCCTCGTTATCGCTGGATGATGCCTCCTGCCCTCCGCCTGCCGTATTTACTTTTTTGAGATAATGCCACTTATGCCGTTTGTTAGTAGATTGATCTGTTGGTCAATTTCTGCATCCGTGGTGTTGTCAAGCAATGTATCGATATCAAACTTATCGCCGTAAGTCTTAACGATGAGCGCCGCTTTTCGATCTTTGATCTCGATCAACTTTTCCATCATATCGGTGAGACTATCAAAATTTTTATCTTCTGCAGCTTGAACATACGTGCCCTCGCTTTTCGCTATTTCTAGCAGATCACGATTAATCTTCATTGCTTCTCGCGTTATCGACGATACAATGCTGGTAGCGGTATACGTTTTGTTGCCTAACTTAATCTTCAAAATCATTTATAACCCTCCCCAAAAATAGAGATAGGCGGGTTGCCCCGCCCTCTCGTTAAGCCGTTTCGAAATTTACGATTGTATTCGGCAGATGCTGCCCATAGACATCCTGTACATCTGTCAAGATCGCCACATAGCTTGTGCTTGCGGATAAATCAGCGGCAGGGCTAATCGTCAATACCTTGCCATCTGGACTGAGCGATGGAGATGCACCAACTGGCTGCAACAATTCGTCAATCAGGGTGACTGAGTAGGACTTGATCTTGTTGTTAAAAGTAAACACGATGTCACTGTCCACCTCTACCCCTGTCGCATTTGCCGCTGGCACACTCGTTACCGCAAGAGTATCGGGAGGTGTAGCGGTGTCAGGTGTCTGCACCTGAGCAAACCATCCAGCAGGGTTAAATGCTGGGTTGGTGGTGTCTCCTGAGATTTTCTTGATCGGCTTTCTCTCACCATTAATCAAAAATTGATGCGTAGTAGCGACGGCAGTATAGGTGAGTTGGTATGTCCTAATGTCTACATCGCTATTCTTAGTCGCAGCTTCTTCCGCTCCGCCGCTGAACGTCCCTTTTGCATACCAGGTGTAACGGTGGTCAGATCGGCCAATGTTGGCACGGTATCCAAGGGCAACGTCTGGAGGATTGGGCATACCGCTATCTAGCAATCTCCCCGTAGCCTCGTCAAAATCCTTACCAAGCAATAATGCCGCCTTCTTTACAGGCACGTTAGACACGGTGATTGTCACCGTTGTAACGCCCTCAGATACATAATTGTTTCCCGGCACGTTGTCATAATATGTTGGTGTATTATTTGTTTCAGCTTCTGCGGCAATTTCCCCGACAGGAGCTAAATAATCTGGAGTAGTCGCTGAATAGGATGATTCTGTATCCGTTACAAGTGCAAAGTTCAGGCTGTCTACGCCTACAAACTCTCCATACTGTTTGTCCATAGGTTATTCCTCCGATTCTTCTGTTTCTTCTTGACTACTAATACTCAAACTGACTTCTTGACCTACATAATAAAGCAGTGCCAGTGCAACAGGGATTCCATCAATGCAAAGTTCATCCTTGTCATTCGTCGCCAATTTACCGTGCAGACTTATCACTCGTTCACCTCAAATCCATATAGTATCTGTAATCACAGGTATATCCGTAGTGCCCCGTCTGCAAGCTAAATGGCAAGTCTCTGCCTCCCGCGCGCAAAAAACCAGCAGGGAGCATGACTGACTTCAATAAGCCGTCTGCTCCCTGCTTGATATCCGGGTCTCTGCTATACAAGTTGACTTGCACCCTTGTTGTCTGACTCGTTGGTAAGTTATCAGCCGCGCTGTTATTTGGGCTGTCGATAATCTGGTACGTCACAAAGGCTTCAGGCAGCGTCTCATTCGGTGCATAAGTGCCCTGCTCACGGACTGGATATCCAAGAGACTCCAAAGCGGTATAAGTTACCGCATAGATGTTAATCAATCGGCATCCCCTCCCGTTTTAGCACTTCACGCTGTATTTTTTTTACTTTGGACTTGTTATTGTCAAAAGCATTACGTATGCCAGGATCGGCTGGCTGGGTTGGCGTGCCGTATTCTGTAAACACCATATGCCATGAGCCTGGAGCCTTTTCGTCATTAATTCCTACTTTCACGCTGATGTCGTTCCCACTTTGCTCAGGCTCTGATAAATCCACACCCTCAAGCCCTAATCCAGTAAGTTTATGACGATCCGCCCAATCCTTGATATCATTGTAAATGGGCTTTGCACTCTCGCGTACTGCCTTGGCAACCGCATCATCAACATTACGGCCAGTCTCAACAATGCGTTGAGCATACTCTTCCAGTCCCGTTAAGTTCAGGCTTACTGATCGACTATTAGTGTACTTTTTCCCCTTAGCCATTAAGTGTTCACCGCTCGTCTTACCTTCATTACAAGGTACATATTCCGCTGCTCCACGTTCTCAGGAGGCCCGATGATGTCATAAGCCAGATTAGGATCATCATTAAGCAGCAGCCTATCCTTTTGCGATATGCCGTCTCTGTACCACATGACAACCTCAGCGGTGTCCTCAACAACAAGCGTGCCTGATTGCGTGCTTTCTGTACCGCCCTTGCTCTTCCAATTGCATAATTCAAGCGGATTCTCCGCATCTCCATACGTAATCTTTGGAGCACCATTAACTAGCGTTTCTGACCGTTTGAGGATGCGAACCTGGGTATTCATTTGCTCGATTTTTGGCTTCCACATCTCATCCACCACCTACCAAACTACGAGCTGCCAGCTGGGTCACCAGGGTATAAAAAATGGGTGAGAATTTAATCTCACCCGCACTCAGGTTCCACGTATCGGTTACTCCCACCACAATCGTTCCGATAGATGCCGGGTCATTAAGCATCTCTTCTGATACTCCACTGCCAATCATAAAGGACTTGACGAGTAGCATCTTCTGCCGGATTGCACCGTCCATGGCGGTTGTTGCTGCTGACATGCCTAATCCAATGCGACACTGGATCAGGAGTTCTTCATCATTCATTGCTACCACCGTCTTTTGACGGTTGTTCATCTTCCTTTTTCTGATCTGCTGTGCCTTCATCACCAGAAGAAGGCGTTTGGTCATCCTCGGTTGCAACTTGCTGATCTTCCAATGCGGCTCCAATCTCAGCATCAACCGAATGCGGAACCAGCATTACCTTCAAACCAGACCGTTCTTGCTCGATTTGGAGCTTTCGAGCCAACTCCTCGTGCTGCTGCTCATTCAGCGGTCGTTTAACCTTCCAAATTACAACCGGAACAGCCGTTTGAACAGTAATAACCTGCTCTGCATCCTTCGTTTTTCTTGACACGTGAATACACCCCTTCAATAGTTAGGGCGGTTTCCCGCCCCTATGTTATCTAAAATTAAGTGCCGCTACCATCCGCTTTTTTGATAATGACAACGCCATTAGGATCAATCAACTTACCGTCAGCGATCAGGATCGCTTTATCTACCCATTGGTTAGTATCGTGATCCAAGTACCGGAACATCGTCAACTGCATATTACTGTTGACCCCATAATTCGAGAGATCGCAGAAAATAGCAATCACATCATCTTCCGCAGCCGTGTCATACGGTTGGATCAGATCGTCCTCAACAAGAATGACTTCTTTCCCGGCAAATCTCTCCTGAATTCCGTTCGTGATGCCATAATTGACGCGTCCAATGGGCTGCCCAGCATCATCAACCATGCCGTCAATGTACGTTTCAAACGTACCAGAAGCCATAAAAAATACCGCTCCTGCCTTGTAAGCAAGCGGCATCTTGGCGAAAACCTTCTTCTTCCACGGCTGGTATGCCGTGATTTCAGTTTCATCCAACGTCACGATTTGAGCAGCAGGGACACGAGTGTCCTTTGTGATGCCCAGCGGCTGGCCTGTGCCAGACCCGCTAACTACTGCTGCTTCAATCGCCTTAATCATTGCCTCTACAATCAGATCAATTACCAGTGTTTCGAATCCTTCAAGAGTAACTGTATCAGCAAGCAAAGAAACAGCTACTTTGCACTCAAGACCGTAATAGTTAAAGGATATTTTCGTGTTTGCCTGCACCTTTTGACGATCAGATGTCGCTGCTTCTGTAATCCATGTAGCCACAGGTTTTACTGACAAGATCGGTACATCAACACCTCCCTTGATGTTAAGCTTGCGAACACGGCTCCATACACGCCCACGAACTTCCATTTTGCGAATGACTTCATTGAGGATCGTTGTCGGGATCACAGCCGAAACATCTGCAGTAGTGGTCTGAGCGTTTGCCCGAAGCTCTGGCTTGATTTCCCCACGTACAGCAAACGCCATAAATGCCTGACGGTACTCTACGGAACCGTATGGATCAGACGGAGCCTGCGAACGTTGAGGATTGGTCATGCCGTAGGATGCCATGACACTTGCCATCTGCCCGGCAGACCCGCTGCCTACTACTGCAGCTTGCTGGCTGCGTCCCTCAGCCGGAGGAGTTGCACCGCCTGCAACGGGCTCGTCAGGCAATGCCTCAATCTGCTGCCTCAGTTCCAGAATTTCTTTATCAATTTCTTCGATTTCTCCAATGATCGACCTTACAACTTGTACATCTTCGCTGCTATCTCCACGCTGTTTAAGCGTTGAGCGCTTCTCTTCCTTCTGTTTAAGCAATTTTTTAAGAAAATCCTTCATGGTTTAAATAGCCTCCCTTAATTATCGTAATTTCAATTTTGCTTTTAATAATTCCAGCTCGTTGTTTGGACTCTCCAGTCCAGACCGGGCACTCTCCAGTGCCGCTTTCGCGCTCTCCAGCGTTTCTTGTCCACGAGCAGATATATCAGTCCCGTCATAAGCCGGGAAGGATACCGCAGATACTTCAATGACGCGAGCAATATCAGTGATTCGCCGCGTCGGCATGTCGCTGTCGAGGTTTTCCCAAACAGCATCCCGAATAACAAAGATGAAGGACATGCCTGTAATGTCTTGCCTTGATATAGACGCATGCAGAGCGCGTGCCTCACTGTTATTTTCAGTGTCCAGCGTCGACCTGATATATAAGCCTGCATCATCCACCGATAGTTGTAAGGTAGAGTTAGCGTTGTTATTGCGGCTCCGGGCAAGCGGGATGTTTTTGAGGTTATGATTGACAGTCATAACTACGTCCCGAAAGTCCGTTTTTGCAAATGCAGTGCGCTCAATAATCTCCTCGAACCACCCGCCAATAGACACGCGCTGATCAAATACAGCCGCATGCCCCTGAACGATGCCGCTGTCTGTCTCAGCTCGCAGGTCAGGAAGTGCGAATGATCTCATCTCGCGGTCTCCTGCTACGATCAATTTACTCGTCATCGTCTATCACCGCCCTTGATTTATTTTGCATCTGGTATTGATTTACTAGATTTACGTCAATGTAATTAAGCGACTGAGTAATACGATCCCCTCCGGGTATTGGTGGGAATCCCATAAGAGCGAGCTTTTGATTGTCCGTTAGTAACCCTTGTTCCCCCATGGTTTTGAGCAGGGATACCTTGGATGTGGTTGACAGGTAATTCATTTCTCGGTGATACCAGACAATCTCATTGCCTGTGTCCAGCTCTCTCTCCGTAAACGTTGCCCTGGAAAACTTCTGACCAAAATAAATAACCAGCGGCTCAAGCGTCTTCTCGTAGAACGCTTGGTACTGGTTATCATCAAATTCTCCGGTTAAGATGGGCAACGGTACTTTGAACCAATTCAGTACACTTTGTTGTAGGAATGCCATTGTTTCCTTGTCAATAAATTTTGCATCGCTTCTGACGGGAATAAACTCACCTTTTAAGTCAATAGGCAAAATAGCACTATCACCTGAAGCAAGCAATTGTTCAAACCTTGATCTTTCTGCGCGTTGAGCATCGTCGTCCATCAACGTTGCCATTTTTAGCACGGCCTGAACAGCGGCATTTATCTTCACCGCACGTTCTAATCCCTGCCGCAGCATGTGGTTTGTTTGCAGCACTTGCAGAAGGGCTGAGTTGTCTGGCTGTCCACTAGCTCCACCGCCCATAAGTTCATTTACTGAGAACTTTTTGCGAAGGTGGATAATGTCACTGTAGGGAAAGGTGAAGTCAACTCCGCTACTAAAATAAAAGCGAATATGCATTACCCCCGTAGGGTCTTGGAGAAACTCGACCCTGCTCGGATCAATCGGGTAAAATCCCCGGTACGTCCTTCGCTCGCTTCCCGTGCTGAAATCAGAATCGAAGATCGGAATAATAAAGGCATTGTAATTCATGAGCAGCAGCCAGATTATTTTTTCAATGAATTCGCTTGTTGTCATGAGTGGGTTAGGGCCGAATTTTAATAACCTATTAATGTTCCCCTTGGGTATATCCTGCCTATCGCCAGTATTACGAATATGCCGCGGCTGCAATTTGCTCATCTCTGTAGCAATTACATCAATGCAGTTTTGGACAATATCAGACGCATAGATGTTTGATCCAAATTGGCTAAATACCGGAAGGCTACCATTCAGCATTTGGATTAACTTCGCTTCTCGCCGTCCTGTTGACCAACGGCGAAGTGTGTCCATTAAGCTCATGCATTCCCTCCTTTCTTTAATCTAAGCGCATAGGCGGAGAAAGTCGCTTCGGTTATCGATGTACACGCGATAGCAAATGATGTTTGTTACAGCACCATCGATCTTCTTCTCGTCCTTGCCCTGTACTTTGATTGGCATTTGCTCCATCTTGGAATTGACCGTGATCGCCGTATTCTCAAGACAAAACTTATCCAGGCTATCATTGTTGTAATAAAGAAGATTGCTCTTAAGGTCAGCTTCAACAAGCTTCATCGGTTCCGACATCGGGCCCCAGTTTTGTTCAACCCGAACCATGTCAAAGCCAACTTCCTCCATTTCCTTCACCCAATAGATTGCCGACCACTTGTCATAGCCTATTTTTAGGAATCTGATTCCAAATTCCTTAACCAATTTGACGAACCATGCTGTTACCAGCCGGAAGTCATTCTCATTTCCATCACTGACGGTGATTCTTCCTTCCTTAATCCAAGCCTTATACTTCTCCAGGTCTTCCTTGGATAGCTGGGACAACTTTGATTCTGGAATGAAATATTGAGATATGGTGTACTTCTTGCCGTCCTTGTAGAACAAAGCCCTTGCACACGCCAAGTCGCCTGATTTAGACAAGTCCACGCCGCCAACAGCAACACGCCCACGCAAATCATCAAGATTGAATCGTTGATCATTGGCATTTACGATATCCTCAGCCATAAGCCAAGCTGCCGCATTGTTCTGCTTGACGTTGAAGTCCTTCGCCAGCACAAATATTCGGGTTGCCTTATTGGTCTTGGCTTCTTCCAGCATGTTCCGTAGAAAAGACCATTTTTTGATTGTTCCAAGACCCGGGTTGCTTTTGACCCAAGTCCGTTCGTCCTGCCATATCTCCTGCTCACTGTCCTGAGTATAGAGCCAGACTAGCCAGCGAGGGCGATGTAATTCACGCTTCAGCACTTGGCGTGCTTCCTTCATGCGCTCGTCGAGATACCCGTCATTGGTGAATCCTTCAGTGGTAAGTTCGTAATATAACGGCTCGTCCTGAGTAGAGAGTGACTGGCGAATCGGCATGACTCCAGAGTTATCCTTCATCTCATGGACTTCATCGGCCGCACCTACCGCAATATTCCGACCTTCCTTGGCCCCCGTTTTTGCTGATATTTTCTTGATGTGCCCCTTGTTGCGATAGGAGAACTTCCCCTTCTTCTTCCTTCGCTTGGGATTTCCAAAATATATCCCGGTCAGGTTCTTGCGGGTTACCTTATCCAGTGACGGTGACTCTTCTCTCATGGCATTGATTGCGTCAAACATCAGCGCAGCTTGCTCATAGTCATTACTAGAGCAAAGGATTTTAATCCCTTCCGGTCCACAGAAGAATTCAGCAAGGTTCATCGCGCCGATTAACGGCGTTTTTCCATTTTTCCGACCAACAACAAAAAGCACGTCTTGGTATAGACGCACCCACTTGTCTATTTCATCGTCGAATATTTTGAACGCATGAAGAGCAGTTATGAATGCCTTTTGAAACAGTTCAAGCTTAAACGGCTTACCAGCATATGGAGCCTCAAAGTGTCGGCATTTCTCTTCGATGAACTTGATTCGCTTGTTGGCATCAGCCGGCTCAAACCGAATGTTTGGGTCACGCAAGTTCTCGTCCAGAATATCGAACATTTGAAGAAGTTCTTGCCCGACCAAGATTTCACCGGATCGGCATTTCGCCATATACTCATGAAGATAAGATGAATAAGGAGCGCTCATTCGAATTCACCGAGGTCATCGTCATCCTCTTCCAACATATTTTTATTAAGAACACCATTTAAGGTCTTGATAATAACGGCATAGGCGCCGACATTTTTCAAGTACTGGCGAGCTGCTTCAACCGGCTTTTGCAAATTCGGATTGTCCGGATGAATCTTCACGGTGCCCGTTTGTGCCAGCACTTTGCGCAGCTCCGCATTTTCAGCAAACAAAAAGGCTGCATCCTGGATGAGTCCATCCACCAGATCAGCCTTTTCAGGGTCCACTTTTGCAAAGACTTCGCGTAGTCTCGCCAATTCTTTGTCGCACTCGGCTTTATTCACCGGATTTTTCACCTTCTCTCCGAATTTCGATTTTTTGGGTTTGCACCAAAATTGCGTCCCCTCTACGGTACCCCGCGCCTTCGCAAATTTTTTTGACCGGGGGGTTATCTTGAAATAAATAATAATGAAAAAGAAATAATCAGAGCAGCAACATACTTCCATCCATCCGGATGAATTACGTCAAAGTAAAATGACCTGAGTGTTCGGAACATTGCTCTGATTCGTTTGGGTATCATTGTTACTACCTCATTCCTGATATTGTTCAAACCACTTATCAATGTATCCACGCCACTCTGCTTGCACATGCTGCCGCTGAGGATCAGTGTTAAGACGAGACATGCACTCATCCTTAGTTGCTTCGATGTACACCAACTCTGCTCCCAGATCGTTAGCTGTCCGCTCTCGCCTGAACTTATCAGGATATCCGCCGATTACCCAAGCGTCTCCCCACTTGCCCATGCGAGTCTTGACATTATCCAGCAACAGATTGTGGATGCCCATCACATTGCTGAATAGATTATCGGGCTTGTCATAAGACGGTTGTAACGATATTGCTTCATACAACTTATCCATGTCCACCACGATATCACCACGCATCATCCGTTCAGATACAAATGTCTTCTTCCCGGACAGCGGCGGTCCGTAAACTAAATAAACGCTTCGGGCTCTCTTGGCTCCGAAACGCTTATGAATCTCATTATGGCATGTGTGGTGCACTAACTTGATCAGTGCAGGATTCAAAGAAATCGTGTGGTCGTGCACGTTATCCGGTGTAAGCTCGATCTCATGGTGAGCAACTACATCTCTGGATTTGAGGACGCGCAACCCACAGTGTTCACAATAAATCCCATCCTTTTTTGACCTCTCAACGATAAGAATCATCCGAAAGTCAATCCATTCCTGGGACGTATAGAATGCTTGGAGAACGCTATGCCTAGCCATCACCACGCCTCCGCTCTTAACTTATTAACTTCAAGCTGCATTCGCTCAACTTTAAGCCGCAGCTCTTCATCCGTCAGTTCATTGCGGTCAAACTGATCCAGCAACGTTATGCAGCGAAGCTTCCGACCTTGTACCGTAGACAATGCATTCTCGATGGCAAGGAGCCGCTCGAGCTTCTGTGGTGTCTTCGTGATAGTTTCTGTCTCGAGCATTTCATAATCGACTTTCAAATCGACCTGAAGGAAGCCGTCAACGAAAGCTGGAGTATCTCCCATATCCTCTACCGTTTTCTTAAACCGTTCTTTCTTAGAGGATAATGAGCTCGCATCCCAGCCCTCTTCAATCTGCTTGATATAACCCATGAGTTTAAATTCACGGTACTCCAACAGATGGATCTCATTGACCAGTATTTGACGTGGGTCAGTCTCAGTTTTCATAAGCTGCAGCTTGTGTTCTGCTGCAATCTGGCTCATCCACATGGATTCATACATGCCATTCTTCCAGCCATTCTTGTTCCCTGGTGGTGCGCCGCCGCCTTTATTCCCGACCGCATTGGAGTTTCCTGGCTGCCCACCACGTTTTCTACTTGGCCGAGCTTCCCAGGCATCCTCATGTTTCCACTTCCGGATTAAAGACGGTGCCAGATCTAACTTCTTGGCTATCTCCACAAGCGGCATCGTCCGGCCACTCTTATCCCACATCAAAAACGCCTTGTCTCTTAATTCACTTCTTCGCCTACTCACGCCATTTTCACCCCACCTCCGAACGCATTCGTGTTTGAGTAGTACACTTTTCCCTGTTGTTTCCAGAACGTTACTTTAGCCGAATGAAGAAAGATGCTCTTTTCTGCTAAAATATGGTGTTTGAGTGAAACATAAAGGAATTGTGTTGCGGACAGACCTTGACCATTTTATTTGATTTCTTCATATATGCATCACTTTCCGGAAAATCGAGTGCGACATTAACCAGATTGTGTTGCACCCATTTCAATGCATCTTGAGAATTGCACGGTCCAGAAGGTCCTGTGTGATGCCAATATAACGCAAAGTAACCCTCATATCGCTATGACAGAAGGCCTCCATTAGTAACGCTATATTTCGCTCGTCCTGGCGATACAGACGATAGCCCCAGGTCTTCCGGAGGGTATGACATCCGATTTCACTAAGTCCAAACTGTCGAGCTGCTTCATTTAGAAACCGATAGGCCGTTGTCCGGTCAATGGGCTGGTCTTTTAACTGACTTACCTTCTTTTTTTGCCGACTGGAAAACAAATACTCATAGTCTGCCTTTCCGGCAATGAACTGATCAAGATCGGAACGAATGCTTGGATGGAGAATAAACCTCTTCGCATTCCGGTTCTTCTTCTCCATTACGTACACATGGCTACCTCGGACATCTCCGACACGGAGCTTGCATAGATCTGAAACACGAAGACCGCTGTATATGCCGATACAAAAGAACAGGTAATCTCTCATACTCCTTAATCTGAAGTAATGCTTCATACCTTCAATGATTCGGTCATCCCGAATCGGCTGAACTGTTTTCATCACCACCACCCCAACCCAATTTAGGTAATAAAAAGGCCGCTCCCGACGGACTCGGAAACGGCTATTTAAGGAGGATTGTTACCAAAATTCACTTTTGTTCCACGCTATCATATTAACACGGATTTCACGCCATCTGTGCGACATCTATACGACATGAATGCGACATAAGTGCGACTCGTTTACGACATTCCGGCTAATTCCCCATATTTCGATATGGCGATTGGTCTCCAGCGATCAAAAGTCCTTGGCACAATACACAATTCAGTAGCTACATCTGCAACCGGCATTCCTTGAATGTATCTAAGTCGCAGCAACTCAGCAAAATGCGAATGTGTCTCGCTCATTACCTCAAGAATTTTGTCTATCTCACTCTTCTCATCCTGGAGTTCTTGCAATTCCGCGACCCTTTCAAGAACATCATCGAGGTCTGAAGAACAACCTCCCCGTGCATCAATAACTCTCTGTATCTTCTTCCTGATTTCCCAAAGAAGCTTATCATCTGCACGATCAATGCCTCGCAGTGGAATCGCTCTTTTCTGTGCTCTTGTTCCTGCAGGGTACCTATCTAAGTAAGCATGCGCGGTCTGCTCTAACTTTTGCTCATGTTTATTCAAATACATGTAACTAGGCATCCCCTTCAACTTCCTATGCAGATCCTGAAGCTGATCATCTTCATTCAGCCTGCTCACTGTCATTCCTGCTCCAATTTTATACGATTCGAGGATTCGAATTCGTCCAGTAAGTTCTCTATACTTCGATAACTGATCAATAACTCTTGTCTCTATGGTTGGTACCTTTTCAGCCATTCCCATTCCCCTCATTCCCCTTTGCTGGTATAATGGAATTAGGAGAACGTTTGTTTGAATCCACCGCATGACGGCCAAATCAGAGCGGTGGATTCTTTTTGCTATTGAGCCTTTTTTTCTTGCTCTTGAATTACTTGCAGCACCGATTTGGCCGGTACACCATATCTACGCTGATATCGAAGAGCAAAACGTTCTGGTGACAATTCCGGATATATCCTTCTTAGGTCCAGAATGCTTGTCCGGATCTCTGCTTGAGTCGTTTTTCTCGCCATACTTCCTATCTCTCCTTCGCATTTTTTTCGAAATGTGCATCAGTTAATCTCCCAGATCGTCTTTTGCTCAGTGGGGTACCGCTCGGCCATCTTGCGCCGTCTGCTCGGTGTATCCCAACCCTTGGGCCGTGCCTGAGTCTGTCCGATCACTCGCCATCCCGCAGCCTTTAGGCTTGTGCCTGGTTCGCTTATCAATGTGTATGTTATCAATCTGCTGTAACCAAGATTACGAGCGACACGCCAAGCAGCTGCGTAAAGCTTGCTGCAAGCATTTTTATGTCCATCCAGTACACAGCAGCGTATGACCTCTAGAGTTGATCCATTGTCATTGTGTCTAGCAATCGGTCTACCTACCATAACTACGCCTACAAGCTCGTCATTGAGAGCTAATCCAATACGATACTTATCTGCAATTGGAGCTACGTTATGACGATGGTGCTTGTCAATAAAGGCTTTAGCTTCTCTTTGCTCCAATGGTACAAGATCATATTTCATTAGATTATTTCACCCACTCCACTGACCAAAAATACTTTTTCAGTGACTGGTTCAATCTTGGTCAATTTAGTAATTTTAATATCCTTGTTTTGAAATTTAACTACTGAACCGATTCCCATTTCTCTTGGATATTCAATTCCAACGCTGAAACCCTCTTTTTTAGCCAATGTTTCACCTTCTCTCCTTCGCAATATGGGTCGAATGTGCAGCTATCAAAAATCACATACGGTAAATATCGCCTGCACCTCTCCCACAACCTTCTTCTCTCCCCTGACGTGATTGCCAGATACGTACGTATCTTTAAATCGCTTGTACACATTGGGGTACAGTGTTTTCTCAACTCCCAAGATAAACACCCACAATTTATAACATTCAGCATGCTCTTCGGCATCCCCAGGGTCTGCATAAAAATCTCGATCAACTACCGCCTCTAGTTTACTGGCATCATTCGTCACAAAAAACTGCTCTTGATAGTAGTCCGACATGAGGTACACTTTTTCCAAATCGCCTATTACGCTTTGGATATACCTCATGGCAGGCTTAAGGTATTCAAACTTCTCCAACGTGTTCACTCCTTCGCTCTTTGGCTTCATGAGTCAAACTCTGATCTTTATTTCATCGAATGCCGAACGGCAGCTTCATCCCCGCAGGCAGCACCCACAGGTGATACATGTTGGCTGCATCAACCAGTTCTGACTCTTTTGGGAATACCTCTATGGCAATACGCTCCTTGCCAAGCAATTCATTCTTAATCCGCTGTTTTTCGGCCCAGGGAATATCTGTGCTGTCAGTGTTACGAATACAAGCGTGAATCACCTGTCCCCACTCCGTTTCAATCTTTCGGGTCATAACCGCATATTCTCCATCCACGTAAGCCCGATCAAGTTCTGCAACCCATCCCGTTCCAATGTGTCTGCTCTTGGGTGATGGCATCCCAATCCACTTATTCATTCCGCAATCCCCTCCGTTTTCACGCGAGGAATGCCCCGCTTCAGGTCTTTTACACATCGTTCCCCGGTGTCAAGATTAATGATCCAGTAATCCCCGATCATATCCACGTACCACCAGAGGGCTAAGGCGGCATGTTCTAACGTCTTCCACGCTTCAGCATCCTCTACATTTTGGACATCATCATAGGGATGATCTTGTCTTGATCCATCATGCTTGAGATACAGACCGCTCTTTCTGTCTTGGATTACAAATCTGCCTGATGATTCATTTTGCCTCCGCAACGCCGGATTAGCCTTCTCCAACTTGAGATATTGCTTGTCCGCATTGGCAAAGGCCCGTTCCCATCTAATCGATTGCTCATGCAGTTTCGCTATTTCCTTGTCCTTTTTCTCAAGGCTTAAAATCAAGTCATCAACAATGGTGTCAGGTTCTACAGCCAGTGGCATTCCTCCCCGGCGTGTCGCCTGAAAGATAACCCTGTCTCCGATGTTAAATACAACCTCAGTACCGTCATGCAGCATGCTTCTGATTTCTCGTTCTGGCTTATAACCCATGTTGATATCACTCCTCAAAATAATGTCATCTGCTCAACCTTCTGCGGCGCTCTCTGCACCGCGAACCGATCCCAGTTTGCTGCTGGCCATGACCGCGCTCCGTCTGGATGCCGGAAATATACAACCTCAAGATCATTAGGCAATTTTACACGGTCCACATATCGGGCCGGGCCTGTAGCTATTTCGGTAAGCTCGTGCGTCCAGTCTCCTTCGGGAGACTTACTGATACTATCCAGTAAAGATAGGCATTCTTCGTGCTTGAGCTGTCGCATTTCAAGGACACCTCCACTGATATCTGCATTAATTTGTTCAGCAGCAAATCCACATCGAGGACACTTGTAATAGTCCTGCCTGGTCTCGACCATATCCCCGAAGCATTCATAACAAACAACTTTCATCGCTCCACCTTCGGAGTTGGTGCCTGGAACACCCATGCGAATCCTCTACCGGGCAATCCTGGCTCCTCCATCAAGTAGGCCAACCCTTTCCTTACCAGTCCATCCGGTGCCACGCGAACAGATCCAAATCGGGTCTGAACGAAGGGAAGGGTAGAAATCGGAGCATCGGAAGATACAACAAGCTTAATTCGTTCCACTCTTCGTCCCTTTTTGATCAGTGGATGAAGAGCAGCCTCTATCATCTTCAAAGCACGGGGATTCATAGTGATCACCTCATACAATGTTTCTAACGCCATCGCCGCGGCGTAGATTTATTACCTTGATTTCCCCTTCACTAGCTTTACTGAGGTCAATATCTTCCGCGAACCGCGTCCAAAACGGGACATAGCGGAATTGCGTTGGCTCAGATTGCTTATACACGTAGGCTGCTGGCTGCTCTTTTGGTCCAACCGGACAACCAAGCTGTTTGCATCTGGTAAAAGGGAGCAGAATGTCGCAGATAGGTTCCATGCCGCCTATCCAGTTCCCATCCCATACCCACTCACCGTTGATTTTCCTCTGCTTTGGCAAATAGCAGGGCTTTCCTGTCTTCTCAACCTGTTGCTTGCTAAGCCACCGGTTGACCATTGCTCTTGTCCTCCTTTTTGGCATTTTTCATGGCTTCTGCCATTTTTAGCAGCTCGGCATATTCCTCTTCTGATACTCCACTTTGTTCTGGCTTAAGCTGTCTCTCAACAATGTCAATAGTCGGCTTTTGCGGCCTTTGATATCTTGTGCCTGATGACTTCTTCCCCGAATTGTTCTTGGCAATGACCAGCTTGGCAAATTGGCTGCGGAACTTTTCCGCGCTAAGAACGTTGCTCTTCCAAAATGGATCTTTTACAACCCAATCCATAACTGATTTGATAAGTGCAGTGTCAGATTGCTTGTCCAGCTCAACCAGCTTCCGAAAATCATCAGCCCAGGTCTGGAGGTTTGTCCGATCGGTCAAATGAGTCAGCCCTTCCGCTTGAGACATTTCGTCGATCAAGCCTTTGAAATAGACCGCCATCTTATAATATTGGCTATCTGGTGCATACTCCGGTTTCTTCTTCCCCTTTTTGCCAGAGTCATCTGGTGGTGATTCGTCCTGATCAGCCGAAGGCGGTTCGGGACAAGAATCTTTTATATCTTTTTGGTTATGGTTTAGGTTAGGGTTAGGGTTACATATGGACTCCGTTCCGTTTCGTTCATTTGTCCGCTGGACATCTTTCGGACTGTCTGCGGAGTCCTTACTATCTTCCGCTGGCTTTCGTCTGGAATTTGCCTTTCTTAGAGCATCGCTTTTCCGACGCTCAATGAGCTTGCCTGCGTAATCGTACCAATCATGAATCACGCGTCCTGACGCGGTTTGATCGATGTAACCGGCATATATTAATGCATCCATTAGCAAATCGGGATCACCATCATATTCCATGGCATCGGCTATGTCTGCAGCTTCGAATTTCGACACATCGCCATCCTGTGCAAACTCCATCGCCCACCACCAAAACATGTGCAAGTGCCCCACCGCTGTCGGGACCGATACCCCCAATTTTCTGCGAAACTTACCCGTTTTAGGGTGTCTATCCGTTCCTTGATGGCTTTCTATCCACGCCATTTCTTTGCTTCACCGCCCTCTATTTTGGAATTCTCTTGGAAGTCCGTCGGACATCCAAGAGAATCCGAAGGAATCATAATTGAATTAATGCTACCGATTGTCTTGCAATCGAAATTCATGTAAAATAGAAGATGAAAATTAGTTCAATGCCTACAATCTGCCGACTCCTAACCCGGTGGATTGTTCTTTTTTACCGACTAAATTGATTCGAAGCCATTTCATGCGAGTGAGATAGTGAGCAAACTCTAAAGCGGAAATGCGCTCTCCCTTTTCCAATTCGGACCATTCTTTCCCGTTGATATGCATATGTCCCTCCTATCCCGCAAACCGCATCTGAATAGCTTTCAGAGCGATCTGGCGATTATTAGTATCCAAATAGTCCATATCAGACAGATTGACCTTGTATCGCTCGTTGAACAAATGTAAGGCTAGATTGAGCATGAAGCGCTCCGAATCACTCCAAGGCCGGGCAATTCGTTTCAGCCCTTCCGCATTGATGGTGCATTCCTCAAAATCGATGTATGATGCCGCATAGCGTTGCAGTTTAGGGTTGTTCGTAAAAATGTGAAGAGTTCCTTTCCAGTACCGATCCTGCTGCAACTCTCTCGGGATGGACTTCATCACTGCATTCATGTGCATTCCTCCTAATTGATATATTTTTTTGCTCGAAGCTCGGATCTGTGCTCCAGCCAAGCCCCAATATATGAAAAACAGTACTCTCTGCATAAAACCGATACATAATGAGTTAATGCGGTAATTGCTTCGATTGACTCCATAATGGCTGCCTTGATCTTCATCAAGTCCTTATTTGTGAGCTGATCGCGCCTCTTGGTGATTGGAGCCTGGTGCAGGGCTTCCTCTGCCTCCCCTAGCTCTTCCAACACCTTCAAGTGTACACTTGACCTATGCAGGTCTACGTTGTCCAGCCAAGGGACTGTAGCGCCGTCTGTGATCTCTCCTGCCGCAGCTATGTATAGTTGCCCATCGTCATAATGAGCTGCAGTTGATTTCATGACAGGCTCAGATGCTTTCCTGCTACCCTTAATGATCTTTCCAATCTGAGAAGCATCAACGTGAGCAATTGCCGCTGCGGCGCCTCTCGTATCTCCTGATCGTTTAAGCATGTCCTCTAATGACGAACCAAATTGTCCGATTGACATTTGTTTTCCACCCCGTTTGTCCATTTTTCAGGATGCTTTCGGACAAGGGAGTGCGATATTATTAATTTGCAAGTCATTCCCTTAACCTCAGTCATTCCACAACCGCCGAAGACCGGTACCGTCCCGGCGGTCCTTTTATTCCCCAGAAGCAATCTTGTACCTATTTCTGAACCATCCAAGGAAATCTCCCCAGATAATTCGCTTGCCTCTCTCACCACCAAGGTCATATACCGGGCATCCCGGCTGAAAGGTAATATCATAAGCCTTGTTTTTATCAACCTTAATGCGTTTGGCCAATTCTGGAATTGTGATTACGTCTGTTTCGGAATAAACGCCTTGTTCCATCTTTATCCCACCTCCTTGTGTTCGGATGTTGCAGATTGCTCCTTTGTACACCAATCATGTACCTTTAGAACTAAAAAAAGTATATTAATGTCTTCATCAAGAATTTCTGAAATTTTGAATGCATCAGGGAGTGATGGATTTGAGTAACCGTTCTCCCAATTACTAACTGTACCTTTTGAATATCCTAGTTTCTTAGCTAGCTCTTCCTGCGTAAACCCCTTTTTCTTTCTTGATTTAATTAGTGTATGGTTTTTCATTTAATCACCTCACTTGTACACTATTCTTGTACCTCATATTTTGATTATATGTACAAGATTAGTGTATGTCAAGAACTAAAATACAATTATCATGTACTTGAATGCCGCTTTTCGAAATTATAGGTACAATAACACTGTACTTTCTTAAGCATTGAGGTGAGATTATATTGGCATTCCGTGGTGACAGAGTTGCGTTCTGGAGAAAAAAAATAAAGCTCACTCAAGAGGAACTAGCAGAAAAGATTAATTTAACAAAAGCAGCGGTTAGCAATTACGAAAACGGGCATAGTAAGCCATCCGATGAGACACTGGTGGCAATAGCTGATGTGCTTGACGTTGATACTGACTATCTATTAGGAAGAACAGATCAGCCACGCTCAAAAGTAGAAGACGGTATGTTTTTCTACGGTGGACCAGACAAATACACTCCTGATGAAATTGCAGAGATGGATGCAGCTCTTAAGCGTTATCGTGAGATGAAAAATCGCGCAGTTAAGGAAGCTGAAAGACACAATAATCAATAGCAACTCCCTCATCCGATGAGGACAAAAAGCGAGATGGTAAAGAATGAGCCAGGTTGATTATTCTCAATTCATGAGTAAGGCTAATTTTGAAAAATCACTAAATTCATTGTTGGGATTGATAGAGGGGATTCGGGCTGATCAAGAGGTTAGTCAGGCAGAAGTTGATGAATTGAGGAATTGGCTATCACTAAATGAATATCGGTCTACGTATCCATTCAAGGAAATCATCCCTATTATTGAACAAGCTCTATCTGATGGGGTAGTCACCATAGACGAAGTAGAGGACATTTCTTGGGTATGTCAAAATTATCTTGAAATCAACCCATATTATGATGCGATTACAACAGACCTTCATATTTTACAAGGAATAATTCATGGGATTTTAAGTGATAACAAAATTGAATACTCTGAGCTTTCATACTTAAAGGAATGGCTTAATGATCACGATCACCTTGAATCTATGTTCCCATATGATGAGATTTATTCATTGCTCCATACTGTTATGAAAGATGGAATGTTAGATTTGAACGAAACACTGCTGCTCAAAGCTTTCTTTTCTGATTTCATTGACACATCCATATCTTACAACATCCATTCTGGCGAAATGGAACAACTAAAAAATCAAATGAATATTAGTGGCATTTGTGCATTAGGTCCTAATATTGAGTTTGATGGGAAGTTGTTCTGTTTTACAGGTGAATCTACCCGAATGACAAGATCCGAAATAGAAAAAGTGATTTTGAGTAAAGGTGGATTTTTTAATAAAGGAATTACTAAAAAGACAAATTATTTAATTGTTGGGTCCGGTGGCAACCCTTGTTGGGCATTTTCATGTTACGGTCGTAAAATTGAACAGGCTATAAAACTGCGGAAGCAGGGAATGAACGTTATTATTGCCCATGAGATAGATTTTTGGGATGCTCTAGGGTAGCAATTATTTCAAAAAAAATAACAGCCCTTCTCAGGCTATTATTTTTTTAGTATAATACCGAACATACATTCCCATTAGGAGGTGGTCCAATGCAATTTATCTACTATAAAGAAACTTCAATGGAGCAGTGGATTGAAAGACTATACTATAATCTCGGCGTGCTGGTTCCTAAGGACTTGGACATCCAGATTATCGCGGTAAAATTGAGGATTGATATAATCTATGAAAAGTGTAGACCGTTCTCTGATGCTAATGCTAGGGCGATTTTCTTAAATAAACGTGATAAAGAGATTGTATCAAGGATTGTATTCTTTCATGAGATGTGCCATTTGCTACGGCATTCGGGGGATCAGAGAATGATGCCGGAGCTTTTCCGGGAGGGCCAAGAAATGGAGGCAGAACAGTTTGCAATGTATGCTGCTATCCCCTTTCATATGATTAGAAAGTTGGAGGTTCCAGAAAGACATGACCTTGCCATACAGTTTTTTACTGATCACTTTGACGTACCGAGGACATTTGCAGAGAAGAGGCTTGATCAGATAAATCGGCGTATAGCTCAAGGGATTATGGATGAAGAAATTTCTAGTTCCCGAGATCAAATTCACCTGTCTGATGATGTGGATTGCTTAGAAGATTCATGTTCATTTTATTCTTATTATGACTTTATGAATGATGTAGATGGCCCGTCTCAGCTTATTGTCCAAATCGGAGGCTCCATATTATCTACACTGAGCGACATTGAAATTCCGATTGACGGTCCTTTTGAGCGCGCCGATGAAGAACAGATTGGCAAATACAAATATACTTTATTGAATATATCTGATCTTAAATATAGAGATGGCCGGCTATTTATTAACCTTGATGTCCTTCGACTAAAATATGGCCGTATTTCAAACCGTCTTGTAATACAGATGAAGGATGTAAAGTCCATATTGGATTATGAATTTGAAGCATCAATTTTTTAAAAAGGAGGTTGCTAACTTATGACTGGTTCTGTCGCTAAGAAGGGGAAAAGATACTACATCGTAATCGAATTGGAACGTGACGAAGTGACCGGGAAGAGAAATCAGAAATGGTTATCCGGTTATAGCAGAAAAAGGGATGCCGAAAATGCTCTGCCAGGTGTCCTAGCAGATTATCAACGAGGGACATTTGTTGAACCAACAAAAAAAACTGTGGGAGATCAGATGTCTGAGTGGCTCGAGGACAAAAAAACATCCGTCAAGTACAATACCTGGTTATCTTATAGGTGGCTAGTTAATACACATATTAATCCTAACATCGGTTCAATACAGTTAAGCAAACTAAAACCGAAACACCTTCATGACTTATATAATAAGGTGCTGATTAATAAAATATCAGTTAGTTCCATCAGAAAAGCGCATGTGCTTATTTTAGACTCTTTAAATCGTGCCGTATTATGGGGTTATGTCACGCAAAACGTAGCTACAGTAGTAGATCTCCCTCAGGGAAAAAAAACAAAGTTTAAGGTTTGGAATGAAGAAGAATTGAAGATTTTCTTGGAGGCTGCAAAAGAAGATCAGTATTATGAAGCATTTGAACTTGCAGCATCCACAGGGATGCGTCAATCAGAAATTTTAGCAGTGACCAGAGATTGCGTCGATCTTAAAATAAGGATGCTTTCTGTCCGCCAAGCCTACACCCTTGATGCAGCCGGAGGTCATGATTTTAACGATACCAAAACGGAGAGTTCTGAGAGGTCCATTGCTTTGTTTGAAAATACAGTCTCTATCCTAGAGAAACTATTTTCGAGGCAGGTTCAGTTGAAACATAGTCAATGCTACAAGGACCACGGACTAGTTATTCAGACGAGTGTGGGAACGCCTCTTGGTCCCAGAAACCTCATGCGGCATTATTACCGGATTCTGAACAAAATCATTAAGGATCGTCCTGACTTCCCTAGAATTCGGTTTCAGGATCTACGGCACACCCATGCCTCTCTTCTTTTAAAATCAGGAATTCACCCAAAGATTGTTCAAGAACGCCTTGGGCACTCCTCTATTAAAGTTACTCTAGACATATACTCACACGTGTTGCCGAACCTGCAAGAAGCAGCACTGAAGAATATCGGAAGTTCTATTTTAGGTGAAAAAAGTGCAAACAATAAAGCTATCACTTCTTTTCCGAAGAAAAGCTTTAGAGCGATAAAGGTTAGAAGAATGTTAGAAGTTCCGAGTTTGAAGTAAAGTAACGCGGCCCCCGAAAACCTCGGGGGCCGCGCCATGCTTGAATCTTTAAATATGCTGGTGAAGGGAATTGAACCCCCGGCCTACGCATTACGAGTGCGTTGCTCTACCCCTGAGCTACACCAGCGTTTCACAAAAGTGAACGAAAATTATTATAACTCGTTTTTAGAATTTTGCAAGCCTCAAAACGTGGAAGCGTGCAAAACCCTTTCGGACTTTGCCGAGACTGTGATCATTTCGGTTACCGCGACGATAATATCACCCTATATTGTTCGGGGCCACGGTTCCTATGGGACAGGGCGATCAGGATCGATCCGGTAGCACATTCCATTTTCTGTTGAAGAGGCTGAAACATCTATACGAAATTTCGTACAAATCCATAAATTCATATGGTAAACGATTATGTTTTGTATGGTTTATCGTATAAAATTTTTCATTCTTGGTGAAATCGGGCCGAATTTGTACGATATTTCGTACAAGCCTCTTCATTATGTGCAGAATTAGCCGAAGTTTATCCGATATTTTGTATAAAACCCTTCCTCATCAACAGTATCCCGCCCGAGCGCATCATGCAGACATCATTGCTATAGCCCCAGCCTTAGTCAATAGCCCAAGCTCACAACGCGCCCCTTGCAAGCTTGCTCCGTCAAATCTTCATAAAGGCGAGATTCAGCTTAATTCCAGCTTCTCCTGAACCGAACGCAGCTTCTGAGCGGACGAGCCTGCCTTATCCCGGCGATCGTCAATCTTTAGCGAGGTTGACACCCGCTGGGCGCCGGATTGGAATGGAGCTTCGTGAATGGCGCGAACGGCAGAGAAAATATCGTCCAGCGATCCTTCTATAATGGTGCTCATTGAGGTCAGTGTAAAGGTAATCCCGGGCTGCTGCTCCAGCACCTTCTGGAGATCAGCCACATAGCTGCTGAGACTGGTTGAGCCTGTACCGATCGGAATAACGGTCACTTCGGCAATGGCCACTTAAATCCCTCCTCTTCTCTAAAACTCTGCTTCTTCTCCCCCCATTGTATCACGCAAGGGCAGATGCCATCTAATCTCATCTAATAAAATGCCCATTTAATAATTTAGTGTCCACTTAAATTTTTGGAAACAGTTTCCAACATTTCTACAAATTCTTCATAAACTCTCGGCGCCGCATCCCTCTTGCTTTCTCATTTTTTTCAATGAATTTTCATAGTGAAGTGGGCCATTAGTCCGTTTACAAACACTACATCTTGGGCTATTCTTAGAAACATCAACCAAATATAGTATCCAAAGAGGTGTTCCGGCAATATCTATTACCGGAGCTTAATAGGGAAGCGCGGTGCAAATCCGCTGCGGTCCCGCCACTGTAACCGGAGAAACTTGGTAACGCGATTGGGAGCGTTCTTGATACGATCAAGGCTGGAATCGTGAATTCCCAAGTGAACCTGCATCGTCCTGATGCCCCATCGGCTAATATGCAGCAATGCCACTGCATCATGCGTGAGTAACGCTTAGCGGGAAGGCGCCGAACGGGCCGGAAGCCAGGAGACCTGCCTCTTTGCAGTTTGACACCGTTATGACCCTGCGAGGAACAGGGCAAGGTGTCCGATTACCGCGAATACATACACATCATCGCTTCGCCGTTACGGCAAGCTGTTCAGCTGCGGAAATGGGCATCATTTGATCGATACGGGGTCAAAAAGATGCCTTTTTATTTTTATATTATCGGGTCGGAGGGAAATGAGGATGGCACTATTAAATCACGCCAGTAACGGTTTGGAACAAATGCTGGATGAGGTCATTCAGCTCGGAGAAGAAATTGTCTCGTCCAGCAATCTTGAAGTGCTGCGCGAGAATGCGAATTTGAACGGGGAGAGCTTCTCCGGCAAGATGAGTAAGCTTGGGAGCGAATATGCGAAATGGTATGCCAACCATTTTGTAATGCCGCCGCGCGTCGTTCAAGCGATCCGCGATAATGTCGTCTATGTCCACGATCTGGACCAATATGCGATCGGAACAACCAACTGTATTTTCATTCCGTTCGAGCGTCTGCTTCGCGAAGGCTTCAACACCGGAAACGGCAGCGTTCGCCCGCCGAATTCCATCATGACTGCGATGGCGCTCGTAGCGATTATTTTCCAATCCCAGCAAAATGCCCAATACGGCGGTGTATCCGCGAATAAGCTGGATCATGATCTGGCTCCGTATGTAGCCAAATCTTTCAGCAAATACTTCCGTAAGGGACTGGAATATTTCGAAGAAGGCGAATTTACGGCCGAGCTTGGCGAAGTCCATATGGGCCGTACCGATCTGAAGGAACAATATCCTAGAACATTCAAATATGCCATGAAAGAGACCGAGGCAGAGGCGCTGCAGGGCGCAGAGAGTCTGGTTCATAACCTGAATACGATGTCCAGCCGGGCTGGCGGACAGATTCCTTTTACGAGCATCAACTATGGGACATGTACTTCACCGGAAGGACAGCTGGTTATCCAGGCCCTTCTGACGGCTACAATGCGCGGACTGGGCAACGGCGAGACGCCGGTATTCCCCATCCAGATCTTCAAGTGCAAGCAGGGAGTTAACCAGAATCCGGGCGAACCGAACTATGAGTTGTTCCTGAAGGCGGCAGAATGCTCGGCCAAAAGACTCTACCCTAACTTCGCCAATCTGGATGCTCCGCTCAATCTGGCATACTATGATCCTGCTAACCCGGACACTGAATTTGCAACGATGGGATGCCGCACTCGTGTGCTGAGCGACCGTTTCGGGCGTAACCATCTGTCAGGCAAAGGAAACCTGTCCTTCAATACGCTGAACCTGGTGAAGCTGGGACTGGAGCATGGTATCGCGCTGGGACGCCGCCGGACGGCCGATGAACGCGGCTTCTACAAGGAATTGGAGCATTATATGGATATTGCCCTGGAGGGATTGCTTCATCGCTTCCAAATCCAGGCGTCACAAAAAGCAAAAGCCTCGGACTTCATGATGCGTGAAGGCGTCTGGGAAGGCGGAGAACAGCTTGCGCCGGAAGATCAGGTTCGCGATCTGATCAAGCATGGCAGCTTGTCTATCGGGTTCATCGGCATGGCTGAATGCATGAAGGCGATGTACGGCAAGCATCATGGTGAGGACGAGGAAGTCTACAAGAAGGCGCTGGAGATCGTGGCCTTTATGCGGGCTTACTGCGACCGCCAGAGCGATCTGCATAATCTGAACATTACCCTGTTCGCTACGCCGGCGGAAGGATTGTCAGGCAAGTTTACGAAGCGCGACCGCGCAACGTATGGCAAGGTTCCAGGTGTTCTTGATCGTGAATATTATACAAATTCGTTCCATATTCCGGTCTATTACCGCATTAGCGCGGCCAAGAAGATCTCATTGGAAGCCCAGTTCCACGAATTGTGTAATGCCGGCGCGATTTCTTATATCGAGTTGAACGGTAACGCCCGCAGCAACCCGGAGGCGTTTCTGAAGATCATTCAGTATGCACTGTCCCAGAACGTCAGCTATTTTAGTATTAACCATCCGATCGACCGTTGTTCAGCTTGCGGATTCGAAGGGATTATCGGAGCGAACTGCCCTTCCTGCGGCAAGCACGAGAATGAGGTTCATATCCGCCGTCTTCGCCGGGTAACCGGCTACCTGACCGGTGATTACCAGACTCGCTTCAATGCAGCCAAGCAAGCAGAGGTCCGGGACCGCGTCAAGCACGAAGCATGAATATCTGCGGCTACTATCCCGAGAGCATCAACGAAGGCGAAGGACTGCGGGCAGCTATCTTTATCAGCGGCTGCAGACACTACTGTAAGGGCTGCTTCAGCGTCGCTACCTGGAATTTCGATTACGGCGAGGAATTGACAGAGGTTAAAGAACAGGAAATTATTAATGATATTAAGAATAATCCGTTACTCAGCGGCCTGACCATTCTCGGCGGGGATCCGTTCTTCTCCGCGGCTGAGGTCAGCAGCTTCATCGATCGGCTGCGTGCCCAGGCTGGAGAGATTCCGATCTGGATTTATAGCGGGTATACCTACGAGGAATTGATTGCAGATAAAAATTCTGCCGAGTACGGCTTGCTGGCACGCTGCCAGGTATTGGTGGATGGCCGCTTCGTTCTGGAGCTTCGGGATCCCTCCCTGCTCTATCGAGGCAGCTCCAATCAACGGCTCATTGATATTCCCAGCAGCCTGAAGGAAGACCGTGTTGTGCTGTGGGAGCCAGCGCTCTCCTTTCAATAAATTGCAGAACATAACTATACGTAAAAAGCGGCGGCACCTTAGGGTGCTCGCCGCTTTTTTTGCTGCGTTCAGATCTCCGGCTTACGTGCGATGACCATAAAGCGGTGCTCCCGGGTCGTGATTTTTCCGTCCTTTTGCAGCCGATTCTGTAATCTCATCAACTGCGGATAACATCGTTCTACCGTGAAGCCCGGGAATTCCCACTCTATGATCCTAGCAAATTGCACAAGTGCCCCGATGTCCAGAAAGGTCAGCTCCGGAAAATACTCCTCCTGTTTTAGAATCGAGAAGCCATGTGGTTCAAGCTCCTGCACTGTATTGTACAGGTTGAATCCGGGATCGGTATCCGAGGCATCCTCTCCCAGCAGAAACCGGGACAGCTCCCGGTTGTTTTGTCCGCCCACCTGCTGAGTAAAGAACAAGCCTCCCGGCTTGAGAACCCGCCATACCTCTGGGATGCAGAACGATTCATGACGATTGATGACCATGTCGAACATTCCGCTCTCGAAAGGCAGCTCCTCATCCTGCTCTACCGCTCTGACCTCGATACCATAAGCCGGGAGCTTCTTCTTGCAAAGCTCCACATTCGGCAGATACGCTTCCGTCGCATAGGTACTCCCCCGTGGAGGCGAGAGCGACAAAAGAAATTCACCGCCTCCCGTGCCCATATCAAGCAAGGTCGTCCCGTCCTTCATATGTTCAAGCACAGCCTCGCGGTAATCCCAAGGAAGCTCCTGTTCCACCATCCGGCCCGACAGCCGGGAGAAATCCCATCCTTGAAAGTCCCGAGCTTCCTCTGCTTGCCAGTAAGCCTTAAGCTGAGCTTGCTCGTTGTGCCCATTCCCATTTCTCTTCATACGATTACCCCTCTCTTGGATTCATGGCTTGATCAAGAGCAGGTGCAGCCGTCTGATAACCTAACTTCCTTCAGCCCGGTACATGTGGTTATCAGCTTGTGCAGGCTGCACCGGGCAGTTACCGAAGAGCATCACATCATCCCTCCTTTAAGCTTCACACTATACCTAGGCTGGCGGCAATGACCCGTCCTTCGGTCTTTTAAAAACAACGATCACTTCCCTGGACGTCCCTTGACCGTAACTCGTATCGAAGCAGGACACGACCTCCCATCCCTCTTCCCCGTACCGATTCAGCTCATCTTCAAAATCTCTTTCATCGAGCTTGCCGCCCAAGAAACCGCCTGTCATCATTTTAAGAGTATGGTACTCCCACTTTATCAAGCTATCGCCTCCGTTTTCCGTAGACTTGAACGTTCTATTAATCATAGCAATTCGCGCAGCATACGCTCCCGGTTGTTGACAAATTCCTTCATGATGATGAAGTGCTCCGTCTCCTCCAGGGCCGTCTCGGTGATCCCTTCGGGAGTCAGTTGATAGATCCGGCTATCGGGATAAGCCATTAGAATCGGCGAATGCGTTGAGATAATGAACTGCGAACGCTTGCCGATCAACTCGTGAATACGCGAGAGCATCGCCATCTGCCGGAACGGAGAAAGCGCGGCCTCGGGCTCATCGAGAATATAGAGGCCATGCCCGCTGAAACGGTTCATGAAGGCTGCAAAGAACGATTCGCCGTGCGACATTTCATGGAGCGATTGTCCTCCATAGGAATCAATGATTCGGGGTGGAGCTATAGGTGCGTCAATAGGTAAGTCCAAGTTATTGATTTCCGTCGCCAGGTTATAATAGCTCTCCGCCCGGAAGAAAAAGCCGTCCCTTGGCCGAGCCGCTCCACGAGAGGGACGCAAATATTTATACAGCTCGGAATGAGTCGCCGCGGTAGAGAACGTGAAGTTCAGTGTTCCGCCCTCCGGATTAAACCCCAGCGCCACAGCAACAGCCTCCAGCAGGGTGGATTTGCCCATGCCGTTCTCCCCTACGATATAAGTTACCTTAGGGTGAAAATCAAGACGGTCCAGACGAGACACCGCCGGAAGATCAAACGGATACTGCCGGAACGTAGGCACCTCGTCACGCAGCAGGATCATGCTCCGCAAATAGCTCTGCGCCTCATACAAGCTCACTGCGCGTTCTCCCCCTCTTCCTCAAAATGTCCTTGATGCAGCTCCTTATAAAATCCGCCCTGACGAAGCAATGCCTCATGGTCCCCTTGCTCAATCAGCTTACCGCCCTGTAGCACCAGGATTTTGTCTGCCTGTCGAATCGTATTCAGCCGGTGGGCAATGACGAAGCTGGTCCGACCCTGCATCAAGCGCTGCAAGCCCTCCTGGATTTTTAGCTCGGTCACCGTATCAATACTGCTTGTCGCCTCGTCCAGCACAAGGACGGACGGATTAGCCAGCATCGCCCGGGCAATGGCAAGCAGCTGCTTCTGTCCCTGACTGATGCCTTCTCCTCCGACACCAAGCCGTTTGTCATAGCCTTCCGCCAGCCGGGCGATGAAAGAGTGCGCATTCGCCAGCTTGGCGGCCTCCTCCACTTCTTCATCCGTAGCATTCAGACGGCCATAACGGATATTCTCGCGAATCGTACCTGCAAACAGGAAGGAATCCTGCAGGACAAAGGCCATATGTCCGCGCAGGCTATCTCGCGTAATCTTCGACAGGTCATAGCCGTCCAGGGTAATGACACCCTTCGTAGGCTCGTAAAAGCGGGACAACAGCTGAATCAGCGTCGTCTTGCCTGCTCCGGTCGGGCCGACAAGCGCAATCATCTGCCCGGGCTTAGCGTGAAAGCTGATATTTTCCAAAATATCGTCATCCCGTTCCTCATCGTAAGAGAAGCTGACTTCCCGGAATTCCACAGTTCCCTCTACTTCGCGCAGCACCTTGGCTCCGGATTCATCGCGGGATTCCTCCGGCTCATCCATTACTTCAAATACACGCTCTGCCCCCGCGATGGCCGATAGCAGCGTATTCCATTGGTTCGCCAGATCGTTCAATGGACGGGTGAATTGCCGGGCATATTCGACAAACACGATAATTACGCCAACCGTCACCTGACCATGAATAGCCAGAATTCCTCCAATGCCGGCGACGAGTGCGAAGCTGAGGTTATTCAGGGCATTCATCAGCTTGGGAATGAAGCCGGAGATCGCCTGCGCCCAGAAGCCGGATTCCCGGATAGCGGCATTGCGCTGCCGGAATTCGCCAATCACCCGCTCCTCTCGGGAGAATGCCTTGATAATCCGCTGCCCGGACAGCGTCTCCTCGATATATCCGTTCAGCTCCCCCAGATCCCGCTGCCTCCGCTTGAAGAGCGGACCTGTCCGGCTTGTAATCCAGCGCATCCCCAGCATCATTAGCGGCACGACCAGAAAAGTGAGCAAGGTAAGGAGCGGACTCAGAATCAGCATCACGGTCAAGGTACCGACTAAGATCAGAATACTCGAAAAAATCTGGATGGCCGAGCTGTTCAACGTCACGCTTACATTATCGATATCATTGGTAACCCGGCTCATGATTTCCCCTTGCTGCCGCTTCGCATAGAACGGAATCGGAAGCCGGTGCAGCTTGGCGAACAGATCCCGGCGCAGCCGGAATACGGTCTCCTGCGCAATTTCGATCATCCAGATATTTTGTAGCCAGCTTGTCAATGACGTGGCCCCATAAGCAAGGGCAAGGCCGCCCAGGAACAACAGCCACGGCTGGCCACCGACACCCTCCAGATAATCGTCGACTGCGACCCCGATCAAATACGGCCCCAGCAGTGCGAGTCCCGAGTTGAGCAGTACCATGAACAGAACCAACAGCAGCTTGTATTTCCGTTCCGCCAGATAGAGCCAGAGACGGCCGAGTGTGCCGGACCAGTTCTTGGCTCTCGCCTTCGGTTTCTTTCCGGTTCCTGCGCCTTGCTTAATAAGCTTGCCGGGATAGGGGTGACGAAACGGCTCAGTGAGTGCTTTGAACATATCGATCTCCTCCTCCCTGCTGCGATTCAGCGATGCGGCGGTAAAGAGGCGAATCTGCCAGCAATTCCTCGTGCTTGCCGCACGCGATTAAATGGCCCTCATCCAGCAGCAAAATCAAATCCGCGGAGACTGTCGAGCTGATCTTTTGAGTAATCAAGAATGTAGTGCAGGATAACCGGTCCAGCTCCATTAAGAGTGCAGCTTCCGTCCGCGTATCAAGCGCACTCGTGCTGTCGTCCAGAATAAGAATGGCAGGCCTTCGTACCAGCGCTCTTGCGATCGAGAGCCGTTGCTTCTGTCCGCCGGACAGATTGACCCCCCGCTGGCCAAGCATCGTATCATAGCCCTGCGGCAAGGAGAGAATCGTCTCGTGGATTTGCGCCTGACGGGCTGCCTCCTGAATCTCCTCAAAGGTAGCGTCTTCCCGCCCCCAGGCGATATTGTCACGCACCGATCCGGAGAACAAAATCACCTCTTGCGGCACATAACCGATTCCGCTTCGAAGGCGCAAGGTTCCCAGTAGGCCGATCCTTTTGCCGTCAACGGCAATGTCGCCGCCAGTCGGTTCATACAAGCCGGGGATTAGCTGAACCAGTGATGATTTGCCGGAGCCTGTTGCTCCGAGAATAGCCACCCGTTCTCCCGGCTGGACACGGAAAGAAATATCCTCCAGCACCTTCAAATTGCTGCCCGGGTAACTGAAGCTGACCCGTGAGAACTCCACTTCCCCTTTCATACGTTGATCTTCCGGTTTCTTTTCCACCCTATTAAAGACAGTCTTTCTCGAAGACTCCGGTTTCTCCTCCCACTGTTCCTCGGAAGGATCCTCGGTGCCCAGCACCTCGATGGTCCGAGCCGCCGAGGCTGATGCCCGAGAGTACGAAGCCATAATCCACGATAAGGCCGACAACGCGCCTACGGTGCGCAGCGCATAGTTCACAACCGCGACGACCTGACCAATTGAAGCGTTTCCAGCAGCAATGTCGATTTTG
Source organism: Paenibacillus brevis (assembly GCF_018919145.1). Taxonomy (GTDB): domain Bacteria; phylum Bacillota; class Bacilli; order Paenibacillales; family Paenibacillaceae; genus Fontibacillus; species Fontibacillus brevis. The sequence continues at coordinate 83,820 of NZ_JAHLQJ010000001.1, forward strand.
CCAAACCAGAGCACCGCGAGAATCCCCGCATTCATCATCAGCAACAGAACCGGAGTGGTCGTCTCGGACAACCGAAGCGCGGATACCGTGCCTTGCATCAGCTCGCCGCTGCGCTTCCGGAAGCGTTCATTCTCCTGATCTCGCCTAACAAATACGCGAATAAGCCGCATGCCGGTCATGTTTTCCTGAATGACGCCATTGACGGCATCCATCTGCTTCTGCACCTGACCGAACCGCGCGGATGTCCGATTGATCATCCATAGGACAAACCAGACGACCAGCGGAGTTAATACCGCCAGCATCAAGCCGAGCTTCCCGTGAACAATGACAGCCATGATCATACTGCCGAAGACAACAAGCGGCACCCGGGTGGCGAAGCGAAGCCCCATGAATACCATGTCCTGAAGCTGGGTCACATCACCGGTAAGCCTGGTAATCAAGGATGATGTCGCAAACCTGCCGAATACCGGATAGGACAGGCTCTGTACCTTTTCATAGAGCCGGTCACGCAGATCAAATCCAAAGCCCTGGCTGGCATGGGAGGCAAAGAAGGAACTGGCTAAGCCCGCGACAAAAGCAATTCCCGCACTCACCAGCAAAATACCGCCCCACAACCAAACCACGGTCAGATCCTTGACCGCAATCCCCTCGTCAATGATCCTCGAAATAATCAGCGGCTGAATCAGCTCCACCGACAGTTCAATCAGCATCATCGCCAGCGCAGCACAAGCCGCAACCCGGTACTTCCTTAAAAACGATAGAACCGTCCTCATGAAAATCCTCTCCCTGCTGCGGTTACAAAATCCGAACCTGCCATATTTGAACCATACTGTTCCATTATAAAACAGTTGGACAGGAATGTGTAAAATGCCTCCTTCGTATCCATCGATAAACTTGAGGTAGATCAAGGTGTTCAATCGCAAGCGGGCGTATGCTTAATTCATCAGATCTACCAAATACGAACATTGGAGGATGTATGTATATGCGTAAAGCCGTATTTTCCCTGGAGCCCCTGACTTGTCCGTCTTGCATCAAAAAAATAGAAAAGGCACTGCTTGGCACCCCGGGCGTGGAGGAGGCAAAGGTCCTATTCCATTCAGGCAAGGTGAGGATCACCTTCCAGGAGCAGCAAGTATCCCCGGATGACCTGTCCGATCTTCTCTACCGGCTTGGTTATCCCGTTCTGACGATGAGGCTGTCCTAATGGAGGTTGCTCGAATAGTCAACCTTTTGAACACGCGCTAATTATAGAAGGGAGTATGCTATGCAGACCAAAACTATTCATGTGATCACCTTGTTAGCGGGAATTTTACTGCTGTTAGCCGGAGTGCTCGAAATATCAGGAGCCGTCTCTTGGCGCCAGGGAGTCTTGCTTGCCGCTACCGTCATTGCCGCTGCTCCGATTGTAGCCAAGGCCTTCCGGGCAGCCGTTATGCGCATCGTTACAATTGAACTGCTCGTCACCCTGGCAGTAGCCGGTGCAGTCTATCTGGGCGAGTACGTTGAATCAGCCGCCGTTACCTTTCTGTTCTTGCTAGGTGCCTGGCTGGAATCCAGATCGCTCACCAAGACTCGCAACTCGCTTCAATCGCTTATTGCACTTGTACCTGCCACCGCAACCGTCATTCACGAAGGAAGCACCGCTTCTGTACCCGTCGATCAACTCCAGCAAGGCGACCGGGTAAGAATCCGCTCCGGCGAGAGAATCGCGGTTGACGGCACCATTGCTTCCGGACAGGCGGCTATTGATGAAGCAGCGGTCACCGGAGAACCGGGCCTGACCATGAAATCGGCGGGCGATAAGGTTTATAGCGGAGCATTGCTCGACAACGGCTCCATCGATGTCATTGCCGAGCGGGTCGGCGAGGAGACCACCTTCGCCCGGATGATTCAACTGGTGGAAGAGGCACAGGAATCGGGATCTCGCACTCAAAAATTTATAGATCGCTTTGCTGCCATCTACACACCGGCAACCGTTCTGCTGTCCCTGCTCGTCTATGTGCTGACCGGGAAACCGGAAATGGCCCTTACCTTCCTTGTCATTGCCTGCCCGGGCGCCCTCATCATCGGAGTTCCTGTCTCCCTGGTGTCCGGCATCGGCAACGGTGCGAAGAACGGGGTGCTTATCAAGGGAGGCGAGGCCATGGAACTGCTCTCCCGCATCGATACGGTGGTCTTTGACAAGACGGGCACCCTAACCCAAGGAAGACCAGAGGTTAGAGCGGTCCGGATATTCGAAGGCGAGGAAAATGACGTGCTCCGACTTGCCGCCGAAGCAGAAACGGCTTCCGAGCACCCTCTTGGCTATACTGTCGTGCAGGAGGCCTTACGCAGAGGGATTCAACTTACCGGACAGCCGGAGCAAGTAGAGGTGGTAAAAGGCGGCGGAATGCGGGCTGTCATCTCTGGACAGCAGATTGTCATCGGCAGCCGCAAGCTGCTGGAGACGAGCGGAATCGGCATCGGCAAAGAGCCGGACGAAGAGGCTGTGGAGCTCGAAAAGCTTGGAAATACCGTCGTATTTATAGGCATACAAGGACGCCTGACGGGGATGTTCGCCATTGCTGATCCGATCCGGGAGGAAGCCGCCGCTGCCATCCGCCATCTGCGCAGGTCCGGCGTGACACGAATTATCCTCCTCACCGGAGATAACCGCCATGCCGCACAGCTTGTCGGCGATCAGCTTGGATTGGATGAAATCCATGCCCAGATGCTGCCGGAGCAAAAGGCGGCATTCATCCAGAGCTTAAGGAGCGCCGGCCATCGGGTAGCTATGGCAGGCGACGGCATCAATGACGCTCCGGCCCTGGCAACCGCCGACATTGGTCTGGCTATGGGCGAGGGGGGCACCGATATCGCTATGGAGACGGCTGATATTGTGCTTATGGCCGATCGGCTCGATCAATTCGCGCATGCCTATGGTCTGGCCAAGGCGACTGTCCGCAACATGAAGCAGAATCTCACGCTGGCCCTCGGCACCGCTCTGCTCCTTATTTCAGGCGTCCTGTTTGGCCACGTGCTGCTGGCCGGAGGTATGCTGGTTCATGAACTCAGCGTCCTGGCGGTCATTCTGAACGCGATCCGGTTGAACCGTTTCCGCGGTCGTGCTACTGTTACCACATAGAACCTTTTTTGCAGGAGGAATACTACTATGCAAGATTCCACAAGCTGCAGCCATGGCTGTCACCTTAACTCCGACGCAGAGGATCGTCAGCAATATTGCATTTCCATTGTGCCCCTGTTCAATCATCTCGATCTTGATGAATTGAGGGAGATCGTCCAGACGACTCGTTCCCATCAATTCCCCAAGGGCCAGATCGTCTATCACTCCGGCGAGACCTCGGAAGGCTTGTACATTGTCCATAAAGGAAGTATGAAAATTTACCGACTCTCCGGCAACGGCAAGGAGCAACTGATCCGGATTCTCGGCCCGGGGGATTTTACCGGAGAATTATCGCTGTTCTCCGCATCCGTGCACGAATCCTATGCCGAAGCTCTCGAGCCATTGGAGCTGTGCATCATGAGCCGGGATAGCCTGCAGAGCTTCCTGCTGAAATACCCGCAAATCGCCCTGAAGATGCTGGGCGAGTTCACCTCCCGTCTGGCGGAGAGCGAGAAGCAGGCCACTCGTATTGCTACCGAAACGGTAGAAACCCGTATTGCATTGTACTTGTCCAACCTGTCTGAAATGCAAAAGAACAGCGGAATTACCTTGCCGATGAGCCGAAAGCACCTGGCCTCCTATCTTGGAACCACCCCCGAGACGATCAGCCGCAAGCTGGCCGACTTTGAAGCATCAGGCTGGATCTCGCAGCAAGGACAGCGGCAAATCCAGATTCTCAACCTCGACGCGCTGCTGCTTGTATGACGCTGAATAATGCAAGTGTGCGCTGCAATAGCCAATATAAACCGAGCAATGATTGATGCTGCATGCCAGGGGCAACGTGTGAAGTGTGCTTACGATCGCTGTTGCTCGCGGATTCCTTTGATTAAATAAAATCTGAAATTGTAGGAATCCACTCACAAAGGCGATCGTAGCAATCCTTCACACGTTGCCCCTCTAACTCGCCCCCCCCCCGATGTTTAACTGTTCTTTGCTATTGCACACTTCCTGCCATAACAAATAAAACCGGCCCCAAGGATATGTCGCTAACGCACGCACATAATCCCTGGGGCCGGCTTCTTTTTATAAAGAGGATTATTCTCCAGCTACGAACCGATACAGATTCTCAACCTTCTCTTCGGTCAGTTCGCCGCTATTATCAAATACAAGAATGGATGATTCCGGGATCGCCCATTGAATATCCGGTACGAATTGCACGCGGTGCTTGAAGTCATCCCAATGCTCGAGCTTCCAGGTGTCGCGTTCTGTCTGGCGGTCAATGATACGCGTCTTCTGCAGGTCCATGTCCTTAAGCGTCACAGCAACCACCTTCACGTCAACCTCAGCATGCGTCTTGCCAGCGGCTGCCAATACCGCTTCGATCCATGCCTTGTTTTTTAGCTCAGCCGTGAAAGGAGAAATCATGAACACATTCTGTCCTGCAGCCAGGTTCTCAATGCAGATATCCTTGGTCGTATCATATTCCAGATCGCGCAGATGCTTCTTGTAAAAGTCGGAATCCCGATCATTCACGTCCAGCCCGTTCATTTCCAGCATCTTCTCCACAAACCGGCCGCCTACTGTATCCCGGTCCAGAAATGCCGCCTGCATCCGTTCTGCCAGCTTAAGGGCTACGGTTGTCTTACCGGTTCCAGCCACTCCTACGAAAAATACCAATTTTTGCATGCGTCTAATGTCCCCTCCCATTCACCTATACATCCGCCGAGGCAATCCGACGCTTCGTCTCCTGTACCAGCTCCTGAATATTATCCTGCAGTCTGGCTTGCAGCTCCTCTGCAATATCGAAGCCGCCTTGCTCTGTTCTGGCTACCTGGGAATCGATGGTATAGACGCCGCCCAAAATATGGCGCGCACCCAATGCAGACAAGACCGGCTTTAAGCTATAGTCAATCGACAGCAAGTGTGCCAGACTCCCTCCGATAAATAACGGGAGAATGATTTTCCCTGCCAATCCCTTTTGCGGAACGAGGTCCAGGAATGTCTTCAATACGCCGGTGTAGGAAGCTTTATACACCGGACTGGCTACGATTACGGCATCCGCTTCGGCAACGAGCGCATTGGCCTTGACGATGGCCTCGCTCTCGAATTTTGTATGAATCAGATCCTCGGGCGGCAATTCACCCACGTTGACATGATTTACTTCAATGCCTTCCTGCGCAAGCAATTCTTCCGCCAGCGCGATAATTGCCGTTAATCTGGAGCCAGGTGTAGGTGTTCCATTGATCACTGTTACCTTTGCCATCTGCGTATCCCTTCCTTTATCTGAAAAGCAATTCCGATTATTTTAGTATACTTTGAATTGATGCTATCAATATTTTTAGGAAAAGTCAACGGATTCTCCCCGTCAGCACTCTCTTATAGGCAAACGCATATATATAGCAAGAATGTTTGTATCGCGTACCCCACCCGAGAGGAGTTCATACGGTTATGATTCCAGTGTATCCCTATTACGGCTTTGAGCAAGTGTGCATGGAGCAGCCGATTGCTTTTCCCCCTCAGCATCAGCCGGTTCAACCAGGCCTGGAGAGCGAAATGCAGCCTAGACCTATCTTTGAAAATCCAGCCTATTGCGGCAGCGGCAAGTTAAAGGGGAAGACGGCTATAATTACCGGCGGAGACAGCGGCATCGGCCGGGCTACAGCCATCGCGTTCGCCAAGGAGGGAGCCGACCTCGTCATTCCCTATCTATGGGAAACCTCCGATGCCGAGGAGACCTGCCGGCGTATCGAACAGATCGGACAGCGATGTCTCCTGCTGAAGATTGATCTGCGGCATAAAAAGAACTGCGAGCATGTCATCTCCGAGACGGTCCGCTGCTTCGGCAAGCTTGATGTGCTAGTCAATAATCATGGTGTCCAGTACCCGCAGCAGAGCATTGCCGACATTTCTGAAGAACAGCTGTATCAGACGTTCCAGACAAATATTTTTCCGTTCTTCTTCCTGGTGCAGGCCGCGCTTCCCCACTTAAAGCCGGGCAGCACCATTATAAATACGGCCTCCATCACGGCCTATGCCGGCCATAAGACACTCATCGATTATTCATCGGCCAAAGGAGCGATTGTCTCCTTCACCCGTTCACTGGCTCTTTCCTTGATAGACTGCGGCGTCCGTGTCAATGCGGTCGCTCCGGGATCCGTCTGGACTCCGCTCATTCCGTCCAGCTTCTCCGCCGAGGAGGTTAAAACCTTCGGCACGGATGCCCCGATTAAACGGGCCGGACAGCCATTCGAGCTAGCCCCGGCCTATGTATATCTCGCCAGCGATGATTCATCATTTGCGACCGGCGAGGTGCTGCATGTAAACGGCGGTGCAATGGTGACTACTTAGGCGAGCACAGCAGCCATCGCTGCACCTTGCCATCACCCTGCACTCCTTCAGGCACAGACGGTTTTACTTAACACCGTTCGGTAACTATTAGTAACCGACGGTGAAACGCGCTTGATAGAACTGGGGATCCTCCACCTCATCCAGCAAAGCCACGGCGAAATCTTCGACAGAGATCCGGCTTTGATCCAGTTCGTCCTTCACTAGCTGCGAGATCCCGATTCGAAATTGTCCGGTTCGGGATCCCGGCTCGATGACGGCGGCAGGACTGAGCACGGTCCAGGCAGAATCCGAAGCTCGATATACCTGTAGGGCATCCTCATGAGCTCGGGCCAGGGGCTTTATCTCGTCCGGAAACTCAGGCGTGTCCAACAATTGAACTCCATTCCCGATCTCTAATCCTCCGGCTCCCCCAACGGCGATAAGGCGGCGTACTCCCCCTTTTCGGATGCCTTCAAGAAGTGAACGTGTCGCCTCCACCAATTCGCTCTCCGCTCCGAACCTTGGCCCGTAAGCGCTGATGGCAACATCACAGCCTTCCACCGCAGCTGCAATGGAATCAGGCATCAGAATATCCCCGGTCACCTTTATCATGCCTTCATGGCCCTCCCTGGACAAAGGCTTGTCCGGATCCCGCAGCACGGCAACGACCTGATGGTCTCTGCGCAGTGCCTCTTCCAGAATCGCCTTCCCAATCGTCCCTGTTGCTCCAAATAACGCGATTTTCATAAATGAATTCCTCCCGATTTCAAGATTCTGTTGCTTTGCTATATGGTATTTCCTAATATCAGTTAAGCTAAATATTATAGTTGAACTAATAGTTGTACGCTGGAGGCAGCATATTAAATGTTCTTGCGGTAGATTTTAAGGATCATTACCCCTTTTAAGCCCGTGTGATATTTTCCTATTTTTTCAAGGTAGTGCTTGATAATTATATTATCATTATGCAATAGTGGAGGAAGGAATATCGAAAGGGTGATACCGTTTGTCACTGTCGGAATCGATGGACTCGCTCGTGTTCTTCGGAATGTCCTGGGTCGGAATCCTTGCTAGTGTCGTAGGACTGCTCATTATTTACGGTGTAACACTTAAATTCTCAACCGAACGTGAACGCCACCGGATTGACCGGATTGGAGCAACCCTGAAGCTGTATACGTCAGCAGAAAGCGCACTGATCTCCGCGCTTGAACAGAATAACCTAACCCGGGAGGATAGACAAATCCTGTTTGATCGGATGCTCGCCTGCCGGAGTGCCCCCTATATAACAACTGACTTGCTGATGCAGATATCCGCATGTGCGGAGGAGCCCGATCCGGCTCGCCTGCCCTTATTGCTCAAGACGCTTCAAAGAGAGTGTGAACGCCTATGTACGGAGCGGGATAAGCTGCTTCATCGCTCAGAATCACCTGGATGGGGATATGCCCTATGGAAAACGATCCGTCCTGCTGTTCCATTTGTGTTTGCCATTGTAATATTAGTGTTGCTAAGAAGGTTGTTCTTTCTCATCTATGCGCTCAGCGTATCCTCATCAATAGGTCTATTAGAGCTCATAAATCCCTGGAGCCAATTCGGTTCTGCCTTGTTCTCGCTGCTGCTCCTGTATCCTGCGGTGATGGGGGGAAATCGGCAGAATGTCGGTTCCGTAATGCTGCGCCTTTGGTCTGTCCTTATCGCCGCATTGTATCTCTTGAACCTGCTCGGTGGGTCATTCGCTCCATACATTCTGGTGTTGCAGTTGCTGTTATTTTTGGCCGGCTTCCGTCTAACCGGCTCAAAGCCGCGTAAATCCCGCCCTTTTGCAGGCCATTACCAGAAGGACTCCAAGGAGCTGCGCTCTCCGGCTATAGAGGAGTCTGATGCCCCGAATACTTCTTACTCGAGCGATTCCAACAATGACTAGGTCTCTGGGATTTAGATAAACTTCATCCCATTAAATAAGGGACAAAGCAGGTTTTTCCTGCTCTGTCCCTTATTTGTATGCCGCATAGGCAGCCTAACCTCTGCTTACGCCGAATTTAAATCTCTGCCTTGCGCCGAGGCTTCGGATCCTGACGCGAAGGCCCGCCCTTTCTTCCGCTAGCTGTGCCGTTCAGCTCATATCGCTTTCGTTCCGTACGTTCTACTTGGACAATTTGTCCTTCATGAACCACGATGTTTAGCGATCCGAACTCCAATTCATCAAGCAGCTCAGCGATCCGGTCTAACCATACCCCATCCACTTTTAACGGTTTCGCCACGTCTGCAGCCCCCTCCCAAAGGAACCTCCAAAAATCTGTGCTGCTAATGGCTGCTCTTGCGTGTAAACCAGCCTTTCAGCAGCAAAGTGACCAATGCCAGCAGCAGAAGCAAGGATGCTACAGCAAAGGAAGCCGAAAATTGATACTCGTTGTACAAAATCTCCACATGCAATGGCAAGGTGTTCGTCTCGCCGCGAATATGACCTGATACGACCGAGACGGCTCCGAACTCCCCCATCGCTCTGGCATTACACAATATGATGCCGTACAGAAGACCCCATTTGATATTAGGCAGCGTCACCTTCCAGAATACACGGAACCCTCGTGCTCCCAGTGTAACTGCCGCCTCCTCCTCCTGCTGCCCCTGATCCTCCATTAACGGAATCAGCTCCCGGGCAACAAACGGGAAGGTAACGAACATCGTCGCAAGAATAATTCCCGGCAACGCAAAAATGATCTTAATGTCATGTGCCTGCAACCAAGGGCCAAACCAGCCGTGAGCCCCGTAGACAAGTACATAGATCAAGCCGCCGATCACCGGAGATACGGCAAAGGGCAGATCAATCAGGGTCACGAGAAGCTGTTTACCCCGAAAGCGGAACTTGGTTATCGCCCAAGCAGCAGCCACGCCGAAGATGGTATTTAACGGTACCGTTATAAGGGCAACCAGCAATGTAAGCCGGAGTGCGGATAAGGCATCCGGATCACGGATTGCCTCCACATACACGCCCCATCCTTTCTTTAGCGCTTCCGTAATCACCACTGCCAGCGGCAATACGATCAGCCATAACAGCACCAGCAAAGCCGTGCCGATCAGAATCCATTTCACGGCTCCGGTAGAACGGGTAGTCTGATTCCTTGAAACTGAGGCTTTAGCTGTATTCATAGGTACAGAACCGGCCATTTGCATAACTCCTCTCCGAATTTCCTTAGTGTCAGGTCGCGAGTCTTCTCCAATTCATCCTTAGCGTGCGGTCTTGCGAACCCAGCGCTGAAGCGAATTGATCAGCAGAAGCAGCACGAACGAAATCGTCAGCAGGATAATGGCTACCGCAGTGGCTCCCGCGTAGTCAAACTGCTCCAGCTTCGACATAATCAGCAGCGGAGCAATCTCGGTCTTCATCGGCATATTGCCGGAGATAAAGACCACAGAGCCGTACTCGCCGATTCCCCGCGAGAAGGCCAGTGCGAAGCCCGTTAACAGCGGAGGGAGCAGTTCTGGAAAGACCACTCTCCAGAAGGTGCGGAAACGGCTGGCGCCAAGTGTAGCAGCCGCCTCTTCCACCTCTGCATCCAAATCCTGCAGCACCGGCTGAACCGTTCTGACGACAAAAGGAATGCCTATAAACATCAAGGCAAGCGTAATTCCAATCGGGGAGAATGCAAGCCGGATCCCCAGCGGCTCGAACCAGGAACCGATCCAGCCGTTCTGGGAATAGATGGCGGTCAGCGAGACGCCTGCAACTGCCGTAGGAAGCGCAAACGGCAGGTCGATGATCGCATCAAACCATCTTTTTCCGGGAAAATCGTATCTGACCAGCACCCAGGCCAGCAGCAGACCGAGCAGCGTATCGATCAAGCCTGCCGCCGCTGCGGTCATAAAGCTGACTTTATACGAAGCGAGCACTCGCGGATCCGTAGCAACACTCCAGAATTTCTCCCAGGTCAACCCGGTCGAATTAAGCAGCAGAGCAGATAACGGGATTAATACAACGAGGCTAAGATATACCACGCTATAACCCATTGTCAGCCCGAAACCCGGGAGCACCCCGCGTTTGGAAACGCCAGTTTGCATCATTGTTCATCCTTTCCTCGGGCTTCGCTACGGCTTCCTTCCGGTCCGTGAATGCCCCTCCGCTTCGTGCGGTCGGTAATGGTCAAGATTATTTAGGAGCATAAATCTGGTTGAATATGCCTCCATCATTGAAGTGCTTCGGCTGAGCCTCGGCCCATCCTCCAAATACCTCGTCAATGGTAAACAGTTTGATCTCCGGGAACTGGTCCGCGAACTTTTCCTTTACACTATCCAATGTCGGACGGTAATAATTCTCGGCTGCAATGGTCTGGCCTTCCTCTGAATACAAGTACTCCAGATAGGCAGCAGCAACCTCGGCGGTTCCCCGTTTATTCGCGTTCTTATCCACGATGGCAACCGGCGGCTCCGCCAGAATACTCTCCGATGGATAGACGATATCAAATTTGTCCGGACCAAGCTCCTTCACCGACAGCCAAGCTTCATTCTCCCAAGCCAGGAGCACATCGCCGAGACCTCGTTCCACGAAAGTGGTAGTAGCTCCGCGGGCGCCGCTGTCAAGCACCGGCACATGCTCGAACAATTCCTTCACAAACTCCTGTGCCTTAGCTTCGTCATTATTGTTGTTATGCAGCGCGTAACCCCAAGCAGCGAGATAATTCCAGCGTGCTCCGCCTGAAGTTTGAGGATTTGGGGTGATTACCTCGACCCCGTCCTTAATCAAGTCATCCCAATCCTGGATATCCTTCGGGTTCCCCTTGCGAACCAGAAATACGATCGTGGAGGTATAAGGCGAACTGTTAAGCTCATACTCACTCTGCCAGCCCTCATCGATCAATCCGGTTTCTTGAATCGCGTCAATATCGTAGCCCAATGCCAGGGTTACGACGTCCGCCTCAAGTCCATCAATCACCGCCCGGCTTTGCTTGCCGGAGCCGCCATGCGATTGCTTGATCGTTACCTTTTGCCCCTTTTCCTTTTCCCAATAAGCAGCAAATGCCTTGTTATATTGCTCGTATAATTCTCTAGTCGGGTCGTAGGATACATTCAAAAGTTCTACGCTTCCCTTGCTTTCACCGCCGGAATCTCCGCTTGCGCTCTTCGCATCCGAATCTGATCCGCAGGCGGCGAGCACCGCCGTCATTGCTACAACTATTCCCAGCAGAACTCCCTTTTTGATCCCCTTTTTCATCGTATCACTCCTCATCCTCTTCCCGAATTTTCATTTCTCTTAGCAAGTCTTCCTGGTTTGACAGGTTTTGCCAATACAGCAAACGGAGTAACGCGCTGCCTCCTGACCGGTCAGACCGAGCCGCTACCCGTGTCTGCCAAGGCAAGCAGAGCGTTCCTCCGTGCGTACGGCCAGAACAACTTGATTATTCCTACCTGTTTAGTTTGTTATGGTGCTATTCTATATGGCGGGGCATGGGTTGTCAAACCTTTTTTTACAAAAAAAGAACGCCTCACGGCGTCCCAAGTGATTCCTTATGTTTAGAGTGCAGGTTCAAAAAGTCGGCTTTCAGCAAGTTGTGAGAACCTGAAGAGAACTATCTCATACTCATAAAAGTTCTATACATACCGGCTGCTTCAAAGCCAGCCTATGCTCTGTCGCAGTCAGTTCTCCAGTGGCCGGGTCCCTGCGAAATACGGCAATATCGTCTCCATTCTGGTTCGCGATCAGCACAAAGCGTTCAAGCACGGCAAAATTGCGCGGCCAGTTTATTTTCCCGCAGGTCCACTCCGGCGCATCCAGCATTCCCGTCTCCAAATTCACCGTAAGCTTGACGATGCTGTCATGCCCCCGATTGGAGCCGTATACGTATCGGCCGTCCGGAGACAGATGGAGATCAGCCGGGTAATTCTCTCCCCCGAAATCCCCCGGTACGGTTGGAACATGCTGAAGAATCTCCAAATGCCCTTGAATCCGGTTATAAGCAAAGACTGTAATCGTACTGTTCAGCTCATTGATCGCATAGGCATGCCTTTCGTTCGGATGGATAAGGAAATGGCGGGGCCCAGCGCCCGGCGGAAGCTCTACTTCTCCTGCCGTAGTCAGCTTTCCTTCTTGCAGATCATAATAGATAATCTGATCCAGCCCCAGATCGCATACATAAGCATAGCGCCCTTCTGCATCAGAAACGATGCTATGGGCATGAGCTGCCTCCTGCCGGTCCTCGCGGAATCCCTGGCCCATATGCTGGACTATGGCTGCGGGCTCAGCAGCGGCTCCCCGCTCATCCAGCACATAACGATTCACATGGCCGCTGGAGTAATTGGCCGCATATAAGCTGCCTATTCCATCCAACGATAAATGGCATGGATCCGCGCCTTCTGTCGAAATCTGAGCCAATTGGGTCAGTGTGCCGTTCCCTTGATCAATCTCATAACTGAACACCGCCCCCTCGCTTTGCTCGCTGACAGCATAGAGCCGGGTATGATCCTGATTGACTACCAGGAACGAAGGGTTCTTAATACCTGAAGTGCCATGCAGCACTTGAAGCTCTCCCGTGTTGTTATCCAGTTCGCAGAGATGAATGCCATCGCTGCTCTCCTCTGCATAAGATCCTACGTAGAACAAGAGCTTATCATCACGGTTTATGTTATTCATTGCAATTCCTCCCTGGAATAAAGGTTCTTTGCCGTCGATCAGACGTTGTACCTCGGACAATCGAATTCCGGAAAAGTACGACTCCAGCCGCTCTTCTCCGCCAATCAGAATTACTTCCATGGCAGGTTGGATCTTCGAGGAAATCCGGCAGGCTGAATCTTCGCTCCCCGAGCACCAACCAGAACGCAGCGCACCCCGGGCAAATATCCGGTACAAATCACCGAGCGTTATTTCTTGGAGCGGAAGGTTCAGTTGGTAGCCTCCCCCTGCCCCCTCTTTAGTAGTAACATAGTGCTCTTTGCGTAATACCGCAAGCACCTTTCTGACCCGGGCAGGGTGGGTGGACACGCTGGCTGCAATCTGCTCGCTGTTAGCCTGCTTACATTTTAAGTGAGACAGATAGAGCAGGCAGTGGACCGCGATCGTAAATTCACTGTTCACCTTGTTTTCCCCTCCCTTCAGGTCGATTGAAACAGAAGCTGCAGAATATGTTATAATGTTCTAGCTTAAAGAGGTTGTTCATAAAATCATCTTTTGAGCACAAAGTATCACTTAATGATCTGCTGTCAAGAAAGGGATCTGTTAAATGAGCCAACTATTAAATTCGCCGTATTTCCAGCTGTTTTTTACAATTGGAGCCGCATTGATGGCTATATCCGTCCTTATCGTCCGGCTTAAGGCGAGCCGTCGTCCTGTGACGATCAAGAAGATTATCATTCCCCCGCTGGGAATGGCTACAGGCTTCCTAATGTTTATTGAGCCGCAAATGCAAATCCCATGGATCTGGGTGATTGTTGCGTTTGCTGCCGGATGGTTCCTGTTCTCCTACCCCTTGGTTCGTACCACCCATTTCGAGACGGTCGAGGGAGAAGTGTATGCCAAGCGTTCGCCTGGCTTCGCCTATATTCTGATCGGACTGTTAGCTGTCCGCCTTGCTCTGCATGAAGTTGTAGAGCAATACATTTCCGTGCTCCAGACGGGCTCCGTCTTTTTCATCCTTGCCTTCGGAATGATTCTCCGCTGGAGATTATTTATGTACAAGAAATTCAAGGCGATTCAGCATTAGTTCCAAGATATTTCATTTCATCCGGGGATGCAATCCCCTGCTCTTAATGAAAACAAGCTGCCTTCCGGCCATTACCGGGAAGCAGCTTGTTTGTTGTTGCAGAATCAGTGTTAATCTGGGATTAACTTTCGGATTTCAGAGAACTAGAGTTAATCAGCTGAGGCAAGAGCTTGGTTCCCTTTACCATTTCAGAGGAACACAGCGGACATACCGGATTATAATCAAACGCAAAGTTATCCCTCATCCATCCGTTGCAATCATCGCTTATGCAAGACCAAACCGCGGTGTTCTCCTCAGGAATCTCTTCAATCGTTTTTTTACGGTAGTTCATGATTACCTCCTAGAATGTTATCTATTGCCAGAGTGCCGAAAAAGAATACAAAAGCCGCCCTCAACGCAGAGCGTTAAGGGCAGCCGGTTCTGCATTACAGTTTTACGACATTCTCGGCTTGCGGCCCGCGATTGCCTTGAACCACATTAAATTGAACACGTGCGCCTTCGTCCAGCGATTTAAAGCCATCGCCGGTAATTGCGCTGTAATGAACGAAAACATCCTTGCCGCCTTCAACTTCGATAAATCCGAAGCCTTTTTCGGCATTGAACCATTTTACTGTTCCAGTTTCCATGTTGTTTCCTCCTCAATACAGATTAACATGTTCCTTTTTTCGTAAAAAAAATTCACACATTGAAAAAAGTTCATTCAAAAAAATTGACACTCTTTTCAACATGCGAATATCACTTCTTTAAATTTCCAGATGTATTAATTATACTCTGCTGGAAATTAAAAAGCAAATGATTAAGCAAGGATACCCAAGGAATTTTCAGTCTGCCTGCTGGACAGACCGGAGTTACGTGTCTATAATGACTAGTGTATCCGCAGTTACATAGTTCGGGGGAGCTGGAATAAGGCCGGCTGAGATTGTATCCCATCAAGATACTGACCCTTTAACCTGATCTGGGTAATGCCAGCGTAGGAAGAATGACAGAGCATGGCTCGTATATTTTGCCATGAACCTACGCGTCCCGCATTCGGGGCGCTTTTTTTATCCCAATACGCCGTGCAAGGAACTCTATCGCATTTTCTTCACGGTTCAGGAGAACGTAAACCTATCGCTGCGGAAATTCATGCACTAGAAGGAGTGGATTTCTGTGAAGAAAAAAACGCTGTTCCCGCTCGCTATGGCCGTCTTGCTTGCAGCCATGCTTGCAGGCTGCGGAAATCAGGGCAGCTCTGAAGGAACAAAAGGGCAGGCAGCCCTGAAGGACGTAACCGTTGTGTTGGACTGGAGTCCCAACACGAATCACACCGGACTTTATGCCGCCAGAGAACTGGGGTATTACGAAGCGGAAGGATTGAACGTAGAGATCGCGCTCCCGGGCTCAGGCGGCGCAGATGCCATGGTTGCTTCCGATGAAGTTCCCTTCGGCGTAAGCGTGCAGGAGAACGTGACCCAAAGCCGTTTGCAAGGAGTCCCGCTCGTCTCGATTGCGGCGGTTATCCAGCATAACACATCAGGCTTCGCGGCTCCGGTAGACCGCGTAATCCAATCGCCTAAGGATTACGAAGGTAAAACTTACGGCGGCTGGGGATCCCCTGTAGAGGAAGCGATTATGAAGTCCATTATGGATGTGGACGGCGGCGACATATCCAAAGTCAAGCTTGTCAATATTGGTGAGGCAGACTATTTCACAGCCGTGAAGCGGGATATTGATTTTGCGTGGATCTTCTATGCGTGGACCGGAATTGAGGCCGAGCTGCGCGGAGAACCGCTGGACATGCAATATATTAAAGATTATTCGGACCAACTGGACTACTATACGCCGGTAATCGTCACCAATGAGAAGACCATTGCAAATGATCCGGACCTGGTGCGGGCATTCATGCGTGCTACCTCCAAGGGTTATCAGTATGCAGCCGAGCATCCGGAGGAATCTGCAGATCTGCTGCTAAAGGCTGTACCCGAGCTGGACAAGGAGCTCGTTCATGCCAGCCAGAAATGGCTGAGTCCGAAGTACCAGGATGATGCAGCACGTTGGGGAGAACAAAAGCCGGAAGTCTGGAAGAACTATTCCGACTGGATGTACGAGCGCGGACTGATCGAGAAAGAGCTGGATATCGACAGCGCCTTTACGAACGACTTTTTACCTGAGACGAACTGAATTTAGCAGAAGTTATATAAGTTGAACTTAGAAGTTACGTAAAAGGGCATAAGTATGAAGTGTTCTGTAGTGAAAGCTTTCTGTAAGAAAGCTACATCGAGAGCATACGCTCGTAAGCGGTCGCCTTTGTGAGTGGGATTTCTACCTTAGAGATGGCTTAGTGCAGTCAGAAAAATCCGCGAACAACAGTGATCATAAGGATACTTCATACGTTGCCCCTATCGTAAATTCCTCTGTATTTAACTTATATAGATCACTTAATCTAATTCAAGAGAGGATGTTCCACTATGTCAAACACATTGCTCAGTATTCAGATTATTCCGAAGACACCTAACGGCGAGGACTCCATCCCTTATGTAGACCGTGCCATCGAGGTTATCCAGAGCTCCGGGGTCAAATATCAGGTCAATGCCTTGGAGACAACGATGGAAGGAGACCTGGATGAGCTGCTGGAAATCGTGAAAAAGATGAATGTGGCGGTCGCTGAATCCGGAAGCAACAGCATCATTTCGCAGGTTAAAATCGTATACAATCCTGAGAAGGGCGTCAGCATGGATAAGCTGGTCGAGAAATACCGTCCATGAATTCCCGCCGTCTCTGGAACAGGATTTGGCCGCCGCTTGCGGCGGTCATCCTGTTTATACTGGTATGGCAAGTATCCACCTCCCTATTTAATATTGAACAGTGGGTTTTGCCCAGCCCTTCAACCATTGCCGATCAGGCCGTATCCGAAGCCGCCGGCCTCTGGGTCCATACCTTCGCAACACTTCGCCTGATGCTGCTTGGTTTTGTTATCGGGAGTGTTGTCGGGCTTTTGGTATCCTTTCTGCTGCACTATATTCCATTTCTAAAATCCGCCTTATACCCGCTCATCATCCTGAGCCAAAACGTGCCTACGATTGCGCTCGCACCGCTTCTGATGATCTGGTTCGGGTTCGGGTTGCTGCCGAAGATTATCGTTATTACACTCGTCTGCTTCTTCCCTGTCGCCGTAGCCGCCATGGACGGACTGACGCGCACGGACCGGGTTATGCTTGACTATATGCGAATGTCCGGGGCATCCAGACGGGCTGTCTTCACCAAGCTGGAGGTTCCCCATGCGCTGCCGTCGATATTCTCCGGATTAAAGATCGCAGCAACCTACAGCGTTATGGGGGCCATTATTGCCGAGTGGATCGGGGCGGACAAAGGAATCGGATATTATATGATGCTGCAAAAAGCATCGTTTCGGACAGATCGTACTTTCGTCGCCATCGCAGTGATTGTCATCGTCAGTCTTGCCATGTTCGCTATGGTCGCTATGCTTGAGAAATGGCTGATCCGCTACAATCCAACAGAGGATACACAGAAATGAGGGGAATACAATGAACATGATTCAATCTCAGCAGCCGAATCTTCCGGCCCCTGCGCTTGAGCTTCAGAACATCAGCCTTGCGTTCGCCGATGGTTCACAGCGCCTGCCCGTATTGAATGATATCTCCCTCACTGTGCCCTCCGGTCAGTTTATCTCCATTGTCGGACCCTCCGGCAGTGGAAAAAGCACGCTCTTTCATGTAATAGGCGGCCTGCTTCGACCGGAACAGGGCCGTGTACGGATCAATGGACAGGATGTGACTGGAGAGCGGGGCTACATCAGCTATGTTCCGCAAAGGCCGGCATTGTTTCCCTGGCGGACAACCCGTGATAACATTTTGCTGGCAAGAGAAATCTCCGGAGGTGTCGACCAGAATGTTCGAGCCGAAGCGGAGAACTGGATAGCGAAGGCCGGATTAAAAGGATTCGAGAAAGCTTATCCTCATATGCTGTCCGGAGGAATGCAGCAGCGAGCCTCCTTCCTGCGCGGTCTGATCGCTCCACAGGAGCTGCTTTGTCTGGATGAGCCCTTCAGCTCGCTGGATGAATTGACCCGCCATGAAATGCAAGAATGGCTACTGGAGCTGTGGGAGGAACAACGCCGTTCGGTCTTACTCATCACACACAGCATTGAGGAAGCCCTCTTGCTATCGGATACGGTCTATCTATTTTCCAATCGGCCCGCTTCCATCATCCATAAGGTCGATGTCCCCTTTGAACGGCCCCGCCGCAAGGATATTGCCAATGACCCTGAATTTCTCAGACTCAAGCGCGAGGTCAGTGATCGTATGGTTGAACAACAACACAAAAAGCCAATCTGAGCGGTATTTCCCGCTCGGATTGGCTTTATTTATTGATTATAAAGAATATATACTCAGCGTCTGTTCCGATATTTCCATCATTGCATGCACGATATCCGGGTCAAACTGAGCGTTTGCATTACGAATCAACTCAAGTCTCGCCTCGCTCAGACTGATTCTTCTCCGGTATATTTTGTTGGATGTCATGGAATCAAAAGCATCGAGCACCGCGCAGACCCGAGCGCCAAGCGGGATATTCGTGCCTGCAAGCCCGTCAGGATATCCTTTTCCATCCCACCGCTCATGATGATGCCTTACAATCGAGATGATCTCCGGGCCAAAGCCGGGATCGCTCTCCAGCATCTTCGCGCCGATCTCCGGATGACTGCGTATGATCTTCCATTGCTCCTCATCGAAGTTATCCCTCTGCATAATCAATTCCCGAGAGATGGCCGTCTTACCGATATCATGCAGGAAGCACCCGCGGGTCAACTGGCCTGCGGCCTCTTCGCTCAGTTCCAGCGGAACAGCTATCTTCTCGGCCAGCATGGCCAGACGCGACGAATGGTGATAGATATCAGGATGCTTATCTCTCAGCTTCTTAATCCATATTGTCGCTTCCGGACCCCGCTCCCATCCCAAATTATCCACGTTGATACTTGAAGCAACCAACAGCCTGCCTCCTAAAACCTGATTCACAAGTCTTTATATTTTGCTGTTCTACTATTGGAACACTTTTACATTATAGGTCAAAAGTTTTGAAATGCATAGGAATTAAGCGACAATAATCTCTTAAAATATTAACTTTTCGCCAAAAACAGGCCTTTAGTTGCATATAATACTACCTACAACCTTGTCGATTGACTTGCAAATCCGATCATGGTAAGTTAAATTATATTCTAATTAGATAATTGTTTAATTTGTTTAAGGAGGGATCAGAATGCAGATTGATCGTATTGTTCAGTTCCATAAGACGATCGGCGATATTACCCGTGTACGCATAGTTGCTCTGCTAAGAAGCGGTCCCCTTCACGGCCAGGCACTGGCCGGAAAGCTGGGGGTATCCCCTCCAACGATTACTCATCATATGACTAAATTAAGGGAGGCGGACCTCATATACGAACGCAGAGAGAAGAATACGATTTATTTCTATCTGAATGAGAAGAGCCTGAATCAACAAGCGGAAGCGATACTGAGCATCGGGGGCGGCGGGTCGGACTCATCTTCCCGGGAGCCCGCCGGAGACCTGGCCCTGCAGAAACAGACGGTCATCAAGAATTTCTTTACCAAGGAAGGCAGGCTCAAGCATTTGCCGGCACAGCAGAAGAAGAAGCGGATCGTGCTCGAGCATCTGGTCGAGGGCTTGAAGCCCAACACGAAGTATGCAGAGAAAGAGATTAATGAGTACATCAAGCAGTATCACGAGGACTATGCGACGATTCGGCGCGAATTTATTATGCATCAATACATGTACCGGGAGAATGGAATTTATGAGTTGAACCCTCGGGAAATCTGGGAGAAGCCTTAACGGCCTCCCTATTTTTTTAATACAACGATTAGATATCCATCAAATTAGACACTCAATTAAAGATACTTGTGTAAAAGGAGTTATTATGCTTATTCGAAAAGGACTACTTCACCAAGAGAGAGATTATGCAAGATTATTCGGGGCTGGAATCGTGAACGGAATTGGTGATCGCTTTAGCCAGGTGGCTGTGCTGGGGCTACTACTGTCATTAACCGGCTCTGGGCTTGCCGTAGGAATCGCGTTTGCACTTCGGCTTGTTCCTTATCTGATCTTTGCACCGATTGGCGGCTGGTTAGCAGACCGTTTCCCCAAGAAGCAATTAATGGTTGCAACAGACCTCATCAGGACAGTCTTTGCCCTGCTTCCGTTATTTGTTAAGGACGTTGGTGACATCTGGATCATCTGGTTATCCATGTTTCTGCTGTCTGCCGGAGAAGCGCTCTATGTCCCAGCCCGGATGTCAGCAATCCCGCTTCTGGTAAGAAAGGAGCATCTCCTGAAAATCAACAGCCTGGAAGAGGTAATGACCGGCTTTATTTTGATTTTCGGTTCAGTAACCGGGGGTGCCGTGGCGGTCTGGTTCGGTTCGGGGGCCTCATTCCTGTGCAATGCCGTATCTTTCCTGATATCCGCACTGCTGCTGGCGAAGCTGCCTCAGCTATCCAAGACTGCGCAGCATGACGAGCATAAGCAGCCGCAATCAGGCTCCCTGAATCATTCACAATCAGAGCCGATAGCACGCAGACAAGGATGGGCTGAATTCAAGTCATTGCTTGCCGCCTCTCCCTACCTGCGACTCATGCTCTTTATTTATGCGGTATGGCCGATCGGTGACGGGATCTTTAATATTTTGCTCAGCATATATGCCACAGAAGTGTTCCATGCTGGCGATTTCGGAATCGGGCTAATGTACGGAGCGCTAGGCATCGGGCTTATCGCCGGTTCAAGCTTGACCGGAAGATTCGTCGGTCGGCTTCGGATCGCCGCAATCCTCACACTGCTCGCCGAAGGAATATGCCATATCCTCGTCAGCCAGAGCGGTTCTATGCTGATTGCCGCCGGACTTATGGTACTGACAGCTGCCATCTCCAGTATCGGAGGAGCCTGCAACCAGACCCTTCTGATGAATACCGTACCCGAGTACCTAAGAGGAAGATTCATGGGCATACTCGGTTCCATGCAAAACACGATCATGGGAATCTCCATGTTCTTGAGCGGATTTCTGCTGGAAGTCCTTGCCCCGAGAATGCTTGGACTGGCTGGCGGCATACTCCTCATGACGATGGGCACTTGCTTTACTGCCGTCTACCTGCTCTTCCGTCCCCGTCTACAGGCATGATGCCTAATCCTTAAGGAATCCCTTATCCTGCAAATAATGCTTCATATGTGTCCGGGAAGGATGAGCGAGCTTCTCCGCCATTAAGACCGACCACGGCGTATCCTTCGCTCCGCCGGTTCTCTCCCGCAGGTACTCCGCCATGACCTCATCATACCGCTCCACAGCGGCCTCCACTTGCTGCGAACAGTACTGCTCCCAATGGAGCACCGCTTCCTGCGGCAGCCGCGGCCGCTGTCCGGGATTCTGATCCGGGTAGCCGAGACACATGCCGAATACCGGATAGGCCAGCTCTGGCAGCCCGAGCAGCTCGGACACCTCCCGACTATGGTTCCGGATGCCGCCAATATAGACAATGCCAAGTCCCATTGATTCCGCAGCTACAGCCGCATTCTGTGCGGCAAGCGCAGCATCGACGGTCGCCACAATGAAGTTTTCAGTCGTCTCCTCATAGCTTTGCTTCTCGGGAAGATGACGCTCCGCGGCGCGCTTCAACCGTGACAGATCGCCGCACCAGACCAGAAATACCGGACACTCTCCGATGTAAGTCTGCCGTCCGCACAGCTCCTTCAGCTTATCCTTTTGCTCAGGGTCCGTAACTGCAATCACCGTATACGCCTGCACATGACTGGAGCTGGAGGCCATCTGCCCTGCGGCCACAACCGTCTCTACCTGTTCCTTCGTCACCGGTGCATCCGAATACTTCCGGATCGAGCGATGATTCATCAATAATGAGATTGTATCATTCATATCGGATTCTGCTCCCTTCAATGAACTAATGTATAGGGTGTGCCGCGTTGAATGTCTTTCCTATTACACTTGATATTGCCGGATGCCCGGCGGTATGTAGCTTTCAATAAAAGCCTCGATTTGCCCGATCGAATCCGAAAACAGGATTTTACTCCGGTCTTCCGTGCTCAAGAAGCCTTCATCCACCATTTTGCCGTAAAAGGAATCCACATGATCGTAGTACCCGTTTTTATTATAAAAAATACAAGGGTTTTCATTCTGTCCGATTCTCGCCCAAGAGACGCATTCCGTAATCTCCTCCAGCGTGCCGGGACCGCCGGGCAAGGCCAGATACGCCTTGCTTAAATCCATCATATATTTCTTTCGCTCCGGCATGGAATCTACCACGATCAGCTCTGTCAGATGAGGATGGGCCAGCTCACGGTCGCGAAGGAAGCCCGGAATAATTCCAATAACCTCCCCGCCATGACTCAAGACGGTATCCGCCAATATCCCCATTAACCCTGCTCTTCCTCCGCCATAAACCAATACATGTCCCTGACGGGCGATCCATTCCCCGATCTCAACCGCCGCCTCCTGATAAACAGGCGAGTTGCCTAAACTTGCTCCGCAATATACCGCTATATTCATCTATCTGATCCTGCCTTTCCTGTTTAGTCGCTTAATTATCATAACACAGAACACATGTTTGTCTCTATTCCGAAGTTACCTATTTACAGTAATATACAAAAGTGATATCATTTAAATATCAAATCAATATCCTACTATAAGGAGTGCTCGTTATGTTAAGAGAAAAAGAGTTGTCCTATTTGAACGGGTTCGCGGGCCTGCTGTTTATCGTTCTTATCGGCAGCGCAGGGGGCTATCTGATCTCCCTTCAATCCACACTCCCGCTGATTGTCGGAATTATCGCATGTGCGATTGCGCTTATTCTGCTAACCGGACTTACCGTTGTACAGCCGAACCAGTCCCACGTCCTGACCTTCTTCGGCCGATATCTGGGGGTCATCCGCAAGAGCGGCTTCTATCTGTCGGTTCCATTTTCCACACGCAAAGCGGTATCGCTCCGCGTTCGCAACTTCAACAGCGCCAAGCTGAAGGTGAATGATGTAAACGGAAATCCGATCGAGATCGCAACGGTCGTTGTCTTCTCCGTCGTGGACTCGGCAGCCGCCCTGTTCGAGGTAGATGAATACGAAACCTTTGTTGAGATTCAAAGCGAGACGGCCCTGCGTCATGTAGCCAGCAAATACGCTTACGATCAACCGGACGGCACGGGCTTCTCCTTGCGGGCCAACACCGAAGAGATTGCACTGGAGCTGACCGAGGAGCTGCAAAAGCGGCTTGAAATTGCCGGCGTAAAGGTCATTGAATCCCGTCTTACCCACCTGGCCTATTCGACAGAGATCGCAAGCGCCATGCTGCAACGCCAACAGGCCGAGGCAATCATTGCCGCCCGCGAGAAAATTGTCGACGGTGCCGTAACCATGGTACAAATGGCTATCGAGCGCCTGCAAAGCGATAATGTCGTCGAACTGGATGACGAGCGCAAAGCAGCTATGATCAACAATCTGCTTGTTGCCGTCGTGGCTGACCGCTCCGCCCAGCCGGTCATTAATACCAGCTCGCTGTACTAAGGGACATCCAGACGATGCCAGCTAAAAAAAGCTTCCCTTTGCGTCTTGACCCGATGTTGTACGAAGCTTTGGAGCGCTGGGCGGCGGATGAATTCCGAAGCGTGAACGGCCATATCGAATATTTGCTGCGGGAGGCTCTGAGAAAAGAGGGACGGCTGCCTTCTCCGAAGCGCGCTCCCGGCAAGGAGGTCAAGGATCATGCAGACGAAGACGAGTAAGAAACTTAATAAGCCTTGGTGGGTATCCAAGGCGACGACTGTGCTGCAGCAATTTGCCCAGATCGGGGGCGGCTCCTTCGTTCCCGCTTCCTTCAAAAACTGGAAGTACACCGGACAGCATGTACGCATCGAACTGGGACACGGGCGCGGAACATTATATGTTACCTTAAAAGATTCCGGCTCCGAGTCTTCCCATCTCGTTACAAGTATCCAGTATTCCTTCCAGCCTCGAAGAAAGTTTCAGTTTCATCTGTGCAGGGTCAAGCGGCTGATCTTCATTCCGTTTCATTCGGAGCTGAAGGACGCCTCTATGCCGAATTCTGCGATGCAGAAGAGCTTTCACGCCAAGGCTACTCACCCTAGCCTGCTCCGTCAGCTGTTGAAGTTCGAAGGGCTTCAGGAAGTGCTGGAAAGCAAGCCGGACGCCTATATCTCGCTGAAAACAAAGGATCGCAGACTGCTGTTAACCTTGACGGAAACGAGTAAAAAGCCGGACGCCGACAGCTTGAATCAAGGAGTACGGCTTATGCGGTATTTTATCGCGGCCCTGGAGGAGCACGGGGTCATTCGGGAGAATCGTCGTTAAGAGTCGCTAGACCAAATCAAAGCCTTTCCCAGACCGGAATGATTCCGGAAGGGAAAGGCTTTGCGTGTTAGTCGGTCCATATTCTAATTACCGCTGCCTACAGCTTCACTCTCTGCAAGCGAAGCGCGTTGAGAACCACCGATACCGAACTGAGCGCCATAGCCGCTCCAGCCAGCCATGGGGCCAGGAAGCCCGCCGCAGCAACAGGTATGCCGATGGAATTATAGGCGAGCGCCCAGAACAGATTCTGCTTGATGTTGCGCATCGTGCGCTTGCTCATCAGAATCGCATCCGGCACGCCTTCCAGGTCGCCCCGCATCAGTGTCACATCTGCGGCCTCCATCGCCACGTCGGTGCCTGTACCGATGGCAATACCGACATCGGCCATGGCGAGGGCAGGCGCATCGTTGATGCCGTCTCCGACCATCGCGACCTTGCGGCCCTGCTCCTGCAGGCGCTTCACTTCGTCCGCCTTGCCCTCCGGCAGCACCTCGGCCAGCACCTCTTCGATACCGACCTCGGCGGCAATCGACTTGGCGGTCCGTTCATTATCACCCGTGATCATGACCACTCGAAGGCCAAGCTCCTTAAGGCGGGCTACCGCCTGCCGCGAACTGTCCTTCACCTGGTCGCTCACGGCCAGCATACCGGCGTACTGCCCATCGACGGCCAAGAGCAGTACGGTCTTGCCGGCCTCTTCGAGGGCCGTCATCCCGTCCAGGGCCGTGCCGGCGTCCACGCCCTCACGCGCCATCAGGCGGCGCGTTCCGGCCAGCACGCGGCGGCCCTCCACTACGGCGGCGATGCCATGCCCCGGCACCGCCTCGAACGCGGAAGCCTCCGGCAGCTCGTGGCCCCGTGCACGGGCCCCGTCCACCACCGCTTCCGCGAGCGGATGCTCCGAGCTGCGCTCGGCCGCACCGGCCAGGCGCAGCAGGTCCGCCTCGTTCCAGCCATCGGCGGGAACGACGCTCTCCAGCTCAGGCTGGCCGCGCGTGATCGTGCCGGTCTTATCCAGCACGATCGTGTCCAGCGCCTGAGCGCTTTCCAGGTGCTCGCCGCCCTTGAACAGGATGCCGTATTCGGCCGCACGGCCCGAACCCGCCATGAT
Organism: Paenibacillus brevis; assembly: GCF_018919145.1. Classification (GTDB taxonomy): domain Bacteria; phylum Bacillota; class Bacilli; order Paenibacillales; family Paenibacillaceae; genus Fontibacillus; species Fontibacillus brevis. Next base: position 109,411 of record NZ_JAHLQJ010000001.1, read on the forward strand.
CGAGGTCGGCGTCGCCAGACCCAATGCGCACGGGCAGGCAATGACGAGCACTGCGATTGCTTTTTCCAGCGCCCCCGCAAAGCTGCCCGGCTCAACGATAAAGAACCAGACGAGGAACGTTACCAACGCGATCCCGACGACAATCGGCACGAAGATGCCGGAGATGACGTCCGCCACCCGCTGAATTGGCGCCTTGGAGCCCTGCGCTTCCTCTACGACGCGGATGATCTGGGCCAGTGCGGTCTCGCGGCCCACCTTGGTCGCCCGGATGCGGAGCGAGCCATTCTTGTTGACGGTAGCGCCGATGACAGCATCGCCCTCCCGCTTCTCTACGGGAATGCTCTCCCCGGTCAGCATCGATTCATCCACCGCCGACGTGCCGAAGACGACCTCGCCATCGACCGGGATCTTCTCACCCGGCTTTACAATAATTACGTCCCCGGGTACAACCTCTTCAATCGGCACGCTGATCTCTGCCCCGTCCTTAAGCACCAGCGCCGTCTTCGCCTGCAAGCCCATCAAGGTTTTGATCGCTTGGGAGGACCGCCCCTTTGCCAGCACCTCGAACCATTTGCCCAGCAGGATTAACGTAATTAGCACCGAGCTGGTTTCATAATACAGGTGGGGGGTATGCCCGTGAGGCTGCGACAGGCTGCTTATGCTGAGGTACAGACTGTAAAAATACGCTGCCGACGTGCCCAACGCAACCAGCACATCCATGTTGGCGCTCTTGTTGCGCAGTGCCTTGTAAGCTCCGATATAAAAGGTTCCTCCGATAAGGAACTGAACCGGTGTGGCCAGAATGAGCTGGAACCACGGATTCATGAACAGCTCGGGGGTCCAGATAAACGAGGTGAACGAGAAATGCCCGGCCATCGACCACAGGAGCGGAAAGGACAGTACCGCCGAGACGATCAGCCGAATCTTTTGCTTGCGGATCTCCGCCTTTCTCGCCTCATCCGCGTCCTGCTCGGATTGCTTCAGAGCCGCCTGATATCCGAGCTGGCTCACCTTCTTCAGGATGTCATCCATCGACACTTGACCGGATGTATATTTAACCTGAGCCGTCTCCAGCGCAAAATTGACATTGGCCTCCACGCCATCCATCCGGTTCAGGCCTTTCTCGATCCGGTTGGCACAGGCCGCGCAAGTCATCCCTGTAATTTGCAGGGTTGCCGCTTGATCACTGACTACAGGATTTGTCTTTGCCGTTTCCATACCCACACTTCCTTTCGATACTTCATACCCCTAGGGGGTATATAGAAGGCGACAGAAATTTCTTTCTGTCTATTCACTTACCACGTCATAGCCTTGCTCTTCAATAGCTCCTTTGATCGCTTCAACCGTAACCTTATCGGCGTCGTACGCTACCGTAACACTCTTTGCAGCCAGATCTACCTTCGCTTCAGCTCCAAGCTCTTTTACCGCGCCTTCCACAGACTTTACGCAATGATTACAGGACATTCCCTCTACCTTCAAGGTTACATTCGACATCTTATTCATCCTCCTAATAGTTTTATAAAGAATTTTTAAAAAGCCCGGTACTCATGCAGGTTCTGCCTGCACTCCGTTCCGTCTTCTTCGGATTCTCCCAACCTTCCCGGTGCCAAAAGCCTGACTTTTGAACTCGAACTTAAATTATTCATTCTTTAAAACCGTGAATCCAGCCCAGAATTTTAACCCTTTTCCTGCTACTTCATCAACTTCTGAACGGTTAACAACAGTTCATCAACTACTTCTGTCTCTCCCGCCTGAATGCGTTCGACCACACAACTCTTCATGTGTCCCTCCAAAAGGAGCTTGCCCACACTATTTAAAGCCGATTGAACAGCCGCAATCTGATTGAGCACATCATCGCAATAAGTATCCTTCTCGATCATCCCTTTAATTCCGCGAATCTGTCCCTCAACCCGATTCAACCTGCTGATCAGATTGCTCTTCACCGCATCGGAGTGGTGACTGTGCCTTGCATGAGCATGCTCAGCAGCCTCATGAGAACAACATGCTTCCGGCTTGGCAGCTTGATCCTGATGTCCGGCAGCGCCATGATTAGATAGCTTGCTTAACTCTTGTTCATTCACCATCATTCACTTCCTCCTCCCCATCCTATTGTCCAGGGAACAACAGTCCGTTCAAATCAAACTTCCTGCCGTTGAGTACATCATACTATACCCCCAGGGGGTATGTAAAGAAACTTTCTTTTCTATTTTTCACACATCCCATTCAATCTATGTATCACACTCGCGCGAGTAAAGAGCACTTAGCTCCCCTCTTTCAGAGCTTGTTTCGACGCACGAGCAGGTTACGCATAAAAAATCCGGCAATCCTTCGCCTTGACGAGGGGTTGCCGGAGAACGTATCTGCTGTCCAGATTTAATCGATAACCTTGCCTGTAAAAAGCTCAACTCTCGCCTTTACCAGCGCCGTGTATTGCTCTTCCATTTCCCTAGCTCCAACCTTATCCAATTCGGCGAGGAATTCATCATACACCTGATCGAACTTGTCCGGTGCTTCCAGGATGGCTGCCGGAATTCTTTTTTGGATAATATCCTGTGCCTTCTGATAGATAACCTGATAATCTCCATCCGTCGGAACCTGCATATTGTACAAGGCCCCCCACTCCTTGACCGGAAGCTCCTCCTCACTCGGGAACAGATCCTTCCAGGTCGTGGCGTTATAAGCAGCGAGGGTTTCTTTTTCAACCTCCGAATAACTGGCGATAATCTGCTCCGGGAAATTGGTTGTATAGTAGTTGCCTGTAGCATCCTTCACGCCATCCCCGTAGCGCGGTCCGAAGATGGTATACAAATCAATCCCAGTCTCCTTGGTAAAAGTGCTGGAATCGTTGACTTTTTTATCGAGCACATCGGCAGGAATGACGCGAACGCCATTTTCCACGTTATAGTGCTTTCCTTCGATTCCCCAGTTTCTCAGCACCTGGCCTTCGTCAGACGCCAGCCAGTCAATGAACTTGATCGCACGCACCGGATCTTTGCAAGCGGTTGTAATACTGATTCCGTAGCCATCCACCCCGAAAGACTGCATCGCATGGTCCTTGTATTCTTCACTCAGCGTCACCGGAAAGTGCGCGTAGGTGTACTCGTGTTTGCCCGCGGCTTTCAGTGCATTTTCCGCTTCACCGTATTCCCAATCCACCGAGGTCAGACCCAGGACACGGCCGCTGGCGATTTTGGCTTTATATTGATCCTCTTTTTGGACAAAGGAATCCTTATCCAGCAATCCGTTATGATACAGCTTATTCAACCAGCGGAAATATTCCCGTTCTACCGGTCGTTTATAGTGAAGCACCGCTTCATAGGTTTCGGGATCCACATGATATTCGCCATCATTCATGCCATTCGTAGTATTATTGGCTTGATTGGTTACGGTTATCATCATTTTCCAGCCATCCGCATTCAGCGTGAGAGGAATCGTCGGTTGGCCGTCCGTGGTCGGATACTTCTCCACATAGGCTCTAAGCACGTTCTCAAAGTCAGCGATCGTTTTGACCTCCGGATAGCCAAGCTCCTTCAGCACGCGATGTTGAATCTGGAAGCCGTTTACGGCATCGAAATATTGCTGTCCGACGCCGACATTGGTCGGAATGGAGTAGATTGCCTGATCCTCAATACTGTATTTCATGCGGTTCATGTTTTCGCTCATCAGCTTTTTGATATTAGGGGCATGCTCCTCGATCAGTTCTGTAAGATCGATGATCGCATCACTGTCTACCAGCCTGCCAAGCTCACCTTTTGCAAAAATAAGATCAGGATAATCGCCGCTGGCCGCCATCAGGGAAATTTTATCCTGGCCGCCGCCGCTGCCAACATCAAACTCCGCATTCAGAGTGACTCCGGTTTTGGCGGTGATTTCCTTGCCGACTTCATCCTTCATGTTATTCCAGCTCGGGTTTGCATCAGCACCAAAAAAGGTAAATGAGATCGGACTATTCTCATCTCCGCCGGTTTGATTCCCAGAATTTGAATTTACGGTATTATTCCCTGAATTACCGCAGCCTACAGACATGAGCAACATGCCAGCCAGTGCAAAAACTCCAATTTTTTTGTTCAAGCTTCGCATCTAATCATCCTTCCCCCTGTCTATTTCCCGATTCATTTTGTTTGAATGCGCTTACTTTTATTGAAGCGAACCATCATGGCCGGCGAATGGTGGTCTTGCTTACAGTTATTATTCTAGCCTAACGATTAAGACCGAACCTTGATTTTCAAGTCATCCAATAGCATGATATAGACATGTATGCAGGCTAAGGGGGCATTGAAGTCATGACGAACGTCTACTTGAACTGGTTTACGATGGATGAGGATTTCCCTTTCTTCATTCAATATGGAGGCCATGATGAAGACACCAACACCCATAACCATGAGGATTTCTCCGAGCTGGTCATTGTCCTGAACGGGCATGCCACACATATCGTGAATAATGAAGAAGCTTTTATCAAGAAGGGCAATGTGTTTGTCATTAACGGCAGCACCTCCCATGCCTATAAAGAGCCTCAAGACTTCAAGATCTGCAACATTATGTATAAACCGGAGTTGCTTGAATCCGCCGCCCAGGATCTGCGGACAGTGAACGGCTTTCAGGCGCTGTTTATTCTGGAACCGTTCTATCGAAACATTACGACGTATAAAAGCAAATTGAGCTTGAGCATGTCCAGTCTGGAGTATGTAGCGCATTTGGTTGCTGCCATGATCGAGGAATACGAATCCCGGCTTCCCGGCCGTCAAACAATGCTTACTTCGCGCTTTATGGAGCTCGTCGTGTGCCTATCCAGACACTATGACCATGGTGAAAAGGATCTGGACAGCGCTATGATGCATCTGGCGAATGCCGTCTCCTACATTGAAGATCACTACCTCGAACCGGTTACGCTGGAAGACATCGCTGCAAAATCGAATATTTCCATTCGGCATTTGAACCGGATTTTTAAGGCCTATTATCAGACCACACCGATCTCTTACCTTCAACGGCTTCGTCTTGAAAGAGCCTGTATGCTCCTGAAGCAGACCCACCTATCCGTCACGGAAATCTCTTATACCTGCGGATTTAATGACAGCAATTATCTTACCCGCCAATTCAAAAAGGCTTACGGCGTATCACCGCAAGCCTATCGAAAGAACCGGTGAACTAATTCACCGGCTCGTAGTCAAACCAGTCGAAATATGCCGGGGCCGCATGCTCTGAAGGACTTGTTGCATACATCGCAATAAAGGCCCCTGTAAAGCCGCCTGCGATTTCCGTGGACAGCAAATGCGTCTCCCCCCAGCCCATGTCAAGCACCTGAGAATTCATCGTACGGAATGAGGCTTCGAACCTCTCCGGAAGCGCACGGATTTGAAGTATGCCCCTCCCCTCGGGGCAATCACGGATGTCCTCTACCCTCATCGAGCCGACCGTCCGCCGGAACACCAGAGCATTACGGCCTCCTTCGCGTCTTATAGCGAGCTCATAATGATACTTTTCGTTCATATAAATGGTTAACCCCGCCTCTTCCCCCTCGTTCAAAGGCTCAAATTCTATCGCCGCTTGTATGCGGCTGGAAAAGTGACTCAGCCGGCGCCCTACAAAGGCCGGAGAACCGTAATCGTTCAACGTTGTTGGTTGACCATATAAGGTCAGATATCCAGAGCGCTCCTCCAACGACCAGCTTCCCGGGTTCGGATTCCGCAAAAAGGCCCATTCCCATCCCAGCCTGGATTGGTCGAAGTCATCTCTAACCAGCTTCTCCGGCCAACGGGTCTCCGGGAGCTCAGGCGCTTCCATGACGGGATGAATATGACCCTGATTGCCGATGAGCGGCCATCCATCCTCCGTCCAGGTTACGCCCGCAAGAAATACCTCTCTGCCCAAATGGTGACGATATGGGTAAGATACAGGCCTTGTTCCCAGACATACCGCCCACCAACTGCCATCCCGGGCTTGGACCAGATCCGCATGGCCGGTAGCTTGTATTGAGATATCCATACTCCGGTTTGAAAGAATGGGATTATGGGGACAGGATTCATAAGGTCCGTACGGATCAGTGCTTCTGGCAATGGTCTCCATATGGCCGTATTCCGTCCCGCCCTCGGCGATCATCAAGTAATAGTAATCCTTGATTTTGTACATGTGGGGGGCCTCAGGATGCGCTCCGCCTGAGCCCTTCCAGATCAGGCGGCTCCCGGTCAGCACCCTTCCGGTCTCGATTTCGATTTCACATTGGTAAATAGCGCCGTTATGCGCAGATTGAAAATACACGCGGCCATCGTCGTCAAACAACAGGGAGGGGTCTATGCCATCCTGAGCAACCGTTATCGGCTTGGACCAAGGACCTTCCGGATTCCTGGTCTTCACGTAGAAATTTCCGATTCCGCCCACATTGGTGGTCACCATATAGAACCATCCCTTATTATAACGAAGGGTTGGCGCATAGATGCCGCTTGAATTCCCCGCTCCAGAAAGAGACAGTTGCTCTTCTGTAGTTAAACAATGGCCGATCTGCCGCCAATGAACCAGATCCTTGCTATGAAAAATAGGCACGCCCGGAAAATATTCAAACGTGCTTGTAACCAAATAATAATCGTCACCGACCCGGCAGATGCTGGGGTCGGGATAAAAGCCAGGGATAACGGGGTTGGTGAACTGCATCCATTGCACTCCTGTCTGAATCGTATTTAACGTGCTATATAAGCTGAATCAATATAATTACTTCCAGGGGCAACGTGTAAAGTGTTCTTACGTTCGCTGTTGTTCGCGGATTTCTCTGATTCAATTAAATTGGGATAAGGCAGAAATCTGCTCTCAAAGGCGAACACTATCGTTTCTTCGTAACACTTTACACTTATGTCCTTTGAAGTAGTTTTTTAATTAACTCATATAGAATGCTTCTCCGTCTTGCCTGAGGAAGCTCTCAACCCCTATTATATTTCACGATAGGACATGGAACCTTCATTTTCGGGTCATGCTACTAGCATGATATAGACATTGTAATATTCATAAAAAGCCAAGGAGCTAAGCAAAAACAGACTGCTTAGCTCCTTGGTTTTTGGCGTCTATGCCTGCTATCTAAGCAAATCCTTATATCACCAAACACAGGTTCAGGACCGAGCATTCACCTTACGGCCAAGGCACCTTCGATCTTTGTATACTCCAGCTCAAGCAAACAGTCCTCACAACTTGCGTTACGGTAATGTCGGTAGCGAAACAAATGCTTGAAAGCACTTATGCCCTTCTACCTCACTCCTTCAGTTCAACGCGAAATAGTAAAGACCCTGAGCATCACAAGGATGCTTCAGGGTCCTGATCATTTATCTCTATTCAAGATTGCTAACTATGTTCATTCCAAGCCCCAGGCTCTCCTGATGGATTACTGGTAGCCCCAGATCATCGTGAACAGCGTTCCGAACACCGTCACCAAGCCCACGAACAAGGCATAGACAAGGTTCGTGTAGAGTGCTGTCTTAGAGCCGTTCTCCCCGATATGCATGAACAGGAAGAGCTGGACGCCCATTTGAATCGCTGCGCTGATGATGAGGATCGTCAGGCCTACTGCCGCAGACATATCCAGGAAGACTACGGACAGGGCAACAACCGACAGCAGCAGGGATAATACATAGCCCAGAATGTGCTGGATCGGGAACAATTTTTTCATGTCACTCATGTCACATCATTCCTTTCAAGTATACGAAGCTGAAGATGAAGATCCAGACGACGTCAAGGAAGTGCCAGTACAGCGAGAAGATAAAGGTCTTGTTCGAAGTATCGAGCGTGAAACCTTCCTTCTTGATCTGCAGCAACAGTCCGCCGCCCCACAGCAGACCCAAGGTCACGTGGGCGCCGTGCGTACCGAGGAGTACGAACAAGCTGGACAGGAATGCGCTCGTCTGCAGAGTTGCTCCCTCATGCACATAGGTAACGAATTCCATGATTTCAACACCAAGGAACACCAAGCCAAGCACAAGCGTAATTCCAAAGAATATGAGCGCGGGCTTTTTCAAACCCAGACGCATACTGTTAATCACCAGACCAATCGTGAAGCTGCTCGTCAGCAGGACGAACGTTTCAATCAATACAGGCCCGATCTCGAAAATTTCATGACCGCCCGGGCCGTTCCCCGTCCGGTTCCAAAGTGCAAAATACACCGCAAACAAAGTCGAAAACAGAACAATTTCAGCGCCAAGGAACAGCCAGAAGCCAAGAATCCGATTGCTGTTCTCCTCGGAACGGTACTCCAGCGGCAGTGTATTATCTAGCTTCATACTTGTTCACCCCGCAATCTTGACTCGGTCTCTTGAATTTCCTTAACCGGAATATGACGCCCATGATCGCGTTCGAAGGAACGAACCGCAAGCATGATCAGAATAGCAATTCCGGAAATAATAGCCGGAGTCCACCAGCTGAATACCATGAAGAAGCCCCAGAAGAAGAACAATATAGCCAAGATAACCGGTTGACCGCTGTTATTCGGCATATGAATTTCTTCAAACTTGCCTTGATACAATTGATGTCCGCCTTTTTTCGCTTCCCAGAATGGGTCGAGTCCTGTAACCGTCGGTTCAATCGCAAAGTTATACTCCGGAACCGGGCTGTGGGTACTCCACTCCAATGTCCGTGCGTTCCAAGGATCGCCTGTAGTATCTCTTGGCGCATAACGGAAGCTCCAGTAAATGTTGTACACCAGAATGATAAATCCGATAGCCAATCCCACGGCACCGATGGATGCAATCAAGTTCAGCGGACCATAGCCGGTACTCTCCGAATAAGTGTACATCCGGCGCGTCATCCCGTTCAGACCGAGGAAGAACAACGGCAGGAAGGTTACGTTGAAGCTGATTGCGATGGTCCAGAAGGCAAGCTTGCCCTGACGTTCATTAAGCCGGAAGCCGAACAGCTTAGGGAACCAGTAGTAGAAGCCGGCAATAACGGCAAACACCGTACCCGGAATCAATACATAGTGGAAATGCGCAACCAGGAACATCGTATTATGATACTGATAGTCGGCGCTGGCCATCGCCAGCATGACGCCCGTGACGCCGCCGATCGTAAAGATCGGGATAAAGGCGAGCGCATACAGCATCGGCGTCGTAAACTCGATCTTGCCTTTGTGCATCGTAAATAGCCAGTTGAATATTTTCACCCCAGTAGGAACCGCAATCGCCATCGTCGTGATCGAGAAGACCCCGTTGACCATCGCGCCGTGCCCCATCGTATAGAAGTGATGCGCCCATACTACGAAGGACAGGAGCGAGATAACGATCATACTCCATACCATCGATTTATAGCCGTACAGATTTTTGCGCGAGAAGGTCGAGATAATTTCACTATAAATCCCGAACGCAGGAAGAATAACAATATATACTTCCGGATGCCCCCAGACCCAGAACAGGTTGGCCCAGAGCATATCCATCCCGCCGTTGGCCATCGTGAAGAACTGAGAGCCAAATAAGCGGTCGAACATCATCAGCGCCAAAGCCACGGTCAATACCGGGAAGGCAAACAGAATAATGACACAAGTAATCAAGACAGACCAGGTGAACATCGGCATCTTCATCAATGTCATGCCTTTGGCACGCATTTTCAGAATCGTGACAATGAAGTTGATCCCGGTCATCAACGTCCCGATCCCCGCTATCTGCAGTGAAAGCGAGTAATAGTTATTCCCTACCGTCGGGCTGAACTCAATACTCGCCAGCGGGAAATAAGCCGTCCAACCCGCGTCCGGCGAACCGCCGATAACGAAGGAAATGTTGAAAAGCATCGCCCCTGCGAAGAACAGCCAGAAGCTGACCGCATTCAGACGAGGGAACGCCACGTCGCGCGCTCCAATCTGGAGCGGAATAACCACGTTCATTAATCCGATAACAAATGGCATTGCCATAAACAGAATCATGACTACGCCATGCGTTGTAAAAATCTCATTATAGTGCTGGGCATCCAGCAATCCGTTCTCCGGTTTTGCCAGCTGTCCGCGCATCAAGAGCCCGTCTACGCCTCCGCGGAACAGCATCAGCAGCGCCGAGATGATGTACATAATCCCGATTCGCTTGTGATCCACGGTCGTCAGCCATTCACGCCATAAGTAGCCCCATTTTTTAAAATAGGTCAGGCCGATCAGAATCGCCAGTGTTGCCACGACGATGCTCACCATCGCGCCATAGATCATCGGCTCGCCGGTGACGAAAAATTCGTCCCATTTCATGTCAAGCATGCTCCCTTCCGTTCATAAGTTGCTGTAAATGTCTGTTTTTCAAAGTGCTACTCATGGGTGTGTTCCGAATGTTCCATCTCGGAGTGATCCATCTCTGAATGATCCATTTCCGAGTGGTCCATCTCCGTGCTCTCCTCATCCGAGCCGCCATGATTATGTCCTGCATGCTCGCCTTCAGGCGCTGGGCTGAACTCCAGGTGTGTGGAAGTAAAGGTCTCACGGCCTACATGGTCAGCATCAAGCAGAGATTGGAACTTTTCCTCTGTCAAATCCGAAGCCGTCGTCTTTACTTCGTCAATCCATTCCTCAAATTCTTTAGCCGAGGTAGCGTAAACCTCAAATTCCATATGGGCAAAGCCTTCACCCGAGAAGTTGGAGTTCTTGCCCATAAAGGATCCCGGATGCTCGGCAACCAGATTCAGCTTCGTAACCATGTCACTCATGGCGTACTTCTGTCCGCCAAGCTGCGGCACCCAGAAGCTCGTAATCGGTCCGTACGAATAAAGTCTGAATTCGATTGGACGGTTTACAGGGATATTCACATAGTTCACCGTCTCAATGCCTTCCTCCGGATAGCTGAAATGCCACTTCCAGTTAGATGAAGCCGCATAAATGACTAATGGCTTTTGATCCTCATACCCGGCCGGTACCGTTTCAACTGCATACGTACTGCGAACAGTAACAACCGACAGCACAGCCACGATAATAACCGGGATCGCGATCCAAGTAATTTCCAACCATTTGCTGCCCTCTTCATGCGGCGGCTCATAGTCAGGCGCTGCCTTGGAAGCTCTGTATTTGGTCAGCATATAAATGTACAACACATACACCACTAGCAGTACAAGCGCCATTACGATGATCGAAAAGATAATAACATTCGACTGTGTCTTGGCTACCGGTCCCTTGGGATTCAGTACAGTCAGCGAACTGCAGCCAGACAGCAGAACCACCAGGGCCGAAAATACCGCAAGCAGAAATCCCTTCCTCTTCATAGGATTACGATTCCCCTTTCATAATGTAAAACTTCTCATGTCATGATAAGACGGGTTATGGTCGGACGGATCCCAACCACGTTCAAACATCACTCAAAGATTATGTTAGGGAAGCCCCGAATTAATGACAATTCATATAGAAAGGAATATCTGTAATATTTTTACTATTTAAAACGTTGTCGTTCTTTGTTTATTCAATAATTTCTTGATTTAAGGGCAAATTCGGTTGAATTAGTCCGTTTTCGGCGATTTTGATAATTGTTCACAAACCCCTCCCCAACCCCTTTAGTTCGTAAATTTGTCATATTCATCACGGGTTCTTGTGATAATAATCACTTACGTATGTATTTTAAAATTAAATAAAGGACCTCCCAATCCATTGACAGGAGATCCTTTAGTTGTATGTTTTGCACCTATTCTATTACACCTTACAGCAATCTTTGACGCAGCTCTTCAGGCGAAAATTGTGACAATAAACCGAACGGAATATCAAATACCGTTTTGGCTCCTTTTTGTCCTTCCTGGGATAAGCGATGAGCGGCACGCGCATAAGCTACCAACACGCTCGCCGTGAACTCCGGATTGCTGTCCAGCTTCAAACCGAACTCAACAATTTGCTTATTGTTCTCACCGGTTACGCCGCTGCGCAGCACGGTCCCCCCATGCGGCATGGCCGAGTGGTCACGCTTCAGTTCTTCTTCACTGATAAAGTGAACGGTGGTATCGTAGTCGGCAAAATAGTTAGGCATCTCTTTGATCTGACGCTCGATCTGCGCCCGATCTGCGCCTTCCTCCGTTACGACATAACATTCACGCAAATGCTTCTCACGGGTGGTTAACTCCGGATTTTCGCCACGGCGAACACGTTCCACTGCCGCTTCGACGGGAATCGTATACTGCACGCCGTTCTTCACTCCCGCTACGCGGCGGATAGCATCGGAATGACCTTGACTAACGCCTTTCCCCCAGAACGTATATTCCTTGCCTTCAGGAAGCACCGCTTCCGCCAGAAGGCGATTAAGCGAGAACAAGCCCGGGTCCCATCCCGTTGAAATGACGCTGACATTTCCGCCTTGAAGCGCAGCTGCGTTCACTTGCTCGAAATACGCGGGAATCTTGGCATGCGTATCAAAGCTGTCCACCGTATTGAACAGAGCGGCCAACTCCGGCCCCTGCTCTGGCAGATCGGTTGCGGAACCGCCGCACAGAATAAGCACATCAATTTCACCTTTATACTTTTCTACTTCCGAAATATGAACAACGCCCTGTGACGCTGCCACCTCATTTGGATGTCTCCGGGAAAAAATAGCGCGAAGCTCGAAATCCGGGTTTTGCCGAATTGCCTTCTCCACGCCTCGTCCCAAATTTCCATAACCCACAATTCCTGCTCTGATGGCTTTGGTCACTTCTTTGTCCTCCTTCAAAAATAATATGTCCCATTTTAGCGCACCGAGCAAACTTTTTAAATAGTTTACACTAAAAGTAAACAAATTTCTTATGCGGCGCTGCGATCCTCTGCTCTTCGCTCTCCGGAGGAGGCGCCCAGAAGGAAGCATAGGGCCAACAACAGCCCTGCTGAGGCACTGACAAACAGCGCCGAATATCCGAACACATCAATCACCCAACCTAGCAGGGGCGGGGAGGTAATTGCCGCCAGCGAAGAGACAAAATAATAGATCCCGGTCCGCGTCCCGATACTTTCCTCTGTACCGGTTGAAATCACCCAAGGATAGGAATTGATATTAATGCAAGCCCAGAAAACACCGCCGACAATCAGCATGACCCGCAGCATCAGGATAGAGTCGAGAAAGACGATCGAAGCAAATACAAGGAATAACCCGGCAACACCGGTCATGATAACCTTCTTCTTGCCGAATTTAGCCCCGAGCCATCCGCTTGGCAGCGCAAAGATCAGGAAGGCCAGCGAGAAATATGTCAGCGAAAACGAGGCATCCCCATCCGTCATGCCCATATGCTTCGTTCCATATAACGTAAACAAAGCCTCCACGCCCTGATAAGCCACAAACCAGCAAAATATAGCGCCAAGGATAAACAAGGTCGTCCGGTCCAATTGATCCTTAATACGAATACGCACTGGCGGACGAGCCTCGCTCTCGGAAGACCCCGCAAGCCCCGTGACAATGGGCTCCTTGATTACCGCCTTCAATACGACCATACAGACCAGCATCGTGATTCCCGCAAATAAAAAGGGCACGTACGAGCCGATTCCATAGAGCTTGGAGCCGACGCCAAAGGCCAGCACCGAACCGATCCCGCCCATAAAGTTGATGATCCCGTTGGCCCGGGTCCGCTTGGCCTCCGGGGTAATATCCGGCATCAGAGCTACGGTAGGGGCTCGGAACAGACTCATGGATAGGTTCATCAGCACCATGAACAACACCAGCGTCACAAAGCTGTTATGTAGCGGAATCAAGGAAGCAAACACCGCTCCTAGCGGCATGCCGATCAGAAGGAAAGGCATGCGGCGCCCGAAGCGCGTACGAATTTTATCACTGCGATGTCCAATCCATGGCTGCAAAAACATGGCAAAATAATTGTCAATGGTCATCATGAACCCGATTAATGCCGCACTTTTCAGATAGTTATCCAAAAACAACGGTACAAAGGCATTATACAATGCCCAGGTCAAGCTGATACTGAAGAAGCCAAGGCCCAGCAGCCATGTTTTTTTCATTGCTTCACGCTCCCGTTTTAATTTGACAGCAGGCCGGCCAGACGATCAGGGTAGTCGGTGATAATCCCGGCCACACCTGCCTGAATCAGCGCGGTCATCTCGTGAATTTCATTGACAGTAAAGGGATGATATACTACGCCATGAGCAGTTGCCGCAGCGACAAATTCCGGACGTACAGCATATTGAATGGCGTGCAATGCCTCAGCCCCGATCGACTTGGCATAATTCCAAGGCTCATAAAGCCCCTCCGAATAGAGAATGCCGGTTCTAATCTCCGGCGCCAAGGCTTTGCATTCCGCCAGAGAATAATGATTGAAGCTTGAAATTACCGTCTGTTCAGACAATTTATAAGCTCTCACGGCATCGATCACTTTCCGCTCCAGTTCCGGATATTGAATCAGGCCGTTCTTCAATTCCAAATTCAGCACTACTCGTCTTTCTGCATGACGGACAAGCTCAAGTAACTCTTCCAGCGTTGGGATACGCTCCCCTCTGTACTTTTCATCGTACCAAGACCCTGCCTCCAGCTGGCGCAGCTCCTCCAGCGTAACGTCCTTCACCCATGCCGGAGATTCTGCTGTCCGTTGCAGCGTTTCATCATGGATCAGTACCAAATGCCCGTCCCGGGTCATATGCACATCCGTCTCTATCCCTGTAGCTCCCAGCTCCAAAGCATATTGGAAAGAAACCATCGTATTTTCCGGGCGGTGTCCGGCTGCTCCTCGATGCGCGAAATTTATCAAATCAGACAAAGTAACTCCTCCTCGATATATCTGCTTTTTAAGATTATAAAATATGTATTATCCACGTCCTTAGTATAATCCTGCAATGTCAGCGGAATATAAACATAAAGACCCTCAACCTGAAGATCAGGCCAAGGGTCTATAGACCGGAGCGGGCGTTACTCTAGGAGCTAAGTTCCCGATTAAGCAGCATCGCATCAGAGAGCGCACGGGTATCCTGCAATATATCGCCCGGGCGGCTAGCTTTGCCGATAACGTAAGATTCGAATGACATCCCGACAAATTCGAAGCAATATTTCATCTGCTGAATTAGCGGCATCGCCTTTATACGGGGATCATCTCCTCCGACCGCAATGACATAAGCCTTCTTTTGTGCCATGCTCGCCTTGAAGTCATAGTCAGAACTCCGCAGGCTCTGCGACCAGCGATCTATAAAGTTCTTCATCACTCCCGACATCGTATACCAATACACCGGTGTAGCGAAAATAATCTTCTCATGGCGAAGCACCTCCATGATCACCGACTCATAATCGTCATCCACCGGATCAAATCCTCCCCGCTCATGCCGCTGGTCCCGAATCGGTAGAATGGACAGCTCGCGAAGCAGAATCTGCTTATGAGGGATCCCCTCAAGAGCCAACCTGGTCAATTGCTCTGTATTCCCATCCATTCGACTACTTCCCTGAAGCACCAAAATACTCATTTTTCTCCACATCCTCCTGCTTGTAATGAAATCCACCCTGGCCGTACAACGGTTTGCGGCCCTTCCGACATAACGTCTTTACCGATCCTCATGGCGCTTCACCGATCTTTCCCGACCCTGCGACGAGGTCGCTACTGGCCTTAGGTCCAGTTCAAAAACCGTCTGCAGCCTGTTATGCCGGGACCCGGAAATCGGTAGAATAAAGACATGAATAACAAACGAACCGCAAACCATCCCTTTTAAATAAACTAAGAAAGCGAGTGTCACTTATGAAAAAATTATTTCGTTCCTCGACCGACAAGCAGATCTCCGGCCTTTGCGGCGGGCTTGCAAGCTTCCTCGGAGTTGACTCGACAGTCGTCCGCCTGATCGCCGTCGTGCTGGGTATATGCAGCTTCGGCACGACGATCCTTATCTACTTGATTGCCAGCTTGATCGTACCGAAGGAGCCAACCGGCTTTTACAGCTATGATGATCCATTCAACCAGTTCTAATTCTATATTATCAAAAGGAGTGTATAAAAATGAGTTTATTTGATCGAATTTCCAATTTAACAAAGGCTACCTTGCATGAAGCTTTGAATAAGCTGGAGAATCCAGTATTGATGACTGGACAATATTTGCGGAATCTGGAGGAAGACCTTCAGATTGCCGAGAAGCTCTTGAAGGAGCAGCGCATGAATATCAGCATCCAGGAACGCAAACAGCAGGATGCCCTGGAAGCCGCACGCTATAGCGAAGCACAAGCACTGGCAGCTCTGGAGTCCGGTGACGATGTGAGGGCCCGCGCTGCCGCAGCAGCAAAGATCCGCCATGAAGAGCTGGCCGAGCAATACGGCGAAGAGGCTTCACAAGCTCGCAGCCGGGTGGTTGAGCTTGAGATTCGCCTGGAGGAAGGCAAGCAGGAGTATGCACGCTTGAAGGAGAAGCGCAATGAGCTGGCGGCCCGCGCTCGCAAGGTTGAAGAACAGAACCAGGCACAACGTCCGAACTTCAGCTCCGGCCTTGAGACAGGAGCAGCCGCCCGCGGATTCGAGCGCATGGAAGAGAAGATTCTGGAATGGGAAGCCGGCAGTCAGCTCAGAGGAACGACGGGCACAGGCTCCGAAGGCTCTTCATCTCTAGAAGACAACTCCGCCGTAAATGATGAACTTGAGCGGCTTAAGGATCAACTGAACAGCCGTAAATAAGGTTAATTCAGAGGCGCGCGTTAATTCAGAGGCTGTGCCGGATGGTTTGATTCACGACCTCCGGTGCGGCTTCTTTGCGCGTTATCTTGCAAGTGTTAAGCAATACGATTCACCGATAGCCAAAAAAAGCCGTCCAATAATTCTGCGTTGCTGGGGCGACATGTGAAGTGTGCTTACTATCGCTGTTGCTCACGGATTTCTTGATTGAATAAGCCATAACAAGGAGGAAATCCACTCGCAAAGGCGAACACTCCGTTTCTACAGCACACTTCACACTTATGCCCTTTTATGCAGTCTCTTTTGTTCGGCTTTATAGGTGTTGAATGCACTTTAGTAGCTCCACCCGCTCCTCCGCACGTCGGAGGCATGGCAGAATGCACCAGAATCACTTGCTTAGTCTACAGGCTCGTTCACATCAGCATAGCATCTTGATGCCTGATGGATTACAAACAGTAAATAGACACCAAGGCGAAAGATATAGCAGTGCAGCTTAAGCGAAGCCCCGTGCAAATTGCATTGCAGTTAAACTGCAAAGGCGAGGTAGTCAGGGCATAAGTGTGAAGGGTTGCCTCATCTAATTCGCCCTCCAATGTTTAACTATATTCCGCTGTTACGCGCTTTTCCTGCAAGAGCATAGCAAGTCTTCGCATCACCAAGTAAATGCAACAGCGGTAAACGAAGAAGCATAGCCATTCAGAGAAATTCCCCTGACGGCTATGCTTCTATTTAATAGCGTGAAATAAAATTTTACTTGCCGCTCTTGAACAGTTCACCCATTGCGCCGAGACTGCCCAGCGTCTCCACCGCATTCGAAGGGATGAAGATTTTGTTAGCAGGTCCCTTAGCCACTTCTTTAAGCGCTTCAAAGGACTGGTAAGCAAGGACTTGTTCATTCAGAGCCGCGTTACGCAGCATTTCGATCCGCGCCTGTTCGGCAGCAGCAACGGCTTCGATCGCCTTGGCTTCCCCGAGGGCTTCCAGTTCTTGCGCTTGGCGCAAGCCTTCCGCTTCGCGAATCCGTGCTTCCTTGTCACCTTCCGCCTTAAGGATCTTACTTTGCTTATCCCCTTCAGCACGCAGGATCATGTCTTGCTTAGCAGCTTCCGCTTCAAGGACAATCGCACGTTTGTTACGTTCAGCCTTCATTTGCTTATCCATCGCTTCCTGAATATCAAGCGGCGGCTTAATATCGATGACTTCTACGCGTTCAATCCGTACGCCCCATTTTTCGGTTGCTTCATCCAGCGCAATACGGATATCGGAGGAGATTTTTTCACGTCCGGACAACGTTTCGTCCAGCTCCATCTTACCGATAATTTGCCGCATGGTTGCTGTCGAAATGTTGCGGACCCCGTATACATAATCGGAGATACCATAAGTGGCTTGTTCCGGACCTACAACTTGATAGAAAATAATCGTGTCAATCTGAACCTGCACGTTATCCTTTGTGATTACGGTCTGTGGCGGTACATTGGCTTGTTGAATCCGCAAGTCATGGTACGTACGCACCTGATCGATAACCGGAATCAGGATATTCAGACCCGGACTCATCAATCTGTGGAATCTACCCAGACGTTCCACAACTCCAACCCGCTGTTGCGGTACAATCTTGATGGTTAGTGAGACAAAGACGACGACAACAATAGCAATGACCGCAATAATAGCCCATTCCATTAAGTGAATTCCTCCCATCGTTCTACTTCGATAATCGTACTGCTCCGTGAAATCACCCTTACCCGCTCATCTTTAGCCAGCAACTGAGCTGATACGGCACTCCACGTGTCGCTCCCGACCTTAACGATTCCGTACTGTCCCGGCTCGATCGGGTCGACGACAACTCCCTGTCTTCCTACTAATTCGGTACCCGTGTCCTGAAATCCTTTGGAACTCCGAACCTTTTTGGAAATTGGCTTGGTGAAGATCGTCAGCACGAGCGTCACGATACTTCCAGCCACTACCTGGAGCAAATATGCATCCGGGGCAATCCATGCCACTAACGCTGCTACCAGGGCTCCTATACAGAACCAGAGCATATAAAAGGTCAGCGTAAACATTTCAAGCACCAATATGATACCTGCGGCTATCAACCATACAATCCATGCATCCATTGTGTTAGATGCACCACCTTTCCGCATGATAGTAATATATACGAGGCTCGAACAAAAAAGTATCAGGAATTTCTTTCTTTAGCAAGCTATTTATCGGATGACAGGGAAGAAACGGTAAAGGGTAACGGCAGAAACGAAATAAGCTGACGCCGATTTAGTACCGACGCCAGCTCGCAACTTAGTTGTTCAACGCTCCATTAAAGGGGCATTAATTCATTTGTAAAATTCCTTGCTCGACCCTTTTACGCCTGTACAGCGCTATCCAGATCTACATTTTGTTTGAATACATCCTGGTCATTCTCGCCCAGAATCTTGCCCGTAATGACACCGGCTGTGATCGAATCGTTGACATTCAAGGCAGTACGCCCCATGTCGATCAACGGCTCAACCGAAATCAACAGACCGGCGAGTGCAACCGGCAGGTTCATCGTAGACAAGACAATCAGCGAGGCAAAGGTTGCGCCCCCGCCGACGCCGGCTACGCCGAACGAACTGATGGTGACCACCAGAATCAACGTCAGGATAAAGTCCCAGCTCAACGGATCGATACCGACGGTTGGTGCGATCATCACAGCCAGCATGGCAGGATAGATCCCTGCGCAGCCGTTCTGGCCGATGGTTGCTCCGAAGGAAGCAGACAGGTTAGCGATGCCGTCTGGCACGCCAAGGCGTTTCGTTTGCGTCTCTACGTTAAGCGGAATAGTCGCTGCACTTGAGCGCGAGGTGAATGCAAAGATCAGTGTTGGCAATACTTTTCTAACATACTGCACCGGATTATACCCGAACAACGCGAGCAGAATCAGATGGATGATGAACATGACGATAAGCGCTACATAAGAAGCACCAACAAACTTGATCAGCTTCAAAATCTCTTCCGGATTGGTTGTTGCCACGGTGTTTGTGATCAAGGCCAGAATTCCGTACGGCGTCAGCCTCAGCACAAGCGTTACGATCCGCATAACAACCGCGTAGACTGCGTCAACCAATTTGCGGAAGGTGTCCGCTTGCTCCGGCTTTTTCTTATCCAATCCAAGTACGGCTACCCCGATAAATGCCGAGAAGATAACCACTGCCAGTGTGGAGGTGCTGCGGGCACCCGTCATATCTGCAAACGGGTTTGTTGGAATAAAGTCCAATACTTGCTGGGGAATAGATTTATTCGCGACCGATCCCGCACGTTCTTCCAATGTAACACCGCGCGCTTGTTCCGCTTCTCCCGCTTCAATCTCAATGGCCTTCAAATCGAAGCCAATACTCGTAATGATGCTGACCGAAGCTGCAATCGCCGTGGTAATTAATAGCACTGCGATGATAAGGCCGCTGATCTTGCCCAGATTTTGCTTGCCCTTCAACTTCGCAATCGCCGAAATAATCGATACCATGATCAAAGGAATCACTATCATTTGCAGCAAGCCGACATATCCCCGTCCGACCAAATTGAACCAGTCGGTGGACTTTGCAAGCACCTCAGAGTCTGCATTGTATACCAGCTGCAGAATCACACCGAACACCAAACCTAGTCCGAGACCGGTGAAGACCCGCTTCGTAAATGAGATATGCTTCTTTTGCATCCATACCAGTACGCCAAGCAGTACCAGCATTACTGCAATATTCAGGATAACTTGTAATGTAGCCATCTTAATACTCCCCCTGCAAAATTATTATGAACTGTACGGATTAGCAACCTGACTCTTGGTGTGAGGAATAAGTTGATCTGTTCCGCTGTTATCTTAGCACATATCATACTAAATGGATAGGATTAATTCATTTGTAATGATCTATTATAAATCTTGATTTGAAGAGAGTACATAAATGCAGGATTTAAAAGTAAAGACTAATAATATTAACCTTTACCCAATAATTTGTGGTTTTAACAGACAATTTGCTTTAATAGCCCGAATTACGGTTGTGCAAACGTTTTAACAAAACGAGTTATTCAGTTATGATGGACATAGAATGCTAACTTGAATGGAGGCAACTCTCATAATGAATCGTAAAAAAAATACAAAGCCTAGATATCTCAAATGGCTTGGAAGCGCTATCCTGGTCATAATGATATTAACAGGATGTACTTCCGGAGGCCATAGCAATCAGGAAAATAATTCCGCCCCGGTGGACTCCGCGAACGGCATGCAACAGACAAATTCGCCGGGAAATTCCGAATCTGCCCCTGGCGGTAGCTCTCTATCGGTGCTCGGCACCCAGCCTTCAGACGTATATTATGAGATATTTGTCCGTTCCTTTTATGATTCGGACGGAGATGGGATTGGTGACTTCAAGGGTCTCATTGAAAAATTGGATTATCTGAATGACGGCAACCCCGATACAGACAATGATCTTGGCATCGAAGGAATTTGGCTTATGCCTATCAATCCTTCCCCCAGCTATCACGGGTACGATGTAACCGACTACCGTGCTATTCATCCTGATTATGGGACGATGGAGGATTTCAAGGAATTTCTCGATGAAGCTCACAAGCGCGGCATCAAGGTTATTATGGATCTGGTCGTGAACCATACGAGCAAAGAGCACCCTTGGTTTCTGGAGGCGGCAGCGGACAAGAACAGTCCGTATCGCGACTGGTACATCTGGGCGGAAGATCAGAACCGCAAGACCGGAGGTTCCAGTGCTGCCGGAAGCGGAAGTCCGTGGCATACAGCGCGAGGCGACCACTATATGGGAATTTTTTGGGAAGGCATGCCTGATTTGAACTTCGATAATCCTGAGGTTCGTCAGGAGATGAAGGAGATCGGACAATTCTGGCTGGATTTGGGACTGGATGGATTCCGGCTCGATGCAGCCAAGCATATTTATGAGGATCTGATTACCGATAAAGGGCAAGAGACCACTGACAAGAATGTGTCATGGTGGCAAGAATTCCGCAGCAGTATGCTGGAAGTCAACCCTGATGCTTATCTCGTCGGCGAGGTATGGGATCCTTCACCGGCTCTGATTGCGAATTATTTAAATTCCGCTCTGGATTCCGGCTTTAACTTCGGACTGGCTGAGACGATTCTAAGCGCAGCCAAGCAGGAGAAGGATAATAACATTGCCTTCACCCTTGAAAGAACTTATAAGCTGTTTGAAGAAAAATCGAGGGGTCAGTTCGTTGATGCCACCTTTCTGACCAATCATGATATGAACCGGGTGATGACTCAACTGGAAGGAAATGCGGATCATGCCAAGATGGCAGCCGGATTAATGCTCACACTGCCGGGGAATCCGTTCATCTATTACGGAGAAGAAATCGGCATGACCGGCGCCAAGCCCGACGAGAGCATTCGCGAGCCGATGCAGTGGCATGCAGGCGGTACCGGGACTGGGCAGACCACCTGGGAACCTGTTCAATTCAATACCGGAAAGCCCGGAACCAGCGTCGAGGAACAGCTGCAGGAACCGGATTCCTTACTGTCTCATTACCGGAAATTAATCGCCCTGCGCAATGTCAGCAGCGCATTGAAGGATGGATCTGTTAAGGAATTCGATTCAGGCCATGACGGTGTAATTGCTTACCTTCGTCAGAATGATCAGGAATCGGTTCTGGTACTTCATAACCTTACCGGCAAGGAACAGACCCTTCTTCTCGAAGCTGATGAAGAGCAAGTATTCTCGAAAATTGCCGGAACCACAAGGGAAGGTGTCGAGCTCAGCGGCAATCAGCTTGTCATTCCAGGCTACACTACAACCGTCCTTCAATAATTGAAAATGGACGTTCAGGCTGTTTGCCCGGACGTCCATTCTTTGTATGACCTATTATACTGGCAGCCTATATACTCGAGCTTCATAAGGGCGGAGCGTTAATTGTAGCAGTTCCTGCAGATCTATGCCGCTTTTCGCCTGCTCTCCATAGTTGGCAAGGAGCAGATCAGCCTTCATCTCTCTGTTCAGCAGCTCAGGAGAAATCGTAAAGACCGCCGGGGAACTCGAAAGGTTCGTAATGATCAGAAGACGCTCCGAATCCAGTGTGCGAGTATAAGCATATATTTGCTCATCCTCTGCAAGCAGCAAGTTATAGTTCCCGTATACGGCAGTATCATGGGCATTGCGAAGTGCGATCAAGCTCTTGAAATAATGATAGATAGAATCCGGATCACGCAGGGACGACTCTACATTGATATCCACATAATTTGGATTAACCTTCATCCATGGAGTACCCGTTGTAAATCCAGCCTGCGGAGTGCTGTTCCATTGCATTGGCGTTCTGGAATTATCCCGCCCGTTCTTCCAGATGACCGGCATAATCTCCTCATGACTCTTGCCGTTCTCCTTCTCGATCCGATACCAGTTCTTCATCGAGACATCATTATAATCTTCAATGGAAGGGAATTGTACATTCGTCATGCCAATCTCCTGTCCCTGATAAATAAACGGCGTACCTTGCATCAGAAAATACATCGTAGCCAGCGCCTTCGCGGATTCATTCCGGAAGTTGCTGTCATTGCCCCAAGTCGATACAGAACGGGGCTGATCATGATTTTCAAGGAATAAGGCATTCCATCCGGTTCCTTCAAGCCCTTTCTGCCACTTGGTAAGCACCTGCTTCAGGCGAGGCAGATCGAGTCCGTTATCCAAGCTTTTTTGCCAGAGTCCCATGTGCTCAAATTGAAAAATCATATTGAATTTCCCGCGCTCTTCACCAACCCAATGATCCGCTTCCGATGCCTTCACCCCGCTTGCTTCCCCGACAGTCATAATGTCATGCTTATCGAAAGTCGCCTTCTTCAGCTCGGACAGCAGCTCATGAATCCCTTCACGGTTCATATGGCCCGCCTCTGAAGGGAGATATCGAAGCTTGCCCGGATTAGGCATATCGGGGAATCCCGCCGTCTTCTTGATATGGGAGATGGCATCGACACGGAAGCCGTCAATTCCTTTTTCGAGCCACCAGTTGATCATTTCGTAAATTCCCCGGCGCATCTCGGGATTTTCCCAGTTCAGATCCGGCTGACGTCTGGAAAATACATGCATAAAGTATTGTCCGGTGTGCTCGTCATATTCCCAAATCGATCCTCCGAACAAGCTGGCCCAATTATTCGGCTCTCTGCCGTCCTTCGGATCAGCCCAAATATAATAATCCCGCTTCGGATTATCAAGCGAGGAACGCGATTCAATAAACCACGGATGTTCGTCCGAGGTATGGTTGACAACCAAGTCCATGATTAACCGCATACCTTTTGCATGAACCTCTTTTAGCAGGTCGTCAAAATCCTCCATCGTACCGAATTCATCCATAATATCCTGATAGTCCGACACATCGTACCCATTATCATCATTGGGTGATTTGTAGATCGGACATATCCAGATAATCCCGATCCCCAGCTCCTTCAGATAATCCAACTTGGATATAATACCGCGCAGATCGCCGATTCCGTCCCCGTTGCTGTCCATGAAGCTCCGCGGATAAATTTGATAGGCTGTTGCCTCTTTCCACCATGTTCTCTTCATGCCGTTTCTTCACTCCTCAAATCTCTTTCTCTATGCCGGTATCTTCAGGGTTGCCCGCTATCTGTATTGGCATTCAACCTGCGGCTGTTGTGTCCAACTTATTATAGCGGTTTCTTTTGTTTTGCGCAATCGTTTGCGCAAGAGCTCGAAAAAGACCGGAATGTCATTTGGGCGATCTGCTTGACATCCCGGTGCTTTATCCTGATTATTATTTGCTCTTCCTATTCGCTGTTCCTTTTTTTTACTTTAACTGTCTGCATCCCGGAGTGATTCCAATGTATGTAGCTTGAGCGAAGTTAACAGCACGGGTCCAGCATTCGTTCCAATCCATAGACGATTCACGGGTGATATTGGAAAAATCAAATCGGTCATCACCACGATTCCGTCATTCGCGTACACTTCTACCGCACTGCGATCCACCCAAAGCTGCAGCTTGATCTTACCGTTCTTCGGTGCCAATGGCGCGTTATGCTTGATTGCAAAATCAGGGTGAACATCGATATGGCCGGAATGCGTACGATCAATGAACAGCCGTTGGCTTCCCGGGTCATATCCGATGATCGTCTCGCATGCCTGAGACGACTGTACTTTGACCTGAAGCTCTTGATCAGAAGAAATATCCATCTCTATCTCCAACTCAAGCAACTCCGTCTCTGTATCAACCTCTAGAGGTACTTCTGCGCTTACGGTAATATCGTTCCAATTAGCAGCTCCGTTTCTCAGTTGCATAAGCTCATGAACGGGTGATTGCTTCAGGACGATTTCACCCTCCACTGTCACCAATGTCAGCACTCTTGGCAAGGTCATTGCGCCCCGCCACGTCCCTGTCGGTGTATTGCCTGCGTACCTCAAATTAGTCATCCAGCCAATAAGGATACGCCTGCCATCTGCATCCGGAATATCGGAATAGGTGACCCCGGCATAATGATCACGACCCTGATCCAACCGCAAGACATGTTCCGGCGAATAATCATTAACAAATCGGATTCCGTCAAACTCCCCGATAAAATATTGCGTATGCGAGCCTTCCGGACAGTCCTGATCCCCTCCGACACTCACAATCAGCACCCACTTCGTGCGTTCTCCGTCATCTACGGGCAATTCGAACAGGTCCGGGCATTCCCATACTCCCCTATGCGAGCCTTCACCTGCGCCAAATTCGCTCGCCAGCTTCCAATCGCGCAAATTCTCCGATCTATAGAGCTGTATTCGATCTCCAGCAGCAAGCACCATCACCCAATGACTGCTTGGCGAATGCCAGAACACCTTTGGATCTCGGAAATCAATCAGAGTTGGCTCTGAAAGAACCGGATTGCCCGAATAAAAGCTCCAAGTTTCCCCTTTATCGCTGCTGTATGCGAGACTCTGCCGCTGTCGGGGCTGACCGCTTCCAGGATAAGTATCGTTGTGCGTAAAGATTGCAACAAGTCCATGGGTTCCCTCGGCAAAGAAGCCGCTGCTATTATGCCAATCGACCACACAGCTTCCGGAAAATATGGTTCCGTGCTCATCCGGAAACAAAGCAATGGGTTTATCCTCCCAGTGAACCAGATCATCGCTGGCAGCATGCCCCCAGTGCATGGTTCCCCAGTCTGTACTGTAGGGATGATGCTGGTAGAACAGATGATACTTCCCTTCATAATAGACCAATCCGTTCGGATCGTTCATCCAATTGGACGGTACTGAAAAGTGGAAACCGGGTCTGAACATGAATGGATAGCTCCTTTCTTTCTCTTTCTTTGCGATAACTATAGCATCGCATTGAAAGCGTTTCAATTCATTTTTCGAGACGCCTTCACTTAGGGAAAAAGCAAAGCCCGCCACTTAAATAGTGACGGACTTAAAGAGTTTCTACTATTATTAAGTTTGCTCTGGACGTTCTGCACCGGGCTTGGCTGCTTCACTTTCTTCCACTTGAAACACACCAAGCGACTGCTTCAGGGATTCCGACAGCTCCTCCAAGCGATTGGAGAGCTTAACAAGCTCTTCACTGACTCCATGCTGCTCCGAGGCAACCGAAGCCACCTCCTCTGTTGAAGCGTTCGTCTGCTGCACCACAGAGCTGACATTTGTGATAAAGTCCCTTAATTGTGATTGGGACTGGATTAATTCCTTCACGGAAGCCGAAGAGCTATCGATTTCTTCAATGAAGCTGTTCATTTCCCTGCTAACGTTCTGGAAGATCGACGAGGCTTCCTTCACAGACTCGAGCTGTTCTGCGAACATCGGCGTGACTTCGCCAAGCACGTGCACGGTGGCGGCAATCGCCTCCTGAATCTCCTCGGTCATGGCGGATACATTCTGGATAGAGTCATTGGAAGCCATCGACAGCTTCCGAATCTCATCGGCAATGACAATGAAGCCTTTGCCTGCCGCCCCTGCCCGGGAGGCTTCAATCGAAGCATTGAGTGACAGGATATTGGTCTGCTTGGTCATCTCGATCATCGGTGCCAAGATATTACGTATCGAATAGGTGCTCTTGCTCAATTTATCGGAATTGTCCTCAATGAGGCTTGTCATTCGAGAGACAGATTCCGTCTTTTCAACCAGATGCTCCATGTATTCCTGACCCTGGCGGCTGACTTCAATGACCCGCCCTGCCGATTGATCCATCGTCGTATTAAGCTCGACCACACGGTTCATCTGAACGCCAATCTCCTCGGCCAATTCGGTTCCTTTTTCCGCCTCTCCGGCCAAGCTGGAGGCTCCGCGAGCAATTTCTCCCGTTGCCATGGCAATTTCTTGCGCGGTATGCGCGGTATCCCGAGAAGCCTTCGACAAATTCTCTGCGGTGGACAACAATTCTACTGTCGTGCCCTGGGTATGCTCCACCAGCAACGAAATCTGCTCCAGCATCCGGTTAAAGCTGTGGCCGAGCCGCCCGATTTCATCTTTCCCTTTAAAGCCCGCACGCACCTTCAGATTCCCTTGCTCTCCCTGCTCCATCAGTGTCGAGAGCTTCTGCAGCGGCTTTCCGACCATCCGGTACAAATAGTAACCGATGGCCAAAGCCACCAGAATAGAGGCAATCAGCACATACAGCGTAACTCCGATCAGCTTGTCCGCCGCGCTCAGGAAATCACTTTCCGGTGCATAACCGATCAGCAGCCAATTGACAGATTGCAGCTGACGGAAGACAACAAGCTGATTCGTCCCCGCCTCATCCTTCTCGGTGAAGGATTCCCCCTTGCTGATCTGCTCCTCGTTGACTGTAATGTAGGATTGCGTCTCCAGGAGATTCTTGTCGGAAGCATGCACGATCACATGCTCAGGGGTCACAATCCGGACTTCACCGCCATTTCCAATCTTCAAATTCACTAAGCTCTCGGTGATGGCTTCGCTCTTAATCTCAATGAGCAGCACATACTCCGCCCCTTGATTGTTTAAGTTTTGCAACAGCCGTCCCATCGTAATCGTCGGCTCATTGGATGACTCGAAGAAGCCCTTCTGCAGCCCAGGAATCCAGACCGGCTTGCCGCCTGCATCCACAATGCTCTGAATTCGGGACTTGGTGGCCTCCGTGGTCTGAGTTCCGCTAGCGCCGGAGGAAAAATAAGTCTTGGACATATCCATGCGGTTTATCAGACGTATGCCTGTCAGCCGGCTGTCGGAGCCCTTCAATGCATCCAGCTTATTCTTGATCCGGGTTTCGGCGGCAGTCTTCTTGATAATATCGATACTTGCGTCCGCAACCGCTTCCAAGTCGCTTTTTAATGCTTGGTCTACCGCCAGCTGTCTGGAGGAGGATTCATACTGTGTGAACAAGAAATCCAGCTTGTCGGCCGCTTGCTCAATCGCCTGGGATGATGCCAGACCCACCTGCCCGCGGATGATCTCCTTCGACATCAAGTATGAACTGTAACCGAGTATTGCTGACAAAAGAACAACCGTAACAAAGAGAATCATAGACACTTTCGTGCCCACGGATTTGAACTGCAGCTTCATCCTGTGTCTCCCCTTTTTCTCAGCTCTTAACATCTCTTGAATATCGTTATGTATTAAAAAAAGGGTATAGCTCTCGTGTAAGTAAGCTATACCCTGTTGGACAAAAGAACGTTTACCCCTTGCTCGCTCCCGAAGTCAGACCTTCAACAAGGAAGCGCTGCATGATCATAAACAAGATGGTAATCGGAACAGCAATGAGGACAGCACCGGCAGCAAACACGGTAAAGTTAGAGTTCTGCTGCGAAGCCACCATATCCCACATCCCGACAGCGAGCGTCCAGTTCTCCTTGGAACGGAGGATCAGACGGGCGAAAATGAAGTCCACCCACGGTCCTACGAATTGCAGAAGAGCCAGATAGGTCAGAATCGGACGGGACAGCGGCAATATAATATGAGCAAAGATTCTGAAGTTGCCTGCACCGTCGATTCTGGCCGCTTCGTCAAGCGAGCGCGGAATCGTATCGAAGAAGCCTTTGGCAATCAGTGTTAGTCCAAGCGGTGCTCCACAGGAGTACACCAGTACCAGGGCATAAGGATTATCCAGCAGTGACCATTCCTTCAAGAGCAGGAAGATTGCGATCATACTCATGAAGCCCGGGAACATCCCGAGAACCATCAGGATGGACAAGAAATTTTGACGGTTTTTGAACCGGAAACGGGACAACGCATAGCTTGTCAAGAGCGTTAGTGCCACGCCGAGCAGCATGGAAAGCACTGCGATCTTGAGCGTATTCATATACCATTGCGGGAACAAAATGATGCGGGAATTGAATAGCTCGCTATAA
This sequence comes from Paenibacillus brevis, assembly GCF_018919145.1. Classification (GTDB taxonomy): domain Bacteria; phylum Bacillota; class Bacilli; order Paenibacillales; family Paenibacillaceae; genus Fontibacillus; species Fontibacillus brevis. Next base: position 138,220 of record NZ_JAHLQJ010000001.1, read on the forward strand.
TGCTGCAAGGTAAAGCTCTCAGGAATAAGCGATTTACTATACAGCGACTTCCCCGGTCGTACCGAGCCGAGAATGATCCAGAGTGCCGGATACACCGCACAGACCGCAAGGATAGTCAACATAATATAGCTGAGCGTCATACGAACGATGTTTTTATTTTTACGCTTACTCATTGGATCATGTCCTCCTCTTTAAACGACTTGGTTCTGCGATAGTTATAAATCGAGAACGAGGCAATGATCACGAAGATAATGATCCCGACGGCGGACGCCATATTGTACTTATTCTGGGTCAGCGTCAGCTTATACAGCCAGGTAACGAGCAGGTCTGTTGCACCTGCGTATTGATAGTCGCCCTTAACCGGATCACCGCCGGTGAGCAGGAAGATCATATTAAAGTTGTTGATATTGCCTGCAAACTGTGTAATGAGGGTCGGAGCAGTGGTAAACAGCACCATAGGCAGCGTAATGATTCTAAATTTCTGATAACCGCTGGCTCCATCAACCTCAGCAGCCTCGTAGAGATCTCTTGGGATCGTGGTCAGTACGCCCATAATGAGCAGCATGGAGACCGGAATACCAACCCACATATTAACGAGAATGACGGTGACTTTGGCCCATACTTCATGGGTCAGCCAAGGAATCTGGCCAATCCCGAAATATTGCAGATACTGATTGATCGGGCCGAATTGGCCGTTAAACATATTTCTCATGACAAGCAGCGAGATCAGCTGCGGAATGGCGTAAGGAAGAATCAGGATCGTTCTCCAAAACCCTTTGAACTTGATGCCTTGCTGATTGATCAGCAAAGCCACGAGCAAACCGCCGAAGTAGGTGGTTACGGTCGACAGCACCGCCCAGATAATCGTCCAGGTCAGAACGCCGTAGAACGTTTGGCTCCAGGTTTTGAGCGCGAGCAGATTTTTAAAGGTATCGAATCCGACCCAATCGACCAGCATGGCCGGCGGAATGTGCTTCGGAGCCGAATAGTTCGTAAAGGCGATCATCACCATGAAAATGATCGGCAAAATCGTAAAGAACAGAATTCCGATCGATGGAACACTTAACAGGGCCACCGGGAATTTGTAATCAAGCACATAACGAACCGTCTGAACGAAATTGTTCGACGGATGGCCTTCCTCGCGAAGGCGGGCAACCTGTCTTGCGTCGCGAATATTCTGAATATAGACCACCAAAAAGATGATCAGGAATAGAAGTGTAATCAAGCTCTCGACCATAAGAAAGATGGAATGGTCACCCTCGATCCATTTTCCTTTGACTAATGTCCGGGGAACATCCCCCAAGGTGACAATGCCCCAGAAGGCCCTGCCCAAATTGTTAATAAAGTAACTAACGCAAAAGAATTCAAATACAAGAAACAGTAATCCTTTAATATATTGCCTGTTATATATCTGTCCTAGGCCCATACTTAAAATCGACAGTATCGTTGCTTTGTTCCGGTGTCGGTCCATCACATTATTCTCCTCTCCCTTGAAAATCAAGGAATTACCCGCCGCCAGGTGGCGGCGGGTCGACAAGATCCTTACGGTTCGCAGATGTTAGATTATTCTGATACCCCGTTATTCAAATCCATAATTTGTTGCATTGCTTTTTCCATTGTTGCTTTAGGATCCGCATTGTTATTCCAGATTTCCGGCAGAGCTGCGTTCACTGGGGACCAAACATTGGCCATTTCAGGAATCGAAGGCATTGGCAGCGAGTTCTTCGCTTGCTCAGCAAAACCGGAGATGAATGGATCGTTCTTGATTTGATCATCTTCCAATGCTTCCAGGTTGGTAGGAATGGAACCGATCTTCTCGTTCAGTAACAATTGAGCGTCCTTGTTGGATGCAAACTCAGCATAGAGCTTGGCAGCATTCGGATATTTCGTAAAGGAGCTTACAACATAGATCTTAACGCCGGAGAAGGAAATTGCTGTCTTTCCTGCAACTGTAGGAATCGGAGCTACAGCCAGGTTATCGCCAAGAGCTTCTTTGTAGCCGGCAAGTTCCCAAGGACCGTTGATATCCATTGCAACGTCGCCTGTGTTGAACAGACCGCGTTTGATATCCGGGTTAATGTCGCCGCTGTTGATCGGCAGGATTTCCTTCAGGCTTTGGAATACCTTCAAGCCTTCAATTGCGCCATCATTAGCAAGGCCCATGTCGTCCTTGTTCGTTCCATTGTCACCGAACAGGTAACCGCCAGTACTTGCTACGAACGGATAGTTGAAGTAGAAGTTGCCTGTTTCCCACATCAGAGCGTATTTCTTCTTTGCAGTATCGTTGAATGTTTTTGCAAACTCAATAACTTCTTCAAAGGATTTGGGCGGCTCAGGGAGCAGGGATTTGTTGTAGAACAAAGCCGTTGTTTCCGCCGCTCTTGGATATCCGTACAAGGTATCCTCATAAGTAGACGCTACAATGGAGGATTCCGTATTGTTAGCAACCGTCTCTTCAGCAAATTCATCATTGGCAAGGATCAGGCCCGATTGAGCCGCATTACCAAGGTGATCGTGCGGGATAACCATGACGTCTGCACCCAGGCCGGATGGTCCGTCTGTCGTAATCTTGCCGACTTGGTCAGGGACTGCTACTTCTTCAATCTTGATCTTTACACCGTATTTTTCTTCAAATTGCTTGGCAATTTCTTCGGTGAAAGCTACTTCTTCTTTACTTTCCCATACCAGAAGCTCAGCGCCTTCTTCAGGCTGCAGTCCTTCTGTTCCGGTGTTTTCCGAGCCTGTATTGGTTTGATTGTCGGCAACCGGTGTATTTGTTCCGTTGTTTGCTCCATTGTTTGCCGTATTGTTGCCGCCGCCACATGCCGTAAGCGATGCAACCAACGTCAGGCTTGCAAGTAATACCATTGTCTTTTTCAACTTCATAAAGCGAACCCCTCCTAAATTTTGTACAAGCTGCCTCAATTAAGGAATTTAACTTTCAGAAACTTGCGCAAACGATTCCAATCACAAGCGAAAATTCCGCATTTTTCCGCAGAATCTACGGATACAGCCTTGCTTTCATGACCGGAAAGCGCTTTATTTCTGAGATCATAATACAACACGAGTTCTATTTTGTAAAAACGTTTGCACACGTGCTTATTGGGTAATTACCTTTAATTTTCTTTCAAATACTTCGATATACTCTCTATTTCATAATAAATCACAATTATTATTTGTGTGCTCCTTTCTTTTTCATAGCTTGTACCTTCGAAAAACCAATGTTATAATGCCGTTATTTTCCCCACCCCGAATGCAATTATACAACTTGGGGAATGACATTGCTGTCAGCTTGACTATCAACTGAGGAGGTTTTTGTTATGCTGCTTGAGGCTGTATTTCACAGGCCAAAGCTGAACTGGTGCTATGCCTATGATCTTGAGACTATCCACCTTCGCCTGCGCTGTAAAAAAGGGGATTTAACCGAGGTCTCTGCCTGGGTCGGCGATAAATATATGTGGGATCAAAGTAAAGAATTAGTGCCCATGTCTATCCTTACGTCCGATGAATTGTTTGATTATTGGGAATGTGCTGTTAAACCGCCTTATCGGCGGCTCAAGTATGGATTTCAGTTGAAATCAGGCGAGGAAACCGTATGGATGAACGAGAATGAGTTCTTTACGGAAGAGCCTATTGAACCAGACCGTTTATTTGAATACCCGTTCATCAATCCTGCTGATGTCCTCAAAGTACCTGATTGGGTCAAGGATGCAGTATTCTATCAGATCTTTCCGGAGCGTTTTGCCAATGGAAATCCTGACAATGATCCTGAAGGCGTGCTTCCTTGGGGCGGTAAGCCGGAGCGCGATAATTTCTTTGGCGGGGATCTCCAAGGCGTAATGGATCATCTCGATCACCTTAGCAAGCTGGGTATTACGGCGATTTACTTCACTCCCCTATTTCCGGCTACCACAAATCATAAATATGATACGGCTGATTATATGGCGATTGATCCCCATTTCGGTGACTTGGAGACAGCCAAGCGCTTAGTTCGAGCCTGTCATGACCGGGGAATCCGTGTACTGTTCGATGCCGTCTTCAATCACTCTGGCAAAACCTTCGCCCCCTTTGTCGATGTGCTGGAGAAGGGAGTTCAATCTCAATACAAGGACTGGTTCTCCGTTCGGCAGTTCCCGCTGGAGGTAAAGGACGGGGTTCCGACCTATGATACGTTTGCCTTTGAGCCGATGATGCCCAAGCTGAATACCCAGCATCCCGACGTTCAGAAATACTTGCTCGGTGTGGCTGATTTCTGGGTGCGCGAGGTTGGGATCGACGGTTGGCGGCTGGACGTGGCTGATGAGGTGGATCATCAGTTCTGGAGAGAATTCCGCAAGACGGTCAAAGCCGCGAATCCGGAGGCATATATTCTTGGAGAAATATGGCATGAATCCTCTCCTTGGCTTCAAGGCGATCAATTCGACGCCGTCATGAACTATCCGTTCACGGATGCCGTGCTGGATTTTGTGGTTCGAGGTACTCTGGATGCGAAGGGCTTTGCCGAGAGTATTGGCAGACAGCTGTCGCGTTACCCTCGTCAGGCCAGCGAGGTCGCCTTCAATTTGCTGGATAGTCACGATACTCCACGTTTATTGACGCTGTGCAAGGGAGATAAGCGAAAAATGAAGCTGGCCGCCCTGTTCCAATTCACTTATTCCGGAACGCCTTGTATTTATTATGGAGATGAGGTCGGACTTGACGGCGGGGCCGATCCGGATTGCCGGAAATGTATGCCTTGGGATCCTCGGGACCAAGATCTTGAACTCTATGAGTTCTACCGCACGCTGATTCAAGTTCGCAAAGACTCGGCTCCGCTTCGTACGGGCTCGATTCGCTTTCTGACCGCCGATGCCGGAGGAAGCAAGCTTGTATTTGAACGCAAGCTCGGCAAGGAACGGGTTATCATGTTGCTGAATAACCTGGATACTGCACAGACGCTAACGGTGAACCACTCGGGTGTAAATTGGACCGATGCGTTGACGGGCAGCATCTATGAAGCCTCTGAGGAGGAAAAATCGCTGCAGGTTCGTCTTCCTGCCTATGGATACGCAATCTTAAAAAGACAAATTTAAGCATAGCTCGCTACAGACCGTTCCATGCACTTCTTGCCTCTGAGCGGCCTGACCCTGGTTCGCAGTCTTATTTTTCGCGCAAACGTTTGTATTTTTTAAGTATTTTTGCCAGATCCAAAGATTGATCGCCCTGTGTATCTATTTACTTTCCTGAATCTTTAGATTAATATTACAATGTAAAGCAAACGGTTCCACAGAGGAGGTTTTTTATGGCTGTAACTATAAAAGATGTTGCTAAAAAGGCCGGTGTTTCCCCCTCTACGGTGTCCCGGGTGCTATCCAATCATCCAAGAATTAGTATCGAAACTTCGAGAAAAGTCAAAGAAATCATGGATCAACTTGGTTATCACCCCAATATCATGGCTAAGAGCCTGGTCTCCAAGACGACGAACAGCATATGCATTATGCTTCCGAAGTCTGCCGAGGAGCTCTTCTCAAATTACTTCTTTATGGAGTTGATTCGGGGAATTGTCACTCAGGCGAGCAAGCTTGGCTATGATATCCTGATTAGTTCAGGCGCCAACGAGAAGGAAGAGGTTGAATGTGTCTCCAGGCTGCTGAACGGTCGGCGGGTTGATGGCGTCATTCTATTGTATTCAAGAAAAGATGACCCCGTTGTTCGCTTCTTGGAAGAAAACGGTCATCCCTTCGTCCTGATTGGCCGGAGCGAGCATTATCCCGAATGTCTGTCCGTGGATAATGATAATGTGCAGGCTTCCTATGATGCCACGAAGCATCTTATTTCCTTGGGTCATGAACGTATTGGATTCGTCAGCGGTCCTCCTGACCTTGTCGTATCCAGAGATCGGCTCAAGGGATATATGAGCGCCTTGAATGATTCCGGATTGGAAATGCGTCCCGAATGGATTGTCGAGGGTGAATTTTTGCAGGAAAGCGGCTATCGGGCGATGTCCTTTTTCATGAATTTGCCTAATCGTCCAACAGCCATTGTCGTTATTGACGACGTGGTGGCCTTCGGTGTATTGCGCGGATTGCATGAGCTGAAGTACAAGGTGCCGGAAGATTTATGCCTTGTCAGCTTCAATAACATCCCGATCGCCGAGCTCTCCACGCCTCCATTGAGCAGCATTGATATCGGAATCTATAATCTGGGCTATACGGCTTCCCAGGTGCTGATCCAGGCGATTCAGAACAACAACGACAAAAAGTATCAGCGCAGACAGATCATCCCTCATCGGCTGATCGTGCGAGATTCATCCATGTATTCTGTCTCCAAGAAATGACTCTACAATGAATAAGAGAAGCGACAACCGCTTCTTTTATTTTTCAAACATTGTTCAAACGTTTGCGCTAAAAAGGGGGAAATTAATAATGACAACATCAGTCAAGGCTTGCCTGTTCGATCTGGACGGCGTTTTGGTCGATACTGCCAAATATCACTACCTGGCCTGGAAGCGTCTTGCAGAGGAATTGGGCTTTGATTTTACAGAGCAGGATAATGAACGCCTGAAGGGTGTGAGTCGAATGGCATCCTTGGACATACTTCTTAGTATCGGCGGAATCAGCCTTGAAGAAGCAGCCAAGCTGGAGCTTGCTGAACGCAAGAACAATTGGTATGTCGACATGATCTCGAAAATGGATCGTTCCGAGATTTTACCTGGAGCCCTTGAGTTTTTACAGGAATGCCGGAATAACGGAATCAAGGTTGCACTTGGTTCAGCCAGTAAGAATGCAATGACCATTCTCAATAATACCGGGTTGACAGCGTATTTTGATGCCATTATCGACGGAACCAAGACCACGGCAGCCAAGCCCGATCCCGAGGTATTCACCCTGGGGGCGGCTGAGCTTGGAGTAACCCCGGATGAATGCATTGTCTTCGAGGACGCCGAAGCCGGAATTGAGGCCGCGATTCGCGCCGGAATGCGCAGCATTGGTATCGGGTCGGAAGAAACATTGGGCGAAGCCAATCTGGTCATTCCATCGCTCGAGCAGATGTCCTGCGAACGTCTTACTGGGCTGTAGGCTGGATAGCTTCTCTTGTTTATACCAGAATGAATTTAATAATGCGAGTTCAAGAAGTCGACTTTTTGAACTACCTCTAAAAGGAGCAGGTTTTCATGAGACAATACTTAAAAATGGATGAATGGTCAATTATCGAGGAGTCCTTTGACCCGTCAACCCATGAGATTTCCGAGAGTATTTTCAGCATCGGCAATGGATATATGGGACAGCGGGCTAACTTTGAAGAAAAGTACAGCGGCGCGTCCCTGCAAGGCAGTTATATGGCCGGTGTCTATTATCCCGATAAAACACGTGTCGGCTGGTGGAAGAACGGGTACCCGGAGTATTTTGCCAAGGTGCTGAATAGTACGAACTGGATCGGTATTCATGTGCTCCTAGACGGAGTTGCGCTGGATCTGGCTCAATGCCAGGTCAAAGAGTTCGTCCGTGAACTGAATATGAAGGAAGGCTACCTCTCCCGCCGGTTCACGGCTGTCATGGAGGATGGCAAGGAACTGCAGGTTGAGACCATTCGATTTGTCAGCATGAAGCGCCATGAAATCGGAGCCATCCGCTATGCGGTCACTCCGCTTAATTTCTCAGGTATTATCACCTTCGTCCCTTATCTGGACGGCGACGTGAAGAACAAGGATTCCAACTATGAAGAGAAATTCTGGCTTGAGGTTGAGAAAAATGCCGGGCCGGAGCTCTCCTACCTGACTTTGAAGACCAAGAAGCTTGATTTCCACGTTACTTCGGTAATGTCCTTTGATGTAACAAAGAACGGAACAGCGCTTGATCTCCAGCCTGTGCTTGTTGAGAACGAGAAATATGTGTCCTCCGAGGTTTCCTTTGAGACGGCTAAAGATGAGACGCTGACTCTTTATAAATATGTTGCCAATGTAACCTCCCGTGATCATGGTCTGGGCCAGCTGGTTGAAGCAGGGACAGCGGCGCTGTCCGCCGCGAAAACGGCCGGATTCGATATCCTCCTTCAGGAACAGGCTGATGCCTGGGCGGAAAAATGGAAGGGCAGCGATATCATTATCGAAGGTGACGTATCGGCACAGCAAGGCATTCGCTTTAATATTTTCCAATTGAATCAAACCTACACGGGCGAAGATGATCGTCTGAACATCGGGCCTAAAGGCTTCACAGGTGAAAAATATGGCGGCAGCACCTATTGGGATACAGAGGCTTATTGCGTACCTTTCTATCTCAGCACGGCCGATTCGTCCATTGCCCGCAACTTGCTCATTTATCGTTACAAGCACTTGGAGAAGGCTAAGGAGAACGCCCGCAAGCTTGGCTTCACCAAGGGTGCGCTGTATCCGATGGTGACAATGAACGGGGAAGAGTGCCACAACGAGTGGGAAATTACGTTTGAAGAAATTCACCGGAACGGTGCGATTGCCTACGCCATTTATAACTATGTCAATTACACTGGAGACAAGGCTTACTTGGGTCAATATGGACTTGAGGTGCTTGCGGAAATTTCCCGGTTCTGGGAAGAGCGCGTTAATTTCTCCAAGGAAAAGGGCAAGTACGTGATGCTGGGCGTTACCGGGCCGAATGAATACGAGAACAACGTGAATAACAACTGGTACACGAACCGGATCGCGGTCTGGACGCTGGAATATACGCTGGAAGTGCTGGAGGAGTTAAGCAAGCATGAGCCGGCGCGTCATAAGGAATTGGTTGAGAAGCTAGGCCTTCGCGAAGAAGAAACAAGCAAGTGGAAGGATATTATCGCGAATATGTATTATCCGGTGGATAACGAGCGAGGTGTCTTCCTGCAGCAGGACGGCTTCCTGGATAAAGAGCTTGTGCCCGTCAAGGAATTGGCGCCGGAGCATCTCCCGCTGAACCAGAACTGGTCCTGGGACCGGATTCTCCGCTCTTGCTACATTAAGCAGGCAGATGTGCTTCAAGGGCTGTATTTCCTAGGAGATCGTTATGATCTGGAGACGAAAAAGCGTAACTTCGACTTCTATGAGCCATTGACGGTTCACGAGTCCTCCTTGTCGCCTTGCGTCCATTCAATCCTTGCCTGCGAACTGGGTTACCAGGAGAAGGCTTATGAAATGTACCTGCGCACTGCCCGCCTGGATCTGGACAACTACAACAATGACACGGAAGACGGCTGCCACACAACAAGTATGGCGGGAACCTGGATGGCCGTTATCCAAGGCTTTGCCGGATTGCGAGCACACAATAACGAACTAGTGCTCCGTCCATTCATACCGTCGCACTGGAAATCCTTCTCCTTCAATGTGATGTTTCGGGGAGCTACCTTGAAGGTTAGTGTCGGCGAGAACAGCATTACTGTAACGAACGAGACGGATATTCCTGCTGCCGTGCGGATCTATGATGAGAGTTATACGGTAGAAGGTCATAGCGAGGTAGTAGCTGAAAGATCTCAGGTAGTCCTGTAAAGATAAATACAACAAGAAACAGCCCTAGCTCTTGCGAGCAGGGCTGTTTCTTGTTGATGTCTTATTCCCGATTCAGCAAAAAGTTTATAACGAATTGAGCCGCTTCAGCTCTTGTTGCAGATTGTGCCGGTGCAAAATGATCCCCTTGTCCTTTAACAAGTCCAAGCTCGGCAGCAGCATGCACACTCGCGCGAGCCCAGGAAGCGATACTCGAATCATCCTTGAAACGGGATGATTCAGATGGTGCCGGAGCATCTGCATCCTGCTGAAATTCCAAAGCGCGCATCAGAATGGTAACCATTTCCTGGCGGCTAATTTCGGCATTCGGTTCGAATCGGTCCGCTGATCGTCCGCTGACTAAGCCGAGTTTCACTAACTTGGCAAGGTCATCCTTATACCAAGCGTCCGAAGGAACATCATTGAACTTCAACTCGCTCTGTGCCTCCAAATGCAGTGCTTTGGCAACAAGGGTTGTAAATTCTGCCCTAGTAATTGTTCGGCCGGGCTCGTACTTATTACCTGGTACGCCTTGTACCCAATGCTTAGCCGCAAGGATTTTGATAGCATCTGCCGCCCAATGAGTATGAGAAACATCCTGGAAGTTGACATGATACTCCAAAAGCGCGTAGGTTCCTGTCCGCTCAACCTCCAAGCCTATCACATTACCATTTCGGGTTCCCCCCAGATAGGTCAAACTGCCGTTATTATTAATCAAATAGATTCCCAAGAGATCGGCATTCAGACCGGTAGTAATCGGCATTCCGATTTTTAAAGGCTGAACGGACTCAGTAATTTCTTTTACAGTCGCTCCTTGATTATTGACAACCTTCAACTCCAGCTTAACCGTCGAGCCCTTAAGCGATATTTCTGAAGTGTTGGAGATGCCAGCCTGATCCAAGGACTTCTGTTGGATACCGAGTTGCAATTTGTATGTGGAGAAAGGAGAATCCCCCAATAAATCCTTCAATTGCTTCAGCACTTCCGGCGGAATATCCAGGGTCATTGTATCCGTCTCAATGCGAAGAATGTTTTGATTTAACAGTTCTCCGGCATTTAGAGGCAAGTCGATGCTTGTAACTTCCGGTTTTGCGGCAATAGCTGCGACTCCCGCCTCGATTGCTTTCTGCAAATCTTTCTCCGAGACAATCATTTGGAATGGGTTCGAAGGAGGCAATGGTGAAGTATCCTCATCTGTCTTTGTTCCCCCGCTATCTCCACCCGTCCCTTCGTTCGCACCTGTGCCTGGGGATACAGGGACATATAGCTTGAGAATACGGCTCCGAGCCTGTGCCAAATTCTCATAAGCGGTCCGCAATGTATCGGCTGGGCTATCTGCCGTTAAGGCAATAGCCGTAAGATACGCTGAGCTTGACTTCAACTCGGCAATGGACTGAGCAGTATATACAGCGTCATTTTTCAATGCCTTGATTTGGTTGATTAGGGAAGATAACAGACTCCATTCCTCCGACTGTTCTGTCTCCACCGTAAATCGTACTTCATCGCTTTCCTTTACTCCAATATAATCTCGTTCGTACAAGCGGATGGTATGTGTTACTTCAACCTTATAGGTACCCCCGTCGGAAGTCGCTACACTGTCAATTGTATAATCTGCATTTGTGGCTCCCGCTATAGGAGTTCCATCTTTAAACCATTGATAACTCAATGCTCCCTCACCGGATGCTTGGACTGTAAAGGTTACTGTATCGCCAACCTCGGCAGGATTTTTCGAAGCCGCTACCGTATGGATTACCGGATCGGCATTCACGACGAGTGGAGTCACATGCAGGAGCAGCTCATTACTTATTGCTGCGGAAGGGTTACTGCCTGCTACACCCCGTAGCACTGCCCTGAACAGAGCGCCGTCGTGCTCAGCTTGAGCCGTAAAAGTATAAGTGCCGGAACCTTCTCCTACCTGGGTCCATGTGTCGGAATCCTTAAGTTTTGCTTCCCAGACCACTTGCTCTACATCGCCGGTGGTACTTACAAACAGAGTAACTTCCTCATTCTCCTTCACTGTCTTTTCTGCATCCAAATTCCTTTCAAAATCAGGAGCCACGGGATCGGCCGACGTCGGCGTGACAGTTATTGCAGTCTCTGCTTCCCCTGCTCCTCCTTCTTCGTTAGTGACTATTACTTTATACTTAAACCCATCCATGTCTAGAGTGATCTGCGGGATCGAATAGACGGTATCGGTAACGGCAATGATGTTGTAGCCTTTCCCCTCATCGACAGCCCATGTATAGGATAATGTTCCTTTACCTGTAGCAACCGCTTTTAAGGCAGCCGCGGCGCCTTCACGGAAGGAGCCCTCTTTAATAAGCACGACTTCAGGATCCTTAAGCTTCCATTTCGCCGTTAGTGTCAGATCTTGCTTAACGCTATCTGCCGCAAAGTTCCACTTTGTATCGCCATTATACCAACCCAGGAATTCATATCCTTCTCTGATCATCATTGTTGAGGGTTCACTGAGCTTGGCCCCAAATGCAGAATCCACCGTTGGAACACCAGACTCTCCCCCATTCGGATCAAAGGTTACCGTATAACGCTCCTTCCCCCGCAGATATACCGGCTCCGACTTGTTCCCCGCGTAGTCCTCCATCACCACATAGATATTTTCTGCGGACGAGCTGAAGCTCAAGCTGGCTTTGGTGGTTCGCCCGCGTATGATCCGGTCTTTATTCCCGGCAGCACCGCTGATATAGGTTACCGGGAAGCTTTTTAGTACCCCATTCTCATAGAAGTACATATAACGCCAATCCCTGGTATTCGGCATCGGCAAGCTTAAGGTATTTCCGTTCCAAGACCATGGTTCTGCGTAAGGCTCGGCAATCTTATCGATAAAGTTCCCGTTGGCCATTACAGACTGTCCGCCTGCTAAAGAAACCGTAACCAGGTAATCGTCGCCATTTATCGGCATATTGTTAAACACAGCAGATACGGAGCCGGACGGAACGACTGTTTGTTCACTTACGGGTTGTTCCGTTGTGGTCCAATTTCGGGATGCCACGCTGACGGTAATATCACCGCTCGCACCAGGCGCATTCATCCAGCTTACCTCCAGCACCCCGTCTTCCCGGGATTCTACAGTTATGTTCGACGGAGCAGACGTCAAATCGTAAGGAACCGTAGCAGCCGCACCCTCGCGTCCATCCGCCCCGACAGCCGCGACCTTAATCACTCCTGAGTCGGCAGGCAACTGTTTCACATAAAATACTTCATCGTATTTGCCCCCCATGTACACATCATTTACGTAGATATTGTATTGCTTTACGCTGGAATAATCGTTGTCCAGATTCCACTTAATGATCAATTCCTTCGTATTCGGATGGAGCTCTGAAATAGACAATCCTGTCGGAGTACCAGGCACTGTAGCAGAACCATCGAAAATAGAAATCTGGCCAATGTTTATTTGATAGCCATTCACGACACCTGCGCCAGGATCGAATGCTAGACCCAGAACAGCAATCGATTTACCGGCATATGCACTCAAGTCGAACTCTGCGGTAACCCAACCGTTCGTCTTCTTTCCGCTATCCTGCACAGCAACCTTCACGATTTGAGTCGGGTCATCCTCAAAGATAAGACCGGCCTGCAGCGTGGTTCCATCATCATTGGACGATTTGTTATAAGTAATTGACAGCTTGGATCCCGGATTCACGCTTATATCCGTTTTGTATAGCCGAAGAAAGTTCTCCGCATCCAAATCGCCGTTAATGACCAGGGAACTGCCGCCTTGATAAGCTCCAATTTGCTGATAGTTAAAACGTTGAGTTGATGCAAGATTATATTCCGGCCCATAATCAAAATCAACGGTCAGGCGGCTGCCATCGGTATCTTGCCACCATTGCCAGGTTACAGGAATATCCTGAAGGCTCATATTGGACCACTCGCTGTCATTAGATACTTTTCCGTCAACATAGTAAGACAGCCCGTGACCGGTATTGAAATTCGTATAGAAATTGGATTCGCCAATGACCGATCTTTCCGCGATGACGGATGCGATGCCCGGCCAATAACGGTTATCGGCATAGACATCAGAAGCCGTATTTGCGCTGGATTTTGCCGTGTTTTTCGGATCCATGTTAGGGCCCGACCACCATAGCTGTTCCCGTACTTTCGTCATCCATTGATAGTCGTTCTCCGCCCGATGATTGACAGGCCAGGCAAGCCCCATGTCTTCATCCAGGCCGGCATGAACAAAGTCGGCACCCAGTGTGGCAATGCTAACTTGAGGCAAGCCGCTGGAGAGCTTGTTTGACAATGCCGTTCCCTGAACGCTCTTGAAGCGGTCGCGCCCAGCCTCCAGACCGGCAAATCCGACATCGAACAGGTCAAAATCAGTACCATACTGTTGGTTCAAATTATTGAGATAGGTTTTGGCGGAATTGATCTGGGTACTCCCCATGCCATAGTCGAAAAAGAAGGATTGCGAGACCTGTTCCCCTGCATTTTTGTCATACAGGAAGGAAATATTGCTATCATTAATCGTTCTGGCAAATGTATTGCTGCCGCTCGCTGAATTCAACGAATCATACCACTGAATATACAGTCCGCCCCTTTGCAGCACTTTCATAAATCCGATGTAATCGGGAATATCTGCTACGGCGACATTGGGGCCAACTTCCTCTTGGTTGATGAAGTATCCGTCATACCCGAAATAATCGGCCATTTCAATCAGCTTTTCCGCTACAGGATAATTCCCGTCGTCATCTTTCACGATCATTTGCTTGTATGTTTGCTGGCCGCGGTCATTATTGGAGAAAAAAATGCCTGCCAGCGACAGCACCCCGTTCTTATGGGCGGCATCGGTATAGGTAGGATTGGGAATATTCAACATGCCGAACTCAAACCATTTTTGCTGCCAATCGCTTTGCGCCAAATCGTCGTAATACTCGGGCGGAGTATAGGCTGTGGCGGTTCCATGCCAATAAGAATAATAGTCGATGTACTGCCAGAAGTTGAAATGGTACTGGGCAAATTTATTGGTATAAGGTGCGTTCTCGATAAAGGCGTTTCCATAATCGCCGGCAACACTGATCATTTTTACGTTTGGATCTAGGTCAGGATTGCTTTGCGTAGCGGCCAGCGGGTCAATCCGCTGTTGCAATGGCACTCTGGATCTGAGCAGTTCAGCGCCCGGATCACTCTCGGGGCTCCAATTCAAAACATGCCCGCTGGTATAACCATGAACACTTGGCTGGTTTTCACCATGGGCGCTTTCCCCGGTAAACGGCCAAGTGTCACCCGCATGCACGTAAAGCGGGAAACTGGTTAGAACCAAAGCAAATGTCAGTATTGTCGAGGCTATCTTCACCTTTTTCCTGTTGCTAAAATTCATTATCTAACCTCCAATTCTTAGTAGACTATAATGTCGTTCGAACTGTCCTGAGATCATCCCATGCATATCAGCCTCTCTACTATCCTCCCTTCTTACCTGCAATGTTCACCAAGAATTTATCCAATGAAAGCACTTACAAATAGAGGAGAAATTAAAGATATACTGGACAAACTAAAGGAATTCAACGAAACAGACGCTATAAGTGAATAAAAAAAGGAAAAGCCACCAAAACGGCTCTTCCTTTTGCCATGTTTATCAGTATTAATCGGGCACACTTAACACAACCATACCAATCCCGTTCAAACGGTGAGCTGCCGAAGCATCAGTTCAACGCTGCCGACATTGTATCCGGCACAAGCGTAAATGCCGGTCAGCCCGCCAGACAGTAGAATTAACACAGGCAGTCGCGTCCCGTCGACCCCCATATCCAGCGCCGCAACCGCGCAAGCCAGCTGAGGATCATAGCATACCTCGATTCCCGAGAGTGTCTTGAGCACCTTGCCAAGGGTAGCGTTGCCCCGCTCTGCCGGCTCCCGCAGAACCAGCAGCATGCGAGTATTCGTCTCGTTCCAGTGAGAAGCCCCCGCTAGCAATTCATTTAAGACATGCTCGGTCGGCTCCGCCCCTACTCCCAAAAACGCCAACAGCATGGGGCGATCGTTAGTCAGCCGGGAAAGCTTGATTTGCTCGCCTGATTCCGTTTGCAGCGAAATATCGCTCAGTTGACGGTTCACCGGCAAATCGCCTTCATCGGCTTGCGCCAGCAGCATCTCTACTGTCTTACGCTGTCCGCTCGCCAGCCGGAATACCCGCTGAGCCGCAAGCTGGTCGCCGTTAGGTAAGCGGCGCGTGGTAATCAGGCGATAAACCGCCGGATCAAGCCTCAGCTCCAATTCACCTTGTTCAAAGGAGCTATCCGCATAGTTAAGCGTATCGAAGCGGACGTCCTCCAGCTTGCTGATACTCCAGGTCTGGCCATACTTCCACTCGCTCGCCTCCGTTGCCTGCAGCACCAGAGCCGCCGAACCGCCCGTGCGCAACGCTTCGCCCTGAGCCAGCTGCGCTTGATCCTCGCCGTCCGGCTCAAATGCTCGCTGGGCGTAAACGTCCGGCTCTATCGCGCCCCCTGACTCTGCTGCCGCCCCCGCGCCAAAGCCTGCCGGCACGGCAAACGCGCCGTCCCGCCAATATTCCGGCGTCTGTGTGACCGGATTCAGCCTGGCCGGGATGTTCAAGCTGCGGCAGATCGCCGCGAACAATATCTTCTGTGCGAGCGGATTACCGTGCCGCAGCTTCAGGCAGCCAAGCGGCGTGGCGCAGATCGTCGGATAATCCATATCGGAATCATAGTCTATTATCTCTGCGATGTATTTCCAAATCTGGTCCGGGTCCTGCACGAACCGTTCCTTCTCTTCTTGCGAGAAATACTGCCTGATATAGCTGCGGTAAGGGGTTAGCTCCTCCAGCCAGATTCGCGGACAAAGCAGGAACTGCTCGTAGATCTCCGCAGGCAAGCTGCCCCGCTCACAGCTCAAGTGATCCTCAAGAATCTCGCCGCGCAGGTCCTTGCCGTCCTTGATCACCAGGCTGTTCAGCAATTGCCGCCGCTTGAGATTGTCATCGCGGGTCAGGAATGCCCGCAGCTCTCCGGTGTTCTCGCCCGCAACGCGAATCAGCTCGGCGGCTTCCGGGTACGCGGCGGCCAGCTGCTCGTCATAAAGAGCCGCCAAGCGCTGCGCGCGAATATGTGTAGCGGCTTGCATCCGCTGTGCCTTCCGTGTGGCTTGTTCCGCCGTCTCCTCATCGGTATGCAGCGGATGTTCCTGCGGTGCGCGCAGCATCGTGTGCTCCCACTGGTCCGCCGGCCATCCCGGGTCTTCCGCGGCGCGGTGAAGCGTCAGCTCGATCAGGCTGTCAGCAGCCGAGAAATCTGTAGCCGTCGTCGGAAACGCCTGCCGTTCGGCGAACGCCCCATCCTTCCAGGCTCTGATGCGTACGTCGCCCAGCCCAATCATCAGCCTCGCCGCTCCCGTGTCGTCCGTCTTCACGGTGGCGGCAGGGTAATACTCTGCCATGTTCAGGATCTCCACTGCAACCGAGGCCCCGGAAACCGGCTGCCCGGATTCATCCTTCACCGCCACAGCGAGCTCACCCGTCCGAGCATAGAAAGCCGTATGATTAACATAACAGAGCAGCCCGTCCTGACCTATGCACTCTTCTGCCTGGCTTAAGCCAAAATCGGAAAACATCCGGCTGTGGATCAGGATCGCACGGTTAGCGGGTACCGTGAACCACCCGCGGTTCAACGCTTCCTCCGGCTCGCAGGCGCCGAGAAAATACCACTTGCCCTGCAGGTACACCTCCACCCAGGCGTGGTTGTCATCGCAATGCGCCCAGCGCGGTGTGTAGACTTGCCGGGCCGGAATGCCGACGCTGCGAAAGGCCGTAACGGTAAAGGTCGACTCTTCCCCGCAGCGTCCCTTGCCACAGCGGAATAGAGTCATCGGCGAAGCCGTGCGCCCGTCCGTTGCTTCATAGACGACATGCTCCGCACACCAGTAGTTGATTTCGAGCACCGCTTGCTCCGGCTCCATGCCATGGATTCTATCCTGTAGCTGCTCATAGAAAAACTGCCGGCAGTCACTAATCTCCTCCGTATTGATCCGATAATAAAGCACATGGTGGATGAAAATGTCCTCCGCCAGCTCACGGCACCAAGGCACGTTCTCCCGCAGCCAAAGGGAATGCCGCACATAGCTCAAGAAGACAGAAAAAGTATATTCTCCCGCATCACGCACCGGCATAGTTCCATAGAGATAGCGCATCAGCACTGCTTCATCCGTTGTGCAATCTCCTATGGCCGACTCGATTTCTTGCCACAACGGACCATAGACAGCCTTTCTGGACTGATACCGCGTCAGTGCGAATTCTTGCAATTGAGCAGACAACATACGCGCAGCTTCTCCTTCCTCCGTCTATTTATCCAGTTCTTCTCTTAGGAATGGAATCAACGTCCCGGTCGGATCAGACCGGTATTCCCAAAACATGATGCCGGCCAAATCCCGCTCCCGGATATAGGCAACCTTGCCGGCCAGTGACTGCTGATCCTCATAGCTGATGAAGGTACTTCCGTCGAACAGATAGGGAACACCGGCTTCCTCATCCCAATAGCGGCGATAAGCGCTATGCTGCTGTATATGATCCTCCTTGCCGCGATCCGCCAAGCCGATGTAATCGGCCAGACTGCCGTAATCCGGGCCATAATGACCGATTGTTTCCGCTTCCTGTCCCAGACCGTCGCCGCCGCCCTTTACTCTATCCCATTGACGAGAGTAGAAGGGTACGCCGACCACCATCTTCTCCGCCGGCAAGCCCGCTGCGCCGAATACTCGGACCGCTTTGTCCACACACGCATCGATCAGATTGGTCCTGCCTTGATACAACGCCGCGTGATGGCCCGTCACGGTCTGGAACCCGCCCTGCAGATCGTAGGCCATCAGCATGACATAATCGAGATAGCGGCAAATCTCCGGGATATCTGTCTGTAAGGTAAAGTACGTATCGCCGCCCGCAGCGATGGTTAACATTCGCCCGGGATCGAAGGCATCCAGCGTTTCCCGCAACTGCCGTAATAGCAGCGTAAAGTTCTGTTTATCCTCTCGGCAAGCACCAATCCCTGCGAGGGAGGTTCCTGGATATTCCCAGTCGATATCAATACCGTCCAGGCCATATTCTTCGGCCATTTCGGCCGCACTGACAGCCAGCCGCTCTCTTCCTGCCTGGCTCGCCGCAGCCTGCGAGAAACCATCTGCTCCCCAGCCGCCAACCGACAGCACAAGCCTGACCGCAGGATGAACCCGGCGAATTCGCCGCAGTGCATCGCGGCTTTCCTCACAGCCGGGCCATACCACACGACCATCCTCCAAGCCAGCAAAGGCAATGTTGATAACATCAAGGGAAAGAATGTCCTGCTCGCGTACCGTGGGAAGATCCCTTGTACCTACGTAACCGATTATTTTTTTTCTCATCTCTTTATTCATTCCGTCTCCAATTTGTAGACTCGGGCGATCGGAGCGCATCCCTGCTGTTCGCCAGGGACGTTCACTGTAATCCCTGTCTTATCAGCGGTAAAGGACAGCTCCTCCCCCGTATCCAGTAAGGTTATCTTTTGCACAGCTCTCAGGTAAGGGATTGTCACCACGTCGGGAACCTTCTCCGTTTCGTGAACAAACAGCTCCAACACATAGACTGCCTTATCCCCCTTGCAGGTAAAGGCGAGATTGCCCGCCTTGTACGGCGCGCAGGCACGGGTGCCGTAGATCGCCTCACCATAATCGGCGAGCCATTCGCCCAGCCCGCGCAAAGTCTTTACGGCTCCTTGCGGCAATCGGCCGTCCGGCTGCGGACCCACATTAATTGCCAGATTTCCTCCCTTGGCTACGATATCCACCAGCAAGCAGACAACCTCTCGCGGCGATTTGTACGTATCCTCATAGGCAAAGGAGAATGAGGTGCCCAGCGTAATACAGCTCTCCCACGGCACGCCAAGCGGCTCTTCAGGCACGCACTGCTCCGGTGTAATGTAGTTCTCGTAAGGACCTCCTACAGTACGGTCAGCGCACAGCATCCCCGGCTGCCAGGCCCGGACTTCATCGATCACTTCACCCAAAGAAATGTCTTGCCCGGATTCCTTGCAGACCCAGCCGGCATCAAACCACATAATATCCAGCTTGCCATACTGGCTGGCCAGCTCCTTAATCTGGTTGTGCGTAAACTGAACGAACTTCTCCCATTCCTCCGGGTGCTCCTCCGGCACATAGGCCGGGCCTCTCCACATATAATCTCCCCGCTGGTAACCCGGGGACCAATAGTGCTCGTTATGCCAATCGGCCTTGGAAAAATAGGCGGCGATGCCGATTCCCTTCTTGCGGAATGCTTCAAACAAATGCCCGCAGATGTCGGCATACCGATTAGTATGATAAGGACAATCCTCCGCCGTAATCTTGTAATCGGAATAGGCGCTATCCCACATACAGAAGCCGTCATGATGCTTTGTGGTGAAAACCAGATAGCGAATGCCAGCTTCCTCCGCCAGCTCCGCCCATTGCTCCGGTTGAAAGCGGACAGGATTAAACGTTCTGTTCAATCCGAAATATTGCTGTTTAAATTCCTTGGCATTAACACCCCAGTCGATTCCCGTTCTGGACCAGTCAGCATCGGCGTCGGACAGCGCCCAGGACTCCACAACGCCCAGCTGTGAATAGGGGCCCCAATGCATCATCAGGGCCAGCTTCTGATCCTGGAACCACTCCAGCTTTTCCCGAACCTCCGGATCGGTCGGCCAGACGTAATCCTCTGCGGCGCTGTAATTGTGCACACCCTGCTCAATCCGCGCCTCCACCGCTTCCTCCGTCACTGCCGGGCGCTCCCCTTCTGCTGTATCGGTGCGCCCTGATAATTGCTCACGTCCAAGATCGTCATTTGCCATCGTTGCTGTCCCTCCGTTGCTGCATCCTATTTGGCGATCGTTTCAATTCCTCGAATCTTCATCCAGTCCTCTAAGCCTAATGAATTGAGGCCCTTTACATAGTCCTCCCACTGAGCATCATTGTTTATATCCAGTTCTCCGGTCACAAACAAGGCTTGCTGCTGAGTGAAATAATCCTGAAGTGCCGTGCTGATATCGGCGTAGCGGTCAACATCGTCAAGGCCAATCCATGGGTTGGCGATGATGCCCTTGGTCAGATACGGCTCATAGGTCTCCTGCATAACATCCTTCTCTTTGTATGCAGGATTATCTTCAAGGAACTCAAAGTCTGCCGGCAAATACTTCGGCAACGCCTGCGGCCACAGGTTGCTCCAGCTAAGCGCCTCCTGTTCCTCCTTCGGCAGAGTCTCAATATCAATCGACCGGTACTGGTCGCCTTCCTTGAAGGTTATCTTTCCTACCGGACCTCTGTTAACACCAATCCCATTCTCCAGCTCAAACACATTATCAAACCAGCGGATGATGACTTCAGGATTTTTAGCGTTATCGGTGATCACGGCCTGGGTTTTAAACACGCTGAACCCATTTGTATCCCGCAGCCAAACGCCGTCTTTATCCGTATTCAGCACCGGCAACACGTCATAGTCGCCTTTATCCTTGCCGGCATACCCGGTGAACTCCTTGCTGCCGTAAGCGATGGATGCCCCGTATAGATTCTTGTTGCCCTTACCTTCCCAAGTGGATTTGTCCTGAGTGAACAGCTCAACGTCGATCAGACCTTGCTTGTTGAGACCGGAAAACCACTTAAGGAAGTTGCGGTACGCTTCACTGGCGCCGCCATACACCACTTCTTCGCCCACAACGGCCAGCCCGAACTTATCCATCGGCATACCGAACCAGCCTGCCATCGCTTCGATGTGTTTGTTATTCGGATCGGCAGAAAACGGAATTTCATCATTCGGATCACCGTTGCCGTTAGCATCCTTGTCTTTAAAGGCTTTCAGCACGGCTTCGAATTCCTCTGTCGTTGTCGGCATGCTCATCCCGACATTTTGAAGCCACTTACTGTTGATGTAAGGAGAATAGTTAACACTTGTGTCTCCTGTTACATAAGGAATCGTATAAATATGTCCGTCCGGTGCCGTCATCTGCTCGCGCACACCAGGCAGATCAAGAATGGCCGAGATATTCGGCGCGTATTCCTCAAACAGATCCTCCAGAGGGATAAACACCTTTTGTTGAACGCCATAGGTCAGAATCATGCTGTCCGTTAAGGTCCAGCCACCGACCACATCAGCATAATCGCCGGAATTCAGATCCAGATTCAAGCGCTCTTTGGCTGTTGCATTGGGGAACATACGTAAATCAACCTCGACATTGGTCTGCTTCTGAAATTCATTAAGCATGTAGAACTCACCGGTGGGGCTGGAATCATCAACGAAAATAGAAAATTTATAAGCCCCCTCATCCACGAGCGGCAGCCCTTCTTTGTACATCAGTCCGTTAACCTTACCCTGTTCATCCACGACTGCCGGCGCAGATGTGTCGGTCGTGCCGCCGTTGTCTGCAGATTTCTTGTTGTCACTGCTGCAACCCACTAGTGTTGCCGTACCCATGACTACGGCCAAAGACAATGCGATTATCCTTCTCTTCATGCTTAATACCCTCCTTTTTTATCTAGCAGCCGATATGAGAACTCCGGCACACTATTCCTTACAGCATTGCACTCAACCTTTGACCGAGCCGATCATGACCCCTTTAACGAAATGCTTCTGGATGAACGGGTACAAGACCAGCACCGGGATGCTGCTAATAATGATAAGCGAGTATTTCATCACAGAGATAAGCTGCTGCTTTTCCCTTAACGCTTCTCTTGCAGCTTCTGAGGTCGCCGTTTGCGACAGCGCTGCCTCATTCGTGATTAGAATGTTACGCAGCACCAGTTGCAGCGGATACATGTCCTTGTCCGAGATATAGACCAACGCGGAGAAATAGGAATTCCAATGCCCTACGCCGTAATACAGCACAAGAATGGCAATGATCGCTTTGGACAGGGGCAGAGCAACCCTAAAGAAGAATTTCCCTTGGGTACAGCCGTCGATTTCCGCAGCTTCATAGAGCTCCTCGGAGATGTTCATCTTGAAAAAGGTCCTGGCGACGATCATGTTGTATACACTCAGACTGCCCGGAAGTATAAGCGCCCACATCGTATTGATCATATGCAGGTTTTTAATCACCAGATAAGTGGGAATCAACCCGCCCCCGAAGAACATCGTGATCATGTAGAAGATCGTGATCGCCTTTCTGCCGCTGAAGGTATTACGGGACAGGGCATAGGCTGTTGGCAAGGTTACCGCCAGATTCACCAATACACCGGCAACCGTGTAGACAATGGAGTTCCCAAAACCGCGCATAACTGCATTATCCTTGAATACCTCCGCATATCCCTGCAAAGTAAATCCGATCGGCCGCCACAGGACTTCACCGCTTGATACGGCACCCGGATTACTGATCGATGAGATGATTACCCAATAAAGCGGGTACGCCACAATGAGCAGGACCAAGGTCAGTACGATAAAGTTGATCGTATCAAACACGACATCTTCCTTGCTGCGCTTGGCTTTAACTTCAAGGCGGTTGGCTGCAACCGGCTTCAACATATCTGATCCCCCCTTACCAAAGGCTGTTGCCGGAAAGCTTGTCGGCGGCTTTATTGACCGCGAGCAGCAACACCAGATTGACTACTGTATTAAACAGGCCTATCGCCGTCGAATAAGAAATATCGTTGTTAATCAGACCGACCTTGTACACATAAGTAGAAATAATCTCTGAGACCGTCAAATTCAGGTTGTTTTGCAGCAGGTAAGCTTTTTCAAACCCGATAGAAAGAATGCTGCCGCAGTTCAAGATCAGCAAAATGGTTGCTGTTGGCAAGATGGAAGGGAAGTCAATGTATCGAATCAGTTGGAACTTTGTTGCTCCATCACAGCGTGCCGCCTCATGCAGTTCGGGGCTAATCCCGGCTAAAGCAGCAAAAAAGATGACGGAGCTCCAGCCAGCACTTTGCCAGACACCGCTCCACACATAAATGTGTCGCCAATACTCTTTCTTTGCCATGAAATTGATTGCGTCAATACCGAAGAATTCCAAAACACTATTGATAACGCCTATCGTAGGTGACAGAAACAGGATGATCATCCCGCACATGACAACGACAGAGATGAAATTAGGCGCGTAAGTAATGGTCTGGATCACCTTTCGATAGCGCTTGTGCTGAAACGAATTCAGCAATAGAGCCAGAATAATCGGGATCGGAAACGACACCAGCAGGCCATAGAAGCTTAAAACCAAGGTGTTCCATATGGTAGATTCAAAATAAGGCGAATCGAAGAATCGTTTGAAATAGTATAGCCCTTGCCATTCACTCCCCCAGATGCCGGCTCTGGCATTAAACCTTTTAAACGCCAGCAGAATACCATACATCGGGACGTAACTGAAAATGAAGGTCAATATAATACCCGGAATGCAAAATAGCCAGAGAGACGCGTCTCTTTTTAGCACCCTCGCGAGGTGGCTTTTCCGTTTAATCGCCGTAGAATTCATGAGCTCCCCTCCCATATTTAAGTTGCTTCATAAGTCTTTGCAAAATTCGATGGCTGGTTCATTCGAGCTGCCCTCCCACCCAGTGTGAACTATGTTCTAAATTGTTCATTTTAGTTCACTTATTTTGGGGGATTTTTATTGAACAAACTTTAACATGCGTCCAAACTATTTGTCAACGTTTTTTTGAAAGTGCTTACATATCGTGTCATTTCTATGTATACCTTCTATAATCTTATAAACACTCTGTTTTATTTTTATTTTTCATTGAGTTAACCAACGTTCACTATTGTTAACTTTTTTCTTTTAATAAAACGCTTTCTATGTTATAATTCAACTCACCATCAACTATATGTGCCTTTGGCGCAGAAGCGAGGTCCCTATGGCTCCTGTTCGAATTCCTATTCCTTCAGTTGGATTTGATCCTCCCGTGTATGCCTGCCATCGGGCTGCCGTCCCTTTTCAATTAGATGGAAAGCTGGATAAGCCTTTTTGGCAAGACGCTCCCTTCACTCACGATTTCCTTGATATCGAGGGGACGAATATGCCCCGCCCGCGTTTTCGTACTCGGGCCAAGCTGCTCTGGGATGATGAGTACCTTTATATTGGCGCTCAATTGGATGGCGATGAAATCTGGGGCTCCGTTACCCGGCGTGACGATGTCATTTTTCAGGATAACGACTTTGAAGTCTTCATTGACCCTGATTCTGATACGCAACAGTATTATGAGTTTGAAATGAATGTACTAAATACCGTATGGGATTTGTTCCTCCCGGTCGCCTATCGCGATAACGGCAGCGCCTTGAATGGTTATGATATCCGGGGATTGCGTACTGCCGTATTCGTGGACGGGGAGATCAATCAGCCGTCTGCCGCTAATCGCAGCTGGTCTGTGGAGATTGTTATCCCTTTTGCTGCCATCACCGAATGCTTGCCGCAGCAGCGACCTCCGCAAGCAGGCGATTATTATCGAATCAACTTCTCGCGGGTGCACTGGAAAACAGATATCGTCGACGGGCACTACAAGAAGCAAACCGACCCGGCGACCGGCCGGGCGTTGCCGGAAGATAACTGGGTGTGGGCGCCGACCGGTGTAATCAACATTCACTATCCGGAATTATGGGGCTTCGTCTTTTTCGTCGACTCCAGTCAGGATGCATCCTCGGCCGTGATCCCGGAAGATGAATACTACAAGTGGGAGCTGAGAAAGCTCTATTACGCCGAGCAGATTCATTTCGATCTGCAGGGAAGCTATTGCGATCAACTGGGAAAGTTGACGGATATTTTGACAGTCTATGCGCCGAGCGAGGAGAACCGATCGTTGCTACCATTGCCTTATGTCATCGAGACGACGTCCCGCACCTTCGTGATCTCCTGCCCGACCGCTGATCGGCAGAGAACGGTCTTTATCTATTCGAATGGAAAAGTAGAAATAAAGTAAGGATTCCAGATTCATGAGGAAGGTATGGAGGAAAGTATGAGGAAGGTTACAATCCAAGAAATCGCTGATTCACTTGGCGTTTCCCGCACCACAGTCTGGAAGGTCTTTGGCGGTCAGGCAGGGGTTTCCCAGGAACTGCGGAGTAAAGTGATCGCCAAAGCCCGGGAGTTGAACTATACTGTCCCGGAAAGCTCCGGTCTGGCTACAGATTCGGTTGCCGACGCGCCGATCAATATCGCCCTTGCCGTATGTCGTCCCGAGACCTCGACGTTCTGGATGACGATCATTCATCAGATTGCCAAGGAGCTGTCCCGGCATCATGTGAACTTGATCTATACGTACCTCCCCCTATCTGTTGGCGCGGGTTATACCTTGCCCGCTTCGCTGACCAGCGGCGGTACGCATGGGATCATTATCATCAATGTCTATGACGAGCAGTTGCTGCGCCTGCTGTCAGCATCACCCATCCCCAAAGTGTATCTCGACACTTCCACCGCAGTTCCTCCCTCAGAGCTGAACGGAGATCTGGTTCTGACGGAGAATCGATTTAGCGTCTCCCGGATTACGGAGCAGTTAATTGCCAGCGGGCGGAAAACCTTCGGGTTTATCGGTGATATCGATTATGCCCAGTCCAACCATGAGCGATTTGAAGGGTTTGGCAAGACGCTTTTGCTGCATGGCCTATCCGCGGATCCGCAGCTCAGCCTGACCGGTCCTATCGGCCGAGATACCTATAAAGAAGAAATATCCGCTTTTCTCGCCGCACTTCCCGAACTGCCGGATGCCTTTGTCTGCGCCAGCGATTATGTAGCCTGCATTGTCATGCAGCTATTGTTGGGGCGCGGCGTGCGTATTCCCGAGGATGTGGCCGTATCCGGATTTGATGCCAACCAGGAAGATTCATTGGCCGAAGACCTGACCACCGTACAGGTATTCAATCCGCATATCGGATTTCGGCTGGCACAACAAATTTTGTTCCGGATCGAATATCCGAATATCCCTTACGAAGTCATAACGATTGCTTCGCAGGTCATTTTTCGGGGTTCAACAGCCGCCTCCTCCTCGCGGTAGTCTTTTTATTCCATAAAAAAGAGCGGGCTATCTCTTCGATAACCTGCTCTTTTTCTTTGTCTTGGTATAGACTATATAAGTTGAACTAAGCCAGCATAGAGTAGAAATCCGTTTTCAAAGGCGAACGCTTCCGAGCTTATGCTCTCGAAGTAGCTTTCTTTCAGAAAGCTTTTACTTCACAACACTTCTCACTTATGCCATTTCTTTGTATTTTTCTAGTTCAACTTATATAGTTCTCGTCCTTAACACAACCATCCCAATTCCGTTCACTCGGAGTATCCCCTTGCCCGCATCCAAGGCCTCCACCCATTCGCTGCCATAGCACACTTCCCATGCTCCCAGATCAGGAAGCTTGAGAGACTGGGACTCCGCATTGGCGTTGTAGAGCACATACAGATGGCGTGCAGGATCTCCGCCTGCATGGTTGCGCAAGGTATAAGCTACGGCATGCTCCGGGGTATCTTCAAAGAATAAATGCTCCCGAATCTCTTGAGCCGTCCGCAGGCGGAATGCCGGATGGCTCTTCCGCAGATGGATTAGGCTGGCTACATACAGCACATCATTTTGGTGTTCCGAGCAACGCTCCCAATCCAGCCAGTTTACCTGTACCGGAGATTTATAGCTATTTTCATCCCCATTCTTCGTGCGCATAAATTCCTGGCCGGCATGCAGGAACGGGATGCCTTGGCTGGTGAGCACGATGGCCGATGCCAACCGATGCATCCAGCGGCGCTGCTCCTCCGTCTTCTGACTCGAAGACAACTGAAGCTTATCCCAAAGGGTATGATTATCATGACATTCGACGTAATTTACATTTTGAACCGGTTCCTGAGCAAATTGCCGGATCGAGCCGCCGTAATCAATTCCACCCGCAACTCCCCGCTTCACGCCTTCTTCCATTCCGGCTCCCCCGCTGATGAAGCCTTGAGATCCATGAATAAAGGTACTGCCCTTCACACTATCCCGAAGTCCATCATTGAAATGGGCGATTCGAGGCATTTTCCAGGCATTTCCCTGATGAGCCCTCTGTTCACCCGGCAGCACAGTCTCCATATTCCATCCTTCACCGATCATTAAGATCGTCGGATCGATCTCATCCAGCCTGCGGCGGATTTCATTCATCGTATCCGTATCCATCAGACCCATCAGATCAAAGCGGAAGCCATCCATATGGTACTCCTGAACCCAGTGGACAACAGAATCTACAATGAACTTTCTCATCATTCTGCGTTCTGTAGCGCACTCGTTGCCGCAGAACGATCCGTTTGAGAAGGAACCGTCCGCCTGATAACGAAGATAATATCCCGGAACCAATTTAGTAAAGTTTACAAGGTATCCGTCGTATACATGGTTATAGACTACATCCATGATGACACGGAGCCCGCGGTCATGCAGCGCCTGAACGCAGCGTTTCAACTCGGTAATCCGGGTACCCGGCGTATATGGATCTGTCGAATACGAGCCCTCTGGCACGTTGTAATTTTTAGGATCGTAGCCCCAATTGTAATGAGGTAAATGCAGCTTTGTCTCATCAACACTTTGCGTCGAGTAATCATATATAGGAAGCAACTGAACGTGTGTCACGCCAAGCCCGGCAATATAATCAATTCCTGTTGGAATGCCGTTCGGCCCAAGGGTATCCTTTTCCACAAGGCCAAGATACTTGCCGGGATACAAAATTCCGCTGTCCGGATGAGTCGACAGATCTCGAAGATGAAGCTCATAGATTACTGCATCCACGGGTGAATCCAATTGAGGCTTCTCCGTGTTCCAGCCTTTCGGATCCGTACCCCGCAGATCAAGCACAACCGCTCTATCTCCATTGACTCCAACAGCCTTTGCATAAGGATCGGCCGCCTCATTCCAATCCAATCCTACTCTGACCTTGTAGGTATAATAAATGCCTTTGCAGTCCCCGGTCGCTTCATGCACCCAGGTTCCTTGAATATCACGGGTCATCGGCATTTCTCTAACCGGCCCGTCATTCCAGTTATTATAGAAGACAATTTTTGCTTCGGACGCAGTCGGCGCCCATAGACGAAATAAGGTTTTGTCCGGAGAATATGTCGCCCCGAGATCATTTCCTTCATAATAGAATGCATCATCAAACGCAGGATCAAATACGGAAATCCCATTCGTTACGGCAAGATCGCCATAATCCGTTACTACCTCAAGCTCTTTCTGTACCGACATGTGATCACTCCCCCATGTACAGATGAAGTCTTTTCAATACTTCCACTGTAATCGCTTCCTTGAAAATGGCTTCCGATATATCATATGGCATGGATTCCTTGAAACGTTCCTCGGCCTCCGCGCTGAATACAGGGATTTCTCAGGCAGGACAAGCCCCTCCCTCTTGTATGAGCGCATTATATCATCGTTCTTTTCTATAGGTCAATCGTTTGCACAAATCTGTAATACCTATTGCTGACAGCGGAGTAGACTCCTATCCTTTAACCGCCCCGGCGGTGATCCCCGCAATGAAATAACGCTGCAAGAGCAGAAATAGCAAGATAATAGGAAGGATCGCAATTAAAGAGCCCGCAAACACGATTCCCCACTGCGTCGTGTACTGCCCTTGAAAATTGGCCAAGGCGATCGGCAAGGTACGTTTAGCAGGATCATTGATAATCGTCAAGGCCCAGGGGAACTCCTCCCATACCGTAAGCGCGTTAAAAATCGTGGCTGGAACGAAGGCCGGCTTGGACAGCGGCAGAATAATCGAAGCAAACAGCGTCCATGCGCTACCGCCTTCCATCTCCACCGACTCATCGATATCGCGGGAAATAGAATCGAAAAATCCCTTAAGCATAAACGTTGTAAATGGAATGGCTCCTGCGGTGTAGATCACGATAAGTCCCCAGCGCGAATCAAACATGCCAAGCTGACGGATCAGCACGAATTGCGGAATGAGCAGTGTTAGGCTCGGAATGACCAGACCGCCCATCAAAATCGTGAAGCTGAATCCCTTTCCTTTAAAATCAAATCTTGAATAAGCGAAAGCCAGCATCGAAGAAAACAGAAAAATCAGAACAAAGCTGATTAAGGTAACCAAAATGCTGTTCAGGAGATACAGCGCAAAGTTCTGGCTAACCCAGGCATCCCTAAAGTTGGACAAAGTCATCTCCGAGGGCAAAAAGCGCGGCGGAAATTCAAACAGCAACGTCATTGGCTTCAATGCGGTCATCAGCATATAAATTAACGGATAAACGGAGATCAATCCGCCGACGGTGAGAAAAGCATAGATGCATATCGACTTCCAAAGCGAGCGCATAGGATCGCCTCCCTATTCCTGTTTGTTCAGACGGAACTGCAAAAACGTCAGACCGGCTATAATAACGGCAAACACGTAAGACAACGCAGAGGCATAGCCGAGATCATATTCGGTGAACGCCTTCTGATACATCCGGGTGAGCATCACTTCGGTCTGATGCAACGGTCCGCCGTCCGTGATCAGATAAATTGACGTGAATACGTTAAAAGCACCGATAATCAGCATCATTTGGATGAAAAACGTAGTGCTTCGGATGGATGGCAACGTAATATAGCGTATCTGCTGCCAGGCGTTGCATCCATCGAGCGAGGCAGCCTCATATTGATCCTTCGGTACGCCCTGCAAGGCGGCCATATAAATCACCATCGCCCAGCCCACGCCCTTCCAGATCCCAAGGAAACTGACCACCATCATCGCTTTCCCCGGATCGCTCAACCAATTGATCGTACTATCCGTAAGGTGGAGCACATCCATAATGAAATAATTCAAGTACCCCTGATCGGTGAATACGAATTTGAAAATAAGCGATGCAACAACCCAAGACGTAATCACCGGCAAAAAGAAAAGCACTCTGAAGGTTTTGGAGCCGGGCCGATTCTGATACAGTGCATATGCCACCAAAAATCCCAGGATCATTTGGCCGGGAACGGAAATGATCCCGTAAAGAAATATGTTCCTAAGCGAAGTCCAGAAAACCGGATCCTGAAATACATACCTGTAGTTACCCAGCCCAATGAATTCCAGGTGATTGAGATCAGTTAGGCGGAAGTCATAAAAGCTATACAGGAAATTCCGGATTAACGGATACAGAATGAATACGGAAAAAAACAAAAAACCGGGCAAGAAAAATAAATATCCGGCCGTTCCGTTTTTTTTACGCATGATCATGACTCCTTCATTGGAGAAAGCGCCCTCCAAACGGAAGACGCCCTCCGGTGTAGTTAGTTTATCTGCAACAATCCGTCAATTTTGGTCACCGCAGCATCCAACTCGGATTTGATATCTTTGTCGGTCATAAAAATACTGCTCATCGTGTCGCTAAGCACGCCGTCAATTTGCGGCCAGGATTCAATCGGCGGACGGGCTTTTGCTGTTTTCAGCTGTTCGAGGAAGGGCGCATAGTAATCGACCGCCTTGATTTCGGGGTTCTCCATGGCGTCCAGATTGACCGGAATTTGTCCGATTTTCCCCATCTCGACCTGTGCCGCCTCCGAAACCATGAATTTCACGAATTTCCAAGCCTCTTCCTGCTTGTCCTCGCTGAAAATACCGAGATCCTCCCCGCCAAGCACCTGCACGGAACCGGCAGAGCCTTCCGGAAACGGCGCCATTTCAAATGCGAAGTCGCCAAATTGCGACTGAAACTGTGCAACCGCCCAAGGTCCTTCCGCCATCATGGCATAGCTTCCGCCCGCATGCCCTTCCGTCACTGGCACGTCCCCCGGTTTGAACCCTGCAAGCTGTCCTGAGGCATATGCAGCTCTCAGCTTGGTAACGATATCGATCGTAGCCTCGCTGTTCAAATAACCATCCGCCGTTGTAAAATCCGGCGAGAGAATGTCTCCTCCATTGCTCCAAATCCAAGGAAGAATATTCCATCCCTGCAGGGCAGGCTCGCCGTATCCCCAGCTCTTGTCGTACTTCGCTTTGATTTTGCCGAGAGCCGTAAAGAATTCCTCCGCAGTTTCCGGCGCCTTGTCGATGCCGCTTTGCCCCAGCATGTCCTTGTTCCAGAACAGTACCTTGGTGTTTGTGTTGAGCGGCAGTCCATAATAATGTTCTCCTACTTTGGCTGTAGACAGCGGCCCTTCCAGAAGGCCCTCCGCGATCTCGTTAAAATCGCTGAATCTCTCGTCCAGCGGCTGAAGCAGCCCGCGTTTTTGAAACTCCGGTACCCAGATGATATCCAGCCGGGCTACATCCGGCAAGTCGCCGCCGCTGCCGCCGATCTGCAGCTTCTTGTGTAAGTCATCCCAAGGAATTGCAACGGGCTTCACTTTGATTCCCCGATTCTCGGCTTCAAATTTAGGGATAAGTACCCCCGTAAGCGTCTTTTCCTCCGGCGATGCCGTACTGTAATGATGCCAGAACGTTAAGGTTATTTGCTTCTCAGCGGAGTCCTTCCCAGGATCCGACGCTCCTTCGTTCCCTTTGCCGCATGCGGTTGCTACCAGCAAAATTGCCAGAAGTAACAGCGATATTTTGCTCCATTTATTTGTCATCGTTCATGCTCCTTATTTGACAGTCTCAAAAAGCAGGCATTGTCCGGGTTCGATGATTTCAGGCATATCCCCCGTATTTGCATCATCATAAACTCTATATGAGCCTTTCAAATCAAAACGGGACAGCTCCGGCTCAAGATCCAGACGTTCCGCAGAAAAGTTGCAAAACAGCACGATTTCTTCCGCTTCGACAAACCGCCGGATAACGTAGCAATCCGCTCCTTCCCGATACCGCAGCTCCACGGAGCCGCTCTGTAATAGCGGGCTCTCCTTTTTCCGCGAGATCCAGGCCTGCGTGTATGCGAACAGCTCCGAACCTTCAGGTAAGCGCTCCCATGCCATACTGCCGCGGCAGCCCGGGTCATTCGCTCCGGTCATTCCCGATTCGTCACCGTAATAAACAGTCGGGTTGCCAGGAAAGACAAATTGAATGGCCATGATTTGATAAAGCTTATCCATATCCCCTCCGCACCGGGTTAAAATACGTTCTGTATCGTGGCTTCCCAGCAGGTTGAACATCTGGTGAAGCTCCTTCAGGGAGTATCGGTGGGCCAGCCGGACCAATCGGGCATGAAACTGCTGAAGCGTAATAGAACGGTCCAGACAATAATCAAATAGAATCGTTCTAAATTCGTAATTCATGACGCTGTCAACTCCGCCCGACATCATCAGCCGCTTGGCATCGTCCCATATTTCTGCAATAATAATTGCGTTAGGATTTAATTTCTTGACACAGGATTTCAGCTCCCGCAAGAAGCTGATCTCCACCTCGTCTGCGACATCGATTCTCCAGCCGTCGATACCGGCTTCCTTCTGCCAAAAGGAAACGATATCGTAAATGTACTGCTGTACATCGGGATTCGATGTCCGCAGCTTGGGCATCCACTGGTAGTACCCTACAGAATCGTAATCGTCCTCGCTTCGCTCGACCGGATAGCGATTGACGTAGAACCATTCTTTATACGCCGAACCCTCTCCTTTTTCCACTACATCCTGAAAATAGGGGTGGTAGAACCCGCAATGATTAATCACCAGATCCAACACGACCTTGATATCACGTTCATGGCACTTTGTTACCAGCTCCCGCAAATCCTGCATCGTACCGAACTGCGGATCGATTTCAAAATAATTGACCGAATCGTACTTATGGTTCGAAGTCGCTGTAAACAAGGGATTTAAATATAAAGCGTTAATGCCAAGCCTGTTAAGATAATCCAGTTTGTCAATAATGCCTTGGAGATCACCCCCCATATAATTGTCCCGGGTTGGCTCGCTTCCCCAAGGTTCCGTCTCCTTAGGATCATTACCGGGGTTTCCGTTGCAGAATCTCTCTGGGAAAATCTGATACCATACCCGGGACTCGATCCAATCCGGAGCGTTTACGGCGTCGCGGTCTCCAGCATAAGCATATGAATAGCTTCCCTTGAACGCTTGCTTCTTCTGAAGTCCCTCGGTATTAAGCCAAAGCGTTTCCCCTCCGATCTCAAATTTGAAAGTATATTGAAGGTACCGAATGCGTGATTCCATACCGGTCAATATTGTACGATAATAGCGGTGCTGCCCCGATTCGGCCCACATCGTCATCGACTGCGACCGGATTCCGTATTGCTCGATTTTGTACTTGTTCCAGAAAAGCACCTGCACCCGTTCGGCTTCTGCAGGAACCCTGAGGCGAACTTCCAGCTCGTTCAGCGAGATCAAGGTAGCGTCTAACGCCGGGTCGTGATCATAGTTAGTCATTATCATAGTTCCCTCTTCATCCAGTATGTTTATCGTACTTTTTAAAAGTCCAGATTCTCAACTTCCGATTCTTGTAGCGATAGACACCGATTTTGGCACTCCTGGTTCCTTGTTCATTAAGGAAAACAACATCCTCGCCGCTTCTTTCCCCATCATCTCCAGATCAATCTCGACAAAATGAACCGGATGCCTCATATATTTGGACATGGGGAAATCGTCAAAGGTCGCTAGCGCGATTTCCGACAGCAAGGGATTGCCCTTCTCGAAATCCAAAATTTCAAAGAGCTGCTCATGCGTGCAACAAATTAATGCTTCGGGACGTCGCTCCCCTGCGGGTTCGAGGGGCTTGGAACCGTAAAGCGATTTCAATACTTCGGCTTGCTCGATAATACGGATGTCCAACCGATGGTTGCCCATTGTTTTCCGGTATCCCTTCATTCGGTCGGCGATAAATTTGTCCCGCTCCGCCGCTGCTCCGCCGGCATAGATCATGATTTCCCGGCAGCCGAGATCAATCAAATGCTCCGTCAAAATCTGCCCGGCCTGCACGTTATCAATGTCCACCCACGGTACACCGTCTCTTGGCAGCATATTTTCGCCGGTGACGACATAAGGCATGTCATGCTTGACGAGCAAATCATAATTTCGCTCATTGAGCAGCGTGTTAGGAATAATCAGCCCATCGACGCGGCGCTCCACCACCACCCGTTCGAAGGTTGACTGGCTCTTCTTGTTATCGTGATCGCTCATCATAAGAAACATATGGTCATGGTTGTAAACAATCTCTTCGATACCTTGAAGAACCTTGTAAAAGAATGGATTGGCAAAGGCCCGCTTATCCGTATAATCCGAACAAAATCCGACCGTAAAGGTTTTGTTGAAGGCCAATCCCCGCGCTATGGAATTGGGAACATAGTTGTGCTGCTTCATGATGGCTTCAACCTTCTGCCGTGTCTTTTCCGAAATATTGCGGTTCCCGTTGATCACGCGGGAAACCGTCGCCTTGTTTACGCCTGCCAAATCGGCAATTTCTTGAATCGTTATCTTGGACATCTTCTAAATCTCTCCTTCTAATGCAACCGGTTGCATAACTATTATATAAAACCTTTCCGCCCAATGCAATACAGATTTTGACTAACACAAAAAAAGGGCCTCCGTCATTTCCGGACAGTGACCCCCTATACATTTTCTAATTATTTCCCTGCCTTCTCCATCATACCGCGCGCAATCCACACCCCGGCTGCACCAGCTTGAGCAAGGCCCCGCGTAATTCCTGCGCCGTCTCCTCCGCAGTACAGTCCGTGAATTTCCGTCTCCAGAGACGCTGACAGCTTCGGGCGAGCTGAATAAAACTTTGCCTCCACCCCGTAGAACAGCGTGTGCTCCGAAGCAATCCCCGGTGTAACCCGGTCCAGCGCCTCAACCATCTCAATTAAGCTCTTCATCGTATTATAAGGAAGGACAAGGCCTAGGTCTCCCGGAACAGCCTCCTTCAAGGTCGGTTCTAGGAAGCCTTCAGCAATGCGTCCGGTCGTGGAGCGTCGTCCCCGTAAAATATCTCCATACTTCTGAATAATGACCCCGCCGTTCGACAGATCATTTGCCCTCCGGCAAATTTCCCGTGCGTACTCATTCGGCTTATCAAACGGATCGGTAAATTTGTGAGATACGAGCAGAGCAAAGTTCGTATTTGCAGAGCCCAGTGCAGGGTCTTTATAGGAGTGTCCGTTAGCAGCCATCACGCCGCTATGATTTTCGACGACTACATGCCCGGAAGGATTACTGCAGAATGTACGAACCTGGGTACCTACCGACGTATTAAAAATAAACTTTCCTTCATATAAGTGCTCATTAATTTCCCGCATAACCACGTCGGATGTCTCAACACGTACACCAACATCGACTTGATTATTCGTCATTTTTAACCGGCGCCGCTTCAGGATATCCGTCAGCCACGCCGAGCCATCGCGTCCCGGTGCTACCATGACCTGATCGGCTTCATAGGTATCGCCATTTTTCAGGACAATCCCGCGAACGGTGTACTGATCCTCCGTCTTTTCAGTGATCAAGTCTTCTACCTCAGCCTTATAAATCATGTCAACCCGGGTTTTCAAATACTCATATATCGACTTCAAAATCTCCAGGTTCTGCTCCGTTCCCAGATGTCGTACCTGGGCCCGCAATAGCTTCAGCCCGGCAGCATAGCCCCGTTGCTCAATTCCGCGGATGACATCGGTCATCGGATCGGTAATGACCTCTGTAGCCCCATGCTCCAAGTTAATGCTGTCCACATAACGGATAAGCTCCAGCACCTTCGATGGTGTAATATAATCGTTCAGCCATCCTCCGAATTCCTTGGTAATGTTGAATTTTCCGTCGCTGTACGCCCCGGCGCCACCAAATCCCGCGGTAATAGAGCATGCCGGCAAGCAGCCTGCAAAATCCTTTTTGCCTGCGGCAGGCGGGCAAAGGGTGATCTTCTCTTCAAGAATCGGACAACGTCTGCGGTAGATGTCATGCCCCTTCTCCACCAGCAATACCTTCCAATGCGGAGCCTTTCTTGTCAGCTCGTAACAAGCAAAGATTCCGGCAGGTCCAGCTCCAACAACGATCACATCATACTTACTCATACGGTTGCAGTTCCTCCTAAAGATTGATTTTCGGCAAAAAAATCCCGGCTATGAACAGGTATGCGAAACACCCCGTTCGTAGCCAGGAATTTATGGTTCCTTGTAGAGACCCCCAAACCGTATCTTTGAGGTTATACGAATCGATCAAGCTATTTGTCATTTGTTACATTACGGATGTAATAATATCTCTAAATGGCGAATAAGTCAATTCTTATATTGAAATTCGTTCGTGTTTTACGGGATTATATCAACGTATTATTGATATAAAAACATATATATCATCAAAATACGAACATTATTTAACCTTTTTTGACATTTTCACTCGTTCGCTTTCTCTATCCACTTGCTATATAATGAGCATATGTTTTTATATTTTTATATCTTAATCGACAAAAGGAGTAGATGGTAAGAATGGACAGTGACAGGCTTTTGGTATTAAATTTGGTTTTGGTCGTCGTTTTGATCGCCCTGACGGCATTTTTTGTAGCGGTGGAATTCGCTATTGTACGTGTGCGGGGCAGCAGAGTCGATCAACTCATTGCCGAGGGGCGCAAAAACGCGCTGGCTGTAAAGCAGGTAACCTCCAATCTTGACGGTTATTTGTCGGCATGCCAATTGGGCATAACCATTACAGCACTCGGACTTGGCTGGCTCGGGGAACCAACGGTTGAGCAAGTTCTGCACCCGGTGTTCCACAGCCTCCAAATACCTGAAGCAGTAACCGGTATTCTTTCGTTTCTGATCGCATTTGTTGTGATCACTTATTTACACGTGGTGGTCGGTGAGCTTGCACCGAAGACTATCGCAATCCGTAAGGCAGAAGCCGTAGCCATGCTGACGGCAAAACCGCTGATTCTGTTCACCAAGGTTATGCGCCCTTTTATCTGGACGCTGAATGGCTCGGCCAACCAGCTTGTCAAGCTGATCGGGATCAAGCCGGCCTCTGAGCATGAAGAAGCCCATTCCGAGGAAGAAATTCAGATCATTATCAACGAGAGCTACGAGAGCGGCAAAATTAATCAAAGCGAATATGGCTATGTGAACCGCATTTTCGCATTTGACAATATGCTGGCCAGAGAGATCATGGTTCCCCGTACCGATATGGTATGTCTCTATACCGATAAGACTCGGGATGAGAACCTTGAAATTATCGTGGAGCAGCAATATACTAGATTCCCGGTTGTTGAAGAAAGCAAGGACAATGTCATTGGCATTATCAACACGAAGCAATTTTTCCTGGCGCTTAGAAACAATCCGGACCTCGATGTTACCTCGATCCTGCAGCCGGTGATGGCTGTATCGGAAGTAACTCCGGTGAATGAGCTTCTGCAGCGGATGCAGAAGGAAGGCACGCATATCGCTATTCTGATTGATGAGTATGGCGGTACGGCAGGATTGGTGACGATTGAGGATATTCTGGAAGAGATCGTCGGAGAAATCCGTGACGAATTCGATAAAGAAGAAGAACAGCCTATTGTTCAGTTAGGCGACAACCATGTTGTCGTAGATGGCAAAGTAGCTGTTAATCAGATCAATGATCTCCTGTTATCCGACCTGGATACCGAAGATGTGGATACCATCGGCGGTTGGCTGTATGGCACGCATCCGGAGATGAATGTCGGAGAGACACTTGAACATCATAACCTGATCTTCAAGCTGCTTGACAAAGAGCCGCACCGCTTCAAACGGCTCGAAATTGTCAAGATGATTCCTGAGACAGAGCAATAAGATAAGTTTGATTGGCATAGGAGGCTACTCAGTAATGAGTAGCCTTTTACAGTGTACTACTACCATATGTATTATTCGTATTCGGCGCTTCAACCGTGAAGTGTAATTGAACTTTCCTTTGTAGTGCAGGCTCACCCGTCTGATCATGCTTTTATGTGATTTCTGTTCATCGTGGTTGCCTCCGGGTTACTTCAGATTCGGCCTCGCGGCCGTACCCTTGCCTTCATATATTATACTACTAAGAGTTATTTACTTTATAATTAAAAATAGTGAAGGAAACTTGGTGAATAGCTTGGCCATTCATGATATGGGCCTTGTTCGGACGGTTTCAGGAAGTATACTTGTAGAGGAAGACTATATTTACAACTTTAAAGAACCAGGAACCTACATCATTTCAGCAGTCGCAGAATTTTCGTGGATCCAGGGAGACGAGAGAAGCAGTTACTCACTTGAAACCGAATTGAAGAGGATAACCGTTGCTTCAAAATCGGAATAAATATATCTGGAAGTTGAACAAGGCTCGTACTGAGCAGGGAAGTCATCATCCCCTGCCTGTACGAGCCTTTGTATGTTAGGGAGCCATTCAATGCTATACTTCCGGCATATGCCAGCAGCCCAGCCTCCCCCTTACTGAGTTTGTCATTCCGGCTTCCTCTATGAGGCTTCTACGGCTGTATCTTATCTTTAAGCAATTTAACTTCTTCATCTCCAGGCTGCTGATCACCATAGCGTACCCGGTAATACGCCTCCAGAAGAGGCTCCATTGCCTCTCGGCTCATGTACGCCGCTGAAGCTCGCCGTCCTTTTCCTTCCGTCACTGACACCTGCCTCTGCAGTTCCTGCTCCTGCTCGATTGGCGTGAGTGAGAGTTGCTGCGATATTCCTCTCGATTCATCCAACTGCCGTTGTCTTCGATAAAGATATCGAATCCGGTCCCGATTGTTCCGAAGCTTATCCCAGGCTTCCCCTTGCTTGAAAAGACGTGCGGTCCATTTGCCCGCCCATTGTCCCCGGTTCCTTCCTGCCTTCCCGCGGATGGTGAGACGAACTTCTTCATCCTCATATTCTTGCTTGGCAGGCTCTATTCCCCTGCGAAGGAGAAATTTCTTTAGCGTGCGCAACAGTCTGGACAACGTTGGACCAGCATATTTATAAATCCCGTATCCAATTAGAGCAATCACAAGCAGGAATAACGCTCCTGCAACAATATTGTAGAGAATATCGAGAGCTTGGGATAACCAGCCCGGCGGGCCTGTATCCTCCGGCAATACCATTTCAGCAGGCGGGCCCTGCGAAGGAGGCGGCTCCAGTTCACTGGCCGGCTCGTCCGATGGGCGCAACAGCCACTGCACGATACTCCTCAATACACCTAACAGCAAATTTCCCGCCCAACGTCCTGCACCGGCAGCTAGTAATAGTGCCACTACGAAAATTGATACAATCCATACGGTATTGTAGCGGCGCACTCCCTTGGGAATTCTGCTTTTCTCCGTACTTGAGGTAAGCGAACTGTAATTTAGAAATTGCCGGTTTGTGGTGAACAACAGGATGGCCAAGCTGAGAATTCCGCATACGGTCATTATCGGTATATATTCTGAGAGCTTATCAAAACGCGGAAAGGCAATCCCGGCAATAAAGTAGATGGTGATCCCAATCCAATATAGCTTCAACCGATTATCCCTGCTCGGAGCAGTCATGGCCTGCATAGCCAAGATCCCTCCAACAACCGCATGAAGAACAGGATTGCCGCCTGAAGAAATCACAAGCCCCGCATAACCCAGGCCCAGCAAAAAAGCTGCGAGTACTTGTTTCCATCTAACCTTGAGTCCCAGCGCATGTCCTCCTGCTCCAAACAAAGAGACTACAGGGAGCAACCAGACTGCGAGCCAAGAGTAGTAATCCGGGACTGTATAGGTATATATAAGGAGCACTATAGGCAGAAAAAATAAATTTTCTGTCAAGGCGGTTATCCAGCCTCGAAGCAATGCGGACATACCACGACGAATACGGTTAGAGTTATTCATACCCCACCTCAAATTCACATTCGGCCATTATGCGGTTCCTCCTTCATGAGCGGGAGGCGCTTCCTGCCCTGGCTTATTCGGCAACTCAGGGATATCCATCCACTCTATTCCATTTCCCAGCTGCTCCAGCTTTCTCACGGCCTCCTGGAGCTTCTCGCCACGGTGACAGGATATAATTAAATAATCCGTATCCGTAGTCCCCAGCTCCGCCTCTTCATCAAGAAGCTTCACCATCGACACAGTACGCTCCAGCATCAGGCCCGCCATAGTCTCAAGCAGCCATTCCTGCTGACCTGCATGTCCGGACGGTCCAATCCGGACTGACTCCCGATCTCTCCCCTGGACCCATCCGTTGCATAGCATCCCGGTCTCAATGCCGTTCTTCAAGGCGTACGCGGCAACAGACACTGCATAGCGGATACCCAGCTCAATGCGTTCCGGTTCCAGAATGGTGCGCCACATAGATTCTGCTGACTCCACATTCAGACAGATCATCAACCTGTGATCCGCGGTGTATCCGCGTTGATGCACCTGAAGACTTCCTGTTCGAGCCGTTGCTTTCCAATTGACGCTTCGGAGCGTATCTCCGGAACGATAAGCACGCGTTCCCTGAATCATAAAGGGATCCTCTACAATCCAACGCCGTACAGCCAGATTTCCGAGCCAGCTATGATTCGGGAGCGGCAGCTCGGGAATGGCAAGAATCTGCGGATATACAAGCAGCTTCAAATTCAAGCTGAACTGCCTTGCTTTTGAGCTGAGACCCAGGGGATCTCCTCCGGTCATCGTTGCCGTTTCCAGCGAATAATGGCCCCGCCTTACACAGGTCAGCCGATGTCTCCGGGTAATTTGTCTATAAGGTCTTAGATGAAACATGCTGACATGATTCTGATAGATATTCCCCTCGGACACACCCAAGTTGTCTTGCTCTCCGAATCGAAGGGCAACCGGCATGCTCGACTCCAAACGAAGCCATGGGAGCGGCAGCAGCTTGGCATTGGAGATGACCTCCACCATATCGAGGGATTCATGCTCAAATATTCTTTGCTTAGAAAAAGTGCGGGAATAAGCGATTCCTCTTAGTCCCCATCGATCATAAACCAGGATCAGCAGCCCCGAAATCAGCAGAACGCTGATGATCATCCAGGTAAGCATGGATCAATCCACCTGCTTCCCCTTTGCGTTCTCCTCCGCAGGCACCGTTACTTCGTTTAAAATCTGACGAACGATACCGGCTTCTCTGGATTCCCCCAGATTGAGGCCCTGCCGCAGCAAAAGACGATGGGCCAGCACCGGAACAGCAATAGCTTTAATATCATCCGGTACAACATAATCTCTGCCTTGAACGAACGCATAGCCTTTAGCGGCGCGCAGAAGAGCACCGCTCGCACGTGGGCTTGCCCCCAGCCGCACCTCCGGATGCTTGCGGGTCGCTTCGGTAACGGCCACGATATAGCCCAACAAATCCTCGGTTACATGAACCTCCGCGGTTCTCCGCTGCGCTTCCGAAATCTCCTCGGCGGAGGCCGCCGGAGCCAGCTCTAGCAGCGGATTATGACTGCTATAACGCTGTAAAATATCAATGCCCTCCTGATAGCTCGGATACCCCATGGCGATCCGCATCAGGAATCGGTCTAGCTGAGCTTCCGGCAATGGAAATGTCCCCTGATTATCAATCGGATTTTGAGTCGCCATGACGAAAAATATGCCTGCCAGCTCATGGGTTGTGCCATCAATAGTAACCTGACGTTCCTCCATACATTCGAGCAGACTGGACTGCGTTCGAGGGGTTGCCCGGTTGATTTCGTCCGCAAGCAAGACCTCTGTGAAGAGCGGCCCTGGCCGAAATTCAAACTCTCCTGATTTTTGATTGTAGAAATTAATTCCGCTCAAGTCAGAGGGCAGCAAGTCCGGAGTGAACTGAATGCGTCGGAAGGATCCGTCCATCGAACGAGCAAGCGCTTTCGCAAGCAGCGTCTTGCCTGTACCGGGCACATCCTCAAGCAGCACATGTCCATTACCCAGCAAGGCCGCCAACAGCAAGTCGATCACTTCTTCTTTGCCTACGATCACTTGAGCGATATTATTGCGAATTCTTCTTGCCACATCCATAGCATTCTGCATCTTCATGTAGACTGGCACCGCCTTTATGTAATTTTGTGTCTATCTAGTTATATATTAATCATATCAAAAAAGTAGAGGTTGACCCAAACGCATTCATAAGCGTTACTAAAAAAAGAGCCGAGCAGGATGCCGTGGCTTCCCGTCTCGACTCTTCTTGACTATCTCACAATTTTTTCTGTAGTCTACATCAACGTACTGAAGATATCCTCCAGCGGAATATCGGCAAATGCCATTACTTCGTCCGCCGCCCCATAATATAGGCGGATAATATCTCCAATTTGGATTGCCCCGCAGGAGAACACCACGCCGCCGAAAAATCCTTTCACCTCATAATCCGCCTCCGGCTCCAAAAATGGACGGGACGAACGGGCAAGCACGATCCCCGGATCGTTCAGATCGAGTAATGCCGCTCCCATACAATAACGATGCTTGGAATCCGCTCCATGATAGAGCACCAGCCAGCCCCGTTCCGTCCGGATTGGAACTGCGCCGCCGCCCATACGGGCTGAATCCCAGCCCTGCTCGCTAAGTCCCATCAAAAAGCGGTGATTGCCCCAATGAATCAGATCCGGCGATTCCGCAATCCACATCTCAGGCGCCCCGAATGACTTCGGGACAGGACGGTGCATGGCGACATACTTGCCATTAATCCTCTCGGGGAATAGCATGACATCCTTATTTTCCGGCGCCAGCATCATGCCATGTCTCTTGAAGCTGCGAAAATCCTTTGTCTCAGCCAAGCCTGCGCCCACGCCCCGGCTGGATGCTGAGCTATACGTGATGTAATAAGTATCTCCAATTGGGGTTACCCGGGGATCTTCGATCCCCCAGGCTTCCAGCTCATGCTCCGGGAACAGCGCCGGCTCGCGCTCAATCTCGAAGTGCACGCCATCCCGGCTTCGCGCTACCCGAAGATGGGATATCGAAGTCAGCATGACCACCTGCCCGTTTACCGCCACAAACCGGGAATCCGAGAAATCATAACGGGAATCCGATTTGTCGTAATGGTGCACAACCACCTTGCCATCGGCATCCAGCAAAGGAACAAGCACCTCGTCCTCCCTCTCTGAAACCGGTGCCTCAGCTATGCGCAGCAGCAGAATGGTCTCTTCCCCAACCTTTGCAACACCGGCATTAAACGCACCCAATACTTTAAAATCGGGCCGTGAAGGAGTCACATCCTCGGTCCGAATCACCGGATTTTTCTCACAGCGATATACGTTCATTTTCCCAATCTCTCCAATCCTTCTCTTATGCTACTTGCCGGCAGTCACCGCATCAATTTGAGCCTGAATTTCATCAATGACCTTCTGGCCGCCAACACTCATAATCTTGCTATCTAATTGCTCCTTGCCTTTGTCAGCCGGCAGCAGTCCTTGTGCAAGCGGTAAAAATAAGGAATCATGGAACGGCGTAATCTTGGCATACTCGGTCTTGACCTTTTCCGCATCAAATGTAAAACCGGCGGTCGGACTCAAGGTGAAATTAGTCGGGTCGGTCGAGAAATCGAACCATTTCTTATCATCCTCTGTCATTGTATCCGGCGTACGATTCAGTGTCGGACGCCAAGTCAGCGTATACCCAGGGAAGGAGTAGTTCGAGAGCACTTTATAACTGCTGTCGCCGATAGCCTCCCAATCTTTACCCGGAATGCCGTATTCCATCAAGTCATGGTTCTCCTTGATCGATAACCAATTGGAAACGTCCATCGCCAGTTCAGCGTGCTTGGAGGATGCAGGGATACAAAGGAAGTTCCACTGCTGGAACGCCGTATATGGCTTGGCCTGATCGCCGTTAGGAACGAACACCTCCAGCTTGTCGCTGCCGTCCTTGAGCATTTCGCTGTATTTCAATCCTTCAACCCCGTCAGCCGCATAGTAAGTCGCAGCATATTTCCCTTGTTTGAACAATGTCTCTGCATTTTGTTCTTGAGCGATGTTTTTAGATAGGATGCCGTCTTTGTAGTACTTCGTCGCCCGTTCAAAAGC
Organism: Paenibacillus brevis; assembly: GCF_018919145.1. Classification (GTDB taxonomy): domain Bacteria; phylum Bacillota; class Bacilli; order Paenibacillales; family Paenibacillaceae; genus Fontibacillus; species Fontibacillus brevis. Next base: position 182,360 of record NZ_JAHLQJ010000001.1, read on the forward strand.
ATCCGCAATCATCGGGCTCTCCCATTGGCCAACGACCTTCTTGTCCTTGACAGAATAGGCAAACATGTTGACCCCGATCTCCAGCACTTCGTCCAGTGCCATATTTGCCGATTCGCTCAGGATGAACGGCAGTTTATCGGCCTTGATACCATTAATAACGAACGGTTTGATATCCGTCTCCTGTTCCTTGACGGTGTACAGGAATTTCTCCAAATCATCCAGCGTCTTGATCTCTGGCAATCCATACTTCTCGCGCAAGTCCTTGCGAATAAGCAAGCCGTATACCGGCCCTTGAGTCGTACCGAGCGGAATGCCCATAATCTTGCCGTTAAATTTGTTATACTCCCACATTTCTTCCGGGATCGATGACTTCAGCTCCTGACGCTCCGCTACCATCGCATCGAGCTCCAGGATGGAATTGCTCGCGATCATCTGATTCATGGATAACCACGGCGCATCCAGATACATATCGAATTCTTCGCCGGCAGACATTTTGACTGCTACTGCATTGCCGTAATCAGACCACGGCAAGAAATTGACGTTAAGCTGAGCCCCGATATTATCGTTCTTCAGCTTCTCATTCACCGCTTGCAATACCTCATCGAACCCTACCGGCTTATCTCCGGGAAAATAAGCCTTCAATGTGACTGTCTCCTTCGGCTTTGGCGCCACGGTTTCGGCAGCATTTCCCCCGTTGTCGCCATTGTTCTGTCCGGCGTTTTCTGTCTTGCCGTTTCCGCTATTGCCGCCACAGCCTGCCAGCAGCAATGATAAAGCCAGAACCAGAGATAGAGCCGTCCCCATAAACTTGTTTAATTTCATTCTTATAACCTCCCATTCATTTATGAATACATCTATGCTTAACCGGAGGACTCCGGTTAATGCCGGAATCCTTGGCTACCCTTTTACTGCTCCCACAGTAAGGCCCTTAACAAAATACTTCTGCAGCATCGGATAGAGCAAAATAATCGGCCCGATCGTCAGCACGGTCGTCGCCATCCGTACGCCATAAGTCGGCGGCGTAACCGAGATGGCCGCGGCAGATGGAATAAGATTCTTGGCAGCCTCCATGTTGGAGACCATTCTGCGCAGGATCAACTGTAAAGGGTACAGCTTCTCGTTGTCTATGAACATCAACCCCATAAACCAGTCATTCCAGTAATTCAGCGCATAGAACAAACCGACGGAAGCCAGGATCGGCTTAGAGATTGGAATCATAATCTGAAAAAAGATCCTCATCTCGTTAGCCCCGTCAATCCGCGCCGCCTCTTCCAGTTCCTCCGGAATAGTGCGGAAGAAGCTGACCAGCAAGAAGACGAGAAACGGCTGGCACAGCAGCGTCAAAATCAGCACCCAGATGGAGTTTTGCAGATTTAGCCATTGGCTGACTACGATATAGAATGGAATGATCCCGCCAGAGAAGAGCATCGGCAAGTAGCAAAACAGCAAAAACGGCGTTTGCAGCACATTCCGTTTATTAGCCAAAGAATAGGCCAGCATCGCAGAGATACATAGTGCGCCGATGGTACCTGCAAGCGTAACAAACACGGTGACCGCGTATCCGTTATACAATACATCGGATTGAAGTACGGCTTCATATGCAGCGAGTGATAATTTTTCAGGAAATAAAGTATAGCCGTGTGCGATCAGTTCTCCTTCATCCGTAAACGAGCCTATGACCATCAGCAGGAACGGAAACAGGCAGAATAAGGTGAATAAGATCAGGAATGTATAAGCGGTGCCCGTAAAAACGCGGTCCGAAGCACTCTGTTTCTGTCTCATGATAACCTCCTAGAATAAAGCCGATTCTTTGGATACTCGGCGGGTCACCCAATTGGCAGCCAGCACGAACAGCAGACCCATTACCGATTGGAACAATCCAACGGCCGAGGACATTCCGAAATCGTGTAACTGCCGCATGGAGCGGAACACAAAGGTATCGATGACATCGGTCGTCGGGTACAGAAGAGAATTGTCTCCGATAATCGCGTAGATCATCGCGAAATCACCATTGAAGATTTTGCCGACAGACAGCAAAGTCATAATCATGATGGTCGGAACGAGCAGGGGAAGCGTGATCCGCAGCATAATCTGCAGCTTGGACGCACCGTCAATCCGGGCCGCCTCATACATGTCTTCAGGGATGCCGGTAATGGCGGCGAGGAAGATAATAGACAAGTATCCCGCTCCCTGCCAGACTCGGATTACCGTTAAAATCGCTGGCCATAGCTTCGCTTCAAACATCCAGTTAATCGGCTCCATACCCAGCCCTTGCAGCCATGCGTTGATCATAGGTTCTTCCCCGCCGAACAGCGATTGGACAATCATGCCGACTACGATCCAGGACATGAAATAAGGAAGAAAAATGAGCGATTGCGATATCCGCTTGAAATACTTGTTTCGAATCTCATTGAACATGAGTGCGATCAACACGGCGGTAATGGTCGTAAATATAATAAATAGCAGATTTAGACCGAGCGTGTTGCGCAGGACGATCCAGAAATCGTCGGACGTGAAAAAATAGTCGAAATTTTTAAAGCCAACCCATTCGCTTCCCGTAATTCCTTTGGAAAAGTTGTAATCCTTGAACGCAATCGTAATTCCGTAAATCGGAAGGTAACTGAAGATCAAGAAAAACAGTAGACCCGGTACGGCCATTACATATAGAAAAGGATTGTTCGCGATTTGTCTCAGCTTGGATCCTCTCCTGGCCTTTCGTTCAGCTTGCATGGTTGTTCATACCTCCTTATGTCAAGTTGCCTTTAGAAGGGAGGCGTGTGTAATACACGGCGTTCCCGATGACGCAACCATATCAAGCCCAAGGAATGCCGGCAATTCCGGCATGCTTCACCCCTTCCTATAAACGCGGATTTCTGCCTTCCCAAAAACAACACGATCCCGGAAATGAACGATTTTGCTGATGAAATCATCCTGTATGCTACAATAATGTGGCTATAGATCTATCAAGTGCAGGGGGTTCCTGTAGATGAAATTCCGAATTTCACTTTTAAAATCATTCCAAAAGCATCCGACCTATATGAGGATTATTTTTTACTTTGTCAGCGTCAACGTGCTGGTTCTGGCCATTTCGTTCCTGGTGCTTTATTCGCAATCCTCCCGTACGCTCGTTGAAGAGATCGGGGAGCACTCGGAATCTCTCCTGGTGAACGGAGCCCGTAATACCGCCCGCTTGATGGAGTGGTCCCTGGACTTCGCGTTTTCCTCCAGCAACGACAGCGAGCTTAAGGTGTACGCTCTCTCCGACCACTATAGCGATTATGAAACCTACGAGGTGTGGAACCGCCTGATGGGCATCAAAATGTCCAATCCTTCTATTGATTCCGTCTATCTGATCAACGACTATACAGATACAGTAATTGATTCCAGGCTCGGCCTGAACGAGGCGGCTAGCTTCTATGACCAGGACATTCTGAATCGACTCCGGAACCCGTCGCAGTCCGACCAGACTGTGCTGATTCCAAGAAAGCTGCCTGAGCCGCTCAACGGCGGTGCCTTCAAGGACGTCATTACAATTGTCAGACTCTATGAAAAGGGCAGCTCCATTTCGGCATTCGTGCTCAATGTCGATACCCGGGAATTGATGACACTGCTCCAGAATAATTCTCAATACCAGGACCGGATCATCATGGTCCTTAATGACCATAACGAACGAGTATTCAGCAGCATTTCATTGAATGGAGAACAGATTCAGGAATACAGGGATCGGGCCCATGGCATGAGCGGATGGGAAATATACAAGCCGCGCGATCAGGAGAAGCAATTGATCGTGTACTCTAATGCTTCCATTAAAGGTATTCAAAACTGGAGCTTTATCGAGGGCATTCCGAGGGATCTGATTCTGAAGAAAATCGATGTGCTTCGCGACCTCACCATACTTTTGTTTGCCGGGCTGTTCCTGGCCTCGCTTGCTGTCACTGTCTTGATCTCCAAGCGAGTCTACTCTCCGATTCAGGATCTGGTCAGTAACGTCATGAAGCAACACCAAGCCGAGACCTTCAGCCAAGGCCGGTCAGCCAACGAACTGGACTATCTATCCAGCGTCTTCACAGCCCAGCAAGAGCAGATCGTCGAATTGACCGATCATTGGAGACACAGCAAGATATTGGGAAGAGAACGATTTTTGCGCGAGCTTCTTGGCAGGGGTTCACTTGTAAGAGAGGAAATAAAGAGTCAATCCGAGGAATGGGAGATTGAGTTGCCTGAGGAAAATGTGTCGATCGTCATTTTCCGGATCGATTATTTCCCGGAATTTATGGACACCTATCCGGAAAAGGACCGCCGATTGCTCCGATTTGCCATGGGCAATATTGTCCATGAGTCGCTAAGGATGGCCGAGCAGCACCTTCAAACGGTCGATATGGGACATGACCATGTCGCAGTTATCATTTCCGTAAACAGTCCGGCCGAGGAATTCATCGCAAATCTGAAGGTTACTCAACAGCTCGTACAGCAATATCTTTCGATCGGCACAACCGTTGCCTGGGGAGGAACGCTGCAGCATCTGAACGACATCCACGAAGCCTATCTGGAAACCTACGAATTGACGCAAGAGCGATTCCGGTTTGGCCACGGAGCCGTAATCGCCAAGATGTATCTGGAGGGGAATTCAGGAGAGGTTTATCACTTGCCGATTGATAAAGAACGCCAACTAGCCCAAGCAATTCATAAAACGAATGCAGATACCGCGCTTGAAATCATGCACCAATCGGTGGGTGCTTTGCGGATGCTGCCTTATTTTGAATGCAAAATGTCACTGATCACGCTGTTCATGGATATGCGCCGGCTAATTCAGGACCAGTCCGCCAAGCCGCTGCCAAGCTCCTTCGGATTAACTTCGGTGGAGAACCAGATTATCAAGCTTGAAACACTGGACAATCTGGTTCCCTGGATAGACCATATGCTTACGAAAGCATTGGATGATCTAGCTGCTGCTCGCACCCAATCCAAAAATGCCGGCTTTGTTGAGGATGTGGAGAGGATTATCGCAAAACAGCTCAGCAATCCGAATCTGTCTTCCAAAATGCTCGCCGATGAGCTTGGCCTGTCCGTTAATTATTTACGGAGCCTGTATAAAGCGGAAACCAATCAATCTATCACGGACACGATTTCACAGAAGCGCCTGGAGTACATTTGCCAGGAACTGCTGGCATCCGACTCGCCGATTGAGCCGATTATTTCAACCTACGGGTTCTCATCCTTAAACACCTTTTACACGGTGTTCAAAAAGGTTTATGGAGTCACACCGGCACAATATCGAAAAATGTATAAAAAGGATAGCGATCAGCTCACTTGAGAGTTTGTTTATTCCCGATTCATGTGATCCAGCAGATGCTCTCTCAACAGATCGCGCAGCCAGAGGGTATCCATCCTTAGCTCTCTCAGGCCTGCCGCCTGCGTCACAATCTGGGCTCTTAACACTTCAGGACCGTCTGTTCCATTCAAATACCGACTCATGAAATGAAGAAATACATCTACCTTGCGCAGCCGAAGCAGCAGCGGAATGACCGCAACCTCTCGGGAAGACAAGCGAAGACGGCTGCCGAAGCCCGCGCAGAATTGCTCTGCCTGCTCCTTCTTGCCGCTGCCAATGAGATCGGCAAGAATTACTGCCGGCTCCATGACCCGGATATCCATCGTACAAAATTCAAAATCTAACAGTGCGCAGACTTCCTCGGGGTGATGCTCATCGACCAGAAGGTTCGAAGGATTCAGATCCCCGTGGATAAGCTGCTTTGGCAGCTGCTCCAGCTCATCCAGACGGTCAAATACTTCCATGCAAGCCTCGCGCAGCAGACGAAGGGGTTCTCCGAGATCTGAAAAAGCATCCTCAGGCTGCTCACAGAATGATTGGACCGTGTCAGGACTGCATAAAGGATACGCTTTTGCAATCTCGTAATAGGGCGGGTATGCCGGCTCTAAAGAGGGAACGGTCCGCGCCAAGGTCTCGGATAACTCTGCTGCTGCCAGACCGAAGGAATAGGCGGCCCGGAACGCTTCCGGCTTCGGGGATACGCCTTCAATATATTCAAAGAGACAGGCGAATCTGCCGCTGCCGTCTTCCATGCGAATAATGGTCGATCCCTCTGGCGTCCTTACGGGCGAAGGAATCTGGAAGCTAAGTGGTTCTGATGCCAGCTTCATCAAAATATCGTGCTCGAAGGCAACCTTTTTCTCCTCCCGATGCGTCTCATAAATCCGCAGCACGCAGTTCAGTCCGTTATTTTCAAGGTAGCGGGTTGTATTGTTCCAACCGCTCGCGCCCTCGCGCGCCTCTCCCTCCCATTCCGGCCAAAATTTCTTTACCGTCTTCTCCGCCATTCAGGCCCACTCCGTTTCTGTCCTATGTATGTCCATTATAATACAAATTCAACAAATCAGCTTTTCAGCACCGAGAAGTTTGCGAGAATCCGAAGAAGGAGGAACGGAGTATAGGCAAAACCTACTTGAGCGAAATGCTTCCAAAGGAAGCATGCCTCGTAAGCATCCGCTCGGACTTCTAGGGCGAACGCAGGATTCGATGTCGAATCAACTTCTTGAGACTCTTCGTGATCAAAAGTTGACTTTTTGAACAACCCCAAAAATATAATCTGTCCAAGAACGCCCGTTCAAGGCCCCACCCGATTCCGGTACTCCCTTGGCGCCACTCCTGTAATTCTCTTGAATATACGAGAAAAATAAAACATATCATGATACCCTAAATGCTCGGCAATTTCCTTGATCGACAGCTCTGTGTTCAGCAAGATATTTCGCGCCTCCGCTACTTTCAGGCGATGTATAAATTCATTGAAGGGATAACCGGTATATTCATGAATGATCCGGCGAAGCGTGGATACAGAAATATGATGCTTGGCCGCGGTAGCAGCTGCAGTTATCGAAGTATCCAGAGAATGGCTCAAATCTTCTATAATTCTCAGCGCAAATTGCTCCCGGTTGCCTGCTGCATGGCCTTCCTTTAGTGAAACAAGCTCATAAAGGAACATTTCCAACTGCAGCACCGCCCGGTCCAGATTATCGGGAGCCCCGCTATCAATCAGTCTGAACAAGCCTTCCATCCGCTGAATCAGAATTTCATCCACCACGACCGGCTGCACTTTCCCGTCAGGAAACAACCAGTCCCTGAGCCATTCCTCTAGCCGGCTTCCCTCCACGGTGAAATAATACTCATCCCAATAGCCGCCTTCATCCGGGCCATAGTTGAATTCACTGCCCGGATAAAGGCAGAACCATGAACCTGCTCTTACCGGCTGAACCTCTCCTTCATCAACCTGATAATACCCCTGGCCTCCAGTAATGATGACAACGGCCCAGTATTTGAAGACGGCCTTCTCCCTTTGCAGCGTCCGTCCAGGCAGATGGCCTGCGTTTACCATGGAGAGGGTTCTGATTCTTCGCCTCGCTGAATCCACCGCCGGAGCAAATACCCGAATCGGACTTTTGCTGATCATATAGTCCATATACTTTACCATCCTGCACATTCTCTCCTTTATCAAGCTGTGCTAGATTAATCTTAGTTGAATAAATATAACATATTTATATGGAAAGGATGAATCCCGGTCATGAAATATGTACACATTGGACTAATCGGCTGCGGCTCCATATCCGAATCTCATTTGAAGGCTTATGCAGCCAATCCCCAAGTCAAATTGGTTGCCGTGTGCGACCTCAAGCTGGAACGCGCTCAGGCCATCGCCGAACGCTACCAGATTCCTCATACCTATACCGACTACAGAGAGCTTTTGGCAAACCCCGAAATCGAGGCGGTGAGCATCTGTACCTGGAATAATTCTCATGCTGAAATCAGCATCGCCGCTCTCCAGGCAGGAAAAAATGTTCTCTGCGAGAAACCGCTGTGCAAGACAGTCGACGATGCGCTTGAGATTGAGCAAGCAGTGAGACAGAGCGGTAAGCTCCTTCAAGTCGGCTACGTTAGACGGCACGCCTCCAACATTGAGGTGCTGAAGCGGTTTATAGATGCTGGCGATCTTGGAGAAATTTATTATGCCAAGGCCAGCCTTGTCCGGCGCTTGGGCAATCCGGGCGGTTGGTTCGCGGATCGGGAACGTTCCGGGGGCGGTCCGCTGATCGATATCGGCGTGCACGTCATTGATCTGTGCTGGTATCTGATGGGCAAGCCAAAGGCCGTGTCTGTCAGCGGCAATACCTATAACAAACTTGGTAATCGCTCGCATATCGAAAACTATGATTTCTATCAGGCTGCCGATTATGATGCCTCCAAGAATACTGTGGAGGATATGGCTAATGCCTTGATCCGCTTCGAGAATGGCGCCTCCTTGATGGTTGATGTCAGCTTCTCTCTACATGCGAAAAACGATTCTGCTCAGGTCAACATCTACGGAGACCGCGGAGGAGCAGAAATCGAGCCCAAGCTGTCGATTGCGACGGAACAACACAATACCATCATCAATATTGACCCGCAAATTAGCCGTCCCGGCTTCGATTTCCAGGAAAGCTTCAACCGGGAAATCAATCATTTCGTAAACAATTGTCTTGGCAATTCTCAAAACATCTGTCCTGTCGAGGACGGGGTTGAGATGATCAAGATATTGAATGCGATTTATCGTTCCGCAGCTGAAGGAAGAGAAATCCGTTTGGATGAGGAGGGTACAAATGCAGCTGAACAATAAAATCGGTGTAATTGTAGACAGCTTCGGCCTTGGCGTAATTGAAGGATTGAGAAAGGCACGCGAGGTTGGAGCAGACGGCGTTCAAATCTATGCCGTCTCCGGCGAGATGGATCCTGCGGTATTAACCGCAAGCAAACGGCGTGAGCTGCGAAGCTTTATCGACGGCCTCGGCTTGGAGATCTCTGCTCTATGCGGAGATTTGGCCGGACACGGCTTCCAGGATGCTGCGGCCAATCCGGCAAAGATCGAGAAATCGAAGCGGATTCTGGAGCTTGCCCTGGATCTGGGGACCAACATTGTTACGACGCACATCGGTATCGTTCCGGAGGACAAGAACGGACCGATCTACGCAGCCATGCAGCAGGCTTGTGAAGAACTGGGTACTTATGCGAAGAGCCTGGACGCCTACTTCGCCATTGAGACCGGGCCTGAGCCAGCTGCTCATCTGAAGAGCTTTCTGGACACGCTAAGTACAAACGGTGTCTCCGTTAACTTTGATCCGGCCAATATGGTCATGGTTACCGGAGATGATCCGGTACAAGGCGTGCACCTGTTGAAGGATTATATTGTGCATACCCATGTCAAGGACGGGACCCGTCATCGTCCGATTGATCCGAAGGAGGTTTACGGCTATCTCGGCTATACTGCCATGGATCATGAGGCCATTGCCGACATGGCCGCTTCCGGCTCTGCCTTTGAGGAGCTGCCGCTGGGTGAAGGAAGTGTAGACTTCAACGCTTACTTTAAGGCCCTGCAAGCTATCGGCTATCAGGGATACCTGACGATCGAGCGCGAGGTAGGCGCAGATCCGGCTGCCGATATTTCCAAGGCAGTTCAATTCATTCAGAAATTTCGCTAAGTGAGCCGATCCTCCACGGATCTAAGATGAAGGAACAGGGAGATGAGCGAGAATGAAGCTGGGAATCAGCTCGTACAGCCTGTATCAGGCTATGCATCATGGGCGCATGAATATCGAGGATGTGCTTGCTTGGGCAGCGGAAATCGGAGCAAGGCATGTTGAAATCGTGCCCGGACTAGGCTTTAGCTTCGAAGAAACGCCGGAGCTGGTAGAGAAGCTAGTCCAAAAAGCGGCAAGCTTATCGATAGATATATCCAATTATGCCATTGGAGCCAATTTTATTACTGATAGCGACAAAGCCTATGAGGCAGAGATTCAACGGGTGATCTCGGAGGTTGACCGTGCGGCCCGCTTGGGCGTGAAGCTGATGAGACATGATGTTGCATCAAGAGAAGACACGTCCATCCTCCGGTTTAATGAAGACCTGGAGCGGATTGCGCTGGCCTGCCGGCGCATCGCCGATCATGCGGCAGACTATGGAATCACGACGAGCGTCGAGAATCACGGCTATTATGTTCAAGCAAGCGACCGGGTTCAAACGCTTATCCATGCGGTAGGTCGTCCTAATTTCCAAACAACGCTGGACGTCGGCAATTTTGTGTGTGTTGATGAAAACCCGGTCACCGCTGTTAAAGCTAATTTGCCGCTTGCCTCGATGGTGCATATCAAGGACTTCTATATTCGCCCTTCCTGCCATAATCCTGGCGAGGGCTGGTTCCGAAGCGCAGGAGGCAACTATCTGCGCGGAGCCATTGCCGGTCACGGCGACCTTGACTTACGGGAAATTCTGCGGCTGATCAAGAGCTCCGGGTATAACGGATATCTGTCGATTGAATACGAAGGTATGGAGGATTGCCTGACCGGCACCCGGATCGCTTTCCAAAATGTGCAGCGCCTCTGGGACGAAGCCTAGCACTCAGCACAAAAAAAGCAAGGGACCTATCCTCGGCAATAATACCAGGATGGTCTCTTGCTTTTCCTTTTATCGCATCATTTTATTTAGTTGCTCTGTTAATGCCGAGTGTGACAATTTCACAACTGCCGACTGGCAGGGACAGACCACCGATTGCATTAGCGGCAAGCGGCTTGCCTGGTTCCTCCAGAATGGTTGTTTTGTAGATATGATCCGAAGGAATCTCCAGCTTCAGGCTGAGCTCTGTGCCTTGACGGCACATATTGTACCAGCGAAGAAGAAGATCTCCGGTCTCTTCATTCATCTTCATCGAGGAGAAGGCAAGCTCTGCACTTTCCCAGTACAATGGCGAGTAGTTCGGCGCAACCTTTCCTTCATGAACATCAGTCTGGCACGCCGTCCAAGGAATCTGGAACTGATAAGCCTCCGTATAAGCACTCAGTGCTCCGCGCTCGCCGCCGCTGTATGGGATAACTTCCATTTGGAAGGTATGCCCGCCAAGGCATTGCGCCTCCGGCGTCGGGAACAATCCCCAGTCTCCAAGCTCGCCTACAGCACGCAGCAGAGTGACAGCAATCGTATTGCGTCCGTCACGCAGAACCTCGTATTCATTCAAGCCAAGATTGGCTACAACCAAGCCTTCTTTTCCGTTGCCAACTTCAACGAAGGCTTGCTGATGCTGGGTATTGCTTGGATTTTCCCATTCAGGTGCCGGCTTGTTGTTGCGCTCAGCGATTTCAAACATCGAGTCCACACGGTGCTGCGATGCCTGAAGATCTGTAGGGAACAGCATGCGTACCCGATGATCCATTGCTTGATTGTTCAGCTTGGTTTCGATTTGCAATCCCTTGCCGTCTTCCTCCAGCGACAATACCGTTACGATCTCCATCGGAACGAGCGTCTTGCTGCGCTGTGCCTTGCGATTCGGGTAATAGACCAGTTCGCGCTGCTCTTGATCCAGCAGTTCATCCGCAGAAGCCGGGATGAGCCATTGATGAGCTATTTTCACAGATGCACGGTATGGCTTGTCATCCAGTACTGTAATGTCTGCAGGCAGTCCCTTGGTTGTTAGCGGGGACTCCCCTTCTGGCTGTCTGTACATATATTCATTACCGATATCCCCGGTGTTCTCGTAAGTCCCGAGATCCCGGTAGACCCGGCCTGAGACCTTGTCTGTCAGTACAAACGAGCCGTCTTCGGAGATTTCCACCTTCAGCGAAGCATTCTCCAGCGTCCGGCTACCGGTCAGCAATGTTGAAGCAGCAGATGCTGAAGTTTTCGCACTGCGTACCCAGGCATATGCCCGCAAGCCCAATGCCGGAACCTCCGCCGCACGGAAGGTAATCCGAACCTTGCGGCACATATACGGTTGACGGAACTGGTCATCCGGCAGATCGTAACCAAACAACAAACCGAGGTCTTCTACCGTGCAATCAACGACATTCCCTTGCTCATCTACCAGTACGCGGCCACTCAGATCCGTTTCCTTCATGCGACGGGCGGTTTCTTCCAGGGTAAAGCCCTCGCGCAGGTACAATCTTGCTGCATCCAGCTCCACTGTGATTACTCCGCTGCGGGTCCAGCCGGTTGTATTAAAGGCAAGTACCGGAAGCGGGTCCTCCCCATAAGCGGCAAATCCGGAAGTATCAACGGCATCCGCGATAACGGTCTTGCTGTCGTCGATAATCGTCTCTGCCACATCCTTGCTCTTGGCGAACCGCGTAACCATCTCGCGATGCACCTCATCCACGCTGCAGCCGCAAATGCTGTCATGAGGATGGTTCTGCATCAGGGTCTTCCAGGCATAGGTAAACAGGTGATGCGGATACTTCTTGCCCAGCAGGTGCGCCATCGAGGCTAGCGGCTCCGCTACCTTCTCCAGAATCGCCTGGCCTTCCTGATTCATCTGCTTCAGGTAAACCCGCGCCGAGGCGGTATTCACGAGGGTTCCCCAGCCATCCGTTCTTTGGCTGCGTAGCTCTCCTTGTACCATGGACAGGGTTTTGCCTTCAGATGCCTGCTCCAGCGCCTTCAAGTAATCAGGCAGATTGGAATGGATGAACTCGGTATCCGGGTACAGCTTCTCCGCCATAGCAATCGCCTCAGGCAGATCCAGCTGGATCGGCTGATGGTCGCACCCGTTCATATACAGCAGCTCGCCAGTCGACGCATATTTCTCCGCATCAGCCAGCTTCCGGTCCCAGTAGGCTCTCGCCGCTTCTTCTTCAACCGGCACTTCATTCCCGTTGGAATACCAGTTCGCGAATAGAATGCCCAGCACCTTGGACCCATCCGGACCTTCCCAGATCAACTCGGAGAAGGAGGATTCATAGCCTCCGTCCGCTACGGTATTATTGAAGCCAGTAGGCTTCACGCCGCGTCCAAAGAAGGCATTGCCGATGCCGGACTGCTGCATCAATTGCGGAGTCTGTCCAACCAGCCCGAACGTATCCGGGAAATAACCGATCTTCGCCGGCTCCCCGTAGCGCTTGGCATCCTGATGCCCGATTTGCATATTGCGCACATTGGCTTCACCGCTCGTCAAAAAGGCATCCTGCAAGATATACCATGGACCGATAAGAATCCGTCCGTCCCGGATATGCTTTTCCAGACGTTTCTTGTTCTCCGGCCGAACCTGGAGATAATCCTCCAGAATAATGGTCTGTCCGTCGAGATAAAAGCTCTTGAACTCTCCGCCCTGATCCAGCTTGTCCAGCAAGGCATCCACCAATGCGATCAGCCGGACATGGTGCTTCTCATATGGCAAATACCATTCCCGGTCCCAGTGTGTATGGGAAATAATATGTGCCCTTCTCTTTTTGGTCATGTCTACGCCTCCCACCCTTTGATTAGTTTGCAAATTATCTTTTGCGCGCTCACAAATACACCTGATCACGCAGGGAGAAGCCGCCCTCTTCCTCCGGTTGAAGCAAGACAGCGGCTCCTCTTAAGTCCGGACAGGCTTATGCCTCTTCCAGCGGGAACTTTTCCATATATTCGATCAATTCGTCTGCGGTTGTGAAGGCAATGCCTGTCACTGTATCCGCACAGCCGTAATAAATAGCGATGCGTCCTGTGTCGGCATCAGCCAATGCCGCGCAAGGGAAGGTTACGTTTGGTACGTCGCCTACGCACTCATACAGCTCTTGAGGCCCGAGAATATAGTTCCGCGAACGTCCCAATACCTTCCAAGGCTCATCCTTATCCAGCAGGGCAACACCCATACGGTATACAAAGCCATTGCAAGTATTAATAACGCCATGGTAAATCAACAACCAGCCTTTGTCCGTTTCAATTGGAACCGGTCCTGGTCCGATTTTCTTGGACTGCCATGCCGATGCATCTCCATTGATGGTACCCATCACATAGCGGTGTTTACCCCAGAACGTCAGGTCAGGGCTCTCGCTGTAGAAAATGTCACCGAACGGAGTATGACCCGTGTCGCTCGGACGGCTGACCATTGCGTAGTTATCTCCGATTTTGCGCGGGAACAGCACGCCGTTACGGTTGTACGGAAGGAACGCATTCTCGAGCTGATGGAATGTCTTGAAATCTGTGGTATAAGCCAGACCGATCGTTGGGCCATGGTAGCCGTTACACCAAGTAATGTAATAGCGGTCCCCGATCTGGCACACACGAGGGTCATAACGATACTCTCTCTTGGTGATATACTCGTCGCCTTCGAATTGGATCGGCTCATGATTGATTTCCCAATTTACGCCGTCTTTACTGAAGCCTGCGAAAATATCCATGCTGACCGACTTGGAGTCGCAGCGGAACACTCCCGCAAAGCCGTCGCCAAACGGAATAACGGCGGAATTGAAAACACTGTTCGAGTTCGGAATGGCATCCCGCGGGATGATCGGATTTGCAGAATAGCGCCAAACCGGCGAGTTGCTGCCTGCCGGTTTCTCTTGCCAAGGAATATTTGGCAGGGCGTTGCCAATAATTTTAGCCATGTTCATATCTCCTTTTTTAAAAAAGTTGAACTAATGAATTTACGTTCAGAGGGCAGCGTGTGAAGTGTTCTTACGATCGCTGTTGTTCGCGGATTTCTCTGATTGAACTAAGCCATAAGAAGGTAGAACTCCGCTCACAAAGGCGAACGCTACCGCTTCTATCAAAACACTTCACACTTATGCCTTTTCAACGTAGCTTTTTATTTCAACTTTATAGATTCAAAACTCATCTTTTGATCACGAAGCAATTCATCAATATTACAAAATGCCGTCCTTCATCGCCCGATAGACGAGCTGGGAGAACAGACTGTTCGACCAAGCGAACCATTTGCGGGTGAAGACGGTTGGATCATCGGCATGGAAGCCTTCATGCATGAAGCCCGTATCCGCATCCGTCGCTTCCAGCATCGCGATCATTTCCAGCTTTTCTTCCGCTGTCGTCGCCGTAATTCCTTGCATCGACAAAGCCATATGCCAGATATAATCCTGCGGTGTATGCGGACTGCCGATTCCCTTGGCCGCTTTTCCTTCAAAATAGAACGGATTCTCCTTGCTAAGTGCAAAGCGTCTGGAGTTCTGGTAAATCGGATCATCTGCTGTGACATAGCCAAGGTAAGGAATCGACATAATGCCCGGCGTTCCTGCATCGTCCATCAGGCAGTAGTTACCGAAGCCGTCGGTCTCGTAGGCATAGATCGGTCCGAATTCCGGATGGCGATAAATACCATACCGCTTGATCCCGTGATCCACTTCCAGTTCGAGCTGCTTCAGTTCCTCCAGGAATTCCAGGTCACGGAATACCCATTCCGCAAATTCCTGCATTTGACGCAGAGCGACTACGGCAAACATATTTCCAGGGATGTTGTAATGGAAATCGCAGGCATCGTCACTCGAGCGGAAGCCGGACCAGATCATCCCGGTATAGTTAACCGGCATGCCGAGTCCCTGGTTCTGCAGCGAGTCCTCCGGAATGCCATTGTTCCGCATGAAGCGGTAGGGCGATTGCTCGGCATGATGCTGCTCGGTCCGGAACACGTCATAGATCGTGCGCATCGCTGCCTTGAACCCGGCATCGAAAATATCGGCGCGTCCGGTCTCCTTCCAGTACGTATAAGCAAGACGAACAACAAAGCACAAGGAATCGATCTCGAATTTGCGTTCCCATACCCAAGGCGACATGTCCGTCTTGTCTGCAGCGTTCCAGTGCCAATCATTAGCGGTTTCATTGAACGCATTGGCATAGGGATCAATCTGCACGTATTGAACATGGCGCTTAATCAAGCCGGCGATGATACGCTGCAAATCCGCATCTTCCTTGGCAAGCGGCACATAATGAATGACCTGCTCCACGGAGTCGCGCAGCCAAGAGGCCGGAATATCTCCCGTGATGACGAAAGTCGTGCCATCCTCCATCAGCTTGGTCGTCGTCTCCAGCGTGTTCGGAAAGCAGTTCTTGAACAGCTTGAGCAGCTTAGGGCGATGAGCCAGCTTCTCTTCGGCTTCGGACAGAACGGATTGAACTGCCGCCGGCAATTCCAATGCCGGCATATCTATCTTAGGAAGTCTGAATTGTTCCATACAGGTTCCACTCCTTTAATCCCATAGTTTCCGGTTTCTTGGATTACACATAAATTTTAACCGTCTTAATCTCAAACGGAGCGAAGCTCAGCTCTATACCGCCTTCTGTCGTCGACAGTCTTTCCCCGTCCTCTTCCAATGCATTGGACAGACAAGCCAGCTTCAGACCCGGCCAGTTCAGCGAAACCTGTTCGCGTCCGCCAGCGGATTCATACAAGCGTACAATCACAGCGTTTCCGTCTTCTGCCGGCTTCACCGTATCCAGTACAACATGCTCGCCGGTAAAATCAATGAGAGACTTCACGGAAGGCAGTTCGCCTGCATGGGGCTCGGCCGCCAGCGCAACCGGCGTGTGATTCAGCTCCGCCGCCGCACGCAGGGTATGGGCTGTTTGCCAGTCCCCTTGGTGCGGATACAGCGAATACGTAAACTCATGCTCGCCCAGATCCGCGCTGATATCCGGCCACTTCGGCGCACGCAACAGGGACAGACGCATGGTGCTGCCTTGAATGTCGTAGCCGTATTTGCAGTCATTCAGCAGGCTGACGCCATAGCCCCGTTCGGAGACATCGGCGAAGCGATGTCCGCATACCTCAAACTGCGCTTGCTCCCAGCTGGTATTGCGATGTGTCGGACGCTCCAGAGCGCCAAAAGGAATCTCATAGGTCGCCTTATCCGTGACCACGTCAACCGGGAAGCCGACCTTCAACAGCTTATGGGATTCGTTCCAGTTCACCTTCGTATGGAAATCGATCCGCTGGTCATGATGATACAGAATCATCTCTTGAATGATCTCGGACTGCCCCAGACGATAGCGGAATCGCAGCACGTCTTGAACAGGTCCCTTTGCTGCTACGGCAGGTTCGATCAGCTTAACATCGCCCGCTGGCTGCTGCTCGTAGCGAGGATCAATATCCCAGGCATCCCACAGCGTCGGACGGTCATGATAGAAATGGAACCGGTTGGCCGCTTCGCCGGCTTTCACCATCTCACGCTGGGCGGTCTTATCCCACAAGCTGACGATTTCGCCGCGCCCGTTGAACTTCAGGCGGTAATAGGAAGTCTCCCATTCCCCTTTCAATTCCTGCTCCACCACAGCTGTCTCAGGTGCTCCCGCCGTCTCTTTCCGCAGCCAGACCGTTTTGTAGCCGAGAGCAGGCACACCAGGCACAAGCAGTCTAGCCGCTACTTCCCCATCAAGATCTGAACGCACTTCGTATGGAAGACGTACTCCCTGCTCATCATATACAGCCAAGCCGCTTTCGGAGGATAATTCAGGCAGGGATACGATCATATCCCGGGACCAGCCCAGGCTGTTAAAGATGATATAAGGCTTGCCTTCGCCTGCCGTGGATACTTGAGCTGCCAATGCGGCCAGACCAGCCTGCAGACCGCTGTCTCCCTTTTCGAAAATCTCCGTATATTCCTTGGTGGAAGTGACATAGGCTTCTGTAATCGCGGAGCCGGGGATAATGTCATGGAACTGATTCAGCAGAATCAGCTTCCAGCCGTCATGCAGCGAGCCGCGAACCTCGTTTTGATGCTCTTCAGCCATGGACGGGGCTGCCAGCGTGTTCCAGACCTCGGCTTCCCGGTACAGAATTTCCGCCTTCCGGTTGCTGCGCTTATTACGGCCATGCGTGGTATACGTGCCGCGGTGCAGCTCGAGATACAGATCACCGTGCCATGCCGGAAGCTTCGGATCAGCGGCTTCAATACCCGCAAAGAATGCTGCGGCAGTACTGTATTCGCTGCCCGGCTGTCCCACCATCAGGTCGGCCCGGTCAATGTATTCCAGCATTTCACGCGTCACTCCGCCGCCGCCGTCTCCATGTCCGTATAACAGCATCTGCTCCGGATGAACAGCCTTCTCGCGGAAGGACTGCCAGTGCTCGTGCACATCCTTCGGCAGCGTGTTTTCGTTAACGCCATGGTTCAAGTAGGACAGCATCGGCGTTCCGTCAATGCCTACCCAATGGAACAGGTCGTAAGGGAATACGTTGGTGTCATTCCATCCCAGCTTCGTGGTCATGAAATAGCGGATGCCTCCGTGCTGCAAAATTTGCGGCAGCGAAGCACAGTAACCAAACGTATCCGGCAGCCATTCGATATCCGAGGTCAGCCCGAATTCCTCCTGGTAGAAGCGTTGTCCATACAGCATTTGCCGCATCAACGATTCCCCGCTCGGCAAGTTCAGGTCTGGCTCGACCCACATCCCGCCGACCAGTTCCCAGCGTCCTTCCTTGATTCGCTCCTTCACTCGTTCATACAGCTCAGGATCATTATCCTTCAGATAGGCAAATAGCTGCGGCTGGCTCTGGGCATAACGGTACTGCGGATATTCATTCATCAGGGCATCCACGGTTGAAAAGGTCCGGCTCGCCTTACGTACCGTTTCCCGAATGGGCCATAACCAGGCGATATCAATATGGGATTGACCCACCATATGAATCAGGCCCTCGGCATTGCCGCCAATTTCCTTTACCCGTGCCGACAGCCGCTGTTCAATCCCGGTTAGCGGGCTGCCTTCGCGGATCGCTGCCTCGTCCAGGGCTACAAATTCATCCATAGCGGTATATAGCGCCTCGATCAAGCGCGTACGGCGGAAATCTTGCTCCGGCAGCAGAACCGCCGAATCGCGAATAACGATCGCCGTATACATCAAGCTCTGTACCGCCGGGTTGACGAGTACAAGCTGGCTGTCAACCCGAGTGATCGGAGGCTGAATGACCGCCTGCTGATTCAGCGGGTCAACCGGCTCCGGAATCGGGTCATACAGCTCGATCTCCAGCTCCAGGGGTTGTCCCGGTTCTTCCGTGTCCAAAGTAACGAAGGTATGATTGCGGTCCAGGCCCTGTGCCGATTTGCCGTTGATGCGCAGCAGTCCTTCTCCGCCGGAAGCGAAGACCAAGCCGACATGGCCGGTCTGCCATGGCTTCGGAATGTCCAGCTTCGTCCGGAAGAAGTAGGTTGTGCCTTGTGTGCTTGGAAATCTATCCAGAGTTCCGTCCTCGAGATAGGGCTTCTCCTCCGTGTACTTGCCGGGAATCAGGTAAGTATTGGCGGTAATCTTCCAATCCAGGCTGCGTTGCTCCAGCCACTGAGCCTCTGTCAGTTCCCGGATAAAACGTCTGATCCGTTCCATAATATATTAGTCCTCCCGCACAATAAAATTGGCGCTCAGCAGTTCATTGACATGCTTGCCGACATGCACTTGGAATTCTCCAGGCTCGACCACCGGCTCGTAGTTGGCTCCGATGTATTGCAGCTGTTCCGGCCCTACGGTAAATTCAACCGTCCGAGATTCGCCCGGCTGTAAAAATACCTTGCGGAAGCCCTTCAGCTCTTTGCCTGGGCGAGTAACTGTGCTCGCGACATCCGTCACGTACAGTTGAACCACTTCAGCCCCTGCGCATTGCCCTGTGTTCTTCACTTCAACCCGCACCTGAACCTCTTCATGCTTATGGATGCTGTCCGAAGAGACACTTAGCTTGTCGTAAGTAAACTCCGTATAGCTGAGTCCAAAGCCGAAAGGATATCTTGGCTGCGAGTCCGCTTCCAGATAGCGTTTGCCGCGCGAGCGCTTGCCGTTGTAATACACCGGAAGCTGTCCAACATGCTTCGGAATGGAAACGGTCAAGCGTCCGGACGGGTTCACATCGCCGAACAAAATATCCGCCACGGCATGGCCTCCCTCTTGGCCTGGGTACCAGGCCTCCAGGATCGCATCCGCATGCTCATCGATCCAAGGCTCGGCGATTGGCCGGCCATTGATATAGACGACAACCAACGGTTTGCCCAGCTTATGAATCTCTTGAATCAGCTCCAGCTGAACTCCCGACAGTGACAGCGACAAGCGGTCAATGCCTTCGCCGCAGTCCATATCACTCTCCGAGTTGCCAGTTACTTTGGAAGCGCCTGTCTTGAGGTCGATACTTCCTTCACCGAAATCGCGGGCACTGGAACCGCCCACGACCATAACTACCGTATCTGCCTCCGCTGCTGTAGACAAGGCAAATTCAAAGCCTTCCCGGGAATCGCCCTTGATCCGGCAACCCGGCGCATACAGCACTTGCTCTGGCGAATCCGCCAGTCTGCTGCGGATGCCTCCAAGCACCGTCGTCACTTTGTCCCGAGGCTGCGGTGACGTATAATCGCCAAGTTGATTATACCCCACATCGGCATTCGGACCAATAACAGCGATCTTCCCGGCGCCTGGCGCCAGCGGCAATACCCCTTCATTTTTCAGGAGAACAATACCTTCCCCGGCCAGCTTGCGGGCCAGTTCCACATGCTCTGCGCTGCCGATCACCTGCTCGGCCCGCTGCGGGTCAGCATAAGGTGATTCGAACAGGCCCAGGCGGAATTTCAGCGTCAGAACGCGGCATACCGCGCGATCCAGCACTTCCTCTTCCAGTTGGCCTGCATGGACAGCCTCAACAAGATGCTTGCCGAACATTTCTCCGGACATTTCCATATCAATTCCTGCCCGGATGGCTTGAACGGCCGCATCACGGCCATCGGCCGCTACATCATGTCCGGAAGCCAGCATATCAATGGCGCCGCAGTCGGTGATCACCATGCCGTCAAAGCCCCAATCATTACGCAATACATCCTCAAGCAGTTCTTGGTTGGTCGTACAAGGTACACCGTCAATTTCGTTATACGCCGGCATGATCGAAGCCGCTCCTGCTTTTACCGCCTTACGGAATGGTAAGAGATCCACCTCGAGCAGCTCCCGGCGTCCCATATGCACCGGACCGGCATTTCTGCCGCCTTCCGAGCTTCCGTAGCCGACAAAATGCTTCAATGTCGCGGCTACGCTATCCTTTCCGTCCAGCTTCTCGCCTTGGAGACCCTCTACCGAAGCCACGGCCATTTCACTAATCAGATGCGCATCCTCGCCGAAGCATTCTTCGGTCCGTCCCCAGCGGGGATCGCGAACCACGTCAAGCACTGGAGAGTAGGTTACCGCTCCGCCCTGGCTGCGTGTCTCGCGGCCAACGGCACGGCACATTTCACGGTATAAATCTACGTTCCAGGTACTGCCAAGCGAGAGGGGAACCGGGAAGACGGTCGCACCAATGGCCATGTGGCCATGCGAGCATTCTTCTCCAATCAGGATCGGAATGCCAAGCCGCGAATTCTCGATCGCATAGCGTTGAATCGTATTGACCGCTTCGGCTCCCTCACGCGGAGAGAGGCCGCTTGCCAGCGTTACCCCTGTCCAGGGATCGGCTCGCAGCACGCCATATAGCGAGCCAACACCCGCTTGCTCAATTTGCTTTTTAAAAGCTTCGGTAAGACGAATTTCTCCGTTTATATGTTCATAGGTCTGCCAACCGAACGGTTGAACCAGCTGGCCGGCCTTTTCTTCCAAAGTCATTAGTCCAAGCAAATGCTCTACTCGTTCCGGAATCGGTTTTGTCCTGTCCTTGTAGATCAACTTCCTCGCTCCTTTTTATTCTTTAACTGCACCTACCGTAAGACCTTGCACGAAGTAGCGTTGGAAGAACGGATAGGCGAAAATAATCGGCAGTGTTGCAAGCACGACCATCGCCATCCGCGACGTATCCTGCGGAATAGATTGCAGCGCGGTCAAGCTGAGCGAGCTGTTTTGCGAGTTTTGCTGAATAAAGGCAATGCTTGATTCGATACGCATCAGCATCGACTGCAGTGGTACAAGGTTTGGAACATCGATATACAGCAAGGCATTAAACCAATCGTTCCAATATCCGAGAGTACTGAACAGACCAATCGTAGCTAATCCAGGGAGCGACAACGGAAGCACGATGCGCAAGAAGATGTAGAAATCTCCCGCCCCATCAATCCGCGCCGATTCAATGACCGCTTCAGGGACGCTGGTACTGTAGAACGTCCGCAAAATCATAATATAGAATGCATTCATAGCCAGTGGTAAAATCAGGGCCCACACCGTATTCTTAAGCCCCATAAGCTGGGAGACTACCATATAGGTTGGGATCATACCGCCGTTGAACAACATAGTTACGATCGCAAACACCGAGAAAAAGCGCCGGTACCGGAAGCTGTTCCGTGAAATGGCGTAAGCGTACAAGGAAATCATAATCAAACTGATAACTGTTCCGACCAAGGTGACAAAAATGGTCACTCCATAGGAGCGAAGCAGCATATCACCACTCTGGAATACATACCGGTAAGCTTCCAAGCTCCATTGAGCCGGAAGGATGCGGTAGCCATCCGTTGCCAGCGTCTTCTCATCGGTTAACGAGATGATCACGACGAACAGGAACGGAAACACACACAGAAATGCAAATATACCTGCAATCAGGTTCAGCACAACGTTCCAACCTGTACCTACCTGATGAAAGTCCTTATTTCTTCTAATTACTCCCGCCATTGTCTGACACTCCTTTCAGCTGTTTTAGAATAGGGCACTGTCTTTATCGATTTTTCGTACAACATAGTTGGATACCATGACTAAGGCAAAGCCGACTACCGATTGATAAAGACCAGCTGCCGTACTCATGCCGATTTCGCCGGATGTCTTCAGACCACGGTATACATAAGTATCGATAACGTTTGTAACAGCATAAAGCGGGCCGGAATCTCTTGGTACTTGGTAGAACAAGCCGAAATCGGCGTAGAAGATTTTCCCTACAGCCAGCAAGGTCATAATGATAATAATCGGAGACAACATCGGAATTGTAATATTCTTCACTTGTTGCCATTTGTTAGCGCCGTCGATCATAGCTGCTTCATAGAGTGATTTGTCGATACCCATAATGGATGCGAGGTACACGACGCTATTGTAACCAATGGATTTCCACAAACTCACAAAGACCAAGATGTACGGCCAATACTTCGCTTCGGAATACCATTGAATCGGATCTCCGCCAAACCAGCTGATAATTTGGTTGAACATCCCGCGATCCATGCTCAGGAAGCTAAACGCAAAATAGCCGACAATAACCCATGACAGGAAATACGGCAGAAACATACCGGTTTGATAAACCTTCGCCAATCTTTTGTTCACAAGCTCGGACAACAGTACGGCCATGGCCACCGACAGCACCAATCCGATAAAGATAAATGCAATGTTATAGAGCAACGTATTTCGTGTAATTAAAAGCGCATCATTTGTACTGAACAAAAACTTGAAGTTGTCCCAGCCCACCCATTCACTCTTTACAAGGCTAGCCCAGAACCCTTCTCTGCTGAAGCGGTACTGTTTGAAGGCAGCGATGGTCCCTACTAGAGGCATGTAAGAGAAGAAGAAAAACCAAAGCGCACCAGGCAACACCATGAAGAGCATGACTTTGTTTTTGAGCAGATTTCTAAAAAATGTGGCCACCTTATTCCCCTCCTGTCAAAAATAATGAAAAAGGATCGGGCGATGTTATCACCCGCCCGATCCCGAAACTTCTTTAATTAATTACTTGTTGTTCGCAGCTCTCCAGGCATCGAGCTGGGTTTGGGCCTCAGCAATTACCTTGTCAAGACCTGCTTCTTTGAACTTTTCAATCGCCTTAGGCAAGAACTCATCAGGCTCGACAGTACCTGTCATCAGGGAAGACCAGTATTGTTCCTTCACGTTTTGTACAGCTGCCATTTCTGAAGCAACCTTCGTGCTGTCAAAGTTGAAGCTCAGAATTGGCGAGTCAACGCCAGCAGCGTTAAAGGTCTTGAATTGCTCCCATTTATCATCAGGATCGTTAGCATTCAGGTAAAGGAGCATGTTGTTACCCAAGGAGTACGAAGGCATATCGTAGTTCTTCGACTCTGGCAGGTTTTCATAGTGTGTCTCATCTGTCTTGTTGTAGTGAACGCCTTCGATACCGGAGTCAACCATGTTGCGCAATACCGGGTCGGTGTTCAGCAAGTTCAGGAATTCCATCGCCTTTTCCGGATATTCGGAGTTAGCGGAGATTGCCATGATCGAACCTTGTACCGATGTGTTCGTGATGATTGCATCACTCGCTGGCGTAGAAACAACTGGGTAGCCATAGCTTTGGGACCAGAGGTTATCCGCAGACGGTTGAGTTTGCGCACGGTCCATGAACCACATCGAAGAAGTCATCAGGTCACTGGTGGAGCCGGTAGTTGCGGCTTCAGGAGCAATGTAACCTGCTTTGTAGTACTTACGCATCAAATTGAGAGCGTCTTTCATTTCTTGGGTTTCAAGAATGTTGACGATTTTATAATCTGTTGTATCAAGCTTTACAGCCATCGGCAGATTTTGAACTACATAGTCGTAAGGTACGTAAGGGACATAGTTCTTATCCATAGCGAACGCTGTAATCGTTGGCTCGTTTTCCTTGATGGTCTTCAAAAGCGGCTCAATGCTTTCCAAGGAACGGACGTTCGAGATGTCCAGGTTGTATTTATCAAGGAATTGCTTGTTGAAGCGCCATACTTCTTGTTGTGGCAACTCTTTGTTGGCCGGGATACCATAGTTATGGCCATCAACCTTGGATCCTTCGAGGAAGGCAGGGTCGATCGTGTTCTTCAGATCTTGTCCATATTGCTCTAACAGATCATCAAGAACCATGAAGGCTCCCTTTCTTGCATTCTGTACATAGTCAAAGCCGCCGGCGGAAGTGAAGATAATATCCATTGGCTCACCGGAAGCAACGTTTACTTGCATTTTTTGCTGGTAGTCGCCCCAGTCGACCATTTTCATAGTGATCGTCGCGTTAATTTTCTCTTTAGTATACTTGCTGACTTCCTCCATAACGCGATCCACATCTTTTTGAGGTGTCCCGATGGTGTACCAAATCAGGTTAACTGTCTTTTCCGAACCGCCGCCTGTCGACGTCCCGGTGTTACCTTCGGCTGCATTGTTGTTCTTGCCGCCGCAAGCGCTCAATACGAGCACCAGAGCCATCAGAGTAGCGAGTACGAAAGAAAAGCTTCTTTTACTATTTCTCATGATGATCCTCCCTTTTGAGATTGTTTCGTCTAACTTACAATTCAACCTTACCGAATGAAAGCCGTTACAAAAAGAATACAAACTAAATAAATCGAGGTACAAATTAAAGAAAATAAGCCTACAAGGTATGGAAGACCTATTTTATTAGTGAAGCGCTTTAAAATCGGTCGGCGATATGCCTACGTATTTCCTGAATTGCTTGTAGAAATATCCAATTTCCCAATACCCCACATTTCGGGCGATTTCATGCACTTTATGGTTGGTCACCTTCAAAAGCTCCTTGGCCTTTTCGATACGATATTTGTTGATATACTCCGCAAATGTCCCCCCTGTCTCCTTCAGAAACAGCTGTCCCAAATAAACCGGATGGATATGGTAATGCGCTCCAAGCGTTTTTAGAGAAAGCTCCTCCGCATAGTGACTATGGATATAGTTCAATACCTGATGGACTACCGGGCTTTTCACGTCTCTCATCAATGAATTGACCGTTATATCCGCCACTTCCTCCAGAATCTCTACCAACCCGTCAAAGGACTGGCTGCTCTGGATTTGACCGAGCGCTTGCTTGAAACTATCGGCTTCTTCAGTAAGCTTAATCTCCTGAAGCTCCATCTTGAAGCGAATGACCAATTCCATCGCGGCGCTCTGCAGATCATCCGGGCTCACACCTTCCCCTTGCTTAAGCTGCTCAAAATCATCGCGAATATTCTTCTTTAATTCTTCTATATCCCCGGATAAAATCAGCTTGCTGTATTCCGCCCAAGGCATGGAATGGCTGGAGAAGGACAGGCCTCGCCCTCTTTCCAATTGTCCGTACTCGATAAACAGCCGTTCAGGATAGACGATATAGTATTCGAGCGCCCGCTTGGCCTCTTTATAACTGAGCGAGGCCTCTTCCGAGACGGGTTCAACACGGCCCATCCCTATATGTACCGGACGACTCATGACAGACAGTTCCATCGACAGGTCCTCTACCAGATGAGTAAAGACTTTTCTCCCATCCTCTTGGCCCGCCAAGGAAGCAATGAGAACCAGGTCTCCATCCACATCCCGGCAAAGAGTGGCCTGTTCGTCCCGGGTATCCAGAAACCCGGTTACCCGCTCAAACAAGACGGACAGGTTTGCTTTTGTCCTCAGGACACAGACAGCGAAATACGGAGCTCGAAGCTCCAGATCCAGCAATCCGGCACGCTCGGCGAATTCAGGCGCTGCGATTTGCCCATTGAGCCAGCGGTACAGTGTATTATCCTTGAGAATCTGGACGTCATAATCATCGTACTGTTCCTTCGGCTGAATCCGGTCCAGCTTCTGAACCGTATTGCGAAGGGTGGACTCCAACTCCTCCACATTGATCGGTTTCAACAGATAGTTCTCGATACCCAGGCGCATGCCTTCCTTGAGATAGTCGAATTCGTTGAACCCGCTTAAGATGATGACCTTCATTTCCGCATGGAGTTTACGCACCTCAGAGATCAGGCTCAGTCCATCCATAACCGGCATCGAGATATCGGTGATCAGCAAATCGGCCGGCGTCGTCTTTAGCGCCTCCAAGGCCTGCAGTCCGTTCTCCGCATGTCCCACAATTTCCAGACCGAACAAGGGCCAGTCGACAATATCGTACAAGCCTTCAACAATAAAAGGCTCGTCATCCACAATAAATACTTTATACATCCTGAGCCTCAGCCTCCATTTCCTCCCGAACCGGGTAGCGTACGATAACGATAGTTCCACTTTCCGGAGAACTCTCAATTTCAATTCCGTACTCAGGTCCGTACAAGAAACGCAAGCGGCTATGGACACTTCTCAGGCCAAACATGCGGCCGGTCTCTTCCTCTCGTTCCAACTCCTCCCGGATCTCAGCCAACTGGTCAGGATCAATGCCCTTGCCGTTATCTTGCACCACTACCGTCAAAATATTCCCATCCTCCCGCACCTGAATCGTTAAACGATTGTCATAGCGGTCCGTCCGGATCCCATGGACAATATAATTCTCAACAATCGGTTGCAAGGATAGCTTGACTACCGATTGTCCGTATACTTCCGGCGCTGCCTGTATCTCGTACTCAAAGCGGTCCTTGTAGCGAATCCGGAACAGCTCCAAGTATAGTCGGCAAGCCTCCAATTCATCTTTAAGGGTGTAAACTCTCTTTTGCTGCACCAGGCTCTTGAACAAGACGGACAGGCTATAGATCATCTCCGCAACATCCTTGGCTCCCTGGGAGACTGCGCGCATTCGGATGACCTCCAATGTATTGTATAGGAAATGCGGATTGATCCGGGCCTGCAAGGCGACAAGTTCAGTCTGCTGTTGCTTGATTTCCGCTTTGAATACCCGGTCGATATATTCATTCAGCTCTTCCAGCATATCGTTAAAGCTCTTGGAAATCTGGCCAAGCTCGTCCTCTCTTGTGTCCGCGATCCGGGTTGTAAAGTCCCCTTCACGAACCTTCCGGGTAAAGCGAATGATATTATACATTCTTTTTGCAAAGTTGCTGATAAAGAGCGCGGGAATCAAAATGGCGAATAAAATACAGACAGAACTGATCAAGAGGATCGTATTCCGCAGCCCTTGGTAGGTTTTGGCTAATTCCTTTTTCGGCACAGTACTTAATACAGTGAACCCGCCCTGACTATGGGTTATCTTGGTCGCAATCAAGTCGTCCCCCAGTTCATCGTTGTCGTACACTGTGTTAAGCTCTTCGAAATGAGGATATTTCTTTCCTTGATAAAAGCCCGTGGAGTCAAACAGCACGCTTCCGTCTTGTGACAGAACTAGAATGGAGCCTTTGAGATCCTCTTTATAAAGCGCCAGACTGTTCCACACCTTATCTGTATCGTAATAGACTACTAATTGACCTATATTCTTGAGCGTCAGGGTATTGTTCACTGGAAAGCGTACCGAGTAGGTCGAGATGTTAGTCGTCTCGATGGCTCGGCTGACCCAGATATTAGACGGCCCCACCCCGGGCCCTTCCTGTTGATACATAACTTCCGGGATATAGGAGCGGGCCAGGTTGGTCGAGATAATCTTGAACTGCTGCATGTAGTTATAAAATACATAGAGCTGATGCTGATCTACGCTGTATAGCATGAGACTGCGGATATCCGGGTCATCGTCCACCTTGCTGCGGAAAAACATCACCATATCAGACGAGGAAATACCGTTATCTGTGTAAAATCGCTCCAAGCGATAGTTCACATAGTCCTGATACGGATGCTCCAAGAAGTAAGACATATTCACAGCCAGCACATCATCACGATAGACCTCGCGCACCGTGGACTGAATCGAATCATACTTTCCGCTAAAATAGTTACTGACCCTCTCAACCGCTCCTTTCTGGATGTCGAGTTGCCTTTGCACGGCAGATTCGGACATCACCTTGAACATTAGATAGGAGAAGGTAATGATCGTAACGATCGTGATCACCGAGAAGAACAGGATAATCTTCATAAACAAGTTGTTCTTGAAATAATTACGGTAAATGTATCGGATATGCATATCTTTCCTCCTTGGAAGCCTTGTCTCAATTATAGCATTGCCTCTCAAGGACTTCATGGCGCACCCTCTTGGCTTACGTCTATAAATATCGAACAGCCGGCCTGCTCCGTGAAGAGCAGCCGGCTGACATTGTTAGCTTTTCTTGATTACAGGAATCCAGATCTCACTTTTATAGTCAGGAACCGTTGTGTCCTTACCCTCATTCCAGAGCAATTCCGGTCCTCCCGTCAGTTCGTAGCCCGATGAAGGGAACCATTCTGAATAAATTCTTGCCCAAGTATCCTGCAAGGCTCTCGGAAATTCTCCTATCGCAGTGAACACCGCCCAGGTAGAAGCTTCCACCGGGAGCACCTCCCAACGGTCAGGAACCGTTCCTGTTGTGGCCACCCCGATATATTGATCCAGCTCCCCGCCTTCCTGGCGTCCCTCCGTGAAATTGGCAGATACACATACGATTCCTCCAGGCTCCGTATTCGAGATCCGCTTTAATTCAGCATAATCCTCCATCGTTAAACGGGTCCACATGGCGTCGATCTGAGGATTCGTTCCCTCATAAACCAACGCAATTCGTTCCATGATGCCTGCAATCTGAAAAGGCCCCTTTTCAACAATCCGATACTCCATGGGGTTACCTCCCTTAATCGTTAATTGAAAGGTCATGGGCGGAAAAGACTTCAGCCTGGAAGACCCTTTCCGGGCTTCTGACGGCGTAGTCCCGTGCCAGGCTTGAAATGCCCTGGTGAAGGAGTCCGGTGAATCATAGCCATATTTCAGAGCAAGATCAATGATCTTTTCGGTCTGGTTGAGCAGATCCATGCCGGCCAATGTCAACCTGCGATAGCGGACATATTCGCCAAGACTCATCCCCGACAAGAAGGAGAACATTCTCCGGAAATGATATTCCGAGCAGCCTGCAATTCGAGCGACACTGCGCATATCGATCTCCTCATCCACCAAATGCTCTTCAATATACTCCATGGCTAGATTCATTTGCTTCAGCGCTTCCATGCCATCGCTCCTCCTGTGCTCCTATCGTCCTGCTCCATTCCAGGTAATCTCATACCCAATTCCTTTCCACTGCATCATAACATCCAATATTCCAGCTTTACCCGACATTCCCTCTACGGAATTTGCAGGATTGAGGACAAAAGTTGGCAGCCCGGATGGAATCAAGAAATGGAGAGCACATATTCGTGGCAAATATCGGATGTTAATCGTCCATTAACAAATCACATTCATACTTAAATCTAAGCCGCACAAATAATCGCAGGCACAGAAAGGAATTCACGTATGGGAATTCATACCTACTTCTATTCATTGAACGACTTGGAGCGGATCATTCGCTGCCCTGGCCGATTCAAGCTTCAGGAGCACAGTGTATCCGCGCATTCCTGGAAGGTTGTCCAATACGCCAAGACCTTGGCCGATATCGAGGAGAGCCATGGGGTAACGGTAGATTGGAAAAAGCTATATGAAATCACCAGCAGCCATGATTACGGCGAAATTTTCATCGGGGATATCAAGACCCCTGTGAAGCATTATTCGCTGGAGCTTAGAGCCATGCTGCAGCAGGTCGAAGAGGGCATGGTCGCTCACTTCATCGACGAGCATATTCCCGAAGAGTTTCAGGCCATCTTCCGCAGACAATTGCGGGAAGGAAAAGACGACTCCGTGGAGGGGCGTATCCTGGAGGTAGCCGACAAGATGGATCAGATCTACGAGGCCTTTGCAGAACTTCAGTTAGGCAACACAGAAAAAGAATTCATCACCATGTACCGGAATGCGCTTATCAAAATTAAAGGCATCCAGCTGCACTGCGTGGATTACTTCCTCCAGCACATTCTTCCCGACATCGTCCAAGAAGGCTCACACTCCCCGGTCGATTTCGAGAAAATCACCAACGAAGCATTATCGTCTTGATGCTCGGAAAAATTGCTGTCCATCAAGGCTCCAAAGCTATCCAACACGTTCCCAAATTAAAAAGCCGGGCGAGAAAAGTGGCGATCCCATCTTATAATCAGGGGTCAGTCCCAGGTTTTTCGTCCAACTTTTATTGTTCGTTCGCTTTAGGCTTTCTGCGATTAATGCCGTTCTTCACTATAATCGCCGCACGAGCACCCACACCTGCAATTTTAATGCCTTTCTGCACTATAATCATCGCATGAGCACCCACGCCTGCAATTTTAATGCCTTTCTGCACTATAATCGCTGCATGAGCACCCACACCTGGAATTATAGTGACTTTCTGCACTATAATCATCGCACGAGCACCCACGCCTGCAATTTTAATGCCTTTCTGCACTATAATCGCCGCACGAGCGCCCGCACCTGTAATTATAGTGCCTTTCTGCACTTATTTCCGTAGCGAACGATGTGGCTTTGGTGAAGAAGGAGGACCCTCCCCTGCTCATCTGCAAGCATTCTTGGGTCCCCATAGTCTGCTTTGCGTATTAGCCGCGGAACTCTTGCAGCCCTTCATTCAGCGAACGGGTAGCCGCATAGACTTGCTGGTAAAGCTTGAACAAACGGCTATAGGCTTCGACATTGGCCGGTACCGGCTCATAGGTTTGCGCATAGCCGATAAATTGATCGGCGCAATCCTTGAGGCTGGCGAACCAGCCGCTGCCTACCGCTGCCATCATCGCTGCGCCCATCGCCGGGCCTTGTTCGTTCTTCAGCGAGACGACCGGAATGCCGAAAATATCGGCTTGCATTTGCAGCCAGACCGGATTCTTCGCACCGCCGCCGATGGAGATTACCCGGTCCACCTCGATGCCCGCCTCGCGGAACAAGGCAAGGGATTCAGCCAGCGAGAAGGTGATGCCCTCCATCACGGCACGGGCCAGATGCTCCCGGCGATGCGTGCCGGACAGCCCGATGAAGCTGCCGCGAATAACGCTGTCTGCATGCGGCGTGCGCTCGCCAACCAGGTAAGGCGTGAACAGCAGGCCGTCCGCTCCGGGAGGAAGCGAGCCAACAGGTGCGAGCAGCTCATTGAAGCCAAGCTCCGGCGCCAGCGAATCCTTGAACCAGCTCAGGGAATAGCCTGCCGCCAGGGTGACCCCCATGGCATAGAAGGCTCCCGGATGAGCATGGTTGAAGAAGTGCACCTTGCCGCCGAAGTCCTTGCTCTTGTCCTCCTCGTAGGTGAGGACAACGCCCGATGTACCGATGCTGCACAGCGCATCGCCCTTGCGGACAATGCCGGCGCCTACCGCGCCGCAGGCATTGTCCGCGCCGCCGCCGAACACCCGTGTGTTCGGCGAGAGGCCGCTCTGCTGCGCGAACTCCGGCAGAACCGTGCCGGTGTCCTCCGTGCTGCCGACGAGCGGCGGGCAGAACCCGGCCGGAAGTCCGAAGGCCGCTGTGATCTCTTCGCTCCACGCACCTTCCGGCACATTCAACAGCAGCGTGCCTGCGGCGTCGGAGATTTCCATCGCGACCTGTCCGGTCATCCGATAGCGCAAATAATCCTTCGGCAACACGAAGCGTGCAGCCTTCGCAAACAGCTCAGGCTCATGCTTTTGCACCCACAAAATCTTCGGCAGCGTAAAGCCCTCTAATGCCGCATTCCGGGTAATCTCAAGCAGGCTGTCTCCCAGCTTCGCCTCAATCTCCCGGCATTCCTTCGTCGTACGGGTATCATTCCACAGGATCGCGTTGCGAAGCACCTTGTTCTGCTCATCCAGCAGCACCAGGCCATGCATTTGTCCCGAGAAGGATACGCCTTCAATATCTTCGGCTGCCGCCTGTTTACCGTCCAGCAGCTCCTTTAGACAAGTCAGTGTTCCCTTTACCCATTCCTCCGGATCCTGCTCACTATATCCCGGGCGTTCTTGAATCAGCGGGTAAGAAGCTGTAGCCTCCCCCACAATATCTCCCTGCTTGTTTACCAGCACCGTCTTCACCGAGCTGGTTCCCAAGTCGATTCCGATTACGTACTTCATCGTCCGATACGCCTCCCTTGATCATGTATATAATTGAAAGCTGAATAAGTTGGAATTTCTGGCCTAGCTCCGAGAACGACAGCGATTGTAAGAACGCTTCACACGTTGCCCCCGCGTACAATTATTAGTCCAGCTTATATGAACCGAAAAAAGGGGACGACCAGGCGCCCCCTTTTTTAACGTTCAATCACTTGCAGCTTAGCACCTGCTTATTTGGTAGTGAAAATCAATTCGTTAAGACGCGCCTTCACCAGCTCAAGGTGGTTGGACTTGTTGCGAATGTCGCTATGCTCCAATGCATAAGCTTCCAAAGTCTTGAAGTTCGCTTTGCCGGACAGAATGTCTGCACCGATGCCGGACTTGAAGCTTGCATAGCGCTCGTCGATCAGGCCGTCGATGAATTTCTCTTCCTTCATACGAGCCGCAACCTTCAGACCCTTCGCAAAGGTGTCCATACCAGCGATGTGGGAGTAGAACAAATCCTCAGGCTCGAAGGAAGAACGTCTAACCTTCGCATCAAAGTTCACGCCGCCGGATCCCAATCCGCCATTTTCAATAATTTCGTACATGGCCAAAGTTACTGCATACAGGTCTGTAGGGAATTCATCTGTATCCCAGCCCAGCAGCATGTCGCCTTGGTTCGCATCGATCGAACCGAGCATATTGTTGATACGCGCTACGCGCAGCTCATGCTCGAAGGTATGTCCTGCCAGTGTCGCATGGTTTGCTTCCAGGTTAAGCTTGAATTTATCTTGAAGACCATATTTTTGCAAGAAGGCGATCGTAGTAGCTGCATCAAAGTCATATTGGTGCTTGGTCGGCTCTTTTGGCTTAGGCTCGATCAGGAATTGGCCGGTAAAGCCGATTTCCTTCGCGTAATCAACAGCCATTTGGAAGAAGCGGGCCAGGTTATCCAGCTCCAAGCCCATATCTGTGTTCAGCAGGGATTCATAGCCTTCACGGCCGCCCCAGAACACATAGTTCTCAGCGCCAAGCTCAACTGCAGTTTCCAAGCCCTTTTTCACTTGCGCAGCTGCATATGCAAATACGTCTGCATTGGAGGTTGTTGCCGCCCCGTGGACATAACGCGGGTTAGAGAACATGTTGGCGGTATTCCACAGCAGCTTCACGCCGGACTGCTTCATACCTTCCTTGATTTTAGCGACGATTGCGTCAAGGTTCTCATTGGATTCCTTCAACGTAGCGCCTTCCGGAGCAATGTCCGCATCATGGAAGCAGAAATATGGAGCGCCGAGCTTCTCCAGGAATTCGAAGTTCACTTCCACGCGTGCCTTCGCCAGATCCAGACCGGATACAGTCTCCCATGGGCGAACCATGTTGCCTTGACCGAAAGGATCGCTGCCGTTCATTGTCAGCGTATGCCAGTAAGCTACCGCAAAGCGCAGATGCTCCTTCATGGACTTGCCGAGCACCACTTCATTCTCGTTATAGTGCTTAAATGCCAATGGGTTGTTCGAGCCTGCACCTTCAAATTGAATCTTGCCAATGTTCTTGAAATAACTCACGTTACGTCCTCCTTACAATATAATGATCTTTTAAGTAAGCCCTTACATCAGTCTTGCCTTAATGATTTTGTCTCATGCTCTTTTCAACTCAATCCTATCACGTTATACTTAGTTTGTCCAGTGAACTAACTAAGTAATTTAGTAAGCATTTTTTATCTATGATATGATGGCGAATAGAAAAGCATGTGACCGGAGGAACTTCGATGAAAATTACGGGCGATCAGCAACTGATCAAGAAGATGAACAAAGGCATAGTTCTGGATACCATCCGGCAAAAACAGCCGCTGTCCCGGGCAGATATCTCCGCGGCGATCGGATTAAATAAAGCTACGGTATCCTCCCTGGTCGCAGAGCTTATTGACAGCCAGCTAGTCACCGAGATCGGGCCGGGCGAATCCAGCGGCGGCAGAAAGCCCACCTTGCTGTTGTTCAACAAACAGGCCGGCTATGCGGTTGGCGTGGACATTCGTGTGCATGATCTTCTTGTCGTCATTGTTGATCTGGAAGGCCATATAATTCGCGAGCAGAGCACTCCGCTTGCTGACTATACAACAGAGAGCGTAACGAATCAGATCAAATCCACGATCACTAAGATCTGTGCTGATCTTCCCGCTACTCCTTACGGGATCGTCGGAATCGGAATCGGAGTTCCCGGACTAGTAAATGAGACTCAGCAAGTCGTCTCTGCTCCCAACCTGGGCTGGAACAATTTTGATCTGGCAGGACATCTTCAGCAAGAATTTGCTGTGCCGATTCATATCGATAATGAAGCAAATGCCGGCGCAATCGGAGAAAAGCTGTACGGTGCCGGGCTGCATACCAATGATCTGGTCTATTTAAGCATCGGGGTCGGAATCGGCTCCGGGATTGTCGTAGGCGGGCAGCTATACCGCGGCACGTCTAATTTTTCCGGTGAAGTCGGCCATATGACCATCGCCGAGAATGGACCGCTTTGCCGGTGCGGCAATCATGGCTGTTGGGAGACGCTGGCTTCCGAGAAGGCACTGCTGGATCAGGCTGCGGGAATTTGGGGCGAGCAAGTCTCCACGATCGAAGAAGTGCTGGCAAAAGTAGAAGAGGGCAACAGCCAAGCTGCCACCCTCCTGAATGAAATCGGAACCCAGCTCGGCATCGGGCTGGCGAATCTCGTCAATATTTTGAACCCTGAAATGATCGTTATCGGTAACCGGCTGTCTCTGGCTGGCAAGCAGCTTGAACAAGCCATGCTGCACTCGATTGAGCAACGGAGCCTGTCTTATCACCGGAAGAAGACGCAAGTCGAATTTGCCAAGCTTGGAATTCGTTCCACCGCTCTAGGGGCGGCATCCATGCCAATTACAGCCTTCCTGGCAGATCCTGATGTCACCGTGCAGGCGGAAGCCTGAATAGGAGCAGCGGCAGCATAATACACTAAATATTCAGCCGCAGATTGCTGCCGGCAAGCGCCAATGCATCTTGCTCCGGCACAGGCCGGCTGATCAAGTAACCCTGGATCACATCACATCTGGAACGCTTGATATATTGGAGCTGCCGCTGAGTTTCCACCCCTTCCGCAACGACCTTCAACCCCATCTTTCTCCCGATCAGCACGATGGCTCTTGCCAAGGATCGGCTATCCCCCTCATCCGGAACCTGCTCAATGAAGGATTTATCGATCTTCAGTGTGGTGATCGGCATCTGCTTCAGATAACCAAGGGAGGAATAGCCTGTCCCAAAGTCATCCAGCGCAATGCTTACTCCAATATCTCTCAATACCGTCAGGCTGGCCACCATCTCGTCAAAGGACTCCATGATCGTGCTTTCCGTGATCTCCAGCTCCAGATATCGCGGATTCAATCCGGTCTCTCTCAATGTTTTCTGTACATTATCCGCAAAATCATCCTGCAGCAGTTGAATGACGGAAATATTGACCCCGATCAGAAAATCTCCATACCCTTCATCCTGCAGCCTTCTTCCGAACCGGCATGCTTCCTTGAGCACCCAGGCGCCGATTGGAATAATGAGCCGGCTGTCCTCGGCCACCTTGATAAAGTTCAAGGGAGAAACAAAGCCAAGCTCCGGGCTGTTCCAGCGAACCAGAGCCTCGAAGCCGGAAATTCGCTCTGAATGCAGATCGACCTGTGGCTGGTAATGCAGCAATAGCTCCCCGTTCTGTACCGCTTGACGCAGATACTTTTCTAATTGCACCCTTTCATAGAAGGCTTGCTGGAAAGCCGGAGTAAAGACCATATACTTCCCTTTTCCGGCCTCTTTAGCTGCATACATCGCCATGTCGGCATTTTTCAAGAGCTCCTCCGGATCGGTTCCGTCCTGCGGATACAGGGAAATCCCGATGCTCACCGATATATAAAGCTCACTGTCCTGGATATAGAACGGCTCCTTGAACATATCTATCAGCTTTTCGGCATAGCCTTCCGCCTGAGCAGCCTCTCTGATTCCTTCCAGCATAATTACAAATTCATCTCCGCCCAAGCGGAACAGCATATCCTCACTGCCGATTGCTTCAGTTAAGCGTTTGCTCGCCTCTGCCAGCAGCAGATCTCCTGCCTTATGTCCCAAGGTATCATTCACATACTTGAAATTATCGGTATCGATGAAAAATAAGGCCGCATGTCGATCTGGTGTCTCAGAAAAATTCTCAAGCTCTCTCATAAAATAATGACGGTTCGGCAATCCGCTTAATTCGTCATAGTAAGCCATATAATGCAAGCGGTCCTGAGAAAGCTTCAACTCATGAATATCAATAATCGAGCCTGTCATTCTCAGCGGTTCTCCGTTGGTATCAAATACAATTTTTCCACGGGCAAGGAACCAATGATATTCTCCACATTTCATCCTGAGGCGGAATTCGCATTCGAGCAGGGAACGAAGCTCTGCACAAGCTTTCCCAATCTCGCTCGCATAGACCACTGCGTCATCAGGATGAATAAGATCAGAGAGCATGTCCCGATTTACGTGGTCTTCTTCCTCATAACCCAACAGTTGAAACCATCTAGGGGAGTAGTAATTCTTGTTATGTATTAAGTCGATCTCCCAGATACCTCCGTTTGAGGCTTCTGTTACTGAGCGGTATCGTTCTTCGTTCCGAGCCAGCAATTCCTGATTATCAAGCAGCTTCTTATAGTTATCCGCCAATTCCTCCTGAGCTGCCGTCAGCTCTTCGTAAGTTGCCTCCAGCTCCTGATAGCTGTTCTGCAGCTTGATCTCGGATTCCTTCCGCTCCTGAATGTCCATCCCTGCGAGAACAAATACATCCGGATCCCCTTCCAGTCCTTGAATGGAGGTGGTTCGGAACAATAAGGCAATTTCTCCCTCTCCCTCTGAACGCTTCAGGATCACTTCACGGTCGACAGCAAATTGCATATTCAATGCTTCATCCAGCATTTGCAGCAATTCGGGATAGTTGTCATACATGTCCTCCAGCTCATCATAAGGGCGATCCTCTGCCTGTTCCTCTGTAATCCCGATCAGCCGCTCGGCATATTGATTCAACCTCACCGTTCTGCCGTCAGCCTTGACCGCCCAGATGAACAGATTCGCATGCTTCAGCACATCATTCGAGAATTCCCGCTCACCTTGCAGGGTTCTTCGCAGCCGCTTGATATACAGTCTGATCAGGATCGAGCCAACGATAGCCGAAATTACGATCAGGACGGCCGCCGTTATATATCGGTTGCGGATTTTCTCATTGTAGTAATCGGAATGGGTAAAGAAATATCTCTGATATAGCTCCTCGAACAAGGGATCACCTTGAACCTCGGTTATACGGGAATTTAAATAAGACACAAGCTCCGGGGAGTCCTTCCGGATCCCATAAGCAAAGTCAACCGGGTAAAGTCCTCCCAGCACCATCCGGATTTCATCACTCATGCCTTCACGAATCATCAGATAGTTAACCACTTGCTGGTTCTCAAACAGAAGATCGATCTTCCCTTCTCTTAGAGCATACATCCCTTCCTGAACGGTTGGAAATGTTGAGTAATCGGTAATTCCCAGCTCACTCTTCAACTGCTGCTCCGTATATTGTCCTGCACCTACACCGATCCTGTAACGGGACAATGTGTTCAAGGTGACTGCTTCCTCAAAATGAGTCTTGGCAAAAATTCCTGTCGTTGTCTTCATGATCGGCTTGGAGTAGCTGATTTCGCTTTTTCGTTCATCCAGCACGGCCATGAGGCCTACGGTGTCGACTTCTTTGTTGTTCAGCTTTGTATAAACCTTCTCCCATGCATCAAAGGAATAATAAATCGAGTATTTGTCTTCTTCAAACAAAAGGCGGGTCAGATCGAGGTCAAATCCGGCAGGATAACCATTTTGGTCATACTTGAAGGGCGGGTAATCCAGCTCGGACTGGTAGAGAATATTTTCTCGAGAGGCGGTTGCAGCTTCGGGGTTTAGTAGAAATGAAGTTACCACAATCACTAACAGGAATACTGAGCTTACGAGCTGCTTCATCCTTAACCCTCCCAGGCAAGATCGTCGTGGCACTTTGGTCATAGATTAAAATTTAGTTATATTTTAACATAGTTTACCTGCCCCATATAGGTTTTTTATCCTATTTTGTCGAAGGCCGCGGCACTTTAAGACTAATTCGGGAGGGGGTTGTGACCATCAGTCTTCATCCAGAAAAGGCTTGTTCACAAAATGATACATGTAGCCCATTAACAGGACTCCTCCGATCAGATTGCCGAAGGTAACCGGAACCAGATTGTGCAGAACGCCTCCGAAAGATATGGTTCCCGGGTGATTCAGCACAAGCGCGATAGCAAAAGTGCACATATTGGCAATACTGTGCTCGTATCCGGAAATAAAGAAGCAAAATACAAACAGCATCATCGCAAACATCTTTGCTCCATCACCTTGCAGGGACATAGGAATGAAGAAAGCCAGACATACAAGCCAGTTACACAAAATTGCGCGAAAGAACAGCTCCCACGCCGGGGAATGCATTTTATGCTCCACGACAGACAGCAAAAATGCGTTCACGGATTCGTCTGCAAACAGTCCTGTCAGAAAGATCAATAACGCGAAGACGCATGCCCCCAGAATATTCCCCAAATAACTCAGCACCCATAGGCGGACGACTTGAAGCCACTTCAGCTTCTTTCGAAGGGCTGCGTAGGTGTAGTAAAATGTATTGCCCGTAAATAAATCGCCTCCTCCATAAGCAATCAGGATAATCGCTGCACCGAATGTAATAGCCGCCATCGGATAGGTGAGCGGGGAATTTTCCAGATAGAAAAAGTTCCCCGTCTTGAAGGCCACGATTACGCCGAAGCCGATAAACATGCTTGCCAGCATGGCTCTTGCGATATAACGAAGCGGGCTCTGTTTAAAAATTTTGTATTTTTTCAGTGCGAGCTCTTCAACCTTAAGCAATGATTTTGTCTCCATATAGCCTCCTTGTATTTACAAACTAAAAATTATTGTGCATAATGATAAATATCACATTTGATAATGATTATCATTATTATCTTGTCCCGTATGAATATAAGTCCGTATCATTATATAAGGAGTATGAAGCCCATGAAAGTATCTACCCGCAAATCTTCCCTGCAAATCGATGACTATCTGGACCTTCTAAACTTGGCTACCAACCTTGGTGATCTGAAGTGGCGGAAGGAAATTCTCCGTAAGCTGGAATGTCTGCATGCCGAAATGCAGCTTCCCGAGCAATTATGTGAGTTATCCGAGTAATTGACAATTACAGGATTTTGAAGTATATTTTTTGAAAATAGAATCCGAAACTTGGGAAGCACCCGTAAGTCTGGCAGTGAATGCCGTCTTGCAGGTGCTTTTTTCTATGTCTCTTGATTCTATGCTTGCCCAATCTCTAAAAACCATGTAAACAAAGGAGCGATAAGATGAAGAAGTTTTTAATTATGCTGGTAACCGGATGTCTCTTGTTTGGTTTACCTCCGGTCTCCATACTGGGGGCCTCCCCGGAATTTACGGATTCCGTGAAAGACCAGCTAAAGCTCGCCGTAGAAGACGCGGGTGCCGTCCGAAAGAATTCGTTGACCAAATCATATGATTCACTATCAGCCATGCAGAAGGAGCACAAGACTTGGGAGAGCAAGAACACCAGCCTTCATAATACCAATGAGGCCAAATTAAGCAGTGTAAAGAAGAAAATTACCGAACTGGATTCCGCAAAAATCCGCCAATTAGAGCAAAAGGTCAGTACGGTTAAGCAGAAATATCAGCCCCTATTCGATTCATCGGCATTAACGAATAAGCAGCTCGCCTCAGCCAAGAAGCTGAAGAACAAAACCTTAACTAAACTGCTGCAAACACAAGCCGGCGGATTGAAGACAGCATGCACGCTGGCACGGCAGGAGATTCGAACGAGAGAGGCGGAACTAAAGGAAGCAAAGGCAGTACGAACTCGGAAAAGTGCAGAAATTCGTAAGATATTGGGAGAAATCGATACGTGGAAAGCCAAGATCAAAACCGAAAAAAGCTCCATCTCAGCGGCGAATAAATCCGCAGCCACCGAGTGGAGCAACTTCAAAGCTGCCTTGAAGAAAAAAGATACCGACCGGATTGCAGGTGCGCTGACCCGGTTGGATACCTTATTCTCGCAAGGATTAAAGTCCCGTAAAAATATAAATGCCTACGAGGTTAAAATTGCAGAAATTCTGACCAAGGCGGAGACAAAAATGAAGTGACAATTAGACGCGAAGCAGCCGGTCTGCTGTCAGGTATCGGGTAACAGCCTTGGCCGCTTGCCGGCCCTCTTGAATGGCCCATACAACAAGGCTCTGGCCGCGGCGCATGTCTCCTGCGGCGAACACACCTTCCACATTCGTGGAATACGTCCCTTCTGCCGCCTTTACATTGGACCGTTCATCCCTTTCAATACCAAGCTGTATCAGCAGATCATTCTCAGGGCCAGTGAAGCCAAGCGCAAGCAGCACCAGATCGGCCGGAACCGTACGTGCCGTCCCTTCGACCTCATGGGGAACGAGCCTGCCTTGATCATTATGCAACCACTCGATCTCTACAATTTCTAACCCGGTAAGTTGCCCGTTATCATCGCACAGGAATTGGCGGGTGGAAGTTAAGAACCGGCGCGGCTCCTCACCGAATACTTCGACTGCCTCCTTCTGTCCATAGTCCGTCTTCATTACCTTGGGCCACTCCGGCCATGGATTGTCCGGCTGACGGGATAGCGGAGGCATCGGCATTATTTCCAATTGATTCACGGACTTACAACCATGCCTGATTGCAGTCGCCACACAGTCCGTCCCGGTATCACCTCCGCCAATCACAATTACATGCTTATCCTTGGCAGAGATGTATCGTCCATCCTCCAGGCCGGAATCAAGCAAGCTGCGAGTATTCAAGGTCAGAAACTCCATGGCTTGATAGATGCCTTCGGCCTCTCTTCCCGGTATAGGCAAATCACGGGCAAGGGTAGCTCCCCCGCACAGCACAACAGCATCATATTCCTTCTTCAGGGAATCGACCGGAAGATCTTTGCCTACCTCGCAACGAGTCACAAACTTAATTCCCTCGGCTTCAAGCAATCGCACACGTCGTTCCACGGAATTCTTCTCCAGCTTCATGTTAGGAATACCGTACATTAGCAAACCACCAATTCGATCGGCCCGCTCGAAGACGGTTACCGTATGACCCGCCTGATTCAATTGGTCAGCACAGGCCAGACCGGCAGGACCAGACCCGACAACAGCAACCTTGTAATCTGTCCTTCTCTCCGGCGGCTCGGGCTGAATCCAACCTTCCAGGAATCCGCGGTCAACGATCGACTTCTCGATGCTCTTAATCGTCACCGGCGTTCCATGCTTGCCAACCGTACACGCGCCTTCACAAGGGGCCGGACACACTCTACCAGTAAATTCAGGAAAGTTATTTATTTTCTGCAGCCGCTTGAGAGCCTCCTTCCAGTTCCCCCGGTACACAAGGTCATTCCACTCGGGAATCAAATTGTGGAGCGGACAACCCGAAGCCATTCCGGAGAGCATGCGTCCAACATGGCAAAATGGAGTCCCGCAATCCATGCACCTCGCGCCCTGAGTTCTGAGCTGCTCCTCGTCCAGCGGAACGGAGAACTCCGCCCAAGAGGATATCCGCTCCAAGGGGTCCAATTCCCCGGGAACCTCCCTCTCATATTCCATAAATCCAGTTGCCTTGCCCATACAATTCATCCCCTTGTGTATTCGATTTTTAAAGTTCCAGCCTCACTATCGCTTCCCTGCTATAAAGCGTTAAAATGTCAGGACACAGCTGAACCCGTTCCTTCTAAATATAATTATGGTAGCATCGCAGCACTTCCCTAAGTAATGAAGAATATCACTGTTCCTATCCGCTCTGCCGGCAAAAAAATAGTCGGCCAGGAATAGATGCTCCTGACCGACTGGTATCTCGGTGTGCTATTAATTAAAATCGCCCTCTAGACCGGCAATTAAGCAGTATGCTCATTCGTCTTCTGATACCTCACGGTCACCAAAGCGTTCATTGCCCACAAAAAGCTTACCGCGATATTCAAAGGGAGAAATACCTTCCAGCTCCTTGAACACCCGTGAAAAATGCCGGGTATTCTCAAAGCCGACCGCCGCACTGATCTCCGACAGCTTGAGCGAGCCTGTTCCGATCAGTTCCTTGGCCTTGCGAATTCGGACCTTCTTTAGGTAGGTAACAAAGCTCTCGCCGGTATAGGCTTTGAATGCCTCGCTGAAGTAGGAGTAATTCAAGGATACATAGTTGCTGACGATGGCCATGTTCAAGGGACGGTGATAGTTGTGCTCGATATAATCCACCGCGTCCTTCATGTCTCCATTCTCGCTATGCGCAGAACGAATCTCCTTGATATACTCATTCAGGCTGAACAACAACTGCTCCAGCGAACGAAAATAATCATGGAAATGACGGAAATTGAACAGATCTCCGACTTTACGGTAGAGCTTGATGACCTCCACCGATGCTTCACCGTACATCCGGAATACTTCATCAAGAACCTGTTCATTAATTCGTTTGCTAACCGCGGATAAATAGTCGATGTCAAGGCCTGCCAGTTGATCTATCTTGAAAATCTCATGCAGCAGCAGACCGATTTCCTTATCCTGATTTGTGCCCAGAATATTACCCAGCTTTCGGATATCTTCCTTCGGAACGCTATAGCGAGGCCGTTCTGTAGG
The DNA here is from genome assembly GCF_018919145.1 of Paenibacillus brevis. Classification (GTDB taxonomy): domain Bacteria; phylum Bacillota; class Bacilli; order Paenibacillales; family Paenibacillaceae; genus Fontibacillus; species Fontibacillus brevis. Next base: position 225,379 of record NZ_JAHLQJ010000001.1, read on the forward strand.
CAGCTCCTTGAACCAGATCAGGCGCGTCTTCTGAAATACGAAGGTGTAGCTTAGAGATTCGGTTGCCTGCCGGTAACACTCGGCGAGATCCTCCAATCGGCTTCCTTCTTTGCTGATTCCGATCAGCAGGCCGTCAAGTTCCTTTTCGGCAGCCAGATTAGACAGTTCCGCGAACTTAGACTGCGGACCGCCTACAAGCACAACCCTTCCTTCCCGGTCGAGCAAACAAGCATTCAGATGACCATTGATACTCTCAAACATATGCTCGGCCAACGACTTCAGCTCATCTTTCTTCATACGGCTGCCATCCTCATATTTATAAGTCAGCACCGCCACAGAGAAGGGCAAGATATAACGTTCAAAGCCTATTTCCGCGCTCCACAGCTTTACTTCCTCTTCCGTGAATTCCTTCAACAGCATTAAGTCCAGCAAGATTCCGGACTGAACCTGCTGCCGGTAGCTCTCCGTTACGGAAAGCTGCTCAGCCATCTGGGAACGCTTGGTTAGAGTCTCCTTACATTTGCGCAATGCTCCGAACAACTCGTCCCTGCGAATCGGCTTCAGCAAATAATCTACCGCTTGATACCGGATAGCCGCTTTGGCATATTCGAAGTCTTCATATCCGCTCAGGATAATAACCAGCGGTCTTCCCGCTTGGGCGTTCGGCAACGGTTCGGTAGCAAGCCGCTCAATCAGTGTAATTCCATCCATGATCGGCATCCGGATATCGGTCACTACAATTTCCGCACCTTCGGTCCTGTATAATTCAAGCGCTTCTGCACCTTGATTTGCCGTTATTAATTCAAATTCTCCGGGGAACTCCCGCTCGATCATAGTCTTTAGCCCGAAACGAATATTCTTCTCATCATCGACGATCATCAGCTTGGTCATCTGTGCCTACCCTCCCTGTTAGCAATACCTTCGGCAAAATCATCTCAACTCGTGTAAACTCTCCCTGCTCGCTAAATACACTTAGACCATATTCTTTTCCATAGTACAGCCGGATACGCTCTTGAACATTGCGAAGGCCGATTCCATACGGGCTTGGCTCCGGCTGGAAGCCTCTCGGCACCTTATCTGTAAGTCCGACCAGCTCTAGCTCCTGATTCAGCTCCTTCAGCACCTCTTGTTCAATCCCGATGCCGTTATCTGTCACAATCATCCTGACTCCATGCTGCTCCCAGCTCTCCACCCGGATCGAGATTTCCCTTGTTCCAGGCTCTTCCCCGGTCCAGGCGTGTTTAACCGAGTTCTCAACAATCGGCTGAAGGGACATCTTAAGCATTTCCATCTCCATGTAATCTTCCGGAATATGGAGCTGAAGCTGAATAGGCTCGTCAAAGCGTATGTTCATGACCTCGATATAATTTTCGATATGCCTAATCTCATCGTAAAGCTTCACATACTCGCCAGACCATTTAAAATTGTATCTCATCATTCCGCCAAGCGAGGTCAATGCGTCTGATATAGCACGCTGGTTCTCGATCTCGGCCAGCATCTTAATGTTCTCCAAAGTGTTGTAGAGAAAATGCGCATCAATCTGGTTGTGGAGCGTCCTCAGCTCCGCTTCTTTGGTTAGAGCCTGCTTGTATACAGCTTGGGCTACCAGCGTATTGATCGTATTCATCAGTTTGGAGAAATGGTGCGCCAGTTCCCCGACCTCACCCCCGCCTCGAATGGCAATTCCGCTGTAGGTCTCCCCTCTGCGGACCCTCTTCATCTCTTCGGTCAGCAGACGAAGATTTTTCAGGATAAATGCATTCAATATATAAGTAATTAAGGTTACCAGCGTGATAAAGCCGATGTTGGCGCCAATAAGCAAATTCCGTGTATGTGATATTTCCTCCAGCACATTATCCATTGATACGATATTCAATAAATCCGCATTAATACGTTCGATAGGCTTGTGCAGCAGAAGAAATGAGTTTCCGTTTTCTGTGTAATTCATATCCCAATTTCCTGTAGCTTTGTATTGTTGAAGCCTTTCCTGAATGGCCGCGCCCATCTCGGGATTCGCTGCCAGGAAAGAGTCCTGGGTCCGAGTAAAAATTTGGGATTCGCTATCCACAATAAGCATTTGGGACTGGCTGTCTTGAATCACGGAATACGTTCTTGGACTGAATTTTTCCAACAACATATCCACCTGGACCATCCCGACATGATGAATATTCAACGGAATACTCATTTCACGAAGCAATGATACCTTAGGCGTCTCCGCCGGGGTCTGTCCTTTATAACGATAAATGATGTCGGGATCATTATATAGAAATGACCACGATTCCATTCCCTTCATCTCGATTGCCTTTTGATACCAAGGTTCATTGACAACCCGGCTTTCCCTGAAGAAAATCGGCCAAATCTCGGTTACTTTACTGCTGGAGAACAGACGAAGATGCTCCACATTCGGATTGTAATACTGGATACGAGTCAAACTTTTAAAGCTGTTATTACTGAAATTAACCAATTCTTCTGCATCAGGCTCATTGGTATTAGACAAATACTCCTGTACATCGATATCATCGTAAGCAACCTGAACTGCCCGGACCATCGATTCGATCTGCGTATGGATGTGCAGCTCTTCCATATCGAGCAAAGACTCATTTTTTTCCCTGGCATCACGTATGTACATATTATTAATCAACCCAAAGGAATAATAGGACACCAAGACGCTAGGACCTAAAATAATAAAAATATAGGCGGCAAGCAGCCGGCTCTGCAAAGAGCGGCGTCCAAACCAATATTTAAACGAATCCCAAAATGATATCGAGCGCTTGGTTCTCTTCATGGACCTAACTCCTTTTAATAAACACCCAAAAGCCCGCGGGCCGCGGGCGTTTTGGGCAGAACTATAGAATTGGTGTTACATACCGAGCTTTGCTTTGTTCTCTTCGTATTTCACTTGTTGGAATGCCACTACTTTGTCATTACCCAAATCTGCTTTCTTCTTCATGTAGTCAGCATAGATTTTGTCAAATTCCGCCTCGGAAGATGCCATCAACAACTTAGGCAATGTCTTGCCGCGCAGATCTTTGATTTTACCAAGGATGATACCTTCATCAGAGTTCGCCAATGGATCAATCAAATCGAATTCGGAGACACTGTTCGTCTTGCCGCGAGTCCAATCTTCCAATTGCTTGTAAGGCTCTACCGATTGAGGAGCCCATTGATACGTAATGTTGGTATCTTGCATCATCCAGAACGTGAACGAGGAGCCGTATTGCTTGTCGAACGCGGAACGGTCTTTGTTCATCAGATCAAATACTTCTGGTTTGAATTGGTCTTTACCGTCAATTGTATCATAGCTTACGCCTTGCTCACCAAGGTAGAGATCTTTTTGACCTTCTTCACTCATCAGGTAGCTCAGGAACTTGATCGCACGATCCTTGTCCTTGACATCCTTGGAGATCAAAGTAACTGTCCAGCCAGAAATGGAAGGGCCATTCAGCTTAGGAGCATCCAGGTTCGTGTTGGCAGGTCCGTCAACAGCGATATAAATCTTGTCTGGATCTTGTTGGTACAGAGTACCCAATTGAGCTGCAAAGTCAGTGCGTTGGTACAGCATTGCAAAGTAACGGCCTTGTGCGATTTTTTCTTCCATTTGAGCACGCTTGTCAATGAAGATGTCCTTCGCCAGCAAACCGTCTTGGTTAGCTTGACGCAATGTCTTCAACCAGCGTACATATTCAGGATCGCTTTCGCGGTCATACAGTTTTCCGTCCTTTTCTCTAGGGATGGCCAAGAAGTTTTGCAGGTAGCCTTCCAGAGAATCGTTACCGGTTTGGGTGAATTCGTGCAGGCCAAGCGGAATGATCGGTTGACCGTCGATTTCAGGGAATTTCTCCTTAGCAGCCTTCAGAGCAGCCAAGAAGCCTTCTGGCGTACGCATATCTGGACTTCCAATCGCTTCATAGATATCCTTGCGGACTACGAACGTTTGGTTGGATACATAAGTATCGCCGTATTTCTCATAGTCTTTAGGGGACGAGGAAGAGTTAGGATAGCCGTAGATGTTTCCGTCTTCTTGCGTGTACCAGCCGATTTTGTCTGGATCTGCTACTTTGAAGAAGTAAGGATCATATTCTTCAGCCAATTTGTTCAGCGGCTCAACCAGACCGCCTTCGATCATTTTCTTCACGCCGTCTTCCCACCAGCCAAGCGTAATGAAGTCAGGCAGCTTGCCGGAAGCGATCAGCGTATTCAACTTCTCGTTTTCGTTACCAGCAGGAACGATGAAATTGATGTCGACGCCTGTCTTTTTAGTTACATATTGGGATGTCGGGTCAACGCCCCATTTGTTAGGGAACCAGGCAAAGTTCAGGTACCAGTCAAACGTAATCGGAGAAGTATCGGACTTCCAGCCCGGTTCATCAGCCGATGGCTTAGCTGCCGGCTCGGACGGAGTGTTTGTATCCGTCTTTGTCGTGTTGTTAGCGTTTTCCGTTTTGGCTGCATTATTACCGTTTCCACCACAAGCGGCCAGAGACAGAACCATGATACATGCCATCAGAAGCATCATCATTTTTTTGGACTTACTTTTCATGCCCATGTTTTTTACCCCTTTTCTAAATTTGTATAATGTAAGGCTATAATGTACAACTCCAGAACCGCCGCAGGGCGGTCCGGAGAAGTTACTGAGGTTAATGCAGGCTGGATGATTGATTAGCCCTTGATGGAACCGATCATCATTCCCTTAACGAAATAACGCTGAAGGAATGGATAAGCAAATACAATCGGGATTGTTGTTACGACCATTGTTGCCAGCTTGACAGACTGCGAGGTTACCGTCTTGGTGACTGCGCTGCCTTGTAAAGCGGTAGTCATAATATTGGAACTGGATTGTGCCACGACCCGATACAAGAAGGTCTGAATCGGTTGCAGTGATTCCTTGTTCACGTAGATAATCCCTGCAAAGTAGTCATTCCATTGGTATACCCCGTGGAATAGTGCAATCGTAGCGATAACAGGCATCGAAACCGGTAATACAACTTTCAGGAATATGGTCCAGTCGTTGGCTCCATCGATTCTTGCAGCTTCCTCAAGACCATCCGGAATTTCCCGGAAGAAGGTCATGAAGATAATTAAATCGAAGAAGCTGAACAACACCGGAATAATATAAACCAGGAAATTATCTAGCAGGTGCAAATCGCGAATCAGAAGGTAGGTCGGAATGAGACCTCCCGAGAAGATCATCGTGATCGTTCCCAAGATAATATAGAAACGTCCTGCAATCAGCTCTCTGCGCGAGAAAGCATAAGCAACCATGGCGGTGAAGAATACGTGCGCCACAACCCCGAGAACCGTCTTCCCAACGGTAAGCCCCATAGCGGTCATGATCCCGGGATTAGCGAACACCGCCTCAAAGTTCTCAAGGCTGAATACCCGCGGCCACCAATAAATACCTCCAAGCATCGCATCCTTGCCATCATTAAAAGAATTAATTAGTACGTACCAAATGGGATACAGTGTGACAAAACAGATCAGAAGCATCCCTAAATTATTAACAAGATCGAAGACAACTTCGCCTTTTGTTCTGCGGCTAGCTAAAAACATGTGCGGATCCTCCTTTGCCTAAAACAACGAAGTGTCGTTGAGTTTTTTGGATACTTGGTTTGCTATCAGCAGCAAAGTGATTGCGATAACTGACTTGAACAATCCCACAGCCGTTGAATAGGAGAATCGGCCCTGTGAAAGCCCCGTATAGTATACGTAGTAGTCAATAACATTACTTGCGCTGTCATTCAATGCATTTCGCAATACCAAGATTTGGTCAAAGTTGGAATTCATCACACCGCTGACTGCGAGAATAAACAGGATGCTGATCGTTGCTTTGATTGCCGGTAGTGTAACGTACCACATTTGCTGAAAACGTCCGGCACCATCAATTCTTGCTGCTTCATACATTTCAGGAGAGATACTCGTAATTGCCGCCAAGTAAATAATCGCGGACCAGCCAAGCTCTTTCCAGATATCCGAAGTAATGACAATGGTCCAAAAGTATTTCGGTTCAGCCAGAAACGAAATCGGCTGATCAATGAGATTCAATGCCATAAAGATCTTGTTAAAGATCCCTACATCCGAGAGCCATGTAGCTAAGATTCCGCCTAATACAACCCAGGACAGGAAGTGAGGCAGGTAAGAAATCGTCTGAATGGACTTCTTGAATCGTAGGGAACGCACCTCATTCAGGAAAAGTGCAAAGATGATAGGAAGAGGGAACGTTGCTAGCTTGAGCAAGCTGATCCCGAGCGTATTCCTCATAACATAACCGAAATTTTCGTCGGACAGAAACTCTTTAAAATGCTCTAGCCCAACCCAAGGGGCTTCTGAAATTGTTCTGATAATGTCATAGTCCTTAAATGCAATAACAACGCCGTACATTGGAATGTAGTTGAAAATAATCATCCACGCGATGCCGAGTAGCGCCATAATTTGAATATGCCGCTGTGTGTAAAGCTTTCTCAGCCATTTCCGCCTCTTTTCGGGCGGCGTATTTGTTTGTATCGTGGCTGTGGGTTGTGAAGACTGTTGTATGTCCATCCCCTTTGACCTCCAAGCTGTCTATTTCTGATTTGAAAGCACTTTCACCTATCACACTAATATTGTACTTGGGATGACCTGCTAGAGTAAGGCATCAGATTTCGTATCCAAGGTATCATTTTTCGGGTTGACTTCATAAAAGTATCATTTGATTTCCTGAAGGAGCAGCATGTATGATGAGTACAAAGATGTACTCCCACACCGGACAGCATCAGAATTTTACACATTCGGTCTCATTTTTCAGGGGGTCTTAGATTGGACAAGGAACTCAATTACTCACAAATTGAGAGTATTCTCAGCTCTTCTGCATTGCTCCGTTCCATAGATTTGATGGGCGTCGGGCTTGCCATAACCAATCCGAATCTTAAAGACAACCCGCTTGTATACGTAAATAAAGGCTTTGAGATGATCACAGGTTATACCAAAGAAGAGGTTATGATGCGCAATTCACGGTTTCTCCAAGGTGAAGAGACCGATAAGGATCACTTAGATGTTATTAGAAATGCAGTAAAACAAGGGAAATCCGCTACGGTAACGATTAAAAATTACCGAAAAGACGGAACGACTTTTTGGAATCAATTTATTATTAGTCCTGTCTATGATTCTGATAACAAGCCTGCTTATTTCATCGGGCTCCAATTCGATGTGACGGACGAGGTAGAGGCGCAGCAGGAATCCAGGCAGCAGATCCGCCAGCTCTCTTACTTTGATCCTGTTACCGGACTTTTGAATATGGGACGTTTTCAGGAAGCAGCGCAGGAAGAGCTCGCCACACTTGAACACGAACACCGAAGCGGCGCTGTATTACGAGTTAACTTGAACCGCTTCCGCTATATAAATGAAAGTTATGGAGAAGCCGCAGGTAATGAATTGCTGATCAGCGTAGCCGAGCGAATCAGCAGCGAGCTCGACGAAGACGTGCTTATATGCCGCAGCTTTGCAGATGAATTCATTGTTTTTCTCAATCGAATTAGTAATCCCCTTCAAATACATACAATAGCCAGTAAATTATACGACTCTTTGAAGCAGCCGTTTATCATGGCCGACGGTGAGATCAGCATCAGTTTTGCTATGGGCATCAGCATCTTTCCGGACGATGGAGCAGATGTCTCTGTGTTGCTGAAGCATGCGGAGCTCGCCATGAAAGAAGCCAAAACTGAAAATATAAGCAACCCTCATTATTTTGACTATTACTTAATGGACAAGCTGATTGAACGAATGAATATGGAGAAGAGGCTTCCCCGCGCGCTTGCCGATGGAGAATTTGAGCTCTTTTACCAGCCGAAAATCAATGCGGTTACGATGGAGATTATCGGCATGGAGGCCCTTCTGCGCTGGAACGATCCGGAGAAAGGAATGATCTCCCCTGCTTCCTTCATTCCGATTGCCGAAGAATGCGGCTTCATAGTCGAGCTCGGCGAATGGGTGCTGTGGGAGGCCTGCCGAACCAATAAACGCTGGCAGGATCAAGGGCTTCCGAAGCTGCCTATCTCCGTCAATGTATCCGCTGTCCAATTCAAGCATCCGCAATTTGTACAGACCGTGGGCACTGTACTGGAGAAGACCGGACTGGCGCCGGAGTTTCTTGAGCTTGAGGTTACGGAATCTCTGCTCAACGAGCCTGCGCTAATCAAGGACCGGCTAGATTCCCTAAAGGGGCGCGGCATCAACTTGTCCATCGACGACTTCGGAACTGGCTACTCCTCAATTTTTTACTTAAAAGAGCTGCCCTTGCAGATTTTGAAGATTGACCGAACCTTCATCCAGAACACCCCGCACTCACAGCGCGACAGCTTGCTGCTCCGTTCAATCATTCAGCTTGGCAAGTCCTTAGGCTTGACCGTTCTCGCAGAAGGCGTGGAGACAGAACAGCAGCTTAAATTTCTGCGTGAAAATGATTGTGATCAAATTCAAGGCTATTATTATAGTAGACCTGTGAATTGTAAGGCTATGACCCGGATGCTGGAAGACGGAAGCACGAACCAATAAGCTTATTAAAATGAAGGCTCTCTCCGACAGACATTCTGATCTGCCATGGACAGAGCTTTTTTAATGCACCATAGTGTATATTTTCTCGGATTGTGATTAAATTTGGTGAAAATCCCCTCTTGGTATTTTATGATGTTCTCCACTACTTCACGATTGGGGGTTATTGAATTTGATTGAGTTGAAGATAGAAGACTATAGTCTGGCGACTGCGATTCTGGAACAGGTACCATTTAATACATGGTTTGCCCAAGCCGTGCTTCGAGGGTTAAGCTCGGGCCGGGTGTTTGTTGATCGACTGGAGCACGCGGAAGCCTGCTACATCCAATCGGCCTACGGCATGTCGCTCTTGTGCGGCGAGAGTCATACTGCTGAATTTCTGGAAGCCTTGACCGGGTATCTCCGAAATGAACACAAACATCGGGTACAACGGGAATGGCTGCAGGTTTACCCTGATTCGTGGAATGTTCTTCTTCGGCATCTTGCCGAAGATGGCCCGATTGAGGAGAATACCCGAATCAACTTTACGTTTAATCGTGCCTTTTTTCAGAGGTTAGTGGACCATATCAGTTCTTCGGAGCAATGTGAGGTTGTAGCTATCGACAAGAAGCTCTTCTATGAATTCGATGGAGCGGTGGTCCCCCGCCGCTTCTGGAAGAACGCTGATCAATTCGTTGCCGCGGGAGCAGGATTTTGCGTCCTGCAACAGGGCCGTCCAGTATCCGTGGCCTTCTCCGCTTATCGTGTGGAAAATTATCTGGAGATTGGAATTGAGACGGTTGAAGAGGCTCGAGGTAACGGCTTCGCTATCCAGGCCAGCATTGCGCTTATCCGTTATTGTCTGGAGCACCATCTTGAACCGGTCTGGGCCTGCCGCAGGGAGAATGAGGGCTCCTACCAATTGGCCCAGAAGCTCGGGTTTGTTCCGTCCCTCCGTATTCCTTATTATCTTCTTAAGGCATAACTCCAAATCGCCTATAGAAGACTACTATAAATAAAGAAAGAGGCCTCAGTATACAGTATACTGAGGCCTCTTTCTTTATAATAAGTTATAGCTTAAGGCACTGGATTATACTTAAACGGACCCGATTGTGCGTAGAGATTACGCTTAGACGTATCTGTTGGCAAGGAAATAATATAAATATCGTATTTCTTCTGCCCATCAATAGCAGCTCCAGTAATATCCTTTGTTACACTGCCGCTGGTACTGCTCTTGTCTACCGCAGTTGCATAATCTAAAACAACATTGTCTACATTCACCGCAGTCCCTTCGTTCACGGCCACAATTCTATAAGAAGAAACCGTGGACAATTTGACCGGAGCAGTGAAGCTAACGTCAATTGCATCAAGCGTTGCCGAAGCTGTCACAACGGCGTTAGCCACAGCCTCTGCCGGATCGGCAGGGGCTGGACTCACCTTGAATTGAGCGGTTGCTGGAGACAGCGCATTGGCATAACCTGATTTTCCTACGGACAGGACGAAGACTTGGTAAGTCTTATTAACTTCGATCGTTGCACCGAAGGCATCCTGGCTTTGTACGGGTTGGTTGGACACATTATTGCCGGTTGCAGCAACTGTCGTGTAATTACCGGCCATTACGTTATTCGCACTGGACAAATTGAAATTATTTACTTGTTCGGCTGGAACCACTAAAATCCGATAATGGTCAATATTTGTTTCATTAGCCGGCTTTGTGAAGCTTACTTTAATATCACTCGCTTGGCCTGTGCTTGTATCTGTTACTGCAGTTACATTCGTAACCGCCTGCACCAACGAGCTGTCAGCCAGCGTAATTGACACCGGATCCGATAATGCATTGCTGCCGTTATAACTGCCGCTGCCTAGAGAAAGCACATAGACACGGTAGGCCGTATTATTTTGAATGATGTCTCCGTCAGTATCTCTTGAAGAATTACTAAAGTTTGCTGTTAATGGATTTGCACTGCCGGATTTATTTACTGTTTCATAATATCCGTTCGTTGCTGCCTGTGCAGCTGTTAACGTCTTCGTAGCCTTAACAACGAACACCCGATACTGACTGATATTCGATTCTTCTGTAGCGCGATAGAACTGAACTTGAAGATCTCTTCCGTTTCCGTAATCACTAATATCACGAGCAGTCAGCCCACTCACTGTGCCCACGCTGAAATTGTTAGTCAATACAACGGTTGAAGAAGCTTCGGACAAGGTATACTCGCCAGCATAGCTTCCTTTACCGACCGATAGCACATACACCCGGTAGCTGACTCCGTTCTGGATCTTCGCACCATCTACATCACGCGCACCTGAAGGAAGCACATCGCTGTAATCCCGCCCTACACTTGCCTGGATATAGTTGCTGCTGGATACATTCGTGGCCTTGGCCAGTGTAAAGCTGTTTGCATTGGCAGCCTTCACCACCATGATACGGTAATAGCTAATATTCGATTCATCTGAAGCCCGTTTGAAGGACACGAACAAATCCCGTCCATCATTATAGTCATTCACATCACTAGCATACAGATTGGATACTGCACCAACACTGTAGTTATTCGTAAGAGTAATCAGACTGGAAGCAGACGATAAAGCATTACTGCCGGAGTAAGCTCCGCTGCCAACCGCCATAACGAACACGCGGTAATTTACTCCGTTGCGAATTGCAGCACCGTCTACATCACGCGCGTTGGAGGACAAGATTTCACTCTGATTGTATCCGGTTTTGCTTACTTCTTTATAATTGGAGTTCGATACTGCATTGGCACGGGCAAGCGTAAAGTTGCCGTAATCATTTGCTTTCACAACAAAGATCCGATATCCGGAGATCTTCGATTCATCAGCAATTTTCGTGAAGCTGACCCGCAAATCCCGTCCATCTCCATAATCCGTCATATCCTGCACCAGTGTAATGACCGGTGCTGCCACTGTACCGGCAGCCAGAGTTACAGAGGAGGAAGCTGTAGACAGCTTATTCGAAGCCAAACTTGTGTTGCTGACCGACAGAACGAATGCAGTATAAGCCACATTGTTCTTGATCAAGTCGCCCGAAGTGTCTCTTGAGGACGCGGAAAAGGTTCCGGTCAGTGTCGATCCACTGCTCGATGTCTTGCTAACCGTGGTGTAGTACTGACTCGACAGCGAGTTCGCCCGAGACAGGTTGAAGCTGCTTGCATCCTTTGTCTTTACCAAAAATACGCGGTATCCGGAAATGTTGCTCTCATTCGATGCGCGAGTGAATGTTACTGCCACATCGCGTCCATCCGCATAATCACTAATATCGTTGATCCGAACATTCGTAACGGCTGAGACGGAAATGCCCGTATCCAGCGTCAGCGAGGAAGAAGCCGTGGACAAGGCGCTGCCGTAAGTCCCCTTCCCTACTGTTAATACATAGCCTACATAAGCCTGATTCGGTTGAATCAACGCCCCATCGACATCACGGGCTGCCTGGGACAGCGTGACTGCCGGGTCGGTGTTGTTCGGTTGTACGGTCGTGTAATTCGCCGAGCCAACCTTCAGCGCCGCAGTGAGGTTAAATGCAGACGCATTCGAAGCCTTTACAATCAACAGGCGGTAATGATCTACCAGCGATTCGGTTGTCGAACGCGAGAAGCTGACCTGCAGATCGCGACCGTCTCCTGTATTGGCCACATCCCGAAGTGTTACATACTGTGCAGCTTTTAAGCTGGTGGTATCTGTTCCGCCGGACCCGGAGAAAATAGTGACCGACTTCGCGGAGGCATTCCAGTTCACCGTAGCTCCCAGAGCTTCACTCACGAAGCGGACAGGAACCATGGTTCTGCTGCCAATCGCCTGTGCAGGAACATCCAGGGCTACCGTCTGGTTGTTAATCGTAGCCGTTCTTGACTTCATCTTCAGCACAACGGTTGTATTGCCCTTCGTTGCCGTTACCGTCTGCGTGGACTGGTTCCAGTCTACCGTCGAACCGAGGCCTTCAAATATGGCCCGTAATGGCAGAAGTACACGTCCTTGTACAGCTACCGGAGCCTGATCCGTCGACAGTCTCGCGCCGTCGATGTAAATACTAATGGCTGTCGCAGCCGACGCAGAAAGCGGGGCTTGAAGCAGCATAGGTAAAGCTAGAATAACAGCCAGAAAAGTTATTCCGATTTTTTTCACGGTTTCATCCTCCCTAATATGATGGATCAGCATAAAATCCTATTGTCATTAAAGACGCAGCAGCATGGGAAAAAGTTTCTAACGTGCGAAGCTTATTTTAAGGAGCCGCTTCAACATGATTAAACCAATTCCCCGCCGTATAAACGAAATTTGTCTCCAATCCTTGCCCTAACCGCAAATTTAAAGAGCCGCCTGGCCTCGCAACCACGTTACGACCAGACGGCTCTTGATACCGAGAGACAAGCTCGAGCTATGTTTAAATTATTTCCGTTTCGGAAGCAGCTTTACATACTCATCCGACAGCTTCATTAACTGAAGCACATATTCATAATCACTTTGGTAGGCGGAAAGATCGGTGACTGGCTCAAGTGTATCCAGAGACACTGCGGTCCCGTCCTCAAAGCCCTGACCCGGAACAAACATAACGTCATTATTAAAGAACGAACCCGTCGGCAAGTAATACCGCATTCCGATCACATTCTGACCGATACTCAGCAAATTCTGGCCTAGTGCGGTGAAGGATTCCTGCTCCAGTGAGATCCCCAGTAAGCCAGCCATTGTAGGCAGCAGATCTACTTGTCCGCCCGTCACTGGGGAGACTACCCCAGCCTGTTGGCCTGGAATATGCGCAATAAATGGAATGTTAAAGCGACTTACCCGGTCATCGTATGGAATTCCAAGCTTCTCCTTGATCTCGCCCGCACTCGTCTCGCTAGGCTGCAGTCCAAAGTGGTCCCCGTACACAACGAGCATCGTCCGCTCCCACATGCCCTCCGCCTTAAGGCGTTCGATCAGTTGTCCGATCGCATAATCCGTATAATTTACTGCGGCCAAATAATTGCCCAAATTAGTCCCCTTCAGGTTGTCCGGAAGTTCAAGATGAAGCTTGTCTTCCGGTACGATAAACGGTGAATGGCTGGAAGTCGTTACAAATTGCGCGTAAAAAGCAGTTCCTGCCTGATCGAGCTGTTTGAGCTCCTCTACGCCAACCCGGTACATCTCTTCATCCGAGGCTCCGAAGTCATTAAAATGATCATTCGTAAAGGCCGGCTTATCAAAATACTTATCAAAACCCAGCGCAGGATACAGCCTGTTGCGGTCCCAGAAGGTCACATCGTTGATATGGAATGTCATCGTCGCATAGCCTTTCCCCTGCAAAAGACGTGGCAGACTCGGGATCTCCCGGCTTCCAAATCCGGTAGACATCGCCACTGAAGCCGTCGGATAGATCGAGGTATTAGACATGAATTCTGCATCGGAGGTATTGCCCGGACCGATCTGCTGATAGATCTTTGGAAAATAAAAGCCTTCATCCGCCAGCCTGTTCAATACCGGCGTTATTTCGGTCTCACCTATCTTCAGATGAATCGGGAAGTTCTGGAATGACTCCATCTGAATGACAATCAAATTCCTGTTTTGAGCAGCTCCGAAATAGGACGCCTCTGCTCCATCCGGCTGCACATAAGGATAGCTTGCCTGAAGATTATGAATCTCCTGTGCTACCTCCTGCAGGTTCCCTTCCGCAATCATCCTTTCTTCCTCTTGATTTCGTAACAGAGCGTCTCCCTGAAAATTGAGGAATCCGATGGATTGCGCCCGGACAAGTTCATTATCAATACCCCTACCGGAGGACAAGAATAGAGCTGAACCCCCAAGCGACAGCACCAGCAGGGAAGCCATGGCCACCTTCCAGCGAGTACTTGTTCCGCCCGATCCTCGGCGATCTGTCCGGAAGCTGAGCGTCCTTCTCCTTCTTCTCCACCTGGCGGTGACCGCCAATACCAGCCCGTATAACGCCCACAACGCAAAATCCGCAAAATAAAAGAATTGCTCTGGACGAATCAATGCGTTCACACTCGCTCTCACCTGCGGAATCTGGTTAAGGCCGCTGAGCACCGCATAAGTGGGCACCGTTCCAAAATGAGCAAAATATAAAGTGACAGCAAACAGCATGAAGGAATAGCTGGCATTTACAATTCCAAATACGAACTGGAACCTCCGAACCGGAAGCAGCAGCTCAACAAGACAAAGCAAAGCGAGCACTGACATCCCTTCTGCCAGCATGCCTCGGCCATGTAGCCCGCCAAACATAAAATACTGTAACAGGGCAATTTTCAGAATCAGGACAAGCCATGTATAGAAAAAGACTCCCTGGCGGGAGGAACGGAGAACTCTCATCATCTGAAACATCAACTCTTCTCTAGGAAAATTTACAGTTTCAAGGATACTCCGTTTGCGCCAGGGATGCAATGTTGCATCTATTCTATTAGATCAAAGAATATAATCACACATCGACGTAACCATCACCTCACCCGCAGTACCAGGGCGATAAATCGGGCCGCCGCTCTCTTCGCTTCGATAAAATTCAACCGTGACCGGAAGGCCTGGAATCAGATCAAAGTAATTGTCGGAGAAGACCCCTTCCGTCTCCGTATGCAGCCAGACCTGTCTAGCCAAAGCCGTTGTCTCAACGATGTAACGAGTTCCCTCGCTGCCTGCATCCTCCCGAACGGACACCGAGGCCTTAGGCCAGGAAATGTCACGGCCCGGAGCAAAGTAAGCATGCGCCTTGGCGATCTCTACATTGTTCTCTTCAAGTGAAGCAAGCAGGATAACCGATTTCGGATCTGCCCCGCCTAATAGCTCCGAGGCCGGCAGCGTATAGATGACCTGTGCAGAATCGGCTGGCATTGCAATGGATTGCGTTCTCGATGTTAACAGCTCTCCATTAAAATCAAATAGAGCCAGCTTCAGTTCCCCTTGTACCCGGCTTTGACGGTCTGATACCGCATGCACCTTAATTTCTCCGTTGACATCGCTGTCCACAGATAAAATCACTTCTGCAAATCCACGCCGCACAGTGTATTGCAAGGACTTCCATCTTCCGTAGTAATCAATCCCTGCCCAGGATGCAACCGGCCAGCAATCATTCATCTGCCAGTACAACGTACCCATGCAATAAGGCTTACGCTTCCGATGGGCCTCAATGGCCGTCTGGATCGCCTCTGCCTGAAGCACCTGGCTCATATACAGGAAAGAGATAAAGTCTTTCGGCTCCGGTAAATATTGATCCATGTATTGCTTGATCAGCCGATTCCCTTGGCCATTCTTCTGATGAGCAAGCATCACCTTGGACTCCAGCTCAAGCTGATCCCGATCTGCATATTTCAGGACCGAAGACAGCTCAGGGAACGATTGGAAGCCATATTCGCTCATAAAGCGTCCGACACGCTCGTTATAATTGGAGAAGGGCTCTACCGCATGCCACACTCCCCAATAATGAATATCTCCTTCACCGGTTACTGTAGTCGCATGCTGCCGCTGATCCCCGGTCACTTCCCGGATTGGCGATGACGGCCAGTAATCAATGCCTCCGCCAAGCCGCTCTACGACCTCTGGAAGCAGATCATGGAATATAGCTTCATAGTCGACCCAGATTTTCTCCCGTTGCTCTATGGTGTAGTCCTTTTTCCAGCCCCAGCCGCCGTCTTCCACATAATGAGCCCAAGCCGAATCTATCTCATTGTTACCGCACCATAGTGCGATACAAGGGTGATTACGCAGGCGAATCACATTATATTCCGCTTCGCCCCGCACGCTCTGGAGGAAGTCTTCATCACCAGGGTACATGCTGCAGGCAAACATAAAGTCTTGCCAGACCAGGATGCCGTGCTCATCACACAGCTCGTAGAAAATATTCTCCTCATAAAATCCTCCGCCCCAAATGCGAAGCATGTTCATATTGGAGCGAACTGCAGATTCAATCTCCCGGCGATAACGGGCTTCCGTGACATCGGGAATGAAGCTGTCGTTAGGAATATGATTGGCTCCCTTGGCGAAGACGGACACTCCATTTAATTCAAAGCGGAACGAGACCCCCGCCTCATCCTTCTCCCGTACCAGCCTGATAGAGCGCAGCCCTGTTGTTACGGAACGAGCAGCAATCTCCTTTGCACCCTGCTTCAAGCCGGCATCAAATGAATAACGTTCCGGACTTCCAAGACCGTTGCACCACCACAGACGCGGTTCGCTGATCTCAAGCTCCACTTCAACGGTCTGAATTCCTGAAGTCAAGGTAAGCTCTTTCTTCCAGCTAAGTTCTTCTGTTCGAATCTCAAGCGTTCCTTGCCAATCGGCTGTCCCATCTACTTCCACAACCGCTGTCAACCGGGCCCTCTCAGATGAAATCTCTTTTTGAAGGATAAATAAATCTGTTACTCTCGGACCTGACCACGCCTCCAGCCTCGCCTCTCTCCAGATCCCGCTGGTTACAAAGCGCGGCCCCCAATCCCAGCCATAATGATAGGGCGCTTTACGGGCAAAGACACTAACCCGCCGATCCCCAAGTCCGCCCAATTCGGATTGGTCATTCGCTGCCGGGAGACCATAACCCAGTGCCTCCAATTTAGGCAGGTCCTCATTCACTGGAGAACGGAATCTGATCTTGATCGTGTTATCTCCAGCTTGAAGAGCATCCTTCACCGGAACCGACCAGGCACGAAACATATTGTCGGCCGATAACACTCGAGTTCCGTTTACGTAGACATCTGCATAGGTGTCCAACCCGTCAAAGAAAAGCTCCACCCGTTCCTGCTCCTGCCAAGCCGGAGGAAGTGAAATGACCGTTTCATATTCCCAATCCTTCTTATCAATCCATTGCAGATCATGCTCATTCGTCCCGAAGAACGGGTCGGGAATGAGTCCATTCCGCAGCAGATCTGTATGCACATTTCCAGGCACGATCGCCGGATACCATTTCAGTTCATCACAAGCTTTAAATTGCCAATCCTTCAACTTAAGCTCTAGCATCTTATAAAGCATCTCCTTCTGGTGTAATAATAACTATATTATATATTTGTTATTATTTTGTTATATGATTATTATAACAAAATATCTATATAATAAAAATAACAAGAGCCATGTCCTCATATAGGCATGGCTCTTGTTAGTATTCCCTTCGATATCCATTAATAATGGTTAATAGTTTTCTCATGCAATCGGCTTCTTTCTCTTTAAGTCGTCGTATTTAATCTTATTGTATTTATTAATTAATGTATCCAACAGCATGGATTGATGAAGAACAGCTTTATGGCGAACTCCATACTGCTCAGCAAGTTGATTGAGCTTCTGTCGTTCCTTCTCAATACTCATCTTCATATGCTCCTTATTATTCATAAGTATCTCACCCTATGAATATATTAGTCATTGTTGCTAAAAATTGCATATTGAAACATTTTGCAACTGATAAAATATCCCAAATTTTGAAATCAAACCTTTTCTGATAGGAAGGAAATGGGATTGGCCGGTTGCCAATCCCATTCTCAAGCTTATTTGATTAACTGAATGCTTAGCCCCAACCATGCATAAAGGTTGTAATAACATTCGAACCTACTACCGCAAAGCTAAACATAAGCGAAGCCGAAACCACCCAAGATATTTTCTTTTTCATTTTCCCACACCTCTCTACAAAGTTTAGAATATTCCTTGCACTGTGCCTCTGAAGCATACTGCCTGTAAAGCTCAAAGATCGCCATGCTATTAGTAAGTAGATCCTTGCTGCTCAATTTTAGGGACACTCTCATGCTGTATAAAATATCCTTAATCCCTTCCCGAAACAGACCTTTTCTGAAATTATACAGGGCATAATCCTGGAAAAAGACAGAGTATCTGAAATAGTAAGGAGGCGCTTTGGTGTTATTATCTGTACTCATTCTGCTGGATAGCCAACGGTCCTTGCCGCTAAATCGGTATTTCTCAATCTGGCTTGAAAACCTAGTGATGGCATCATCGACAAAAAAATGATGGCGATTTGCCGACTCTACTAAAGTAATCAATCCTTCAACAATCTCGTCCGGATGCTGCTCCAAAAATTCAATATATTCCGGAATTCTCGAGCGATTGCCGGATTTGATATCCAAGCAAATAAAGTTTGCCCTTGCAAAGATTTTTAGTTGCTCAATCTCTGCTTTCCCCGCCTCATCCAAGCCTTCAAACCAACTCAGATCTGCGTACTCGTCAATCCATTTTCGGGATTCCTCGTATCGTCCCCGATACTCATAGGCACCAGCAATATATAATGCGGCTTTCCCATAGTAATAGACGAGCGATTTCACAGGGGTGAATTCGGGGTCTTTCCATATTTTCTTGTCATACATCACTCTGGTCAACGTCCTAAGTTCACAGGCATAATTCTCAACCTCTGCCCAATCCAGCCTGACTGCATAAGTCTCGGTCAGCATCAGCAAGCCATCCAGAGAGATAGCTTCAGGCACGCGATACCTGTAAGGCAAAAATTGCATCGCAGCCTTGAATCCTTTAATGACGTCGTTCTGAAAAATTTGATACAGCCTGAAGTAGCTCATAGCCAGCCGTTCGGAGTGATTGGATCTCTCGCATTCGATGACACTTTCATACAAAAGAGAAGCGGCTTGCTTCCAGCCTTCGCTGAACATCATCTCGGCCGTATCATAAATACCGCCAATTTGCTTCAAGTCCTCCAACAAACAGTTCAACACTTGCTTGAGACAGTCGTATCTCTCCAGCTCGGCGCATCGAAGTAAAAAAGGTCTTAGACGCCGCCAATGGGCACCGGGTGGGATCAGGCATTCATTGACATACAAATCGTAAAAATGCCCTTCCGGAAACCCCATAACTGTGGTGATTCGATCCAACTGTCCTACTGAAATTGGTCGATTTCCACTGATAATGCCGCTTAAGGTTCCGACATTCACTTCCGCAAGCTCCGCAAACTGATGAAGGGTTGTCCCCCTCTGCTTGATGTGATCTTCTAATTCTGCGCGAATCGTGGTTGTGGAAATCAAATGGCTATCACCCCCGGAATCTCGCATCTAGGCCTCAAAAATTTTCATCCAGAATCTAGCATATGATGTATATATATGGAATTATATTCGTGTATTCTCCATTCGTCAATAAGAATTATGTAAAAAATCAATAGTTTTTTAGTTATTATGTTTAAATTTATCATAATATTGCATTTATAGTTATAAAAGGTAATATAATTCGACAATTTTCTTGTTATTCCGCGGAAAAGGAGCTGTTTCAGAAGATAAACCCAGCGCTCCATCGTCGCAGTTCTTGCAAGCGTTCAGCACAATATTTAAAGCGGAACTAATGATTCTGCGTGCTGGGGCAACGTGTGAAGTGTGCCTACGATCGCTGAAGTGAAAGCTTTCTGCAAGAAAGCTGCTTCAGGAGCATAAGCTCGTAAGCGTTCGCCTTGGCGAGCGGATTCCTACAATTTTAGATTTTATCTAATTAAAGGAATCCGCGAACAACTGATCGTTTTACCGCATGAAAATTTGAGTCTTACGCATGCAGTGAAAAAAGTTACCTTAAATTCTGTGGAAATGATAGAAATGCGGGTATAGTGAAATTTTTGTACTTAAAGTGGACTGAAACACGGGGTTTGCTAATTACTGGCGATCTAAGGTAAGTTTTTTCACTAAAAGCGGGTTCATGAAGATTTTAAGGGAAGTAATTTCACTGGAGCGTGATCGAAATGTGTATGAGCAAGTGGGGAAAGTAAGTTCGGTGCAAAATTGGAAGGTCTGTGGGACAAGCGAAGTTTTCGCCAAGACCGGAGCATCGTGAGACGGAAGTGCAACTTTAGGCGCGGTAGGTCATTGATGTCGTGCATAAGCCATCGCGCAAGCTGCCGTTCGCGCTTAGCCCAAGGCTGCGCTTAATCTCCTGCTTGTATGTCAGGGAGGTAAGTTAATAGCAGTGCAATTATTGCAATGCAGCTTATGGCTCAGCTATGTGCAAACTGCATTGCAATTGAACTGCAAAGGTGAAGTGGTCAGGGCATAACTGTGAGTGTACTGCAGAAGCGGAGCGTTCGCCTTTGTGAGCGAATTTCTCCCTTGTTATAACTTAGTCCAGCTAAAGAAATTCGTGAACAACTGCGATCAAAAGTACATTTCACACGTTGCCCCATCTACCTCGCCCTCTTACGTTTAACTATTTTCACAAGTTGCCCGCCTTACTCCCTCTGATATTAAAGTTGAACCGCAGCTGCATTGGCCTCGACCTGGGCCGGATTCTTGCAGCCCGGAATGACGGCGGTGACCGCCGGGTGACGAAGGCACCAGGCCAATGCCCACTGAGCCATATCTACGCCTTCCGGAACCTCGGTTTGAGCGATGCGTTCCACCTCTTCCAGCTTGCGGCGAGTTGCCTCAGGGTCATGCCGGTGGCGGACATCCGTGCTGTCGAATACAGCCCCTGGCTTATATTTGCCGCTAAGATAACCGCTTGCCAGCGGAACCCGTGCGAATACGCCCAGATCCTGGCGTTCACAGGACGGAAATACCCGCTGTTCAGGAACGCGATCCAATCGATTATAGACAACCTGGATTACTTCGGAGCCGACCTTGGTCGAAGCATCCGTCTGATGAAGATTATCATTGTTCCCGATGGAAGTCCCCAAATGGCGAATTTTCCCTGCCTGCTTCTGCTTGTCCAGTACCGTCCATAGTTCATCATTATCAAATACCGCATCCGGACCGGAATGGAATTGATAGACATCAATATAGTCCGTACGCAGTGCTTTAAGAGATTTGTCCAGTTGCTCCAATACTTCCTTCGCTCCAAATACATCGGTTCTGGTAAAGCGTTCATGGAAGTGATGTCCGAACTTCGTAGCTACGATCCAGTCCTCCCGTTTACGCCGGGACAGATAATCTCCAATCAGCGATTCCGAGAGATGGTCTCCGTAGCATTCCGCCGTATCGATCAGATTGATTCCAAGCTCCTGCCCCTTATCCAGAATGGAATCCACATCCTTCTGATCGAACTGGATTCCCCACTCTCCTCCAAACTGCCAGGTTCCGATACCAATCACGGACACCTCCAGCTCAGTCTTGCCAAGTCTACGATATTTCATTTGAACTCCTCCTGTTCATTGGGATTAAGATTATTTCAGAAAACGTCTGACGAGCTGCAGCTTCTTCGGAGTATAAGGCGGATACATCATGTCCGGATTAAAGCTTGTTGACTTGTGCAGCACACCTTTCCGGTGAGAAAACGCCTCGAAGCTGTAATGGCCGTGGTACGAGCCCATCCCCGAGTTTCCAACCCCGCCAAAGGGCAAATAGGGGGTCGCCAGGTGCATCAACACATCATTCACGCATCCTCCGCCAAAGGATACCTGCCCTAACACTTCGCGCTCTGAGTGCTTGCTTTTGGTGAATAGATACAATGCCAGCGGCTTGGGACGACGATGGATCATCTGTATGGCCTGATCCAGATGGTCCATCTCCAGTATAGGCAGAATAGGTCCGAAAATCTCCTCCTGCATGACCGGATCCTCCCATGTAACTCCGTCCATGATTGTAGGAGCAAGATATAGCTCTTCTCTGTTGCCGTCTCCTCCCGCGACCACCTTCTCGGCATCCAACAGTCCGTTAAGCCTGTCCCAGTGACGTTCATTCACAATTCGCCCAAGATCAGGACTCTTCCGGGGAATCTCACCATAGAAGGTGGTGATCTGTTGCTTCAGCTTCTTTATCAAGGCTTGTTTAATATTTCGATGGGCCAAAACATAATCCGGCGCCACACAGGTCTGCCCCATATTGACGAACTTTCCCCAAATGATCCGCTTTGCAGCCAGCTCCAAATCGGCATCTGCATCGACAATGCACGGACTCTTTCCGCCCAACTCCAGAACCACAGGCACCAAGCGCTCTGCCGCTGCCTTCATAACTACCTTGCCAATCTCCGGGCTGCCGGTAAAGAAGATCAAATCGAACGGAGCATGAATCAGCTCCGAGGTCGTCTCCTTTCCGCCTTCAATCACTTGAATGATATCCGGACTGAAATAAGCAGAGACCATCTGTGCGATTACGGCAGAGACATGCGGAGTATATTCCGATGGCTTGAGTACCGCACAATTCCCGGCAGCAAGCGCTCCGACCAACGGATCAAGCATCAGCATGAACGGGTAGTTGAACGGTCCGATAATCAGTACCGAGCCATAGGGCTCGCGGTAAATGGCGCTTTTTGAACCGAAGTGAACCAGCGGCGTCTTGACGCGCTGTGGCCTCATCCAGCGTTTCAAATGCTTAAGAGTATAGCTGATCGTATCGTATAAATATCCGATTTCCGTCATGTAGCCCTCAAACTCGGATTTGCCTAGATCCTGCAGCAGCGCCTCCCGGATCTCCGATTCATGACTTTTCACAGCCTCTTTGAGCTTCAGAAGCTGCGCTCTGCGGAATTCCAGTGTTCTAGTGCCGCCGGCAGCAATGAAATCTTGCTGCGAAGCAATCACTTCTCCCACTGCCTCACTTGTCCACTCAGCCGTCCCCATGCTTGCTCCTCCTTGGTATAGGATTTGACCCTGGTTACTATAAAGAACCACCTTCCCTAAGTGTATGCAACCAGCTCCTACGAAAGCAAGCGATTGAAAGATTAAGCTCGCTTTCCGCTTGTACTCAGTTCTTTTTCAGATAGGCCAAGTAACATAACCCTATGCCTAAGCATGGATCTGAAAGATTAAAGGAGTGAATTTCATCCGATGCAATCTTCACCAAAGTCACGAAAGAGCAACAGAAAATGGTGCTGTCCGAGTACGGAGGGATTGTGCTCGGCAGCCGCCGCTTCAAGGGCAAGGTTCCCCTGCGAAGCCGATTCGGAAATGCCGTTATCCGCAGCGTATATGCCCTGATGACCGGCAGCGGTCTTCATACGCAAACAGGCCTCCGCGGATATTCGCCAGACATGCTTAAATGGCTGTGCAATATTCCGGGAGACCGGTTTGAATATGAGATGAATTTGTTGCTGGCTGCCCATAAGAAGGAAATTGCAATGAAGGAGGTTTTTATCGACACCGTATACATCGACAAGAACCGGTCCTCTCATTTCCATCCGCTTAAGGATTCCTTCCGGGTCTACAAGCCCATTCTATTATTCAGCGCCTCTTCTCTGATTGCGGCCCTCATCGATTTCATCTTATTGCTGCTGCTAAAGCAGGCAACCGGCAGCCTGCTCTTCGCTGTGATTGGAGCGAGGACATGCAGCTCCAGTATGAACTATGCCATGAATCGAAGTGTCGTATTTCGTAAAAAAGAGCGCCCATCCACCGTTACCCGGTCGATGCCGAGATACTTTGCACTGGTACTGCTCATAATGATGCTCAACTATGGGCTATTATCCCTTCTTCACACCTTAATGGCACTGCCGATTGTTCCTGCCAAGCTCCTGACTGAAGCTATTCTGTTCCTGTTCAGTTACTGGGCACAACGAAAATTTGTATATTAAGCCTGCTGGATTTGGAGCAGATTGGTGGTGCCCGGTTGACCCAGAGGCAGTCCGGCAGACAGAACTACGGTATCGCCTTTATTCACATACCCGGTTTGAACTGCTGTCTCGATGGCCGTGTGGAACATTTCATCGGTAGTCGATACAGATGGCCCCTGAAGTGGAAATACGCCTGACAGCAGGCATACCTTCGCCAATACGTGAGGATGATGAGTAATAGCCAGGATCGGAGCCTTTGGACGATATTTCGATACCATCCGTGCCGTGAACCCGCTCTGCGTCGACGTCAGAATTGCTTTGGCATCCAGCTCCAGGGAAGCGCTGACCGCACTTTGGCTGACGACCTCGGTAATATTAGCGGTATGCTGGCTTCTTCGAAGGCTGAACTGTTCCCTGTAGTCGATCGTGCCTTCTGCTTGCTGCGCTATCCTGGCCATCGTCTGAACCGATTGAACCGGATATTTGCCGGCCGCCGATTCCCCCGACAGCATCACTACATCCGCCCCCTGGATCACCGCATTGAACACATCGCTCACTTCCGCCCGAGTCGGGCGAGGGTTGAGCTGCATTGATTCCAGCATGTGTGTAGCCACGATGACCGGCTTACCCGCCATGTTGCACTTATCGATCATTTCCTTCTGCATCATCGGCACCTGCTCGACAGGCACTTCTACACCAAGATCGCCGCGGGCCACCATGATGCCGTCCGAGGCTTCAATGATGTCGTCCAAAGCTTGAATTCCTTCCTCGTTCTCTATCTTGGAAATAATCTGGACATGACCTGCTCCGCTATTCTCCAGAATATTTCGAACCTGCCTGATATCGTCTCCCTTTCTCACAAAAGACACAGCGATCATCTCAATCCCGTTCTCCACACCAAAGGCAATATGTCCGATATCCCGCTCCGTAACGCCTGGCAGCGTAGTTCGTATGCCTGGCAGGTTAACTCCCTTGCGCGGCTTCAGCATCCCTCCGCTTACAATAAGACAGCGGATTTCTGTGCTCCCTTCGACGGCAATCACTTTTAGCTCAATCAGTCCATCGTCGATCAGAATCCGATCATGCTCCTGAATCACTTGAGGCAGTTCCGGATAATTCACGGATACCCGGTGGCAATCCCCGTCGAGGATTTCCGTCGTCAGCACCAGTTCCTCGCCGGCAATCAATTGGCAGGAGGCTTCCTTCAATTTGCCTATACGCACCTCCGGCCCCTTGATGTCCATCATGATCGGCACAAATGTCCCTAGGTCCTTCGCTGCCTGTCTGACTAATTGAATCCGCCGAATATGCTCCGCCGGTTCGCCATGTGCCATATTAAGTCTGCCTACCGTCATTCCGCCCCGAATCATATCCTTAATGGTCTCCAGTGATTCGCATGCAGGGCCGAGTGTGCAAATCATTTTTGTACGCAGCATCGTATCAATTCCTTTCAGATCATCAGTAATGGAACAATACTACACAGTCTGTACTTCTCTACACATTCTATATACCCTAAAGAGGAGGTTTGGCCTGCATACTTATATTGACGAGGATAAATCAGCCAACTGACGGAACATTTCGTCGATTCGTTCAGCCGGCACATGAGCTGCCTGATCGCCGACACTAAATTCGAAATAGCAGGACTTCCCGCCTTCGGCTTCCCGCAGATGGCCCGTCAGCCCCACTCCACTCTTCTCATACACCGAGCAAAGCATCGGCTCCATCTTCTCCTTCGGCGCTGCAAAGTGGATATGGAACATATTTGATACCGGAACCGGAGGACGCACCGAAACATTTGGACAATCCTCAAAACGTGCCGCCAGTCCAACGGCCCCCCGGTAATACTGCCCCATCTTGCCAATCCGTTCCGCAAAATAATATTTACTGCTCAAAATATAAGGGTAAAGACTGATCAAATCTCCGCCATGGCGCCGTTTCCATATCTTCGACTCCTCCGTAAACTGTGATTCGCCTGCCAGAATCGCCCCGGCCAACCCGCCGATGGTCTTGTAGAAGGAAACATAGACACTATCGAACAGCGCACATACCTCGGCAGCAGTCTTGTTGTAGTAGGGCAATATTTCGAACAGTCTTGCTCCATCCAAGTGGAGCTTGATTCCCTTGCTGCGGCAATAGGCAGAAATATCCTCTAACTCGGCATACGCCGGCAATTGCCCGCCGATTTCGCGTTGCGGCAGCTCGAGAAGCAGGCAGGCGACCGGTTCGGCCAATGACTCCACATCTTCCAGCTTGATCAGGCGTCCGCTGTCCGCCAACAGAATGGGCTTAATGCCATGCAACTCCTTGAGTCCATCCTCTTCGTGAATTTCCAAGTGGCACAGAGGATGGTAAGCAACCCGCTTGTTATCCGCCCGGTCACACCAAATCCGCAGGGCAATCTGTTGGGCCATAGTCCCGCTGGGAAAAAACACCGCACTCTCCTTGCCCAAATACTCCGCCATTTCCCGCTGAAATTGTTCAATAGCCTCCCCTTTACCATACATATCGCTGTCCATATCGTCCGAAATCCCCTCGAAAGCGCGCTTTAAAACCTCCACCTTCCTTGGCCCATGACCGGACAAGCGGTATTGCGTCTGATTAAACGCATCAACCAGGCTTTGTTGTAATGGGGTTGCATGTTCTTTTTGATCTTTTGGCTCGTTCATCGTTAGATAAGCTCCTTCCCGTCTCGGGCATTCTTCCATTCTGACTCCAGTATAAAGAAGACGGGCATCGGTTCCAAGGGAGATCATGATTTAGAACAATACATACCCCTACAAAAAAATCCGGACCAGATGGCAATGCTGCCCAAGGCCCGGATTTAGTTAGACAATTCTCACTTATGCAATTTGAGTGCGTCCTATTTTGTTAGCAGGTTATACAAAATTTGTGCAGTCTCGGCACGGGTGGATGTCCCCTCAGGATTCAGCTTTCCCCCGTTCCCCCCAATGATCCCTGCCTTCACCAGCGCAGTAAACGCAGGCTCGGCATAGCCGGCAATGTTCGCTGCATCACTATATCCCTCCAGCGTTCCCGCCGTTGCTCCGGCCGGGAGGCGATCCAGTACCCCCAGTGCGCGGTACAACAATGCAGCCAGATCCTGACGGGAAATTTCCGCTTCCGGGTTAAAGCGATTATCGCCGGAGCCCCCCGCGATTCCTAACCGCTTAGCCGCCGCCAAATAGCCGGTATAGTAAGTATCGCCCGCATCAGCAAAGTTGTCTGCGCCAGCAGCTTCCGGTTGGATACCATAAGCCTTCAGCAGAAGTACTACAAATTGCCCACGGTTCAACTTCACATTCGGACCAAAGCCTTCGCTCTCTGTTCCCGCGGTGATGTTCCGGGAGGCCAAATAGTCAACGGCCGGATAATACCAAGCATCCGCCGAGACATCGGCGTATTCCCCCGAACGAACTTGAATCTGTACCGCCTGGCCCGCAGGGTAGAGCTTGGCGGTCGCTCCATCCTTCGTAGTAGGGCCTTGGTAGCCTGGTTTGGAGGCATACCGAACCTCGTATGTTCCCGGGATCAAGCCTGTAATCGAGCCTCCGGTCACCTTTTTATATTCCGATTCCCCAACAAGTCTATATTCCAGTGCCGTAGAAGTCCCATTAATCGCTCCGTCTGCATTCGTTGATGAAGTCGCCTTGGTCGAAGTTAGGCGAACCGTCGTTGCCTCCAGTCTGGCAAAGAGGGCATCCAATGCCTTAATCAGATTTTGATATCTTGCGCCCGCAACGAAATCTTCTCCTTCCTTCACATAGTCGGGCTGGATATTACTCCAGGAATACATGAGTTCAATGTGGCCCAGAATCGGAGCGCTGGTTCCATTCACGTCTTTGTTGCTGCGATTGTAGGAGAACAGGTAAGGAACCTGCAGCCGATCTCCCGACACCACTTGACCGAAGGTATTCGTATAATTGATGGTTCTCGGAGTTTCTGCGGAATTGTTTTCAGTAATGATATTGGTCAAATAATTATTCACCAGGTCGACATACAATTTGGCGTAAGGATGATCCGTCGTCCGGATTTGGAGCACCTCGGTGTAATGAGGATTATCTCCCTTTGGACCTCCGGTATTATTACCCGCTTCTCTGACCTCCACTCCGCCATCCAGCTTCGTGTCAAAGAAATAGATTTTCTCTATGCCATGCTCTTTCGCGTATTCATTGACATACTTAATGAGAGCTTGAGTATTTGGGCACCAAGAGCCGCCAAAGAAGAGAAGATAGTTGCCATTGCTCTTTAGGATTTCCTTCAGTTGATGATAGGTTACGTGTTCATAGACCAAATCTGCATCCTGCTCGTTAAATATAACTTTCCCCGGGTTCTCTCCGGCGTAATTCAGGTTAAAGGCCTCTTTAATGTAGTCGGACTCATCAATGACACTGTAATTTGCTACAGTTCCAAGCGTATCGCTGACCAATTTTTTATAGGCCGTCACCTTTGAAGCATCCAATGCTCCATTCGTGAGGAAATCCTCCCACACCTTCGATTCATTCAAATAGGACACGATCGGTGCCGGTTCTCCGTCATTTCCCTTGTGATCCTTATTGTAGATGAACAAAAACGGAGCATTAATCTTATTGGCTGCAACCGTTGTGCCGTCTTCTTTTTGATAGCTGACGTTATTTGCGGCAATATCCTTGTCATACAAGTTCAGGTTTTTCAGATACTTGTTGGCCAGGTCGACATATTTATAAGCATAAGGGCTGCCGGTATCCGCAATATCCAGCGCAGTTCCATCCAGCTTGGTGTCAAAATTGTAGATTGTCTTGATCCCTTGCTCCTTTGCAACTTGATTAATAAAGCCGATGGTTGCTTGGGTCTGGCCGCTCCAAGCGCCGCCAAACAGCACCGCAAAGTTGCCCTCGCTCTCAAAGAGATGCACGATATCCTCATATGTAGCCGTTTTGAACACATGATTCTTATCGTTTAATCTAGGATAGACCTGATCGAAGTAATTAAATTGATTCACTTCTGCTTGAAGCGCCCGCGATTGGCTTACAGCGCCCTTATCGGCAGCATTGGCATGGATCAGACCAAGAGGAGCTGCCAATACGAGCGTTAACAGGACCGCCAGAATTCTCCGGGTTTGGATGATTGCTTTCATAGTGTTCCCTCACATTCATAGAAGTTTTATGGGTTTAGGTTTAAGCCTGGTTTGTTAGCAGTCCTCATCCGGGTCTGTCGAAGAACTCGATGCAGGTGCCGGGCTCGGTGTTGCTGCCGGCTCCGGGGCTGCTGGTGCTGGCGTTGCCGGTGCAGTTGGAGCTGCCGGAGTTACCGTCGCCGATTCCGAGGAAGCAGGAGTTATCGTCTTCTCCGCCGAGGTGCCGCTTACCGGGGCCGAGGCTGTAGCGGACGCTTCCGATATGCTGGCTGTATCCTTTTTCTCTGCATTTCCGGCCGCTGCCACATTGGAATTCGTTGCTTCCTTTTTCGCAGCGGGGGCTGCAGTTGTCTTCTTCACTTGCTCCTGTACGCCGCTCTTGTCTGCCGGATCCGGCTTCTCTACCGTTTCGAGCTTGGCCGGGCTGGCCGCTGCACTTACTTGAGCCTGAGCAGTGGCCGATTGAGCTGTGCTTGCTGTTTGTTCTTGAGCAGCTTGCTCTTCGGCCTTGCTCTTTTCCGAAGCTGCAGGAGCATCTGTCTCGGCCTCGGCTGCAGCCTCAGCCTGTTCCACGATTGTCGGGTCCGATTTGGTGTCCGCTTGATTCGCTTCGGCTTGTTCCGGTTGAGGTATTGGCTCGGAGGAATCTTTATCCGGTTCGTGAAGGGCTGACGCGCTCGCACTCCGGGTATTCTTGCTCACCGATACCACTGCATAGGTCAGCGAGGACAATACAAGTATCGAGGACAGCAGAAAGATTGCAAATTTTTTCATGGAGTCATCCATCCTTTCGGCGTTGGCTGCGATTCAGATAATAAAAAAAGACTTAGCAAACGCAGCTTATGCGTTCACTAAATCTCTGGTGGTCCAGTAGATTTTCTTCTTCCGATTATCCGGTGCAGTCAATGAGTTTAAAATTAATTTCCTTGTATTCCTATGTTATGACTCGGGAATAAAACTGTCAACCCTTTTTATAAAAAAACGGGATGAAAGCATGATACCATCATGCTTCCTCCCGTAGGATCAAAAATTATAGGAACAGTCTATGCTTTAAAGCGTTCCGTCAACCGTTCAAGCTGCTTCCCCTTCTCCTGAAGCTCGGTCAGAGACACCCAGGTTGCTTCTCCGGCTTGATCCTGCTCTGCCACAGCACCGGTCATTTGCTCTGCCGAGGAGAACGCTCTGCCGGACAGCCGCGAGATTTCCTCAACGGAAGCAGCCACCTCCTCCGCCGCAGCGGCAATTTCTTCAGCGACAGCAGTAAATTCCTGCGCCTCTCCTGCCACCACATTCACTTCCTGCTGAATAAGCTGGAAGGCTTCCCCGGCGGCTTGAGCCACACTTCTGCCCGCTTCAACCTCAATATACTCCTGTCTTGCAGCCTCTACTGCACGCTCCACGCCTTGAATCGTCTCATTAATCAGCTCTGCAATTCGCAGGGTGGAGTTGCCGGACTGGTTCGCCAGCTTACGGATTTGGTCAGCGACAACAGCAAAGCCTCTTCCATGCTCACCCGCACGAGCGGCTTCGATCGAGGCATTCAACGCGAGAAGATTGGTCTGGGCTGAAATGTCCTGGATCGCCTCAATGATCTCGCTCATTTCCTCCGATTTTTCGGCTACTGCATCAATATCTTCGACTACCCGTTTTGTCGCGTTGTGGATTTTATCCATTTGCTTAACGGTATGCTTGACCGCGATAGAGCCTTGCTCCGCCATACTGGCCGCCTTTGCGGAACTCTCGGCAACAAGCGCTGAAGATGCCGCTACCCGCTGTACGCCCGAGCCGACCTCATCCATGGCTCTCGAGGTATCCTCCGCTGCCTTACGCTGAATATCCGCGCCCTCAGAGACCTCTACCGACAGACTGTAAATACTCTCGCCAAGCTTGCGGGATTTACCGACATTATTGAATAGAACCTGGGCAGAATCTCCGATCATTCCCGAGCTGTCTTTAATACCAATGATCATGGATCTCAAATCCTCTGACATCCGGTTAAATGACTGCCCCAGATCCGCGATCTCGCCTTTGCCCAGAACTTCGGTCTTCACGCCCAGTTCACCCGTCTGCACCTTGTGCATATCACGCTTTATACGGATCAGTGGATTAACCAGTGAGCGTGCCATTAGGAACGTAAGGATTAATGCGGCTGCCAGAATGCCGACCGAGATCCATATGATCCGGCTGCGCGTGTTCTGAAGCAGTGCATACGCCTCCGAAGCATTGTAATCGGCGCTCATGACACCGAGAATTTCTCCATTAGTATCCCGAATTGGTACGTAAGAGGTCATCGTCTCTCCATATTCCTCTGAAGACGTCATTTCACCCAACTGCTCCTGCTTGCTGTCATAGACCGCCTCCAAAGACGGATAGAACTCTGTCTCTACTTCCCCAAAACCCGATACTTCCTCATCCGCTGCGTCCAATGCCGCTCCATCAACAACATAGTAATATTCGTAGGATCCGCCCGTATCCCTACGGTGCATAATGTACAAATAATCCAGTCCGTTAGCCTCTCTAACCTCGCTCATTTGTTCGCGAAGCGTACGGTAATAAGCCGCAGCTTCACCTTCATCAATAATCGTCTTGTATTGCTCCGTTTCCACCATAGCTGCCGCATGCTCAGCAACCTGCAATGCTTGCGTGCCAATGGAGTTCATGAGCAATTTCTCGGATGAATTGTATACGGTATACGTAAGCACGAATCCGGAAATAAGCAGCAGTGAAGCAAAGAAAACAATCAGTTTCCACTTCAGACTATGCAGCAAGCGAACGACCCCCATTTGTATGTAATGATTCCGATTTATAGGACAATATTACTACACCCGTTGTGAATTTTCTATGGATTTTGACATGGAATTCAAGCAATTTTCTAAGATTTTCCTATGGAATGGCCCGTTGAATGTCTATTCGACATGAATGCTCTTGAACTTGATCAATGAGGGTGAAAAATGTCGCTCACTATGCTACAATACGGGAATGTTCAACGGGAAAACACCTAGGGGGTTATTCGAATCACCATGCTAATTATCGGTATCGCCGGCGGCACCGGCTCTGGAAAAACGACGGTGGCCCGCTCCGTAATCGAGCAGCTCGGGCCGGATAAGGTTACATTCATCTCACAAGATAATTATTACAAGGATCAATCGCATTTGACGATGGATCAGCGGGTTCTGACGAACTATGATCATCCGTTTGCTTTTGACAATGAGTTGCTGATCGAACATCTGTTGATGCTGAGAAACAAGCAAACTGCGGCTGCGCCGGTATATGACTTCACCAACCATACCCGTTCCACAACGGAGAACATCGTGCTGAAGCCGAACCGGATCGCCATTGTTGAGGGACTCTTCGTCCTGTACGATGAGAAGCTGCGCAATATGCTCAATATTAAAGTGTTCGTCGATACCGATTCCGATGTCCGGCTTCTTCGCCGCGTGCTGCGGGATATGGAGGAGAGAGGACGCTCTATTCATTCCATTCACCAGCAATACCTGGCCACCGTCAAGCCGATGCATGAGGCTTTTATTGAGCCTTCCAAGAAATATGCAGACCTCATCATTCCCGAAGGAGGACATAATGAGGTAGGCATTCAATTACTCTCGATCTTAACGGAGAAATATTTGTCAGGCAGCGGAAACTGGCCGGAAATCTAGCCCGCAGCCTGTTGTTATACAGCTACACGGAAGAACCGGATGACTTTCTGGCATGTTGCTTGGCCACCGTCTGGTTCTTGCCGTGTTTTTTTGCATAATACAGACAAGCATCCGCTTCCTCGAACAAGGTGGAACTGGATTTGCCGCGCACATGCTCCGCCACGCCAATGCTGACCGAGATTCGGTTCCCCTTCATTTCGTCATGCGCTATTGAACAAATAAGTTCCCGGGTCTGCTCCATTTCCTGATAGGCTTCGAATAAGGTCTTGCCGGGAAAAATAACGACGAATTCCTCGCCGCCATATCTAGCAATGATCTCATTCTGGGACAATGCATCCTTCACCGCTTGGGCCACCCGGCTCAACACAACATCTCCCACAGCATGTCCATATGTATCATTCACACTCTTGAAGTTATCAATGTCCATGATCGCCAGCTGCAAAGGCATGGCGTTATTGTTGCTTTGCTCGATCAACTGCTCCAAATATTCATGCATCGTCTTGTGATTGTATAAATCGGTCAGCGCATCAATCTTGGCAAGCCGTTCCATGACCGCATTCTTCACCACCAAATCCTGCTCCGAGGTCACCATGCGCATAAAATCAGCAATCATTTGCTTGCCTTGCGCAATGATCTGCAGTGCGATATACAGAATGCCGAGCATAATAGCGAAAAAGGTGCAGAGATCATAGGGGGTCATTATCGTTCTGAACTCGGGAAAGCCGTTATAAATAAAGAAGAAGATCAACAAATTCGATATAAACGCCAAGTACAGCAGTCTTTTCCTGAAGAAAAAGAGAGACACCAGGATTGGAAGCACCAGAATATATTCCAGATGCAATCCCTGGTTGCCGATCATTAAGGCGGCCGCGATCAGCGTCCCGCTAAGCACGGCCCATTCCGGCTTCTCCATGGAACGATAATACAAGATCTCATTCGTCCCGATAATTGCAAGCTGAGTCAGCGTGGGCACAATAATTCTCTCCATGAGATATTCCCAGCCTAACAGCTCGACTCTCCCTTCTAACCACAATAAAGCCCCAATCCATTCTGCCGAGAGAGAAAGAAACAATATGATCCAATATGTAGTTATGACTTTTCTATAAAGCTTCCTACTGTCCGTTAGAAGCGGGATTTTCGCTATCATCTCATTCTCCCTGCGGCCCGGTACTAATCGGGTATAAAAATGCTTTTAATATGTATGTCCGTTCTTCGGCTTAAATCGATGAATTCTTCTCCTGCTTTCACGAGGGGAGCTAGCGGCTGATGCGGATTCAAGCTAATGACTTCACCGATACGTCCATCCGTCAGCAGCACCATCTCACCGATCAGCTTCTCCAATATTTTATCCAGGAACAAGGTGACGATCACCGGATCGAGCAGGCCGAAGATGCCGTCCCGCATCTGCTCCACGATCTGATAAAATGCTCTAGGCTCATGATAGGAGCGCCGGGAGGACATGGCATGGAAAATATCTGCCACAGCTATAATCTTGCTGAACAGCTCGATCTCATGCTCCTTGACTCCAAGCGGATAGCCGCGGCCATCATTGCGTTCATGGTGCTGAAGCGCGGCGAGCGGAATGCGGGGATCCAAGTAGGGAACCCTGCACAGCAGGTCATAACCGAACTCGGCATGCAGCTTGACTTGCTCATATTCCTCACTCGTCAGCTTATCCGGCTTGTTAAGGATGTCGGCCGGTATGTACACCTTGCCTACATCATGCAGCGTTCCAGCCAGAGACAGGATCTCCAGTTCCTCATCCGGCAGCTCCATCCATCTGCCAATGAGCGTGGATAGGATGCCGACTCCGATATTATGCTGATAGGTATACTCGTCGACGGCCTTCACCGATTCGAAGAGCTGGAACAGATTAGAGTGCTGTGAGACTTGAAGGACGAGAGGAATCACCTCTCCCTTAACATCTTCCACAGGCACCTTGCCTGTCAGCCCGATGGACTCGAATAATTCCTTTGACCGCAGCACGGCCTGATCCACAAAATTAATGACCGGGTTGGGGGCCGGGTTCAGAAGCTCCAAGTTATATAGATCAACCCGATGATTGCCCAACATCCCGATCAATTCCTCATCCAGCATACTTCCCGCAGGGATTAATGTCACACCTAAATCACTGACTACATCATCCCTAACCTTTTTTCCGACAAAATTCATCATGGAAGCTCCCCCATTGGAGTAGGAAAATAGTCTCATGCTCCTAAGGCCATTGTACAACAACTTGCAAAAAAACGCGCTATGACAAATTAGATTGTCGAATAAAAAAACCGCCGGTATAGACCTCTATACCAGCGGCTTATCCTGTATTACAGAGCAGATGAGATTAGCTCGCTGACCGTAATGAGCTCATATCCATCAGCGGTCAGCTCGGGCACCAGAATGGATACTGCCTCAATCGTCTGGGAACGGTCATCAAAGCCATCATGAAAGATCAAGATACTCCCTGGCCTGACTTCACTTCTTGTTTTCTCCAGAATATGCTCCACACCCGGCATTTCCCAATCATTCGTCTCCGAATTCAGCGCGCCCATCATGTGATATTTCATATCTTCCGATACGCTGCCGACCATCTCGTTCTGGTCGAAATAGGGCGGACGAAAAACCTTGGGCTTCACGCCTGTCAACTGTTCGATCAACGCCTCTGTTTGAACAAGTTCATCCTTCGCTTCCGGCTTCTGAAGCTTCGTCATTGCAGGATGGGTGAAGGAGTGGTTGCCGATCTCATGGCCCTCTGCATGGACCGCCCGAACCATCTCGGGATGCTGCTCCATTTGACTGCCAATCATGAAGAACGTTGCCTTTCCCTGAACCTTTCGAAAGACTTCCATCACCTGGAGCGTATATACAGGATTCGGTCCATCATCAAAGGTGATGGCAACAGCCTTTCTTCTCGTAGGAACCTGATGAATCAGTGTGTTATAAGGCAACATGATGAACATCTCCTCCCGTTCTAGATCAGCTTATGCTGATACCACTTGGTCCCGCGGTAACGCCACATGAAGATAGCCCCGCGAACCCCCCATTCGCAGTTCATAGCCAGCCAGACGCCTAATATGCCGAAGTTGAAGGTAATCCCCAGCAGATAACCGAGCACGACCCGGAACAACCACATGGTCAGCATGGAAGTGATCGAAGTGAACTTGGAATCGCCGGCGGCGCGAAGCGCCGAAGGAGCAATAAAGCTGATCGGCCAAAGGAAGATTTGAACGATAGTATTGATCAGCAGAATGATGAAAATATCATGGACAATTTCAGTTGGCGGCTCAAAGATACCGACAAGCGGATAGAAGAACGGCATAATGATAATACCGATCAAGAACAAGGTGACGGAGCCAATCACCAGAAATGACTTGATGAATTTTCGGGCATCTGCGACATTGCCTCTCCCGATGCATTGTCCTACGACCGTTACAATCGTCAAGGATAACGCACCCGCAGGAATTTGCAGCACTCCTGCAAGCGATCCGGCTATGGCATTGGTAGCTATCGCATACGTTCCCAGGCTGACAATGAACACCTGGGTCAGCAGTTTACCGCCGTTAAAGAACATTTGCTCGGCGGCAAATGGCACACCGATGAACATAATCTTGCGCAGCATGGACAACGGAAGGGTAAAGAGATCGCGTATGCCCAAATGCAGCGCCGCATCCAGCTTGAATATATAATACAGTGCGCATATTGCTCCTGCATAGCGGGCAATATTGACGGATAACGTCATCCCGAATACACCCATGTCGAGTACATTGATAAACAGTACATTGAGCAATACATACAGAAGATTCGTAATCAGCGATAATGCCAGAGAAGCTCTCGACTTGCCTATACCGCGCAATGCACCGCACACGGCTTGCACAATGGCAATCCCCATGTATGACACGCCGCTCCCGATCAGATACGTTCGCGCGCTATTGAGTACGTCCGCATCCGCGCCCCCGAAGAGCAGGCTGAGAATCGGGGTGTGAAACACGACCAGGAACATGCCGATTACCAGCGCAGTGAGCGAGACTGCCGTAACACTGCCGGCGGCAGACTTAGACACCATCAATTGGTTCCCGCTGCCTTTATATTGGGCGACTACCACAGTCCCCCCCGTAGCAATAGCCACAAAGACATTGATCAGGAACATATTGATCGAATCCACCATGTTCACTGCACTGACAGCCGCCACACCCGAGGAGCTGATCATTGCTGTATTTACCAGGTTCAAGCCGACAATGAAGGCCTGATCAATCAGGATCGGCAGGAACAAAGCAATAACCTGGCGGTAATCCATCGTCTCACCCGACAGGTGTCTTTCGAGAAAATTATTGTATTTAGGGCTTAATCTGAGCTGTTTCATAGAATCACATTCTTTTCTTATAAGATAATATAAATTGAAAAAACCCTTCCTGCGAAGAGCTTTCACGAAATATATATCGATTTCTATCAACTTCAAAATGCTGGTAGAGGTCAGTTCGACGATACCACTCTACATGTTTTATGTCAATGAATCCAGGTACATTCCGGCGTCTTCCCCTTGACAATTTCACAACGGCATATATAATGATACAGTTTTCACAAAGTCGACTGGAATCAGGAGGGAGTATTGTTATGTGGTTTCTATTTGCTCTGCTTACCGCCTTCGCTTGGGGCGCGGCGGATTTATTTTATAAGAAAGGAAGCGATCCGGAGGACCGGTACAGCCATATCAAGATCGTTATTATGGTCGGTCTGGTGATGGGAATTCACGCCTTCTCCTACATGCTCATTCAAGGAATCGATTTTGACCCCCTCGATATGCTCCGATATTTGCCGGTGTCAGCGCTCTACATTCTATCCATGACCCTGGGCTATATCGGGTTGCGGTATATGGAACTTTCCATCGCTTCGCCCGTGCAGAATTCCTCCGGTGCAGTGACGACGATCCTGCTTTTTATTTTCTTCACCCATGTTCTAAGCGGCATTCAGGTCACGGGAATCATTCTTATTACCGGCGGTGTGGTGGCTATCGCTGTATTGGAGAAAAGACAGGAGCTTCGCCTGCTCCAGGCGGATTCCGCCGTTCTGGATAAGAAATATCAGATCGGAGTCATGGCGGTCCTGTTCCCTATTCTTTACTGCATCATTGACGGGCTGGGCACCTTTGCCGATGGGATCTATCTGGATGAGCTCAGTCTCATCAGCGAGGATGCGGCGCTGCTTGCTTATGAATTTACCTTTTTCCTCTGTGCAGTCATCGCCTTTATTTATTTGAAATGGATCAAGAAGCAGTCCTTCCATCTGTTCCGTGAGCGTGTGAAAGGGTATGCTGCCATCTTCGAGACGATCGGCCAGTTCTTCTACGTCTTCGCGATGGCCAATAACGCGATTATCGCTGCGCCATTGATTGCCTCGTACAGCATATTCTCCGTTATCCTGTCCCGACTCTTCCTGAAGGAACGGCTCAGCAAGCTTCAGTATGGAGTCATTGTTGTCGTCATGATCGGTATCGCGCTGCTCGGCATTGCTGATGAATTGTAACTCTCCACCAGCAAATGAAAAACGGCCGTTCAGGAAGTCCTGAGCGGCCGTTCATTCATTATTGCTCATCCTCCGCGGCTTAGCCTCAGCGGGCCCGCTCCTCTTCGTTCACGTCGCCGTAGAACTTGAGCGAGTAAAGCGCACATAGTCCGACGATGACGTAGACGATTCGGGATAGCATGGCACTCTGTCCGCCAAAGATGGCTGCTACCAGATCATACTGGAACAGACCAACCAAAAGCCAGTTGAGCCCTCCCACGATCAAAAGCGTAAGCGCGATATTGTTCATTGTTCTCATGTCTGCCCACTCCTCGCAATGGTGTTCATTAAGAAAATGCCCAGGAGTGGACAGATTTATTCAAACCTTCAAATGATTGTCATTGACGCTTCTTTCTCTGCCGCGAGAATACCCAGAGAGCGGCTAATACCATGGCCATCGTTCCTAGACTGCTTGCCGAATCCTGATTCATTCCAAACAGCATACATATGGACGTAACAGCAAAATTCGTCAAGACTGCGATCGCAATCAACATCAACGGGCGTGAAAAATTGTATCCCCTCATGCTCTCCTACTCCCCTGACTCAATAATGTCCTTTAATAAGTAACATTATAGCAGTTCCCGGGCTTCTTTTAAAATGTGCGCTTGAGCTCGATCCAGTCCAGCTGGATGCCCGGCTTGGTATGATCAAACGTCATTTCGTATCCGCCGGCTTCCAGCTCCACCTTCACGAGCTTCTGCTTAATCCATCTGCCATCCGTGCCGTTCGTCTGAATTGTCGTAACCACCTGGTTGTTCAGAATCAGGTTACATGCGCTTTGCGCCAGATTATTGTCCGGCGACATGATATTGACAATAATCCGGTATTGGCCGCCTTCCGTCACCTGGAACAAGGTCGGCTCCTTCGCCGATGGGTGAAGTCGTCCCTCTTCGGAAAGCTCCTGCGCAGCAGCAATCGGATTAGCGGCGACTGTGACGACCTTCTCTTCAATAATCTGCTCTCTGGAGAATACCGGCGCATGCATCAAAAAGTTGCAGATGGTCATGGCGCTGCGTTGCAATTCCCCGACTGTCAGAGTCCCATTTTCCAGCGATTCCAGGGTGTTGTCATCCAGCGAGTTAATCTCCGCGCCATAGTTGTTCACTACCATGTACAGATCGTTCTGAGCCCGAACCATCCAGTTCGTGTATTTGTTGCTTGGCGCGCCGCCCTCTACAACATCATTCATAAGCGCCCACCAGTCAGTCATCACAATTCCTGTGTAGCCCCACTCTCCGCGCAGGATCGTCGTATTCAGATCATAGTTCGATGCAGCCCAATGACCATTGATCGGATTGTAGGAGGTCATAATCGAATTGGCCCCTGCTTCCTTCACCGCGATCTCGAAGCCCTTCAGATAGATCTCGCGCAGCGCTCGCTCGGAGACGACCGCATTGACTTTTGTCCGGTACTTCTCCTGATTGTTGCACGCGAAATGCTTCAATGTCGCGTTGGAGCCGCCCTGCTTGATTCCGCGCGTGCACGCCGCGGCGAATTCTCCGGTAATCAACGGATCCTCCGAGAAGTATTCGAAGTTCCGGCCATTCAGCGGGCTGCGGCGAATATTCAGTCCTGGCCCCAGCAGCGCGTCAATCTCATTTCTCAGCAGCTCCTGGCCTTCCATAATGTACAGTTCTTCTACAAGCTCGACGTTCCAGGTAGCCGCAAGCAAGGTGCCGATCGCAACCTGGGTCGCCTTCAGGCCGCTGTCCATCCGGATGCCGGACGGTCCGTCAGCCGTGCATCCCACAGGAATGCCATAGCTGAGCAGCGAATCGCTTACACCGCCGAATGCCGAAGCCGTTCCCGGCGTAACCAGCGGACTGCTCATGCCCTCGCCGCGGACAATCGCCGCCAAATCCTGATTGCTAAGCTGTGCAATGAAGGTCTCCATGCTTACCTTGCCTTCTTGAACATCCTTCAGCTTATAGCCCTGGTCTCCCGTCTGCTCCAGACTCTTCGGAAGATTGCGTTCAATGCGCTCCTCCATCGAGACGGTTCTAACCGGAACCGCAGAATAATCCGCTTCATAGGTTCCATCCGGTCTCCGCGCGCCCGGCTTCAATCGGGAGAAGCCCTCTACCGGAGCCATCGCCTCTTGAAGCTGCTGGATAACCTGAAGCGAGCTGATCGAATATCCGTCCTGACCGCCAATGGCTGCCACAGCCGTATTTTTCACGCTTGTCCCTACATGCATAATATAAGTCCCTGCTTCAAG
Organism: Paenibacillus brevis; assembly: GCF_018919145.1. GTDB lineage: Bacteria > Bacillota > Bacilli > Paenibacillales > Paenibacillaceae > Fontibacillus > Fontibacillus brevis. The sequence continues at coordinate 265,817 of NZ_JAHLQJ010000001.1, forward strand.
CACATAAGCCGAACGGTATCCCGTAATGCCGGCATCGTCATAAGAGGCCATACGGCGAACGGGGAAGCTCAGGGTTAGGCGCTGGGATTCTCCCGGCTTCAGGGTGCGTGTCTTAGCAAATGCAGCAAGCGCTCTTGCAGGCTGGCCCAGCTTGCCCTGAGGGGCTTCATAATAGAGCTGGACCACCTCTTTACCTGCATAGATATCCCCTGTATTCGTAACCGTCACATCGACCTCGATGACATCTCCATCCGATTTGTTGAGAATTCTTCCTTCTCCCAGTTGATAAGCAAATGTCGTGTAGGAAAGCCCGAAGCCAAATTCATACTGAACCTTCTCCGGACAGAATGTCTCGAAATAACGATAGCCGACATAAATGTCCTCTTCATAGATGCTCTTCAACTCACCGCCGTAATTTTTGGTTGAGGGATAATCCTCGATCCGGTAAGCGATCGTATCGGTGAGCTTGCCGCTCGGCGATACTTCGCCTGCGAGCACGTCAGCAATTGCATTGCCGCCCTCCATGCCCCCTTGCCATGCATAGATCACACTGGCAATCGGGTAGGTGTAGCGGCTATCGTTCAGCCAGCTCATATCAATAATATTGGATACGTTGAGCACTACAATCGTCTGTTCAAAATGATGCGTTACCTTGTAGAGCATATCCTTCTCATTATCTGTCAGCAGATAACTGCCCGGAGCAATGGCATTATCCTGATCCTCCCCAGCGGTACGGCCGATAACCACAACAGCCTTCGAGGATTTGCTTCTTGCCGAGGCCACCAGCTCATCGCTCAGCGGCATCTCCTTCTGATGCCACGGTTCTGCGGCCCAACCGCCACCCCCGTTGTCAAAAGGATTCTGCTCAATCCATTGTTCATATACGCGAGCCAAATCCTCATTCAGCTGAATTCCGTCCTTGCCGCGCAGTCCATTCAGCAGATTCGTCGTATGCGTTACATTCACGCTTCCGCCGGAACCGGTTCCGCTGCGGTAATAGTTGATCTGGGTTCTTCCGAATACCGATACGGTATCCTGCGGAAGTAAAGGAAGGGCTTGCAAATCATTTTTTAGCAATACCGCCCCTTCTGTGGCAGCAGTTTTGCTGAACTCGGCGAAACCTTCTAATGGGACTCCCAATTTCTTTGTTGTCAAAGTATTCTCTCCTCAATACGTTAATAAAAACGTTTTTATTACTCTTACTCTATAAGTTACCTTATCTTTTTGAAAAATACCATTGTTTTTGTAAACATTAACAATTAATCGGGGCGAGGTCCTTTACTGTTTACCATCCTCCAGTGTTACGCTCTACCAATTCCTTCAGGAAGTTCAGCCATTCCGGCTGATCATTCAGGCAAGGAGCAAACTGAAAGCGCTCTGCCTGTCCGCCAGAAGCCTGGAAATGCTCACGGCCTTCAATATTCAGTTCGTGCAAGGTCTCCAGACAATCGGTGACCAGGCCCGGCGAGAAGATCATGGGACTGGAGATCCCGCGCTCATGCAAGGCCTTAAGGGTCTCTTCGGTAGAAGGGCCTACCCACTCCTCCGGACCAAATCTAGATTGGAAGGATATTTGCCATTTTCCGTCTTCCCATCCCATCGCTTCGGCTAATAGCCGCCCTGTCTCCATACATTGCTGAGGATAAGGATCTCCTGTATCAGCATAGCGCTTGGGAATGCCATGAAAAGTAAGCACCGTATAATCCGTCCGGCCCTCTTGCCCTTGGCGGTGCAAAATTCGCTGCAGATGAGCCTTCATAGCGTCAATATATCCGGGATCGTCGTAATAAGGCTCGACAAAACGCATCGTCGGAATAAAGCGCTTGGCTGCCTTCCCGCCAAAGCTCTTCCGTCCCAGTGCCGCAAAGCAGGTCTGGTCATACACCGACGCCGTCGTCGTTGAGGAGTATTGGGGGAACATCGGCACGATCAGAATACGGCTGATTCCTGATTTCTCCAATGACTCTATAGCCTTCTCAATACTGTGATCACTATATGCAAGGCCTAATTCGACCTGATAGTCCGATCCTAGCTTGTCCTGCAACGCGGTTTGCTGCCGGAGCGAATAAACCCATAAAGGGGAGCCTTCTTCAGTCCAGATTTGGCGGTACAGGCTTGCTGATTTCTTGGGGCGTGTACGCAAAATAATTCCTCTTAGCACGGGCTGCCACAGTAAAGGATGCGTGTCTACGATCCTCCGATCGGAGAGAAACCGCCGCAAATACGGGCGCACCGAGCGGGCTTCGGGAGCCGAGGGTGTTCCGATTTGCGCCAGGATCACACCGATCCGAGCGTGCTTCATCAATATTTCCATCCTCCATTCACGGCTTAACATCTGATGTATGAGCTATAGTATTGACTATATTATAATTCTTCGCTATCAATCTTCTCACTTTTTCTTGCACAAATTTGAGGCATTTTCCTTGAATAGCAACCCGTTAGACTGAAGCTTGCCTTTTTCTCCCATGGTATACTTATAAATGACCGATGTTGGCCGAAGCAAAAATCTGTATATAAGGAAAGGACAGGTGTCCGTGCGTGGAAAAACATTACTGTTGAATCACATGAAGGCCCATTTATTGTTCTACCTGGCTGCGGTGTTGTCTCTGATTGCCGCAAATGTTACGTATGCTTACTTCCCCAAGGTGTTGGGTGATTTCACCGACCACCTGCAAAGCGGGGCGTTGACCAAATCCGATGTCGGATATTATGCGATGCTTCTGGTCGGGATTGCGATTGTATACGGGCTCTGCTTCGGCATTGGACAGTATATCAATCACCGCCTGGGACGGATCTTCGAGTTTCGGGCAAGACAAGAACTCTTTCATCATTTCACTCAATTAAGCGAGTCGTACTACTCTCGAAACGGAATTGGCAAGCTGCTTAGCTATGTCATGAACGACGTGACCGGTGTGCGCGAGTCGATTGCCAACGGACTGAATCAAATGACCAATGCGTCCGTGCTGATCATCTCCGTGGTCGTTATGATGGCTGCGAGCGATATTCCGGTACTGCTCATTCTGGTCTGCGTGCTGCCGCTGCTCGCGATTCCCTTTATGGTTATCGGCTTCGGGCCGAAAATCCGCGACCGTTCCCGACGGGTTCAGGAAGCGCTGGCTTCAATGACGGAGTCTGCCGAAGAGCAATTCGAAGGCGTAAAGGTGACCAAGAGCTTTGCTGCGGAAAATATAGCTCGCGACCGCTTCGGAGCTTCTGTGGATCACATCCTGCAACGTCAGCTCTCCCTGGTTAAGATCACCTCCATGTTCCAGGCGCTCCTTCCCTTCACAGGGGCTGTCTCGATGGCTGTTGCAATCGCTTACGGCGGACTTCTGGTCACCCGCGGACAGTTGTCGCTGGGTCTCTTCGTGGCCTTAACCTTGTACCTTCGCATGATTATGAATCCGCTGCGGCTCATCGGGAACGTCATTAATACCATGCAGCGTTCCCGGGCATCCCTGGACAGATTGAACCGGCTGCTGGCGGTAGAGCCGGAAATCAAGGAGGGCGATGACACCCTTCCGCCGTCCGAGCAGCACCTTGGCATAGATATTCACCATTTGACCTTTGCCTATCCTGATGCCGGGGAAGCGAGCCTGGATGACATCAGCTTCTCGGTCAAGCCCGGCGAGACCTTAGGGATTGTAGGGCGCACCGGGAGCGGCAAGACAACCCTGGTTAAGCTGCTGCTGCGTCTATATGACGCTCCTCGCGGAACGATCTATATCGGAGGAAGGGATATTCGGGATCTGTCTCTCAGCAGCCTGCGCACACAGATTGCGTATGTTCCTCAAGACGGCTTCCTGTTCAGCACCACCATCCGCGATAATATCGCCTTTTTCAACCGGGACGCAGAGCTGCATGAGGTCGAGGAGGCTTCAAGGCTGGCAGAGCTGCACGAGAGTATCACCGGGTTCTCCGATCAATTCGATACGAAGCTTGGCGAGCGGGGGCTCACCCTCTCCGGCGGGCAGCGTCAGAGAACCAGTCTGGCCCGGGGGCTTATCAAATCGGCTCCGATTCTTCTGCTGGACGACAGCGTGAGCGCCGTCGATGCCGTGACGGAGACAAAGATTCTAGCGAATCTGCGGCAGTCTAGACAAGGAAAGACGACGATTATTATTGCTCATCGGATCAGTGCCGTTAAGCACGCCGATCATATTATTGTGCTGGAGGACGGCAAGCTGTCTGAGCAGGGAACTCATGAGGAGTTGCTTCACCTCCAGGGTCTGTATGCTTCCCTGCATGAGATTCAGGAAGGAGAGGGTACCCATGCCGGCTGAACCCAAGCAGCGCGAGGATAACAAGCACACCGTCTCTCCGGAAGAACGCCGTCAAGCCTTCAAGGCTCTATTTTCATATGCCAAGCCTCACCGCAAATCCTTTCTCGGGGTTTTTATCTGTGCATTCCTAGCTATTTCGGCCGACCTGCTCCAGCCGTTCCTGATCAAATACGCGATTGATGAAAAGGTGCTCTTCGGTGCGTACGGGCCTAAAATTCTGATCGGGCTGGCGGCAGGATATCTGCTTCTCGAAGCGCTTAGCGGTGTGTTCTCCTATGTTCAGGCGAATCTGCTGCAGCGTGTTGGGCAGAGCATTGTTGCTCTCCTCCGGAAAGACCTGTTCAAACATATCACCGGACAGTCGATGTCCTTCTTCGATCGGAACTCTATGGGAGGGCTTGTCACGAATGAGTCCAGTGATACCGAGACGATCAATCAGTTCTTCACCCAGGTTCTGTTCAGTCTCGTCCGGGACGGACTCTCCCTCATTCTTGTTATAGTCTTTATGTTTGCGCTGGATGTGCGGCTTGCCCTATATTGCCTGATCCTGTTTCCGATCATTACGGGCATCGCGGTGGCTTTCCGTAAGCATCTGCGATCCTGCTACCAGCAGGCCCGTTCGCTGCTCTCCCGGCTTATTGCCTTTACTGCGGAGAACTTATCCGGTATGAGCCTGATTCAGTCCTTCCATCAAGAGCAAGAGCAGGAAGACCGTTTTACGAATCGGAACACCTCCTACTTAAAGGCAAATCTCCGGGAGGTTCGCGCATCGGTGCTCTTTAACCGATCCTTTGATGTCCTGGGCAATCTGGCCGTTGCATTTGTCGTCTGGCTCGGCGGGTTTGCCGTGCTCGACCAGCAAATCGAATTCGGCGTACTGTATGCATTCATCAGTTATATCCGCCAGTTCTTTCAACCGATTAACCAAATTACTCAACAGTGGAATACCCTTCAATCCACCACGGTGTCCATGGACCGGCTGTGGCGCATCTTCTCTACCCAACCGGAGGTTAAGGAGCCCGCACCGGAGGAAACGAAGACCCTGGCCCCTGCTGCTGTACGAGGGCGGGTAGACTTCAATCAGGTGCGATTCTCCTATGTAGACGGGCAAGAGGTGCTTCATGGTCTGAACCTGCATATACAAGTGGGAGAATTCATCGGCATTGTCGGCACTACGGGCGCTGGGAAAAGCTCCCTCGTTAACCTTCTAGCCCGCTTCTATGATGTTGACCGCGGGAGCGTGGAGATTGACGGCACCGATATTCGGCGTTTGCCCCAGCAGGACCTGCACCGAATCGTAGGCTTGGTCCAGCAGGAGCCTTACCTGTTCTCCGGAACGATCGTGGACAATGTTCGTCTCTTCCAGGAGCATATTACCCGTGAGGAGGTCATCAAGGCCTGCCGCCAGGTCGGCGCGCATCCGATGATCAAGCGGCTGGGGCGCGGCTATGATACGAAGTTGTCCAATCGCGGAAGCGGGCTCTCCGCCGGAGAACGCCAGTTGATTTCCTTCGCCCGGATTCTGGTTTTCCGGCCGAAGATCCTCATTTTGGATGAGGCAACCGCCAATCTCGATTCTCAGACGGAGCAACTGATCCAGCATGCGTTAAGCGTCGTGGCTGCCGGCCGAACCACCTTGGTTATTGCTCACCGGCTGTCTACTGTACAGCATGCGGACCGGATTATCGTCATCGACAGCGGACGGATTGTGGAGGCAGGCTCTCATGAGGAATTGCTCCAACAGGATGGATATTACGCAGAATTGACGCGTCATTCCCGGTTGCAGCACAACGCGCCGAACGTACGCGTCCAAGGCTAAAGCACGCATGCGTTTATACAGAAGGGGCAGACCGAGAATCAGTGAATACTGACTTCCGGTCTGCCCCGTTTTCATGTTTGTCGCATCCAGCTATGATCCTTCGGTTTGTGGACGAGACATCTTGTTATATCATCAAAACTCCTCATACTCAGCCGGGTCTTGCCCCCACAAGCGTCCGCTTCCGTCTCCATCGCCGAAGCTGAGGATGACGTTCATTTCCGCTTCTGACAGTTCAAAATCAAACAGCTCCAGATTTTCCTTCTGATGCTGCAGGGAGCCTGCCTTCGGAATTGGAATGGACCCAAGCTGAGTATGCCAGCGGAGTATCACCTGGCTTGGCGTCTTCCCATGAGCTGCCGCGATCTGAGCGATCCGTTCATCCTGCAGCATATGGTGCCCCCGGCCAAGCGGGCTCCAGGATTCCGAGACGATGCCGTATTCCGCATCCTTCTGACGTTGATCGGCCTGGTCAAAATAAGGATGCAGTTCAATCTGATTCAGGCTGGGCGCAACCCCCGTCTCCCGTACCAATCGTGCATTATGTTCAGGCAAGAAATTACTGACGCCGATGGAGCGGATATATCCCCGCTTTCTCGCTTCGATCATAGCCTGCCATGCTTCAATATAAAGGTCCTGCTTCGGGTTAGGCCAATGAATCAGATACAGGTCATAATAATCCAGCCCGGCACGATACAGCGATTCTTCAATCGTGACAAGCGCCTCTTGGTAAGCATGACGGCGGCCCGGCAGCTTGGAGCAGATCAGCAGGTCCTCACGAGGAACGGAGCTTTGCTTCACGGCCTCACCCACTGCTCCCTCATTCTCGTAGTTAAAGGCGGTATCGATTAATCGGTAGCCCAGATCAATTGCTCCCGTAATCGACTTCACACCGGCGGCGCCCTTCAAGGAATAAGTTCCAAGGCCAATTGCAGGCACCTTCAAACCATCGTTCAATGTAATTTCCGGAATATGTTGACTCATCTTTTCAGCCTCCTTTTCTATGAATAGGTTACCTCTTCAACTATGGAATAGCAAAAAACGAGGCCATCCATCCCATCAGGAGCATTCACCTGGAGATAACGCAGATACGATGGATACAGCAAACCCAGCACCGAGTCGGTACTGGGTCATGCTTCACAACGTTCATGTTCATTTCAAGGGGAGCCTCTAAGCTGCTATTTAGACTTCTGCCCATATTCCACATCAGGCTCCAGCCACTGCAAAATGAATTGCCCCACTAGGCTGTTGGCCCAGCCGAACCATTCGCGCGTGAACTGGTCAGGATGATCCGGATGGAAGCTCTCATGCATGAGACCTGTTCCGGCAGTGGTGGCCAGCAGTTGGTTCAGCAAGTCAAGCTGCTCCTGCTTGTCGGTGGAGGTCAAGCCTTGCATAATCAATCCTATATGCCATACATAGCCCTCCGGCGTATGCGGGCTGCCTACCCCTGCGGCATGACGTCCCTTGTAGTAGTAGGGGTTGTCCTCGCTAAGTACAAATTGCCGGGTTCGCAGGTATTTAGGGTCGTCATAGCCGCAATAGCCCAGATAGGGCATGGACAGCAGACTTGGAACATTGGCATCATCCATCAAATTATAATTGCCGTAGCCATCGGTTTCATAGGCATAAATCTTGCCATGGTGCGGATGTTCCACCGTTCCGTAGGTCTCGATTCCAAAGCTGATTTCTGCTTCCAGCTTGCGGGCGCGTTCAGCCAGCTTGGGATCTGCATAATAGGTCTCGGCGAAGCCGGCCAAATGACGCAGGATAACCACAGCAAACATATTGGCAGGAATCAGGTAGCCGAACTTGCAGGCATCGTCGCTGGGACGGAACCCTGACCACACCATGCCAGTCACGTTCGTTCTGGTCCCTCGCCCTGCAAAAGGCAGTGTATCCGATGGCAACGTAATATCGTCGCGTTCAAAGCTGTAAGAGGAGCGTTCATCATGATATTGCTCGGTCTGCATCGTCCGTACGATGACATTCAGCATCGCATGAACTTCCTCAGTGAACACACTGGTGTCGCCAGTGGCTTCAATGTAATCCTGAAGCAGTTGCACCGGATAACAGAGCGAATCCAGCTCGAATTTTCGTTCCCAGATCCATGGGCCCATCTCGGTGCGGTCCTGCTGGTGTCCATGCCCATTGCCCTCCCGATTGAAGGCGTTAGCGTAAGGGTCCAGCAGCAGGCAGCGGGCCTGACGCCAGATCAGGCCCCGAATCATCTCGGCCAGCTCCTTGTCCTCGTGAGCCAAGCGGATGTAAGGTCTTACCTGGGCCGATGAATCCCGCAGCCACATGGCCGGAATATCACCGGTTATGACGAAAGTCGTTCCATCCTCCATACGTTCTACGGTTGTATCCAATGTGTTGCTATAGCCATTTTTGAATAACTCGGCCAGTTCCGGTTTAATCTGCTGCAGATCAGCTACTGTTTTCTCCACCTGACGCGAAATAGCGTTGAACATCCGTGTTCTCTCCTTTAATCTTTTCTCTATGTGCTGTGCTTGTTAACCCTTCACCGCACCCGCAGCAATGCCTTTAACAATATGCTTCTGCATCAGGATATAGAAAATAACAATCGGAATGGTCGATATCACAAATCCGGCCATAATCAAGTTCCATTGCTGATTATAGCTGCCATAGAAGTATTGCTGGGACAGCGGAATGGTCATGGGCTTGTGATTGCCGTAGACGAGGAATGCCACCAAAAATTCGCCCCAGGCCCATAGCGCATTCAATACAGCTGCAGTCGCGGTAATTGGCTTCATCAGCGGGAATACAACCCGGAAAAACATTTGAATGCGGCTGCATCCGTCGATGGCGGCAGCTTCTTCTATCTCCTTGGACATGGTTGCAGCGTAGCTGCGATACAAGAAGATCGGTACGGGCATGCCGAGGGCAATGTAGATCAGAACTAGCCCAACGGGTGAACCCGTGAGAGAGAGCTGACGGGCAATAACGATCAGGGCCACCATGTAGACCTGGAAGGGCACGAACAAGGTGGTCATAAAGATAAGCATGATAGCGCTGGAGAACTTGCTCTTCCAACGGGCCAATGCATATCCTGCCAATGCCGAGACTAGAACGGTAAGCGTTGTGGTAGCGACGACTACGATAACACTGAACCATAGAGAAGATAGAAAGTCATTGTTGGTAAAGATCGTTACGTAATTGTCTAAATTGAACTTCTCAGGCAATCCAATGGTGGACACCATAATTTCCGGCTTGGTCTTGAATGAATTCAGGACTACAATCAAGATAGGAGCGAAGAATAGGATCGCAAGAAGCCATACAGTCGTGTACAACCCTGCTTGACGCCATCCTTTTTTCTTACTTTCACCGGCAGTTTTCATCATAATTTCTCCTCCCGGGATTTCATAAGTCTGGTCAGAATTAAGGTAATACCGGCAATCAGAAGGAAGAAGATCGTCGATTGCGCTGTTGCAAGCCCGGTTTGGTTGGCACTAAAGGCCGTATTGTATATTTTCAGCACCATAGTCATCGAAGAGCCCGCAGGACCGCCGGAGGTCATGGTGAACGGCAATTCGAAGATTTTAATATGAGCTGCGGTTGACAAAATCAAACACATCACAATGATCGGCGAGATGAGCGGCAGCTTAATCTTGAACAAAATATCCTTGGTACGAGCTCCGTCGATTTTAGCAGCTTCTATCAGATCATCGGAAATGCCTTGCAGCGCTGCCAGATAAATGATCATGTAATAACCGGCTACGTTCCATACCGCCGTAACGGCCAGCGCATAAATAACAATATCAGGATTGCCCAGAATCGAGGCCTGCCAGGAGGCGGGCAAATGCAGTGCTTCGAACAGGTCTGGCAAAGCATTGCTATATACGAAAGACCATACATAACCTACGACCAGCAAACTCATCACGTTTGGGATGAAGAAGATAGAGCGCAGAAAGCTTTTGGCGCGAATTTTTGTATCCAGCAACAAAGCCAGAATCAGGGAAATCACGTTTCCGAGTACAACAGCAGTGATAGTAAACTTCAACGTCGCGCTAATCGTATCCATAAAGCTTCTATCCTTGAAGGCAGTGATATAATTCTCTAAACCAATAAATTTATAGTTTGGTCTCATTCCATAAGCATCCGTGAAGGACAAGGAAAGACTTTGTACTACGGGGATGATAAAAAAAACAGTAAACAGCAACAAGGCGGGCAGCAATATGAGAAAGTAAAACATATTTTGGCCTTTAGGCTTCATCAACATCATTCCTTTTGCCACTCGGAGTCATTTGTGCGTGGCTTAAAGCTGAATGCCCCGGGAGAGGAACAGAAGAAGCTCGTCCCCCGGAAGGCATCCGCGCAAACATGGCGTTGTCGTTGTATTATTGTCCGGAAGCCTCAACTTCCTTGGCTCTGTCCCATGCAGCATCCAAGTCCTTGGCTAATGTATCCCAGTCCGTTCTATCCAGCATGTACTTGGAGAAATCCTCCCACAGCTTGTCTGTAAATACGGAACGTAGTACACGGTCCCCATATGGAGTGAACTGACCACTGGAGATGTATTGGTTGATATCAGCAGCAATCGGATCATAATCCACGTTGACGCCATTGACAGTGGAGGATACTTTTACATTTTCTGACCAGATTTCGCCGGCTTCCTGTGAAGCGACAAACTCAAGGAATTTCTTGGCGGCATCTGCATTTTTGCTATCCTTCATAATAGACAATGAAGTATCCGGAAATACCAGCAACTTGGATTCTTCAGGATTATCCGAAATCGGGAAGGCCATCAGGCCGATATCTGCATCGGGTCCCACCTGACGGATCGGCTCCAGCGCCCATGAACCATTGCCATAGAAAGCGGCTTTACCTTGGGCAAGCATGGCATTGGCATCATCATAGCCGATGTTGAAGGAACCATTGACATCACTGTATCCGTATACATAATCCTTATGCAGGTCGAATGCCAGCTTCCAGCTTTCGTCGGTAGCGATGCTAACACTTCCGGCGTCACGTTCAGCCGACCAGTTCGGGTTGCGTCCGAAGACCGTTTCGGAGAACAAGGCGATCAGCGGCATATAGGCCACAGACAGGTCCTTGGAGCCTGTAGCAAAGGCAGGAATCCCCTTGGCCTTCAAGGCCTCAACAACTTGCTTCATTTCAGTCAATGTAGTTGGTACTTCCAGGTTGTTGTCAGCAAGGACAGTCTTGTTGTAGTAGAAACCGATATATCCATTATCTATAGGCATCGCATACACTTGGTCATTATAAATGGCATTGGCAGCTTCGATGCTCTCGGCATTAAGATTGCTAAGATAGCTTTCGCCCTTCAGGTCGAGCAAATATTCCGGCTCGATCTCTTTCATCCAGGTCACAAGGTCCGGCATTTCGTCAGAAGCAGCTCTAGCCCGCAACGTCGTCTTTAGCTGATCCGCATTCATACTTTGAAGATCAACTGTGATATTAGTATTAGCGCTTTCAAAACGCTTAATAATCTCTTTAAACGCTGCTTGACTTGCTTGTTCTTGCTTCAAAGACAGAAATTCCAGCTTAATTTTCTCTTTGCTGTCTGTACCTTGATTATTGGCATTATCTGATTGTGCATTGTTGCTGCCCCCACATGCAGTCAGTACTGTGACACTCAACATAACTACAACGAGTGCAGATAACCATTTTTTCATGATGCAATTCCTCCCTTTTGTATGCAAAGCATAAAAGCATGTATGTGAGTTGCGGGCTGCGCTCGGCCGATACGCAGTCCCGCAATATACACCGTCGTCAGGTGTACAAAGGCCCCAACTGTGAGCAGGCGCGATAATCCATGCCTACCGAGCTGTTCTCCAGGCCAAAGGCCTTCCAGTAGCTTGGCCGGAACAACCGCTCCTCCGGAACGTTATGCATGTTGACCGGAATCCGCAGCATCGCGGCTAGGGTAATCAGATCGCCGCCAATATGCCCATAGCTGAATACGCCATGATTAGCGCCCCAGTTATCCATGACGGCATAGGCATCGCGGAAAGCTCCGCTTCCGGTGAGATTAGGCACGAACCAGGCGGTTGGCCAGGATGGGTCGGTACGCTCATCCAGCAGCTCGTGTACATACTCCGGCAGGTCTACAGTATAGCCTTCGGCAATTTGCAGCACGGGACCTAATCCGGCAACCAGGTTGATCCGGTAGAAGGTAATCGGCATGCCCCCCTTGGTTAACACACGGCTGGAGAATCCGCCGCCTCGGAAATATCCTTGATGGGCGGCATGCCATGAGGTTGCTTGCAAGCAACGGCCCACTTCTTCCTCAGTGATGTCCCAATGTGGCTTCATCGCTGGCAGGCCGTCAATTTGTTGTTCGCCGGAGCTGTCGAGCGCTACCGAGCCGGAGTTCTTTAGATGAATGACGCCGCCAGCAGCTAATCCTTCAAGCTCATATCCGGCGACCCGTTTCACGGCTTCCGGGCTCCAATAAGTCCGGACGTCCACGAAGGCCTGCGCAGTATGGGTTAGTAGATTCCCCAGCAGCATCGTGGCTCCGTTCAGACTGTCGTTCTCGGTAGCCATGACATAAGGAGCACGGCGGCCGTTCCAGTCGAACGAGCTGTTCAGAATCGCTTCGGAGAAGTCGCCATTTGGCAGGTAATCGTTCCAGTGGCGTTGCCCTTGGAATCCTGCAGCAAGGGCTTCATGTCCCAGCGCTTCTTCCGTGAAGCCCGCTTCCGCCAGCTTCGGATTACCGGCCATTAAATCACGCATAATCAAGGTCATCTTCACGATGAACGCCCATACTTCATCCTTGCGTTCACGGGAGAATCGGGTGGCTTTCTCGTTGTAATCGGTGCCTTCCAGACAATACTGGCGGGTCCAGGCCAGCGCGCGTTCGAATTCCTCCTGATCGAAGATTCCCAGTTGAATTCGGCGATTGATCTCACTCATATCTACGTATTCATTGCGCATGCCCAGGTACTGCTGGAAGAAGGATTCATTGACGATGGACCCGGCAATACCCATGCTGACGGAGCCAATGGCCAGATAAGATCTGCCGCGCATTTGCGCGACGGCCATGGCCGACCGTGCGAATTGCAGCAGCTTGGCTTGTACATCTTGGGGGATGCTGTCGTCATCCTTGTCTTGCACATGACGACCGTAAATACCGAAGGCAGGCAGGCCCTTCTGGTTATGTGCGGCAAGTGCTGCGGCCAGATAGACTGCACCGGAACGCTCGGAGCCGTTAAATCCCCAGATTGCCTTCGGGCGATGCGGATCCATGTCGATGGTTTCACTGCCGTAGGCCCAAGCGGGTGTTACCGAGATGGTAACGCCTACATTTTCGAGCCGGAATTGCTCGTCCGCTTGCCGGGCCTCCTTGATGCTGCTGATACATGTAGAAGCGATTACGCACTCTACGGGTGCTCCGTCACTGTAATGAAGCTGCTCGCTCAGCAACCGGGCCACCGCTTGAGCCATTGAGAGCGTTTGCGGCTCAAGCACTTCCCTGACATTGCCGATCCGGGCGTCAACAACCGGCCTGATACCGATCCGTATTCTGTTATCCATCACTGATGTCTCCTTGCCGTCTTTAGGTCAGCATCGAAATATAACGCACTGTTATATTTGAAGCTTTAATCTTGGTTTATGAAAGATATGATCAAACACTAAATAACAGCCGCCTAACGCATACTCGTATTCCAGTAATTGGCCAGGCACGATGCTTAGCCGATTAAAGTGTTCCTTCAATAATTCGCTGGCCGTATCTTGCAAGGACTTAAGCAAGATCGAACCCTCCAGGTTCGGGCAGCCGCCAATCACAAAGTTTGGGATTTCAAAAATGCGTGCCAGATTCACCAGGGCAAGTCCCAGGTAATGGCCTGCTTCTTGCAGCAGGGAGGAGGCCAGTTCGTCTCCTTCTTGTGCAAGCTGGACCAGATTCTCCAGCCGTAATGGAAGTTGCTCTGCCAAAACGGTATTTCCGCTTCTCTCACGGTAGCGACGAATCAGGTTAAGTTCGCTGGCAAATACGTTCAAGCTGCCCTTGGGACCGCCAAGCCCTTCCGGTCCGCTGACATCCAGAATCATTTGACCGATGAAGCCTGCGTTGCCATTCTCCCCGCCATAGATCCCGTTCTTCATGAAGATCGCGCTACCTACGCCAGATCGCAGCCCGACATAGATGAAGTCCTGATTCTCGGCGGATAGATAGAAGCGCTGTTCGACTAGTCCCATCAAATGAACATCGTTACGCACATAAACCGGTAGATCAAGACGATCTTCCAGAATGGACTTGATGTCCACGTTATGCCAATCGTTAATCCGTTCGATGAAGATGGACAAGCCGTTATTCTTGTCGACCACACCGGACATCCCGATACCAATACCTTCGATCTTAAGCCGATCAACGCCGGACTCCTCAATCACCCGGGCAATCTCATCGGATAGGCGATCGGTGATGTATTGCACCGAGCTGTCGAGCGGATAATCATAGTGGTGCGAAGCCAGAATCTCGCCATTGGAGTTAGCCATCGCGATCCGAACCTGCGGGAATTCAAAGTCAACCCCGATGCCGTAGTATGCATCTGAATTAATAGCGAGCAATGCCGCTGCTCTGCCCCCGGTGGACTCGGCAAGTCCGCCCTTGATAATGATATGGTCGTCGGTTAATTCCTTGACCGAATTAATGACCGTAGGCCGGCTCAAATTCGTCTTCTTCACAATATCCTCAACGGTGATTGGCTGGTAGCTGGATATACATTGCAAGACCAAATACTTGTTAGCTTCTTTTAAAATTTTGGAATTATTCTTTCCCAATCCTTTTCACCCTTTGCAAAAATAATACGCCCTCTTAATTATAAGCAAATCTACCTTCTTCTTATAGAGCAGGCATTATTTTTCGCTTTTAGGTACGCTTTCATTTGTTCATTTCTTACCGCGGCATTGTGTTTGATCGGGCTTGATGATGCCAGTATAGCAAGAACAAAAAGTTTTGTAAATACATTTTACTAAAGTGTTTTTTAAATGTGTTATTGAAAACTATTTTGTTTATGTTACAATGACTCTCGTAAGGCCTAAAACGCTATCATTAGGACGGTGACAAGATGAGTAATCACAAACTGGCGCAATTGCTTGCGCAGAAATCCGATCAATTAATTCAAGGCTGTATCAAGGTGGCTCATGATGGTACGAAGCTGTTTACCCCTGACGGGATTGCTAGTTATGATGCGCTGTGGGTGCGCGATTTTGCTTATATGGTTGAATACGCTTCCGAATTCCTCCAGCCGGAGGATATCCGGGCTGCGGTTGACTTCGTTATAGGGGGACGGCGCGAGGATGGGTGGTTGCCTGACCGCATTTATGCAGACGGATTAGGCGTATATGCTGCCGGCGTGGTAGAGAAGCCCGTAGGGAAAGCCAATTTGGATAATACACCGTTTCTTGCTTATGTCGTATATTTCTATCTCCAGTCTCTGGACGAAGCGGAGGCTCGCCAGCTATTCGGCAAGTGGGCCGGGGCTCTGGATCAAGGCATGTCGCTGATTCCGCTGAGTAGCGATGGACTTGTCTACAATGATCCGGCCAAGCCGCATTCTCCGTATGGATTCACGGATACCATTGGCAAGACCGGCGAGTTGTTTATGGAATCGCTGCTCTTCTGGCGCGCCTGCCGCTTCTTGCTGGAATTGCACAAGAAGTACGGGCAAGCGGCTGTAGCTAAATCATATAGCGAGCAGGCGGCTGCGATTGAACGGAGTATCTTCAAGCTCTATGATCCGTCCCGCAAAGGCTTCTATGCGGCTACCGGAGAGTGCAAGCAACTGGACATCTGGGGGATCGCTTATCTGTTGTACATTGGCTTCCCGGCGGATGACATCCGGGAGGATCTCCTCACCTTCTTGCATGACAACTATGAGAAATATGTCTACAAGGGCCAAATTCGTCATTTGCTGCAAGGGGAATACTGGGAGCGTCTGCTCATCGATGTCCCGCATGAGGAATATCAGAATGGAGCCTATTGGGCGACGGCCAGCGGCTGGGTAATCTGGTGCCTGGCTCAGAAGGACGGCAAGCTTGCGGCGCAAGCCTTGAAGGATGTAGCGGACAGCTTCGTGAATGACGGCATCTTCGAGTGCTTGAATGAAGGCTACAGCAAGCTGGACAGCTTCGTCGTCAGCGCGACCAATGTGCACGGCGCCTATCAACGGTTGGTGCAGGAGCAAGCGCAGCCCTTCATCCAGGCGGTGGATGAACTGGAGCAGCTCTAATGTCAGCCCCGCATCAAGTGCTAGTGGCTGGAAGTGCCAACATCGATATCATGCTCCAGGTTCCCCGCACGCCGCATCAGGGCGAATCGCTGGTGGTGGCCGGGCAGCGCACCGGACTTGGCGGCAAGGGCTCCAACCGGGCTATTGCCTTACAGCGGCTGGGACTGGACGTACAGTTCTGCTGCAAGCTGGGACAGGATAGAAGTGGCGATCTTGTATTTAGCAAGCTTCAGGCTGAAGGAATCGGAACCCGGCTGGTGAAGCGGGACGAGCATGTCGGTACGGGAACGGCCTATATCATGGTTGAACCTACCGGAAAAAACACGATTTTATCTTATTTGGGCGCGAATAATGCTTTTACCAAGACGGATATTAACGAAATTGTGGATCAACTGCCGTCTTTCTCGTTTCTATCCCTGGAGCTGGAATGCAGCCTTTCCCTAATCGAGCAACTGCTATATCACGGTCGCAAGCAGGACAAGGTCATCATCGTGGATGCAGGACCTGTGCGAGAAATTGAGCTTGGTGAGTTTCGGGATATAGATATATTCAGCCCAAATGAGACGGAGGCGGCTCAGTGGACGGGCTTTGCCATAGATACGGAGGAGGCGGCTCGTGAAGCTTGTCGCTATTTGTATGAGGCTACGGGCAGCAAGCGGGTGCTGCTCAAGCGCGGAGAGCATGGCGCGATGCTATATGACGGCCAGGATATCCGGAACTTCCCTGCCTACCGCAAGGCGGGGCAAGTGGTCGATACCACAGCCGCAGGAGATTGCTTCATGGGGGCATTGACGTTGGGCATGGCCCGCAAGATGCCGCTGGATCAGGCCATTTATTATGCGAACGTGGCAGCGGCCATTGCAGTAACGCGCTCGGGTGCGGCCACTTCGCTGCCAACAGGGGCAGAGGCGGATGCGATGTTTGCCAAGGCTCGGGAAGGGGGTTACGTCAAGTGACAAACAAGCTATCGTTATCGATTATGTGCGCGGATCAGCTTAATCTGAAGGGAGCCCTGGAGGATGCGGCGCACATTCGGGCGAACTTCATTCATGCCGATATTATGGACGGCAACTTCGTGCACAACATCACGCTGGGCTTCGACCAACTGCGGTTGCTGGCCGAGAACTCATCCGTTCCGGTGGATGCCCACCTGATGGTCAGCAATCTGGATATGGCGATTCCGCTGGTGCTGGATACAAGCTGTACGCATGTCTGCTTCCATATCGAGGCGACTCATACACCAATTCGTTATTTGCGCCAAATCCGCGAGAGCGGCAAGCAGGCCGGAATTGCGATCAATCCGCACGGCTCGATCGACTTCTTGCAGCATTTGCATCAGTACGTGGATTACGTCTTGGTCATGACTGTAGAGCCTGGCTTTGCCGGGCAGAAGTTCCTGGAGCATACGGCGCTGAAAATCAAGGAGATTCGCGAGTTGATCGGCCCGGACAAGGACATTATGGTCGACGGCAACATCGGTCTGGACAGTGCCCGGCTCTGCCGCGAGTACGGGGCCAATGTCTTCGTATTAGGCACCTCGGTAGCCTATAGCCAGCAGCAGATCAATGAAGCGCAGATTCAGACCTTCCGCGATAAACTAGATGTTCCGGTACAGTGATCGAGGTATAAATCAGGTGTATCAAACGCTCCGAGGACTGGCCTGCGTCTGTCATTAGAGCTTTCTTATTGAAATCATATCAGAAGCAAGTGGCTGCGCGCAGGGATGCGTCTGTTCACTTGCTTTTCTTGTGCCGTTTACAACGAAAAAAATTCAGTTTAAGTACGTTCATCTAATATCGACTCCGGATATTCCATCGTATCAGTCGTGGTCTCCTCAATCAGCCCGTTGTCCAGGGTCACATTTCCCCCTCCGAGTCCTTCGTTGATCATGCGGTCAATGTCCAGAAAATACTCCTCCCTGCTGTCCTTGTCTTTCTGCTTACGCGTTGTCATCTGGCATGCGCTCCTCTATATGGGTGATTGATCTGTCCATAACAGTGTGCCCGGAGCGGGGGTGATCATTCTACTGTTCTTTTATAACAAATATGTACGTCCTCTCGCCTGATTCCCACGCTGCATCGATTTTAAACCCTCTATAGTTCATTTTAGCGGATTCAAATTGTGAATTTAGGCCTGATGTTAAGTTCTTGCCAAGAATAAAGCTGAATTTATTATCTTTATTAGTCAAAGAAATCTTAGGAGAAAGCTTGTCCGGATATAGATAATTGCCATCGGAACTGAGCATGCTATCTTTAACTGTGACCTCGATGGGTTGTTCCCCCTCGAATTCCAGCAATAGCATCTCGGTAGTCTTTATACTTTTGATTTCTGACAAAGATTCATCTGCAAAGAAGGCTTTGAAGGTATCCATCGAATTCAGTTCCTGATTCACGGAGGTACAAGCAATTACATGTTCTCCGGCAATTACTCTGAGTTTATCGCCTTCCCTCATTTCCCTTATTTCTTCATTGTTTCCTAGACAGCCGCTCAACCCCAATAAAAACAGCAGAAGCACTACACCTTGTTTGATATAAAACAACTCCTTTACTTCATTTGCATTTTTTAAAAATTTCCTGTTGCTGTTTGACCATGTTCCTGCTAATATAAAGGAGCATTAATTTTGGAAAGCTAATATTCAGTATATTTCAGGAGTCTTTCCAAGCAGATAATTTTTGACCACTTCCCTTTTGGGGTAAGTTAAGGCCATACGGACAGCCGGGTCAAATGCCGATTGGCAACCCTAGAGTTGCCTTATTGATTGAGTTAAAAGCTCAAATTTTATAAGTTGGTTACTTTACAACCAGTGCATTTGCACATCAACTTGTGAAACGGTCAATAAGAGTGGTAAAGGCGATTATTTGCTATATAGACTCTGATCAACGGGATATATTTGAATATTAAGGGACTTTCCATGAAATTAAGTATTTTATGGACTGGCGGATGGCGGCTGAGGACTGGCCTGCGTCTGTCATTAGAGCTTTCTTAATATTGAAATCATATCACAAGCAAGTGACTGTGCGCTGGGATGCGTCTGTTCACTTGCTTTTTTGTGCCGTTTACGACGAAAAAAATTCAGTTAAAGTGCGAGTTCAAAAGTCACAAAAGATGACTTTTTGAACATCCTCTTAAAGGACAGGAGAATGATGAACAATGGGAAAAGCTCTAATTATCGGATGTGGCGGCGTGGCTTCAGTAGCTATTCATAAATGCGTCCAAAACAGTGAAGTATTTGAAGAAATCTGCATTGCCAGCCGGACGAAGTCCAAATGTGATGACCTGAAGGCCAAGCTCGACGGAGGCAAGACCAAAATTACGACCGCTCAAGTCGATGCTAATAATGTTGATGAGTTGATTGCGCTCATTAACGAAGTGAAGCCTGACATCGTGATGAACCTGGCTCTTCCTTATCAGGACCTGACGATTATGGACGCTTGCCTGGCAACCAAGACCAACTACATGGATACCGCGAACTACGAGCCGGAAGATACGGCGAAATTTGAATACAAATGGCAATGGGAGTACCGGGAGCGCTTCGAGCAAGCTGGAATTACCGCCCTGCTGGGCAGCGGCTTCGACCCGGGTGTAACCGGCGTATTCTCTGCTTACGCGCTGAAGCACTATTTTGACGAGATTGAATATATCGATATTCTGGACTGCAATGCCGGCGATCATGGCTATCCGTTTGCAACCAACTTCAACCCTGAGATCAATATCCGTGAAGTATCGGCTAACGGAAGATACTGGGAGAACGGGGAATGGATCGAGACGAAGCCGATGGAAATCAAGCGCGTCTACAACTTCCCGGAAGTCGGCGAAAAAGATATGTACCTGCTGTACCACGAGGAGCTTGAGTCCCTTGCAGAGAACATTCCTGGCTTGAAGCGCATTCGCTTCTTCATGACCTTCGGCCAAAGCTACCTTACCCACTTGAAATGCCTGGAGAATGTCGGCATGACCTCGATCGAGCCGATCGAATTCGAAGGCAAGCAGATCATTCCGCTGCAATTCCTGAAGGCTGTGCTGCCTGATCCATCGTCCCTCGGTCCTCGCACCAAGGGCAAGACGAATATCGGCTGCATCTTCAAGGGGAAGAAAGACGGCAAGGATAAGATGTACTACGTATACAATGTATGCGACCATGAGGCGTGCTTCAAGGAAGTCGGCTCTCAAGCTGTAGCTTATACTACAG
The DNA here is from genome assembly GCF_018919145.1 of Paenibacillus brevis. Lineage (GTDB taxonomy): Bacteria > Bacillota > Bacilli > Paenibacillales > Paenibacillaceae > Fontibacillus > Fontibacillus brevis. Next base: position 286,331 of record NZ_JAHLQJ010000001.1, read on the forward strand.
GCGTTCCTGCCATGATCGGTGCGATGATGCTGATGACAGGGAAATGGAATAAACCAGGCGTGTACAATATTGAAGAGTTTGATCCGGATCCATTCATGGATGCGTTGAATACATGGGGATTGCCATGGCAGGAGAGCTTTGATCCGGAACTGGTGGATGCCTATCCGGAGGACCAACCCTCTTCCGAGACTGCACGGGAAACGGAGTTCGTAAGATAAATGCGCTTTGATGACCTGCCTACACCATGCTATGTAGTAGACGAAAGTCTGCTGGAAAGAAACCTGAAAATTCTAGGCGGTATCATGGAACGCACAGGGGCCAAGATCATTTTGGCCCAGAAGGCGTTCTCGATGTACACCACCTACCCGCTGATCGGCAAATACCTTAGCGGTACGGCTGCCAGCGGCTTGTATGAGGCCCGTCTGGGACATGAGGAAATGGGCAAAGAGAATCATGTGTTTGCTCCGGCTTACCGGGACGATCAGATGGATGAAATTGTGGAGCTATGCGACCATGTTATCTTCAATTCGTTCTCCCAGGTGGAGAAGTATCGGGATAAAGTGCTTGCGGCCGGCAAAAAAATCGGTCTGCGCATCAATCCCGAATGCTCCACTCAAGTAGGTCATGATATTTACAACCCTTGTGCCATCGGCTCCCGATTCGGCGTAACGATCGGGCAATTCCGCCCAGAGCTGATGGAAGGCGTCTCGGGCTTCCACTTCCATACCCTGTGCCAGCAGGATTCTGATGATCTTGCAACAACGCTCGATGCGATTGAAGAGAAATTCGGTCCTTGGCTCTCGGAGCTGGAGTGGATCAACTTCGGCGGCGGTCATCATATTACACGTGAGGACTACAATATTCCCCTGCTGGAGCAATGCATTAAGCGCATGCAGGAAAAGTACGGTCTAGAGGTCTATCTGGAGCCGGGCGAAGCGGTGGCTTTGAATGCCGGATTCCTGATCACAACTGTACTGGATACGATGCAAAACGGAATGGACATCGCCATCGTCGATGCCTCCGCCTCCTGCCATATGCCAGACGTGCTGGAAATGCCTTACCGCCCGCCGCTGCTCGGCTCGGGCGAACCCGGGGAAAAGACCCATACGTACCGCCTGGGCGGACCGACCTGTCTTTCAGGCGATAATATCGGCGATTATTCGTTTGATCAGCCGCTGAAGCCCGGCGATCGCCTGGTGTTCGGCGATATGGCCATCTACTCAATGGTGAAGAACACCACCTTTAACGGCATGCCGCTGCCTGCTCTGGTTTACCAAGACAAAAACGGTGACTGTGAAGTGATTCATGCGTTTGGATATGAGGATTTTAAGATGAGATTGGCTTAAAAATGATGAAAGCGCGAGGGCCTCAGCCCTCGCGCTTTTTAAATGATGTAATACTTGCAAATCGTGAGTATTGCACTAACCCATTCCACATCCCGATGCAGGATACGGCACGGAAGAACCGTGCTCCAAAGTAGACATTTCCGCCTTTAATGTGATCTCTCAATCCCCATCCTCCGCTCCTGCAAAACCCGATATTCCATTTCTGTAGTCGACAAGAGGCAGCTATTGTACGGCTTAGCCAACCGTCGAGACCACATTTCCTTCCTGATCCTTAATATAAGTTTTCACGATTTGAATAATTAACCCGTCGTAAGAGGATATCTCGATGGCCCCTTCTTTGGCCTGAAGCTTCTGGGACAGTTCCATGGAGACCGCCGGACTCAGATGTAGTCGGACCGCCTCCTCACCCATTTCGCAGGAAGTTGCTTCGTTCGACTCCAGAATAATTTGGCAATCGCGGCTGGCCAAGGTTAAGTCCTTGTCTTTTAGCAGTCGTCCCCGCAGCAGCTTGCCTACCGTCTCAGCCTGCTTGGCTCCCAGGGTCAGCTTGGCTGGCGTCTTGCCGAACAACTTCTTCTTGCCAGGCTCAAAGGCCAGTTGGTCGACAAACAGGAATCCCGTATTGGAGCCATCTCGCTCAATCCCTTGCTCTACGGCCTCGGCAATAGCAGGAATTTGCAGCATGGAATCCCGAGACAAGTCGGTGACATACCCCGGAATGACGGACTGCCCTGCTTCCAGCAGACCTGTGGTGCTCCAGGTTTTCATCGCCTCAAGCTCATCTCCGGAGATACCGACCATTTGCAGGAATTCCACTCTGCCGTTGGGAGTATGTACAGCCGGAAGCTCAGGGTCTTCTGTGAAGGCCAACGCCGTTAACAGCGTGTCCGCTCCCAGGCAGATAGGCCCATTAGCATCCATATAGTCACCGCCCACAAAGATATTTCCACTGTTAAAGACGTATCGTCCCATATTTTGCAGCAGATTCAGCGCCCACATCGGAGGTTGTTCCTCATCTTCTTGCCTGGCTACACGAAAGGTAAGCTCAAATCCGTAGCCGCTGTAAGTCGTATCCTCGGATTCCTTGGCATACAGCTCAGAGAAACCAAAAGTGACGATATGCCAATGCGGAACCGGGTTGGTGGCTTTATAGGCGCTAAGACCGTCCAGCGGGTCATTTCCTCCAAGCTGATAGGGGAGTGAAGTACCGTAATGCTTAGGCTCCTGTTCTCCGTATAAACGCTTCATTTGCTCTTCGATCGCGTCCCAACCAACTGCAACATCCTCGCTCATCTACGTTCCTCCATAATTTCTGGTCTAATTTTATTCAGTATAAGACTGCCATAGATTTACATTCAACCTTATAGCCCTATCGGACGGGAAAAGGATTCCTTTGTCCTAGCTCAAATAGACCGATTGGCCTAACAAGATGAAAGCGCGAGGGCCACGGCCTTCGCGCTTTTTGTTGATCAGAAATCTGTTGTATACGGACTTTTATTTAAATAAATCCGGGTACATCTCACGGGCTAGCTTCTCCATGCCGTCAATCGTGTTGTAGCTGTATCCGAACATATAGTTGTAATCAACCGCAAAAATCTGCTTATTCTTGATTGCTTTCATGCTAGACAGCTTCGGATTACTGTAGAGCGCATCCTTGAGCACCTGGGCACCGGTACTGTCATCCCCCGTCCAGTCCGGAATAATCAATACGTCAGGGTCGGCGTCGATGAGACTTTCCACAGTGACCTCTCCAGGGGTTTCCTTGAAGATATTATCCAGCTTGACCATATTGAACGAGTCATTAAAGAAGGTCTCCTTCTGGGCTGCATATACATAAACCTCATTCGGATCGCTCATATGCAAATAAGCAAATGTCTTCTGCTCCGTAATACTGGACAAGCGGGAGGCAATCTCCTCCTGACGGTCCTTCAATTGCTTGGCAAAAGCAGCGGCTTTGTCCTCCACATCGAATATTTTCCCAAGGTTTTCGATATCCTTATAAATTGAAGCATAACTTCCTCCGGTCACCGATGATTCCCATACATACGTCTTGATGCCGAGTTCATTCAGGGAATCAACCGTTCCTACGCCCCAATCGGCATTATCGAACAGCCCGCCCCGGCCATAGACCAGATCCGGGTTCGTCCCCAGGGTGACCTCCTTGCCAACATATTCATCCGCGAGAATGTTCAGCTTGCTATATTCCTCTTCTACCGTCGTGTCAGGAGCTCCGAAGTTGGCCCCGACTCCAACGATTTTGTCACCCAGTCCCAGATGCAGCAGCAGTTCAGCAGCTGGCCTTGTGTTCGCCATTACGCGTTCAGGAGCTTTGTCGAATACCTGCTCCTTAGGTTCCCACTCCGTTCCACCCTCAGCCTTGGCAAAATTCTGGATGGTGATCGGATATTTACTGGCCTCCGGGGCCGGTGTCTCGGATTGTTGTGCCTGTTCAGCCGTATTTCCGCAAGCGCTCAAAGCCAAAGCCAACGTTAATGCAGCACTTGCCATGATGAATCTATTTTTCATCGCTAATTTCTTCTTCATATTGAAGTTTCTCCCCTTAAAATGTTCGTAGTGTTCTTAAAATATTCTTTAAATGCCATAAGCAAAGCCCAATCCATGTGTGACCGGGTTGATGTAGGTTTGGCATTTGACTTGATACAACGATTCGATGGTCTCCGGCGTCAATACCTGCTCCGGTGTTCCGTGGGCATGGATTTCCCCCTGCTTGACGGCATAAATGTAGTCGCAGTAATACGCGGCCATCTCCAGGTCGTGCAGGGCCGCCAGCACCCCGATATTCAATTCCTTGACACAGGATAGAATCTCTAGCTGATAGCGGATATCCAAGTGATTCGTGGGCTCGTCCAGAACCATGAATTGCGGCTGCTGGGCAATCGTTCTGGCCAGGATAACCCGCTGCTTCTCACCGCCGGATAGCGACAAATAACTGCGATCCTTGTAATGGAGCAGATTCGTTCTGGCGAGCGCATCCTCCACAATGTCATAGTCCTCTTGTTTATCCGACTCTAGCAGTTTCTTATGGGGGGTGCGTCCCAGCATCACCATCTGGTGTACACTCAGATCAAAATTCATTTCATTGAATTGCCCTACGACGCCCAAGCGGCGGGACACCTTTTTCTCCGTGGTGTTCAGAATATCCATGTCGCCTAAATGGACTGCGCCGCTCTGGGGAACGATGCTCTTGTAAATGCTCTTAAGCAGCGTTGATTTCCCGCAACCATTTGGACCGATCAGGCCTACGAACTGACGTTTCTTCACCAGAACCGAGACGTTTCTCACAATCTCTTTCTTGCCGATACTGACGCCCATTCCTTGTGCGCTCAATTCCATTTATTTAGCCTCCGAAATTGTAGCCTTTTTTCACAATCATATAAATAAATAGCGGTGAACCTATTACCGATGTAATGATACCGATAGGCAACTCCACATTGGTGATCAGCGTTCTGGACAAAATATCGGACCAGATCAGGAACAACCCGCCAAGCAATAACGTGCCCGGCATAAGACGCTTGTGATCCGCGCCGAACAGCCCCCTCGAAATATGGGGCACAATCAAGCCTACAAAACCGATCATTCCGGCATAGGCAACCATTGTTCCTGTGATCAGGGCCGTCACAATCATATACAGCTTGCGATAGACACTAAGGTTAATGCCAAGCGTAATGGCCGACTCGTCACCCACCAGCATGGTGTTGAGTACCCGATGCTGGAACAGAAACACAAGGCAGCCCACTAGAACGACTACTGCCAGCACGGGAGCCTTCTGCCAGCTTGCTGACGCCAGACTACCCATGGACCAGAAGGTCACCGTTTTGATGCCCTCGGCATTGTTGGCAAAATAAATAATCAGGCTCGAGAAGGAACCGCACAGCGCTCCGATGACAACCCCCGACAAGACCAGCTTTACCGAGGTCGCTTTGCCCCCGATACTTGATAGCACCAGCACGGCTACTGAAGTAATCATCGCACCGACAAATGCCCCAAACGCAACGCCTAGCTGCGCCAGCATTGCGCCGCTGCCGAATCCGATCAAGATGGCAAATGTAGCTCCCAGCGATGCCCCTGACGAAATGCCGAGAATATAAGGATCGGCAAGCGGATTTTGGACAATCGCCTGCATAATCGCTCCACACAAAGACAACCCCATACCAATGAGCAAGGCGAACAAGACGCGAGGCATTCTCACTTGCATAATAATGTTCAAGTAAGACTCGCTATCGATCTGGTCAATCGATCCCAGATAACCGTGGGTTAACGTATGCAGCATGATGTTCATAGATTGCGTGAACGGAATATGTACCTGCCCGATAGAAACGGAAAATACGGCGGATACCATAATCGACCCGATCAAACCACAAATGATCGTATAATAAAGACGACCCTTCTCTCTTTTTTTGGCGTCAATCACACTCAAAGATTCACCTCCTGTCTATCTCTTTATCATTGATTAATGTAAATGATAACGATTATCATTATCATATATTACATGATCCATAGCTTCATTTCAATACTTTACTATGCAAAAGCTCCCCGACCCAGCTTATTTGCTGAGTCGGGGAGCTTTATTTTTAGCGCCAATCCATATTCACTTTGCCTCTGGCCTCATCGGCATACAGATGCAGCGTTATCCTGCCCGAATCGGGGAGGTCACTTACATCCCAAATATAAGGCGTATCCAGGTCATTCAGCAGGAGTCGCTTCTGCTCTTTGCCGTCTAGGGATATAGCCGCTTCGACCGTGCCTTTCTTAATTTCGGTGTCCAGCGTGATCTGACGGGGTTCTCCCTGCTTGATATTTATAGCCTGAACCTTTTCACCGTCAAAATACCAGAAAGACAGTTTCCATAACCCCGGCCATGTCGTTTGCGTCTGTCCGATCGAAACATTCTTGGCCGCAAACATTTCAGGCTGAGCACTATAGAGACTTCCGAAGACGATCCCGAGCACTAGCAGACTGGTTAAGATCATACCTACCAGTGCGGCGATCAGCGGCTTCTTGCTGTGCTTCGCATCTGAAGGCACGGTCATACCCGGTTGAACTAAGGAGACGCCACAATTCGAGCAGTAGTGTTTGCCGGGCTCCGTCTGGCCTCCACATGAAGCGCATCGTACTCTTTGCTGCCTGCGGCCAATCAGAAAGTAGAGCAGCAGACCCATCAGATTAGGCACTAGAACCACAATAACAGTCCATATTCTGGCATCAAGGCTGCGTGCCTTGGCATCTCGATACGTCCATACTCCCAAACAAGCCCAACACCCTAGCACCAACAGTAACACAGCGCCTATTCCAATCCACATTTGCTCATAACTTATCCACGACATAGACATTACGCTCCTTTCTGGTCCATACCTGAGCCGCTGCTGATAATGTCACCGAACAAAGAATAAAGCAGGCTCCGGTCGGCAGCGATAGCAAAGACAGCCAGGAATTTGGAAAAATAAAATTTACGCCGGCGACCAGGGTAATCGTCTGCAATCCTCCGATCAAAGTCGGCAACCACCAGGATATCTCCCGCTTGGCGGGTTGCCGGCGAATTTGCTCTAGGAGAACCGCCTGAACGGCTGGAGGCGGAATTTCTTCTTCCGTCAGAGACATACGGAGTAATCCATCTAACTTCTCGTCATCCGTCATAACCTGATTCCTCCAATCTCAATTTGAGTTTCTGACGCGCTTGATGCAACCGGCTCTTGACAGTGCCTTGAGGAATGCGCAGCGCGCTCGAAATATCCTGAACAGACATGTCTGCCATGTAATAGAGCAGCACGGGGACTCGCAAGACATCGGATAATTGCTGCACCGCCTCCCGAAGCTCAATCTGAGTTTGCTGCTGTTCTACCATTCTTTCCGTGGACTTCTCATCAGGCACTTCATTCACTTGAGCATGATTGTAGTGCAAGGGAGCAATTCTTTGTCTCCGGGCAAATTTTCTCCGTTCATCCGACCATAACCTGGTGGCTACCGACATCAGAAACCCAGCCGGATTATGGGATAAATCCAAGGTCCCCTTCATATCAAGAATGCGAAGATAGGTTTGCTGGTACAAATCATCCGCATCTCCCGGAGTAAAAGCCAGCCTTCGGCAGAAGGTGTATAACCGGGTGCCGTAATCATGTACCAGTTGTTCGACAACTTGCCTCTCTGTTGCCACGCTCTCCCCTCCCTTCACTTATATATCCGCATGTGAATGAATTCGGTTCTATCGCTCAATTATCTTTTTTTCTTCTGACCGCTCTATAATCAGTCATAGTCCTCTCGAACCGGATTCTGGAGGAACCCAGCTTTATCGTAACAGGTAAAGAAAAACCGAACTATCTACGAAATTCTACTTTAGAGTTTCGTCATAGTTCGGTTTTTTATGGATATCCCTTCAATATCATCGGTCAAGAGGTTCGCTTAGGGCAGGTTGAGCAATAGTCTTCCTGTTTATCTGAGGTTATATAGTAGAAACAGCAGGTTTTGCGTACTCTTAGCGGCTGCTCGTAGCCGGTTCTTGCCACCTTGGGGCTGTTGAACTGCATCAGAGGATTTCGCCTCTCTCCAAACAGATGGGCCGGTGCGGCATGCAGCAAGTAATGGTAGTCCTCCTCCAGCCGCTGCTTCTGCTCCAAAGTGACTTCCTTCCCAAAATTTTTCTCATATAGCCAATAAACATAGATTGCTGTGTTCTCCCACAAGATTGTTTTTGGCACCTTGGCAAGCTTGGCCAGAGCACTCCACACCCGCGACAGGTTCCCGGCAAACATGCGTTCAAGCACTTCGTCCCGCCACTCTGAACGCCGTCCGGCTGCAGGCTCCGTCATCGTCCAATCCTTCAGCCGCGCCTTGGGCAGCCAAGCTCCGCCGTGATACTCAGATTCCATCTCTCCGTTCTCCAGCTCCAGGTTATAGCCCTTGTTGAAATAGGATATGGCATACAGATTGGCAGCGATGACTAAGTAGGCATACCGTTTGGCGAACATTGATACCGCAGCCACCGATGAATCCGTCTCATAGATCTGCCTTACCTTCTGGAGGTAAGCTTGGCTTTGGTCGGGGTCCAGCAAATCAGTAAACGGTGGACAATAGGTCCGGTCCTCTGCCATCTCCCGGGTTAACCGATAGTTATCAGCCAGAACCTGATATTGCTCCGGCTGCAACGAGTTGACTATAACGTGGTTCTCCATGAATGCTCCTGCCCCTTCCATGCGGAATACATAACGGTGTGCCGAACAACGGATCCATCGTAATCTCACATTCCATGCCAAATACTTGCCGAACCAGCTCGCGTGTAATAATATCCTCGGGTTGCCCCTGAGCATATATCGACTTCTCATTCACAGCTACCACATGATGCGCGTAGCGACAGGCTAAATTCAAATCATGCAGCACCATCACGATGGTACGCTGTTCCTTCTCGTTCAATTCGAACAGCAGGTCCAGCACTTCAATCTGGTGGCTCATGTCCAAATAGGTTGTAGGTTCGTCCAGCAATAAGGTGTCAGCCCCCTGCGCTAGCGTCATGGCAATCCAAGCCCGTTGCCGCTGGCCTCCCGACAACGCATCCACCGGACGTTCAGCCAGTTCGGTCAAGCGTGTGGACTCCAACGCCAGCCGGACCATCCGTTCATCTTCACGCGACCATTGCTTGAGCCAGCTTTGATGGGCATATCTCCCCTGCCTGACCAATTGATTGACCGTCAGTCCTTCCGGAGCAGACGGGCCCTGCGGCAATATCGACATCCGCTTCGCAATCTCTTTGGTCGGCAGCTTGGCAATCTCCTCTCCACTTAGCAGTACCGTGCCTGAGCGAGGCGCCTGCAAGCGTGCCATGGTGCGCAGCAGGGTGGATTTGCCGCAGCCATTGCTGCCGATCAGAACGGTAATTTGCCCTTGCGGTATCCTTAAGTTCAAGTCCTCGATGACGGGCTCCGGACCATAAGCGATCGTAAGATTTTTGGCTTCCAATATGCTCAAGCTTCTCTCCCCCAATCAGATTTGATTTCTATTCTTGAATAGTAAATACAAGAAGAACGGCGCACCGATCCCGGCAGTAAATACTCCGGCAGGCACATCCAGCGGCAAGAAGGCCGTACGTCCAATCAAGTCGGCTCCGCATACCAGGAGTGCCCCAATAGTGGCCGATGCCAGCAGCAGGCTTCCGAACAGGTTTCCTACCAGCCTCCTGGCAATATGGGGAGCAATGAGTCCCACAAAGCCAAGAGTTCCTGCCACGGATACGGCAAAGCCCGCCAGCAACACGCTGCACAATAAGAGTCCCATACGCTCACGCTGTACCGCTACGCCTAACCCGGCCGCCAAATCATCGCCGAACGCCTGAGCGTTCAGACTTCGGGAAAACCAAAGCGACAACGGGAGGATGAGTAGAATGACTGGTAGAATGGTGTAAACTTCGCGCCAGGCTGCCCCGTAGATACTTCCTGTCAGCCAGATATAAGCCTGCCCCGCGCTATAAAAAGGACTTAGAATCAACATGAATGTCGTAGCTGCTCCGGTGATCGAGGAGACCCCGATGCCGATCAGCACCAGCCGGATGGGGGTAACCCCCGATTTCCAGGCCAACGCATAAATGACCAGTGAGGTCACCAAGGCCCCGATGACCGCAAAGACCGGCAACAGCTTGATGCTGAGGGCTCCCCCGAATAGAGTCACGAAGCCAACTGCCGCAACCGCTGCCCCGCCCGTAATCCCGATGACATCCGGCGAAGCCAGGGGATTGCGAATGATACCCTGGAGAATCGCCCCGGACATGCCCAACGCCGCACCTACCAATAGGGACAACAGCACCCGCGGCAGTCTCAGCGTCAGCACGACAAAGTCATGTTGACCCTCATTAAGTCCCAGAATCGTCCACAACACTTGAAGCGGAGAGATGAAATCACTGCCTATACTAGTCCCCACTACAGCGCAGATCAGCACGGCTGACATAAGCGACGTTATGACCAGCACCGCCCGCCGCTCGATGAGGAAGGAAAATCTCTCCCCCTTGCTGCGGAGCACATATGTCTTTCTCATACCTTGGTCCCTCCCTTGCGCGCGATATAAACGAAGAACGGCCCGCCAATCAGAGCGGTGACCACACCAATCGGCAGTTCGTTCGGCAAAATAACCAGACGCGCAATCACATCGGAGCAGAGCAGCAGCACCGCTCCCCCAAACAGCGAATAAGGGATGAGCCAGCGATAATCATTGCCGACCAGGGCTCGCATGACATGAGGAACAACAAGACCAACGAGCCCTACAGAGCCGGCCACGGCTACGGAGCCTCCAGCCAGGAACACCACGATGCCTCCCATGAGCAATTTGACCAACAGAACATTTTGGCCCATTCCCTTGGCGATATCCTCACCGGTCAGGAGTAAATTAATCGCCCGGCCCATGAAGAGCGCTACCAATGCAGCCACACTCATATACGGCAGCATAGGATACAGCATCTCCAGCGTCCGTCCGCTGACAGAACCCGCAAGCCAGAATAGCACATCCTGCAGCCCTGCTGAATTCAGAACGAGCATTGCTTGCGTAAATGACGAGAACAACGCCGTAATCGCCGTTCCCGCCAATACAATCTTGATCGGAGTGATTCCATCCCTTCCAAGTGAGCCTAGCGCATAGACAATAAGCGCCGCTATGGCCGCCCCGGCGAAGCCGAACCACATCATCGTGTTCAAGGAAGAGACAGATAACACCACAATCGAGAACACAATGAAAAAGATCGCCCCGGCATTAATGCCAAACACACTTGGCGAGGCCAACGGATTTCTTGTGAGTGCTTGCATAAGCGCTCCAGCAACCGCAAGGGCAGCCCCTACCACCCCGGCAATAACCGTTCTAGGCAGCCTTTCCGTATGTAGCACAATATGTTCAATAGAATCATCATTATAATTTCTGAACGCTTCCACGGCCGTGGAGAACGTAATTTCCGTGCGCCCAAGCACCAGGCTGGCAGCAGATGCTGCAATCAGCAAGGCAAACAGGGTCACAAGTCCCCATATCTTCGATTTGTCTCGTAACAGCGGCAGCATATTCTCACTCTTTCGTATATTGAAATGCGGAGAGACCTGCCCTTTTTAAAGGCAAGCCTCCCTGCTGCGATTAATTGAGCTTAAAGTATTCATACAGATCATCAAGCACCATGTTAGCTGTCTTATAACCTCCGGCACTATTCCATGCCACCTCATCCACCTGGACAAGCTGGCCATTCTTCACCGCATCGAGATTGGTCCATAGCTTGCTCTTGGTCCAATCCTCATAGTTCTTCTGAATGGCCTCGGTATCCGTGCCCGAATTGAAATTAAAGATCAAGTCGGCGTTCATGTCCGGAATGCTCTCCTTGGAAGCCAATATGACTCCCCATGTAGCATCATCATCATGACCTTCCGGTCTGGTGAAGCCAAGCTCCTTGAGTATTTTCCCGGCATAGCCCATATAGAAAATCCGCACCTGATCTGCCCGGAAGTTGGTAATAGTCGCTTCGATCGGCAGACGATCGCCCATCTTCTCCTTGAAGTCGGCTACACGCGCTTCCCAATCGGCCAGCAATTGAGCGGATTCATCCTGCATGTTCATCGCTTCCCCGGTCATTGCCAGCGTTTCCTTCCAATCGTAAAGGGTTTCGGTCACCACCGTAGGTGCAATCTGTGATAATTGCTCATAAATTTCTTCATGACGTATCTTAGTAGCGAGAATCAGATCCGGCTGCAGCTTATGAAGCTCCTCCAAATTCGGTTGTGTTTCTTGCCCGATAACGGGTACACCCTCCAGATCTGCCCGCAGATACTCATAAACCGGCTGCTGAACCCATGATTCTACGACCCCCATCGGCGTTACGCCAAGCGAGACGACCACATCGGTAGCCCCTTGGTACAAGGTGACGACTTTCTTGGGCGTGCCTGTAATTTCCGTTTCCCCCATGGCATGCTTAATCACACGGGTATCTTCGGCACCACTGGCTTCCGCATTGCTGCTGGCGGTCTGTTCTGTATTCTCACTCGCATTGGTTCCCTTGTTATTCGTTGCACCTTCCGCCGCTCCTCCAGGTGTACAACCGGATACAACAGCAATAATTAAAAGAAGTGCTATCGAGCTGAACAACCTTTTTCTCAACTTCAACATAACGACCATCTTCCCCCGCTTCTCCCAATTGATATTGAAACTCATTATCATTTAGGATTGTAATAGAAGCAGAGATTGATTTCAATATTTATTTTAAATTTAATTTAATTTTTACTTTCGCTTTCGCAGTATGAAATCCCCTATTCTTAGGTTTCCTTGGCATACAGTTACAAGACTGAATAGCCATATTCGCAAATAACAAAAAGGAAGACACCGTCCCAACATGGGAAGGAATGTCTTCCTTTTTCTATATCGAATCATGAAATTAATTATTGGTTCCGAATCATATAATCGAAGGCTCCAAGTGCAGCTGTTGCACCCGATCCCATAGAAATGATGATCTGCTTGTAAGCCGAATCGGTGCAGTCCCCTGCGGCGAATACGCCAGGAATTGTCGTCGCCCCGTGCTTATCAACAACAATCTCTCCCATACGTGTACGCTCCAGAGAGTCTCCGAGCCAATCCGTGTTTGGAACAAGGCCGATTTGGACAAAGATTCCGTCCAGATCGATATGCTTCTCTTCACCGCTCTCGCGCTCGATATAAGTAACACCGTTAACCTTGCTGGTACCGGTAACCTCTTTTACTTGCGCATTCTTGATCACGGTGGTGTTCGGCAAGCTGTTCAAGCGGTCTTGAAGTACAGAATCAGCCTTCAATTCCGGCATGAATTCCAGCACAGTTACATGGGAAGCGATACCGGCCAGGTCAATAGCCGCCTCAATCCCCGAGTTGCCTCCGCCGACAACAGCTACAGGCTTGCCTGCGAATAACGGACCATCACAATGCGGGCAATAAGCAACGCCCTTATTCTTGAACTCGGCTTCGCCCGGTACGCCCATATTACGCCAGCGTGCACCGGTGGAGATAATGACGGTCTTGCTCTTCAGCACCGCACCATTTTCCAGCTCCAGCTCGATCAGGTCCTTCTTCTCCAGGCGCTTCGCACGCTGTGACTTCATGATGTCGATGCCATATTCCTTTGCATGCTCTTCCAGGCTGGCAGCAAGCTTAGGGCCTTCCGTATACTTGACGCTAATGAAATTCTCGATACCCAGCGTATCATTGACTTGTCCGCCGAAGCGCTCCGCCACGATACCTGTACGAATCCCTTTACGTGCTGCATAGATGGCTGCACTTGCTCCAGCAGGACCGCCGCCTACAACAAGAACATCATAAGGCTCTTTATTCTCGAACTCCGACGGATCAGAGGTAACCAGCTTAGCCAGAATATCTTCAATGGTCATCCGGCCGCTGCCGAACACTTCCCCATTCAGATATACGGTTGGAACTGCTAGAATCTCCTTGCTTTCAACCTCTTCCTTGAAGGCCGCCCCGTCAATCATCGTATTCGAAATGCCGGGATTTAAAATGCTCATCAAATTCAAGGCTTGTACAACATCAGGACAATTATGACACGATAGACTTACATAAGTCTCGAAGCGATATTCGCCCTTGATACTCTTGATCTGGTCAATGACGCTCTGCTCAACCTTCGGAGGTCTTCCGCTTGTTTGAAGCAATGCCAGCACCAGGGAGGTGAATTCATGTCCGAGAGGCACACCGGCAAAGACAACGCCAGTATCCTCACCTGGACGGTTCACACTAAAGCTTGGTGTTCTGGACAACGTGGTGTGCTCCACCTTGATTCGATTAGACATGCTGGAGAGCTCTTCAACAAGATCCAGCATGTCCCTCGATACGGTATCCGTCTGCGCACTGACCTTCAGCAGAATATCGCCTTCCATAAGCTGGAGATATTGCTCCAGTTGCTGTTTGATTTCTGCATCCAGTTTCATGATTTCTCTCTCCTTAGATCTTGCCTACGAGGTCAAGACTTGGTTTCAGCGTCTCAGATCCTTCTTTCCATTTAGCAGGGCAAACTTCGCCTGGATTGTTGCGTACATATTGAGCAGCCTTAATCTTGTCAATCAGAGTGCTTGCATCACGACCGATGCCGTCTGCAGTGATTTCAACCGTCTGGATCACGCCGTCCGGATCGATGATGAACGTCGCGCGGTTCGCCATACCATCTTCTTCGATCAGAACGTCGAAGTTGCGGGAAATGGTATGGGAAGGGTCACCGATCATAATATAAGTAACTTTACCGATTGCTTCGGAGCTGTCATGCCAAGCTTTGTGTACGAAATGGGAGTCTGTCGATACCGAATATACTTCAACCCCGAGATCCTTCAAGGTTGCGTATTGGTCTTGCAGGTCTTCCAATTCAGTCGGGCATACAAATGTAAAGTCTGCAGGATAGAAGCAAACAACACTCCATTTGCCTTTGAAGTCAGCGTCGCTAACCTCTATGAAATTTCCGTTATGATATGCAGATGCTTTAAAAGGTAGGACTTCTTTTCCAATCAATGCCATGGTTAAATTCTCCTCCTGAAATGTGGTTTTGTTCAACTGCCTGAACAGTTATTTATACTAATTATTATATGCGAACGATTCTCAACGTCAATGATATTCACGAAGTCTTCATAATTTAGTATATCCACTACCATGAAGCGCGAAACTCTCTACATCCGCATAGAATGAGGCTATTATTGTACATTCTCCCTAGAACTATGCTCGCAAAAGCTAAATTGCAGGCATTACATTCCCGCCGCATACCGGGATGAAGGCACCTGTTGTAAAGGAAGCGAGATCACTTGCCAGGAATACCACCGTGTTGGCAATCTCTTGATCGGTTCCCCGGCGCTTCAACGGAACAGAAGACTCATATTGCGTCTGCAGCTCCGATCCTTCTTCGCGATCCCTATCGCTAATTGTCCAGCCAGGAGCCACTTGATTCACGGTAATGCCATGTTCTCCTACCTCTTTAGCAAGCACCCGGTAAAGGCCATCCATCCCCCGTTTGCCTGCTGTGTACGCGGATTGGCCCGGGAAATTCTGCATGGAACACTCGGTGTTGATCCCAATCAATCGCCCAGCCCCGCGCTCAATCATAGCCGGCAGAAATGCTTTAGCCAAATATACATTTTGTAGGACACAAGACTCAAACTGGCTGATATAATCCTCAGGACTCTGCTCCAATACGGAGGTCCATTCATACTGCACCACGGCATTCGCAACTACGACATGAGGCAATTCCCCATAGAAGCCGGAAATCTCGTCACGCATCTGTTTAATTTCGGCTTGTGAGGTAATATCCGCCTGTACCAGCAGAGCCCGGCTACCGAGCGCCTCTACCTCCTGCTTCAATTCCTCGGCCTTGCTCCGGCTGCTGCGGTAGTGAATGATCACATCGGCCCCCGCTTCAGCCAGCGTACGGACCATTACCCTTCCAAGCTGTCCGCCTGCACCCGTGACCAGTGCAATTTTACCGGTTAGATCAATAGGTATCATATCGGAATCTCCTTTTCTAAAAATAGGGATAGGTTCAAATCTATCATACCTTATTATGGAATACCTTTGTTATTCATCCATCGGCAGACTTGCTATTGCAGTAAAAAACACATCCAGAAGCTCCGTGTCATACTCAGCCAGTACATGTTCGGCGATCCTGTTCAATTCTTCTTCGCTATCGTATTCAAGGCAGGGGCGTCCTTCACTCCAAAGCACCCTGCACTGAAATAAGTGCTGCACCTGATCAATAATAAAGTCCATCTCAACAGCTCCACGACGAGCAGCCATGCTGCATGCCTCCTCCATTCCTTCTCTACGGGCGACAGGTGTACTATTGTAATGCCTCCCCTTCCTAATCCGATGATATATGATTCGCAATTTGGAGATCAAGCACCCGGAGAAATCAGGCGGCTACAATCACTTTGGGGGCTATTAAGTCTATGGTATAATCATTTTTAACAATTGATGTAAATATTAGATATTATATTGTGATACTTCTCAATGGAGGTTTTGATCATTTTGAAAACTTTAGGAGCAATAGAAGCCGGAGGAACCAAATTCGTATGCGGGATTGGAACTGCAGACGGCCGCGTTCTGGACCGGGCCAGCTTTCCAACGACAACTCCTGATGAGACCATGCGGATGGTATTTGGCTATTTTGCAGATAAGCGCATTGATGCGATGGGGATTGGCTCCTTCGGTCCGATCGACCCGATTCCCGGCAGCCCAACCTATGGCTATATTACAACTACTCCCAAGCCGCATTGGACCAACTTCAATCTGGTGGGTGCCGTTAAGGATCAGTTGAATGTTCCAATCGGCTTCGATACAGACGTCAATGGCGCTGCGCTCGGCGAATCCCGTTGGGGTGCCGCGCAAGGGCTCGATAGCTGCCTCTATATGACGGTAGGCACAGGCATCGGCGCAGGCGCCGTTATTGGCGGCAAGCTGATTCACGGACTGTCTCACCCGGAGATGGGACATATCATAGTCCGCCGGCATCCAGGGGATCCGTACGATGGAACATGCCCTTACCACAAGGACTGCTTGGAAGGACTAGCCGCGGGTCCTGCGATCGTGAAGCGCTGGAACGTACAGCATGGCACAGACCTCCCTCCGGACCATCCTGCATGGGAGATGGAAGCCTACTATTTAGCACAAGCTCTAATGAATTACGTATTAATCCTCTCCCCGGAGAAAATAGTGATGGGCGGCGGCGTAATGAAGCAGACGCAGCTATTTCCATTGATCGCCGAGAAGCTTCAGCAGCTTCTGAACGGCTATGTTCAGCATCCAAGCCTTAATCAGAATATCGGAAGCTACATCGTTCCCCCAGGACTGGGTAACAATGCCGGCCTTGCCGGCGCGTTGGCGCTTGCGGATGCTGCCATCACTTCCTGACTGTCCTTCTAAGCATGAGCAAGAGTACAAAAAAGAGGGCGTCCCTCAGTCATCAATGATGACTTTTGGGGCACCCTCTTTTCTATTATGCACTCTGCTAAGCACCGTGCTTCTATTCTGTGATCAATTCATAGGTGCTGATATGCTTAATTCGATAAGACACCAGCACGGATACAATGTAGGACAGAGCAATCATGCCTGCGCCTAACAGAAGTATCCCGGACAGCGGAAGACTGAAATGAACATTGAAGATGCCTACACCGGATAACAGGAAGGCCAGCAGCGGGTTCGTCAGCAGATATCCCATGAAGCCGCCCAGCACAATCCCGGCGGCCACAACAGGCACAAAGCTTAAGGCAATCTGGTTCATCAATTGGAGCGTTGTAAAGCCGATGGCCTTGAATATGCCCAGCTCCCGGCGGCGCTTCAATATCATCGTCTTGATGACCAGATACAGGATCAGAATGACGACGATGGCCGTAATGCTCAAGATCAGGAGCATAACTGAAAATAGTGCGGCGGTGTATATGCTGCTCTGGCTATTGAATACTTCCTCCAGATCCGTTACGGATTGCAGACGATTCCCCATCTGTCCCTGAAGCTTCGCGATAAAGCCCTTCGTGTCCTCATGGTCCAGATAGACATTAAATACACTGCTCTCATAATCGGGAGCCAACTGCTCCATGCCCTCGGTCGTCATGGAGACCAGCAAGCCCAGGAAGTTGATGGACTGGCTTAGTCCGGTGATCAGATAGGTCTCTGAGCGCCCTTGAACATTCACTGTTACTTGATCTCCGATTCCCTTGCCGATCTCCTTGGAGATTGCTCCGGAGATTCCGATCTCATTCGCATACTTCGGATAGCGCCCTTTATAAAACGTATCATTGTCTAATCGGCTGAAATCCTCTGTGACCTGTGTATAGTACCGCCGGCCTTCCACTTCCGTGTTCAGAATGTCCTGGATTGTCAGCTTGGCAACCCCGTCCATTGCTTGAACTTCTTCCATAAAGACTCGGCTATCCGTGCCGGGCTGCGTGATGACAACCACATCGGCCGTCTCTGAGCCAACCAGATGAATAAACGCCGTTCGGTCCGAGCCGATATTATAATACAGCATCACTGCGAAGACAGAGGCGAACGTGACGGCAGCAATAATTAAAGAAATCAGGATATTTTGCTTAAGATTGCCGAGCATCGTCTTCCCGGCCAGCATCCAGATTACGCTTCCGCCTGATTGATCCAGCGGAAAACAATTCTTGCGGAAGCTGTGGGCGGCCATGCCTCCGCGCAGCGCCTCGACTGGCTGAAGCTTGTGAATGCGCCGGGAGCTCCAACGGGTAACCGCCAGTACCGTTAAGAGAATCAACAACAGACTGGCAAGATTCAGCGGTACCTCAAGCTTTGTCGTCCAGAGCAGACCGGCAAGGGAGGAGATAATTCCACCAAAGACCGGCATGGCAAGGTAGGAAAGCAGCAGTCCTATGACTCCCGAGAAAGCGGCGATACCTGTGAACTGCAGGATCATAGAGCCGCGAATCTCCCGGCTCGTATAACCAAGCGATTTCAGAATCCCGATGTTTACCATGCCGTCGTCGATACTGTTAATGATGCGAAAATGGATTACGATCAAGGAGACAGCCACAATGATCGCTGCAAAGGCAATCAGAATCATCGCCACAATGTTGACTGTCATTGTATTGGCCGATTTGACCGTCACGACATCACCCGTCCAGAAAAAACCGGCACCGAAATACGCATCCAATCCGAATTGTCTGGAATAGTCAGCTATCAGCCCAGGAGCATCATCACTGTTCTCTAAACGTACGGATAAGAAAGTGGCCTCTGCCTGTTCCCCCAGCTCGTTCTCGAGTTCATGATACCCCCTCTCCGGAAGCATAAACTTGATCATGCCCATATCAATGTTGCCTAGCAGCGCAGATTCATAAAAGCCGGCAATCCGGAAGCTGTATGCCTGATCCGAGAGTTTCAATGTAAAAGTATCCCCAAGCTTATAGCCGCCGCCGACCTTAAAACGATAGGGGAGATAAATGTCCTCATCTGATAAAGATTCCAGACGCTCACTGAATTTCGGGTTGGGAAATTCCCGCTCCGCACCCGCATTGACCACCATGAGGGCTGAGGACAGCTCGCTGCCGCTATATTGGAAGCGCGCAGACTGAAGCAACAGAACCGATTCCTGCAAAGCCTTTACAGCTCCCGGATAATTACTTAGATACTCCAGCTGCTCCGGTTGATATTCTTCCTGCCTCATGAGGATGCCTGCATGAGCCTCTTGGAGCTCCTCTACCTTTTGTTCATAAAAAACTTGCAGGCTAAACAAAACCGTCAGCCCGATATTCAATAGCAATGTGGAGATCAAAATGAGAAGAGCCAAAGAAAGGGCGGCGCTTGGCGTCTTACGAATATTGGCGAATGCCAGCTTGAGTACATGCATCGCCTACCACCCCATTCCGGAAAGAAAAGCCAGCAGCTTCTCATTTCGAATGGAGGGCTCCTCTTCGCCATAGTGGTTCAGACGTAAATCCCCGCAAATTACACCATCACGAAGGTACAGCACCCGATTCCCTCGCAGCGCTGATTTCAGATCATGGGTCACCATAATCAGACTTTGGCCGCTGTTGTGCACTTCGGTCAGCACATCCAATACCTGCGTGCTTGTCGCCGAATTCAGTGCACCGGTAGGCTCATCGGCAAACACGATTTGGGGGCGGTTAATGAGCGCACGTGCGATGGCTGCCCGCTGCGCCTCTCCCCCGGACATTTGTGAAGGGAATTTGCCCCATGACGAGGCTTCCAGCCCTACCTGGGTCAACAGTCTCTTTGCTTCTGCCGTCAGCGCCTTCTTGTCCTTGCTTACCAGCAATCCGCCGGCAAGCACGTTGTCCAGCACGCTCATATGATCCAGCAGATGAATCTGCTGGAAGACAAACCCGCAATACTGTCTTCTGAAGATGGCTAGTTGGTCGTTGCTTAAGCCGGATAAATAACGGTCTCCAAAATAAATATCACCCATTGTCGGCTTGTCCATGCCGGATAAGGTGTAGAGCAATGTAGACTTGCCGGAGCCGGAGCTGCCCATGATGACCGTAAAATCGCCCTTGCCGATGGCCAGATCGAGATTTTTAAGCACATGCTGCTGTTCACCGCTGCTGGAGAAGCTCTTGCATAATTTTTCTGTTCTTAGGATTGGTTGCCCCATTGATATGTCCTCCATCCGGATATCGTCGTTATACCCTGATTATACCGGGGCAATTCTTAGCCGATCTTTGTGCAATTCTTAACTGTTTCTTAATTCATGAATCCAGCTTGATCAGAAGCATGACCGTAAATCCGTCCGTACGGTTCAGACACTCCAGCTCCCCCTGCATTTGCTGCATGAAATAATGAGAGATGTAGAGTCCGAGTCCGGCACCGCTTTTTCCTGAAGCATTACTCCCCCTGTAGAACTTGTTCAAAATCAGCGGAAGCTCCTCCTCCGCTACACCTGGGCCGTAATCATCTATTTGTACCATCAGGTGGGTGGGCGTCAGCATGCTTGTAATATGAATAGAGGTTCCGGCATATTTCAGCGAATTGCTGATCAAATTGTCCAGCACCTGCTGAAGACGAACGGGATCCGCCTGAATTATGCATTCCGGAACGGGATCCGCAGCAATTCGATCATCAATATTGGCACCCGCTATCATCTCGTTCAATACGGTGCTGTATATTTCCTTGGGAGTGACTTTCAGCTCCTGTAATTCTTCCATGGTGGCGTGAAACATATCGGTAATGAGCAGATTGATCTGCTCTGCCTTGGCATGAATCGTATTTACTTGCCGGAGGGACTTCTCCTCTTTCAACTGCAGCAGTAACAGCTCACTGATCGCTTTAATGGAGGCAATCGGAGTCTTGATATCATGGCTCAGTGTGGCGACCAGCTCTTTTTTGCTGCGATTCGCCTCATACTCGCTCTTCTTGGCAGCAGCCAGCTCTTCCCGCATAATATCAAAGCTCTCGGTAAAAGCTCCGAACCAATTACTCCGTTCCATCTGCAGGGGACTGTCCAACCGGCCGAGGGCTATATTGCGGGCGAACACCTGAAGCTTTGAGAAAGGCCGGACAAGCGTCCGATATAAGATGAGCATAAAGATGCCGCCAAACACGGCAAGACTTAAGGAAAATATGAGTGTAGTCCACACCAGCCTGTGCCGGATTTGCTGAAGGCTATCCTGGACATCGCTATACATGATGATCTGTCCCGCCGGTTCTCCATCAATGACAAGATCGACGATCGGCATCCGCTGCCGGAATGCAGACTCCAGCCCTTCATATTGCCCCGGCCGGGTTTCGTAGAGCAAATTACCAGCAGGATCCAGCACCGCAAAAGGAACAGTCCCCACTTGATCCTCTATTTCATTAAAAGAAGGCCACTTCTGCCGGACGGTATGCACGATTTCGTTCAAAGCCACGGTGTCGACCTCCGTATGGATCGGAAAAGTGAGTTGTACGCCTATGGCTACAGCGCCACCCAGTAAAATGATCAGCAGCAGAGCAATCAATGATTTCCAGCTCATCCGTTGCGATCCTCCAGTATATAGCCTGTCCCCCACACGGTCTTGATATATTGGGGGTCATGGGGATGAAGCTCCAGCTTCTCCCGGAGATGACGGATGTGTACATTCAACGTGCCGTCACCGGTAATGGAATCTCCCCATACCTTCCGGAACAGTTCATCCTTGGGCAGGACCCGGTTCTTATGCTGCGCCAGATAACATAGCAGCTTGAATTCCATCGTCTTCAGCTTGATATCCTGCCCCTCGGCCCTGACCCGGTTCTGCGCCATATCAATAACGACATTACCGAATCCCAGGGTTTGCCGCTCCGTTGTCTGTGTCCCATAGCGCTTCAATACGGCCTTCACCTTAGCCAACAATACGCTTAGGGTATACGGCTTCTGGATATAGTCGTCGCCGCCAATATTAAGCGCGATTAGAATATCGTCGTCACTTGAACGGGCACTTATGAACAAAATCGGAATCTGCGTGACCTGTCTTAGCTTTTTACATAAATCAAATCCAGAGTCATTCCCCAGATTAATGTCCAATAGAAGAAGCGACACTTCATGCTGCTGCAAAAAGGCGAGGCACGCCTCCGCACTTGTCACATACGACGATTGAAGGTCGAACATATTAAAATATTCATTCGTGGTCTCAGCCAGCACCTCTTCATCATCCACGATCAAGCAATCATATCTCACGGCCTTCTCTCCCTGCCTATTTCCGATAGTTAGAAACCTCTCCTCCCCATCTTATACCACAATTTGAATCGATTTCGCTTCTTTAGTACAACTTTCATAGCAAATCCAATACAATAGAGCTATCTATGAAGAACTGAAATGAGGGATTCTCTTTCATGACCGCAGAGCATTCATTCGGAACAAGTCATTATGTGACACTTGAAAACGGCCGCAAGCTCCACTATATGCGCAAAGGAAGCGGGGATACGACTGTGGTATTCGAGTCCGGAATGGGCTCCTCCCGCTCTACCTGGGGATTGGTTCAGCCTGTTGCCAGCCAGCATGCAAGGGCCGTCGTCTATGACCGGGCAGGCTATGGAAAGAGTGATCCTTCCCCTGCTCCAAGAACGCTGCATCAGATGGCGCTGGACCTGAACCGCCTGCTCGACGAACTGGGCGAAGGCCCATTTCTCCTGGTCGGGCATAGCTGGGGCGGCCCTATCGTTCGTACAGCAGCCGCGCTCAAGCCGGACAGAATAAAAGGACTTCTATTAATCGATCCGTCAGACGAGAACTGCGATCTGTATTTCTCCAGGCTGGCGCGAATAAATTTTGCAGTACAGCGCTCCCTTCTTCCTTTCATGGCAAGAACCGGACTGTACCGCAAACTCGGCAGCAAGACCGGAAGTGTCCAGCCGAAGGATATCGCAGCGGACTATGCCCGTGAGGACTTCACAATTCAAGCGGCAAAAACAGTCAATGAGGAGTCCAGGCAAATGTTGGCTGAGCTGACGAAGCTCAAGCAGGATCCGCCCAAATTGGGTGAACTCGCTGTCCGCATTCTATCCGGCACCCTTGTTACAGGTGCTGAACGGCAAATCCGGCCAGCCATTGTGAAGGCTCATCAGCAGAGCGTCGCTTCCTTGTCCAACGGGCGCTGGGTAGAAGCCCCTAACTCTGGTCACATGATTATCTATAGCGAGCCGGAGCTCATTGTCCAGGAGATTGTCGACATGCTGGGAACGGATGACCGTTAGCGATCAAATAGTCTGAAAAGGCTTGCTAACAATCCAAAATGTCCATTAGAGAACACGAAAGGCGAGGCAAGCCGCTGGGTGCTAGGAACGCAGCCGTTGCACAAGGGAGGCCCTACGACGCGCTGCTTGGCGGAGTCTCCCGTTCCTTCACTACTTACCAAAGAGGGCACCCAATCCTTCATCTTCGGATTGAATGCCCTTCACTATTTTTAGTCCACAGTCAGAGGCTTGATGCCTCCTTCAACGACTTCCACTTGCTCCTCATCCTCGGAGTCCAGATTCTCATTCTCCATATAATAGTCCTTGAGCTCGTCCTGAACCGTGCTCTCCGCCAATGGCACATGGTGACGGTAGGCTGACCGGCAGATCATATGCGCAGCCACCGGAGCGGTCAGGAAGACGAAGAAGATTCCCAGAATCAGACGAATGCTGAAATAACCGTCTAGAATCAGGAAATACAGCAATGTCCCCATAAGCGTAGACAACACGCCGAGCGTAGAACTTTTAGATGCAGCATGAGACCTTGTATATACATCCGGGAGCCGAACATTTCCTATCGCACTGATCACACTGAAGATGGCCCCGATCAGGATGAGTACGGCCCCAATCACCTCACCGCTTCCGCTCAATGACAACACCCCTTTCGAGGAATTTGGCGAAGGCCGTCGTACCTATGAAAGACAAGATGCCGATAAGCAGGATAAGATCAAAGAACGCATGAGTATGGAGGAAGACCGAGAATACCGCAATACCGGCAATAATATTGATGCCGACAGAGTCGAGCGCCTGAACCCGGTCCGCACTGGACGGGCCCTTCACGATCCGGTACAGATTGCACATAATCGCCACGACCAGCAGACATAAAGCAATGATCATAAGGGTCTCGAATATCATTTTCTTGTCACATCCTTTATGGCTTTTTCAAATATCGTCTTGGACTTGATGACGGACTCTTTCGAGTCAGGCATATTCAGGCCGTGAACATAAAGCACCTTCGAATCCCCGGATACCTCCATCACGACCGATCCTGGCGTCAGGCAGATTAACAGGGACAACAGCGTAATCTCCAAATCTCCCTCTAAATCCGTCTCTACCTTGAAGATGCCCGGCTTCACATCCAGCTTAGGACGAAGCACATGCTTCATCACCATCATGGCGGAGGTAATCAATTCATGAATAAAGATTACAAAGAGCTTGCCCACAGCGGCTAAGGTGAACAAATAATAAGGCTTCTTGAAGAAGCGCCGCATGAAGAACAAAATGATCAAGCCGACAATATAGCCGCTGATGAAATTTAATCCGCTTGTTTCATCCTGCAGAAACATCCATAAGTAAGCAATAAATATATTGAGCAACACTTGAACGGGCATAGCATTCTCCCCCTTTAGTCAAACACGGCCTGAATATAGAGACTCGGGTTCAGCAGTTCTTCCGCTGCCTGGGTCACATAGCCCGCAATTCCTTCCGCTCCGATGCCAAGAGCCAGACTGACAACCGTCAAGAGCAGGATCGGAACAAGCAGACCCTTCGTTGTGCCAACTTCCTCCTCCTCACTCAGAAGCATCTCGCCCCAGAAGGCGTTCATGAACAGCTTAATCATGGAGAATAGAATGAACAGGCTCGCGACAAGGCCAATGCCTCCCAGCCAGAAATAACCGGCTTCGAAGGTGCCCTGAGTAATGAAGACTTTTCCGAGAAAGCCGCTCAATGGCGGAATACCTACCATAGACAGTGCGGCGATGAAGAACATCCAGCCCAGTTGAGGATGACGGCGGATCAAGCCGCTGATCTCCCTCAAATTGCTGGTCCCGGTCAGATGAACGACCGTCCCCCCGATCAGGAATACCAGTGCTTTGATAATCATGTCATGCAGCAAATAATAGATGGAGCCTGAAATCCCCGCCGTAGTGGAAGATACCAATCCCGCTATGATGAACCCGACACTGATGATCACGTTGTAGGTTAATATTTTCTTCAAATCCCAGAAGCCGATCGCTCCGATTCCGCCTAATATCATTGTGACCGCCGCCAATATCCCGATGAACAAATGAGTAATCTGCGGCTCATGATAAAAGATCAACGTAAACATCCGGAAGATGGCATAGATTCCCACCTTGGTGAGCAATGCGGCGAATAGGGCAGCGATCGCAGTCGGAGGTGCACTATAGGATCCCGGAAGCCAGAAGAACAGCAGCAATCCGGCCTTTAAGGCAAAGACGATCAGGAACAAAAATGCGACGGTTGTGATCATTCCGTCCTGCCCAACTTCTGCAATCCGAAGCGACAAGTGCGCGAGGTTCAACGTTCCGGTAATGGAGTAGAGATAGGCTACTCCCATCAGGAAGAAGGACGAAGAGATGATGTTCGTGAAGATATATTTCAAGGATTCCCGAAGCTGCCTTTTTTCACCGCCAAAGGTGATGAGTACATAAGAAGCTACCAGGAACAGTTCGAAGAAGACATATAAATTAAATAAATCCCCAGTCAAAAAGGAGCCGTTAACGCCTGTGATCAAAAATAGAAACAAAGGATAGAAGTATAGCTTCTGCTGCTTTCTTCCGATCGTCGGGAATGCGTAGATCAGACAGCATACAGCAACAATGGAGGTGACCAGCAACAGCAAAGCACTGAACATGTCGCCGACAAAGCTAATTCCATACGGCGCTTCCCATCCGCCCAGTTGAAGAGTCTGAATTCCATCAAGCCGGATTTGATTCATTAATAGCACAGAGACGACAGCCGTAGCCAATAAGGCAATCAGGCTAAGCACCCGCTGAAGATGAATATTGGTGTGAACGATAATTAGCACCATCCCCGTCAACAACGGAATGACCACCGGTGCAATTAATAGATTATTCATTCGCCTCCCCCCTTAGCTGTTCCATATCGTCGGTTTCAAAGCTCTGATAAGCCCGGTAGCAAAGCACCAGTACCAGAGCTGTCACGGCAAAGTTGATCACGATCGCCGTCAGAACCAGGGCTTGAGGAATCGCATCCGTGAACACCTTATTACGCTCCCCTAGCAGAGGCGGTCCGCCTGTCTTCAAGCCGCCGGAAGCAACGATCAATAAATTTACGGCATGGCCGATGATGGATGTGCCTAAGACAATCCGCAGCAAATGCCTGGATAAGATTAAATAAGTGCCGATGGATACTAGGATACCGACCAGAATAACAATGAGTGTGTCCATATTACCGATCCTCGCTTATGCTCAAAATAATGTTGACCGCTGTGCCAATAACTGCCAGGGCCACTCCTGTATCAAAGATCAGTGCGGATGCAAGTTCGGTATCTCCAAAGATCGGCAAATCAAAATGGTCAAAGGCCTGGGTCAAGAAGGGCTTGCCGAAGATAACGGCGGTCATGCCCGTTCCAACAGCAATCAGTACGCCAATCGCCGCCAGCTTCTTGAAGTCCATCCGGATATTCTCTCTAACCTTCTCGATCCCAAAGGAAAGATACATCAGAACGATCGCCGCAGCTGTACTTAAGCCCCCGACGAATCCGCCGCCGGGATGATGGTGACCGTTCATGAACAAGTAGATTGAAAAGGTCAAGATGATTACGACCGCCACGCGGGTGACGCTCTGCAAAATCACATCATTCTGCTTCATGCTCTTTCCCCCTCTTGGAACGTTGACGAATCAGAACGTATACTCCCAGTCCCGCAATCGTCAGCACGGAAATTTCCAGCATGGTATCGAAGCCGCGGAAATCGACTAAGATGGCATTTACGATATTCTTGGCACCGGCCAGCTCATAAGAATTTTCAAAAAACGAAGTGATCGGCTCGAACAATTTATGTCCGTTGGCAGACAAGGCCATGACCGTCACGGTTAATCCGACAGCGATGGAGATAATCAGATTCGTCCATTTGAAGGCAATGCGTTCCACGGTCTTCTTCAGCTTAGGTAAATGATAGAAGCATAGCAGGAACAGCACGGTTGTTACGGTCTCTACCACCATCTGGGTCAGCGCCAAATCCGGAGCCCGGAAGATCACGAAGAACATGGAGACCATGTATCCCAGTACGCCAAGCGCTACGATCGCGACAATTCGATTCGATGCCAGCAAAACGGTAAAGGCGGAGATAATCATACAAATGACGAGTCCCGCATCAAAGACATTGATCATCGCATTGTTGGAGAAATCAAACTCAATTCCATGGAACAGCAGCAATGATCCCATTAATAAGAGGACGAAGAAGGCAAAGACATAGATCAGATAATGCCTCAATGAACCTGTCATATAGCGGCTGGTCAAGGAAGCGGATAACCGTTCAGCGCCTTGAAGTCCTTCGTTGAAGAAATGATTCAGGCTCAGACTTTGCGGGAATTTTCGGGCCGCAGGGAGCCATTTCTTCTTGACCACATAGAGCAGGCTGCCCAGAAGAATAACGCCAATGGTCATCAGCAGTTCATAATTCAAGCCATGCCATGCACTGATCTTCAGGTCATAGGAAGATGGCGTCATCATAGGAAGTACCGAGCTCAGCGCAGGCGTAAGAATATATTTGCCAAGTACGTTCGGGAAGAAGAAGATCAGCACAACCAAGAGACCGAGCAGAAGCGGTGCCAGCAGCATGCCTATAGGCGCTTCATGCACCTTGCGGTTGAGACGTTCTGGATGATAAGGACCTCCGAAGGTTTTGAATACGAAAATCATGCAGTAAACAAAGGTAAAGATGCTCGCTACCCAGGCAATAATCGGGAAGAGCGCACCGATGCTGCCTAATCCAAAGACTCCTGCTTTGGACACATCCAGCACAGCCGCGAAAAACATTTCCTTGCTCAAAAAGCCGTTAAACGGCGGCAACCCTGCCATGGAGAGCCCGCCAATGAGAGCGATCGTGAAGGTGATCGGCATCACTTGCATCAAGCCGCCCAGATAGCGGATATCCCGCCGGCCGGTCTCATGGTCGATAATGCCGACAACCATAAACAGGCTGCCCTTGAAGGTGGAGTGATTAAATAGATGGAAGAGCGCCGCATACGCAGCAACGGTAAATACCGTCCCGCTCTCGCCAGGACCGAAATATACGGCCAGAGAGCCGATTCCGAGCAGACTCATAATCAGGCCTAGCTGGCTAATCGTAGAATAAGCCAATAACGGCTTCAAGTCCGTCTGCCGAAGCGCCGTTAACGAGCCATAGAGCAGCGTAATCACCCCTACGCCGGAGACAAGCCAGAACCAGACCGGACTGCCGCCGAAGATCGGAGTCATGCGAGCAACAAGATAAATCCCGGCCTTGACCATGGTTGCAGAGTGAAGGTAGCTACTTACCGGCGTAGGTGCCTCCATCGCTTCCGGCAGCCAGATGCCGAACGGAAACTGCGCCGATTTTGTAAAGGCTCCTAATAGCACGCACAGCATGGCAGGGATAAAGAGCGCATGGCTCTGAATCGTCGCCATATTCGCGATCAATTCACGGATACTATAGGTATCCCCCATCATGATCAGCATAATGAAGCCGGCCAGCATCCCAAAGCCGCCGAACACGGTAATGAGCATGGATTTCAAAGCCCCTTGGCGAGAGCTCTTCCGCTCATACCAGTAGGAGATTAATAAGAAGGAAGACACGCTGGTCAGCTCCCAGAAGCCGTAAAATACCAGCAAATGATCAGAGAAGACGACACCCAGCATAGCCCCCATAAACATCAATAAATAGATATAGAAGTTATGAAGTGCCTCTCTTTTGGACATATAGAAGATAGAATACAGGATGACCAGCGTTCCTACCCCAGTGATCAGAAGACCGAATAATAGCGCAAGACCATCCACATAAGCCGTAAACTCGATACCTAGGGACGGAATCCAGGAAAGGGTATATTCGTAGGTCATACCGGATGCGACATCAGGTATGAATTGCAGCAAATAGATCAGGATGGACAAGGGGACAATCATCACGAACCAGCCTGTATGTACTTGACGGTTCAAATATTTAAACAGAAACGGGACAATGCATGCAAAAATAAACGGCAGAAAAATAAAGAGATATAATGTAATCAACCGCACTCCTCCTCGCTAACAAATCAAATCATGATAAATACCGTTTGACTCTTGCGGTAACTTCCACTATAGTCTTACATAGTTTAAAAAAAGTGCTTCATTATTAACCTTGAGGTGAATTATTTAAAATGGATAATCTGTTCAATGAGAGCATACTTGTCTGCGTTTATTATGGGCCGAACGGAGAGAGATTACTCAAGCGCGGCTGTAAAATTGCCAATATGCTCCAGGCTCCGCTCTATGTACTGACTATTGACCCGAAGCCGTTCGATGAATTGGATGCCGATAAAGTACATTACATTGAAAAATGGAAAGAATTTGCTCAAGCTCATCCTACAGCTCAGTTCATTATGAAGGATAATGAGCAGCGCCCGGTTTCCAAGGTCATTGCCGAGGTTGCTAGAGAACATCAAGTTACTCAAATTATTTTGGGACAGACCGCACATAGCCGTTGGGAGCAAATTACAAAGGGATCGATTATTAACTCTCTGGTTCGCGACATCCCATTTGTAGATTTGCATATCGTCTCTGTTGCCCGTTATATCCGGGATGAAGAAGGGCTCTATGAGAAGGGTATTCGAGCCTATTTATTTCAGGATGGCGAGCAATATCAGCTCAGCTTCAATCATGATAAGGACACGCTGTACGAGGGCATCTTCTTCAAGGAAGCCGATACGGATTTCGATAACGGGATCTTCCGTTTTATGAAGGATGCAGAAACCCTGCAGGTTCTAGTTAGAGACGGGGTTGTTACTGAATTAATGAATGTGGATATGCACACGACCGTGAGTCTGAATGACATAGAATCATAACCTAGCTAATGCAACGAATGCTCTCTACATATTATGTGGGGAGCTTCTTTATGATCAGAACAGCTGACTGCCGCTATAGCTGTGTGTTTGCGCCCCCTTTAAGTTTGAACAATCTCTACAAGTTCACATCTACTTTAATAGGAAGATGCTCAACCTTACTAACCCCCAAATATTTAAGGGTCTCCGCTGTAGACTGATGATTCAAAATGGACTTAATGATGGAGATGGCAATGCCTTTATGGTAGGCATGGTAACCAAAGGTCTTCCGCAGCGTGTGTGTGCCGATATTCTCGGATATTCCAATCTCCCTTGCGGAATGGTTAATAATTCGGTACGCCTGCTGACGGGTAATCGGCCGGCCGTCCCTTCTGGATTTAAATAAATAGTCCTCAGGGTCACAGTCCTTCCCGGATAAGTACTCCGTTACGATTTCCCGAATTTTGCCGTTCAAATAGTACCCCTTATCCTCGCCAGTCCGTTCATCCTTGATCAGCAGAAATTCCTTCGTATTCTGTCCGTCCCAGACGTCCTGAACCTTAAGGTTCAACATATCAAGCAAGCTTAAGCCTGTATTGATTCCAATGACGAACAACAGCAGGTCTCTAATAGAATGTTTCCTCAGCTCCTCTTTCATGGCTTGAATGGTCTCATTGTCTCGAATCGGATTGACGAATTGCACCGATAATCCCCCCGAATGATGTTACTTAATTAAACCTTAACATATATTAAGTAACATCACAAACAAGAATTTGTTCATTTTTAAATCAAATTTTGGCTGTCTGCCGGCTGTATAAAGTCAGTTGAGCTATCCAGAAGTTCATGTCAATGTTCTATTCGCCGCAGTTTGCTGCAAGAGTGCAGCAGTATAAAAGCGGATTAGTGATTCTGCGTGTAGGGGGCAACGTATGAAGTGTGCTTACGATCGCTGTTGTTCGCGGATTTCTCTGATTGAAATAGTAGGGTAGAAATCCACTCACAAAGGCGAACACTCCGTTTCTTCAGCACACTTCACACTTATGCCCTTTCTACGCTGTTTCTTTTAGATCGGCTTTATAGGTGCCTGATGCGCTATAGTGCAGTTGTTCATACGGGTAGCCATATGATAGCATCCTCGTATCCCTCGACATACATATATAGGCTCGTCATCCGACATATAAAGCGCCGAATGGAGATTGTAAGAGGAGTAATTTCACTGGAAGTGAACCCTGTGACCCGTGACAGGAATGTGGCTGATCAGGTAGGACGAGTGAAGTTCGGTGCAGGGCCGAAGCATCGAGAGGCCTGGACAAATTCAAGGCGCGCAGTATCTTGTTTGCATGGTGCAGACGGCAAGCGGAAAGCTTAGTGTAGTGAAGCTTACGGCGCAGCCATTTGCAATATGCGTATCAGTTGAACTGCAAAGGCGAAGTAGTCAGGCATAAGTGTGAAGTGTTGTGAAGAAGCGGGAGCGTTCGCCTTTGTGAGCGGATTTCCACCTTGTTTAGTCCAATCATAGAAATCCGTGAACAACAGCGATCGTAGCAACCCTTCACACGTTGACCATCTAACTCGCCCTATCTTTGTTTAACTGCTTGCCGCTATTACGCACTCTCCTGCTTCGCTCATTTAAGCCTTCGCCAGCCAAGCAACTATCTGCCGTGCCAGTCTATTAACACAAATAAGGCCTCCCGCCAGATCAGGTCTGTTGGGAGGCCCTGCTTAATTTCCTATTTCCAGCTTTCGATTCCTGTCTCGAATTGATCGAAGTTATGCGGAGTCGAAGCTTCCATAATGTCTGAATAATTAGGATGACTTGTTGGTACATCGGTCCACTTCTGTCCAACCTGGATATCCCATGGGTGACGACCGAGCAACTGATTAAGAATACGAACCACTTCTAATCTTGTAATAGGCTCCCCTGGATTAAAGCTGTTTCCTGTGAAGTCGAACAACAAACCTTGCTGTTCAACGGTCGCAATGGCTTTTTCAGCCCAATAACCCTTAACGTCTGTATAGGAGCTTTCAGCTGCAGCATCCCACTGATACAAATTCATCAGGATCTGTGCAAATTCAGCCCGGGTGATCTGTTGATTCGGCTTAAAGGTATTGTTCCCGAAGCCAACCATCCATTTATTGTTGGTTGCTGTAGTAATTGCATTTGCTGCCCAGTGCTTAGCATTCACATCCGTATAGGATACTTTACTGGAGCTTGCCGTAGAAGTATACAAACGAGACAAGATTGCTGCAACCTCAGATCGAACAATCCCTTGGTCCGTCTTAAACGTACCGTCAGGATATCCAACCATATATGGCGTGTGATCCCCTGAATCCTTCAGCTTAGGCTGCAACGAGAAGCTGAATTTCACAATTGTATCTCCGACATGGATAATGCCATCCTTGATATAGCTGTCCGTACCGAAGCTCTCTTCCCGGCTATCCTTACGGCTATCGAATACAGTGTATCCATTCTTCTCGCCAAGGAAGTAGTAATCTCCGTTTGCAAATACCATCCAGCCGTATTCTCCGCTGTCTGAGCTCACTTGCGGATTATGATTTTTGTTCGGTGCGAAATCTGCCAGCTCAGGAAGATTGACAAGCGTGCCAGGCACTCTGCCCTTGGAGCGGTTCAGCTCCGTATCCGCCCAATATAATTGCATATTCACACCTGTAGCAGGTTGGCCTGTGATTTCATCCAGAATTGTGCCGTACGGGTCTACCAGGTCTACGGATAGCTTGGCATTTCCAGCACTATCCACAGTCAGCTTGCCTGCGGGGCCAGCCAGTTTCTCCCCATTAGGTGCAATTACATTCAGTGATAAGGTGTATTCACCCGGCGCCACCTTCGGAAGCGTGAAGCTTCCATCCTGATTCATAACCACATTAGGCAGGTTCAGTGTCTGACCATTCGCCGACTTTATTTTTCCCGAAACTTGGAGGTTCTCTCCTACCAGCTTCGTGATTTTCTCCTGCACAACCTTGCCGCCATTGGCCTGATCGGATACAACCGGCTCTGTCTTCATGGTGGCAACAGGCTGCTGCACGGATCCCGAACCGCTTCCGGTAGAAGGAGTCGTTACAGGCCCGGAAGGTGCGCCAGGTCTTACTGTCACTACATTAGATACACCCGCACGCTCTCCTGACTCCACTCTTAGACGGAAATGATACGTTTCACGACTGGACAAGTTAGCAATTGTTGCACTAGTTGAAGCATCGTCCAGCGTTTCAAGCGGAGTTGCCGGGTAGTAGTTCTCCCCATCCGTCGATTGTTCAATCACAATGCTTGAAGCCCCTGTTAATGGAGGGAACGTCAACGTTACTTGCTGCACGCCTGCTGCAGCCGCTAACGTTGTTACTGGTTCCGAAGGGGAGGCTTGAACGATGTTGGACACACCGCGATAAACACCTGATCCAATTACTAAGCGATAATGATAAGCTTTACCGTTAGTCAGACCCGTAACGGTTGCACTAGTGGATGTGGCATCCAGTGTCTCCACCGGAGTAACCGGACTGAAGTTACTGCCGTCCTCCGATTGCTCAACCACAATATTCGATGTCCCTAAGGCAGGGAATTTCAAGATAATCTGCTGATTTCCTGTCTCGGTCGATAAGGTAGTCAATGACTCTGAAGGCAATGCTTCAACTATATTGGACTCGCCTTGATAGAAGCCAGAAACAACGTTTAAACGGAAGTAATA
Organism: Paenibacillus brevis; assembly: GCF_018919145.1. Taxonomy (GTDB): domain Bacteria; phylum Bacillota; class Bacilli; order Paenibacillales; family Paenibacillaceae; genus Fontibacillus; species Fontibacillus brevis. The sequence goes on from NZ_JAHLQJ010000001.1 coordinate 320,337, forward strand.
GGTTTCGCCATTCACTAAGCCGGTTACTGTCGCATTTGTCGAGGATGCATCGAGCGCCTCGAGCAAGGCAGCCGGACCAAAATTGACCCCATCAGTAGATTGCTCAACCATAATGTCAGTTGCTCCGATTAGTTCCGGGAAGCTCAATATAGCTTGTCCATTGCCCGCTTCCACGGATAGTGTAGATAACGGGGCCGGATTAGCTGCCAGAACATAGACGGTAAATGTCTTCTCGCTGGTCAATCCGTCTTTAGTGATCGTTGCTTTTACATTTACATAGGTTCCCGGTTGGGAGATCACCGGTCTGGTAACCGTGCCATCCGGAGCAATGATCGACGGTTGATCAGAGGTCCAGACTGTCGTAACACCTTCGTCATCCTTCAGTGTAAGATTATTTCTTACCGAATTTTTGGAGTCTCCAGAATTGTACTGAATATCCGTAACAGTCTCTGCCTGTTCGATATCGTGAATGGCCTCTTTGTAATCCGCAATCAACTTAGTTGCAATGCGGCTGGCCAGCTCTTCGATAATTTCGCTGGTAGGCTTCGTAGAATCAATCTGGAATCCGTTCTGGAAAATGTCATCGATAAAGCTCTGATTAACATCCTCATAAGTGGCTTCAGTTACTCCCACATATTGGAGTCCATTTTGATTGAACGAGTCTGTCAGCTTATCTTGATTGTCTCCTCCGTCCAAGTCACCGCGCGGGTCATCATTAATGTTCACGACATAGCGGAGCGGTGCTGTTCCCCAATGAATGTTGTCTACCGCTACATCCAAACTCTTGCTTGAGGTAGAGTACAATTTCATGTTCTCGAAGGAGAAAATAGAGATAATATCGCAGCTGTGACCGACGTGGCTAACGATCGGGCCAAATTCGTTGCCGTACACGTCCGGGAGAGAGAGATTTCGGATAAGCTGATCGCCATTATCCCACATGTTCAGCGTGGTATCTGTAGCAACGATTTTAATATTGTGCTGCGTAGAGCTGCCTTTAGTAAATTGTTGAACTAAAGTTACTCCCGCTATATACTGCAATGGATTCGATGTTTCATTGTGCAGTGCGGATGGGTCTATTGCTTCGAGCTTATAGACCTTGATCGCGCCTTGTACATATATGATTGCATAACCACTCAACTTACCGGCACTATCAATCTTTGTATTAAAAAGAAAGCCGCCGCCTTCCATGCTGTGGTAATCTACCTTGGATTCATCCATATCGAACGTGATAATCTTTTTGCCTGACGGACTGCCATCAGTCAGCATGAAATCCTTGTATCCAGGGATAGTGTAGCCATAGAAGGTTAAGGTATTCCCTCCATTTGAAACTTGTACGTGATTGTAGTCGGCCGTCTCAACGGACGGAGTAATAACAAAATTATAATAATCTATATACCAGCTTGCTTTTCCACTATGGACATACTGCATGTCGGATACAGTAGCCGGATCCGCACTTGCATCCATAATGGATACATATTTCGGGTTGACGCCCGCTGCACTCAACTTGGCTTTAATTGCATCATTTAATTCACTCTCGAAATCACTTGCATCATAGACACTCGTTCCCACATTGTAGTAGACCTCCGCTACCGGAGAAAGTGCATGTGCCATCGGCATGCTTGTAATAACCAGCAAGATGGCCATTACCATTGAGACCACTGTCTTCTTCATCAGCTCACCCATTCTGTAATTTTAGTAGTAATGCAGTCTATCTCGAATTACCCTCCCAATTCATAAATGTTTAAAAATGATGATATTAAAATAGCAGATGGCTCTCTCAAAAATCTCTCAAACATTGGCATTTCGGTTGATAGCTTTTTGAGAGTTTCGTAGCATATGATAATATCCGTACAGGAGCGTGATAGACATGAAGAGACTACTAGGCTTTCTCGGTGCCGCCTGCGCCTTAATTGCCATGTTGTATATGATTTTCAGCGATGAGGACACTGCCAATATCAAGACCAAGGCTGTTGATGGTATCCTTGATCTGCGTGAAATTACAGATTCTCCGTTCGTATCTTTGGCAGGAGATTGGAAATTTACGCCTGATTCGTTTACAGATCCAGAACACCTTGCCAAAGAGGCCGTTTTGCTGCCGGTACCTGGCGCGTGGCCCTCCGATATCCACTGGGGATCTTATCAATTAGTCGTCTATCTGCCTGATCAATGGGCCGAGATCGGATTGCGCATTCGAAATATCTGGGCTGCACATGAGCTTTATATTAATGGAGTACTTGTCTCCGAAAAGGGGACACCTGCCGACTCCAAACAAGAGATGATCCCGGATAATCGCTCCTATGAAATTTACTTCAAGCCGGATCAGCGTCAGGTACTGATTACCGTCCATGCGTCTAATTTCTACAATGCCAGAGGGGGTATTGTTCTACCGATTGACATTGGTGATGCCGAACTGATAGACAAGGATGTGCACCGAGATCTTTCTCTGGAATGGGCCGCCGTACTTTTCTTGCTGATATGCAGCATGTATCATCTCACGCTCTACTTAATGAGAACGAAAGATGAAGCCTTTCTCTACAGCGGGCTCCATTTCTTATTACTTTCGGCAGCAATCGCTCTTTGGGGAGAACGAATAGTCATTCGGGAGTTCCCGGATTTTCCATTCGAGCTCTATTTCCGGTTACAGGATACCCTTACTTATTTGAGCTCTATTATGCTAATTGTATTTTTCGCAAAGATGATTCCATTTATGGTGAGTCGCAGGGCTTTGTTCCTCCTCTGTCTACCCCTGTTGGCCTTCGCGTTCCTGAATGCGATACTGCCTGCAAGAACTCTTTCTTCTGTGCAGTATGTAATGTTGTACTATATGGATCTGCTCTTCATTATTCTGCTGGTACGCACCTTGTATCTAACCATGAAGAACCGAATTGCTATTCGTCGAAATGAAGCCGTTATACTCATATTGATCATGATCTTTCTTGCTATGTTTGCTATCAGTTCTTCTTCGGATACCTTGTTCTTCTCCGGACGTAATAGCATGAACCGGGTGGGACTGATCGGGTTCATCATGACCATGAACGTCTTCTTGGGCATTCGATTGATGAACCGGACAGAGGAGTCGGAGAAATTAACAACCCGCCTGAAAAATGCAAATGCTGCAAAGGATGCCTTTCTGAAAGTTACTGCCCAAGAATTGCGGCGGCCTCTGCTCGATGCCGTTCATCTCATGCGGTCAATTCCTCAAGAGAAGAATGATCAGAAACAGGGCGAGCAATTGTACTTGGCTGAGCAGCTCATGGAAAATATGGTTTATCTGCTACGAGATTTGCATGATTTTACCCGCCTGAGGTTTGAAGATTATGAGGTTCAATTGAAATCGACCAATCTAAGAATGGTCATGCTCTACGTCATTCAACTGATGCAGTTTACGTTCAACAAAAAGAATATACAAATCAATGAAACGATCGTGAGCCAGCTATATGTATGGGCAGATGAGCAGCTTTTGACACAGGTTCTTTTGCGTGTAATGACTGAAATAACTCATGATGCTGTCGAGGATGTCTTGACGATTGAATCTGTACAAGAGGGTTCCGGCGTGCTGCTTATCATCACTACATCCCGTCAGTCGACGACAGCCAGCCGGGATCTTCAGCACTCCTCCGGCCTGATGATGACAGAAGAGCTTATCCAGCAAATGAACGGGTCGGTCACGTACGAGCGAATGAACACCGGCATACGATTCACAGTCAGGCTGACCTTCAGCGAATTCAAGGAGCCGATGGCTCCGTTGGATTACGAATACCTCATCCGTTCTGTTGCTGCTTCGGAAGAAAGGGAACTGCAAACCGTTCTTATTGTAGATGACGATGTGATGCATGCGGAAATCATGAAAAGCATGCTGAGCGATACCTACAAAATACAAACCGTCTACACCATTCAAGAGGCGCTGGATTATTATCGTAATCACCCGGAAGTCGCGTTAGTCATCATTGACGATCTCATTCCAGGCGAGATGAATAGTCTGGACCTGCTGAGACAGATCCGCTTCCAGACCTCACGGATAGAGCTTCCGATTCTCATGATGATTTCTTCAGAATATCCGGGATATATTGAGACCCTCTTTGCCGCGGGGGCAAATGATTATCTATTGAAGCCCTTCTCGAAGGAAACCTTGATGGCCCGGCTCAATGCGGCAGAGCAGACTAAACAGTCGATGTTAAAAGCGATCGAATATGAAATGGCTTTTCTGCAGACCCAGATTAAACCTCATTTCCTGTATAACGCGCTTAGCAACATCATTTCATTCTGCTATACGGACGGCGAACGAGCGGCTTACTTGCTTACGATGCTTAGTTCATTCCTGCGTTATATATTCGAATCCAGCAGAGATGGACAGACCTCCTCCTTACAAAAGGAGCTGGAGATTATTGAAGCTTATGTAGAGGTAGAAAAGGCTCGGTTCGGCGAACGATTAAGCTATGCTTATGAACTGGACCCGCTCCTTGACGCGGAGAAGACACGCATTCCCAGCTTGCTTCTGCAGCCGTTAGTCGAAAATGCAATACGTCACGGTATATTTAACAAGGAGGGCCCGGGGCATGTTCAAGTGACAATTACGGTTGATACTCATCTCCTCCACGTCGCCATTACCGATGACGGCGTAGGGATGACGGCTTCTCAATGCAAGGAATTAATGGAGGGGGCGCCTTCGAACGGGATCGGATTCACGAATGTGCGCCGGCGTGTGCATGATTTTACCCAAGGCAAATTGGAAATCCATTCGTCACCAGAAAAAGGGACGACTATTCTATTAACGATTCCCCTGAAGGGAGAGCAAATGAATGTGGAAAGTAATGATCGTAGAGGATGAGCGGCCGATTCTTGACTTACATGCCAGATTACTTGAGTCCTACGGACCTTTTCAAATCGTCGGCCGCTTTGAGTCTCCCTTCGAAGCCTTGCAGGAAATTCCGAGGCTGGACCTTGATGCCATTCTGCTCGATGTTGAAATGCCGCGGATGACTGGATTGCAATTAGCCCAGAGCTTAGTTGAAACGGGGATTGACGTGCCCGTGATCTTCACGACCGCGTATCAGCAATATGCAGTACAAGCTTTTCGCGTCCAGGCATTGGACTATATCTTGAAGCCTATGACTCCTAACATGGTCAAGCAACTTGATGAACGGCTCCAGAAATATTACGGACAGAGGCCAAAGCAGCTTCCGAGGGGCCAGCTCTGTGTACAGCTTTACGGAGACGCATTTGTCAAAAGTGGCGGACAGCTTGTAAAATGGCCTACCCGTATAACAGAAGAGCTATTTTATTATTTTTTATTACAGGAGAATAAGCTGTGCCACAAATTGAGAATTATAGATGACCTCTGGATGAATGTAGAGGAGAAGCGCGCCTTCTCCAATCTTTACAATACGATTTATCGAATGAGGCAGCTGTTCGTGGAGCTCGATGTCCCGATCGTGATCGACCGGGTGAACCATGGCTATATCATGCATACCCATAACAACATTACTATCGAGCCCAAGGAAAAAGAGGACGACATGCTGTTGGAATCGAAGGGATATCTGTGGGCCTACCGTTGGGGAGACTAACTCCTGCGAGATAGACGGTACAAAAAAAGCCATCGTCGTCCCGTCTGCTTTGATGGCGCCAAACCCCTTCATGTTCATATGTTCTCCGTTAACAGGCCCTTCGGGGCCTGTTCGTATTCTCTCTTTCTTCGCATGGTAATACCTTGCATATTTTAGCAGCGAAGTGGAATAATAATGCCGATATTCCGGCCAGTGCCAGAAGGAGTTGCATCTTGCTCGGGAACCTGTTAGTCGTAGTTGTTATTGTAATAGCGCTCCTATTCCTGGATAGGCGTGCCTTCATCCGTTCGGAGAGAAGGACGAAAATCGTGTACCTTCTCCTGCTCCTGCCGGCTGCTTACTTATCCGTAATATTCATCCTGCAATTGCCTTGGTTCGATCTCGGGCATCTCACAAAAGCCATATATGGATGGCCTGCCAGACAAATCGTTGCACTGCTAAAATAATTCCGCATCTTGAAGGGATGTAGCTATGTCGTCCGATCGTTCTACCATCAACTTAAGGCAACTGGCAGGTTTATTAACCTGTTACATTATCGGTTCCGCCATCGTGTTTATTCCCAATCCACTTACGGCCGCGGCCGGCAACGATGCATGGATTTCGATGACGCTCGCTTACGCCTTTGGCATCCTCATGTTGTCATGCGTTCTGTACCTTCACAACAGCCACGATGGAGCGAGCATAATCTCATATAGCCGCAAGCTGATCGGGCGGACCGCTACATATCCTGTCGGAATCCTCTTTATCTTGATGCTGTTTTTTGCGGTATGCGCCATTAATGCAAGCATCGGCATTTTTTTCACGAGTGTGATGATGGACCGGACTCCCCCGTATATATTCCATTCCATCGGCATGCTGCTTTCCGCGCTGACGGCGCGTTCAGGCATTCGTGTCATGGCACGGATGTTTTTTTTGCTAGTTTGGCTGATGCTCTTTTTCTCTCTGCTGGTCATGATCCTCGCTATCCCGATCTATCGTCCGGGCATGCTTCTTCCCTTGTTCGAGAACGGTGTCAAGCCCATGCTGCACGGTTTGTTCATCTCCGCCGGGTTCCCGTTCGGGGAGATCGTAATATTCGCGATGCTCCTGCCATTCGTCCGGCTTCAAGCCGGTCAATCCGCGGCCAAAGCGTTGTACTCAGCTTATTCGTTCTCAGCTCTCATGCTAATCTTGCCGACGCTATGCACCATTATGGCATTCGGTCCCGCGGCCGGTTACTTCAATTATTCGCTATATCGCCTCGCAATCGAGATTCACATCGTTGAACTATTCCAGAGAGTGGAAGCCATTATCGGCATCGCGCTTATTCTAGGGTCATATATGAAGGCGACACTTCTGCTCTTTATTCTCTACCAATGTCTCATCCAGCTCTTCAACCTGAGGGATGATAATGTATTGCTGTATCCCCTCTCGGTGATCTGCATCTTCTTGTCGACCACCATGTTCCAAAGTCCGGCCGACTTCCATGAGCAAGTCTATACGATCTGGCCGTTCACGGTCATCGTCGTCGGATGCGGCCTTATTCTCTTTCTAACGCTGATTACTTGGATCAAGCATCGATATCTTCAAGCCGATCGAGGGGGTACTTCATGACTGCGGAAGATCGCACGGCCCATATGCTTCATGATGACGTTATGTCTAACCGGCAGGAGCTTGAAGGCGTATTATCTCGCTGCGGGGACGTCCACTTCCATGAATGGAGTTATGGCGACGGGTTTGCGTTCCAGGCAGTCTCCGTTTACTGCTCATCGCTCGCCGACTACTCCAGCCACCTCCTTCAGCGTGCTTTGGATGAAATCGCCGGTTATGAGGGCGAAGTCTGGAGCAGCATGACACCGGACAAACTGCTCCATTGCATACAGAGGAATAATATCTCCCTTCAACCGTTCTCGCTTCTAGAATCAAGCGCAGACGTGTACGAGTCCGTCATGAACGGCTTCATAGTCCTCCTGTTCGACCAAGTGAATCAAGCGTTAGGATTCCCGATGGAATCAGTAGAGAGAAGGCCAATTACGGAGCCTGTCAACGAACCTTCAGTGCACGGTCCCCGGGAAGGTACGACGGAAGACTTATCCCTGAACCTGGCTTTGCTCAGGAGCCGCATCCGCAACCCGGCGTTCAAGCTGGAATTCCTGCAATCCGGCGCAGTCACGAAGAGCGACATATGCTTCGGCTATTTGGACGAGGTCGTCAACCCGGACGTACTTGCGGAATTTAGGCGGCGGGTCGAATCCATCACTGATTATGAGGTGCTGGAGACCTCTTATATCGAAGACTGGATACAAGAATCGACGTTATCTCCGTTCCCGCAGGTTCGTTATACGGAGAGAACTGATACGGCGGTCGCGGCCATACTGGACGGCAAAATTGTCGTGCTCGTGGAAAATTCGCCGATGATCATGATTTGTCCGGCGTTTCTGGTGGATTTCATGGGAACGGCAGAGGATTATTACGTGCGGTCCGTCTTCTCCTCGTTCATCCGCATGCTTCGTCTGCTCGCTTTCATCATCGCCCTGACGCTGCCCAGTCTCTATATCGCGCTGACGACCTTCCATCCGGAGCTAATCCCGACCGTACTGCTCCTCGCGATCGTCGATTCCCGGGAGGGCATTCCGTTCCCTGCCTTCGTAGAAGCGCTCGTCATGGAAGCCTCCTTCGAGCTGCTGCGCGAAGCCGGCATCCGGCTGCCAAGGACGGTCGGTTCCGCCGTCAGCATCGTTGGGGCATTGGTCATCGGACAAGCGGCTATTATGGCGAAGATCGCCTCTCCGATCATGGTGATCGTAGTGGCGTTGACAGGCATCGCCTCCTTCGCAATCCCTCATTACGATCTGGCGATCTCCCTGCGGCTCTTGCGCTTCCCATATATGATAGCGGCGAGTATGCTCGGCGGTTACGGTCTGATGGTCGTTTTCCTGTTAACGCTGCTGCATCTCACCAACCTGCACTCGCTGGGTCAGCCTTATTTGACATCACTTGCACCGTTCAAGCCAAGGGATTGGCGTGATCTGTTCATCAGGGTGCCGCTTAAGGTCTTCCTGCAATCCCCGCGCAACCGCAAGCTGCTCCGGTTCGGAGGCAGACGCCCGCAGCCGTAGCCTCATGCGCCAAAGCTGTGCACGGGCCGGCTTATAACCTCTCTAAGGAGGCGATCCTATGTCGTCTTACAACAAAGGCCGGCTTACCGCATGCTGTCTCTGTCTTGTAGCCCTTCTTCTAACGGGATGCTGGGACAAGCTGGAGATTAACAAATGGGCATTCGTGCAGGCGACAGCCATCGATCTGTCCGCAAACGGGCAGCTGCGTCTTACTAATCAGATTTACAAGCCCAATACAATGGGAGCATCCAGCATGTCCCCTTCCTCCGAAGCTTCATTCTTCAACATCTCCAGCGAGAATACCACCATATACGGCGCCTCGCAGATGGCGAGCAATGAAATCGGCAGAAAGCTGCAGTGGAGTCACATGGAAACGATCATTATTAGCGAGGCCTTCGCACGCAGCCGCAATATCGGTGAAGTGCTGGATTTTTTCTCCCGCTCCAACGAACCGAAGAGCACCCTGACGATTGTGATTGTCAAGGGGGATGCAGGATCGTATCTGGATGTCAAACCCCTTGAGGAGAATAGCGTCGGCAAGCAACTGGCGTCCAGCATCGAGACGGCGCATATGTATACAGGAATGTCGCTAGTCGTAAGCCTCACGGACCTTAGCATCCTGGCGAAGCAACAGGAAGCGACGTTTGTTGTTCCGTATCTTCCTTCCATGGGAATGAGTGCTTTTCCCCGCACCCCAACCTTCGCACTGTTTCGATTTCCCGAGGGTAAGCTGGTTGACATCGTTCCCGTCTCAAGGGCTCCCTTCCTGCTCATGCTGATGAATCGTTATCAGAGCGGTCACGTCAACATCCCCTGCGGCGAAGGCAACGACAACGGCCAGGGGAGTGAAGCATTCAAAATTGAGTCTCTTCGCAGCACAATCAAACCTCGGCTGATCGATGACCGGTTGACGGTGCGTATCGATGTGGAGGTCTCTGGAAGCGTCAAGGAGCTGGTCTGCACCAGTATCATAACGGAAGAAGACGTAAGCAGCTTCACTGACAAAATCTCCAAGAAGCTGGAGAACCAGCTCTACTCGACGGTAGCTTACTTGCAGGAAAAGGAGGCTGATGTGCTTGGCGTAAGCACGCATCTCCACCGCTGGCATAACAGCCAATGGAAGACCTTGCGGAAAAATTGGAGAGAACGATTCAAGCAGGCAAAATTCGAGATTAACGTGCATGTACGTCTATCCAATACGGGTATCGATTCAGGTCAGCCGTTCACTGCCAACGAGCCCCCTTGAGTTTTCGGGTGTACGAATATTTTCAAATTATACTCCGATCTCCCTCATCTTTAAGGTTACTTGCCCGATCCGGCCATCCAGGCCCTGCCCGTCGAACTTCGGAAGCCTCAGCTCACTCACGATATTTCCGTCCCTCATGAACAGGGTACGCTCGGCTCTTGCGGCCACCTTGGCATCATGGGTAACAAGCATCACTGTTGTTCCTTCCGCATGAATTTCGGACAGCAGGTCCATGATTTCCTCGGCGGCCCGGGAGTTGAGTGCGCCCGTAGGCTCATCGCCGAAAATCATTTTCGGATTGTTCATCAGGGCCCGGCATATTCCCGCACGTTGAAGCTGTCCCCCCGATACCTGAGCAATATCTCGTTCCGCCAGTTCTGCTATGCCTACCCTGTCCATCAGCGCTCTCGCGCGTGCCGTAATTGCTCCGGCAGGACGTCGGCTGCCCCGCATGGACGGAAGAACGATGTTATCAAGGATATTTAGATTCTTCAGCATCGTAGGCTGTTGGAAGACAAACCCCATTTGGGTCCTGCGCAGCTCCGCAAGCTCGCTCTCTCCAAGCATCGACAGGTCCTTGCCGTCAAAAGCGACCCGGCCTCCGTCCACGTTATCCGTGCCGCTCAGTGCAAATAGCAGCGTGGACTTTCCTGAACCTGATGGCCCCATCACGGCTACGAACTCCCCCTCATGTATACTGACGGATACATCGTCAAGCACGTTGCGCTTTTCTTCTCCCGTCCCGAACGACTTCACAACTTGTTCTCCGGTCAGCAGTTTTTTCATCGGCCTACTCCTTTATATGTTCGGAAATTTTGATTGCTCCGGCACCGCTGGTGCCGATGATCGTCGCGATCAGCACCAGGCCTGCCATGAGCAGCGGGATAAGCACATACGAGAATAGCGGATCGGGCGTAAACTGAAATGCTGACGCCCCGAAGGAGGAAATCACAGCACCCGCAAGCTTCTCTCCCGCCGTATTAGCCAGAAGCGTGCCGAGAACAACGCCGGCCACCAGAATGAAGACTGAACGCGACAAGTACTGGAGCTGGATGTCCCCATTTGTGAAGCCAAACGCCTTCATAACGCTAATCTCATATCTATCCTTGAATACCAGCATGTTCATGAACAGCAGCGTAACCAACACTATGATGATCAGCGCAACCGCCATCGCTGCATAAGAGGCCTTTTCTATAGAGCTTCTTGTGGACCCGAACGTTTGAGCAATATATTCATCCATATCCGATACCTTCGTTTCCGGAAATCTGTCTGCATATTCGCCGGCTTTGCTGATTATTTGTGCCGGATCGGCAAGCTCGGCATAGAAGATGCACCACATTTGCTCTGCTGAAGAATCGGCAAATACGGCTTTGGCCGTCTTGCCTCCGTTCGTAATGTCCGAGTAAATGCCGCTGACCGTCAGCCGTACCGGCTTCCTTTGGAGCTCTACGGTAAGGAAATCACCGACGTGGACACCCAGCTCCTGAGCGTTGATCACCGACAAGGCAATCTCATGATCTGCGCCAGGCGCCACTCCCTCCGCATATTTGATCGGGAATCGGGAATGATCGCCGAGCTCGATTTTCAGCCTCTCCTCCGAGCCATTCTCCAGCTTGACGGGAAAGCTCTTGGTTGTCAGCATCACATAGTTCAGAATCGCGCTATCTGCCTCCAGCACATCCGTGATTTCTGCAGCTTGCTCAGATATGTGGCCGGTCTGCCGGAGGTCAATACGCAGATCAGCATCGCCGATACCCATATATTGAATGAAGTCCTTGGAGGAGATCGTAGCGTGCAGGTTTTGCGGAACAATCATGATGAAGGCCGAGATCACCAGCACAGCAAGCATCGTGGCATAGAGCTTTTTCCTGCTCAGCACATCCTTGATCCCAAGAAATACATTCGTATTCAACCACCCGCTTCTGCTCAAGCGAAGACTCCCCGTACCTGAGACCTTCTGCTGGGCAGTGCCGAAGCGGATAGCTTCTGCCGGAGAAATACGCCGGAACCGTCTAAGCACACCGTTCACGTAGGCCATAATGGCAAGGAACACAAGCAGGATGCCGATGATACCGAAGACGGCGCCAAGCGAGGCCTGATCGCTCTCCCCCATGTAGAGACGAATATTTTCGAGCAGCAGGCCCTGAAATCCTAGAGAGAGTACAAAGCCGAGCAGACTTCCTGCGGCCGCAATCACTGCATATTTGGCCACGTATATTCTCTTGATGTCCTGCACGCGCAGTCCGATCGCCTTCATCACCCCGATTTCACGATAGTCGTCCTCGATCTTGGCCAACAGCGTAAATCGGATGCACATCAGGGCAATTGCAACGACAAACAGGCTCACAAGCAAAATGACTCCAATCATCATGCCGTCGGAAATGGCGTTGATCATCCGGAACAACGGATAGGTGATTGCCGGTCCGTTCGCCTCCAATCCTGCGGCAGCATAGGCCGCCTCGAAAGCGCCGAGCGCCGACAGATTCTTCAATCTGAACTCGATCAGATACTCTACGCTCCCCTGGCTTTGGAGCTCCGCATAATCCTTGGCGCTGACGAGAAACCGCTTGGAGGAGGCAAGCGTGGAATTCATCTGCGAATCGCGGAGAAATCCAGCGACCGTCAAGGTCCTTTCACCAATGACAGCCGTGTCTCCAATCCGGGTCGTATTGTCCTTCATATAAGTCAGCGGGACATATAGCTCCCCTTCCTCTGCCTGAATGGCATGGCCATTGAGATCCAGCAAATAATCGAAGGCTTTGCTCTGGACGCTAAATCCGATATCCTGAACCTGATCTACCAGCGATTGACCGCCCAGGGTTACTTTAGCACCATCCATATTGAGAAACTCCAACACCTGGTAGTCATCAACCTCGTCATTTTGCTCTGCAAATGCCGACAGGCGCTTCATATCCAGTTCTCCTGTATGCATCTGCATAAAGTGGGGTGTCTTCGCCTTGACCATCAGCGTATCGATCGCCCCGGTCAGATTCACGGTGAGCATCGCCGCCAGCGACACCAGCATCGCCGCCGCCGCTACAAAGATCAAGGTGGTCATCGTGATCAGCTTACTCCTGGACAGGTCATTTCGAATCATTCTGTAATACATGGGTCACCTCCATTCCAACTTCCTAACTGATTTGAGCCGATACAAAAAGACCGAGGTAACGCATAGCAGCACTCCTGCAAGAATAATCAGAAGGCCCGTGCCTCTGCCGCTGCCCGTACCGATGATCCTGCCCACGCTTCCGGCAAGTGCTCCGCCCTCTACCAATAGCGGCGTAAATACATAGTCTGCCAGTACGCCAGACAAAGCATAGGCTGCCACGAACCCCACCTGGGACAGGACACCGATCATCGCCCAACCTCTGCCCTGCACAGAGGGCTCCATATTTATGCGAATCAAATAATCCAGACTGGCATTGGCATAAGGCAGCATAGCGAAAAAGAAAAACCCGGAGACAGCAATCAGAACAAGGTTCTCCCGAAAGCCGAATGCCGCCATGAATAGGCCGATCCCGAATAAGGAGAAGGAGAGAATATTGACGTAATTTTTCTTGATCGGAAGAAAACCTAGTATCGCACTGGAGACAAGCATGCCTGAAGCCACGACAGTCTCCAGCGTACCTACTACGGCGCTGTCCGTAAAGGCAAGCAGCATCGGGATGAACAGGGTCTCAATAAAGCCCATGAAAAAGGTCAACAAAGAGATCATCATCACCAGCATCAGCACACCTCTATTCCCCGCAACTGCATTCCATCCCTCCTTCAATTCCCGAGCAAAGGAAGGCGTCTGCTCATAGGGCTTCGAGGCAAGCCGGCTGCGCACAACAAGCGTCGTTACGACAGTAACAACAATCGTGGCAATATCCAGAATCAGCAGCAGCGTAATATCCGCTACGGAGAGCAGCAAGCCGGCGATGATCGGCGAGATCAGGAATTTGGCCGAGCCCGCCACCTGAACCAGACCGCTTGCCTTTGTGTATTCCTCCTCCGTAAGCAGGTCCGTCACGGTAGCCTTATAGGCAGGCTCAAGTAAAGAAGAGAATACTGAGCTGATCGTCACGCCTGCGCAAATCTGCCATAGCTGCGCCTCCCCGCCAAGCATGCACAAGAGAATGAATACCAGTCCTAGTGCAGAAAGACCGTCACCAGCAACCATAAGCAGCCGCCGGTCATAACGGTCCGCAAGCACACCTGCAAAGGCACTTAGCAGCAGCGACGGCAGAAAGGCAAGCAAGGTCACCAGGGCCATGGCCGAAGCCTGCCCCGTCTGCTGAAACACGTAAATACCTAATCCAAATGAAGTAAGTCCGCTGCCGATCGATGAGATCAGTTGCCCGGACCAAAGCAGAACAAATTTCCCGAAGGATGCACCCGGCTTGTTATTCATGACCCTCCGCTTCACCTCCGCCAAACATCTGCATGACCTCCATCAGGCTGCCGCTTTGCGCACCAAGCATCCGCTCCAGGTTCGAGATAAATGCCAACACTCGCTGCATGCGCTCCTCATCCGTCATCGGTACAAAATCATCATCAAATACGGTATTGGCATAAATGATTGCCATCTCCATGCACTCGTAGGGAAATGGGGTCTCGAACAGCCCTTGCTCAATACCTTCACGGACGATCTCCGTTAAAATCGGCGTGACACCGGCAATGATACTCTTGTGGATCTTCTGATGCATCAATGCGTTCTGCGGTTTGTGAATATGCTCCATTATTTCTTCGCCGCTTCCGCCGCTGCTGAGGTTCAACGCCATGACCGTACGAATTACCCGCTCGATGACCGGAATGCTCCGGTCCGCGGCGATCTCCTTCGCTGCCCCCAGCATCCGGACATTGTACCGCTCAATCAGCGCGTCCATAATATCTTCCTTCGACTTGAAATGATAATACAGCGTTCCCCGTGCAATACCGACCTTCTGGAGAATATCGTTAGTGCTGGTGCCGTCAAAGCCTTTCTGACCGAAGAGCTCATCCGCCGCATCCAAAATTTCATTTTTGCGTTCTTCCGCTTCTTTTACTACTCGCATACAGATCACCTCTCTATACATAGACCGACTGTCTGTCGGTTAAATCGTATCATATTTCCACCTTTTGTCAAGGGTCACTGACAGTGTTTCATCACTGCTAAAATAGAACAAATCTACACAGCCCCTCTCTTCTTCTTCCCTCCGTTGCAACAAAACCATGCAATTTCCGCCAGGCCCTTTGCGGTAAATTTTCTATGCTATAATTTTAGGAAAAGACATCCGCAGCAGCATTGGAGGCATGCCCGCATGGCTGGATTCATACGTTACCTGATTCCGCAGAAGCTGAAGTACCGCCTATTCATGGCTTTCGTCTGTTTGATTCTTCTGCCCTTCTGCGCCCTGAACTTTTATAACTATCAGCGCATCGAAACCCTGGTTCAGCAAAAGATCAGCCAGCAAAGCCATTCCCAGTTGGAGCAAATGTACCGCACCTTGGAAGATCAGATGGGTATCGCCTTCAAAACGCTCATTTTCCTAAAGCAGGATGACACGGTGAAATCCGTGCTTCGCTCCCCGGAGCAGCACGATGCCATTCAGAACAAACGGATCATGGAAAATATATTCATGAACCTGAACAATAGCTTTTTTCTGTATAATCCCTCCGTATATTTCATGATACTGGACCTTGATGAAAACGCATACACATCCTACCCGCCCAGAAATTCTCTCGTGTACAGCGAACTTCGGGATCTTCCCGGATTTGATCAGCGGGCCATGAACGCCCATGCCTATCATTGGGTTCCCAATGATCCTAACTATGTGCTGCGGGATGTCTCCACAAGCACGTATCTTTTATCCTTGTACTCGTATTTGATCGACAGCCAAAACCGGCCCTACGGATTGGCCCGGATCAGCATCGATTACTCCTCCTGGCTGCGCTCTGTTCATAATCAATCAGACCTGCAGCAGCAATATTTTTTGATTACGCGCGCGGGAGAAGAGATATCCAAATCGGTCCCGGATGCTGTTCTGCCCGAGAAAGTCATGGCGGAAATCGCAAGCCGGCCGGACCGTCAGTATTTCATCGACAAGGATTCCAATTCCCTGGTCAACTATATCTATGTGGAATCCCTGGATTGGTACATTGTCAACCGGATCCCGCTGCCGATTTTATTCAACGAGATCAACGCCTTGAAACGGCAGTATTTTACGACGTTCTTTCTTCTGATGGGCGCCTTCTTGGTCATGACGTTTCTGATCGCCGCGACGATCACCCGTCCACTGTCCCATTTGCAGAATAAGATGAAGGCAGTTGTCCGCAAAAGCCTGAAAATCCGGCTGCCTGAACGGAAATTCCGAGGCGAAATTCTGGAGCTGACGAGGACCTTCAACGTGATGCTAGACGACATGGATGTGTTGATTCAACGCCTGAAGGCGGAGGAAAGGCAGAAGGAAGCGGTGCACTTCCATATGCTGCTAGCGCAGATGAATCCGCATTTTCTATTAAATACGTTAAACACAATCAAATGGAGCGCGATCCGCCAGGGCAACGATGATATCACCGACATCACCTTGTCCCTGGGTAAGCTGCTGGAAGCCAGTCTGAATTCGGAAAAAGATCTGGTTCACCTCCAGGACGAAATCGAGTTGGTGCAGGCCTATGTCCATATTCAGCAAATCCGTCACAACCGCGGCTTTGAAGTGACATACGATTTCGACGAGGATATCCTGTTTGCATTGGTGCCGAAGCTAAGCCTGCAGCCGCTGGTTGAAAATGCTATTTTGCATGGCGTAAGCCATCTTACCGGTAATGGCCTGATCGAAATTACCGTTCGCCGGGAGGGACCGTCCAGGCTGGTGGTGGAAATTAAGGACAACGGCATCGGCATGAAGCGATCAGCACAGATGAAGAAGACGCGAAAGCGGCCGGGCATCGGCCTCGACAATGTCAGAGAGCGGCTTCGCCTGCTTTTTAAGGAAGACGGCCGGATGGAGATCGCCTCCTCGGATCAGGGGACGCTGATCCGGTTTACAATTCCTTTCTTATTGTCCAAGCCATATGCCAGGAGCCAGGACATCAGACTTGCAGAGGCGTCTCGCCTGACGGCGCTGCCGCCGGACGGAAGTTCGGCAGACGAATCCTCGGGAGGGCGGTAATATGTGGAAGGTATTACTTGTGGAAGACGAAGTGTTCGTGCGCGAATCCGTGCGTGAAATTATCGCCTGGGAGGAGCTTGGGTTTACCGTGATGGGCGAGGCCGGCAACGGAAGCGAGGCGCTCGTCATGATCCGCCGCGATCCGCCTGATTTGGTGCTCGCGGACATCGTGATGCCGGAAATGGACGGGGTAGAGCTGCTCCGGCGGACCCGGGAGGAAGGTTATCGCTCCCGCTTCATCATGCTGACCTGTATCGGCGAATTCGAGTACGTACGGCAGGCGATGGAGTATGGTGCCTCCAACTATATTCTTAAGCTGTCGATGAGCGTGAATTCTCTGCGGGATACGCTGCGCAAAGTAAGCGCGGAGCTCGCCAGAGACAGAACGGGCGTAGGGGGGCAGACAGCTGGTTCGCCGACGGACCGCCTTGTTGCGGAAGAGCAGCAGCTTCGTCAGTTGCCCTCTTCGATATGGATAAGTGAAGACTCTCCGGAGTATCGCGCGTATGAAGGCGGCAACAGGGCGGCGGATGTCCAAAGCCGCGGTCCTAAGGTTGGCGAAGCAGCCATCTCACATCCGGAAGTATACAAGATCATACAGTATATTTCCGAAAACTATTCGCAGGACATTACCGTGAAATCGATGGCTCAATACGTAATGATGGGCGAGAACTACGTCAGTGCCTTGTTCAAGAAAAAAACCGGGCTGACGCTGATCCACTATTTGCATGAAATCCGTGTAGAAAAGGCCAAGGAGTATCTGATCCACACCGAATTGCCGGTTCACGAAATCGGCCACCGGGTAGGCTTCGTTAACGACAATTACTTCATCAAAATCTTTAAGCGCTTGACCCAGCAAACGCCGAGCAAATACAGACAATGGAACAAAACGGCCAGATAGAAGAAATCAACGTTCCTTAAGACCCCCAATCCAAGCATACAAATGCATCGTTTTGTTCCGTGATCTGAAGGGATATGTATGTTCAATTCCGCTCCCGTTGCCTGCTACGATGGGGAGGATTCAACCATCAACGAAATAGGGAGGTCTTTACCCATGGGAAACAAAAAAGGATGGGCTGCACTGCTGTTATGCACATTGCTGATCGGCCTGTTGGCCGGCTGCGGCGGCAATAACGGCAAAGAGGCTCAAGGCAATCAGGGAGCGGCGAACAATGATTCGAAAGCGCCTTCATCAAACAAGGCTATCAAGCTGACGATGTGGGGCGGAGTTCCGCCTGAAGCTGGGCCGCAGGCGGTGGTGGATGCCTGGAACGCGGAGCATCCCGATGTTCAGGTAGAATATGTGCGCTTCGTCAATGATGACGACGGAAACCTGAAGCTCGATACAGCGCTGGCTACAGGCCAGTCCGTCGATCTGTTCGTCAATTACACGGTGACCCAGACGGCGAAACGGGTCGAATCCGGCGCGGCGCTCGATTTGAGCTCTTTTTCCGACTATGATATTGACGAAAAAATAGGTTCGAACGCGGAGACATGGAAAATTGACGGCAAATACTACGGCATTCCAACCAAGAAAAACGTACAGTTCTTCGCGCTCAATAAGGATGCGCTGGATGCCGCAGGACTTGAGGTGCCTAAAGCCTGGACTTGGGACGAGGCCAAGGAATACGCTAAGAAACTGAAGGACGCCGGATTCAAATACGGACTGGTCCAGCACATGGAGCCCTTTGCCGACCCGATGGATTCTGTTCTGGAGAAGAACGGCTATGTCAAAGAGGACGGCACCTCCAACATGGATCACCCTCTCGTGCTTAAATGGCTGGAGACGATGAACGCCATGATGAAGGACGATCAGACGACGCCTCCGCTCGGCGAGCAATTGACTTCCAAAATGCCGGTGGAAAATATGTTTCTGGGCGGCGAAGCGGCCATGATCAACATTGGGGAATGGCTGATCCGCAGCTCCAATAATATGAAGGACTTTCCCCGCGATTTCACAATCGCATTTGCCCCCGTGCCGCGGTTGACCGAGAATGAAGAAGACTTTATCACCAGCGGCGGTGTAGGCGACTTCATTTCGATCAATGCCAATTCCAAGAATACGGAAGCCGCCTGGGAATTCCTCAAGTGGTACGCCGACGAAGGCATGATGCCGATGGCAGCCGGCGGCCGGCTGCCCGCTTCCGGAGCGGTCGACCAGGAAGCCGCGATCAAGAGCCTGCTCGGCGAGTATGCGGATACGTATGACCAGGAATCGCTGGAATTCGTCCTGTACGGAAATAAAGCGCCGACATTCGTCCGCAAGCTTCCTCAGGAAATGGTGGATATGCGTTCTCAGGAATACGAAAAGTTCTTCCTCGGCAATCAAAGCGCCGATCAGACCGTGCAAGCCATGGTTAAACGGCACAATGAGTTCCTGAAGCAGAACTAGCCGGATTAGATTCGGAAGGCTTTCAATTCGATTAGGATCTCCAGTAGGGTGTCCCAAGATCTCAGGATCTGGCGGACATCCTTTTTATTGTTAAGCGATGCTTGCAGGGGAACGGCCGACAAGACGACGAGAGAATAGAACAAATCTGTTGTCTCTCCTCCCATTCGTTATCCTTCCGGGAATTGCATACTTCTGTAGCATGAGGTCGATGGTTTTGTTCCTTAAAAGCGGAGGCTCCCTCTTGTTATGCTGGGGATGCAACCGAACTTTTAAGACCAAGAGGAGTGGAGCCATGTGAAAACATCATGGATGAAAAGGCAGCAGATGCTGGGATATGTCTTTATCGGGCCGAACATGATCGGTGTGCTGCTATTTTTTATTTTGCCGGCGATGTACTCGTTTTATCTGATGTTTACGGATTACAAGTTCATGAAGCCGAACCCCCGGTTCATTGGACTGGCCAATATTCAAAGGATGCTCGGAGACGAAGTGTTCTATATCGCGCTGAAAAACACCCTGATCTTCCTGCTGTCGGTGCCGGTGTCTATCGGATTGGCCTTTGTCGTCGCGGTGATCCTGAACCGCTCCGTGCATTTGAAGAAGCTGCTGCGCGCCCTGTATTTCATGCCTTACATCACCAGCGGCGTCGCCGTTGCCTTCGTCTGGATGCTGCTGTTCCAGCCGACGAACGGACCGATCAACGGCCTGCTGCGGTCGATCGGCATCGCCCATCCGCCGGGTTGGCTGGCAACCACGGAAACATCCATGTTTGCCATCGATATCATTTGGATCTGGTTCATGCTAGGCTACAACATGATTATCTACCTGGCCGCCTTGCAGGAAATCTCCGGAGAGCTGCTGGAAGCCGCCAAAATCGACGGAGCCCGAACCTGGCAAACGATCCGCAATGTCGTCTGGCCGCTGGTCAGCCCGACCACGTTCCTGCTGCTCGTGACCGGCCTGATCATGACGATCAAGCAGTTCGGGATCATTCAAGCAATAACCCAGGGCGGTCCCGGAAACAGCACCACCGTGCTGTCCTTGTTCATCTATCAGAACGCCTTCCGCTATTACGAGATGGGGTATGCCTCGGCGATTTCCTGGGCGCTGTTCCTGGTCATCCTGATCTTCACCGTCATCCAGTGGATCGGACAAAAACGTTGGGTCCATTACTAGGAGCTGCTCATAAGGAGGAAAAAGCATGCAATCGACATCCGTCACCAAAATCGCCGTCACCTGCCTCATGCTCTTCTTCGGGGTGCTGATGATCGTTCCGTTCCTATGGATGATCAGCACCTCGTTCAAGACTCCGGCGGAGGTATTTCAATTCCCCATCAGCTGGATTCCCGCCGACTTCAACTGGGAGCACCATATCAAGGTATGGACCGGGCCGAACAGCTTCACTCATTATTATTTGAATTCTTTGAAAATATCGCTGATCAGCGTTACCGGAGCCGTGCTGCTGTCTTCCCTGGCCGCTTACGGATTTTCGCGGATCGAGTTCAAGGGGCGGAACGCCATGTTCATGGTGTATCTCTCGATGATGATGGTTCCGCCTCAGGTGCTGTTCGTCCCCAAGTTCATCATGTTCGACTGGGCAGGAATTTACAACACGCACTTGGCGCTAATTTTACCCGGAATGTTCACAATTTTCGGCGTGTTTATGATGCGGCAGTTTTTCCTTTCCGTACCGCATGAAATATCCGAAGCGGCCTTCATCGACGGCGCGGGGCACTTCCGCATCTTCTTCCAGCTGATCCTGCCGCTGGCCAAGCCGGCGCTGGCCACGCTGGCGATCATCGATTTCTCCTGGCATTGGAACGATTACGAGAACGCGCTGGTATTCCTGATCGACCAGGATCTTTACACCGTCCCGCTCGGCCTGCAGAACTTCATCCTGGAAAACACCGTCGATTACAACGGCATGATGGCGGCCGCGACGGCCGGCATCATCCCGATGATTCTCGTGTTCCTGATCGGCCAGAACTACATCATTCAAGGAGTATCCAGCTCGGCAGTGAAAGGCTGACCTTCATTTTCACGTTTTTTAAAGTTCTATATCTCCATCTAGCCATGTATGTAACTATCTATCCAATCGAAAGGGGTAAGCAAATCCGATGAGAAATGAAACCGTGCATCATGACATTACCGTCGTTGGGGGAGGGCTGGCCGGTGTCTGCGCTGCCGTTGCCGCAGCGAGGCTGGGCAAAAAGGTGGCGCTCGTGCAAAACCGCCCGGTGCTTGGCGGCAACTCCAGCAGCGAGGTGCGCGTCTGGGTATGCGGAGCTACCGCCCACGGCACGAATCGGTATGCCCGCGAAACCGGCATTATGGGTGAAATGTTCGTGGAGAACCAGTACCGCAATCCTGACGGCAATCCTTATCTGTGGGATCTGGTTGTATTGGAGACGGTGCTGGCGGAACCGAACATTACGCTCTATCTGAACACCGATGTGCACGAGGTGGACGCCGAAGGTGCGGAGGAGGAGCGTCGGGTCCGGTCAGTGACGGGCTGGATGATGGGGTCGGAGCGGCGCATCCGATTTGAGAGCCCAGTATTCCTGGATTGCACCGGAGACGGGCTGATCGGCTTCCTGGCCGGAGCCAAGTACAGGATCGGAAGGGAAGCCCGGCACGAATACGGTGAAGCATGGGCGCCTGAGGCGGCGGACGGGATTACGCTTGGCAGCACCCTGCTCTTCTATACGAAGGACGCCGGCCATCCGGTCAGATTCGTTCCTCCCTCCTTCGCTAAAGATATAGCGAAGACGCCGATTCCGCTAAACCGGGTCATCCGCAGCGGCGATTCGGGCTGCCATTACTGGTGGATCGAATGGGGCGGAGAGCTGGATACCGTTCACGACAATGAACGGATCCGCGACGAACTGTGGGCTGTTATTTACGGAATTTGGGATTACATTAAGAACTCGGGACAATGGGAGGCCGACAACCTGACGCTGGAGTGGATCGGTTCCATCCCCGGCAAGCGGGAATACCGCCGGTTCATCGGCGACTACGTTCTCACGCAGAACGATATTCTCGCCCAGAAGCCGTTCGAGGACCGGGTCGCCTTTGGCGGCTGGTCGATCGACCTGCATCCGCCGCAAGGCATGTATGCCGAGGAGAGCGGCTCGAAGCATCTGCACGCAGACGGCAACTACCACATTCCGTTCAGGTCGCTATATTCCGTGAACGTGTCCAATCTGCTGCTCGCGGGCCGCAACATCAGCGCGACGCACGTGGCCTTCGGCACGACGCGGGTCATGGCCACCTGCGCCGTGATGGGCGAAGCCGCCGGAACTGCAGCCGCGCTGTGCGCAGACAAGGGCGTTACGCCCCGGGAGCTGTCGCGCAGGCATAGCGCTCTGCTGCTGCAAACGCTGCTGCGGCAGGATGCTTCCGTGCTCGGCCTGGAGAATGAAGACGCCGAGGACCTGGCGCGGAAGGCCAAGATCTGCGCCTCCTCCTTCCTGTCCGGACTGGCGGTGGAATCGCCCGATGAGGCCTACCCTTTGGAACGCGATATCGCCATACTCCTTCCCGCCGATCCCGGCATCGCCGGCAGCATCGACTGGCTGCTTGACGCCTCCCAGCCGACAGAACTCACGGTCGAGGTGTGGAGTACCGGGCGTCCCGAAAATTACGTACCCGCCGTCCTGGAGTATCGGACGACCCTGACCGTGGCCCAGGGTGCGAAGCAGTGGTTGCCTGTCTTGCTGGACTGGACTCCGGCCGAGGCACAGAACGCGTTTATCGTCGTGCGGAGCAACCCGGACGTTTGTCTGTACCTCTCTCACACCCCGCTGACCGGGCTCCTCGCCTTCGAGCGAGGGCATGGCTACGGCGTATCTAAAGATCTGGAGGATCATGACGACAGCCAGCCCGTGGTGGAATGGAGCACGAAGCGGCTCGTACGCAAGGCCTTCTGCTTCCGTACGGATTTCCAGACGAACGCCTACCGCCCCGGGCATATCGCAGACGGCTTCAAGCGGCCTTACGGCGGTCCGCATTTGTGGCTGTCAGAGCCGATGACACTAGATACCGAGCCTTGGCTAACGCTAGAGTGGGAGAATGAACAGACCGTGCGGGAGGTCCATTTGATCTTTAACGACGATGTCAATGAGGATCTGATCAACCTGCACCATCACCGAACGCCATTCGAAATTCTGCCTGAGCTCGTCAAGGCCTATCGGATCGAGGCGCAGGACGCCGCCGGGAATTGGCAGACGCTGATCGCTGAATCCGGCAATCGACGTCGAAAGCGGGTTCACCGTCTGGAGGCCGCCGTTCAGGCCAAGGCGCTCCGGCTGACCGTAGAGGAGACAAACGGATCGAAGCATGCGGAGGTCATTGAAATCAGAGTGTATAAATAGATAGTCTACGAGCCTGAGGGGATCCCTCAGGCTCGTTTTTGCAGAAGTGAATTCTATTCTCAAAATGAATCTTAGAATGCTGATTGTTTAGGAATCCTGCATTCAAACCGGGCATTCTCCAGCCACTCGCCTGAAGCGAAATCACGCCCTCTGACGATCACGCGGTCTGTGTAGACCTCGACGAATAGCCCTTGGCTTCCATCCTTATGCTCGTCTTCATCCGTCCACAAGTACGCAACGGATGCCGCATTAAACATATAAGGCAGCCGTTGTTGTTCGTCGAACATCGTATGCCCAGCTTCCAGCTCCCAGTGCGTATGTCCGGTGAACAGAAATGCGTTCGGGTGCCTGGACAGCACTTCCTTAAGCTCTTCATCCTGGGTAACGCCGTACCACTGCTGAGATTCGTAAGATCCGGCGACCGTGTCTTTGAGAGGCTGATGCAGGAAGATGAAGGCCGGGCGTGCCGGGTCCTCTCCCTCAGTCAGCTTGGCATCGAGCCACGACAGCTGGGCTTCCGACAAATGGGCAAACAGCTCCAGTCCCTGCTCGGTACCCAAGAAGATAAAATGATACCCGTTCACCCAATGATCGTGATACGGTCCGCTCATATTCATGGCATTCAGATAAGCTTCCAATCGCGTAGGCCAATGACCCTGGCCGACATCGTGATTGCCCGATGCGAAATAGCTGACCGGCAACCCCGTCCCGTGCTCCCGCCATATTCTAAGAAATTCCGTATATTCCTCCGCATGACCATGGTCGGTAATATCGCCAACATGCATAATGCCGTCGCTGTCCGGCGCCATTTGCTTAATGTCCTCCAGCGCCGCAACTAAATGAAGATTATGCGTATGCCCGGAGTCTGCCATCACATGCGTATCGGTGATCACCTGGAATTGGAGCAATACGTTATCCTTCCGGTTTCCTTCTTCGTTCCAAGTTTTCAAGCTCTACTTCCTCCTTCAGTACGAATGTCGCCTAATCACCAACGGCGCGTGTCCGCCGGTTTATTTCAATCTATCCAACTCGCTCTGAGCGTTCTCCTTCGCTTCCTTCAGCGCATCGGCTGCAGACACGTTCTCGATTTGCACTCTATCCGCCGCGATATTGAGGGCATCGTAAATTTTGCCTCCCGTCGGGTCAATGAACGGTGCGGAAGCATGGGTAGCTTGCTGCAGCGGCACCATAATCTGCGGGTGGCTCTCACTGTGTGCCACAAACTCCGGATTATCCAGCGCCGATTCGCGAACCGCGATATATCCGGTTTGAATCGACCAGGACGCTGTGTTCTCCGTATTCATGAAGTAACTGAACCATTTGAACGCAGCTTGCTGCTGCTCCGGACTCGCCATGGCGGGAATGCCTGCCATGATCGCGGAAGCGACAGGCTTGCCCTTGCCGTGGCCTTCCCACCCTGGCTGCTCCATAGCGCTGACGATAGAAAAGTCCAGATCCCCTTGGTCACCGCTGGACCCCGTATACCCTGCAGCATTGCCCTTCATGACATCGTCGATCGTCTTATACCAGTACTCCCAGCCTTGCCCGCCGTAATGGATGCGCATGATCTGATCGTCATGGATCCACTTGCGGAACAACTCCCAAGTCTCGACCCACTCCGGCGAATCAATCATGACGGTCTTGCCGTCCTCGCTTAGGAAGCTTCCACCCTTGCCTAGCGCTGCGTCAATCATGTTACCAGCATCATACATCGGTTCCCAACCATAGAACGTCGTCTGGTCTCCTTCTCTTACCGTCATCTTAGCGGCAGCTTCAGCCAGCGCCTCCCAAGTGCCAAGATTCTCGGGCTTGTATCCATGCTTCTCCAGCGCGTCCTTGCGATAATACATAACTTGGGTAGTTCCATACAACGGCAAGAAATATTGCTTCCCGTCGATCTGCCCTTGCTCCAGGAACGTCGGAATGACATCCTCCTTATTGAAGGAGGAGTCCTGGGCAATAAACTCATCGATCTGCGCGAAGTATCCTTTGCTTGCCCAATCATGGTTCGATGACAAGACGGCTGCGGGGACTTTGCCCGACGCAATAGCCGCTTGCAGCTTTTGCTCCGTCTCAGGATAACTCGCCTGGACGATCGGCTTCACAATAACCTCATTCTGCGATGCATTAAATTTATCGATCAATAATTGCATATTCTCACCCAGCGTGCCGCCGAGCCCGTACCAGAACTCGATCGTTACCGGTACCTTAGCAGAGGTAATGCCGCCATTCTCAGCGGTGCCCGTTGCATTCTCATTGCCGCTTCCATTCGATCCCCCGTTTGATCCACAGGCCGTGATCAGCAGCAACGCGATGATCAGGACTGCAAAGCTGTTCCTCCGCGATCGTCTCTTGCGCGTATCCTCAAGAATTGTCTGAATTTTCGCCGTTTCATTCTTTTTCAACCGGATGACCTCCTTGAAATTGAATATCTTCTTTAAGCTTTGCAGCTACCCTTTGTTCACGCTTTGTGCGTTGCTCACCCCCTTGATAATCCATTTCTGCGCGGCGAAGAACAAGATCACCAGCGGAATGATGGTGAATGTGCTCGCAGCCATAATTAGCGGCCACTTCATTCCATAAGCTCCCCCTTCAACAAAGAAGCTTCTAAGGCCCGCCGATACAAGCTGCAGGTCGGGATTCTTCGTGATCAGCATCGGCCAGAAATAGTTATTGTATTGTCCGATGAAGGACAGCAGTGTCATAACAATCAAGGTCGAGCGGGAAAGCGGTATCATAATAGCCCATAAGATGCGCAAGTGTCCGCTTCCATCGATCTTCGCCGCTTCGAGCAATTCCTTCGGTATCTGCTGGAATGCTTGCCTTAAGAGGAAAATCCCAAAAATCGTGATCGAATTGGATAAAATCAAGCCTGTGTAGCTATCCAGCAGCCCCATTCGGGACAGGATGACATACCCTGATAAATAAGTGGAGGACACCGGAAGCATATAAGTGACCATGATGACCGCCATAAGCACGTGTTTCAGCGCGAAGCGCATATGGGTTAACGCGTAGCTCATCATGGATGAATTGATCAGCTGAATGATAACGACAGCGGCAGCCACGAATACACTATTGAATAAATATAAGCCGAAGGGCGCCGCTTGCCAGGCTTCCAAAAAGTTGCCCCACTTCGCCTCCGCCGGCCATAAGACTGGCGGCACGCTCCAGATTTCGTCATTGGTCTTAAGGGAGCTGCTGAACATCCAGAAAAAGGGGAAGGCCATCATTATGCTTATAAATCCGACCGTGATGTACAGCAATACATGGGAAGGCCATGATTTGATGCGATGTAGCATAGATGTTCACCTCCATTCGTTTTATAAATAGTGGATACGGCGTCTGGAGACATAGAGCGACACCAAGGAGATCATAGCGAGCAACAGGATAAGGACAATGGCTACGGCAGACGCCTCGCCGATTTCGAACCTCTCGAAAGCGGATTCATAAAAGAGATACAGCAAGGTTCTCGTAGATCCCGACGGTCCTCCTTGCGTCAGTACATTGATCTGATCGTAGGCCTGGATAGAGTCTATCGTCGTAATCAGGAACAGGAAAAAGGTGGTGGGAGAAATGAGCGGCAGCGTGATATGCATCAACCTTTGACGCCGATTCGCCCCTTCGATCATCGCCGCTTCATGCAGAGATTCCGGAATATTCTGAAGGGCTACCAAGTAGAACATCATCGTCCAGCCCAGCCCTTTCCAGATGGTAACGATCAAAATGGAAATCAAGGCGGTATCCGGGCTTTTGGTCCACTCCAGCCCTCCTGCCCCGAACCATCCGAGTATAGCGTTGGCGAGTCCCACCCTCGGTTCATAGATCCACGACCATACGATGGATACAGCAACCGTCGGCGTAACCCATGGAAGAAATATTACTGTCCGGAAAAAGGCCATCCCCCTAAGCTTCCGGTTGAGCAGCAATGCAAGGAACAGCCCGCCGACAAGACTTGGCAGAACATTGCCGAGCGCAAATAAGCAAGTCGTCGTCAGAGCTTGATAAAATTTTGCATCGGTCAGAAGACGGCTGTAGTTCTCCCAGCCAACAAAAGTCTTCACCGGATTCATGAAATCCCAATCCACAAAGCTCAAGTACACAACATAAACCATCGGAGCAAGCCAGAAGATTACATAGGGCACTAACGCAGGCAGGATAAATAAATAAGCCTGAGGCTCACCCAACTTTCTCAAATTCATAGTCTCCCCCCTAATCTTTATAGTCCCAAAATACCTACAAGTAAGATGCCGGCGAAGATGATGCCGGCCGATACGATGCGCAAAACCCCCTTTCCTTCCTTCAGGAACAGCACTCCTATCAAGGTGCCGAATACGGTTCCAATCTCCCGCAGCGGAGCAACGTATATCAATGGCGACATACTCATGGCAAATAAGAACAATAAATACGACCCCGGCGAAAGTATCGAGCCCGCCGCAAGCAATTTTCCGTGCTCCTTAAGCTCTTTTCCCCATCGCACTTCGCTGAAGCGGATCGAGGGAACCAGCCCCAGCATAAATCCGATGTTAGATATCTCCAGAAGCAAAGTCGGCGAGAAATACTGGAGATTCACTTTGTCCACCATCACATAAGACATCGTGCAGATTCCCACGGCTACGGTATAAAAAAGCACCATTCTTGGGACATCCAATCCGTGCTTTCTCAACGAGAGGCCGCTTGTCAGAAAGAATCCGATGGCGATCAGTCCGAGCCCCAGCCATCCCCATCCCGTCAACTGCTCGTTCAAGAGAAGGACCCCGGACAAGGGCAGCAGAAATGTCGATATTCCCCTCATCATGGGGTATACCTGGGACAGGTCTCCATAGGTTAAGGACTTGGACAAGAAATGAGCGTATCCCGCCTGAATAAGCAAGGACAGGAATAGCAGCAGATAGCCCTGCCAAGGCGGACGTGCAGCAACCATTTCTTTAA
Source organism: Paenibacillus brevis (assembly GCF_018919145.1). Lineage (GTDB taxonomy): Bacteria > Bacillota > Bacilli > Paenibacillales > Paenibacillaceae > Fontibacillus > Fontibacillus brevis. The sequence continues at coordinate 349,072 of NZ_JAHLQJ010000001.1, forward strand.
TGAAGCCCGGTAAGAGCACCAATGTGGCGGGAACATAAATCATAAACAGGAACAACTGCTTATTCTCGCTCTGCTTTGCCAGCGTGTTCCATACCGCGTGTGCCATGCCAGAGCCCAGTACCAATAAAACCGCAAGTGAAATCATTTCATTCTCTCCCTACAAACACAACATTTAACACATAAACACTTACAAACACACATTTTTACTTGATTTCGATATTAGCATGAGACTTTCCCGCTGTCAATTTAAATGTGAACAAAAAAAGAACCTTTTTCAAAGGTTCTTTTTGCTCTAAATTTTAGCCGCAATCGATGGTGACTCCGGCCTGCCTATATTTCTCAATGACATCCCGGCCTGCCCCGCAATCGGTCACAATCCGGTCGATCTTATCCAGTCCGCATACCTTCGTAAGCGAAACCGTATCCAACTTGCTGCTGTCTGCGAGCACGATGACCTTCTGCGAACGCTCCAGCATTTTCTTCTTTAATTGAATCTCTCCTATACCGTAATCCGTCAAACCTTCGGCCAAGGATATGCCGCTCACACTCATAAAAAAAAGATCGGCATGGAACTGGGAGACGAACGATTCGGCAAAATCGCCGACCACGCAATGCTCCGAGTTGCGAACCACTCCCCCGATAAAGATAATCGAGAATTGGGGCTTCCCCATAAGGAGCGATGCGATCGGAAAGGAATTGGTTACGATCGTCAACCGGTCAAAGCGAGCCATTAATGCTTTCGCGAATTCGGTATTGGTGGTGCTTACGTCCAAGAACAATGACTGGCCTTCCTCGACGAAGCGGAGGGCGGTCTGGGCCAGTTCGCGTTTCTCTTGAAGCTGCTTCATCTCCCGCACCGTGAAAGGGAGCTCCTTCTGATAATCCGACACAGGCAAGGTTGCCCCGCCATGCACCCTTTTTAAGAAACCTTCCTGCTCCAGGTATTCCAGATCCCTTCGAATCGTTTCGAAGGAGACCCCGAACCTCTGAATTAATTCGGTTGTCCTGACCGACTGGACCTCATGAATCAATTGAATGATTTGTTGATGCCGATCATGTACGAGCATTCCTTATTCCCCCAATAATTCAACCACAGTACTAGTCATTTACTAATACAGGATACCATAAAAGACACAAAAACACACATCCAGGAACTATTACTGAGCAATGAACTTCTGTCCAGGCGAAAAAGACCGACTTCTCCGGAAGCAAGAAATCAGCCTTTATCCATAATGTGATCGTTACAAAGAAAGCTTCCGCCTGGATCGCAGCCACCTTCTTGTGCCCGGTTGAAGTGCAGCGGCGAAGAGACTCTGCAGTAGTTGACCTCCCTACTGGATATCCCTCCGGTTATCGGCCTCTGCTTCCAGTTCAATTCCCTGGTCCGAGCATACCTTCAATCGGAATATCTGCTCCGGCAGCGACCATAATCCTGATTTGTCCCTATAGCTGGGAACGGTCCCACATGTCACTCATGTTACAAGGCAATCATCAAGGCGGTATCATCAGCATGTTAATCTTCTGTAAAGGGTATGGAGTACAGGTAAAGGGGGTGTAATCTCCCATTCCCTCCCAGCCTCCCCTTCTGATACAATGGGAAAAGATGTAAGACATATGACATATAACAGGAGATATGCGGAGGAAATGATCATGCGAAATCGTTATGCGGCTCTGGTGTGGCTGTGTCTTATCCCCTTTTTGTTATCAGCTTGCACGGAGCATTACAAGACAGATTACATTCGAAAGTTTGATGATTATCTCGATTATTCGCTGGGTGACTACAAGGTCGTCGAGAAGGAACAGGTCGAGTGGAGAGCAGATCCTCTGCCTTTAAGGGGGACCGGATATCGGTGGGTTCTTGCTTTCACAGATGATCGGGGTATGGAGAGAAAATTTGAATTCCTCAATTACGGATACACCAAAGGCGGGGATGCAGCCAATTTCGGCTACGCAGTCAGGGATTATGCCGCCGAGCTAGGTCAAGAGCAAATTGTGTCGGAGATATTGCTTGCCCACTTTCAGCCGGAGGAGATCGGATGGGATGCCTACAAGACAAATTCATCGCATCTGTCTGTGGCCGTGCTCGATGAGTATATTCCGCAAGACAGTGAGTATTATGCCCGTTTTGTCGACCGCAAAAAGGGAATCTCCTTAAAGTCTGTGACCCCGGAACAGTTGGTGAATGACTGGGACATTCTTTATGAAATTGAATTCTTCACTTCTCTGGAAGATGAGGTGCAAATGAAACAGCTTATAGCTAAAGCTGAGGACGTATTACGGGACTATGCAAAATACGTCAATAACTACGAGCTTCTTCCGGTGGAAATAAACGGTGAAGAGACAAGCGACGGATACTATGGGACCTATGATCGGGAGACGGATACCTTCACCTGGATTACCATGGCGGAATACCTGGAATCATTAAGATATATCGATGGTCATTTGAAGGAAGTTGGAAAAGTGATCGTCAATGGCAAGGAATATGTGGTCCGGAAAGTTTACAAGGACGAGGGCTTCACTGGGTTTGCCAACAATGTGAGCTATTCCGCAGCAACCGGAGAGTATCATGTGGACCGATTCGAGCATATTCTGACCTTGCTTGGTTATGAGGTCTCTTTTCTCGGTGAAGGAACTTATGAGTGGAAGTCAGGAGCGGATACTTACCGTGTCCGAAAATATGGAGACTGGACGCTCAAAAAGAACGGAGGGGATAACCTTCTGCAGTACTCTGCCCATGAAAACGGCGGCCTGTCCCAGTCTGACCTTGAAATGGTGAGCAATGCCACCGTGTATATGGATGAGGAGCAAGAGGCGCTGATCGTCACAGGGAAATGACGGGAGCAGACGGAAGGGGACAGGTGGGGAATACAATCAAAAAAGGCTGTAGATCCTGTTCCATACCGAACGGTGTCTACAGCCTTTAGCGTACTGTTGCTAGGTCGCTTCAAGCTTCACTTCATCTTAAAACAAGCTGTGTCTAAGATTCTTCGTTTCTATTTATTCTACAGCCGCTCCAGAAAGGAAATCGCCATCGAGGCGATCCGCGCATGTCCCTGCGGGTTAGGATGAAGGCCGTCCTCCGTGAAGGCCGGAAGCGTCAGTCTGTTCAGTCCGCTCTCCGCATACAAGTCCAGCACAGGCAACGCATAACTGCGGCCCAGGCGGCGCACCGCCTCCGCATAGTCGTCCAGCCGATGTCCCAGACCATTGGGATGATCGATGCCATATCCATCCTTATTACGCTGCAGTGGGGTCCACAAATTCAGGCGGCAGGCGGGATTCTGAGACAAAATATGCTCGATCAGCGTCCTGTAGGCTCCGGTAAATGTTAGCGAGTCCGGGTCCTTCGCATCCTGTTCCCCGAGCGGCTTATCCAGGCGATAGTCATTCGTGCCTGCGAAAATCGTGATGCAGTCCAGCCCGGGGTCGATCTTGCGTCCGATATTCACTGTAGCCCCTTCATCTGTGGGGCCCCCTGCAGCCATCGGACATCCTCCGCGGCCGTAATTGCGCACGGCACTAAAGCCCAGTACAGCACTGACCAGCGGCTGATAGCCGTTCGCCGCAGTAATGCTGTCGCCCAAGGTCCCCCAGCTTCGCCCCTGCCATTTCATCGCGTCTTCTCCTCCGCGGCATCTGCAATGGAACTTCCTTCGTTATGGGCTTCGCCCAGCCAGGCGCCCTGTTCTAGCAGGATGCTCTGCAGCTCCGCTACGGAAATGCTCCGCGAACCGGCGCCCGGAGAACGAAGAGCCAATGCTGCGGCTGTACCCGCAGCCTGACCCATGGCGAAGCAGTTCGGCATCACCCGGAGCGAGCCTTGCACCGCGCGGTCGGAGGAAGCGGCTCTTCCCGGCACCCACAGGTTATCGATGCCAAGCGGAAGCAGAACACGGTAAGGCACGCCATGAGACTCTCCTGGTTTCAAGTGCGTGAAGGTCATATTGCTCTTGCTGGTAGCCAGGTGGATATCGATATAATAGGCGTTTCGGGCAATATCATCAGGGAAAGAGCGGGCGTTCACGAAATCCTCTACCGTCAGCACATAGTCTCCCTGAATGCGCCGTGTCTCCCGAATTCCAAGCTGCTCGCCGCTTGCCACAAGATGCGCCCGCTCAAATCCCGGCACCGAGCGCCGGAAAAATTCCAGCTGCCGCTGAATCAGCCTGCGCCCTTCGATTGCTCCGCGCGTCAAATCCTCGGCTTGGGTGCCGTCGACGCCGAATACATGGCCGAAATTGACGCCGACCAATTCGTCGTCAATCCAGGCGAACCCCGATACAGAAGCGCGTCCCTCAGGCAGCTGCCCCTCGGCAATTCCCCGTTCTACCGTTTTGTGCAATTGCCCGGTGTCCCCGGACTCCTTCAAGTACTGCAGAAATTTAGGCCGGTCCACCTTAGACAGCAAATAGCACATGCTTCCCGGTTGAAGCTCGCCGGCATCTCCGCCTTTCTGAAAAGGAACTCCCGCCATAGCGGCTACGTCGGCATCTCCCGTGGCATCGATAACGTATTTGCACCGGACCATCGAACGGCCCGATTTATTGACGATGGCAATCCCCTCGATACGCCGCCCATCCTCGGACCGCAGCACATCATAGATAAAGGTATGGAAGAGCGGCTGCACCCCCGCCTCCAGAATGGCGTCGTCATAAACCCGCTTAAGCACCTCGGGGTCGATAGGAACCCAATCCAGCGTCTGCTCATATTCCTTACGGAAATCTTCGCTGCATGACTGCTTCATCCGTTCCATCAGCTCAAGGCCGATGCCGCGAATGATCGGCTTTTCCTTATCCGTAAATGGGCAGAAAGCAGGGACAAGCGCCACGGTCCCCATCCCTCCTAGGAAACCCCTCTGTTCGATCAACAACGTGCTCGCCCCGTTCGATGCTGCGCTAATGGCAGCCCCAATACCGGACGGGCCTCCCCCGACAACAACGACATCCACATCATACGAGACCGGGATACGCGATTCCGGCAGCATTACCTCTCCAACACTCATATCCGACTCCTCCTGTCTATTTCCCGTTATTCTCCAGACAAAGTCTAACCAAATCATCTATATGGGCTGTTGCCAGGCACTCCCACGTGTCTGCCGCTCCATAATAAATTTTGACTTCCCCCGAATCCTCCAGAATCATCCCGCCCGGAAAAATCACATCATTGCGGAAGCCCCCGGCAGTTTCATAAGATGCCTCTGGAGCGATAAGCGGCGAATGAGACATACCGATGATTTTCCCCGGATCCTCCAGATCCAGCAGCATAATGCCTGCAGTATAGCGCTTCTTCCAGCTCTCCTCCCAGCCGTTCTTGCCGCGGGAAGGATCCAGATCCACGGCATGGAAAGTGGTTAGCCAGCCTCTGTCCGTCTTGACGGGCGGCGCCCCGGGGCCTACCTTGTCATTGGCAAAGGGAACCTGCTCCACGCCCAGCACCAATCGGGATCCTCCCCAGTATTTCAGGTCCGGCGAATCGCTCATCCACATATCGAAGCGGTCTCTCCCGCCCCGGCTGTACACCGGGAAGGGGCGTTCCAGGCGGACATAATTGCCGCTGATTTTCTCCGGAAAAAGAACCATATTGCGGTTATCCGGGACCGAGAGGCTGAGGACATCGAACTTGCGAAAATCCTCCGTTGCGGCAATACCGCCTCGAAGCCCATGCTTCGTATCGACGGCAAAGCACATATGGCATTTCCCGTCGATGACGGTCAACCTGGGGTCATATACCCGGGTCACTTCTTCGTCTTGCCAGCTCCAGCAAGGCTCCGGCTGGACTTCCCAGCGGATGCCGTCATCGCTGAAGGCGAGTCCCAGATTGGTCGTGCTATGCGGCTCGATCGTGCCCTGCTCCTCATTACCATAGTCATTCCGGAAGACCATAACATACTTGCCTTCATACTTAGCCACACCGGCATTAAATACCATGGCCGGGCCATACGGCACATCCTTCGGCCCCAGGATCGGATTGTCCGGATGCCGGACAATGACGGGACTGGATGCCAGGGATCCGATAATCGGTTCATTCATAAAGCTTCTACTCCCTCTCTGTAGGTTGCTGTACATACAGGGTAACGTATCTACCCTCTCTACGTAACCTTTTTAATTCAACGTATGATCAGCCCTTGATGGAGCCGGCTGTGACCTGCATGAATGATTTGTTCGCAAGCAGATAGACCAGCAGCATCGGCAGCATCGACAAGCACGCACCGGCCATCATCAGATTGGTCTGCATGGCTGCCGAGGAGCCGTACCTCAGGTTGGCCAATCCTACAGTCAGCGTCTGCAGATGAGGATCAGTCAAGGTGAATACCAGGGGCAGGATATACTCATTCCAGGCATGCCGGAAAGCGAACAGCCCCGACACCCCGAGCCCCGGCGCAAGCAGGGGAATAATGATTCGGAAGAAGGTACGGATGAAGCCTGAGCCATCCATCATCGCCGCTTCGTCGAGCTCGCGGGGAATCGACTTGTAGAACCCCGACAGAATAAAAAAGGTGCTGGCATGCCCGCTGATCAGGATCAGGATGACGCCCCATAGCGATGAATTCAGCCCCAGCAAGACCATCAGGTCAAATTGGGGTCTCAGCACGATGGCTCCCATCGATATGAACATCATTGAAGCCTGAAGCCCGACGAAGAGAGCCTTTCCGGGAAAGCTTCTCCGGTCGACCACATACGCAGCCATGGCTGCCACAAGGAGCGTGCCGACGGTCGAGGTGACGCTCATAAACAAACTGTTCCAGGTGTAACGGGCGAAATTGCTTTGCTGCCAAGCCTCCGCATAGTTTGCGAACTGCCATTTCGAAGGGATCAGGTTCCCGCCGCTCATCAGTTCCGCATTGGTCATCATAGATCCGGTAAATGTCATTAAAAGCGGGAACAAGGTAAACACGACGATCGCCAGCAAGAATGCCCACATAATCGCTCTTCCGGCAAATCTTCCCGGACGAAGCTTATCGCGAAGGCCATGCACCGGTTGTCTGACTGTAGGTACTGCTTCATTCTTCATCGCTGCATGCCTCCTAATACACCTTGTTCATTTTTTTGCTCATATATTGATAAATCAGAGTAATTCCTCCAACGATCAGCGCCGTGACGAAACCTACGGCACTTCCGTAACCGAACTGCTGCTCTACCGGCGTGCCTGAGGTTGCCATCGGGAACAGAAGCTTGTAAAGATACAGATACATGACCTCCGTCTTGCCGATCGGACCGCCCTCCGTCATGACCATGATGCTCTCGTAGCCCTTCAATGCCGCAATGATGGCCAGCATGATGATTACCTGCATCACCGGTCCCAGCATGGGCAGCGTGATATAACGGAAGCGATGTACCGGCCCTGCGCCGTCGATAGAAGCACTCTCGTATAAGTCCTTCGGGATGCTCTGCAGTCCGGCCAGAAAGAGCAGCATATAATTACCGATGGCCCCCCAGGTTGCGACCAGAATCACGGTGAGCATCGCATGCTTGGGTCCGAGCCACTCGAACGGCTGTCCGATGATGTGATACTTCATCAGCAGTTGATTGACCATCCCGTTGTAGGAATTAAAAATCAGATAAAATACCACCGAAATCACAGCCGTACTGATGACTGTCGGCATGAAGAATACGGCACGGAGCAGATTTCGGCCGCGCAGCTTGCCGTTCAGGATCACCGCCAGCAGGAGCGATAAAGGTACGGTGAGCAAAAGCTTGCCTCCCGCAAAGACGAAGGTATTTTTTACGGACGCCCAAAAGGCCTGATCCCTGAACAATCTGGCAAAGTTATCGAGCCCCACGAAGACCTCTTGCCCATACCCCGGATAATCGTAAAACATATACCGCAGTACCCATACTAGCGGGTACACACCTAGTGCCAAGGTCAATATGACGCTAGGGAATAATAGCAGGGAATTCTCCTGCAGCCGTTTCCACTGTGACATCTCCCTATCCCCCGTTCTTGAATAAACAAAGGGCTTTCGTTCAACCAACGAAAGCCCTTTGTATTCCTGTATTATTTGGCTTTCAGCTGTGACGGGTCAAAGGATGGATCCGGGCTGACCTTCACGTCGCCCTTTTCTACGGCCTTAGACAGTGCGTCATTATAGCGCGCGTTCAGATCAGATACCACCGCCTGAAGATCTCCGCCATCCAGCATGTATTTGAAGAATGCATCGCCATAGTTGGCTCCTTCAGGCGTGATGTTCGGCGTTACCGGCCAGAGCGAATCATGTTCGCCTACCAGGAAGCCTTCCATGCCGGGAGTATCCGGGTTTGTAGCCTTTTCTGCAATGGAAGGAACAATCGAAATTCCGAATCCCTTCTCATGGTAAGTCGTCAGAACGTCATCAGCATACATGTACTCCATGAATTTCCATGCCGCATCTTTATTGGACGATTTATCATTGATGCCGATCCAGGTTCCGGCAGACACGATTTCGGACGTACCGACCTGCTTGCCCTCCAGCGTTGGTGCCAGAGCTCCGGCCCAGTTAATGGTCGTAGGGAATTGATCCTTATATACCCCTGGCTCCGTCGAGAAGGAGAGGTACATGCCGATCTTGCCTGCGGCAAATTGAGCGCGCAGCGGATCGATATCAAGCGTTTCCGCCCCCGGAAGAATGCTGCCATCGTCATGCATTTGCTTGAAATATTCAATCACCTGGCTATACGGACCGAAGTCAAACTGTCCTGTCTTCAGATCAAAGCCCAAGCCTTGATAGCCGCTGAGCGATAAAATTTCGCGGACCGAACGCTCGAAGGCGCTTTTCGGATTTTTGAAGTTGAGCGCAAACCCGTAAATGCCTTCTTTCTTGCCGTAATCCGTAATCTTTTTGGCGGCGTCCACCATATCCTGCAAGGATGCCGGAGGCTCCGAAATGCCCGCCTTTTCAAACAAATCTTGATTGTACACAAGGCGAAGCGTCAGGCCGGAGTTAGGAAGACTGTACACTTGGCCATCGAACCGGTTAACGCCGTCCATCAGCAAGCCGTCAAACTTGGATTTCATTTCATCCGTCAAATAGCTGTCCAACGGGGCCAAGTAACCCTTTTTCATAAACATTTCCGTGTTGGCGCTCTTGAGTCTGAGAATATCCGGCGCTTTATTGCTGGCGAAGGCAATATCAACGCTCTGATTATAGTTTTCCGACAAGACGGTTAGCTCGACAGAAATATTATCCTGATTGGTCGAGTTAAAGTTTTCGATCAATTCCTTAATATACTCCTGGTCATGACGATCGTCCGTCCAATAAGTAAGGACCTTCTTCTCACCGGGTTGTTCGGCTCCTTGCGTCTGCTGTTCATTTCCTGTTGCCGGCTTCTCATTGGCGGTCTTGTCCGTGTTTCCGCCGCCGCAGGCTGCCGTACCAAGAGCCAGAACAGCCACCATGCCAAGTCCAAGCACTTTTTTAAAGTTCATATTCATTCCCCCTTCTTTCTTGGCGAAATCTGCTGTTTACGAATTCATTATAAGACGGCGCAAAAAAAGGAGAGTGCGGCAATTTCACTCTCCAGGGTGGTAATTCTACTGTCCTGATTCGGGAGATACGGCTGGCTTGGACTCATAGCTTTCGCGGAATTCCGACGGCGTCTTTCCCGTAAGCTTCTTGAAGGTTTCGCTGAAATACCGCCGATCCTCATAACCTACGGCCGATGCCGCGTCTTGCACAGACATGCCGTCAAGGATCAGCTTCTTGGCCTTGTTGATCCGCTCACTCGCGAGATATTGGGTCAACGTCATGCCGGTCACCCGTTTGAACAGGCTCGAGTAATAGCTTGGGCTCAAATGCACGTAAGCGGCGCATTCGCTTACAGATAGGCTCCGATCAAGCTGGCTTGTGATAAACTTCAGCGATGTATATATCATTTCCTCTCCCTCTGACAACGAATGGCTCTTGACCAGTTCTGCTCCGCCTTTGCACAGCTTCAGGATTTGCTGCTCCAGAACGGCGAGCTTCGTCCCCGCCATGGCCCGCTCGGCTTTGAACCGATCTATCAGCGGCTGGACCTCCTGCTGCGGCACCAGCTCATACAGCATTCTTATGATGGATGCAACAAGTTCCTCATACAGGCTGAGCGAATAATCCGGGTTCGGCTGGGGAACGACGCTTTGCAGCTTCTTGGACATCTCGGACAAGAGCGATGCGGCCAGTTCCCCGTTGCCTGAACGCAGAACCAACAGCAGCTCCTTCTGATGCTCGAGCAGAATCGGCTCCTGCCGGTCTGTCTTGGGAAGATTGCCATAGCCGATGGCTCCGTTGCCCTCGGTGAACAAATGATAGGCCAGCGCGGTCTCTGCCTGGCGATAGGCATCGGGAAGCTGATGAACCTCATCGACCCCATCCCCGATGCCTACAGATACCGTAAACTTGGTGAAGCGCTCGATGTTCTGGCAACAGCGCTCTCCGATCTCCTCCGCCGTAAACAGTGTTGAAGCGTTGAGCACGGCGGCAAACCGGTGGTCGCCGTCCCGGAACACCATGCACTTCGTGTGCTTGCTGATCGTCTCCTCCACGATATTTTGCAGCGAGAACCGGATCAATTCTACCTCGTGAATCGGCAGATCGGAGATTCTCTCTTCAAAATCATCGATTTTGAACAGCATGACCGTGAATCCGCGCGAAGCGAGATCGATCTTCAGAAACTCCCAGCGTTTGGCGGCCTGACTCCAGCCCGTCCGATGATGGATTAGCAGGGAGAAGTATTCCTGCCGAAGCAGCGGCATGCTTTCTCTAAGCTTTCGCTCCATCTCCTTCTGGCTGAAGTACTCCGAGCGTTCCGTCAGAACTTGCTCCTTGGCCCGGAGAGCCGCTTGCGTGATCTCCGTCTCCGAGAAGGGCTTCAATATGAAATCGAAGGCTCCCAGCTTGACGGCCTTCTGTGCATAATCAAAGTCCGAATAACCGGTCATCAGGATCACCTTGCAAGCCAGCTGCAGCTCCAGAAGCGACTGCATCATCATCAAGCCATCCATCCGTGGCATTCGAATGTCGGTAATGACGATATCCGGCTTGCTGCATTTAATAAGTTCCAGGCCTTCCGCCCCGTTTGACGACGCGCCTGCCAGCGTGATGCCATAGACATCCCAATCGATCGCCGTCAAGCCATCAACCACACTTTTGATATCATCAATAATGACCAAATTGATCCTTTGTTCAAAATTCATGCGGATTCTCTCCTTTCCACGGGAACACGATGCTAACGGCGGTGCCTTCCCCCGGCTCGCTGACAACCTCAAGCCGGGCTTCGTCTCCGTAGCCAAGGCTTAGCCGGCTAATCAGATTGCCGATTGCATAACCTTGATCCGAACTTTGGCTGCACAGCAGCCTGACTGCGTCTTCCTCCATGCCGCACCCGTTATCGCTGACCCGAAGGCTCCAGGTGCCGGAGACGGGATCGACATCCGCTTCGATCAGGATGCGTCCGCCGGACTCCATGCTTTCGAATCCGTGAAGAATGCTGTTCTCCACGAGGGGTTGAAGCAATATACGCGGTACCGGCTGCTGGAGCAGTCCGGGCTCGGCAATCCGGATCTCATATTCAAACAGGTTTTCATAACAGTTGCTCTGCAATTTCAAATACTGGACGACATGCTGAATTTCCTTCTCCAGCGTCGTCATTTCCTGCCCTTTATTCAAGCCGAGCTGAAACAGTCTCGACAGCGACATCACCATCTCCTGGGATTCCTCCACCCGCTTCAGGTTCAGCTTCCAATAGATCGTATTCAAGGTGTTATAGAGAAAATGGGGATCCATCTGAGCGGACAACGATTTGATCTCGGCTGAGCGCTTGCTGGCTTCCGCCAGCTTTACCTCCTCGATCAGAAGGACGATTTGATCGAGCATCCGGTTGAACCGAAAGCCGACCTGGGCCAGCTCATCCTCATTCCGGCTGTGGAACCGGGCCGTAAGATCGTTGATCTCCACTCTTTTCATCACAAGCAAAAGTCCCTGCAAGGGGGTAAGCAAATAGCGGGTAAACCATCCCGATATGACCAGGGTAACGATGAAGCTGATCGCCGTGATCAGCAGAATGGTCCATTTGACACTTCTTAATTCTCTAAGTACATTGGCCTTCGATTGAATTGCGACTACCGTCCAGTCATTAATCTGCAGCCCCGCATAATTGAGCAGGTAATCGTTCCCGCCTAGCTTAAAGGTCGTATATCCCGACGGTTCGCTCTCCAGCAGACTGGACGTCAAGCCCGTTGCCGCCGTTTGCTGAATGAGCGGGTTCGCTTCGTCGTACACCAGACTTTCGCCCGCATTCAGAAGGAAGCGAAGGGAACCGCCCTCGGCGGTCGGACCGACCACCTTTCGCAGGCCATTTTCACGGATGTTCACCACGACATAGACATCCCGGATCGGATACTCCGCAATGGGCTGGAGAACCAATGAAATCACGCGCTGATTCCCCGAAAATATCGGATCCTCGTGCCCTTCGATCCATATATTCCGTTTCTCTTTGATAATCTGCTGATAGAGCTGCGTCTCCGTAAACACGGTCGAGTGATTCCGGTTCATGGAGAGGGGGTAAAACTCCCCGATCGGGGTGGAAATGTAAATGGACTGAATTAAGGGCTCCGCAATGCGTGCCTGAGAAAATACGTTATCCATTTTCGTCATATGCGTAAAGTAGGCTTGATCATTTCCTATAGAGGCATCCTTCAGCATGCTTTGAAACGAATCGCTGATCATAAAGGTCATCATGACCAGCATCAGCTGATTCAGTCTTTCATCTACAATCTGCGCAGATTTCACGACCGTATCCTGCGTCAGCTTCAGCGCCTTGTCTTCCAGAATACCTGCGGTCGTCCTATACGAGAAGAGACCGGTAATAAGAATCGACACAACGGAAACCAGGAGAAAGGTTACCTTCAGCTTATTTCGAAATGAGAGCCGGTTCATACTTATCATCGAGTTCACCTTCACTCTTGTATAAATAATATCTTTCTATGATACCCTCTCTCATTCGCAAGTGAAAGCGTTTTCTCTAAGATACTGATCTTCCCGTTATATTAGGGCCTTAAGGATATAGCTGTTTTACAGCCTAACGAGCATTACTGTCTGTAAAATCGTTTGTTTTGGAAATAGTGTTGTTTTCGGGAAGTTCCAAAATCTGTGCTTGCAGGAGAAATTGGAGTTTGTCGGAATTGTCGTTACAGCGCGGGCTTGCTAAGGTAACGGCATAGATAACGGGACGCTGGTCCAATCGGCGGGCTCGCGGTCTCGATGAGAGGAGGTGCGCTGGGGTCACATTTATAAACTTCTTCAAACGGTTTTCGCAGTCTTTCATTATTCTTCCTTAGCGGGGTTGGAGGCAGTGCAATCTGTCTTTTTATCCCCAATTCGGAAAGCGCTCTCAAAAACTTTTAAGTTCAGTTTAACAAAGGAGTGCATGTGGATGGTTAACCAAATGCAAAGATTTGCAAAGAGGTGGATATGTCTTGCTATTCGAGGGGGGAAACACGCATGAGTAAACTGTTGAAATCGCTGATGGCGTTCGTGCTCTTGGTAGGATCATGGGGCAGTATGTCAGCGAATGTCGTTCGTGCTGCAGATCGCAGCACGCTGAGTATGGATCAAACGGTTGTTGAGCTCGGGCAGCCGTTAACCATCCATTATACGGGAGCTCAAGGAAATAAGGATTGGATCGGTATTTACCTCAAAAGCGAAACGCCTAAAAAAGGGACCAACGCTTGGAAATGGGATTATGTGAATGACCTTCCCGACGGTACGATAACCCTTACAGACAGCAGTGAGGGGCGAAAGGAATTCCCAATGCTAAAAGATTTGGCGCCGGGCGAATACTACCTCGCCTACTTACTTAATGACGGTTATACGGAGAATGCCGACCGCTTCTACTTCCAGATCGCCGACAAGGAAGTCACACAGTTGAAGGCGACTCCTGAAACGGTTGCGTTAAAGCTAAATCCGCAAGAGGACAGCGCACAGCTGCAGGTTGAAGCTACGTATAGCACGAATGAAACCGAGGATGTAACAGCGGCTGCTGATATCCAGTATGTCAGCAGCCTGCCGCAAGTGGCAACGGTGACCTCTACCGGATTGGTAAAGGCCGTATCAGCGGGGACCGCTGAGATAACCGTTACGCTCAAAGGGAAATCGACAACGGCTGAGGTCACGGTAACTTCGACGACGCCGGGCCCCGATCCCAAACCGGAAATCGAGCTGACAGTGATGAGCTTGAACCTTTGGGCGGGGGATGCCATTAAAAAGAACGGCAAAGACAGTGTCGTCAATTTCCTCGAGAACTTAATCCGGACGGCAGACGCAGATGTGATAGGCATTCAGGAATCCAACGATGCCATCGTAACTCAGGTAGCTGCATCGTTAGGATACTATGTCAGCATGAAGGCGAGCCCAAATGTTAGCCTCATGAGCAAATATCCGATTCTCGATGTCGATAAGGAAAAAGATTACTATCTGGTTGAAGTGGACCCGGGCAGAGCCGTGGCGATTAGCAATGTGCATTTGTCGTCTTCCCCCTACGGTCCTTACAGCATCGCTGATGGCAAAACCGTAGAGAGTGTCCTTGCCGATGAAAACCTCAAGCATATGGCCGAGATGCGCAACCCGTTCAGCAAGCTGCCTGCGCTTGCCGCTCAAGGGATGCCCGTCTTTCTGACAGGAGACTTCAATGTGCCGTCGCACCTGGATTGGACGGAGGCAACGAAAAACCGCTATTTCGATAAAGTGGTGGAATGGCCGGTATCGAAGAAGCTGGAAGAATTGGGCATGGCCGATTCCTATCGGTCCATACATCCTGATCCGGCCGCAACGCCGGGCATCACTTGGGCCGTCGAGGGCACCGAGTGGAGAACGCCGGAGGTATACGATCGGATTGATTACGTGTATACCGGAGGCCCAGCTACAACGCTGGAAAGCAAATTGATCGGAGAAAAGGCGGTCAAAGGCGGCCCGTCATCCTATGCGGACATCCAATTGGATACTTATTTATCCGATCATCGTGCTGTCGTGTCCAAGTTCAGTGTACAGCCGCGCAGTTACGCGGACCTGAATCTGCCGTCAGCCCCCAAGACCAATTACAGCAGCACGCTGAGTATGGACCAAACGGTTGTGGAACGCGGGCAGCCGTTAACCATCCATTATACAGGGGCTCAAGGGAATAAGGATTGGATCGGTATTTACCTCAAGAGCGAAACGCCCAAAAAGGGAACGAACGCTTGGAAATGGGATTATGTGAATGACCTTCCCGACGGTACGGTAACCCTTACAGACAACAGTGAGGGGCGAAAGGAATTTCCAAGCCTAAAGGATTTGGCGCCGGGTGAATATTACCTTGCCTATTTACTTAACGACGGTTATACGGAAAATGCTGACCGCTTCTACTTCCAAATCGTCGACAAGGTTAGTACTCCTCAAGAGATCAGCGATATGAGAGCAATGAAAAGCCGGATGGTTGCTTACTACATCTCGAGAGATATCATAAACGACGGAACGAACGGCCGGGTCGAATGGACCTTCAAATCACAAGCCGGCACTTACTTATCCAGTCAAAATCCGGATGGCAGCTGGGGAGATGTCGATTACAAGAGTACAGCCTCCAGCGCCAATGGGAGAGCATGGTCACCCTACCTTGCATTAGATCGAATGCAGTCGATGGCTCAAGCGTTTGCGGATCCGAATGATCCATACTATCGTAGTCCAGCAATGCTGGAAGGTATTCAAAAGGCATTGGACCATTGGTTCACGGTGAAGCCGACTTCCACCAACTGGTGGGAAACCGGAATCGGCAAGCAATTAAGGCTAGAGAAAATTGCGCTGTTATGCGAAGGCTATTTAACTGAAACGCAAGCCTCCAATATTATAGCGACGTTAGATAGCAAAGCTAACACCGGTGATGGAGCCAACTCGTCCTGGTACAACCAGAATTATATGTACCGAGGCTTATTGCTCGAAAATGCGGATATCGTTCGGAACGCCGTAAATGCATTTAACATCCTGGCGGATGTGACGACGACCGTGACGGGAATCCAGTCTGACATGTCTTTCTTCATGCATGGCAAAACGAATTATACGACGGGCTACGGAAGAAGCTTCGCCAGAGATATGTCATTCTGGGCGTACATTACCTCCGGCACCGTGTTCCCGTACAGCAAGGTTGCAATTGATTCGTTATCGTCGTACATTTTGGACGGCACAAGATATCTCGTGAGAGGTGATGTCGCCGATCTGGGTATGGGGATGAATGGACCCGACTGGCCAAGTTATTCCAGCGCGGCTTTGACCTTCTATGAAGATCCGTTGGAATGGATGTTGACGGCCAATCCGTCGAGGGCGGCGGAGTTTGCGAGTTTTCTGGATAATATTCGCAGCGTCGGAACAAGCACAAGCAACGGATTGAGCGCCAACAATATGACGCAGTGGCAGACGCTAGTCTCCTCCCATATGCGAGATGACTATGGAATTACGGTCAAGATGTCTTCAAGCACGGTCAAGGGAGGCGAATGGAGAACGATAAATCCTAGCGGGTACAACCTGTTGTACTGGACGCCGCAAGGAGCCACTGCCATTCAAAGAACCGGCGATGAATACAGGCCTGTCTACCAGTTGATGGATTGGGCCCACGTTCCGGGCACGACGGCCCCTTACGTGCTCACGAAGGACGGGAATTTCAACAATCCCAAAACCTTTGTAGGCGGCGTAACAGATGAACGTTACGGAGCGACCGCATTTGATTTCAACAAGCTGAGCACAAGCGGAAAGAAGGGTTACTTCTTCTTCGATGATGAAATGGTAGCGCTTGGTGCGGGAATCACCTCGACGAATGCAGCTCCTATTCACACGACATTGAACCAAAGTCAAGCGGTAGGCGAAGTTCTCGTAGACGGCAATCCGATCGCAGACGGAACGAAGCAAATCAATGGACACTGGGCATATAACGATCAAATCGGCTATGTATTCCCGAATTCAACGACCTTTCAAGTAAATCTGGAGACGAAGACCGGAAGCTGGAGCGATGTGGTTACGGGAAGCTCGACGGATCAGATCACCAAACCGATTTTTTCCATTTGGCTTGATCATGGCGTAAAGCCCGCAAACGCCTCCTATCAGTATATTGTATTACCAAATAAAAACTCTGGTGAGGTCAGCAACTACGCGAGCAACATCCCGGTAACCATTCTCTCGAATACATCTTCCATCCAGGCCGTCCGGCATAATACGCTGGAAATCGCGGAATTGCTGTTTTATAAACCCGGAACGGTAAAGTTGAGAGACGGCTTGACGGTCACTGTAGATCAACCGGCCATGGTTATCGTCGACGAATCCGCAGCACCTGTCCGGATTTCAGTCTCCAATCCCGAGACACCGGGGATTACTGTGAACGTGACGCTCGAGCGAGACGGAGGGAAAACTACGACAAGCTACAAGCTTGGCAAGGATACGTTCACAGGCCGAAGCATGACTTTGGATGAGAAGGCTTCCATCGACGACAGAGAATTCGATCTCGCTTACGATAAAGGTGCGATCGCTTCATCCAGTAAAAATAATCATGCTTCCTCGAATGCTACGGATATATACAGAACATCGTATTGGAATTCATCCAATTCGGATAATGAATGGATTTATGTGGATTTGCAAAATCAATATTTGATCAATAAAGTTAGGCTCAATTGGGAAATGGCTTACGGAAAAAGCTACAAAATTCAAGTATCGAACGATGCAAATACCTGGACGGATGTATACTCGACGACAACGGGCAACGGAGGAATCGAGGATATTTCGTTCAATCCGGTCAGTGCCCGGTACGTTCGGATGCAGGGCATTCAACAGGGCAACGGAAACGGCTACTCGCTTTACGAATTTAAAGTGTATGAAGATCTACCGCTCAATCTTGCAGAAGGCAAGTCGGTAGTGGCAAGCTCGACCAGAGCTGCGGACGTGGCCCCCGGCAATGCAGTCGACGGCATATTGAGTACCCGTTGGGGTTCCAACTACTCCGACTCGGAGTGGATCTACGTCGATCTTGGTTCCAGCCAATCCATCGAGAAAGTGGATCTGCATTGGGAAACAGCATTTGGCAAGGAGTACCAAATTCGGGTGTCCGATGACGCTAAGAATTGGACCACCGTGTATAGCACCGCCACCGGAGCAGGCGGCATCGATAAAATCGCCTTCACGCCGGTAAATGCAAGGTATGTTCAGATGTATGGCATCAAAAGAGGGAGCACCTACGGCTACTCACTCTGGGAGTTCAAAGTATATCCTTCGGCTGTTACTGCTCCGGATGCTCCTGCCGATGTGCAAGCCGTCGGTCATGACGGGTCCGCCGAGGTAAGCTTTACCGCGCCGGTTTATAACGGCGGAAGCGAAATTACCGGCTATAAGGTAACTGCGTGGGCAGACGGGAAAGCTGTTACGACAGCGGAAGGTCCGGATAGCCCCATTACCGTCACCGGTTTGACAAACGGTACAGCGTATACCTTTACGGTAATAGCAAGGAACTCCAAATGGGAGTCGGTCTCATCCGCACCGTCGAATCAAGTGATTCCATCGTCGGGTGAAGCATCTGTTCCGGCAGCTCCTGCGAATTTAACGGCAGCTCCTGGCGACCAATCCGTAACTCTAAGATGGAACGCCTCAGCAGAAAGCGTCAGCTATTCCGTGTACCAATATGAAGGCATGGCGGCGCCGGCCGATCCGGGCAACTGGCAGCTGGTTCAATCCAGCGTAACGGAAGCCACGTATACAGTAACCGGATTGGCGAACGGAACGAATTATACCTTTGCGGTGAAAGCCGTAGATGCGAGAGGCGTGAGCGACTTCTCCAATACCGTGACGGCGACGCCGAACTCGGCATCGTCGGAGGTTCCGGCAGCACCGCTCCATCTTGCCGCCGCGGCGGGAGACCGGAAAGTCTCGCTGAGATGGGATTCAGTAACTGAAGCGGATAGCTATATCGTTTACAAGTATGCCGGGCTCGCGGCTCCGGTTGATCCGGCCGATTGGGTGCAAGTGCAGGCGAACATCACGGAGACCGCCTACACAGTAACCGGTCTGACGAATGGCACACGCTACGCGTTCTCAGTGAGAGCCGCGGGTGCGGGAGGCGTAAGCGACTTCTCCCATGCCGTGACGGCGACACCGCTGAATCCGCAACCGGAAACGCCGAATAACCCCTATCCGGAGACACCGGCTGGCGGCAACAACACAGGTAATGGGAATAATACTTCCATCATCAAATCGGCTAACGGCACGATTCTTATTCCGAACGGACGGGCCGGCGAGGTCAGCCTTGATGAAGAGGTTATCATTACGATAGGCACAGGGTCGGCAGAGCAAGAGCTTCGCATCGTGATCGAGAAGCTGCTCAATACGGCAAACCTCGTATTCAATAAAGAAACGCTTATCAGCAACGTCTTTGAATTGACGAAGAATATGACCGGCAACTTCAAGAAGCCGATCGTCATCTCGATGAAGTTCGATCCGTCTCTCGTAGGAGACCATCAAAGAGCCGCTATTTTCTACTATGACGAGGCTAGAAAGGTATGGATTGAAATCGGCGGCATCGTGAACGGCGATCGAATTACAGCCGAGGTGGATCACTTCACCAAGTTTGCGGTCATGGCTGTAGGCGAGAAGAAGAACGAAAGCGGAGAACCGAATACGCCGACGCCTTCGTTCACAGACATTGCGGAACATTGGGCGAAGAACGCCATCCTGAGCGCGGCGGGCATGAAGCTTGTCAGCGGCTATCCGGACGGAACGTTCAAGCCGAATGCCGCCATTACCCGCGCCGAATTTACGGTCATGCTGGCCAAGACGCTTAAGCTGGAAGGAGCAGGTTCAGCGGCTGCGTTTACGGACGAGGCCAAAATCGGCGGATGGGCGAAGCAAGATATCGCAAACGCGGTTGAAGCAGGCATTGTGAGCGGGTACGCTGATGGCAGCTTCCGGCCCGATATGCGCATTACCCGGGCGGAAATGGCAGCGATGATTGCAAGAACGCTTAAGCTGTCTATTGAAGAAGGCACAGCTTCCGGCTTCGCGGATGACAAGGACATTCCGCAATGGGCGAAGGGCGCAATCGAGGCGGTTCGCAAGCTGGGCATCGTCAGCGGCCGAGGCGACAATAAGTTTGTCCCGAACGGTACTGCGACCCGGGCGGAAGCCGTAACCCTATTGGTTCGGACATTAGAATAACGGCAATTAGTTAACAACAGGCACAGCGCAGGAACGACTTCGTTCCTCATGCTGTGCCTGTCCCATTTTCTCAGTTATCGTTAAATGGACTGAATTAAGAGTCCGCGATGCATGCATCACTTGGAAATATCCAAAAAACCTTCCCCGAATACATCCCGCACATCATGAATAGTGAGAAACGCGGCGGTATCGATGGATCTGACAATCTTCTTCAGTGTGGATACCTCCTGCTTGCTGATGACGATGTACAATACTTCCTTCGGGTTTTTCGTATAGTAGCCATGACCCGACAGGACCGTAACGCCGCGGTCCATCTGTGTAATGACCATCTCTGCGATATAATCCTGCTTCTCCGAGATGATCGTTACCGCCTTTTTAGGATTCAGTCCTTCGATCATGAAGTCCATCACCTTCGTGCCCACATACAAAATAATGATCGTCAGCATCAGCTTCTCCGCACCAATGATGAAATAGGAGGAGAAGGCCACGATCAGATCAAAAAACAACAATGCGTAACTGATCTTCCAATCGAGGTATTTATTCGCAATCCGGGCCAAAATGACGGTTCCCGCCGTCGTCCCCCCTACACGCACGATCAAGCCGATCCCCACCCCGACCATCACGCCGGCAAAAATGGCATTGATCATCGGCTCCTGGGAATCGATCGTCCAGCTCTCCGTAATATGCAGGAACAACGAGTTGAACGCCACGGCAATCACCGTATAAATCGTTGTTTGACGATCCAGGAATCTGTAACCCACAATCAGCAGCAAGCCGTTGAGCACAATGTTGACGATGGAAGGCGACCACTGGAACAGGTAGTACAGAATAATCGTGACCCCTGTTACGCCTCCTTCTCCGAACTCGTTCGGAATGATAAACAGGTTGACGGCCAGCGCGAACAAGAAGGCCCCCAATATAATGAACGCGATATCCGCGATTCTCTTCTTCATCTTGATCCTATTCCTTTCTTCAGCAACTTCACAACCAGCTTATCGTATCTACTTCCCCCTATAAATGTCAATATGACTTTAACACTTTACTTCGCTATCCAATTCACTAGAAAAAGCGGATTGCAGCAGGAGAAGACGGTAAGCGCTTTTATGCGGGAGAGGGAATGCGTAATAAATGTCGAATGTACTAGTCAATCTCTAAAGCGTAAAGGAGGCTTCGACTTGAAGAAAAAATGGTTTTATCGCATGCTTCTGTCCTATTCGCCGATCCTGATGTTCCTTGTGCTCGTCCTCATTTTGTTATTCTACGTAAAATGGACATCGGAGACGAAGATCCGCCTCCAGAATACCAATGAGCTCTTTGCCTCACATGTGTCCAGCGTTCTGGATTCGTCCATGAAGTCGATCGAGGAGTTTGTACTCCAGCAGATGCTGACGGACGAGAAGATTACCGAATACATGAACAGCACGGCGCCTACTCCGCCCTTCGCCATGTTCGAGCTGACGGAGCGCCTGACCGATATTCGCACCTTGTTCCCGCTAACTGGAGATATATACATATACAAAATATCAAGCGAAGAAATCATCTCCAACTTTGGCTTGCTCAAGCCGAAGGATACGTTCGCCGATGAGGACTTTCTAACGGGGGCGATAGAAAACCCGGAAGAGAAGAAATGGTCTTCACCCAGGGCGTACCGTCTCTACCAAGCGAACGCGGTTACGAATGTCGTCACGTTAGTGAAACCTCTGCCGATTACATCGGTTGTTCCTAAGGGCTACGTTGTTGTCAATGTCCAGCTGTCATCCATTCAGCAAGCACTGCAGACGGTCATCTCCGATGCCTCGGGATATCTGGAGCTTAGCGATGACGGAGGCGCCTCCCTATTTCGAGAGAATACGCCGCCTCAATCGAAGTGGGGTATCAGCACGATCCGCTCCGATTATACAGGGTGGAATCTCTCTGTCGGCATTCCGGAGTCCGAGCAGAAGCTGATGTCGGTCTTCATGGATGGCTGGACGCTACCGGCGCTCATGACGATCCTGCTAAGCATCATCGTGCTGACGTACGTGACCCACCGCAACTACAAGCCGATCGAAGAAATCATGATCCGCATTGACCACTACGCGCTGAGGAGAAGCCTGCAGCTCGGAAAAGGCGGCAAGCATAACGAGTTTCAGTTTATTTCCACTGCGCTTGATAATTTGATGGAGAAGTCCAATGAATACGAAGCAAAACATAAGGACGATCTTATTATTCGAAAAAGATATTGGTTTCACGAGCTGCTTACGGGCAGCTTCTCATTGTCGGATGCAGAGTGGGAGCGCGAGGCGGCCGAGCTGGGCATCCCGCATTCGTTCGCATCGAGCATCGTGCTGGTGGTCATGCTTGACAATCGCGAGCAATTCAGCGGTGCCTACAATCAGCGCGACCAGACGTTATTCAAATTCGTCGTACAAGGCGTGCTGGAGGAGATTTGTCGTAATTACGAGGTTGCAGTCTGGTCAGAGTGGAAGGAAGCGGATCAGCTTTGCTCGATCATTTACTTCCGGGATTCGAGCAATGAAGCCAAGATTCTGGATATAGCTGACAAGCTTAAGGAGTGGGTGGCGGCTAATCTGCAGTTCACGGTATCGCTGTATATCGGTACGACCGTAAGCGAGATGGACGATATTAGAGGGTCATACCGGGAAGCGATGCAAGCCGGTCAATACCGGGCGTTGCACGGTTATAGCCGTATCTACGCGGCGTCCGACTGGAAGCTGAACGTACAAGGCGATCTTTACGCCCACCTGCACATGGCGAAAGGGGTCGTGAAACTGCTGCGCGGTGCAGATCCAGCGTGGAACGGCCAGTTCGAACGGCTGTTCGAAGGCATTAGAAGGGATGGGCTTTCGCACGAGCAGACGGCGGAGGTTGTTAATTATATGTTCTACTCGCTGAAGAAAGAGATGAACGACATGCCGGAGGAAATGATGGCGGTATGGGTGGAGCCGCTCCGGCGCTATACCCCATCCATGATACTGGCGAAGGAGTTGATCGATGATATTCAGCGCGGTATGGCCGAGCTGCTGCACCTGCTTGCAGAGTCGCTGCATGAGTGGCGCGACCGCCAGCCGCAATTTACGATAGTGGAGCAAATCGTTTCTTACCTGCAGAGCAATTACGGCAATCCCGATATCTCCCTTGATCATCTGGGCGAAGAGTTCGGACTTGCGCCGCGCGTCGTCAGCAAGCTGTTCAAGGCCGGCACCGGCGAGAGATTCGTCGACTATGTGATGAATCTCCGAATGACGGAGGCAAAGCGGCTGCTGACGAAGACGGATCTGCCCGTTCAGACGATCGGTGAGCAGGTGGGCTACATGCAGGTTATCTCGTTTATTCGAACGTTCAAGAAGAACGAGGGAACGCCGCCGGGCGAATATCGCAAGCAGTATGCCGGGGATTATGATACATAGCCCCTGCCTTCCCGGCACCGATATGCGGAATTTGAAGATTGCATTTCAGAGGACGGTTGATAGCAACCGTCCTCTTTGCTTTCTTCAATTTGGTATTAGCTTAATATAATCAAGGGCCAGAAAGTATCCGGAACTCAAGTCATTCTTACCTGCAACATTAAACTTGAAAGATTTATTGCCCGCAGAGCTAAAAGTTATATTGGCCACATTGAGTTCCGCATAGCTCAATGAGCCTGCATATAAATCCTGAACCGGGCCGTGATTTGCAGCGTTTACCGACATCTGGAACTGCCCCCTGCCGGGCCCCTTTTTCACACCAACCCTTACGCTATAGCTGCGCGCCTCGGGCACATTTACGGTGTATGTCACATAGTCATTGACTGCATCGGCCTCCAGCATAGCCCCATATCCACCGCTCAGATTGGGGTCCGGACCGGATCCTTCTCCGAACAGGAGGTGTTTGTCGCCCGAGGTTGCGCTTACATTTATGTTTTCTGTTTCATATTGACTGCTTTCCACTGAAATATTATCGAATTTTGCAGCCGAATTATAGGTCCTGACTCCTATCTTGCCTCCGACATAGCTTGAATCCGTGATGCTAATCTTAGATGCAGCCATATCGTCCACATAAACCTTAATGGATGCGTCTTGCGCAACAATTTTAATATGGTACTTTGTATTAGCTGTTAAGCTCATAGAAGCAGTGGCAAGCGATGTCCAATTGTTGTTGGCTTTTCCGATAACCACCCTCTGATTGGGAACATCGAGACCCGCAAAGTAACCCTGGTAAGCATCGGCACCCGTTCCGGGATTGGATACCCTGAATACGAGGCCCGCATTGCCGGTGGAGCCAGGCGTCACATCAGCTTCATAAATCATATTGGAGAAATTGGTATCCAGAAGAGCCTTGGCTCCCGGATTCGAAGCCACATTATACTGGCCCGCTGATACCGTCCATGTACCGCCATGTTTGGTCCACCCTACATCATCACCATCATTAAAGTTATCTCCTACTGCCATTTCGACAGGTATAATACTGTTGTCTGCATTAAACCCAAATTTATCATATGACAATACGCGAGCATCCCAATCCGGATTATTCAGATAACGTTTATGGTAAAAAATGTACCAATCCTCTGAGTCAGGCGACTTCACAATCCCGTTATGACCAGGTCCATATGCGGTTGTAGAATCAGAATGCAGCATAATCCCTTTTGGCACAAACGGCCCTGTTACAGAGCTGGAGGTTGCATACATGACTTTATAAGTTGAATCTACCCATACACCGGCGGAATAAGTCATATAGTATATCCCGTTTCTCTTGAACACTTTAGGTCCCTCAAAAAAGTCATTATTGCCCGTTTTGGCGGGCGTAACTTTCTTATAGACGGTTCCGTCAGGCCATGTTCCAAGCGACTTCATGTCAGCGTTAAGCTTGACAACATTAGCCTCGCCCCAGCTGCCATAATACATATACGCCTGGCCGTCATCATCAATAAATACGTCTTGATCCATAGGGCCTGCACCATTTCTTACAACATTAATAAGCGGCGCACCAATCGCATCGGTATATGGCCCTTGGGGATTGTCAGCCACTGCGACGCCTATTCCGCCTAATTGGCCATCGCCATTGATCGCGTTTGCAGCAAAATAAATGTAATACTTCCCATTGCGATAAGCCCCGCTCGGCGCCCACAATGCATGCTGCAGCCACGATATATTGGCAGAGCTTATTACATTTGAGTACTTTGTCCAGTTGACCAGATCTGTCGAAGAGAAGATGTCTATGGATTTTGCACCAGTGCTGGAAGGCTCGCCGACTTGGCTCGGGCGAGTCGGGTACACCCAATAGGTTCCATTAAAATTCTGTACATCAGGGTCTGCGTAATAGCCTTCCACAAATTGCGGACCAGAGTGAATTGGAACAGGAGCGGCATAAGTTAATCCCGGCAAAGCTACAAACAAGCAAATGGCCATTGAAACGCGAAACAGTACCAAACTAAACTTCTTGCCTTTTCCCACGTGTTAACCTCCTTATGATGAGACGGATAATTTAACTTCACCATAAATGTAGAGCAGTTGATCAAAAACTATCAATTTCCAATTTTCCCATGATTAACAATAAGGTAAATGCTGAAAGATATCATCTCAATCGTGACAAAAAAGTTTATAGGCGAAAACTGTTTATTGCAATCGTTCCTTCATCTCAGCTGCGATCCGTTTATTCGTCTCATTACATGCCTGCCCAAATGCCGTCCCTGCCGGGAGAAACGGCCCCTTTACGCTCGCCGCCACACCGTAATGATTATTCGGCGAAAAATGAAAATTGATCCGCGTCGTCCGGATGGCCTATATTCAAAATGTGCTTGAGGCCATCCTGCAGGAAGCAGCACAGCAATGCTAGTCCCGTTCTAGCCCAAACTTCAGTACTGATCAGGAGGTGATTCCCATCAGCCGCATTTGGAGGCGAAATTTGCCCCTCTACCTGATGTTCATTCCCATTGTTGCTTTCTTTATCATTTTTAAATACGTACCGATCGGCGGAGTGATCATTGCATTCAAAAAGTATAATTTGATGGATGGGATTCTCCATAGTCCGTGGGTCGGATTCGATAATTTCCGTCTCCTGTTCAGCACACCCACGACGGTTCAGATTATCCGCAATACGTTGATGCTAAGTCTCATGTCGATCATCATCGGCTTTCCGTTCCCGATTATTCTCGCAATCCTATTGAATGAGGTACGCCTCATGTGGTTCAAGCGGCTGGTGCAAACGCTGGTTTACCTTCCCCACTTTTTCTCATGGATTATCGTAAGCGGAATTATCGTAACGATCTTTTCTCAGCAGAACGGCATTGTAAGCGGATGGTGGGAGAGCATTACCGGCCATACGTATCCCTTTTTGTATCGCGAAGGCTCCTGGCTGGCCATTTTCGTTGGCTCCGGCGTCTGGAAGGAAGCGGGCTTCAGCGCCATTATTTATCTGGCGGCCCTAACTAATATCGACCCGACGCTGTATGAAGCAGCTAGTATAGACGGCGCTTCCAAGTGGAAGCAGATTCGTCATGTGACGCTGCCGGGATTGCAGGTGACCATTGTACTCATGTTGATATTGGCCATGGGCCGGGTCATGGAAGTGGGTTTCGACCAAATCTATATGCTGCAAAATTCTACCGTTTTAGGCGTATCGGAAGTAATCAGCACCTATATTTACAAGGTTGGATTGATGGGGTCGCAGTTTAGCCTGACTGCAGCCATCGGATTGTTCGAGTCGCTGGTTGCCTTGATCCTGGTTCTCATCACCAATACCATTGCCAGGAGGTTTGGGAATGGATTATGGTAACAAGGAGGTGGCCGTAGGGTGAAGCCTTCAATAGGAGAGCGTGTCTATTTGGTCGGCGTATATCTGGTGTTGTCCGCCGTTGCCCTGTTATGCCTGCTGCCGCTGGTGCATATTGCTTCGCTGTCGGCCAGCTCGCTTCAAGCCGTCTCGGCCGGGCGCGTCACGCTGTTCCCGGTAGATATGTCGTTATCGGCCTACACGCAGCTGTTCGAGAGTACCCCTATTCTATCCTCACTCTCGAATAGCGTGATTATTACGGTCGTCGGAGTAGCGCTCAGCATGGTGTTTACCATCCTTGCCGCGTACCCGCTCACACGATCCTATTTTTTGGGCCGTCGGGTGTTTATGTTTGGCATTGTGTTTACCATGCTGTTTAACGGGGGATTGATCCCGACTTATTTGACCATCAGGAATCTTGAGCTGATCAATACCTATTGGTCCTTATGGCTGCCGGGACTCGTAAGCGTATTCAATTTGCTGGTTCTGCGGACGTTCATCGAGAATATTCCCGGCGAAATTGACGAAGCTTCCCGGATAGACGGTTGCGGAGAATGGCGTTATCTTCTCCAGGTTGTCCTGCCGCTGTCGATGCCGGTTCTCGCCACGTTAGCCTTATTTTATGGCGTTGGGTATTGGAATTCCTTCTTCAGCGTCCTGATGTACATCAATGATCCTGCAAAATACAACATCGCGGTCCTAGTCCAACAGATGATTCAGAGCCAGATGATGCTTGCGCAGATGAATGGATTGGAATCGTCCGAGCAGTTAATTTTGTCACCGGAAATGGTGAATTCGGCAGCCATTATCATCATGGTGGTGCCTATGCTGGTCATTTATCCGTTTTTGCAAAAGTATTTTGTCAAAGGTGTCATGATCGGTGCCGTTAAAGGATAACTATCCAAAATTAGGGGGACAAGCAAAATGAAAAAGAGAATCGCAAAGCTGGCTTTGGTGCTGGCGGGCATTATAGCTTGTACAGCCATGGTGGCAGCCTGCTCCAATACGAAGGAAGAGGGCGGAAGTGCCGCAACCGGAACATCGGCGCCAGCGCCCAATGAGAAGCCGTCTCTCTCTATTTCCATCTATGACAGAGGCAATGTGCCTCAGGAGATGGGAACCATTGATAATAACCGCTGGACCAAATGGCTGAACGAGAACGGACCCGTCAACGGGAAATACGTTCCAATCCCGCGCGGCGAGTCCGTGCAGAAGTTAAACCTGCTGTTTGCTTCCGGAGATGCGCCGGACGTTGTATTCGAATTCGACACTGGCTTCCGCAATCAGATGTACCAGCAAAAGATGATCATGCCTGTGGATGAACTAATCGAGGAAAGCAGTACCGATTATAAGCAACTGCTGGAGAAGTACCCGGAAATCAAGAAGGCAGCTGTCAAGCCGGACGGAAAAATGTACGAATTCGGACGGGTTTCGCCGCTTGTCGGCTTTCAGTCGCTGTTCATTCGCAAGGACTGGCTGGATAAGTTGGGGCTTCAAGTGCCGCAAACCGCAGAAGAACTGTTTGAGGTGGCCAAAGCCTTTACCGAGCAAGATCCCGACGGCAATGGGGTGAAGGATACTTTCGGCATCGCTCTGAGCGGTGAAACGGGCGGCACCATCAACACGATGTTCCGCAACGTTACTTGGGTGGTGGATAACGGCAAGCTGGTGCGGGGCTGGGAACAGGAGAATGCTGCGAATGCCTTTAAGAAAAGGCTGTACGACGCCGGACTGGTCGATAAGGATTTTCTTGCCGACAAGAACGGACAGAAGGCCCAGCAGGACTGGAACAACGGCAAAATCGGCATCTTCGTGGGCCGAACGATCGATTTAGTTAACTTCAACCAATATTATGAACAGTTGAAGACTAACGTTCCGGGCGCCGAGGTGCAGGCGATCAAACTGCCGAAGTCCGAATTTGGCCAGTTCGCCATCGGCGTCAATAATCCGGTACAGATGACCACGATTATCAATGCCAGAACTAAAGACCCGAAAGCGGCTATGGCGTATATCGATTTCATGGCATCACGTACTGCTGGCGAGATACTTCGTTTTGGCGAAGAAGGGGTCGATTCGGTCAAAGGAACGAATGGATGCTTGCAACCGATGAATGCCGAGGAGTTCAATAAACATGTGTCATGGAATATCGACTTCCAGTTGCTGCTCTCCCGAATTGAAGTGGGAGCTTGCACAGATATCCAAAGCCAGCTGGATCCTTCGAAGCCCCTGGAACAGGATTTCCTGAGGCTCATCAAGGAAAATAATGAGGCCAACCTGAGTGCCGATGTAGAATTTGCGCCCATCACCCACGGTGAACACATGCCGACTCTGCCAGAGGACCTCAACATCATTAATACCAATGTGTCGAAGATCGCGGACATTTACAGCAAGGCCATTGTATCTGGTTCTTCTTACACCATCGAGCAAGCTTACAAGGATGCGCAAGCCCTTTGGAA
The DNA here is from genome assembly GCF_018919145.1 of Paenibacillus brevis. Classification (GTDB taxonomy): domain Bacteria; phylum Bacillota; class Bacilli; order Paenibacillales; family Paenibacillaceae; genus Fontibacillus; species Fontibacillus brevis. The sequence goes on from NZ_JAHLQJ010000001.1 coordinate 378,445, forward strand.
CAGTTCCGGAGGCGACAAGCTGGAGGCTTTCTATGCCGATTGGTATAGCAATAACTCGGAGAATGCGTTTATGGCAAAGGATATGTGGAAATTCGTTAAAAATTAAGTTGCTGTTCAAGGGGAGGCAGAACATGACCATGTTATTTGCGGATACAGACCAGGGACGATCTTTTGCCAAGGATCCGGCCGTTGTCAAATTGAATGGCGTCTATTACATGTATTACACTATGGCGCCTCCTGTATCAGACAAATCGAATACAGGCTGGGGGATAGGAAGAGGAATTGGAATAGCTCGAAGCGGCAACCTTCTGGATTGGGAGAAAATTAGTGAGATTATGCCCGAACAGGATTGCGAGCGAAACGGCATATGCGCGCCGGGAGCTATCGTACTGGGCGGCAAGGTCCACCTGTTTTACCAAACGTACGGAAACGAAGCCAAGGATGCGATTTGCCACGCCGTGTCTGGCGACGGGGTACACTTCGTGAAGGACGACTCCAACCCGGTGTTCTCCCCGACAGGCGAGTGGAATAACGGAAGAGCGATTGACGCCGATGTCATCGTATGGGACGGCCGGCTGTTTATGTACTTCGCTACCCGAGACCCGAAAGGGAAAATCCAGATGCAGGGTGTAGCGATCGCGGAACTGGATTCCGGCTTCGGCCGAGGAGCTTGGAAGCAGGCCTGCGACGAATCCATCCTGAAACCCGAGCTCCCCTGGGAGCAAGAGTGCATTGAGGCAGCGGCGGTTTGCGAGCGGGAGGGCAAGCTGTTCATGTTCTATGGAGGAGCCTACAATAATTGCCCGCAGCAGATCGGCTGCGCGGTCAGCGAGGATGGGATACACTGGACGCGGCTGTCGGATGAGCCTTTTCTTCCAAACGGGGAGCCCGGTAGCTGGAACGAAAGTGAATCCGGTCATCCGTTCCTGTTCAAGGATGAGGATGCGCGCACGTACTTATTCTACCAGGGCAACAACGACATGGGCCGTTCCTGGTACTTGTCGATGACGGAGATCGGCTGGAAGGACGGATTGCCTTACGTGATGCAGGGAAATGCAGAGTGAACGAATGAAGTGAAAATATAAGGGCATGAGTCCGGTAATGTACCGGACTCATGCCCTCTATGCAGTTTAAAGGTAATCTTTAACCAATTTATTTCTCACTCAGGTCATGGTGACTCGTTCGATCCTGCCGTTACCGATCACCATGCGATCAATACACAATTGGCGATGACCCGGCTCCGTATCCCCGATAATTCTGCGGTGATACACAATAAGCCATTCGTCTTCCTCTTGCAGATGCAAGTAACCATGATGGCCCGGGCCATCCGCAATCGGCTCCTGACGCTCCAGAATCGTGCCCTGATTCTCAAATGGACCCAGCGGGTTATCGCTTACGCCATACGCTACGCGATAGGTTCCGTTCGTCCAGCCGCCCATGGACCACATCAAGTAGTAGAGTCCGTCCTTCTTGATCATGCAAGGACCCTCCACATATCCCTCCGGTGTGATGGAGCGAAGAATCTCATTGCCATCGTCCGTCAAGGGGACGAATCCGGTCATCTCGTCATTCATCCGTCCCACGTTGCAATGTCCCCATCCGCCGTAATACAGATAGACCGTTCCGTCCTCGTCTTTGAACAGATGCGCATCGATCGGCTGGGCCTTGTGAATGAACTTATCTACAAGCGGCTTGCCCAAGTAGCCTCGGTACGGACCCTCCGGGCGGTCCGCAACCGCGATCTCCAGGCCGCCGATCTCCTCGTCCGATTGAATATCGTTCGAGGCGAATACGAGATAGTATTTTCCCTTGTGCTCGATATGGGTCGGCGCCCAGACCGCTCTCCAAATCCAAGGGAAGTCCGCCATTTCGATAATGCCTTCATGCTTCTCCCAATCGATCAGGTTATCGGAACTGAAGGCGTCCAGATTCATCTGCATCGTATATTCCGTGAAGGAACGGGTTGCGTAAATCCAGTGCTTCCCCTCATAGGTTCTCGCTTCAGGGTCTGCGTACCAACCGGGGATGATCGGATTTTTAATGTTCAATGAGAATTCTCCCTTCTGTGCTGCGGACTATTCAGGACTAAACATAATAATTGCAGTTACTAGTACTTATACAGCCGCTCCTCTTCCTTCTCCCGGATCCAGACCTGCATAAAGCCCGGCTCCCGGTTGTCCCAGGCATAATAAGGAACGAACCGGCACGGCTCACCGTTTCCATCCGTGCCTCGCAGCGTAGTAACGCCACCCAGCAGATCCTCCCGATGCTCGACCCGAAGCTTCCCATAGGCAGAAAATGTCATTTCATCGTAGCTCAGTCCGGGATGATCCTGCTGCTCGATGCAGTATACCACCGGACCCCGCTGTATGGCGATCCGGCCTTTGTCGGCTTGCACTTCCTCGCGTGCGCGAATCAGCTCGACAGGCATATCAAGCTCAAGAAGAATCGTATCGCCTTCGGACCAATGCCGCTCAATCGAGAGATATCCGCGTTCTTCTAATGCTTCTACGCCGGATATCCATTCTCCTCCTATCCGGACGCGATAGCCCCTGCACCAGCCGGGCACGCGCATTTGAACGGTAAACACACCGCTTGTCTCCGGGGATACCTCCAGCTCGACCGTCCCGCTCCATGGAAAGGAAGTACGCTGTTTCAATTGGACAGCGGTTCCGTTCTCCAGCTTAAGTTCCGCTTCACCTTGAATATATTGATTGACTACGATCCCTTTGGCTGTACGGGCATAGACATATTGTCCAATTGAAGGGAGAAAGCGGGCCAGATTCGTGGGGCAGCAGGAGGTATCGAACCAAGGCACACGATGATGATCCCCCTTCGAGGCGAGCGGATTCACATAGAAGAACCGGTCCCCCGTTAAGGAAATACCCGCCAGCGCGCCGTTATACATTTCACGCTCGACCACATCCGCATACTTTCCTTCCCCGAACAACAGATTCATGCGGTGGTTCCAGAACACCATGGCGATGGCTGCGCAGGTCTCGCAATAAGCGGACTCATTCGGCAGATCAAAGTCTTCCGTGAACCCTTCATTATGATGGGACGGTCCAATTCCTCCAGTCACGTACATATTGCGCTCCACCGTATGAGACCAGACACGCTGCAAGGCGCCTAGATAGGCAGGGTCTCCCGAGACATGCACGGCATCGGCCATGCCGGAATACAGATACATGGCGCGAACAGCATGCCCTGTCACTTTCTCGATCTCCCGGACCGGAACATCGTCCTGACAGTAGGCAGGCCCCCACTCCGGCTTATCCCAGATCGCGCCCACACCATGCCCATGGCCCCGTTCTTCCATCAGCCAGTAGGCCAGTTTCCAATAGCGCTCTTCCCCCGTCGCCCGGTAGAGCTTGATCAGCGCCAGCTCGATTTCCTCATGCCCTTCCACCCAATGCCGCTTGTCCGGGCCGAAGGTGCGGTCATAATGGTCAGCCAGCCGGCAGGCAACATCCAGCAGCTGCCGTTTGCCGGTCGCTTCGTGATAAGCTACCGCGGCTTCGATCAGATGCCCGCCGTTGTACATTTCATGCTTCTCCATATCGCTCCACTTACTCTCCGGAGCAACCAGCGTATAGTACGTGGTGAGATAGCCGTCAGGCTCCTGCGCCGCCGCAATAAGCTCGATGATCCGGTCGGCTTCCCCTTCCAGCGCTGCATCCCGCTCCAGCATCAGCGAATAAGCCACCCCTTCGAGCACCTTATACACATCGGAATCGTTGAAGTAGATGCCTTCGAACTCACCCTCGAGCAAGCCGCCGGCCTTGGCAAAATTATCGATCCGGCCCGTCTCCTCACATTTTGCCAAGCAGGTTGGCAGCGTCACCTTCTTCAAGCCTTCCAGCCGCGGCCGCCAGAACATATCCGTCATTTTCACCTTCGTAAAAGGCACTTCATGCCAGTTGCGCAGCTCCGATTGCTGTGCCTTCGTCATTGTGCATTCCCCTCGCTTTCCTTATCCCTTCAGTCCCGTCAGCGTAATGCCTTCCAGGAAATAGCGCTGTCCGATCAAAAATACGACTACACATGGCAATACAACCACCGCCGAGGCTGCCATAAGCAAATCCCATTGCGCATTATAAGTGCCTTGAAACATTTGCAGACCTAGAGCCAGTGTAAACAGCCGATCGCTCTTCAAGTAAATCAAAGGCCCCATAAAGTCATTCCAGGAGCCCAAAAAGCTGAACAAGGCAACGACAATAAGCGCGGAACGGCTGAGCGGAAAAATAATTTTCAAATAAATCTTAAAATAAGAGGCTCCGTCCACGAATGCCGCCTCGTCGAAATCGCGCGGAATCGTTAAATAGAACTGTCTGAGCAGAAAGATATTAAAAATTCCCCCTCCGAAGTAAGCCGGTACGATCAGCGGATAGAGGGTGTCATAGAAGCCGAGCTCCTTCCATCCAAGAAAGCTGGGAATCATCGTTACCGCAAACGGAAGCATCATGCTGGTCATCAGAATCGCGAAGACGGTATCCCGGCCCTTCCATCGGATCCGCGAGAAGCCAAAGGCAGCAATGCTGCTTGTCGCGACCGTTCCGATCAATACGCCGAAGACGATAATGATCGTATTCTTAAAGAACACGTCAAACGGCAGGACGGTCAGCGCCTTGTGGAAATTGTCCCAATGAAACGGCTTCGGAATCCACTCGGGCGGCATCGTAAAGATTTGCGACAGGTCCATCAGCGAACTGCGTATGAGCCAGATAAACGGAACAATGAACATAACCGAAATCAGTACAAGAGCTGTATAACCTGCGGCCATCGCAAGCTTCGAGGTTCTCATGGGCGCTCCCCTCCTTCATAGTAGACCCAGGACTTGGAGGTTCTAAAGATGATATAAGTAAACACCATAATAATGATGAATAAAATCCATGCCAGTGCAGAGGCGTAGCCCATTTCGGTATCCCTGAAGCCAGTTCTCCAAAGGTAGAACACATAGAACAAGCTTCGGTTGTTCGGTCCGCCCTGGGTTAAAATATACGCTTCATTAAAGACCTGGAAGGAGCCGATGATGGTCATGATCGTATTGAAAAACAACGTAGGCGTCACCATGGGTATGGTGATTTGGCGAAGCTTGCTGTACCAGCCTCCTCCGTCCACTTCGATTGCTTCGTAATAGGACTGGGGAATGCCCGACAGACCCGCCAGAAAAATAATGACTGTGCTTCCGATTCCCCACAGCGTAGTCAGCACGACGGAAGGAATAACGCTGCCCTCCGCATATAGCCAATTGCTTGTCGGCAGATGCAGCCAGCTCAGCATGGAGTTCAATAATCCGAGATCCGGATTCATCAGCCACATCCAGATCATGGCCGACGCGATGGCCGGCACGATGCTCGGAAGGTAGATAATCGTCCGAAATATCGATCTTCCCTTCACGTTCATATTAAGTAATAAGGCTATAGCGAAAGATATAATGATAACCGCGGGCACCCGAAGAATCACAAAATAGAAGGTAACCCCTAAAGATTGATAGAACAGCTCATCCTCCCCAGAGAACAACCTCGCATAGTTGCTGAATCCGACAAAAGAAGTTTGATCTTTGAATACGTTGAAATCCGTTAAGCTCAGGACCAAGCTTGCAATCATCGGTCCCAAGGTGAAAATAACAAATCCGAGTATAGCCGGCGCCGTGAATAACAGTCCGTACCACAGTCCCTTTCGCATTTCTGCCTCCCATCCCGAAGCTGCCGACTAAGAAGACGACGGTCCGCAAGCAGAACGTCGCCTTCCCGTCACAGCATTCGTTGCATCCACAGGGGATTGACTACTTGATGTCCCGACGCCCTTGAACTTGTTCTTGTGCCTTGGCGGCGATTGAATCCATCGCTTCCTGCGCCGTCTGCTGGCCAAGCCATACTTTATCCAAGGCAGGATTGACGATATCCATAATCTTGTTGAAGTTCTTCACATAGCCGGTAGGCGTCTGATGGCCCTTCGTCAGGATGACTTCGACGATGGCGTCATTATAGCCCGAAGGCCGTGCATCCAGGTTCTCGGTCCATTTGGCAAGCATATCCGAATCGGTGTACCAATTCTTGTATGACGGCATCCAGGTGCCGCTCGTAATCATCTCGATCGAGGCCTCAGGATCGATCAAGGCCTTCATCAGCTCCCAGGCTTCTTCCGGGTGCTTCGTGGACTTGAACATCGAGAACATACCGCAGACGACGGTCGTTACCGGTTCTTTCAGAACAGGCATGACCCCTACGTTGAAGTTGAAATTCGACTGTGCCAGTCCAGCGGTTGCCCATTGCCCGTCAATCGCCATAGCGACCTTCTTCGTCTGGAGCGCCACGTTGGTTGCCGGAATATTCTTTGCCTGCACAGGGGAAGGCGACACATGATGCACGTTCATCATGTCCGATATTTTCTGCAGCGCTTCTACCGCAGCCGGCTGATTTAGAGCGAAGCTCTTGCCGTCCTCCGAGACGAAGTCTCCGCCATTGGAGTAAATGAAATTGCTGTACACGCCCCACCAAGTCGAGACGCTGACCCCGTACTGCTTAATATTCTTAGGGTCAAAGTTCGGATCATCGGCCGTTCTCCCCTTCGAATCGACAGTCAGCTTCTTGGCCACCTCGATGAACTCATCCCAGGTCCAGGCTTCGGACAGCTTGCTAGGAGGAGGCTCGATTCCGGCGTCCTTGAAAATGTCCTCATTGTAGAACAAGCCGAAGGATTCCGGTCCGGGTCCGATACCGATCACATTGCCCGGCTCCAGTGAATATATAATGTTCGGAACAAGACTGTCCACGTTGATAAATTCATCTTTATCGAGGAACTCTTGGAGATTATAGAACTTCCCTTGCTCTGCGAGTGGAAAAGCGATACTGGCCGATTCCATCATCGCGATATCCGGCACGTCGTTACCCGCTACCATCGTCGTCAATTTCGTGTCATAATCAGCGGCGATATGCTGCAGATCGACCTTAATATTCGGGAATTTTTCTTCAAAACGCTTAATGCCGAATTTGTAGGCCGCGACTTCTTCCGGCGAACCCCATACGGTCATGCGCAGTGTGATGTTCTCCTTCGAACCGGCTTCGCCGGATGATCCCGAAGGCGAGGATGAGTCGCTGTTCGCGCCCGGCTTGCCGCAAGCGGTCATGACGGTAACGAACACAAGTACCAAAGCGACGAGGACCAAGACCGACTTCTTTTGTCGTTTCATTTTCTGAACCCCTCTCGATTACATCCTTGAATTCATAGCTGCAGTCTATGATGACTTGATTATAGATTCTAGGGTAGCGCTTACATAACCCGAAGGTCTTTGGAATGGTGGACTAATTTTGGGGATGCAGCGGAAGCCGGATCAAGACGCTTGTCCCCGACCCCGGTGCGGAGCTGATCGAGATGCCGTATTCCCCGCCATACATCAATTGGATCCGGGCTATCATGTTCTTGATGCCGATCGAAGAAGACTCCTGATACAAAATGGCATGTACCGTATCCTCGCTCATTCCCCGCCCATTATCGGCAATTTCGTAATGCCTGGTATCGTCTTCGATCCAGCCGCGAATCCGAATAACGCCCCCTGTCTCCATCTGATCGAAGCCGTGCAGGATCGCATTTTCAACAAAGGGCTGAAACAGCAGGCGCGGAACCTTATATTCATACAGCTGCGGGTCAATCTCATAGCTCACCGCAAACTTATCCTCAAACCGGGCCCCCATGATGTAAAAATAATTGCTCATCCACTCCGTCTCCTCCGACAAATGAACGGCTCCCCAGTCCTTTCTCGACGTGTAATGCAGCATATTGGATAAGCAGACGAGCATTTTGCTGAGCTCCTTCTGCCCGTTCTCGATGGCTGTCCAATTCATGACGTTCAGCGTATTGTACAGGAAATGCGGGTTCATCTGCATACTTAGCGCCTGAATCTCCGCCTCCTGCTCCCTCAGCTTAATCTCATAATTTTCCGTTACCAGAAGCCGGATTTGTTCATTCATGCGGTTGAAGCGGTGCAGCAAAATACCGAACTCGTCATTACTGTGATACGCGACCTGGGTCTGGAAGTCGCCTCCCCCTACGGAACGCATAGCGCCTAGCAGCTTCTTGATCGGATTTGTAATCCGGTCCGCCATAAAATAAGCAAACACCATGGCCAGGATGCCCATAACGACGACCATAAGCAAGCTCGACGTCCGGATGACCGGCACCAGGCTGCTCACCAGCGTCGATTCCGGCGTCCACACTACCGAGATCCAGCCGGTAACCGCCGAACGATCGAAGCAGACGATGACCGCCTCTCCATCGAGCGTCATTCTCAGTGTGCCGCTATTCTCCCGCTGCACCCGCTCCAGCCAGGGTTCTTTATATTGCTGCGCAACTTTCCCGGGATCGCTGCTCGCGACGACTTGGTAATCCGCATTCATCACCAAATAGCGGGAGTTTTCAGGAAAGCTGTCCTCATAGAGGGACCTTAAGGCTTCCAATTTGAAACTGATCGTGAGGACAGGTCGCTCCACCCCCGGAGCCATCTTTTCAAGTGTCGTGTTATTCAGATAGGAGAAGTCCAGATACCGGGTCGCAGAGAATAAATGGCGAAAATCCAGCTTGCCCCCCTGCAAATAAGGCTGATCAAACATGTCTACGAAATCATAGGTGGGATACCAGACGATTTTGCCCCCGGCCTCCTGTGCCTTGTGATACACATCGGATTGCGTAGGATCCCCTTGCGGCAGCATCTGTCCAAAGGTGAAATAGGATGTCCATAACTGATAAGCATAAACATCCTCGTTCAACGTGAAATATTTGCTCAGCACCGAAGAGACCTGGCGGTCCGCATCGAAAATATCCGCTTCGTTAGTGGGATCCAGATTACTGAATACGCGAAACAGGTCCTTATCTACGAAGAGGGCCAAGCTATTCTGCTCTATGATTCCCAGCTTCGTATCCATGAGCGCATTGTTCTTCTTCACGATCTCGTACACATTTCGCTGCGCCTGCTCTGTTACCACTTGCAGACTCGTCCGATAATACACAACTCCGAGCAAGATGAGCGGAACCGCGATCAGAAAAATATAGCTTGCCAAAATTCGCGAGCGAAAAGTTGTCTTCATTCCATACGCTTCCTTTCCGGAAGTGAAGTATGCTTATAGGCTTCTGGCGATATGCCGTGATGCTTCTTGAATACGCGGCAAAAATATTTTGTATCCTGATATCCGCATTCCGCGGAGATTTCATAAATTCTGAGCTTATTCTCCGCGAGCAATTCCTTGGCCCGGCCCATTCGGATAGCCGTGACATGCTCGGAGAAGGTCCTTCCCGTCTTATTCTTGATGAATGTGCTGAAATAGGACGGATTAAAGAAAAAGTGAGCCGCAGCCCGCTCGAGCGTTAAATCCTCCTTTATATGTTCCTGGATCCATCTCAAGCAATTGGCAACGATAATCTCGTTCTTGTCCTGCTGGGATTGCCTAAGCGCATGATGAACTTCCCTCAGGCTGAGCTCCAGCCGGTCCATGAGCTCTTCATACGATTCGCAGCCTTGGACAAGCGCCGAAGCCATCTGCGTAAGCTGCCTGCTTACTCTCTGATCCACAAGCTCGTGAATTCTGCTCTTGAGCTTAACGAGCAGAAGAGAAGCCTGTTCCTTGATCAGCGCAGGCTGTGCATGCCCGGCATCCGATAACCGCTCGAAGGCCGTCCTGCAGCGATCGATCGCAGGCTCGGGCTTATTGTCCAGCAGTGCTTCGAATAGCCTCTCCGAATCCACCGGGATCGGTTGACGGGAACTGCGCGGCTGATCATACAGGAACAGCCCCTCCCAACAGGCAAAGAAATTATGCTCATTGGCTTCCCGGGCCGCCCGATACGCTTGAGGTCCTTCGTCGGCGATTGACTCGCAATACGAGCTGACTCCTTGCGTCAACTGTCCGTTTCTGGACAGTTCTGCGGAGAGGGAGAGGGCGATTGAACGGATCAACGCCTCCAGGGACGGGGCTAACGGAAGCGTTCGAACAATCGTTACCGCGCGCAGTGTTTGATCCTGAAAGCCGCTTCGGGGAATCGTCAACGCCTTCCCCAGCTTCAACCAGCCTTGTTCCAGACATTGCAAATAGGCAAGCTCGCCGATATTCTCTTCGTCGGCCCCGGCGGTCCTTAGCTCGGAATAGATAACCAGTCCCCCGCCCTGCAGCCAGCCCATCTTGTCTATCTCCTCTTGCTCGTACAGCGTCAAGCTCCCGCTCAGCCAGGACAGATACAGCCTGCTGCGGTAAGCCGAGGAAGCAAGGGTCAGCCGTTGCTTCAATTCCTCCGCCTCCCTGCGCCTAAGCGACTCGATACTGAGCTGAAGCTCGATCCGGTCGAGTAAACGTTCCACGTTCTCGACTTCCACCGGCTTCAATAAATAATCATAAGCGCCATGGCGGATTGCCTTCTGCGCGTACTCAAACAAATTGTAAGCGGATACCATTACAACTTTAGTAATGATCCGTTCTTCTTTAAGCTTCTCCAGAAAGGCCAGTCCATCCATGCGGGGCATCCGGATATCCGTCAGGATTACTTGGGGGCAGTCCAGCCGGGCCTGCTCCAGCGCAGCGATGCCGTCCTTTGCAGCCGTGACCTCAGCATCCGGCCGCAATTGTTGAATTAGACTCATCATTCCTCTCAGGTGCCTTGGCTCATCATCTACGATCAGTATTTTCAACCGCTTAACCTCCCAGTCTGATTTATCTGTTCGTCGTTAATATATTAAGTTAAACTTTAAGCTTATATAAAAAAAACGCCTTCACATAAGTGGGGCGTATAGGTTCATTATATAATGCTGCATCCGGAATTCAACAGAGTATTAATGTTAGAAAGGTGGATTATTTTTGTTTGATATTCCTCGATCTTGCCTTCAAAGAGCAATCGGCAGTCAGCGAAATGCGGCAGCTCGCCCGGTTCGATCAGAGAAGGATCCTTGACATGATCCATCACCTTGCCTTCAATGAAGACAGAGGCTACAAACTGCGAGCAGAAGAAAGCATGCTCCCTCTTGGTCGGTGTATTAAGCATCACGCCAAATAATCCTATGAAATTGTAGCGGTACCGCTCTTGTTGAGCGGCAATACGCTGGACATACCGATACATTCTTTGGTATTGATCAGGAGTAACAGACAGCGCGTAGACGGCACATGCCGCCTCCTTAAAAAGCTCTGAATGAAGATCTTCCCGGACGAATCCTCCTATAAAGGGATTGTATGCGATTTTCCGCCCAAAACTGTATACCTCGGTCATTTCGGCATCAAATGCGACGGATGCATGATTATAAGGCTGTCCTGTGTAACACTTAATCAGCCTGGTCAGCACCGTCCCCGTATCCGATAGAAGAAGATATATGGTCCGTTCCTTAGTAGTCATCATACCCCGCTACTCCTCATCCTGATATTCCAGAATATCTCCGGGCTGGCATTCCAGCGCCTGACAAATCGCCTCCAGCGTAGAGAACCGGATCGCTTTCGCCTTGCCGTTCTTCAGAATAGAGAGGTTCGCCATGGTGATTCCAACCCGTTCCGACAGCTCTGTAACGCTCATCTTTCGCTTTGCCAACATTACGTCAAGATTAATTATGATCCCCATTGTCTTCACCTCAGACCGTTAAATCATTTTCGGATTTGATATCGATGGCATTTTTCAAGAGCTTCTGAAGCACTGCTGCAAAGACTGCGATTACAAATGAAGCAAAAATAATAATCATCCCCATGAGAATTAGTCCCGGAGCATCGTCCCTTTCGGCAATCAAATAGAGGAAGGGTTCGCTTACTGCATACAAGATACTGATGGCAGCGCCGCAATACTTGATCCATCTTAAAGCCCCTACCGACAGTTCCGAGAAAGCCTCGTTCTTGTCAATATAGCTTAACAGTCTATAGGCTTGAACCAGCGCCCAGAAATATGGAATGGCCGAGAGATACATGATGACTAAAAGGGGATATACCCAGGCAGCAGGATAAGTATCCGTCGCTTCCTTGACGATCGAAGGCAGCCCCCATGCACACAGGGCAAGAACCGGGAGGGCAATCAAAATAATAACAGCCTTCAAAAATAGCGTTTCGCGTTTCACAAAAAAGCACCTCGCTTGGTTATCGTTATCTATATAAGTTGAACTAATGATCTTTACGCTCTTAAGGCAACGTGTGAAGTGTTCTTACGATCGCTGTTGTTCACGGATTTCTTTGACTGAACTAAGCCATCATAGAGTAGAAATCCGCTCACAAAGGCGAACGCTATCGCTTCTTTAAGCACACTTCACACTTTTACCTTTCTGCGTAGCTAAATAAGTTGAACTTATATAGATTATACTAATTACTTATCGTTTTTCAATAAATAGTTATTTACTATCAATATGTATTAACTGGAAGCCTGTTGATTAAGCATATGCAAAGACGGACGCAAAAGAGCACCCGTCCAGCTAGCGTGAGAAGAGAGTCTCACTTTATCTAAATGCTCATCTTTTTAAAGAGTGCTTCGCCAACAATTCAGAGATCACTTCTAAGGAATGCACGCCTGTAGCAATATCTACGATAAACTCCACTGCAAATTGCCGTTCCATACGCAGATGGTACCCGTTCAGCATTAAGAACGATTTTGTAACCAGATAGGCTGTGCGTTTGTTGCCATTGCGGAAGCAATGATTTTTCACCAATGATTTCAGCAACGCCGCACCCATATCAAAAAATAAGGCCGGATAAGCACCTTTCCCGAAAATACTCTGCTGTGGCCGATGTATCGCGGATTCTAGCAGTCCATGATCCTCAACTCCTGCTTGATCTGCATCATTCATTCGATTCATCAAGAAGTAGTGTGCAGAGATCACTTCTTCCTTCGTAATAAAATGAATCATCTTATCGATTCCTCAGGTCTTCATTAACCTTTGGTTATTATTCACAAATAAAGGTTTTACGTTTTTGAAAACTATCTTATGATTAGATTGGGTTGGCAACCTTCACCTTTTTGTGAACGCGCGTTTATTGCCCTACCTATCATCCACTTTATAGGAGGAATGGTCATGCAATACGGTTACTTTGACGAGAAAAACAAGGAATATCTCATTACAAAACCGAATACGCCTGCCCCTTGGGCGAACTATCTCGGCTCGCCGGAATACGGCGCGATTATTTCAGGCAATGCCGGAGGATATAGCTTTGTAAAGTCCGGCGCCAACGGACGGCATATCCGCTATCATTTCAATTCGAAGGATGAGCCTGGACGCTATATTTATGTGCGGGATTTGGAGAACGGCGATTATTGGTCAGGCTCCTGGCAGCCGGTAGGCAAGGATCTGGAGCAGTACAAATCCGTATGCCATCATGGAACCGGATACACGAATATCGTTGCGGAATATGACAGCATCCGGACGGAAACCTTGTATTATGTGCCCATGAACAAAACCTATGAGGTATGGCGCATGAAGGTTCGCAATGACAGCCCCAAGCCCCGGAAGCTGGCGCTCTTTGGATTCGTCGAATTCACCAACAGCAACAACTACGAACAGGACACTGTAAATCTTCAATACACGCTGTTCACTTCGCGCACCTATTACAAGAACAATAAGATTCTGCAAGTCATCAATGAAAATACGCCAGAGGAGCAAAGCTGGAGATTCTTCGGTGCCGCCGGTGCAGAGGTAGCGGGCTACGATGGCGATCGGGATACCTTCCTCGGCGATTACCGCGGCTATGGCAACCCGGCCTCGGTGGAGAATGGCCAATGTGCCAATTCGCTGAACTATAACACCAACTCCTGTGGGGTGCTGCAGATTAATGTAGATTTGCAACCGGGAGAAGAGAAGGAGGTTGCCTTCCTCCTCGGTCAGTACGAAGAGCAGGGGGCATCTGAAATTCTTGGCCATTACAAGGATTTGTCTGTGGTGGATAAGGAGCTTGAAGAGCTGAAGACCTTCTGGCACAGCAAGCTTAACCGCTTTCAGGTTCAGACGCCAAGCAATAATTTGAATAACATGATCAATACCTGGAACGCTTACCAGTGCTTCATTACCTTCATCTGGTCCCGTGCGGCTTCCTTTCAATACTGTGGTCTGCGTAATGGACTTGGCTATCGGGATACCGTGCAGGATATTCAAGGCATCATTCATCTGGATCATGAGATGGCCCTCGAACGGCTGCGCCTGATGATCTCGGCTCAGGTCTCTAATGGCGGCGGTCTGCCGCTCGTGAAATTCGATCATAATCCGGGACATGAGGGCACACCGGACGATCCGGATTATGTGCGTGAGACAGGTCATCCTCACTATCGGGCCGATGATGCTCTGTGGTTGTTCCCAACCGTCATCAAGTATTTAAATGAAAGCGGAAATTGGGACTTCACGGACGAAGTGATTCCTTATTCGGATCGAGGCGAAGCTACGGTGTATGAGCATCTGCGCCAGGCGCTTCAATTCAGCCTGGATCGAATGGGCGCACACGGCATGCCGGTCGGACTTCATGCGGATTGGAACGATTGCCTGCGGCTTGGAGCTAAGGGAGAATCGCTGTTCGTCGCCTTCCAGCTGTACATGGCCTTTAAAGTGTTCATCGATATCGCGCAGAACAAGAACAAGCCTGAGGATGCAGCGTGGGCACAGGGTCTGCTCGAGGAGCTGGATGAGAACATTCAGAAGCATGCTTGGGAGAAGGATCAATTTGTCCGCGGCTTTACAGAGGATAACTATACGATCGGCTCCTGGGAGAACGATGAGGCAAAAATCTGGCTGAATCCGCAAAGCTGGGCCGTACTAAGCGGCGCTGCCCGTCCGGATCAAGCAAAGCTCGCCATGGACAAAGTGTATGAGAATCTGCGCACGGATTACGGAACCATGTTATTCTACCCGCCATTCCGGAAATACGGCTTGCCTGTAGCGCTGATGGCCTTGTTCAATGCCTCTACCAAGGAAAATGCCGGTATCTTCAGCCAGCCGCAAGGATGGCTCATTCTCGCTGAGACCATGATCGGCAACGGGGATCGTGCATTTGAATACTTCCTGGACTGCAGCCCGGCCAGCATGAATGATAAAGCTGAAATCCGCAAGCTGGAGCCTTATGTGCACGGACAGTTTGTAGAGTCCAAGGACAGTCCTTACCAAGGCCGGGCACATGTCCACTGGCTCACCGGCACCGCTTCAACGGTAATGGTCTCCCTGGTCGAAGGAATCATGGGGATTCAGCCGCAATTTGACGGCTTGCGCATCAACCCGTGCGTTCCTTCTGACTGGAGGGAGTTCTCCATGGTACGGGAATTCCGCGGCAAGAAGCTGAACATTCAGGTAGAGAACAAGAACGGTGTTGAGAAGGGAGTCTCTCACCTCATCATTAACGGCAAGGAAATTCAGGGTAATCTGATTCCGGTTGCCGAAATGAGGGACGACAATCAAGTGCAAGTCTTTATGGGATGATTTCGATACTATATAAATCTTATCTCCGCATTCGGATCATACCAAAGGGCACGCAGGTATTTTTTCGATAGAGTTCAGAAATCAAAGCGAGGGTGTCCCTCAATCATGATAGATGATTGAAGGACACCCTCTTTTCGTAGAAGTACACAAATGAATCATTGAGCACTATAAATATTACTTGCCCCAATACTGCTTGGCAATTCGTTGCCCTTGGTTGATTTTTGCCCATTGCTCAGCCTCTGTCAGTTCATTGCCGCCATCACAGGAGGCAAAGCCGCATTGATGGGACAGCAGCAGACGATCCTTGTCGATAATACCGGATGCCTCATCCAGCAAACGGAGAACACGCCCTTCATCATCCAGCGTATTCGTCTTGGAGGACAGCAGACCCAATACAATTTCCGTTTCCGGCTTGTCCTTGAACACCGCCAGCGCTTCTAGCGATCCAGCGCGCTCGTCGTCCCATTCCAGGAAGAATCGGTCATATTTAAGCTGCTTCAGGAACAAATTCGCAATTTTCACATAGGAGCCGCCGCCCATATTGCGGGAATCGTAGTTGCCGCGGCAGTTGTGTGTCCACATTTTCAAGCCCAGGCTATGTCCAAAATCGATGATGGCATTGTTAATATCAATAAACTCGGAAGCCAAAGCCTGTACTTCCTCTTGATTGATATTCTCCCCTGTATACGGAGAGTTCGGGTTGTCGTCGGCAAACAGCTCCCACAGACAGTCGTCGAATTGCAGGATTTGACCTCCGGCAGCGGCGAATTCCTCTACAAACTCCTCGTAAGCCTTGACGAGACCCGCCTTAAGCTCCTGTCTGTCCTTGTACACGGCATCCTTGCCGCCGATATTGTCCGACCAGGACAATTCGCCGAAAATATGCGACGGAGAAGGTACGCACAGCTTGGTTTCACGATCACCGGCAAGCGTTGTAAGCTTCTTGAATATCTCAATGAAATGATGGTTCTTCCCGCTCAATTCACCGGTAATCCGCAGACCAATATCCTTCCGGGTCTCATATTTCGAGCTGCCGTCCACATCGCGGAAAAAGTATCCATGATCGGCAATGTAACGGCTAACCCCTTGAAATCCCCAGACAAAATCAAGATGCCACATGGATTTGGAATATTCCCCATCCGTAATGACAGGCAAATCATGCTCAATTTGCTTTTGGACCACGTTCTCAATCGTCTTGCTCTCGCACTCTTGATAGCCTTCAAATTCCTTGTAGAAAGGATAGCTGATATCATCACGATGCTCGATTTGCGTCTTATATTTCAATAGCTCAGCTGGCCGCAGCAAGCTGCCGACGGTCTGGAATTTTTCACTCATCTGGATAGCCTCCCCGATCGATATTGTATGTTGTGTAAAATAGTAATAGTCTGATTGTAGCACTGAAGTGAAGGTACCGCATAATACACAAAAGACATATCCAGCTATAACCTGAAGCTATAGTTGAATATGTCTTTTATTAATATTGCTATAGCTCAAGCTGCAATATAAAGATCTACCTCTTGCCAGCAATACGATCAGCAAGCGCCGTTGCGGCGGTGTAGCCAGAGCTCCAGGCCCATTGCAAATTATAACCTCCGCAGTCTCCATCCACATCCATGACCTCGCCGGCAAAATATAGCCCAGGCACAAGCTTGGATTCCAGCGTTCCTTCTTGGAGGTCTCTCGTATCGATCCCGCCGGCTGTCGTCTGAGCGTTCGGGAAGCCGTTGGTATCAGTCACGATGAAGTCCCAACGCTTCATGAGGCCGCACAAGGCCTTCCTGGTTTTCCACGACATATCCTGGCATAGCAGGTTCTGATCCTTATCCATTCCCGCCTCTTTCAAAAGAACGGGGATCAGCTTCTTGTTCACGATGCCGATTAGAGAATTCGCTACCGTCCGGTGTCCGAACATTCCCCAATGCGTATCCAGAAAATCAACGACCTCTTCCTCTGTGCGGTCCGGCATCATATCAAGCGATAAGGTCACCCTCTCTCCTCTTCCCAGTTGATACGCTGCCTTTCGGCTTAACTGGAGAATCGGCGGGCCAGAGGCACCATAGTTCGTAAATAAAACCTCTCCATATTCACTGCGAATGACTTCTCCATTTACAATGATGTGCCCCCAGCCCTCGAATTTCACACCGGACAGTTCTGCCAGATAAGGGCTATCCAGCTTCAATTGAACGATTCCGGGTACAGGATCGATCAGGGTGTGTCCGAGACGCTGGGCCAATGTATAACCGGAGCCATCCGTTCCTGTCTTTGGAGCTGTAAGACCGCCTGTGCAAATGAATAGATAGTCGCTCGTATAGGTGACTTCTCCCTCAGTCTCTGTCTGGCACTGAATCGTGAACCTCCGATGCCCCTCCGATACGTTTACGTCCAATACTTTGGTCTTGAAGTATATCGGAACATTCCGATCCTCCAGCGCAATTTGGAAAACATTCAGTACGGAGGCGGCCTGAAGCGACATGGGATACATTCGGCCATTCTCGATGGCGATCAGCGGAAGGCCGAGTGTGCTAAAGAAATCAACGGTTTGGCGGACGCCGAATTGCTGCAGCACGGGCAGCGGAAATTCCGCTTGATTGCTATGATATTTGCTCGACAAATTAAACGCTTCGTCCGTGCCCGTCGCCGTGGATTTATTCGTAATGTTGCAGCGACCATTTCCGGTGGTTAACACCTTTTTTCCGAGCCGGTCATTGCTTTCGATGATTGCCGTATCGATCCCCAGATCTCGCGCGGTAACGGCGGCCATAAGACCAGAAGCGCCTGCACCGATAATAAGCAGCGTATGGTGCTTGGAAGATTGAGATTTATTCATAGGTGGTGAATACATTCCTTTTTTTCATTATTTTCATCTGAAAATGTGTTTCCCAAGCGCCATCGCGGCCGTATAGCCGGAGCTCCAGGCCCATTGCAGGTTGTAGCCGCCGAAGTCGCCATCGACGTCCATCACCTCTCCAGCCAAATAGAGCCCCGGCACGAGCTTGGATTCCAGCGTAGCCGCATCCAGTTCCTTCGTAGCAATGCCGCCGGCTGTCGTTTGCGCATGCTCGAAGCTTTGAGTTTCGGTCACTTTAAACTCCCAGCACTTCAATAGCTTATAAAAGATCTTCTTGGTCTTCCACGAGAGCTCCTGGCAAAGCAGGTTCGGCTCTTGATCGATCTTCGCTTCCTTCAGCAGGACGGAGATCAGCTTCTTGTGTAAAAAGCCGGTGAAGGATTCCGCAACCGTCCGGTGTGCGAAGGTTGTCCAGTTCCTCTCCAGAAATTCGACCACCTCTTCCTCCGTGCGGTTCGGCATCAGATCAATCTGCACGGTCACGGAGTCTCCCTTCGCCAGATGAACGGCTGCCTTCCGGCCAAGCTGTAGAACCGGAGGTCCGGAGAAGCCGTAATCCGTAAAATGAATTTCGCCGGTCTCGCTGCGGGCGACCTTACCGTTCACAAGAATGTGAGCTCGTCCTTGGAGCTTGATGCCGGACAGCGACTTCTGGTAAGGGTATTTCACCTTCAATTGCACAATGGCCGGCACAGGCTTGACCAAGGAGTGTCCCATTTTTTGAGCAAGCGTATACCCTGACCCATCCGTTCCTGCATTCTGGCCTGTAAGGCCGCCCGTACAGAGAAATAGATAATCACTGGTATAGACAACTTGTTCCTCTGTCTCGGTTCGGCATGTCATCTTGAATCGTGGATGATCGCCCGATACAGTGACGTCCAGCACCTTGCTGTTCAGGTATACCGGAATGCTCCGCTCCTCCAGAGCCAGCTCGAAAATATCCACTACAGATGCAGCCTGCATCGACATCGGGTACATAAGGCCCTCTTTCAAGCTTGTAAGCGGCAGCCCGAGCACATGAAAAAAATCAATCGTCTGACGGATCCCGAATTGCTGCAGCACGGGCCGTGGAAATTCGGGCTGGCTGCCGTAATACTTGCGTGATAAAGCAACCCCCGCATCGTCCGTCCCCGTCGCAGTGGAATCGTTTGTAATATTGCAGCGGCCGTCGCCCGTCATGGAGATCTTCTTGCCAATCCTGTCGTTGCCCTCTAATATTGCGGTATCTATACCCAGGTCCCGCGCAGTAACGGCAGCCATGAGTCCTGATGCTCCTGCACCGATAATAATCAGCGTATGGTGCACGGAGTCCTGATAATCGTACATAGTTTTTCGATGCATCCTTTGTCCAATTGATTTATATAGCAAATGTGAATTTTCTGATAAAAATAATGCGCTATTTCTAATTATAGCATAAGTGCAACCTTCGCTTAATCCTGGCAAAGGGCCCCTGAATACGCCTCGTTACAAGTAATACCCCAAATAGCAAAAATCCACAACCTCATGCGGTTATGGATTTACACAACGCTTATAATGTGACGGTTCCCTTTGCTGTGCTTTGTTTAGAGCTTCTTCTGATCAGGGCAAGTATTAGCTAAAATAGGCAGCATTTTCTCGCCTTTTTCCATAAGGGAATTACATTGGCTACAAATCGGCTGAATCAAAAAAACGAAATTGTCTCTTACCCACCCATTGCACTTATCATTGGTGCATGACCATATCGTGGTCATTTCCTCAGGAAGATCCATCATCGGCCTTTTTCGTGAATAGTACAAGCAGCATCCCTCTTTCTTATATGGAGTAATGAAGCTTAAAAAAAAGACCCCAAACACGATGTTTGGGGCCTCTTCAGAGAAATCTTACAGTTTTACAACATTCTCGGCTTGTGGACCGCGGTTGCCTTGTACTACGTTAAATTCAACGCGTTGACCTTCGTCCAACGATTTGAAGCCTTCGCCAGTAATCGCGCTGAAGTGCACGAATACGTCGTCTCCGCCCTCAACCTCGATAAAACCAAAACCTTTGTCTGCATTAAACCATTTTACTGTACCTTTTTGCATGATTCATTACCTCCATATTTTCATATTTATATGATGTTCAAAATTTCAAAAAAAATCACATATTGTACAAGGTTAAAAATCAAAATCATAACCCTCTACAATATGTGAGTTCAGATCGAAATTCCAACAATCTAACTATAACACAACCAACTTTGAATTACCAGTACCCATTTTTTGTTTTTACCGGAGCCGCTTTGCGATTAATTTACATACACACAGTATGTATGTTAAAATGAGCCTACACTGATTAAAAAGGAGAGATTTGATAATGATACCTACCAGCTTCTACCCAGTTATTTTAACAGAGAAGGTTGCCTTAAGTTCAACATTTTACTCGACATATTTTGGATTTGAAAAGGTATATGAAGCCGACTGGTACGTGAGCCTTAAGTTGGCTACCGGTAAGGTTTCTTATGAATTAGCTCTCTTGGATGCATCACATCCTACCATCCCCCTTATTTATCAAAAAAGGGTTCAGGGCCTGATTCTTAATTTTGAAGTAGCTGATGTGGATTCAGAGTATATGAGACTTATTCAAAATGAGAAGCTGCCCTTGCAGCTCGATATTCGCAATGAAGAATTTGGACAGAGGCATTTCATAACCAGCGATCCTAATGGCGTGTTACTTGATATTATACAAATTATCCCTCCTTCAGAAACAGAGAGTGCCAAATATGCAGATAAGATATGGTTAAGTAATAGCAACGGTGAGATGGAATGAGTGCTGCGGTACAATTGAAACATTATTTTGCCGGGGAGTTGGCTGTTCGGCTTTCCAGTTTGATCGGTCCCCTCTACTCTGCTTTCCCAACAGAAGTTTTCGTTGAATCTGTAGCAAAAGAGGTGGAATCGCTTGAGCTGAAAGGAAGAGTGGCTGTAATTGCTGATAAATTGAGGCAGGCTTTACCCTCTGACTATCCTGCAGCACTGAACATTTTATTAAACATTCTTGGCCCTGAGAATGAAACTGAAGAGGGAATGTTCAACAACGGTTATTTTCTGATGCCTATTGCCTATTTTGTAGAAAAGTATGGATTAGAGCACTTCGAGATTTCCATGCAAGCTATGTATGAGATCACGAAAAGACATACATCAGAATATGCCATCCGTCCTTATCTTGAAGTTCACTTAGAAGATACCATAAATCAGCTTAGACAATGGTCGCAGGATGCTAACCCTCATGTCCGCCGTTTAGTCAGTGAAGGAACCCGTCCGCGTCTTCCCTGGGCTAGACGAATTCAAGCAATCAAGGGAGACCCTGCTAATAACCTTGCCTTATTGGAACCCTTATGGCATGATCCTTCCTTCTATGTGAGAAAATCTGTAGCTAACCATTTGAATGATTTAACAAAGGACTACAGGGAGACTACACTTAAGTGGTTAAATGATCGGTTGGTAAATAAGGGTAAGCATCGCGCCTGGATGATTCGTCATTCATTACGATCATTAACGAAATCAGGAGACCCTATGGCAATAGCCATTCTGGAGAAGTTATGAAGAAAATCTGATTAACGAAATGAAAGATCGAGACAGGAGACAGCTGTTTATGAGAAAAAATAAAGAAGAAACCAATGAAACCATTGACAGGCTGATAGATGTTGCCAGAGTTTTTTTCACCAAGCACGGGTATGCAGACTCCGCTTTGGAGGATATTGCCGCAGAGGCAGAGCTAACACGCGGGGCCCTCTATCATCATTTTAAGAATAAAAAAGGTCTCTTTCATGTTGTTCTGGAGAGGGTTCAAAAAGAAGTTGCAGAACGAATCGAGTCGGAAGCAGCAAAAAGTGAGGATGTATGGGAACAGCTGCTCCTTGGATGTCTTGCATTCGTAGCTGCAGCGGTTGAGCCTCAGAACAAGCGAATTATGCTGGTGGACGGGCCCGCTGTACTGGGGTGGGAGACTTGGCGGACGATGGACCAGCATAACTCCATGCGTTTACTGCGTGGACAACTGCAAATCATGGAGAAGCAAGGATGCCTCAAGCAGGGGTCGATTGAAGCAATGACTCATTGTCTATCTGGCGCCTTAAATGAATTAGCGCTCTGGATAGCGCAAATGCCGGACTTTGAACAGACATTGGTAGACACCAGAATCATCATCTCCAATATGCTGAATGGTTTTAAGCTAAGCTGAGTTAATATTGAAATTTTTATATTAATTCTTTATAATTCCGAGTGAACTAAGTGAAGCTAGACCTTATTTTATGTGAAGGAGATTTATCCATGTGGAAAGAATTTAAGGCCTTTGCACTGAAAGGCAATGTACTTGACCTTGCCGTCGGGGTTATTATCGGTGCTGCATTTGGAAAAATAGTAACCTCCCTAGTCGAGGACTTAATCATGCCGATCATCGGTTTGCTTATTGGAGGTGTCGACCTCAATGGACTTCACTTCAAATACGGTGAGGCAGTCTTAAATTATGGAACCTTTCTTCAGACGGTCATAGACTTCTTAATCGTTGCGGTTTCCATTTTCCTATTCATAAAATTAATCACTAAATTGAAGAAGAAAGAAGAAAATAAGCCGACCGCGCCGCCTGCCCCTTCCAATGAGGAAGTGCTGCTGGCAGAGATAAGAGATTTGTTGAAGCGGCAAAACGGGTAAAAGCGGTTCACCATGAGCATCTACGGAAAAAGACACTGGCTAAATAAGTCAGTGTCTTTTCGTGCTATTATGAAGGCCAACCAATGCTTCTTAAGAAAACTATCAGTAACCTGCAGGCGGCTCAATTGTTTTGCGCAATCTCTCCTGCGCCAATGATTCATTGCATTAACTGATCAATTAGCCGCTTTAGCCCCTCTTTATCAGCAGCATACGTCCGAACATCTTCTCCTAACGACTGGGTAACCTGCTCCCGAGTGAATGTAATGAAGGTCTGCTGTCCTGCATTCTCTGAAATTCTGTAGGTGATGCTATCGACATTATCAATCAGGCTCAGAAGCAACACCGCATTGTTGTAGAAAATACTGCTGTTAGCCTCTGTCTCTGTATACGTATCATTAGCAAGATAGCGGTAGGTCACACCATAAGGCTGCGAACTCGTCTGCAATTCCAGGCCGTTAATATCTAACCCTAATGGTTCTGGCATGCCCCCGATTAGTCCGCCGACCTTCATGTGATTGCCGACATATAGCGTTTTATTGTCCATCAGCTTATCGAGATCATATCCGTGATAGCTTTGCTTCTGTACAGACGGCGGCGCTATTTCTAAGGGCCTTGGGTTCGTAGCGCAGCCGGCAATTACCGCCCCAACAACCACCAAGAGGCATGCTGCACCCCAAGCGGGGAGCTTACGATACGCCAGTACATTTTTAATTCTAGCCTTAACATGATGTTCTCCAAAAGCAAGCGGACTGCCCGGAAGTAATCCCTTATTGTTGGTGGAAACCGATAACAGCGTTATCGCATAACAGCCTTTACTACTGTTTCCGAGCCTGCTTACAACCCGTTCATCACAGGACATCTCCATATCCCTGCTCATCTGGGTGTAGGACAGCCACATAATTGGATTAAACCAGTGGATGACGAGCAGCAGATAGGCAAACGGTTTGATCCAGTAGTCCCGTCTCTGAATATGCGTTTCTTCATGCATGACAACATAAGACATCTCTTGACTGGACAGGCCAGTTGGCACGATAATTCTGGGTCTAATAAAGCCGCATACAAATGGCGTATCGGTCTGGTCTGTCTCATAAATATTGTCCCTTATAAGAGTTGCCGTTCGGACTCTCGCCAGCGTGCGCAAATATGCCGCGATGCTGTATACCAGCAGCACTACCACGCCTGCCAGCCAAACAATTGCACAGATTGACAATAGGAACTGCATGGGACTAGCATTATTCACAGGTGTCACAGCAGGAATTGCAAAGCTTAGAACGCTGCTTATTTTTTCAATGCCGGTATCGATAGCAGGTGTTTTCATCAAGGCTGCCACTTCCGGTAAAAATGCCATGTAGCCTGTATTTGACACGGGCTCCGGCTGCACAAATTTCAGCAAGCTGAATTCCGAAGCAAGACTTATAGGGAGCGTTAGCCTCACCGCAATAGCTAGCCATAGTATATAGGAAAATATTTTCGGAGCACGCTTCAGCAGAAGACGAGTAACAAAAACGGCAATGGCCACATAGCTTGCTGCAATACTCATATTTAAGACGACTAGAAATAGCTTCGTCATTGTGTGGCCTCCTCAATAATCCGCTTCAGTTCCTCCGCCTCCTTCTCAGACAGCTTCTTGTCTCCCAAGAACGCCGTTAAAAACTGCGGCAGCGATCCGCCAAAGGCCTTGGCGACAACCGTCCGACTCTCATACTTTTGCGCATCTTCCTTCTTAACGACAGCCGTTACAAGCGTCTCCTCGTTGCTGAGAATGCCGCGTTGGCACAGCTTCCTCAGCACTGTATAGGTCGTCGACTTCTTCCAGCCAAGTATTGTCTGGCTTAGCTTCACAAGCTCTGTGGAATTAATCGGCTCATGCTCCCAGACGAGGCAGGCAAATTTGTATTCAGCATCAAACAGCTTATATGGTTCCATGACAGTATCCCTCCATAGGTTTATTGAAATAAACCTTCTTTAAGAGAGTTTATTCCAATAAACCTATTGTGTCAACCAAGGAAGAATACAACGTAAGTTTCTTTATCCGGTCAGCCTTGCCCATCAACGTAAAAAGACACTGACCTCATTCGGTCAGTGTCTTTTTGTCGCTGTGCGTCGTATCGTCCTTTCAACTCTCCTTAAGCAAGCCACGCCTTCTCTTGTGCGGGTTTATTGTCTTCAAACTCCCCATAGCTTGGCTGAACAGGCGCAAAGAACTGGGCCTCAACAGGCTCTGGCGACGGCTGCAGATAGGACTCGTCCACATACATGATTCTACGCTGAACTTGCATGAGCCCATTTACCACGCGAAGTGCGATCAAGAAGAGCACAAGCCCAAAGCCTACGTATAGCAGATATTGCTGATTATAGGACCAATCGATGTGGAAATACTGAAACAGGTTATTTTCTAATATATCCACCTGTATTTCATTCATCAGGATGATATGCACTACAGGCAGAGCAATAAATCCGAGTCCCAGTGAAATGGCCGTGACCATTACAGCAAAGAAGACAATCCCCGTTACAAACCGGAGAAAGACGAGCATAAGATTTCTAAAGAATAGCTCACCGTCAAATCCCTTCACCATGCGCTGCAGCCAATTCTGCCCGGCTTCTGTCTGCGGCTGGCTTGGAGCCGAAGCAGGAGGCGTCGGCAACCCTAATATATGACGAATCAGGCTTTGCTCAAACTTCACAATCCCATTCAACATCTTAGCTACTCCAAAAAACAGCGGAATCCCGATAAATACCGGAGTCAAACCGATCGATAGGGCAAGCCCTGTGATCGCTATTGTCAAATATACAATCCCTAACGGAAGAGATAGCAATAAGTAGAGGATCGTCGCATATGTCTTAGGATTAAACAGCGCCCAATTCACCTTTCCCGCCCGTGCCATCGTATTCGTTTCTTCTGCCTTCAATTGCAAACACCCCTTTGGTCTTCATAAATCACGCACTAGGTTTTATAAACCTATTATATCTGCCTTTCTGGCGTGACATAACCGTCTTAAGGGGTGTCTGAGCCTAGACTTTAGGCTAGGGTTGCAGCCTTATCCATAGAGAAAACCATCCCGGAAAGGATGGTTTTCTTGGGCGTGCCCTACTTATTCACGACAATCTTGTAATCCTTCTCCAAATACTGATGAATCCGCTTGAAGTCGGCTTGGGTCAGCTCGTCCAGGCGTTTGCCCTGTTTCAGCTCCCGGCCCAGAATGATGCCGATCGTCTGGCCGGCCAGAGCCGTCGTCGGTACAATCCGGGCACTGCCATAGGCCTTGATAGATGCTCCGACATTCTTGCCTGCGACAAGGACATTGTCATACGACTTCAGCATGAAAGAACGCAGCGGAATTCCATAGCGGTCCGGCTTGCCGTAGCCGATGCCCTTCGTGACAGCCCGGGTGGCCTGCAGATCAACAGCATATCCGCCAATCGTAACGTTATCCCAGAACATCCGGCTAGACATCAGGTCTTGGTAATCCAGTACATACTTCGTCTCATAACGGTTGTAATCACGAATGTACAAGTATTCTGGAAGTTCTCCCAACTTCGCCTTTTCAAAGCCAGGAATGTTCTTCTGTAAAAATGCGAGGATATACGGCGCTTCCTTCTTCGCCTTGCTTACCGCATTCTCCACCGACTTCGGATCGGAAGGATCGACATCGTACACGAGCAGTGCGTTGATCACGACATCGCCGTCCTTTTGATATGTTGCATTGAGTCCCCGCAGCATAAACAGCTTATCCTGCGGCTTATAATTGTATGTAATGTTGCTGAACCCTGCGGCAAAGTTCCAGTCCACATAGGTGTTGGCACCGTACTTCTTACGGACATTGGTCAGCGGGTAATCCTCCAGCACCGCCTGATGCAGCTTGTTCCAATTGACATTTTTAAAATTCAACATATATGTAGCGGCCATATAATCGGGCTTCTGCCCGTCATATATACTCTCCATCCCGGGAATACGGCTCTCTCCAAGCTTGCCAGTCAGCGCATTAAAGTCTGTATTCTCCACCCAGTACTCCGCCTCAACCGTAAACCGGTTTCCGAGCCGGTTCTTGTATGTCAGAGATTTCAACGTCTTATCGCTGCCTTCTCCCTGAGTCTTCACAGACTCAATGACAATGCCGCTTTTCAGCGGAATGCCCTGGACCAGATTCTGATAAAATTTTTCAAATGAAGCCAGCTTGCGAACATTTCCTGCTTTATAATCGGCATACAGCGGCTTCAGCGTTCCTTGAACCAGGCTGTGTCCCTTATTGTCATTGGGCTCGTCCAGCACGATCATCTGACCCTGAATCAGCTCACCGCCCGGCTTGCTGCGAGGGTCAAGAATAAGAACATTCAGCCCCTGATCGCGGGCGGACTTGGCCAGAAGCACACCCTGAAGCTCACTGCCGATGACGACCACATCATAATGCAGGACCTCATCGCCGGAGGTTTTGGCCGAAGCCGCCTCCTTTGCCGCCAGAGAAATGCCAGGCACCTGCACAAACAGCGCCACAACCAGCAGCAATACCATGCACATTGAAATCTTTTTCATTCCCATCACTTTATGTCCCACTCCCTACGGATAATTGGTTCAACTATATTATCGGTGGAAAAGGGGGAATTTAGCAGGGAGGATTTGTATAAAAAAAGGTGATCACCCATGTATAGGGCAATCCCCGTGAATACCATTCGTGAATAGGTGGATGATTATTCCATCACTCAACGTACACTTCAACTACCATCCGTACCCCCAGCCGAAATCCCTGCGAAAAAGATGCCGCCAGTTCCATGCTCTGAAGCTTTTGATAAAGCTCAAACAGTTCCTCCAGTTCGCGAAACTCATCGACGGAGAGTTTTCCTTTCCACGAATCCATGGACTCGGACACTTGTCTGCTTAACTGGCGGTATTGCGGATCACGGGGGACATTGGCTTCATTAGGAATGAGTTCGCCGTAGTATAAAGATTCGAGGAAATTGGGCATGGGGAGACCTCCACACTTTTTCTTAAAAGTGTACCAAAAATAGAATTGCCATGTGGTACGTGAATGCGTGTAGCTTGTAGGTGAAGATAAAAAAGGCACCTGGTAGGTGCCTTGAAAATTGATTTTTATTCAATATCACCTGAATCCCCGACGCTGACTCTGCCAAATATGATTCTATGAAGGCTAAAATTCAGGAAAAGCCCAGGTTAGGACACTATATAAGAGATACATCTTCTCAATCTGGTTACCCCGTGGCTTGCGTGAATAATTATTAACGAGTAAGACTTACTGCAATAATAGTTCTAAAGCTGCGACTTTGTTCCATCCTTCAGGACCGACCTTACTCATTATTTCTTCTTTTGTCTGAGAACCCTCATAAGAATCATAGGAACTATTGTATTCAAATTGCTTTATATAGTTGTTCCCATCATCATCTGTTACGTACATATAATACTCTGATCTTAGGTTTTCTCCTCCGTAAAAATATTGGAGGACATAAATATGATCAATCTTATAAGTAGAAGGCATAGCAGTGGGCTCACTATCCTTTTTCCAGTCGAGAGCTTGTTTCATGGTTTGCGGATCACTTTCTACCTTTATTAGTTCCGGTTGTACTTTTGTAGAGCCATCTCTGTAAAGGAAGACATTAATACTAGTGAGATTTAAATTATAGGTCTCCTTTTCAACAGTAGATTTGTTGCAGGCCAATATAATTACACCTAGTAGCAAATAGATAACAATCGATTTCCATATTCTCATAAAATCCCTCCTATTTATTTTTTTAATAAAAAAGGATATTTTTGTATTTAATAGAATGTAAATAGAAATGAAATCCAATACTTATATGATTCTAACGGCACTATGATTGAATCTATCGACTCCTACAATGGTAAACAGGTATATGAGCGAGATGCTTCAAAAAGGCTAACTGCAATCAAGACATTTAACAATAATCATTTGGTTGAGGAAAAGAAAGTCGGGGTTACTGAATTTGAGAATCTGATGACATCTACTACTGATTCAAATCTTATTATTTCCCCTATGTCTACAACTGTTTATGAGGACACTATTATAAAAGGTATAGATATGAATCAACTTATTTCGGATTCTCAATTTACAAATACATCGACTATGACTTCAGATTCGATCCAGACATTCCTTGAATCTAAGGACTCGATACTGAAGGATACCGTACTTATCTACTATTTGGATACCTCTGGGAAACCTTATTTTAAAGGAGATACAATTAATGCAGCTTCCTCAATCGCAAGTAATGCAAAGTCCAATGGAGTAAATCCTAAAGTTGTGCTGGCTACCCTACAAAAGGAATCTTCTTTGGTTACAGCAAAACCAGGTACAGTAGCTTACTCTTCTCGCCGTTTCTACTTCGCGATGGGGTATGGCGCAACAGATAGCGGTGACGACTATACTAAAGGGGGATTTAACTTACAAATATCTGGTGGGACCGCTACATTAAAAAAGAGATACGATGAAGCTCCAGCTACTGGATATCCTAAAGTTTTTACAAATATCAATTTTGGGAAAACGGTAACTTCAAATGGAGTAACTTATAATAATTATGTATGGGTAAAAAATAAAGCGACATATTCATTATATAAGTATACTCCGCACACAATTGACACTTCTTTGCTACCTACAGTAGGAGGGGGTAATTATCTGTTTGTGAGTATTGCAAAAGGCTGGTGGGGCACAAACCTTTGGGATTAAAGGTCTGAATAGTACATTAAAAAGCAACTTTAGTTATTCATAATACTGAATATGAAATAATTAATAAAAAAACCAAGGAGTTAAGCTAATTATCCTAGCTCCTTGGTTTTCTAGGATATTTTTCTATACTCTATACAGCTTGTTACACAATACAGGCTAATCTCAGATAGAAGAATGATAATCCTGGAAATTTATATTGGCAATTTCGTCACTTAGTCCTCCACCTCAATCCCCAATACCGATTCTGCCAAATCCACATGTTCATGATCTAACTGCACTTTGACCTTACCGACTCTTCGAGCCTCACGCCATAATCTTAAGTCTTCTTCATTTTCCAGCTTCAGCTCCGCAATTTCACTGGCCCGATCAAACATATATTTGCTCGTATACAAGCAAGTGTAAATTCCTTGTCCTCCTAGAGCTATAGGCTTGTCTCGCTGCTCCCAACATTCAATCGCAAACTTAACATATAGCTCTTCTTCCGTCCCGGGGCGAGCGGGTCGTTCCGTGATCTCACTTCTCCGAACGACCTTCCAGTCCAGGACCCGTCCGTACCACTCAATACCTGTATTCCCTTGCCCCTTGAACTTCTTACGCGACTGACACATTGCGATGTATTCAATTTGGGTGAGAAGCTTATGATCAGCAATGTTTTTGAGTGGCATATGGTAGAAACGATGCGTTAATGCTAGATTCAATTGGGCTGGCTCTCTCAATGATCCGACAAGGACATTCTTACCCACAAACTTGTTGAAGTAATATTCCTTCGTCCCGCGTGGACGAGTGGAACGTTCGTAGGCCTTTTCTGGACTATCTTGAATCATTTCGTCAAGAATTTGTGCCATAAGATTTGTTGCGTTCGGTAGAAACGGAATTGCCCCAATGTTGACTAACTGAATGCTCTTATATAAAGGATGCTCCTTAAACTTCTCCTCATCAGAATATGGAAAAAGCACATAAGCCCCGAACATACTCCGTTCATACTCACCGTTACGTCTATCCTTGTACACAATCGCATCCCGATAACGGTGCATCGTGTTAATATCGTCTTCCTCCGGACCGGGTTGATTGTACTTCTTCCCATAAGGGGTCCCTTCATAGGCTGGATTCAGACGATATTTTGCATCAAAGACATATTTATACTCAATAGCAGCATCATTCTTTTTTAATGCTAGTACATTATCAGGCCTTTGTTTTAAAGTAGAATCACCATCCCCGGTAGGTAGGGAGTTGTAATACAGGGTAAATATCTCGCCATTACGCGGATTACGATAGACGATTTTTGCCTTTTTGCTTTGATTTAGCGTAACAAA
Source organism: Paenibacillus brevis (assembly GCF_018919145.1). GTDB lineage: Bacteria > Bacillota > Bacilli > Paenibacillales > Paenibacillaceae > Fontibacillus > Fontibacillus brevis. The sequence goes on from NZ_JAHLQJ010000001.1 coordinate 409,362, forward strand.
AAGACCATTTCGATTCAGTTTGATAAAGTCTTGACTAATTAACTCATATTTTCGCTGCAATAATTCATGGATTTTCAAGAAACACCAATACTCGTATAGCTGTGCCATGTCCTTCATAGATAAGCGGAATAAGTCCCCTTGGATCGAAAGACCCTTCATGAGTAAGAGATAGATCCGGTATACTTCTCGATATCCCGGAGCCATTTGCAGTACGAGCGTCAAAGAAACCCGTTTCATATCCCCAACATCTAAAAAGTCTTGCTTCAATAGTCGTTGTAACTGCGTGTTCATCAGGTCAATTTTTTTGAGCAATAGGGGATCTGGATTTTTCTTTTTCACAACATACTTTCTGAGTTCATTTAACTTTGAAGAAATTCGTACTAATGCCCAGCGAACGAAGCGGTTCTCCGCTGTATCAAAGTCCATATATCGCTTAGCTTCAAGCACATGAGTAGGTAGCTGTTGTCCCTGAGCAAAAAGCTCCGGTCTTTTTCGCAAAAAAGCAATGTTCTCCTTCCCTACCCGCTTCGCTCTAGAGGCCTCTACCAGATGAGATTCACGGCGCATTTTGTAATGCGGCGCATTTTTGATGCGATCGATCCCCTGGGTAAGCTGCCCAAAAGCCTGCTGTAATATCGTAAAAAACTCCGTCAGACTCTGGTGCCGCGTTTCCCTTAACCCTGTGAGATGAAACGTCTTGCGAAGAAAGTCAAAAGACAGATTGTATATCTGATCATTAACCTCCCGCAAAATCACTTCGTAATCACGCTTGTAATCCATTTTGGAAGGGAATACTTCGAGCTGCAGCCTGAAGATGACCTCGCCATGCAGGCGAAATTCTAGCTCCGACAGACCGACATCATTTCCAAAGTTAAGCACACCCGACAAGATTCTCCCCTTCTTACCCAAGGCTTTTATTGCCTGCCGTAGGTGTGCATTTTCATGAAAAAAGACAATGGGGAGTTCTGACTCTTTTTCCACAACAAGTTCATAAGGCTGCGTTTCGAAAAACAAAGGCCCTGCCGGATCGCCAGGCTTCCAAGCTTGGAGGCCTGATGTCTGATGAGAAAACACTTGTATTGATTGTATCTCCAATTTCGAAAAGGGAGCTTCCACATGAAAATGGGCATCAGACCATACGCCCCCCTCCTGACGATGAAGCTGTAAAGTCTCAACGGTGGGATGAAACGGTTTCCCTTTGATATAGAGATCAAACAGATTAGTCTCTATTCGTAGCAGCTCAATCGGGGCATTATGATAACCAGTAAGAGGTGAACCCATCTTCCTCAAGCCTCCGTAACATAGAAGCGATTTTTCTTGCACTTAGCGGATACTTAGCCTCACTTATCATTCGATTGAGCTTAGTTCCCTCGAATAAAGAGCCTAAATCCTCCAAATAGTCATTTTCAGCAAATGTTGCAACCACGCACTCCTTCAACAATTTTAAAAGAACTTTTTTGATTGATACACTGCTACCTTGGATTCGCGGCAGTATTTTTTGGAGTAATTGACGATCAAACGCTTCTTCCTCAGAACACAAGCTAAATCTCTGATTATAGAGCATATAAAAACATACCGCATCCCGAATTCGGAACCCTACATGAGCATGAATCTCCTCTAGAATATTATTAATTTGTACTAGGGAATGGGTTGTCTTCGTGATTAGGGCTTTGGTATCCGCATTGAATGCATCCACAAGCTGAAGATAGTCACTTCTAAGGAACTGATTCGGAGTAGGTGCTGAGCTAAGCTCCATTCCTGGCTCCTCATCGGGAAACTGAGCTAAATAGATATCATTGAACTCTATCGTATTTGCACGGTCGAGCACCTTTTTACTAAACGGATGAGTCGTCTCATCCATATTGACCGTTCCGATCAAATATACATTCTCAGGAATTGACAGATTGCCATATGTCCGTTGATCTTCACCCTGCATAAGGGAATCTTCTTGAATGACCGGGTCAGTTACAATACTCTCGTCTTCCCACTTCTGGGTCTCGAGAATGCTGAGGATATCGCTGAAATAATGCTCCACTCTAGCTAAATTCATCTCATCAAGGCAGATGAAATAAGGTCTACTCCGGTTTCTTGATGCCTTCAATAGCACTTTAGTCACCTGGCCCGGGCGGAATTTCCCTGACAAATCACTGTAGCCTATTAGATCCGATGGATCGCTCCAATCCGGTCGGACAGGAATTAGCGTAAATTGACCATTATCCGTAGTAGCACCCACAGCCTCAGCAAAGAGTTTGATCAGCTTTGTTTTCCCCGTTCCCGAAACGCCTGCTAGGATAACAAAGGGTCTGGTTTTTAGGGAGAGGTAGAAGTTTTCGATAAGGTGCGGTGGATAATAAAAACCCATGTTATTAATATAGGCTTTGATCCCATTTATAACTTCCACTACCTCTTCATCATCAATCAAGGACAGCACGTTTTCTACCTCTTCCATATCATAATCTCCCTTAAACTCCGTAAATTCTGGCCAATCTACTTGAGGAGATTGACTTTGAATTATTTTCAATCCTTGAATGGAGAACCGAAATAAATAACCCTGCTTAACCCCACCAGCAGAATGAATAGGTCCTTGATGAATGTTTAACTTTAAAATTTCCTGAGAAAAGCTACTCAAGGGAATGATAGGTTCAATCGCAAAGTACTCAGTACGAATAAGCCTACCTTGTTCCTCCCAACTCGAACTTACCATCGAGCTAGGCTTTGGAGCATTGACAGGGTCCTCGATTGCTTTGCTTACAAAACGCAATGATCCATTAGCATAATGTAAAATGATATCTCCTTTTTTCACTTCATCCATTGTATCCCAATGGTATTGAGAGCGCCCACCTTTTCCAGACAAAGGTGCCCATAGTATTCCGTCTTCTTTTTCTACATTAATGGTCGAACCTTGATTGACCCACCAGATGTTAGGGGCTTTAGAACCCACGAAGGGAATCAGTTTCATTTCATATTTATATGGTTCACCTGTTGAGTAAAATTCAATATATTCGGCCCACTCATCCGGAATGCTTACTTGCTTTTTATTCCCTGGATCTGTTGGTTTCCGTTCCATTATGTATTTATAACTAGAATCAAATACAGATACTAATAACTCCTTTAATTCATTTGAATGATATCTTAGCTGTAATGTCTCCCGGCCAGCACTTAACTGATCAACATTTCTTAATGAAGCGGTATATTCCTTACCTTCATACAAAAGTGTGATTTGCTTGCCACTACCTTTAGTGATTTCCTCCCCACCGTTTGCTCGAAAAAAATACTCCTTAAAATCATTTGGTATTGTCGATCCATATTCAAAAATAGAATAATCCACTTTTTTTCTGCCGATTATATTTGGAATCGAATCATCATGTGTCCAGCTTCTTACTTGAGTAATCATGTTGACCCTCGTTTCTTCTGATTTGATATTATTTTATTTCAACAAATCATCTTTGAATCCTCTTAAAATCTGATATGTGTTGCACTTCTATGAACTACACCTTATATTCACCACGTGACAAAAGTCTTTGTAACAAGTTCAAAATACAAGGAAGCCTCGATAAGCTTTTTGCTGTATTGCTGCAGTAGATATAGCTTGTCAAAAAATAAACTCACTTTGGCGAGAAAATTATGATATACGGGCAATAAGAGGAATAGCGCAAGTTCACTTTTTGATACTTCATAAGGAAGCAAGGGGACTCGGCCCCCTCTTCGGAGTCACCCACACAAAATAACCCCTCTCACATAAAAATGGGTATGATGACAGCTTAATCATCATACCCACCGCATTTCAATATCTGTATATTATATCTAGTACAAGCTCGAACTTTTTCTATCAATAATTCGTTTTACCCCCAGCCCATTCAGTTCAACACTCCATTCCCCCTCTTCCAACCTACTCCAACACCATATAATAAAGATTAGTAACATCGGCCTTCATAATACTATGCGCTCCGGCAGCAAGCGGTACGCTCACGATCCCGCCAGTCATAGCATAATTCGTTCCATCAATCTTAATTTTTGTTCCGTCGGGCGAGTTAAATACCATGGTTAACGTCGCAGCTTTCGTGGTGGTAAAGTTTATGCTGGTTGAGCTCTCGATTTTCAAGCATTGGGTGAGCGTCAATCCGTTGTATGTGACGGTTCCCTTGGTTGTTGACAGGTTCCCCGCGATCGTGAAGAAGTTGCTGTTCAAGCCGGAGGCGGTAAAATTATGAACTTGCTCACCAGGCGTTGGATTAGTTCCTGGATCTGTTCCTGGGTCCGTACCAGGGTCTGTACCCGGATCAGAAGTTGAATTCCCCCCAACGGATACAAGCTGTGTTTTGTAGCTAGTTATTTGAGCCATTAGTGCCGTATTGAGCGCATAGGATGTGTCGTCAACGGAATCATTGAATGTCCATGTAAAGTCTCCGTTGTTCAGGCGTCCGGCCTCAGCGGTAACGATTTGTTCCACACTGCTTACGTTATCAATGTCGGAGCTGCTCACTCCGGTATCAACCCTTGTATCGAAGTTATTATAAGCCGTTCCGCCCTTCAATGCTTTGTAGGAGTTTGGCACGGTTTCACTTCTCGAGGAAGCCAGGTACGCATCGAAGGAGGTTGCATTAGCCGAAGCGGTTCCAGCATTGGAGTTGGCATAGATCAGACTGTCCGCATTCACAATAGTGTTGTTATAAGCCTTGATTACGCCCCCGTTTTCGCCCGAGAATGTTCCTGCTCCTAAAGCATCCGTACCTTGCAAGGAGCTGAGCATCGGATATCTGGCATGTCTAAAATAATTGGATTCCACAAAGGCCGAAGCTCCAGTGGTAACCCCGACACCGTACTTAGAGACTCCGTCATAGAAGTTATTATATATATGAACGGATGCCACTCTGATGCGCGGATGACGGGAATCCGAATGATCAAACCAGTTATGATGGAAGGTAACGAAGAATTCCTCTGTTTCACTCAAACCGACCAGGGATGCTTTTCCCGAATCCCAGTAGTGATTATATGAGATTGTAATGTAGGTCGAGCCCTTTTTCAGGTCCGTAGAGCCATCTCCCTTGGCTTGGTCCGCATCTCCGCCTGCGGCTCCATAGAACAGATCATTGTTATGAACCCACACATTGACGTTGCCCGTATCCATCGAGATCCCATCGTCAGGGAACAGCATGAAGCCCAGGTTTCTCACTTCTACATTCCCAACATAGCGGAGAAGGAGTCCCCACCCGTAAGCGTAGGCGTCGTCTCCGATCCCTTCCAGCGTGATATTCATTTCTGAATAATTATTTTTGCCTTTGACTTGAAGGTAGCCGCTGCTGTTCAGTTGTCCGCTCATGTCGTCACCCGTAACTTTTCCAATAAACCGGATAGCAAGCGGGGTTGTATCATACCCTTTTTGTCTCAGGTTCAAAATCTCCCCGATACCAACGCCCGTCTGCACACGGCCAGAGCTATTGGTCTTCACATCAAGGGTTACGGTTCGTGCGGTCTTGGAGGTTACATAAATCACTTGAGCACCATTCTTAAGTGTCCCGTTATCGTTGTAAGCCCCTGAGCCTGTCCCGTATGGCGAGTCCGAGGAGAAGGCAAAGCCCGACCGATCATATGCCTTTACAGATAGATTGCCGGAAACGGCATTTACCGATGAACCGTTCGCCAGTCTGGCCTCCACCTTCATCACATAATTTCCGGCCACAAGGCCTACGGCATCCGCTCTCCAATAGGAAGGGTATTGCCGGATCAACTCATTATCTAGTTGCTGATAACTGGAGTCGGATGCGCCTGCGGGCTTAACATATACATTGTATCCTTCCGCATTGCTTACAGGGGACCATTTTACATATGCCGTTTCATTCCAGCCTCCTCCGTCGATGATTGACACCCCGGCAGCGCGGGCGGTTGTATTCCCCCATCCTCCTGCCAGTAAAGATAGGATCAGAGAAAACATCAAGACCATGCCGGTTACCCTAGCAATACTGTTCTTCATTTGATTTCCTCCTCTTATAATGGTAACTAGCCAAATTGTAAACGCTTGCAATAAATTCGAGCTCTCTACCTCCTCCTCTCACGGATGGATTTCGTGGTTCAACTGTCCGGACAGCTAAACCGGAATTTAAAGTACCTCTCCCGTCGGGCCCTTAATGAACAGAAACTCCTCTTAAAGCAGGAGATTGGATTGACATGATTAAAAACTACATTTTTTGGAATTTTTTCACCCCAAGCATATCAGCCTTGAGGCAGTTCCGAAATAATCATTTTTCCATATCTGGTTTATTCTGAGTTAATGATTATTTATCAGGGAGATGATACACGCAGGCTTGCCCGGACGCAAACAAAAAAGCGAACCAGTTAAGGCCGCTTTTCTGCTGCTATATTATGAGGATGAGAGGTCGTATTCTTCAAGCTTCTTCATTACACTATCAACCCAGACTTGATCATTCCATAACTCCGGATGTTCCAGTTTTCTTACAGCAGGGTGGCCTGTTACCGTCGTATCAACGCCATCTTTATTTCCAAAATACAAATCACTGATCTTCAATGACTTTTGGTCAGCCTGAACTAATAGTTGGCAGCTCATTCCGGAGCCCTGGTTTGAAAAAGCTAAATTTAGACGATAAAGGTTGTTGCCCAGCTTTTCGATCTCCGCTTGCTGAAACTCATTATTCAAGCCAAAAATCACGCCAATGCCACCCTTTAACTCCTGCCGTTGCTCTAATTCCAGCATCTTATTCGTGAAGTGGAGCAGATTCTCATTAGCGATGTAGTTGTCAAAGGATACCGTCTCCTGTTCGGCTACAGCTCCGGTATACAGATCTACGAAGGCTTTTCCAAAGCTCTCTATGGATTCGTAATCAGCTTCACTAATCTGTTCTCCCTGAATGGAAAACTGTTGATTAGCCAAGCCCTCTAAGGAATTCGTGTCTGTTGCAGGCTCCGGCGTTTCAACGGATATTTCTTTATTGGATGGAGTTTCTTGGGTTGAAGGATTACTCTCCTGGGTGCATCCCAAAAGGAATACAAGCATTAATACCGCCATACTTATTGCAAACCTTCTCATCAGCCATCCTCCTTAAATGAATTCCACGTGACCTTCTCAGATACAAGTTGATGCTTCTATAGCCTTTTTCCCAAAAAACTGATTGCTGGTTTGCCATCTTTATACGTAGTATGAAGCAGATCAAGAGCATGCTTTTTGTAAAATGAGATCCCCTGTGTATTACCAGCTGCAGTACCTAAATGATATCCCTGCACACGGCGCTTTCGAAGATTTTCCTCATAGGCTGACAAAAGCATCCCCCCATAGCCTGACCGCTGATACGCTGGAAGGATATTAATATGCAAATGCGCCGGGTAGCTGGCCAGATCAATCCCCGTGTCCTGGACTCCCGTAAAGGATAAAAGCCTCCGGTTCTCCTCAAGGTATTCAAAGCCTTGTACTTCGAGCTCATTGAACCTATCCATTATCTGTGGAAAATAAGTCATTTCAAATTCGTGCTCGTAGACCATAGTATCTGTTACACAAACAATGTATCCCACTACCTTGCCCGTGTCAGGGTGCTCAAGAACATAACCGTTTTGCGGCTCCGTAACAAGAAATTGTCGTATCCATCGCAGTGCAAGCAATTCATGATCCGCGACAGGCGACTCCCAGTGGCAAGCCATAATTACCTCTGCAATATCGTGCTCATCCGTTTGTCTGCTCTCTCTTAATATCATCTGCATAATATAATCTCAGTTCTCCTTTATGTATCCCATCATATTCACAGCCTCAATTGGGCCCTTTCGGTGTAGGTACAATTTCATTCTAGTACAACTTCCATAATAAGTTAACCCCACACTAGACTCTACAGATGTAATGAGAAGGATGATTTCCACCCCAGCAGTACCCATTCAAACCATCGTTATAATTTATACGTTTACTAGGATACTCTCGAATGTCGGTAAAAACCCTGTCAGTTAAGTACGAAAGAAGTTAGTAACCAAAAAGGCCTGCCAATTATACGGAGGCGCTTTTTTGCTATATGAATAAAGGAAACAAAGAGTCCAGAACGAATATTAAGACATCACCCGAAAGGAGAGATTACCATTTATCTATACACAAGAAACCGAATTTATGATAACTATCCCCTATTTGCTATATTTTTATTTACCTTTGGTATTTGCGTCGCTATTGATAGACTCATAAAAGAATTTCGAAAGTCTGAAGAAATTCGTGTTCACTATATAATTGGGTACACTTTTTTTACTATAGGCGGTGTATATTACGTCTTACAAAAGATCAACGATTATTGGGTGCAGTAACATGCACACGTACATAGATGCGGAAAGAAGCTCTAGAGTACTAATTGCAACGGGCTGTTAATTAATTCCTGGGCGAGTCGCTTATTCGATCTATTCTAGAAAGCAAGAAGAACTTCTCCCCTCCGCCGGTAAGGAAGATTAGCCATGGATTTGATGTCACCCAGACAACAGCCTTCAAACCATGGTTGAAGGCTGCAGACCCATTTATAATGATACTATCGAATGAATGGAGGGATCCCATGCGAAAACTTTCTCTTCAAGATGTTGAAGACAAGAGAAGCAAACGTAATTCTGATGTGAGTCTCGCTGTTGCAAAATTTCGAGAGAAGACGATTGAGGAGGGATGGTCCTTATCTCGTAATCGCCCAAGATCTGTAGACGAAATAAAGGCTTTAAATTATATAGCCAGGATTACTATTCTAAAAGGCATCCAGTTAGGCGCCATCGCTTACGATAAAGAAAAGAGGGTGCTTCGGATTGAGAAATATGCGAAAGGCTAAACCTCAAAAAATGGTTGGCACCATTCCCCCGTCCATGCGGATTGGAGAACCTTTGAGTGCGGAGGCATAAGGGCTGCATACAAAAGTAGCAAGCCTGCCTATTTCACTTGGCCGGATGAACCGCTGAATTTCGGATTGAGGCAGGTTTGCGGCCATAAATGCTTTCTCTTTTTGCGCAAAAGTCATCTGCTCATCAGCATACACGCCCTCAATGATCTGTTGAACATTTTCGGAGAGCGTGGGTCCCGGCATGATCGTGTTCACGGTGACTTCCGTTCCTTTGGTTAAATGGGACAAGCTTCTTGATAATGATAAGAGCATGGATTTGGTCATGGCGTACTGAGGCATTTGTCCTGAAGGCATAACGGCTTCTTCACTCGCAATAAAGAGAATACGGCCGAAGTCATGCTTCAACATGCCGGGCAAATAAAATTTGGTTAAGGTGTTTGCGGCAAGAACATTGGTTTGAAAGTATTTATTCCATACTTCATCATCAACGTCCTCATAGGACATGATTTCATAGATGCCCATATTGTTGATCAGAATATCAATACTTGGGTATTTCTCGAATAGAGCTTCCCTTTGGCCCATGTCCACGAGATCAGCTGCAGCATTCAGAAGGGTGGTATCCGGAAAAGCGGATTTTATTTCATTTATAACTCGTTCTACCTCTTCGTTATTTCGTCCGTTGATTAGTACATTGACCCCTTCTTTGGCAAGTTCAATAGCAATGGCTTTCCCTATGCCTTTCGTTGATCCTGTAACTAACGCTGTTTTGCCGTTCAATCCCATATCCATCCTGCATTTCTCCTATACAAGTCATTTTCAAAGCAGTCAAATGCTTCGGATAGGGATTATAATACCTTGCCTGCATCTATAGGTAACTAGCACAATACGCCAAAGTTCTTGTTGAACACGCCAAAATAGAATCGCTGTCATTTTAATCCTAAATGTTCCGTACGCCATTGCGTAGGCGTATCTCCCTCCCACTGGCGAAAAGCGCGGTAGAATGAGTTCTGGTCTTCATATCCTATAAGAAAAGCTACCTCTTGAATATCAAGCGACGGGTCTGCCAAATACGCTCGTGCCTGCTCATGTCTGACTTCCGATAACAGATGCTTGAAGCTCGTGTTCTCGTCTGTAAGCCTGCGCTGCAAGGTGCGGTCGCTCATTCCGAGCTCCTTGGCAATGTTCTGAATATCAGGTCGACCTCCCATAAGGCTGCACTTCATGATCCATTTTACCTTCTCAGTGGTTGAGCGGGTGTGCTGCTGTTCATGAAGAGATTGGTCCAGGGACGGGGTCAGGAGCTCCAGCAACTCTTCATTGTACGAGACAAAGGAGCGGTCGAGATCGCTTCGATACAGCGTCAATCGGTTACAACCGGCCCCTATCTTGATCGGGCCGCCGAAGTAAGCTTCCAGTGCCTGTACATCACCCATGGAATCCGAGAATTCAACGAGCTTCGCCTTCAAATGTTGACCCGTGCCCCGCCGTCCCAGCTCCAGCAAGAAGGCTAACGTGATCCCCATCAGCAAAGGCGGACCGGATTGCCCGGAATTCATCCACTCCAGTTCGATGGTACAATCCTCGCCATCCTCGATAATGCGTAGGCTTTCCGGGGGACACAGTTGTTTGTAACGGGCCATTCGCTTTAGAGCATCGCGGTAGTCGCGAGCATGATAAGTCGCTAAGACGGGAGGCGGGTACTTTGCCGTCTTAAAGGCAGTCGCAAGCTTAATAATTCCCTTGGCGGTGTCGCCAATCAGTTCGGAATAAGCCTGCCAGATTGCACAATATTGAGCGTCAGTGACAATGGGCTCCGTAATGATCGTCAGCGGCAATTGTGCTGTGCGGGCCACGTCTTGGGCTGCGATCCCAATTTGGCGCAATCCATCCCAAATTCCCAGCGGCATTTTCACGCGGTCAGAGGGTTGAGACTTCATACATACGGGCCTCCTTTATAAAATACAAATTGAGTTTATTATGAGGCAAATAATTAACAACGACAACACAAGCTTCTACGGGGTGCTAAATCACTTTATCCATTCACGGTTACTACCTAATTGAAGGAGATTTCCACATGCAAGAACCATTAAATATCATACCTGAACAATGGAAAAAAATGAGGATTCTTACGCTCGGCGGTCTACTTATAGGAGCAAGATTGGCCGATTGTGTGATTGCCATGAAAACATTTGATTTAAATCAAATCGCTAGTGGGTCAACGATATTTAGTGCCGGTCTGACCATCCTAATCGTTATGGATAACTCGAAAATGAAACACAACTTAAATTGGAAAGAATAGAAACTAAGCTGTACGCTATTCATCAATCTTAACAAATCACGAACTCACAGTATCCTTGAAATCAAAGAGCTGATGCAGCAACCCCATTCGGAGAACTAATATCTCATACTTTGTTTTAGGTATAAAGCAAAACCCGCTCAGTGAGCGGGTTTTCGTACAAGTATGGAGGCGAGGGGAGTCGAACCCCTGTCCGAAGGCAACGCCACATAGGCTTCTACGGGTGTAGTGACAGATTTGATGTCACCCTAGAGACTCCCTGTCACAAGATTCTCTTTGGGTCAGCCTGATTGTCTTCTTCCGACGACCCCAGGCGGAGACCAATCGGCGTATCCCACTATAGGTTAGCCCCTACATCCGGCACATGGGCGATGCAGGAGAGGAGCACGCTCACAGGTTATTAAGCTGCGAAAGCGTAGTTTGTTTGTTGTTTGCCATTTAATAGGCTTTAGCGTTGATAAAGCGGCCGCGTCCCCACTACCCGCTACCCATGCTCGATCTACCCCCGTCGAATCCAAAAACGCCCCCGTAATAAAAGGTGGTTCCCGGTTAACGGTTAAGCCAAGCATGAATGCTGTGTTCTTTCCTTAACCTTCATTAGTATACCACATATGACGCGGAATTTGCCTGGTGAATCACTGGCAGCCGTGCCAAGCGGTAGAAATAATTGTAGCAAGGCGCGAGCTGAAAAGCAAATTCACCCCTATAAAAAGCCGAGTAAATCTTAAAAATTGTATAAATATTCCTTCATTCTGCTGTTTATTCATGGTAAGATCATAGCATTCCATTTTCCTATTGGAATAATACGTTAATAATGGGGGTAAATTATGAATTCCAGCACCAAGAAGCATAAGCTGCCGAGGCTTTTGCTATCCTGCGTAATCCTGCTCAGCTTGTTCGCGATGCCTTTCGCCGCGGCGGCTGAAGCTGTAGAACCTGAATTGAACTGGATTGAGGGATCCGGTCAGACGGTTCGGTTATCCAATATTGCCGAGCTGACCCTGCCGGAAAATTATTTTTTCCTTGATGAGGACGATACGATCGCGTTCATCGAAGGCTTTCAGGATCTTCCTTCGTACAGGGAAATCGGATACGTAGAGCCTGCGTATGAGGATACGATGTGGAGCGTGTACTTCGAATATGAGGAGACCGGTCATATCGAAGATGAGGAGAAATCCGACATCGATGCCAAGGCTCTGCTCAAGAGCTATAAAGACGGGCAAGAAGCAGCAAATGAGGAACTGCCGGAATACAATCATCTCTTCGTGGATGGATGGTTCCAGGAGCCGGCCTATGACGACTCGCTTCGCAGCCTGACTTGGGCCCTGCTTTTGCACGATATTGATGGAGAGCCGCTGATCAACTACAATGTGCGTGTCCTTACCCGTGTCGGATACATATCCGCTATTCTTGTCTCTGACCCGGAAAACCTGGCCGCGGACCGCAGCATGTTTGAGAGCGAAATCCTCCCTAATCTAACGGTAACCTCCGGCAATACCTATGCTGATTTTGATCCTTCCAAGGATAAGAAATCTTCCTTAGGTCTGACGGGGCTCATTCTAGGCGGAGCAGGTGCTGCTGTAGCCAAGAAAACAGGGCTCATCGCACTGATCACCCTGATCGTCAAGAAGTTCTGGTTCCTGATTCTTGCGCCCTTCCTCTGGTTCGGGAAGCTGTTCAAGAAGAAGAACAAGGACACAGGGCCGGTACAAGACACCTTGCCTGCCGATAACTCAGGTTCCAGCCTGGATATGGCTCCGAATGTGCAGAACTATCAGCAGCCATCAGCCGGGCAGCCGGATCAGAATCGCTTCCGCTCCAAATTTGAAGCGGAGAACGATCCAAACAACAAGCCGCCTACCTCCATGTAACGGCTGCTGCCTGCAATACTTCATTATTTCAACACACTATAGCTTGATAGCTTGAAAATAATAAAACCGGGGGCCGCTTCATGGACTCCCGGTTTTGTTGTATAGAATTATCTGGCCACCTTCTGCTTCTCCCGCAATACGCGCTGGATATCACGCTGAGCATCGCGCTTTGCGGCGGCATCGCGCTTGTCGTACTGCTTTTTCCCCTTGCCGAGGCCAAGTAGCAGCTTTGCATAGCCGTTACGGATGTAAATCTTGAGCGGCACAATAGAATAGCCGTCCTGCTTGGACAAGCCCAGCAGCTTACTGATCTGTGCTTTATGCATCAGCAGCTTGCGTGTCCGGGTCGGATCGGTCGGATTGTGACGGTTCCCCTGCTCGAACGGACTGATATGCATATTGTGTATGTGAATCTCGCCATTACGAATCGTAGCAAAGGCATCGCCGATATTCACCCGGGCGTTACGGATCGATTTGATCTCCGTCCCCGTCAGCACCATGCCCGCTTCATAGGTATCCTCGATAAAGTAGTCATGGGAAGCCTTCTTATTCTGGGCCAGCACCTTGCCGTTGCCATCATTTTTCTTCGCCATGTCATCCTCCTTCTCCCGAGTGCCCCGAGCCTCGAAACCTTAGTCCTTCCAGACCTTAATTGTATCAACTAGGCTAAGCAAAAGCAAGAATTCGCTCCATCTGCAAGCTCTGCAAGTTATGCCTGCATCCGCTTAAGCCTTCCCCCGCGGCAGCTTATCCGCATACCGCTTGCGCAGCTCACCCAGCGCCTCCAGCCTGGAGATCACTTGCTCCCGGTTCAGCAGCCCGATGCTCAGAATCAGCTGCTCGATCAGCAGGAGCGGCGTAACCATCGAATGGAACTCCCCCATCTCTCCCCGGCTGACATAGAAGGCCGCAGCCACCTTTGCTCCGTACCGGAACTCCTCCCGATCCGTAATCATCACCGCCGCACAGCCTGCCCGCCCGATACAATCCAGTACCACTTCTGTTTCAGGCAGCAGCCGGGTAAAATGAAATAGCACCACGACATCCTCCTCCTGCACCTGGGCAAGCGACTCCAGCACCTCATGCCCGCTGGCTGCCATCATCCGCACCGACAATCCGAAGCGGGACAGCCGATAGGTCAGCAGCTCGCCCAAGGCCACCGCCGGCCCCGGCGCATACACATAGACCCGCCGCGCTCCCGCCATCAGCGAAGCGGCGCGCTGAAGCTCCTCCGGCTCGGTCTGCTCCGCCGTCTCCCTTAAATGCACCATCGCCTGCTCCAGCATCTTCATCGGCAGACTCGCCTTATCAAGCCGGGAGATCGTCGCCTCCATTTTCAGCGCTGGTGTCGTATCCAATGCCGTCCTCAGCTTCTGCCTGAATTCCTTGCCGTTCTCATAGCCCGCAGCCCGCCAGAACCGCGACACCGTCGCAATACTGATGCCCAGCCGGTCGGCAATCTCCTGCTCCGTCATGAACAGCACCTCGTCCGGATGGCGCTCGATGAAACTAACGATTTTCAAATGTCCCGAAGAGAATCCCTTTCGATCCTTAAACATTCCCTTCACCCGCTCCTGCAGCATTTACAGCCCCACTCCCTTCATCCGATCCATTGGCCCCATTCTAGCACCCTACTGTTATGTAAATTATATTACATCATTTTCACCATGTAAAAATTATTACACACCCATGACAAAAACAACCTTTTCTGTTAACACTCCGCCCTTACACTGGAACCAATTCCACCTGAAGGAGGCGTTCCAGTTATGAATTCAGTCATGAACCGCAAGTCGGTCTACACCTTAACCTCATCCCAAAAAATGATGATCTTCGTTCTCTCCATGTCCCTCTACGGACTGTCCAACATGTTCACCGAGCTGATCCCTTCCCTGCAATTGGGACCGATCGAGCTGTCCGTCGAGTACTTCGCCTTCATCCCGCTCACCCTGTGCATGCTGTTCCATCCCTTCTATGCCGCCATCGGCGCCGCACTCGGCGAAGTTATCTTCGGCGAGCTCATGCTCGGACAATTCGGCGGGCTCGGCGAGGTCGAGAAATTCCTGACCTTCTCCTTTGCGATGTACGTCGCGGGCCGGCTGGTCCGCAATCCCCAGAATCGCGCACAGGTCGGCATCGCTGCCATCACCGGCGTTATCATCCACCAGCTGTGCAGCACCCTCGTTGACATCGGCAAGGTCTGGATCGGTGTCGAGGAATTCGAAGCCGTGCCCGGCCTGGCCGAGAGTGTCGTGATCGTCGAAGGCGTGAGCTTCCTGAACGATGTTCTGTTCTCGGGAATCCTGTTTGCCCTGCTTCCTACCCTGTATCTGGTACCCCGTCTCTATGGAAAAATAGAACCCCTGCTCGGCATCAAGCCCCGGAAAAAAGATACCCAGTACGAGGCGGCAGGCATCATCTCCCCCAAGCTGGTCCTGACCGGAATCCTGCTTGCCCTACTTGCCTTCGGCGCCGAATCCTTGTCCGAGACGGACTGGAACATCGCCGAATGGGACAGCGGCTGGGCTGATCAGGCCGGCAACACCGCGATCTGGCTGAGCCTTGGCATTGCCGCCGTCATCGCCGTGATCGTCCTCCTGCTCATGCGTTCCCGCAAGACGCGGCAAGGGAACACCGACACCGGAGCCGGCGGAGGCGTGCCTCATGCCTAATATGCCTGCTCCCTTGCCGCAGGAGCCTGACAACCAAGACCAGCTGCTCATACAGATCTCCGATGTCTTCTTCACCTATCCCGGCTCAGAGCACCCGGTGCTGAACGGAGCCAGCCTAGCCCTGGAGCCCGGCAGCTTCACCGCGATCATCGGCGGCAACGGCAGCGGCAAGTCCACCCTGTGCAAGCTATTCAACGGACTCATCCCGCATTACTATTCGGGCGATTTTGAAGGCGAAGTCCGCATAGCCGGTCTGTCCGCCCAGGACAGCACCGTCGCCGAGCTCTCGCGCAAAGTCGGCTATGTCTACCAGGACTTCGAGAATCAACTCGTCCGGCCAACCGTGCTGGATGAGGCCTGCTTCGCGCCGCTGAACTACGGGCTGCCCGATTACCGGGCACGGGCTACCCGGGCCTTGGAGCTATGCGGCCTCACCCCGCTGGCGACCCGCTTCATCTGGGAGCTGAGCGGCGGGCAAAAGCATCTGCTCGCCCTCGCCGGCGCCCTGTCGCTGGAGCCGGACATTCTCATCGTTGATGAACCCGTATCCCAGCTCGATCCCCAGCATGCCCGCCAGGTCTATGAAGTGCTGCGTCGGCTGCACCGCATCTATGGCAAGACCATTATCGTGATCGAGCACCATGCCGAGTTCATTGCCGATTACTGCCACGATGTCTGCTTGATCGAGCAAGGACGCGTGGTGTGGCAGCTTCCCGTTCACGAGGCCTTGAATCGGCTGGAAGACTTGCACCGTCTGGGCATCCAGCCGCCGGAGGTCACGCAGACCGCCGCCGCGCTTGCCGTTCTGCAACACGCTGCCCTGCATGGAGGCGAACAGAACCAGCAAGATACGGTTGACTCGCTGCAAGGCGGCCAACTCAACCAGCAGGACGCGACGACCTATCCGATTACGACCGAGGAAGCGCAGCTGTACTTTGAGCATATGCTCTCAGCTCCAATTGAACTTTTCGGGCAGCACAAGCAACCGGAGCCACCGCCACAGGCAGCACTTCCAGCCGCTGAATCTCGCACCGTGATCTCGCTCAAGCAGGCGGCGCTAACCTACCGGACGATCCACAAGACCGATCACCCCGTCCTGCGCGGCGTCAGTCTGGATATCGCCGAAGGCGAGCGGATTGCGCTCGTCGGCAATAACGGAGCGGGCAAATCCTCCCTGCTGCGCCTGATCGCCGGCATCGCCAAGCCGACCACTGGGACGGTCAGCATCCTCGGGCAGGATACCCGCAGCGTCTCGCTGGAGCAGCTGTCCCGGGATGTTGCCTTCGTGTTCCAGAATCCCGAGGACATGTTCATCGAGGACAGCGTCTATAAAGAAATTGCCCACTGCCTGAACAAACGCGGCTACCAAGGCGCGGAGTCCACCATCGAACGCATGCTCCGCGCCTTCCGTCTGGATGAGCTGCGCGAGCGCGACGCGCGGCTCCTCAGCGGCGGGCAGCAGCGCCGCGTTTCCTTGGCGATTGGCGCCGCGACTACCCCAGCCGTGATGCTGCTGGACGAACCGACCGCCAATCTTGACCTTGCCACGCGCGAGGAGCTGATCAGCACGCTCCAGGAACTGGAGCAGCATGTGCGCACCGTGCTCATCGCTACCCATGACATGCAGCTGGTGAGCCGCTGGGCTACGCGCGTCATCGTGCTGCATGAGGGCTGTGTTGCCGCCGATGGGACGGCGTCCGAGGTGTTCGCCGACACCGCGCTGATCCAGCGTGCCGGGCTTGCGTTAACGCAGACGATGGAGCTTTCCGCCAGCCTAAACCTGTGGCCCCATTGCTCCGATCCTGCTGAGCTGGCTGCCCGCATTCATCGCATTCTTTTAGCAAAGGAGTCCCTGCCCCATGGAGCTCGTCCGCAACTGGTTTAGCAAATTTTCCTTAGACCGTATTCAGCTTGAGCTGATGAACACCGCCTATGGGAGCGGCCATGCCTCTCTGTCCCGGCTTGATCCCCGCGGGCTGCTGATCTGGTATTTATTTTTCGCTATCGTGCCGTGGTTTGTAAACAGCCTGACTGTTCTCGCCGGCATGTGCCTGTTCATGATCGTGACCACCATACTGTCCCGCGTCACCCCCTTCATCATTCTGGTGCTCTGTCTGGGGTTAATCGGCCAGGTCGGATGGCTGTTTATCATCTCGCTGTTCTTTGGCGGTGACATCTCCTCCGCCCTTCCGCTGCTCAAGCTCACATTGAAGCTGTCTGTCGTATCGCTGGCCAGCATCACCGTCTTCTCCGGCTTAGATCCCGAGAAGATCAGCGACGGCCTGCTTGCACTCGGCATTC
Source organism: Paenibacillus brevis (assembly GCF_018919145.1). Taxonomy (GTDB): domain Bacteria; phylum Bacillota; class Bacilli; order Paenibacillales; family Paenibacillaceae; genus Fontibacillus; species Fontibacillus brevis. The sequence continues at coordinate 427,294 of NZ_JAHLQJ010000001.1, forward strand.
CGGCCGCCTTTTCATTCAGCCTGTCTTACGGCTACCGGATCCTGCCCGTACTGTTCGAGGAATTCCGCAATGTCCTGCTGTCCTACCGACTGCGCGGCAAAGCACCTTCACGCCCCGGACTGCTTCACTGGCGAATCGGCGTCTACTATTTGAAGCTGCTGGTCTATGCATTCTTCCCTCTCATGCTTGCGACGGCCAAACGCTCCCGCACCACCGTGGAAGCACTGGAAACGCGCGGCTTCTCCTACGGACTTAACCATCCGGACGCCAAGAAGCTCAAGCTGTCCCATCTGCGCTTTCAAATGCGGGACGTCCTATTTCTGACCGGCTCCGCCGCTTACCTGGCCCTGCTGTTCTGGATCGGATAAATTCTTGGATAAGCGAGCGACACACTGCACGAACCTGCACCATTTGCACGAATCCTGCACTTTTTGCACCTCTGCACCATTTTGCAACCCTACAACGAAGGAGTGTTACCGATGCGAATCGATTTGCATACCCATGCCAAGCTGTCCAAAGCTACTATATTCTCCCGGGATTATTACACCGAGATGCTGGCGGAGGCCGCCGGGAACGGCCTGGATGCCGTGGCGCTCACCGAGCATTTCAACACCTGCCGCTTCCATGAAGTCTATGAGAACCTTGACCGCATGTACCCCTACAACGGTGAATACTACGAGGCCGGCGCTCTAAAAATCTTCCCGGGCATGGAGGTGGATATCCGCGAGAAAGGCCACATCCTGCTGATTGGACGCAAGGCTGATATTCTAGAGCTTCACCAGGCCCTGACCCCTTATATGCAAAAAAATAACTTCATCCCGTTCAAGCAACTGCTCACCCTGTCCGAGGGCTATCCTTTGCTCAAAATCGGTGCGCATCCCTTCCGCGAGTCAACACCGCTGCACCATCTGGACCCGGGGGACCTGCGCCGCCTAGATGCCTTTGACCTGAACGCCAAAGACATGTACGAGTACGGCAACGAGTTCAACCGGACACGCGTGGAGCGCTTTGCCGCTGAGCTCGGCAAGCCAGTCACGGCGGGCAGCGATACCCATCAATGCCTGCAGTACGGCAGCATCTACAATGAACTGGATCAGCCCTGCCACAGCATTGCTGAGCTAAAGCAAGCCATCCTCAGCGGCGCCTACAAAATCGCCGTAGCCGATAGCTTGCCTCTCCAGGTGAAGGCCTCCGTCATGCTAAAGAAGCTGCTCAAACGCCTTCACGTACTGGAAGCCCTGCCGGAGTAACCGAGCAACGAAATGAACAACGAAATGAATAACTAAATAGCGGAGTTAGCCCATCCTTCTCCCACAACAAAAAAAGGCACAGTCTCTACTTCCGGAGCTGTGCCCTTTGTACGTTGTCCCAAAGGCGTGTCAAACTATGATTTTATACGATTTATCGTACAAGAAACTTCGAAAACTGGTAGAACGAGCTAATTTGTACGAAAAAACATACAATCGCCTCGTTAATCCCTCAGATACACCAATCTTTATACGAAAAATCGTACAACTGCCCCGATATTATTACCGAATGCATAATTCTTGTACGAAATTCCGTATAAAACTCCGCCTCACTAGCTTCAATCTAGCCTTAGCTCTCATGAGTTCCGCTTCATTACACCTTATACGCCACGCCCCGTTCCTTACTGCTTATATCTTACTGCTTGTCCCTACTCCTTACCTTGCCACCTGCATGTTACTGCTTATGTGTTACTGCTTAAATTTTACCGTTCATACTTTACTACTTGCACCTTACGCCCTGCGCCTTACAGCTCATATCTTACGTCATACCCTAGGGGCATTAAATCAGGCTCTTACTTTTTCTTCTTGCGGACAAAGGCAGCTGTAGCGTTCCCGCTCCTGCTCTTGCCTTTGCCGCCGCCCTTCTTCTTGCGGGGCTTGTCTCCACTCTCGCTGGATGCGGGCGCACCTCCGATAAAAATCCCGCTCTCCGACGTCTTCTTCTTCCGCCGACGCTCACCCGAGCCTGAACCGGCCCCGTCGCGCTCACCGCCACCGGAGCGGTAGCCTCCGCTATCGCGGCTCAGCGAAGCCGGCCCGGCCGCGTATCCGCCCTTGCCGGAGCCAAACCCGAAGCTCACCGCCGGCGCAGCACCGCCGCTGCCGGACGACTCGCTTCGGCGGGCGCTGCGGCCTGTCCCGCTGGCGCCAGCTCCGCTCTTCCCGCCGCGGCCCTTCTTGCCGCCTTTGCCGCCGCGTTCACGCTCCCGCTCGCGGGTGCGTCCGCCGCCGGCACCGCCTTCGCCGCGCTTCCAGGCCGGCGCGCCGCTTCCGCGCCCGTCGCCGCTGCCCTCGTCGCGGCGCCGCGGCTTCATGTCGACCAACTCGAAATCAATCGTATGGTCGTCCATGTTCACCCGGGCAACGCGGATCTTCACCTCGTCGCCAATCCGGAAGATCCGCGACGACCGCTCGCCGATCAGGGCCATATGCTGCTCATGGAAGTGGTAGTAATCGTCTGTCAGCCCGCTCAGACGAATCAATCCCTCCACCGTGTTCTCCAGCTCAATGAACATCCCGAAGCTTGTCACGCTGCTGATAATGCCCGGGAACTCTGCCCCGACCTTATCCAGCATGTATTCCGCCTTCTTGAGCTGTTCCGTATCGCGCTCCGCCTCCACGGCGACCCGCTCCCGCTCGGAGGACTGCTGGGCGATGTCCTGCATCCGGCTGGCCAGATACTCCAGCCGTCCCTCAGGCAGTCCGTCTCCAGCTTCAATGACCTCGCGGATCACGCGGTGAATGACCAGATCCGGGTAACGCCGGATCGGGGAGGTAAAGTGCGTGTAGAACTCCGCCGCCAGCCCGAAGTGGCCGGTGCTCTCGGCATCGTACTTGGCTTGTCTCATCGAACGGAGCATCATCGTGCTGATTACGGTCTGCTCCTTCGTGCCCTGAATATCCTCCAGCAGCGACTGAAGCGCCCGCGGATGCACCTTGTTGCCTTTGCCCTTCACCGTGTAGCCGAAGTTGGCGACAAAAGCCATAAAGTTCATCAGCTTCTCTTGATCCGGGTCCTCGTGAATTCGGTATATAAACGGCACCTTCAGCCAGTGGAAATGCTCCGCCACCGTCTCATTGGCCGCCAGCATGAACTCCTCGATAATTTGTTCTGCAATCGAACGCTCCCGTTTGATAATATCAATCGGCTTGCCTTCCTCGTCTACGATCACCTTGGACTCCTGGAAGTCAAAGTCCACCGCACCGCGCTTCATCCGCTTGCCGCGCAACCGAAGCGCGACCTCGCGCATTAGCTTAAAGGTATCTACTAACTCACTGTACCGCTCTGTCACTTCGGGATCTTCATCCTCCAGGATTTTGCGGACATTCGTATACGTCATCCGTTCCTTGGTCCGAATCACACTGGTGAAAATATCATGCTTCACCACCTTCATCTGCTCATCAAATTCCATCTCGCAGGACAGGGTGAACCGGTCCACCTTCGGATTAAGCGAGCAAATGCCGTTCGACAGCCGGTGCGGCAGCATCGGGATAACCCGGTCTACCAGATAGACACTGCAGCCCCGATTGTAAGCCTCCTGGTCCAGCCGTGAATTTTCCGTTACATAATAGCCGACATCGGCAATATGGACACCAAGCTGGACATTCCCGTTGGGCAGCAGCTCTACATGCACCGCATCGTCCAGATCCTTCGCATCCTCACCGTCAATGGTCACAATCACCTTGTCCCGCAAATCTCGCCGTCCCGACGAGACAATCTCGGCCTCGTCGATGCGCTCGGGCGCAACCTGCGCCTCAGCCATGACGTCCTCAGGGAACGCCTCCGGCAGTTGATGCTTGCGGATGATCGAGAGAATATCGACCCCCGGATCATCCTTATGGCCGAGGATCTCGATCACTCGACCCTCTGCCGCCGACCGGCCCTCCGGGTAGTTGACGATATGGGCGACGACCTTCTCGCCGTCAACCGCGCCGCCGAACCCTTCCTGCGGCACAAAAATATCCCGGTTAATCCGTTTATCATCCGGAATTACGAAGCCATACGTCTCATGATGCTGGAATACCCCGACGATCTGCGTAACCGCCCGGTTCACGATCCGCACCACTTCGCCCTCCAGCTTGCCGCCGCCGCTGCTTCGCGTGCTGACACGCACCAGCACCGTATCTCCGTTCATGGCGCTTAACAGGTCATTCGCATGAATGTACACATCCGGATGCTCCCGGTCCTCCGGAATCAGGAACGCGAACCCTTTGGCATGCGCCTGCAGCCGGCCTTTGACCAGATCCATCCGCTCAGGCACACCGTACCGGTTCGTGCGGGTCAGAATGATTTTTCCGTCTTGTTCCAATGCATTAAGTAATTTTAGGAAGTCCTTGAATTCTGCCGCCGTCTGGATTTGAAAATGCTCCTCCAGCTCCTGATATGTCATCGGCTTGTACGCCGTCTCCCGCATAAATGCGAGCAATTCCGTCTCTTTAATCATTCCATCACCTCGGCCGGCCTCTCTGCCGGCAATCAAATTATTTCCATGATTTACCCTTCATGTATATACCCTAGTATACACGAAATCAACCCATAGCATCCCTATTCCGGCACAAGCCCATCAAATGCAAAAAAGTCCCGCTCCCCAAGGAACGAGACTTCCATTCGTTATATCAAATGATGAATTGCCATTACAGACCCTGTACAATCGCAACGACGATTGCCAGAATGAAGAATCCGACAGCCAGTCCAACGGTTACCCGTTCCAGGACCAGTTCCATGCCGCGTGCTTTCGACTTGCCGAAAAGATGCTCAGCACCGCCGGAGATGGCACCGGAAAGACCCGCGCTCTTCCCCTTTTGCAGCAGAACCACCGCAATCAGACCGATAGAGAAAATAATGAGCAGTACTTCCAAAAAGATATCCATTCAATCCACCTCCTAAGTGAGAACACTTCACACATTACAAAAACAGCAATTTTATTTTATCACAACGAAAAGTGAATAACAAGCTATTCCTCCAGCTTCTCACGCTGCAAAAACATCCGAGTCCGTTCACGCTGCGGATTTCCGAAGAGCTGCTCCGGCGTCCCGGCCTCAGCGATCTCTCCCTTATCCATAAAGAAGACCCGATCGGCCACCTCGCGGGCAAAGCCCATCTCATGCGTAACGATGATCATGGTCATATTCTCCTGGGCAAGCTGCTTAATCACCCTCAGTACCTCGCCGGTCAGCTCGGGATCGAGCGCTGATGTCGGTTCGTCGAAGAGCAGAATATCCGGCTGCATCATCAGGGCGCGGGCAATCGCCACACGCTGCTTCTGTCCGCCCGACAGATTGGCAGGATACACGTCCGCTTTATCCAGCAGCCCCACCTTATCCAGCAGTTCCATGCTCCGTTTGCGGATTCCTGCGGCGGTGTCCTTTTTCAGCGTCTTCGGTGCCAGCTCCAGGTTCGCCCGTACGGTCAAGTGCGGAAACAGGTTAAAGTGCTGGAACACCATCCCCATCCGGTCGGTAAGCGTGCGAATGTCCTTCCCGGAAGCATAGCGGCCTTCCTCAACCAAGCCCTGTCCCAGAATGCGAATCGTCCCGCCTGTAACTTCCTCCAAATGAATCAGGCTCCGGAGCATCGTACTCTTGCCTGATCCGGAAGGGCCAATCACAGCAACTACCTCGCCCGCCTGAATGTCAAAGGAGACCTCCTTCAACACCTCCAGCGCGTCGAATGATTTTTTCAATTGTTTCACTTCAATAATATGGGTCATGTCCAGACAGTCCTTTTATGAGGGTGGGCTTCACTTGAATGAATAACGCTTTTCCAGCGCCTTGAAAGCAATCGTCAGAACCAGCGTCATCAGCAGATACACAATCGCCGCCAGAAAGAACGGAATAAGCCGCATATCCCGATTCACCGCCGTCTGGGCAAAATAAAGCAGCTCAGGCACAGCGACCGCATACAGCAATGCCGTATCCTTAACCAGAGTGATCGCCTCGTTCGCCGTGGTCGGCAGCACCACCCGGATCATTTGCGGCACAATCACCTTCGTCATCGTCTGCCACTTGCTAAGCCCAAGTACCTGCGCCGCCTCTTGCTGTCCCTTGTCGATCGAGAGCAGCCCGCCCCGGAAAATCTCTGCGAAATAGGCCGCATAGTTCAGCACAAAGGCAATAGCCGCTGATATAAAACGATCAAAGACCAGGTACTCCCCGATAACCGGGAGGAGCGGCAGGCCGAAGCAGAAGAACAGCACTTGCAGCAACAGCGGCGTACCGCGCATCACGTACACATACGTATGGGCCAGCCAGGCCAGCGGCTTCACCCGGCTGCGCATCAGCAGCGTCACGCCGAAGCCGAGCGGCACCGACAGCACGATCACGGCCAGAAACATCAAGACCGTAGTCTGCGCCCCCTTCAGCATCGGCGGCAATACAGTAAAAATATAATCCCAGCTCATGGACAATCCCCTCTATTCTATCGGCCGTGCTCCAAACTATTTCAGCACTTTATCCTCGCCAAACCATTTCGTCGAAATCTCGGCTGCCGTTCCGTCCGCGTTCATCTCGTCCAGCGCCTTTTGCAGCTCGTCCAATAGAGCTTCATTGCCCTTCTTCACGCCTATACCGTATTGCTCAGGAGCAAGCGACTCGTCCAGCAGCTTGAAGGTTCCTTCTTCCTTGGACATATAATAACGCGCAACAACCTCGTCGATGATCACCGCATCCAGCCGCTTCGTTTTCAAATCGGTCAGTGCCAGAACGTTGTCCTTGAATTCGGAGGTGTTCACCTTCTCATGCAGCGGGCTTGCCGCCAGGGCATCCGCCGCAGACGATAGGGCCTGAAGTCCGATCTCCTTGCCCTCCAGCTCTGCCAAGGTTGTAATTGGAGATTCCGCCAAAGTGATGGCCACCTGACTATTCTCCAAATATGGCTTGGTGAACAGAACCTTTTCCTTTCGCTCATCCGTAATCGTATACCCGTTCCAGATCAGATCAATCCGTCCGCTATTCAACTCGGACTCCTTGGAAGACCAGTCGATCGGCTGGAAGGTAACTTGCTTTCCCATTTTTTCCGCAGCTGCCCGGGCATAATCAATGTCAAAGCCTACAATATTGTTCTTCTCGTCACGGAAGCCCATCGGAGCAAATTTATCATCAATACCGATTACAATTGCATCTCCGTTTTTATTCGCTGAACCGGAGCATCCCGCCAGCGCTACCATAACCAAGCCAAGCAACAGCAATCCCAATCCTAGTCTCTTTCTCATCCTAACCCCTCCATCTTCAATTCCAGCAGAAACGCTTTAGTTCGTTACCACGTTATCAGAGTTTATATCATATCACAGACTGGAGGAAGAGTCGATAGATTGCTAGATAAGCCGGGCCGATTTGAGCGTACGTTGTGAGCAACGTGTGAAGTGTTCCTTCAGATAAAAAAACTACGCCGCCAGCGGTTAGTTAATGCCTAACCACAGGGGCGCAGTTCCAGAATTTAACGTGCATGGAAGGAGGTTTTCTTCGAGATGACGGGCCGCGCTTCTCTTGACGCCGCACCTGTCCTGCTCGGTACACGCGCTCGTACATCATGGGCAGAGACAGCGATGCCAGCCGCCGCTATAAGCAGGAAGCCAAGGTAAACGATCAGGCCGTTCCAACCAAAATGACTGAGGAAGAAGCCGCCTGACATCCCGATCAGGCTGGAGCCGCCATAATAGAACAGCAGATAGATGGAAGAAGCTTGTGCCTTGATATTTTTCGAGGCAAGGATCCCCACCCAACCGCTAGCTACCGAATGTCCGGCGAAGAAGCCGAAGGCCACCAGAGCAACGCCGGCAATTTTGACCCATAGTCCACCGACCATCGTCAGAATCATGCCCGTGAGCAGCACTCCCATCGCCAGAGCAATGACGCTTCTCCGGGAATAGCGGTCGGTCAGCTTGCCGAACAGAATCGAGCTGGCGGTTCCGGCCAGGTTGACCACGAATAGGAAGCCAAATATGGTCTGGCTGAGGTTATAAGGAGCTTCCAACAATAGATAGCCGATGTAGTCGAGAATCGAAATATATACGCCCATCAGCAGGAAGCCGGTTAGATAGATACGCAGCAAATCCCGGTTCAGGAACGCTTGCTTCATGCTCGACAGCCACTGTGCGGCAGATTCCCGTTTGCGGGTGAAATTGCCCGACTCCGGAAGATTCCGCCAGAACCATAGGCTGAGCACCAAGTTGACTACTCCCAGCAGAATTAGGGCCGTCTTCCAGTTGGTCAAATCCGTCAGCGCTCCGACTACAACCCGTCCGATCAAACCGCCGAGTGAGGTCCCGGCTACATATACTCCGACCACCTTGCCAATGGATTCCGGCGAGAATTCCTCATTCAGGTAAGCCATCGCAATTGAAGGAAAGCCGGCAATACTGATGCCTTGCAGCAAACGCAATACAAGGAAGATGTAGTAGTTGTCTACAAAGGCCGAAGCGATTGCAAAGCCGGATGACAGCAGCAGCGACAGACTCATCATGCCCTTTCTCCCCCACAGGTTGGACAATCGGGAGACGAACAACAACGCAATTGCCAGCGCCATTGTCGTAATCGATATGGAGGCACTCGCAAGCGCTGGAGATATGCCGTACTCCTCCGTGAACAGGCTGATCAGCGGCTGAGGACTATACATCGTGGCAAAGGTCACGACACTCCCCAATAGCATGCCAATCGCTGCCCGATGATGCTGCTTGCTGCCTATTTGTATGTAACTCATGGTTGAAAGACTCCTTCGTAGGTTTCTCTTCTCGTTCTCCTGCTTGTTCTATGTCTCTGTCTTGTCTTTGTCTTGTCTTTGTCTTGTTACTATCTCTGTCTCTCTAGCTCCCTATCTTTCTATGACTCTTAAATCCTTCTTTCACTTATAGCGTGATGCTCATCGCAACTATTTTCACAAATCCAACATCCTCAAGTTTAAATCGGATATAATAATATCGTCCAATGAATAATTTACATTGTTTTCATAACCTTAATGTAATGAGAGGAAGAAGGGATATCAATGGAGTGGCAGCAGCTTGAATACTTCCAGACTACCGCTCAATTAGAACATATTACTCGGGCCGCAGAAGCCCTCTCCATCTCGCAGCCAGCCCTGAGCCGTTCCATTGCAAGACTGGAGCAGGAGCTGGGCGTGTCTCTATTTGAACGCAACGGACGGGCTATCGTGTTAAACCGCTACGGCAAAATGTTCTTGTTACGAGTGAACCGGATCATGAAGGAATATCAAGAAGGCATGCGGGAGATTGCAGAGCTTACCAGCCCGCAGTACGGAGAAGTGTCGCTGGGGTTTCTGCATACGCTGGGGCCTCAGCTTGTGCCTGAACTGATCCGCCAGTTCCGGGCCGAATATCCGCATATCCAGTTCCAGCTTCATCAGAGTAACACCCAGACCCTGCTGGACCGGATGATGAACGGAGATATCGACCTCTGTCTGACCTCCCTGCGTGAGCGGGATACCCCGCAGCAGATTCGCTGGGCATACCTGCGGAGCGAAGAATTGTTCGTGGCGGTTCCTGTGGGACATCAATTGGCTGAGCGAGGCGCGGTGCGTCTTGACGAGGTTGGTAATGAACCGATCGTTTCCTTTAAAATGGGCTACGGCTTGCGCAAAATCACGGATGAATTGTTCCAGCAAGCCGGGATTCAGCCCAAAGTGACCTTTGAAGGCGAGGAGGTCCATACCATTGCCGGGCTGGTCGCCTCCGGGCTTGGCGTTGCCGTCATCCCTGATTTCCAGGGGATCGACCGCTCGCAAGTATCGCTTCTTCCAGTGGAATGGCCGCTCTGCCGCCGCAACATCGGCATGGCGTGGACAGAGGGGCATTATCTCTCCCCTGCCGCTGAGCAGTTCCGGCAGTTTATCGTCCGGCATTTCGACACGATCAGCCTCTAAGATGAAATGATAGGTTGCTTCACCATTCGAGAAGTGAGTATGGACTTCAGGAATATCGGATCCCTCTTTGGGCGCAACCGATTCTCTCTGATCAGCCCTCTGCTGCTCGCTGGGATATTTTAGACTCGCAAACTACATCTTGGGCTTGCCAGTGGACGTCTTGAACTTGCCAACAAACATCAGGGACTTGCTAACGGACATTTTCGGCGCTTAGGATGCTCAAACAGCTCTGGTTCACTCAATTCTACTCTCTTAGGAGCCAAAATGTCCGTTACAATTCTGGCTCCCTCAAAGGTGAACCGTAAGGAGACGTAATGTCCGTTATCCGCTAGACCAAGTACTTTCTCCCAAAGTAAATGTACCGGATTGGGCTGCTTGCATTGCTCTAGGGTTACGGCTTGTATTGCATTGCTACTCACATTGCTTACCACTCCCATCACGCCCAATTCCATCCAAATAACAAAAAGAGACCTGATCACGGTTACCCGGAGCAGGTCTCTTTATTATCGAATCGATTAACGCTTCAAGTTGTAGAACGACTTCAAGCCGTTGTATTGAGCCAGTTCGCCCAGTTGATCCTCGATGCGGAGCAATTGGTTGTACTTCGCAATACGGTCTGTACGGGAAGGAGCACCGGTCTTGATTTGACCTGCGTTCGTCGCAACTGCGATGTCAGCGATGGTGCTGTCTTCGGATTCGCCGGAACGGTGGGAGATAACCGCAGTGTAGCCTGCACGCTTAGCCATTTCGATGGCGTCGAAGGTTTCAGTCAACGTACCGATTTGGTTAACCTTGATCAGGATCGAGTTACCGATACCGTCGTTGATGCCTTTTTCAAGACGCTCAGTGTTGGTTACGAACAGGTCGTCACCAACCAATTGGATCTTGTTGCCCAGCTTCTCGGTAAGGAGTTTCCAACCTTCCCAGTCGTCTTCGGAGCAGCCGTCTTCGATGGTGATGATTGGGTACTTGTCAACCCAAGAGGACAACAGATCAACGAATTCAGCAGGCGTGAAGGATTTGCCTTCGCCTTCCAGATGGTATTTACCGTCTTTGAAAAATTCGGTGGAAGCTACGTCCATACCCAGGAATACGTCAACGCCTGGCTTGTAGCCTGCTTTTTCAATAGCTTCCATGATGGAAGACAATGCATCTTCGTTGGAAGTGAAGTTAGGAGCAAAGCCGCCTTCGTCGCCTACAGCTGTGTTCAGGCCTTTTGCCTTCAGAACAGACTTCAGGTTGTGGAAGATTTCAGCGCCTACGCGAAGAGCTTCCTTAAATGTAGGAGCACCTACAGGCAGAACCATGAATTCTTGTACGTCAACGTTGTTGTCAGCGTGTGCGCCGCCGTTAACGATGTTCATCATTGGAACTGGAAGTTGTTTTGCGTTGAATCCGCCAAGGTATACATACAATGGCAGGTCAAGAGCGTCAGCAGCAGCACGGGCAACAGCCATCGATACAGCCAGGATCGCGTTAGCGCCGAGCTTGCCTTTGTTATGTGTTCCGTCCAAAGCGATCATCAGCTTATCGATGCCCAGTTGATCCAGAGCGTCCATGCCGATGACTTCCGGAGCGATGATTTCATTTACGTTCTCAACAGCCTTCAGAACGCCTTTGCCCAGGTAACGGGATTTGTCGTCGTCGCGAAGCTCTACAGCTTCGTGTGCGCCAGTGGAAGCGCCCGAAGGTACGATCGCACGGCCAAGTGCGCCGGACTCAAGATAAACTTCAACTTCTACAGTAGGGTTACCGCGGGAGTCAAGGACTTCGCGTGCGTATACGTCAGAAATAATAGTCATTGTATATTCTCCTTTGTTGTTTGAAATTAGGATTTGCGGCTAGCGATCATGGACTGCCCTGTCATCTCGGCAGGCTGCGGCAGACCCATCAGGTCAAGCAGCGTTGGAGCCACGTCAGCCAGAATACCGCTCTCACGCAGAATTACATTCTCGTCAGTTAAGATAAATGGAACCGGGTTGGTGGTATGCGCGGTAAACGGACGGCCTTGCTCATCGAATACCATATCCGCATTTCCGTGGTCGGCGATGATGATAGCAACGCCACCCTTTGCTTTCACGGCATCCACAACCTTGCCTACGCATTCATCTGTTACTTCAACCGCCTTCTTGGTTGGCTCCAGCATGCCGGAGTGCCCTACCATATCCGGGTTCGCAAAGTTCAGGATGATCGCGTCGTGCTTATCAGCCTCGATTTCCTTCACGCAAGCCTCAGCTACTTCATAGGCGCTCATCTCAGGCTTCAGGTCATAGGTTGCAACCTTCGGCGAGTTGATCAGGATACGAGTCTCGCCTGGAAGCTCAACATCGCGTCCGCCGCTGAAGAAGAAGGTAACGTGCGGATATTTCTCGGTCTCGGCAATACGCAGCTGCTTCTTGCCCTGTTGGACAAGCACTTCACCAAAGGTGTTATCCAGGTTCTTCGGCGCATAAGCTACAAATCCATCCACGGTCTCTGCGAACAGCGTCAGGCAGACGAAATGCAGATTTTGCGGGAAGCCCGGTCCACGGTCAAAGCCTTGGAAATCCTTATTGGTGAAGACATTGGACAATTGAATCGCACGGTCAGGACGGAAGTTCAGGAAGATCACGGAATCTTCCGATTCTACCAGACCGATTGGTTGATCATGTCCGTCCACGATAACCGTCGGCATCACGAATTCGTCAAACACCGACTTCTCGTACGACTCGGTTACAGCCGTAATCGGATCGGTATATTTCGGACCTTCGCCATACACCATCGCACGGTAAGACTTCTCTACACGTTCCCACCGCTTGTCGCGGTCCATCGCATAGTAGCGGCCTTGCACGGTGGCGATCTTGCCTACGCCGACCTCTTCAATCTTCTTGATCAGGCGTTCAATGTAGCCCTTTGCACTGTCCGGAGCCACGTCGCGTCCATCCAGGAAAGCATGGATATACACATCATGCATATCCTCCTTCTTGGCCAGATCGAGCATCGCGAACATATGGTCAATATGGCTGTGCACGCCGCCATCGGACAACAGTCCGTACAGGTGCAGCTTCTTGCCCTTCGCTTTGGCGCTGCGCACAGCAGCTACCAATGTCTCGTTCTGGAAGAACTCGCCGTCACGGATCGACTTGGAGATCCGGGTCAAGTCCTGATACACGATACGGCCTGCGCCGATGTTCAGGTGACCAACCTCCGAGTTGCCCATTTGGCCTTCCGGCAAGCCTACAGCTTCGCCGCAAGCAGTCAGTGTCGTATTCGGATACTCTTTCAGGTAACGGTCATAGTTCGGCTTGTTAGCCTGCGCAACCGCGTTGCCTTCCACGGTATTCCGAAGTCCGAAGCCGTCCATGATGATCAATGCTACTGGTTTTGGAGCGCTCATCTTACTTTGCCCCCTCAACCAATTGAATATAGGATGCCGGTTGCAGACTCGCGCCGCCCACAAGAGCGCCGTCGATATCGCTTTGGCCCATATATTCCTTCACATTCTCCGGCTTCACGCTGCCGCCGTATTGGATGCGAATCTTTGCAGCTACGTCCGCGCCGTACAAGCCTTCTACCAGACTGCGGATGTAAGAGATGACCTCGTTAGCATCCTCGGAAGTCGAGGATTTGCCCGTGCCGATCGCCCAGATTGGCTCATAAGCGATAACAACCTCTGCTGCTTGCTCAGCGGACAGGCCCTTCAGAGCCGCTTCGGTTTGAACCTTGACGACTTCCTTCGTTTGTCCGCCTTCACGCTCCTCCAGCTTCTCGCCTACGCAAGGGATTGGAGTCAGGCCATGCTTGAATGCGGCATGAACCTTTTTATTAACAATCTCGTCTGTCTCTGCAAAATAAGCCCGGCGCTCGGAATGCCCGATAATGACATAATCTACGCCCAGCTCCTTCAGCATTCCCCCGCTGATTTCGCCGGTGAATGCACCTTCATCTTCAAAATGCAGGTTCTGCGCGCCGATCTTGATCGACGTGCCTTTGGCAAGCTCTACCAAAGCCGGAAGGTTGGTGAATGGAGCGCAAATCACGCTCTCTACGCCGTCAACCTCCGCTTTACCTTTAATAGCCTCGAAGAAGGTCTTTGCTTCGGAAACGGTCTTGAACATCTTCCAGTTCCCGGCAATGATCGGTGTTCTCATGCAGCTCACTCCTTCTTATTAAGTCCAATACCTAGGTCACCTAGTCTTACTTATCGTTCAGAGCAACAACGCCTGGAAGCGCCTTGCCTTCCATGAATTCCAGGGAAGCGCCGCCGCCAGTGGAGATATGGTCCATTTTCGAAGCCAGATTGAACTTCTCAGCTGCCGCTGCGGAGTCGCCGCCGCCAATGATGGTGTAACCTGATGTCGCAGCGCAAGCTTCAGCAACTTCTTTGGTACCATTTGCGAAAGTGTCGATCTCAAATACGCCCATCGGTCCGTTCCAAACCACAAGCTTGGAATCCTTGATGATCTCGGCATATTTCGCGCGAGTCTTAGGTCCGATGTCGAGACCTTCCCAGTCTGCAGGAATGCTGTCGATTTCAACGGCTTTATGGTTGGCATCTGCGCTGAAATCGTCAGCGACGATGCAGTCTACTGGCAATACGAAGTTCTTGCCGAGCTTCTTCGCCTTCTCAATGAAGCCAAGCGCAACATCCAGCTTGCTGTCATCCAGCAGGGATTTGCCGATTTCATGGCCTTGTGCCTTGAAGAAGGTGTAAGCCAATCCGCCGCCGATCAGCACATTGTCTGCGATGTTAAGCAGGTTGTCGATCACGTCGATCTTGTCTTTTACCTTGGAGCCGCCAATAATCGCTGTGAATGGACGTTCTGGGTTCGACAACGCCTTGCTCAGAACAGACAGTTCCTTCTCCATCAACAGACCGGATACAGCCGGCAAATGATGAGCAATGCCTTCTGTCGAAGCATGCGCACGGTGAGCAGCACCAAAGGCATCGTTCACGAACAGATCTGCGAGTTCAGCAAATTGCTTAGCCAGCTCAGGATCGTTCTTTTCTTCGCCAGGATAGAAGCGAACATTCTCAAGAACAAGGACGTCTCCGTTGTTCATCGCGTTCACTTGCGCTTTAACTGCTTCGCCTACAGCTTCGTCAGCCTTAGCTACTTCTTTGCCGAGCAATTCGCCAAGACGCTTTGCAGGCAGGGTAAGACGCATATCTTCGTTCACTTGTCCCTTTGGACGGCCCAAGTGGCTCGCCAGAATAACCTTCGCGCCGTTTTCGATCAAATATTTAACCGTTGGCAGCGTCTCGCGAATCCGGGTATCGTCCGTGATTTGGCCATCTTGCATCGGCACGTTGAAATCGACGCGGACAAATACGCGTTTACCGTTTACTTCCACGTCACGTACACTTTTCTTGTTCATCTTCACGTTCCTCCTAAGCCATCTAATTTCTCTCGTAAGGATACAGCTTGAAGCTTCTATTTATTATTTATCTATAAAAAAACGGTGTGTGTGAATGCCATTACTAGAGACGATTTGAAAATCGTCTTTTGATCACGAGGTACTCTAAATATTACTGCGTAAAACAGAGATGCTATTTAAAAAACATGAACCAAAGAGGAGTCCTCTACACAGGGTTCTCCTCTTTGGCGTTTATCTTTGGTGCCGGGTCTTACTTAACTTTCTTTGCGAAGTATTCCAAAGTACGAACCAATTGAGCTGTGTAGGACATTTCGTTGTCATACCAAGCTACAGTCTTAACCAGTTGCTTGTCGCCAACAGTCAATACTTTAGTTTGCGTAGCGTCAAACAGGGAACCGAAAGTCATACCCTTGATGTCGGACGATACGATTTCGTCTTCTGTGTAGCCATAAGTTTCTGGATCGGAAGCAGCCTTCATTGCTGCGTTAACTTCTTCAGCAGTTACTTTCTTTTCAAGAACAGTTACCAGCTCAGTCAGGGAACCAGTTGCAACTGGTACGCGTTGAGCCGCGCCGTCCAATTTGCCTTGCAATTCAGGAATAACCAGGCCGATTGCCTTAGCAGCTCCTGTAGTGTTAGGGATGATGTTCTCAGCTGCTGCGCGCGCACGACGGAAGTCGCCTTTTGCGTGAGGAGCGTCAAGGGTGTTTTGGTCGCCTGTGTAAGCGTGGATCGTAGTCATCAAGCCTTCAATGATACCGAACTTGTCTTGAAGCGTCTTAGCCATAGGAGCCAAGCAGTTAGTTGTGCAAGAAGCACCGGAAATAACCGTTTCCGAACCGTCAAGGATTTCATGGTTAACGTTGTAAACAACAGTCTTCATGTCGCCTGTAGCAGGAGCGGAGATAACAACCTTTTTCGCTCCGCCTTTCAAGTGAAGCTCAGCTTTTTCCTTCGTTGTGAAGAAGCCTGTGCACTCCAGAACGATGTCAACGCCAAGCTCGCCCCAAGGAAGCTCTTCAGGGTTGCGGTTCGCAAGAACCTTAACTTCTTTGCCGTTCACCTTGAAGAAGCCGTCATGAACTTCAACTTCACCGTCGAACTTGCCTTGTGTTGTATCATATTTCAACAAATGAGCCAACATTTTAGCATCTGTCAGGTCATTGATTGCTACTACTTCGATGCCTTCCACATTTTGAATGCGGCGGAAAGCCAAACGACCGATACGTCCAAAACCGTTAATACCAACTTTTACACTCATGAATAGATCCTCCCAATGTTCTTTTTTTATTAGTCAAGACAGGCTGTTAACCCGCCATGAATAAACGTTTCTAAATCTAAGATGTTGTCTAAATAGTAATTAATCCAGCAGTTTTACAATTTCTTCGGCGGCGGCCTCATCGATGACGAGAATATCCTCCTGACCGAATTGAAGCACCGCATGGATGGCTCTGGCTTTACTCTTGCCGCCCGCAATCCCGATCACGGTCTCCGTCCGCATAATATCCTCCAGCCGGAGGCCCAGGGTCAGCATCTTGTGAACAACAACGCCCTCACCATTAAAATAATAGCCGAATGATTCCGCAAGCGCACCTTCGTCCTGCAATTCCTTGACCGTGCCTCCATCCAGCTTGCGCCGGCGTGCCATCTCCATCGCGTCTCCGATACCGTGAATGATGATTCTCGCTTCCCGGATCATCTCTACGATATCATGGATGTTCGGGTCATGGACAAGCGATTCATACGCTTCCTTGCCTAGCAAATCAGGCACATGCAGCAATCGATAGCCCGCACCTACTCGCTTCGCCATTCCGGAAGCAATCGTATTCGCCTGAATCTCCAGGCTCTCTCCCAATCCGCCGCGTGCCGGTACGAACCAGCATTGCTTCAATGAGAGATTGGCCGGTGGGCTAAGCTGCTCCGCCACTTCGGCAATCGTAGATCCGCCTGTTACCGCGACGACATCTTGAGGGTTCATGGTTGCAAGCAGTGCCTTGGCGCCGGCTCTGCCGAGCTCCTTCTTGGCTAATAGCGAAGCCTCGCTATCGCCTGGCACTATAATGACCTTGCGAAGGCCAAAGGCATCCCTGATTCTCTCCTCCAGATTGGATAGTCCGAAGATATCCTTCACGATCGGCTCCAGGTCGTCCAGCAGTTTTCTGCCCGAATCACTGATTCTCATGCCCACATTCTCGATTTCAATCAGGCCCTGAGCCTTCAGAAGATCCGTCTCGGCCCTAAGCACACGTTCTGTCATGTTCAATGATACCGCGAGCGTTCTGCGGCCGATCACATCCGATAACAGGATCTGGTGAAGAATGGTATACCTTTTCTTGAGAATCTCCATGAGATCAGGAAGAAGCTGCTTCTGCACTTCCAAAATAGTTCGCATGCTTTCCACTCCTGCAAGCTTCGACTTTCTCTCTCCTTCTCCTTGGTCTTAAAATGTCCCGGGTTAACTTTTTAAGTCCCACTGATATTTTAACCAATTTCTATCTCGGTTGCAAGCCTGTCGACCGTATAATTTACCTTCGTCTGCCCGCTTATGCATGTAGAAGCAGTAACCGCCCTGTCCCAAAAAATAAACAGCGCTCCCTCTGGCTAAAAATCAGACGTCTACCCGTCTATTCTCACCAAAAGGAGCGCATTCATGCTATATAGGCGACAACACTAAATTTTTTAACGAATTAATACAGATAAGGCACTCTTGGATTCCAGGCGGAAGCTGGCTTGCTTCTCCCCTTGCAACTGCAATGTAATATGACTTGCGCCCTCTCCATCATTAAACAGAACCACCCCGATCGAATCATCCGTATTCCGGAATGCCACCGAGCGTACCTCGGGCTGATCCGCTTCTGCGGAGATCCGAACAGCTCGCGGAGCTGCGACCTTGCTGAAATGAGCCAAGGCATAATAATCGAGCGTATATTCCAGACCGCGGGTCTCCTGATTGACGGTCACGATCCCCCGGCAGGTGCTCTTTCCGAATCCGGGCACAGTCGGTCCATTCTTCTCATCAAGCGCCATATTCCAGAGTACCAGGGATTGGCTATGATTACGGAGAATTTCGATGCCCGTCCGCATCACGTTGGAGAAGGCCGGCTCGAAGGCAGGAATCCATTCCCCGCCGGAGCCCTCGGTGAAGTGGACCTCCTTGCCGGGATAAGCCTCCTTCACTTGGCTTTGCGCGGCAGGCGGCCCGCCATACCAATGCCAGGCTACGCCGTCCACAGCATCCCCGGCTTCATCCAGAACAAGCAGCGGGTAATCCGGGCGGTCCCAGTTATGATCATAGGTCAGAATTTTGGTCTGGATCCCGTGCTTCACAAAGGCCGGCTTCAGGTGCTCCCTAATAAATTCAACCTGAACCTCCGGAAGCATCAGCATGCTCGGATAATGTGTCGGCATATATAAAGGCTCGTTCTGCGGTGTGACGGCATAGATCAGCAGACCATGCTCGGCATAGGCCTTGATATACTTGGCGAAATACTCGGCATAAGCCGCGTAGTATTCCGGCTTCAGTTCGCCTGCCAGCATGGAGCCGGTCGTCTTCATCCATCCCGGCGCGCTCCACGGCGAGCCGAACAGCTTAATCTCAGGATTCAGGCGCAGCGCTTCCTGTACCAGCGGAATGACATCGGCTTCATCATGAGCGATGGAGAACTGCTTGAGCTCCGGATCGGTCTCACCTTCCGGAAGATCATTATAGCTGTAAATGAACCGGGCATAGTCAGAGGCCCCCATCGGGTTGCGAAGAACGGACAGGCCGATGCCTTCCTCCCGGTCGAACAGCTTCTTCATGAGATCCATTCGGATCTCCTCAGGAAGCACCTGATGAATCAGGTAGGCTGCCGAATCGGTAAACGAAGCGCCGAAGCCATCCATGGTCTGATAGCTTACGGACTCATCCAGTGTGACAGTAACCATAGGGTCGTTATCGGCAGGCTTGAGCTGCTCTGCGGTCTTTTGGACGAATAGTGAGTCCTCTCCAGAGGAGTAATAGAGTGTGAGATCTCGCATGATGGTCCCTCCAATTTTGAAAGTTGGAATAAAGATGATGCGTGGCAAAGGGCAGCCGTATGAAATGAAGCTTACGATCGCTGTTGTTCGCGGATTTCTCTGATTGAACTAAGCCCCCATTGGGTTGAAATCCGCTCACAAAGGCGAACACTCCGTTTCTACAGCTTCATTTCATACTCTTGCCTACCTACGCAGCTTCTGATTACAACTTCTTTAGTAATGAAGGGACCATCCCGGAGATCGGGGGATCGGCCGGAAAAGCCCCTTCGTAGATAGATTAGTTAGTTAAAGACTAAAGATAGATCGTGCAGGACTGGATTATTTAATGCCCAGCTTTTCTTTGTTTGCTTGCATTTTTTCGGTACGGATCTTCACAATGGCATCCCATCCGTTTTCGTCAAGGAACTTCTTGTAAGCATCGAGAGTCTTATCGAACTCCGCTTCGCTCTTGGAGCGGATCAGGCTGACCATCGCAGTGTTCCAAGTGGTGTTAATTGCCGTCAAGGAGCGAGCTTCTGCTGTACCTTGATCCGGGTTTGTATTCTCCAGAATGAAGTGAGGAACCAGCTTGCCCTTACCCCATTCTTGCATTTGCTTGATCGATTCTGGGAAAGCATCAGAGCTCAGCGTCTTATGGCTGTCATGACCGAAGAACATGAACTCGCCCATGCGATATTCCTTCTTGAATTGGTCTGCGTTGTTCAATTGCAGTTCTTTT
Organism: Paenibacillus brevis; assembly: GCF_018919145.1. Taxonomy (GTDB): domain Bacteria; phylum Bacillota; class Bacilli; order Paenibacillales; family Paenibacillaceae; genus Fontibacillus; species Fontibacillus brevis. Next base: position 447,290 of record NZ_JAHLQJ010000001.1, read on the forward strand.
ACTTCCGGTGTGAATTGAACTGTACCGTCCGCATTCTTGGTGTAAGTCTCGCCTTCGATGCCGTAGTTCATCAGCATTTGGCCTTCATCACTCAGCAGGTACGTGAAGACTTGAATTGCTTTTGCAGGGTCTGTGCAGTTTTTCGTAATGAAGCTGATCATCCAGCCGGTAATCCCGGACTGGTTCAGCATTGGCGCATTGCCGACAGTGCTTTGCGGACCGTCAATTGCCATATAAGCTTTATCTGGATTTGCGGTCATAAAGATTTGCAGGTTACCGCCTTGTTGCGGCGTTCCGTCCAGCAGCATTGTAGCGTATTTGCCGGCTTTTACTTTTTCCTCGAAAGCAGGACCGTCGTCAGCGAAGCTATCGTCACTGATGCCGCCCTCCCGGTAGGATTCATTCAGCGTTTTCAACCAAGCCAAGTAGTCTTCATCCAGGTTACGGTTATAGAACTCTCCATTCTCGGTCTCGAGCGGAACACCCAGGAAGTCCTGGAACACATCGCCCAGAGAGCCTGTGCCTTCACCAATCGAGTTAAAGCCGAACGGAATCAGTTCCGGGAATTTACTCTTGATCTGCTGCATTACATTCTTGAATTCCTCCGGCGTGCCGATGGTTGGCTGACCGAGTGCTTCATAGACATCCTTGCGGATGACGAAAGCGGTCTTCGCAGGAATGGAACCGTTATCATAATCAGCCTGTGTATTGGAATAGTTCGGATAGCCATACGTATTGCCATCATCGAGCTTGAACCAGTTCAGCGTATCCGCTGCAGCTACTTTATTGAAATAAGGGTCGTACTTCTCGGCAAGCTCATTCAGCGGAAGCGCCCAGGTGGAGGCTTTCTGTACAACGGCCGAGTTCGAATCGAAAGTGGTGATCAAATCCGGCATGTCATTGCCGGCGAAGAACGTGTTCAGCTTGGTATCGTCACCTGTAATGAACTTGATGTTGATATTCAAATCCTCTTTAATCTTTTTCGTCACAACATCATTGCCAAAATCGGTATTCCACCAGTCCGCATTCACGTACCAAGTGAGCTCTGTCATCTCTTCCTTGGTATCCAGCTGCCATGCAGGAGTGTTAGCATCCGGCGTGTAGCGGTTCTCAAGCGATACTTCCTCCTTAGCCTTTGAGCCGCCCCCGGAGCCGCCGCAGCCTGTAACTACAAGCGCAGCAGCCAGCAAGGTAGCGCACAGTGTCATGGACTTTTTCCCGAAGCCTTTGTTCAACTTAAACATTCCGAAACCCTCCTTATTGTTAAAAACACTTTTCTTGCGGTTCAACCCGGTATTCTCCCTGTCTGTCTCTATGTCCAAAACTACTCTTTCACCGCCCCCAGCATCATGCCTGAGATAAAGTATCTTTGCAGTATTGGATAAATCACAACAATCGGTAAAGTAGTGATTACAATTGTTGCGAGTTGAACCCCTTTGGTAGTAGTCTCGATGACGACTGATCCGCCGATATTTTGCATCGATTGGGTCTGGGATTGAACGATAATCTCATACAGCTTCATCTGCAGCGGATACAGCCACTGGTCAGTAATGTAGAGCTTGGTGGTCATGAAGTCATTCCACTGGTTCACCCCGTTGAACAGGGCGATCGTTGCCATCGCAGGCATGGACAAAGGAATGAAGATTCTCAGGAAAATCTTCCAGTCGCCCGCACCATCAATTTTGGCTGACTCCTCCAGGGAGTCCGGTACATTGCGGAAGAAGTTCATCAGAATCACGACATCATAGTAGCTGAACAGGGCCGGAATGATGTACACCCAGAATGTGTTAAGCAGCCCCAGGGATTTGATGAGCAAATAAGTCGGAATCATCCCGCCGGAGAAGAACATCGTGATAACGCCCATCGTGACATAAAGCTTGCGGCCCCGCACATTGCTCTTGCTCAAGCCGTAGCCGATCATGGCACAGAAGAATACGTGGGTCAGTACCCCGATAACCGTCTTCAGGACGGAAATAATAAAGGATTGCCAGATGGTCTCATCCCGGAATACCGCTTGATAGTTCTCGAGCGAGAATTCTTTGGGCCAGAAGACGAAGCCCCCCTCCGCCAGTGACCGTCCGGAGCTAAAGGAAGATACAATAACATTCCACAACGGAATGATAATAATCATGGTGAACAAAAGCAGTATAGTAATGTTTATAGTGTCAAAGATTCTACTATCGAGATCCTGCTTGACCCTCTTTGCTTGCATGGCTGCTGCCTCCTTCTCTACAGGACGGATTGATTATCATTAAGCTTGCTTGTTACCTTGTTGGCTACGACCAACAGGATCACGGATACGATGGAGACGCCCAGACCAACGGCAGTGGCATACGAGAAGTCACCTTGCGTCATCCCCATTCGGTACACATAAGAGTTAATTACTTCGGCCTTCGCCCGGTTCTGAGAGTTCATCAATACGAGTGTCTGGTCCAGGTTGGAGCCGAGCAATCCGCTTACGGTCAGGATCAGGTTCAAGCTGATAATCATCTTCATGTTCGGAAGGGTAATGTTCCAGATTTGTCTCAGACGGCTTGCACCGTCAATTTTTGCTGCTTCATAATAAGTAGGGTCGATCTTGGCCATGATGGCCAGATACAGAATCGTTCCCCATCCGGCTTCTTTCCAGATATCCGATAGAACGGCAATCCACCAATATTTTCCCGGATCGAGCAAAATATTCTGCGCCTGAGAGATGATCCCGAGATCAAGCAGCAACTGGTTGAACAGCCCTGTCGTCGAGAACCAGGTAATCAGCATCCCGCCCAGGACGATCCAGGACAGAAAGTGCGGCAGATAAGAGATCGTCTGCACGATCTTTTTGAACCGGCCCATGCTTAACTCATAGATCATGATCGCCAGAATAATGGGAATGACGAATCCGATCGCCAGCTTCAGGAAGCTGATCCCCAGCGTATTGACGACCGAGTCCCAGAAGTATTTATCCGTTGCAATAATCCGGAAGTTCTCCAGTCCTACCCAAGGAGCGGTATCAATGGTGTCAATGACCGTGTAGCTCTTAAAAGCGATCGTCAACCCATAGATAGGCACGTAGCAGAAAATAACCATGAAAATAATGCCGGGCCAGATCATCGATTGAATTTCCCACTGGCGTCCGAAATCAATCAGGAACTCTTTCATCCTTTGTCCTACCGGCTTTTTCAATACTGCTGACTTAGCCATGCTGTCTTCCTCCTTCGGATTTTCTAACGTCATTGAATAAAAACGTTTTTATATTTAGCATGAAAATCCCCCTCTATTTATATTCCAAAAAGGCCTTACAGCCTTACTGATTGGTCAGCCTCACATGGCTTGAGCCGCGCACGATCAACTCCCCGCCCAGCTTCTGAACCATCCCTTGCTCCTGCTTGAGGATCATGTTGACCAGATGATTCACGGCGAGAATGCCCTGTCTTGCAATCTGATTTCTTACCGTAGTCAGCGGCGGCGTGAAATACTGGGCAATATCAATATCGTCAAAGCCCATCACGCTTATATCCCTTGGAACCTCATAACCATGCGTTCGCAGCGCCTTGATACACCCGATCGCACTCAAATCGTTGCCCGCCAGAAAGGCGTCGGGCTTCTTCCCCGGAAACTTATGCAAATAACCCTTTACAGCATTATAGGTACCTTCTTCTTCAAAATAACCTTGTAATATCATCTCTTCATCCGCCGGAAGCTGATGCTCCCGCAATGCCGCCAGATAGCCTTCCTTCCGCTGCACGCTGTCATACATCGTATCCACGCCGGAAATATAGGCAATCCTTTTGTGCCCCAGACTAATCAGGTACTTCGTAGCCTCATAACCCGAAGCATAGGAATTGAAGATCACGGTTCCCATCGTTTCCTTCTGGATCACCCGGTCCAGAAACACCGCTTTCACTTTATCTTTCTCCATCATAGCTATATCATTCTCGTCAATCCGCGATTCTTCATAAATGATCACGCCATCGACGCGTCTGCCAAGAATATTACTGATAATCGTATGTTTGTCTGCCGTGACCATCACGTTCAGACCATAGCCGAGCCGTTCGCATTCCCGTGCCATAGACTCAACCAGAATGTAGAAGTAAGGACCGGATACGCTTGTCGTGAAAAAGCCAATCATGCTCGTCTTCTTCGACTTCAAGAGCTTCCCGTTCAGATTAGGCACATAGTTGAGCTGCTTGGCAATCTTCAGCACATGAGACTTCGTCTCCGGATTCAAGACATCGACATCATTCAATGCATTCGATACCGTGGAAATGGAAACGCCCGCCGCCTTCGCTACATCCTTAATCGTAACTTTCCCCATACTAAGCACTACACCTCTCATAAATAAAAACGTTTTTATATTCATAAAGTATCATAGAAGCGCTTTCAGTACAACACTTTTTTATAAATTTTTGTTCTCCCCTTATCCTGCAAGGGATCCGGGCGATTAGTGTCGCCGTTTCTTGCAAGAGTGCAGCAGTGTGAGTACACCAACAGTAAAAAAGCCGACCAATGATTCTGCGCATGGGGGCAACGTGTGAAGTGTGCTGTAGAAGCGTCAGCGTTCGCCTTTGTGAGCGGATTTCTCCTTTGGTAGAACTTAGTCCAATCATAGAAATCCGTGAACAACAGCGATCGTAGGCATACTTCACACGTTGCCCCCTCTAACTCGCCCTTCAATGTTTTAACTATATTCCGCTATTGCACATTTTCCTGCAAGCGTGCAACAACACTCGCTATTCCAGCAAATTCTGCAAGATGCGATTAAGCACGCATGTGTACATTTGCACCAAGCGCGGCTCCCAGCGCGCAGTGTTTCGCAGCATGATTGCAGAACAACAACAGACTCGGGAATTTAGCTTGCAATTTATTAGTGGATGGCATATAATCATTTCTGCACGTTAAAAAAGCTGCCATTCAAAACATGCGCCCGTGGTCCAATGGATATGACGTAGGCCTCCGGAGCCTGAGATCGAGGTTCGATTCCTCGCGGGCGCGCCATTTTATCTTTTAAAATGCATATTGCTTTTCTGGTTGCACGCCCGTTTGGGCTTTTTTGTTACCTAGAGTTTGACTATCTTTGACTTTCTGTTTGAAATTGATTATGATGAGGTTAATATTTCTCGATTCCGTCAATTCTTATAGAGTTGGGGAACATTTGCACACTGTCGAGTCAACCGTATGAATTATCCTTACGATCGCTGTTGTTCATGAATTTCTCTGATTGAATTAGATTTATGTTGTAGAAATCCGTTCATAAAGGCGAACACTTCGTTTCTTCAGGACATTTCATGCTATTGCCTTACCCTTGTGCCAAAGATCGAACCCTTATAAAGTTGGCAGACTCGAGAAGCATGGAGTTATAAACTATTGGATAAAACAGGGAGGTTTTTTCGGTGAGCTATATACCTATGGTCGTTGAACAAAGTAACCGGGGCGAACGCGCTTATGACATCTATTCCAGACTGCTGAAAGACCGGATCATTTTCCTCGGTTCGCAGGTAAATGATGTTGTGGCCAACGCGATTATCGCACAGATGCTGTTTCTGGATGCGGAAGACCCTGGAAAGGATATCCATCTGTACATCAATAGCCCTGGCGGTTCCATTACGGCTGGGATGGCCATTTTTGATACGATGCAATTCATTAAGTCCGATGTGTCCACCATCTGCGTAGGACTCGCGGCTTCTATGGGCGCTTTCTTGCTGAATGCAGGCGCACCAGGCAAGCGTTACGCGCTGCCGAACAGCGAGATTATGATTCACCAGCCGCTCGGCGGAGCAGAAGGCCAGGCAACGGATATTGAGATTCGTGCCCGCCGGATTCTCAAGATGCGCGACAAGCTGAACAAGATCCTCGCCGAACGGACCGGACAACCGCTTGATCGGATCGAGAAGGACACCGACCGCGACTATTTCATGAGTGCTGCTGAAGCGAAGGACTACGGCCTGATCGATCGTGTTATCGAGAAGACACCGACGCCAGACAATAAGTAATTTTTATAAATCAACTATAGGACTGCTGTTCCCGGATTGTTTTTGATCTGGGGGCGCAGTCTTTTTGCTTGCATTTCAGGGCAATCAGTGAAAAAATAATGAAAATATATGAAGCGTTCCGAAATATTCTGAATACTGAAAATTCAAGGAGTGAAGCAAGATGTGTGCAAGCCGAAGAAAGAAGCTTCCTGAAGTCAGCCGGGTGCTGGCAGAGGTGGCTACCGGCAGTAGAAAAGCAGATTTGATTATCCTGGACGGCACGCTGGTCAATGTGTATACGGGCAAGCTGCAGCCCCATACAGATGTGGCAATTGCGGCGGGCCGCATTGCCTATATCGGCTCAGCCGCTCATCTGGCCGGTCCTGATACCGTTCTCGTCCATGCAAAGGGCAGATACATCGTTCCAGGTCTGCTGGATGGACATATGCACGTAGAGAGCACCATGCTGTCTGTAACGGAATTCGCCAAGGCGGCCTTGGCGAAAGGAACGACCGGGGTATTTATGGACCCGCACGAGATTGCCAATGTCTTCGGCTCAGAGGGCGTCCGCTGGATGCACGACGAAGGCCAGCAACTGCCGCTGAAGGTCTATACCACCTTTCCGTCTTGTGTTCCTTCCACCGATGATTTGGAGGATGCCGGGGCCTGCTTGCATGTCTCCGACATTGAGGATGGCATGACCTGGGAAGGCGTGGCCGGATTGGGCGAAGTGATGAATTTCCCGGGCGTCGTGCACGGTGATCCAAAAATGGCCGGAGAGATTACTGCTACGATCAACGCCGGCAAGACGGTAACCGGACATTTTCCTAGCGAATCGGATTCCGAGCTGCAAGCATATATCGCCTCCGGAGTGTCATCCTGCCATGAGACAGTAACCCGGGAACAAGGTCTGCGCAAGCTGGAGCTGGGCATGTATCTGATGGTGCGGGAAGGCTCCGCCTGGCATGATGTCAAGGAAGTGATCAAGGTCGTTACAGAGGACGGGGCGGATTCTGCCCAGGTTCTGCTGATCACGGACGATGTATACCCGCAGACCTTGATTGAGAAAGGCCATATGAATCATGTCGTACGCCGGGCCATCGAAGAAGGCGTAGATCCTGTCAAGGCGATTCAGATGGGCTCGATCAATACGGCCCGTTATTTCCGGGTCGACGGTGATGTCGGGGGCATCGCCCCCGGCAAATGCGCCGATGTGCTGCTGATCGGCGATCTGGGCCGGGTGGAGCCGTCCACGGTCATTGCGGACGGCGAGATCGTGTGGGAAGACGGCAAGCTTCGCGCCGACTTCCCGGTGTACGAATACCCGGCGCATGCGCGGGATTCGGTACGCCTCGCCCGGCCGCTGGTACCGGGCGACTTCGCGGTGCCGAGCACGCTTGGCGCTGCCAGCGGCGGCACCGAGGTCCGCGTCATTCGCGCGATTGAAAATAGCGCGCGGACAGGACGCGGAACCGCCCGCCTCGAGGTGGCGGGCGGATACATCCAGCCGAGCGTGGAGCAGGATGTGCTCACGCTCGCGTGCATTGACCGCCACCATGGGAGCGGTCAAATCTCGTTGGCCTTCGCGCAGGGCTTCGGCCTTAAGCGCGGTGCCGTGGCGTCGACGGTCGCCCACGACAGCCACAACCTCCTCGTGATGGGTGCCAGCCACGAGGATATGGCCTTCGCTGCCAATGAGCTGGCGAAGCTCGGAGGCGGCATGATCGCCGTGCTCGACGGCCAGGTGCTGGCGGCAGTGCCGATGGCCATTGCCGGCCTGATGTCCGATCAGCCGCTCCATACCGTCGCCCGGCAGGTTCAGGAGCTGGAGCAGGCCTGGAAGACGCTTGGCTGCACTTTGAACGCGCCGTTTATGACCTTCTCCCTGATTGCCCTGCCGGTCATTCCCGAGCTGCGGATCACCAACCGCGGGCTCGCCGATGTCGATCAGTTCCGTCTCGTTCCCTTGGAGCTGGGGACAGAGTAATCCATATAGAATTCCATAGAGTAGCCCATAAAGAAGCCTCCCGCTGTATCGACGATCTCCTCAAGGAGACGCTGATGCCATGCGAGAGGCTTCTGCGGTTTTATTTAACCTGATATAAGTTGAACTAAGGAGTTACGCGTACAATGACTAATTCGACTTATATAACTCCGGGAACGGGAAATAAAATTCCGGGAACCCGAAGGCATAAGGCAGGTAGTCATAGAGCTGGAAGAAGATGACCACTCCGTTATTTTTCATATAGTAATCCGGGTTGCTGCCGATCGTCTTGAAGCCGCCAAAGTAGCCCTCAGTCTGCTTCAACTGCTTCGCAATCGATGGGTCGACGATTTTCCGGAAATCAGGATTCTTCCGCAGCACCTCATCCAGCGTCAGCAGCTTGCCGTCACTCAGGCGGAAGGTCAAGCCTTCCCGCACGCTGATCCCGTGCGCCCCTCCCGTATAAGCATAGGTCTGCTCCAGAATACTCAGCAATCCTCCCCGGTTAAAGGTCACCGTATAGTTCCCCAGATACTCGTAAGGGCTGCCGTTCGGGGACGGCTGATTCTCCTTGGTTTCCTTAAGCGCCCGCTCTACAAATGACTTAGCTCGTTCCTGCAGCAGCGCATTGATCGAAGCCTCAGCCGTCTTATTGCGCAAACCGCTGATTTGAGGATACTCTACCTTGATCGAGGCTTCCGGAATGACCCTTTCCAACCGCTGGGTAGTGATCTTGACATCGTTCAGCTTATGCGGAACCAGGTTCAGCGCAGCTTTGGCTTGATTCCAATTCGAAGTTACCCCCAGGTGGTCGACTACCACATTCACCGATACGTATGGCTTGCCGTCGATCACCTTCCATTCATAAGGCAGAAGCTGTTTGCTGCCGTTCACCACCGCCTCGGCACCATTCTCTCCCGGTTTAAGCTCCACCACTACATAGCGGCGGGTCAACGTGTACACACCCGTGGCCGGATCATGCTTCACGGGAATTTTCAGACTCTTCTGAATAAATTCCAATGGAACCAGTACATCCTCTTCTCCCTGCCGGCCTTGCCAGCGTACAGCCTTATCCTTGACGGTTAGCTTGACGGCTTGCCCCGGATTGAGCTTGGGGGTCTGCTCCGTCTGGGCCGGGGCCTGGGTCAGCATAACCGTATTCGATTCATATCCCGCAAGCTCTGATCCTGTCGCAGCCGCAGTCTGAAGGTTATCCGCAGCTGCCGCGAATGCGCCTGTATTCAGCACGCTCGCCGCCAGCAACAGCGCACCTGTGAAGACTATCCATTTCTTCATGATCCTGATCACCTCTTCTTGGAGTTACCCCAATTATTTCCCCGAGAGGAACAAATCATGCTCATGATCTGGAAAAATAAAAAGGGATATGCCTCTCCCAAGCAGGGAGGTGCATATCACCTTATGAAACGTATAACACGGAGGGGTTTACCGTCCGCTCTTCAACTCCGTCCAGAACCGGTCGTAAAGCTGCAGCTTGTCCCCAACATCGCCAAGCCATTCCGTGCGGGACAATTCATCCTCCGACAGATTGATCATCTTGTCATTGTTGTATTCCTCACTATGGAACTCATGTGCCTTGGTGTTCGGGTCACTGTAACCGATCGATTCATAGTTCTTGGCGCTGTTCTCGGGATCCAGCATGAAATTAATGAACTTCTCAGCCAGCTCCTGATTTTTAGCACCCTTCGGAATCGCATAGTTATCAGACCAGATCGTTCCGCCTTCCTTAGGTACAACGAATGCAACATCCGGGTTGTCCTTCGCAATATAAGAAGCGTCGCCGGACCAAACCGTCCCGATCCAGCCTTCTTCCTGAATCATCTTTTGCTTGATGTTGTCTGTATCGAATGCCAGCACACTCGGAAGCAGGGCCTTCAGATCGTCAACCGCTGAAGTAATCTCGGATTCATCTGTAGAACTGTTGGAGTTTCCTGCCTTTTTGAGCGCCATTCCGATCACTTCCCGGTTGTCGTCCAGCAGCAATACTTTACCTTCATATTCCGGATTCCAGAGGTCTTCCCAGCTGTCGATCTCAGCCTTCACATACTTGGTGTTGTAGGCAATTCCCGTCACACCGGAAGTATAGACGATGGAATACTGGTTCCCCGGATCATAAGAAGGATCCTTATACGAATCAGATACATATTCAAAATTCGGAATGTTGTCTTTGTTGAGCGGTGCCAGCAAGTCCTGCTTGATCATCGTTGCCACCATATAATCTGAAGGTTGAATCAGGTCATAGCCGCTGCCGCCGGCTTTAATCTTCGCCAGCAGGTCCTCGTTGTTCGCAAATACATCATAGTTGATTCTTACGTCGAATTCCTGTTCAAATGCCGCCAGCACATCAGCGTCAAAATTGTCCGCCCAGCTGTAAATATTCAGTGTTTCCTTTGAAGAACCGCCGCAGCCCGACAATACGGACAGCGCCAGTCCGGCAGCCAGCACAATGCCGGCCCATTTCATTTTTTTCAATTTAGGATCTCCTCTCTTTCCGCAAAATCATTTAAGTTAGCGTGCCCCTAGAACGGAAGCACCGATTGTTTTTTCTGGCCTTTGCCTCTATTTAACACAAATTGAGCCAAGAAAATCAAGGTAACACTCACGAGAATCAATAGGGTACACAAGGCGTTAATTTCCGGGGAAATACCCCGTTTGACTTGTCCGTAAATGTAAATCGGCAGTGTCGTGGAGCTCGGTCCGCTGACAAAGAAGCTGACCATGAAATCATCCAGGGACATGGTGAAAGCGATCAAAGCCCCGGAAATGATCCCTGGCGTAATCTGCGGCAGCGTCACATGCCGGAAGGTTTGCCAAGCGTTCGCCCCCAGATCCTGCGCTGCTTCCTCTAACTGCCCGCCCATACCCGCAAGGCGCGTCGAGACAATCACATAGACATACGAGATACAGAATGTAATATGCGCGATAATGATCGTCAGCTTCCCAAGCGGAATATGGAACTGCGTGAACAGCACCAACAGGGACAAGCCCATAATGATATCCGGAATAATAATCGGCAAATACAGCAGTCCGCCCATACCGGCCTTGGTCTTGCGTCCTACACTACGGATAGACAATGCAGCCAGCGTTCCCAATAAGGTCGATACTACCGTAGCAGCTATCGCTACCGTTAAAGTATTGCCCAGTGCCTCCATCACCCGCCGGTTGTTGAACAGGGAAACGTACCAATCCAGCGTAAATCCGCTCCAATCGGCAGCCAGACGCGAGCTGTTGAAGGAATAGGCAATGATAAAGCCGATCGGCACATAGATGAAGATCATCACCAGCAGGGAGTGAATTCCCAGCAGCGGATGGTTTTTTCGCTTCGTATGCATCAGCGTCCCTCCTTTGCAGCGAGATGCTTGGATGTCATTGCCCTGTTGAACAGGGCAATCAGCACCAGCGAAGTAATCACAAAGATGACGGAGAGCGCCGCACCGAACGGCCAGTTGCGTGCACCTAAGAACTGGCTCTGAATGATGTTACTGATCATCGCCGACTTGGCTCCGCCAAGAATATCGGTGACCACGAACATGCCGCTGGTCGACACATAGACAAGCACGGAGCCTGTCATGATGCCCGATTTGGTCTGCGGCAAGGTGATATGCCAGAACGATTTCCATCTGGTCGCACCTAGGTCATCTGCCGCCTCCAGCAGCCGCTTATCCATTTGCTCTAGCGCTACGTAGATCGGGAGCACCATAAATGGAATGAAGGTATACACCATGCCCAGCAATACGGCTCCCTTGGTATATAGCAGCTGCAGAGGCTCATGGATCCACCCGAATTGAATCAACAGATTGTTCACCACGCCCTGCGTCCGCAAGAGCAGCACCCAGGCATAGGTCCGGATCAGAAAATTGATCCAGAACGGAATCGTGATTAACGCAAGCCCCCATGTCTGCATACGCGGCCCGGCATTGGCAATGTAATAGGCCAGCGGGTAGCTGAACAGCAAACACAGAACCGTCGTTACCACAGATAATACGATGGTATCCCAGTAAATACCCAGGTACAGCGAATCAAAAAAGGTCGCATAGCTGCTGGCCTGGAATGTAAATACGACATTACCCATTTCATCGCGGCCCATAAAGGAGATCACGACAACAATCAGCATCGGAACAACGAGAAACAAGCTCAGCCAGAACAGGACCGGCAGCAGCCCCAGGCTAGATCTCCACCGTCTCATGGTCCGATTACCACCTCATTCTCGGTCTTCCAATTCACGCCTACCTTCTCACCGATCGTCCATGGGCGCTCATCCGAGATATCCAGGACAACGGATACGGTCATCGGCTCATCTTCCAATTGTACGACCAGTTTATGAATGCTGCCCAGATAGAGCACATCCATCACTTCACCGACGCGCTTGCAGCCCTCCGGGTTCCGCTCGACCGATAGCTTCTCGGGACGCACGGCAAACAGCCGCCCATCCAGCGAGAAAATGTTATTCTCTCCCACAAATGTAGCGGAAAAAAGGGTTTTTGGCGTGGCATAAATCTCGCGCGGCGTGCCGATTTGCTCGACTTTTCCACTATTCATAATGACAATCCGGTCGGATAGCATCATCGCTTCCTCTTGATCGTGGGTCACATAGACGAACGTGATCCCGAGACTCCGTTGCAGATGCTTGAGCTCGGATTGCAGGTTTTTGCGAAGCTGCAGATCAAGCGCACCAAGAGGCTCGTCCAAGAGCAGCACCTTCGGCTTGTTGGCAATGGCGCGGGCAATGGCAACCCGCTGCTGCTGTCCGCCGGATAGCTGGTGCGGATAACGCTTCACCAGTGCGGTAAGCTGGGTCATAGTCACGGCTTCATCAATACGCTTACGCTGCTCCTTGGGGGGCAGCTTCTTCATCTTCAGGCCAAATGCAATATTATCTTCAACAGTCATATGGGGAAACAAGGCATAGTGCTGAAATACCAGGTTCAAGTCCCGGCGATTGGGCGGCAGGCTTGTCAGATCGGTACCATCCAGCAGAATCTGTCCGCTGGTCGGCTGCTCGAATCCGGCAATCATGCGCAAAATCGTCGTCTTGCCGCAGCCGCTCGGGCCCAGCAAGGTTAGGAATTCCCCTTCCTTAATGGTGAGCGAAAGCGGATGCACAACGACTTGTCCCGCAAATTGCTTTTCAACGCCGGACAATTCAATCATCGTAGCATCAACTCCTTCTATAGGGTGTCTTTAAGAAAAAAAAGCCATATCCATTGGTATGGCTTTTCAGGTCGATCGATTCATTTTTTTGCATATTCACTATACCTTGTTTTGGCGGAGGATACAATACCCTTTCATTGAATCCTGTTCTGGCCGCCTTTATAGGAAGAAACCTCCACACAACAACACCCGGAAACAGCGAATCCAATCTCGCCGTTCCCGGGTGTGTCTAAAACATCACGCTGTTATTTCAGTTCATAAGTAACACTGACGGTCGCCTTCAACGTCACTTCACCGGCTTCAAGCGAGGTAGAGCCAGCGGTATCGGCAGCAGCTTTGCTCATCAGCATTTCATTTTGCATATATACCGGAGTCTCTCCCCCGCCGGACAAGGTTACATTAACAACTACGCCCAGCGAGCGGCCTGCCGACTTGGCAATGGCAGAAGCCTTGAGCTTGGCGTTGCTCATAGCCTTGTCAATCACTTGCTCCTGATACTGATCGGTGTTCTCTGTGCTGAAGCGCACATCCGAAATCCGGTTTGCTCCGGCTTCCGAAACAGCATCCAGCAGTTGTCCAACCTTGGTCAGATCGCGGTAAGTGACGTTCAATGAATGATAAGCGGTATAACCCTTCACTTGCTGGCCTTCCTTTTCAGAATAGGCGTAGTTCGGCTGTACATAGAATTGTCCGGTTTGAAGATCCTTGGTATCTACCTTCCAGGTATCCTTCAACACGCTTTGGATTTTCGCCATTTTGGCGCTGTTGGTACTTTGTGCTTCCTTCGCAGTAGCGGCTTCCGTCTCGACGCCAATCGTCAGAGTGACGATATCCGGCTTGACGGACAGCTCTCCTGATCCCGTAACATTCACGACATTGCGCAGCACATCACTCTCTGCAGCCTTGGCCGGCTGTGCCGGACCCGCTGTATTGGTCAGAAAAGCCGCTCCAGTCAACAATGTACCAGCGATTGCAAATGCACTAACAGACTTGACCCATTTATTCATCTCAATGACCTCCATTTTGTTTCATAATATTGGTGATTTTATCTTCTAAACGCAGAAAAGAGATTGATAGTTGCAGATAAACAAAAAAAATGAGAATGAATCGCAAATTCGATCCATTCCCATTCTCGTCCCTTTGCCCGGATCATAACCGTCTAAAGGATATTATTGATTCTCAAGCTCTTCCTTGCTGACAAGATTGATTAAAGCGCTTGCGGCCTGCTCGGCATCCGCACCCTCTGCGCTTATGTAAATCTCGGTGCCCGTGCTGATCGCAAGGCTCATAATTCCCATGATACTTTTGGCATTTACTTTTTTATCATCCTTCTCAACAAAAATCTCAGAAGAATATTTGTTGGCTTCCTGAACAAAAAGCGCTGCCGGCCGGGCATGAAGCCCCGTCTTAAGACGAACGGTTACCGGGTTTCTTACCATCTATCCTTACCCCCTAATACTTGATCCACCACGTGTCCACCATTTGTGAACATTTATAATTAAATCCATTATATCATACACCGACATTGACACACTAGCAAAACCGAAAACAACTTTAACTGCCCCGGATTTTTTCTGCCAGCTCGTCGATTTTTCGCAGTCGATGATTGACACCGGACTTGCTTACCGGGTTTTTTAACATCTCTCCGACTTCCTTCAGGTTCATATCCGGATGTGCCAGACGAATCTCAGCTACCTCACGCAGCTTGTCGGGCAGATTTTCCAGACCCATTTCCTTCTGCAGCAGCTTGATATTATCGATCTGCCGGACGGCTGCTCCAATCGTCTTGTTCAGGTTGGCGGTCTCGCAGTTGACGATGCGGTTGACCGAATTGCGCATATCCCGCATAATTCGTACATCCTCAAACTTGAACAGGGCTTGGTGCGCTCCGATGATGTTCAGCAGCTCGATAATCTTTTCGCCTTCCTTAATGTAAAAAATAAAGCCCTTCTTCCGCTCGATGCAACGCGCATTCAGATGAAATTCATTGGCCAGGGTCACCAGGGCTTGGCAATGCTCTTCGTACATCGACGAAATTTCCAGATGGTATGAGGAACCCTCCGGGTTGTTGACTGAGCCGCCGGCAAGGAAGGCTCCCCGCAGATAAGCGCGCTTGCAGCAATTTTTCCGGGTAAGCTCTTCATGAATCCCCGGCGTAAAGACAAAGCCTTCGGAGACAATGTGCAGCTCTTTTAGGATTTCCTGAACACGGGCAGGTATTCTCACGATGTAGACATTATTTTTCTTGAGCCTCATTTTCTTACGCACCAAGAGCTCGGTATGCACCTGAAAATGCTTCTTCAGAAGAGAATAGATCCGCCTTGCTATCGCAGCGTTCTCCGTAGAGATATCGAGCACGACCTTCTTGTTGGTCAGCTGTACCGACCCGTTCATCCGGATCAGCGCGGAGAGCTCCGCTTGTTCACAGCAAGCGTCCGCTTCGATCATGGTCAGTTCTTTTTTGGTTTGCGCCGCAAACGACAACGGATTCACCTCTTTCTGCTAATCCAGTCTTGCACCAGCTGATAAATGTGTTGACTCAGCTTGTCAGCGTCATGCCGCAGATAACGGCGGAACAGGACCAACGTATCGGCGATCATCTTGTAGCCCCGGCCGGTCACGACATCCCAATCCACCTGAACGGGCTTGGCGCCCTTCTCAGCGTAGAAATCTTGGACCTGAGCCGGAATTTCTCCGTCATTCACAATGACATAATCAAACAAATGATGCCCTACATGCTTGTAAATAGCCTCTAAGTGATCGCTTACCGTATAATCATCGGTCTCCCCGGGCTGGGTCATAACGTTGCAGACAAATATTTTAATGGCATTTTCATTCTCCAGAACCGCTTCGGCCAGCTTGGGCACAAGCAGATTTGGAATAATGCTGGTATAAAGGCTTCCCGGACCGATCAGTATGGCATCCGCTTCACGGATCGCCTCGACGGCTTCAGGAAGCGGCTCCACTTCTTCCGGTTCAATGAAGATCCTGCTGATCTTGCCGCCTGCTTCAGGAATCTTCGATTCCCCCGTCACGATCGAGCCATCCTCCATTTCCGCATTCAAGACCACGGCCTGACCCGCTGCCGGCAGAACCCGCCCGCGAACAGCGAACACCCGGCTCAGTTCCCGGACCGCTGTCACGAAATCTCCGGAGATATCCGTGATCGCGGCAAGGATCAGGTTGCCAAGACTGTGGCCGGCCAAGCCGGAGCCATTCGAAAAGCGGTAGCTGAGCATATCCGATAACAGCGGTTCCACATCGGCCAATGCCGTCAATACGTTGCGGATGTCTCCCGGCGGCGGCATTTGCAGCTCGCTGCGGAGAATACCGGAGCTCCCCCCGTCATCGGCGACGGTAACAATAGCCGTAATGTCGAGCGGCTTCTCCTTTAACCCCCGCAGCATGACTGACAAGCCGGTTCCCCCGCCCATCACGACAATCCGCGGCACTCTCTCGTTCTTGATCCGATGGATCACCCAAACTCACCTCTGTCTTTCTGAGCAGCAACTAATTCCGGTCCCGGCCCTCATCCCGATGGCTGACGCGAACGGATTCGGTCTCGCTCGCTCCAAGCATACGGCCCAGATATTCGGCGATGGCGACGGAACGATGCTTGCCGCCGGTACAGCCGATTCCGATAATGACTTGGCTCTTGCCCTCTTTATAATACTGGGGCAGCAAGAAATGAAGCATATCTAGCAGCTTGGTCAGAAACTCCTGGGTTTCCGGCCACTTCATAACATAATCATATACATCACTGTCTTGTCCCGTGTGTGGACGAAGCTGGTCAATATAATGAGGGTTCGGAAGGAATCTGACATCGAATACCAGATCCGCATCGATCGGTATTCCGTATTTGAAGCCAAAGGAAGTAATATTCACAGACAGGTTATTGCTCTCTAAGTGGGAAAAGCGGGAAATGATCTTCTCTTTCAGCTGGGCCGGCTTCATGTTGCTCGTATCGATGACCTGACTTGCCGACATTTTTAGCTCATCCAGCATTTTACGCTCCAGCTTGATCCCGTCCAGCGGCATCCCGTCAGGAGCAAGGGGGTGGCGACGGCGGCTCTCCTTGTAACGCTGCACCAGGACAGCATCCGTCGCATCCAGGAACAGAATATCACTCTTGATCGTGAAATGATCCTTGATATAATTCAGCGATTCCGACAGCGCAGTGAAAAACTCCCGGCCCCGCAAGTCGATGACCAGCGCTACCTTGGCAATTCTACCCTTCGACTGTTCAATGAGCTCGGCGAATTTGGGGATCAGCACCGGCGGCAGATTATCGACGCAGAAAAAGCCGAGATCCTCCAGACTTTTTACGGCAACCGATTTGCCTGCCCCGGACATCCCCGTAATAATGATCAGATTCGCGACAGATGTTTCCTCTTTTTCAGGCATTCTGCTCCCTCCTTAAAATAAGTCAGACATAATTGTACGTGTTGGGGGCAACGTATGCACTACATCAAACTTCATACTTATGCCCTGACCACGAACTTTGTTTTGCATGACTTAAGTTTATCGGTAGAATCCCGTCACAATTTACAGGAACAAGCCGGCTGCGCCAACCATACCCGCATCATTGCCCAAAGTAGCAGGCACGATTCGAAGGCCTTTTTGAACGGGCTCTGGTGTCAGCTTGGCAAATACGCTGCGGATCTCGTCAAACAGAATATCTCCCGCATAGGAAACACCGCCGCCGATGATGAACAGCTCCGGATTAAGAATGACAGCTGTAGCCGCCATCGATTTACCGAGATAGAATGCCGCACGGTTAACGATTCGAATCGCCGCTTCATCGCCCGATTTTGCTGCATCAAATACATCCTTCGCCATAATGTTCTCCACTTGGGCAAGGGAAGTACGTTCGCCGCGGGCTACTGCGTCCTTGGCCATCTTGATAATACCGGTTGCCGAAGAGACTGTCTCCAGGCAGCCCATCTTCCCGCAGCCGCACTGAATCGCTTCCAGGTCCGGAACAACAGATACATGTCCCAGCTCGCCGGCCATTCCAGAGAAGCCTTGATAAATTTTTCCATTAATAATAATGCCGCCGCCAACGCCGGTTCCGAGCGTATAGCATACGCAGTTCTCGACACCCTTGCCTGCACCGCCCCAAGCTTCGCCCAAGGCCGCCACATTAGCATCATTGTCGATCATAACCGGCTTGCCAAGGCGTTCCTCGAGAATCTCGCGAATATGCAGATCCTTGAGTCCTACATTGGGCGCAAGAATAATAATGCCTTCCTTTACATTGGTGAAGCCGGCTACTCCGGCACCTACTCCAGCAACCTGATCCCATTCAAACGGAGATTGCTCGACTACGAGCCGGACATATTTCTCAATATTGCCTACCACGGTATCCGGACCCTTCTCCTTTTCCGTTGGTCCTTCATACGTATGAAGCAATTGTCCTTCCTCACTGCAGATGCCGACCTTGATCGCTGTTCCGCCAAGATCCACGCCAATGTAAATTTTTTCAGACATTTCACAAGCCACCTTTTATCGAAATTAATTAAAATCAATCTATTCCATACTCCTACGTACCCACTATAAGCGAACCCTTACATTCGGTCAAGAGAAGCAGAGTGCGTCTGGAAATGCAGGAAAGTCAAGGGATTACACGTAGTATGACATGCATCACAGCCTCTTAAAAAAACACCCGCAGAGACCGCTCGATAACCATGAGCAGTTCCCGCGGGAGCCGTACAATTTCCTTATGAGCGGTATTTCAAAAAGTCATCTTTTGATCACTCATTATGACATGATCCGTTTTTGCCCTTCCAGCGCACGAATCGGAGCAATATTTTGAGTGAATTCCAGGGTGCCCATGTAAGTCCCGTCCTCTGCTCTTATAGCGAAGTAGCGGATATAGACGAACTTGTCTTTGAATGGGATCCAGAAATCCTCAACATCTTTCTTCCCGGATTTAAAATCAGCCAGCAGTTGCTCAACAATGTGCACGCTTTGCGGAGGATGGCAGTTCTGCACGGTCCGGCCGATAACCGCCTTTGTCCGCGCGAAGATCCGTTCCTTGCCGTGGGAGAAATAACGGACAACATCATTCTCATCGATGAACGTCAGATCGACCGGCAGATGGTTCATGATGCCCTCCAATTGAGCCACCGACACCGTACCTGTCTCGAAGCGTACAAAGCCTTGCGGTGTTGCTTGCTCTTCCTCTCCTTCATCTGTCTCCGCTAAGGCCTCGGCAGGCAGCGGAACACGATCCGGAATCCATTCCTTGTCGGGAGCCGTCAGACAGAAGCCGATCTGCTCACTCTCCTGGGCAATTTTCAACCACTCATCCTCGGTCAGCTTCTCCAGCGCCATCGGGAGCAAAATATTTTCTTCCTTAAATATCATCTCGTTCACTTCTTGAATGACCCGCTCCAGATCCATGCAGAGCGTCTCTTGATCACCTTGTCCTGGAACCAGCTTGGCCTTGACCTCTTTGATCATCAGGCGGATGCCGTCATCCACGCCCCACATGACCTTGGTCGGACCGAAAATTCCGTACTTCTCCAAATAAGGGAACAACAGATTCTCCTTCCGGCTGTAGTGCTTATCAAGATCAAGCAGCAAGCTCAGATCCTCCAGCAGCTTATACCGGATCTCATCTGTATCCTCCTTGCGGAGCTTATCCAGGTGAAGACGAATTTTGAAGTTGGTCAGCTTCTCAATTTCTCTATTCTCCAGCTTGAAGGTATGCACCGGATGTCCGGGCTGCTCCTCAGGCTTCACGGAACGGGAAGCATGAATGTCTTCGATCGAACCTTTGAAAATAGCGGTATGCACGGAACAAAGCCGCTGCACCTCACTAACCGGAATTCCCTCTTCTTCCATTAAAGCTTGCTCCAGAGCGGAGATTTCCGATACGGTTACATCACCGACAGCTTCTTCAAAGCGTGCCTTTACTTCCTCTACACTCTTCCCTTGATGCAGTTCCTTAATAATCTCCTTGAGCATTTCTTGTCTGCGCGTCTGCTCCCGAGCCTGATGCTCGCGATTATTGATAAATTCGCTCATGCCTGTTCCTCCTTCAACTATTTACTCTATAATGTCGTAGTCGTTATTCCATCTTCGGATAAGTCGCTGAGAATGGTTCTCATGCTTAGAACGTATCATAGGCCGACAAGAGATTTTGTGACTGGAATCACAAAACAAAACCTGGATTGTTTGACGGTTTTTCGTCCTGGACTTTGGGCGGTTTTCTTTTTCCTTGGAATTTGCAACAATAGGGTTCGAAAGGAATGATTGATCGTGAATAAGATGCAAACGCAAGTACTATATATTGAAGATGATCGCGAGATTGGGGAATGGGTCAGTGCAGACCTTAAAGACCGCGGGTACCGCGTCACCTGGCTAACCAGCGGCGAACAGGCGGTCGAGGAAGCAAAGGACTGCCGTCTGGCGATCCTTGATGTGATGTTGCCCGGACTGGACGGGTTCACGGTGGGACAGCGTCTGAAGAAGCAATACCCTAACCTCCCCATCCTGATGCTCTCTGCCCGGACTTCTATTGATGATAAGCTCCAGGGACTGGAATTCGCTGATGATTATCTGACCAAACCCTTTCACCCGGACGAGCTGGCTGCCAGGCTGGAGGTTCTGCTCCGCCGGGGCGGCACGGTTGCGCTCGAGAATGAGCCGTTGCGGCTGGGTCATCTGCTGGTCTTTGAACGGGAAAACCGGATTGTTGTTGAACCTACTGGAGAGGAAATTGTGCTGACCGGCAAGCAATTCTACATTTTTCAGTTCCTGCTTCGCCATCTCGGTCAAATCCTGACCAAGGAGCAAATCTACGAGGCAGTCTGGGGTGAGCCGTATTTGGATGGGGACAAGACACTGATGGTTCACATCCGCCACCTCCGCGAGAAGCTGGAGATCAACCCGGCAGAACCTTCTATTATTGAAACGATCCGCGGCATCGGATACCGGGTGAAGTCATGAGGAAGAAACAAATGACCGGCTATAAACAAGTATCTCCCGGATTCAGAAAAGGCCCTCGCTTTCGAAACTCGCTGCTCTCCCGATTTGTGCTTATTGTCGTCATTGCCATGGTATTGCTCCCGATTGTGCTGCCCCTAACCTTTGTAGCCTCCCTGGCCATCAGCAGTCTGCTGTTCCATTCGACCCCGAAGGAATCAGCCGAAACAAAGCTGCCCAATTACGGCTCCGGGATTAAGATTGAACGAATGTGGCATGAGGAAGCACTGGCACTGCACGGAAAGTCCTCTTCGGATAAGGACCAGGTACTCCAAAGGGTTCATGATAAATACCCCGAAGCCACTTTGTTCTGGGTCGACTCGGACGGCAAGACTCAATTGAAGCTGCCGGAAACCTCTGAGGTGCCTGATTACTGGTCCACGGAAAAAGTAGTTGCTTATATGAAGCAAGCCTATGACTCTGATCCATTTACGACGGTTGCCATTATCGGAGGCGGCGAGCAGCCGACGGATGAAGGGTTTATGGTATTGGAATTACCGCGAAAATATATGAACCATACCCCGTCATCCAACAATAATGACGGCCAGTTCTATGGCATGTATTTCTTCATGGTGATTTTCGCGCTCTTCCTGCTTCTCGCCTACTGGTTCTTCCGGGATATTCAGAAGCGGCTGCGCTGGCTGGAGTTCGGGATGACGGTCACCGGGAAGGACGGCCTGCCTACACGGATTATCGAGGGGCGGCCGGACGAGATTGGAAGGCTGGAGCAGGCGTTCAATCATATGGTAGACGTGCTGCATGACAGCCGCCGGAAGGAGCGGGAGGAAGAAACGCTGCGGAAAAACCTGATCAGCAACCTGTCGCATGATCTGAGAACGCCGCTAACCGTCCTGGGCGGACAGTTATATTCCTTCCGCAAGGAGCCCTTGTCTCCTGCGGGAAAAGAAATGCTTGAACTGATGGAAGGGAAGATTAATGATCTCAGCGGCTTGATCGACCATTTGCTCTCCTATAACCTGCTTACCAGCGGAAGATATTCCATGAAGCCCGAGGAACTGGATGTGCTGCGCATTGTGCGGTTGAGTGCGGCGGCCTGGTATCCGCTATGGGAAAAGGCGGGTATGGAAATCCATATTGAACTGCCGGAGGAGCCGCTCATCTGGCGCATCGATGAGCAAGGCTTCCGAAGAGTGCTCGACAACTTGTTCCAAAACACGATCCGGCATGCCCGATCCGGCGGCTACATCGGTATTTCAGTCCTCCATAGCGAAGAGGGTAAGGCTGCGCTCGCGATTACCGATCATGGGCCCGGTATGAGCGCGGAGTCTCCCGCGAAGGGGGCAGGGCTCGGCCTCCAAGTCGTGGATCTGCTGCTCCGGGAAATGGGATTGGTGCGTGAAGCGGTATCCGCCAATGGGACCCGGGTGATTATTTCACAAAAATAATAGCAATTCCTCACTTGCTCATGTCCTGTGTATCTATCCCCGAGAACCGAAATCACCCTCCTGATATTCAGAAGGGTGATTTTGATGTTCTGTTCACCTAAAACTTTCTTGAAATAAGAAGTTTCCGAACTCAGCCGCCCAATCCATGAATCAACGGTTTAATGATGCCCGAATCAGCCAGCAGTCCAACAGCTACTGCCAAGCTGAACGCGCTCATCAACAAGAAGCTTCGTTTCTTCATCCTTTTTCACCCCACATAACAAATTTTTGTACTGCTCGCGTCGACTTTCAGTTGCCTCTTGCCTATATTGTTCAAATAGTCGAACACACTGGATCAACATGGACTCATGGTTATAATGCATGGCCCATTCCAAGCCCTCCAGCAAATACCGAAACCCCGTTTCATACCGCTGGGCTCTCAAATGATAAAGCGACAGCTCAGAAATATACCGAATATAATGATTCGCAGCAATTTGCGCATTATAGCTTCCCAGAAGAGAGCTCCGTTCCTCAAACAACAGATTCCCTCCGTGGGGTTCAAGTAAATGATCCACATTTAAGCCAAACCGATTAGCTGCCTGCAAAATGCGATACATGGCCGGGATTCTCTCCTCCGCATGATGCTCGACATATTCTGCATAATTCGCTAATACCTCAACCTCTCCGGACATTAAGCGGTACAAACAGGCATTGCCTTCCCCCCACTGTTGGAACTGGTGCACTACTTGCTGCTCTGCTTCGCTTAACCCCTCAACTCCCAAGAGCTCCGCCTGGCTATATAAGTTCACGTACTGTAAAGCCCTATCATACTCCTGGTAAGCATCACATACATTAGCCATCAATAAGTAGGCATAAAGCAGATAAAACAACAGTTCTCTGGATGGCCTATCCTCCACCGCCTCCTCACGCTTGCGCTTCAGACGATGACGATACTGTATTAAAGACTTGTGCTCTAACGTCTCAGCTAAAGACTGAACCCGATCCCAACGATGCAGCGACGCATATAAATCAGCCAAATCCTTAACAGCATCCAACTGATTTGACTCGTCCATACGATCTACATATTCCTCAAACCAGGCTGCGGCAAGCAAATTACTCTCCTGATTATTGCTGAGCTCAATTGTAAATAGCCGATACCGGCACAGCGCCAATCGTTCAGAGTGCTGATACTTCTCGCATTGTGCAACGCACAAATATAACACAGCGGCAGCCTCCCTCTTCCCCTCATTCCAGAGCAATTCTGCCATATCAAATAAGAGAGGAATATAGGTCAAATGATCAGCCAACGCATGAACAACGCGCTCAAGGCAATTCAGCTTGTCCAGCTCGGCGCAACGATGGATAAACGGTCCCATCCGTCTCCAGTCCGGAGGCGAGTTGAGCAGACAGCCTTGCAGGTAGGCCTCATAAAGCGAACCTTCTGCTAAACCCATCCCCCTCGTCAAACGATCTAAATTGTGCATGGAAATCCGGCGTTGTTCACTTAACATTGCGCTAAGAGTCCCCGCATTAATTCCGCAAATATCAGAGAACTGCTTCAAAGTCATCCCTGTCACGCTCAGATAATCCTTTAGCTGCTGACTAACCGTAGTATCAGGTTCCATGGAAGCACCTCCTTGATATATGCAAAACCGGCAACACTTAATTTCCATATTTCCCTGCTTTCTCCTCTATTATACTATATATAAGTAGTATTTTGTATATAAAAAACTATATTCGGTGCCCTGCATATTGTTTTCCAAGTCACCTAAGCTTATATTGAGGTGATGAAATGACAGCATTGCGCAATTTTCTAGGAAATCGAATCCGGGCTATACGAAATGCTAAGGGCCTCACGCAACAAAATTTAGCGGATTTATCCGGCCTGGACTATAGATATATCGGAGCTCTTGAACGGGGAGAACGGAACTTTTCCATTGATACTTTGGAGAAAGTGCTGGCAGCCTTGCAAGTGACCCTTCGTGAAGTGGCTTATTTCAATAATGAGCAGATCCGAGAAGATTCGCCTCGTTGGGAAGCTATCGATCATTTTGTTGTAAGCACAGAGGGATTAACCAAGGAACAGATTGAGACTTTGCGGCGGGTAAATCAAGAGGTGTTGAAGGCATTTAAATAGCCCTTCCCGTTGTGGGAAGGGCTATTTTGGTTAAATCTGCTACAACTCCGTATACTTAGTCATTGTCCCAAAGGACTTGTCCACCGGATATTTGGCAGCGTTCTTCTTCATCTTGTCCCGAATGATGTCTTCGAAGTTCAGATCTAAGGCTTCGGCCAGAAAAAAGGCATAAATCAGCACATCAGCCAGTTCATCCGCCAACTCTTGTCCTTTCGCAGCCACCGTCTCTTCCGAAGACTTCCATTGAAAATTCTCCAGCAGTTCCGAGGCCTCCAGACTTAGCGAAATCGCCAAATCCTTTGGATTATGAAACTGCCCCCAATTCCGGTCCTCCCGGAAGGCCAGCAATTGCTTTCTCAGTTCCTCGTTCATAATCGGCGATCCCCTTCTACTATATCTTCTGCTCAATCTTCTTCTATACCGACTACTTTAACTGTGTTCTGATTCTTAATCCCCCAGTCACATAGCAGTTCCAGCACGGGCAGCAGCGTCTGCGCTTTATCCGTCAGCCTATACTCTACTTTGGGCGGCACTTGCGGATACTCTCTACGTTCAACCATCCCGTCTGCCTCCAGCTCCTTAAGCTGGGAGCTTAGGGTTTTATATGTAACGGACCCTAGTTGTCTCTTCATTTCATTGAAGCGAACCGGCTGCTTCTCAGCCAGAAGGTACAAAATGACCATCTTCCACTTTCCACCAATTACGGACATCGTATAGCCAAACGGGGTATCCTGAATCCGCGTCCCTTTGCCGTTTAAATCGGATATGCCCATATCTCACACTATCCTTTCAGGTAGTACCTATCTTCAAAGTGCGTACTATTCCTTTCTTTATGCCCAGTTTATACTAGCCATAATTTGAAGTAAAGGAGAGTTCACATGAATACAATCAGGACCTATAACCATAATCTCTGGGATCACGGCATCTCACAAGGATACAGTGTTAACGGTACCCTTTATATCTCAGGACAGTTTTCTCACAACGCCGCAGGCGAGTTCGTAGGAGCTGGCGATATCAAGCTCCAGACCGAACAGACGCTGAGCAATCTGGACCGTGTGCTGACAGAATTCGGCATTACCAAGGCGAATCTTGCTTATGTAGAGATCTACCTGACCAACGCTCAGGAGCACGGAGAGCCCGCCATTGAGCTATTCAAGGAATATGTAGGAGATCATCGGCCTGCCGGCAGCCTAATAGGCGTAACCTATCTGGCCTTCCCCGAGCAGTGGGTCGAGATCAGGGCCGTGGCGCTTGTAAATGAGGATGGGGAAGAGGGGAAACAAGCATTGGTTGGCCGGTTTCTCTAATTGGACTAAGTTCTAGCAAGGGCTACGTCATCGGAATACGCAAGGTACTGTATAGTGCAAATACAAATATGCCTAAGCTGCGATTACCTTCTTGCGCAGCTTAGGCATATTAAGTTTGCAGCTGTTACTCAACGTTGTTGTTTTGATCCAATATATTCATTAACACCGTTACCGCCTCTGCTCTGGTCGTTGGTGCATACGGCAAGAATTGATTGTTATCATTGCCGCTTATAATGCCAAGCTGCCTTAACGAAGCCACGGCATGCTGAGCCCAGATAGGAATGTCGCTGCCATCTGCAAATGAACTTTCATGGATGCCTTCCCCGGACACGTCAAGCGCACGAGCAATCATTACGGCCATTTCTACTCGGGTGACGCCTGCATTCGGGCGGAACGTGCCATCCTCATAGCCATTGATCCATCCGGCTTGAGCAGCCTGTGCAACTGCTGTCCTTGCCCAATCGCCAATGATCGCAGCATCTGTAAAGTTGAGTTCTGTCCCCTCTGCTTCAGACTTCACAGCATTCAACAGCATAACTGCAAATTGTGACCGTGTGACCGTTTCTCTTGGTCGGAATGTGCCATCCGGGAATCCAGTGATTATGCCGCTGTTCAATGCTCTCTCCACATTGGCTTGAGCCCAGTGCCCGGACATGTCCTTGAAGACCTTATTCTCTGGCAGTTCTGCATAGTTCTCTGCACCAGGCGTTTCAGCACCCTCATCCGCGACGAGTACGGCGTATTTTGCCCATTTGTTCATATCAATAGAAATTTGATTCCCATTGATAGCACTAGGTTTCACTTCAACCCAGTTTGTCCTTACTTCGTCATAATAGAACACACCTACTGTTTGATCACTCTCTGCCTTTACAGGATCAAAGGCTAGCGATAATTTTGCCGGTTTTATTAAGGTAGGTGAGTTGTTTGCCCGCAGTTCAAACACTTGACTTGCAAGCATCTCATTATGAGTAAGCAATAATTCCGTATTCCGGACTTTCTCAACCGTAATTTTCAATTCTTGTGTTGCTGCTCCTTGTGGAATAGACAATTTTATTTCGTTATCAAGGCTAACCGTGCCAGCTGTATTGACAGGAAGAGTCAATTGTCCATTTGTCGAAGAAAGCTCTCTGACAGGTGCAGGCTGAGATGCTCCGCCTCCACTTTCATTTCCAGAATAAACTGGCATAGTCGATACAGCATAAGGATTGGATATCGTATTCCCTGTTCCTGCATTGCCATTAACATCTGATACACCTGTGTTATCGAGTGTAATGACATTAGTAGTAACCGAAATGTTGGAATGAGGCGTAAGTGTTGCTGTCCATGTCACTCCCCCATCTTTGGAGATAAGCCCCGTTAGAGTGCCGTTCTCTACTGTCAAGTCTGCATTCGCAAGCCCCGTCACGGGTTTAGAAAATGTAATGGTAACCAATGCAGTCTCACCAATTGCCAGTGTTGATTTCGATACTACAATGCTTGCCGTCAGGGGCTCTGATTCGATCACATAATTGTTGGATATCGCCGTCCCCGCACCTGCATTACCAGCGGCATTTGTCACACCAGATACATCTAGCTTAATCACATTCGTCGAATCTCTGCTATTAGCAACTGGCGTCAGTATCGCTGTCCAAGTAATACCTCCATCCACTGAGCTTACAGTGCTCAAGGTGCCATTTTCCACAGTCAAATCACTATTTGTAAAACCTGTTACTGCCTCAGAGAAGAAGAACGTGACGAGTGATGTCTCACCCGCTTTTAACGAAGAGGCAGCTACTATTATTGTTGCTGTTGGGCGTGTGGTATCCACGACATAACTGTTGGATGTCGTTACACCTGTTCCGGCATTGCCAGCGAGATCCGTCACACCGGTAATTTCGAGTGTAATCACATTCGTCAGCCCATTGATGTTAGCCACCGGCGTCAGCGTGGCTGTCCAAGTAACACCTCCATCTGATGAGCCTACAGTGCTCAAGGTTCCATTTTCCACGATCAGATCGCCATTCGTAAAACTGGTAACCGCTTCGGAGAAGGTAATCGTGACAAGAGACGTCTCACCCGCTTTTAATGAAGGGTCAGCTACTACGATTGTCGCTGTCGGGCGAACGGTATCCACGGCATAATTATTGGATGCGGCCGTACCTGCCCCTGCAGTACCAGCGACATTTAGCACACCAGATAAATCTAGCGTAATCACATTCGAGATGTCAGTCACGTTCGCATCCGGGGTGACAATGAGATTCCACTCGATATTATTCTGT
Source organism: Paenibacillus brevis (assembly GCF_018919145.1). GTDB lineage: Bacteria > Bacillota > Bacilli > Paenibacillales > Paenibacillaceae > Fontibacillus > Fontibacillus brevis. The sequence goes on from NZ_JAHLQJ010000001.1 coordinate 475,473, forward strand.
GTTGATAGAGAGCTTAGGGCTGCATTCTTTGCCCAAAAATCTGTAAGCGTCAGACCCGTTATCGGTTCATTAAATGTAACTGTTACAGTGGAAGACATTCCAATTGAAAGTGCGGTATCCTGAACCACAATCGTCGCTGTTGGCCGTGCGATGTCTACAGAATAATTGTTGGATATTGTTATCCCCGTTCCAGCATTACCAGCAAAATTAACCACACCGGTATTGTCGAGTGTAATCACATTCGTCGAATCACTGATATCAGCCGCTGGCGTCAGCGTGGCTGTCCACGTAATACCTCCATCTGATGAGCTTAAAGCGCTCAATGTGCCATTTTCCACGGTCAGATCAGCATTCGTAAAGCCCACTATCGCCTCAGAGAAGGTAATCGTGACGAGCGATGTCTCACCTGCTTTTAAGGAAGGGTCGGATACTACAATCGTCGCTGTTGGGCGCAAGGTGTCCACGGCATAATTGTTGGATGTGACCGTACCTGTCCCTTCAATACCATTGGCATCTTGCACACCAGTTAAATCGAGTGTAATCACATTCGTCGAATCGCTGATATTAGCCGCCGGCGTCAGCGTGGCTGTCCACGTAATGCCTCCATCTGATGAGCTTACAGCGCTCAATGTGCCATTTTCCACGGTCAGATCAGCATCCGTAAAGCCCACTATCGCCTCAGAGAAGGTAATCGTGACAAGCGACGTCTCACCCGCTTTTAAGGAAGGGTCGGATACTACAATCGTCGCTGTTGGAGCTGCTGAGTACACGCTAGTAGCAGGCGCCAGGTTCAGCATTCCGATTATTACTGATAATATGAGAGTAGCTAGAATCATTTTTTTCACACGATACATATAATTCTCCCTTTTCCCCAAAATTGAAAGCCTGATTACGTTTATTTAATCACGCATTTGACGCTAAGTCGACAAATAATTATACAGTTTTCATATAAAAATTAATTGCATTTCATATGCAAGTGTGCATGATTGAAAGCATTGATTTTTAGGGATTGGAACAGTTGAGAAGCTAATAAGGGAGTGGATAATCGATGGTGTCCCGTTGTACCACCACAGAAGTATTTCTGCGATTGTTGCCTAAATGAGTAAGTAAATAGCTGGAAAAGTAATTTAACCAAAATTTAAACTTGGCCGCAGCTTCACTTTAAACTTCCCTCGGTATGATCAATACCGAGGTGATTTTACGTGAATGAATGGATTATTGAAACAAAGGGTTTAACGAAAAAATACCGCGGCCGCAGCGCGGTAGATCAACTGGATCTGAATATTGCAAAAGGCGATATCTACGGCTTCCTTGGTCCGAACGGGGCCGGGAAGACAACAACCATCCGCATGCTGCTTGGCCTGATTCAGCCGACGGCAGGCAGCATCTCGATCTTTGGTCAGGAGCTTAACAAGCATAAGCTGGATATTCTGCGCCGAATCGGGTCTCTGGTTGAGTATCCTTCCTACTACGGACATCTGAGCGCTGTGGATAATCTTGAAGCCATCCGCCGCATTCTCAGCGTGCCCAAGTCCAGGATCGACGAGGTGCTGGAGATCGTCTCACTGACCAGCGAATCACGGCGCCCGGTCAAGGGCTTCTCGCTGGGGATGAAGCAGCGGCTGGGCATCGCAGCGGCTTTGCTTGCAAACCCCGAACTGCTCATTCTGGACGAGCCGACCAACGGCCTGGATCCGTCCGGCATCCATGAAATCCGCGAGCTGATCAAGAGCATGCCTGCCCAATACGGCATTACCGTGCTGGTCTCCAGCCACTTGCTTAGCGAAGTGGAACTAATGGCGGGACGTGTAGGCATTATCCGCGAAGGACGGATGGTGTTCCAGGACACGATTCGGAATCTGAAAGAGCAGGCTTCGTCTGAGATATCCCTGGTGGTCTCCGATCCCGAGGCGGCGCTGTGGCTGGCTCGAGATACTGGACTGGGCGTGGCCGGAACCGTAAAAGAAGGGACTCTCGTGTTCCCGGGTATGACGGATAAGAACGTCCCTTCGCTGGTTAAACGGCTCGTTGAGAACGGCCATGACATTTACCGCGTCGAGGAGCACCGGAAATCGCTGGAGGATATCTTCATGCAAGTCATCGGGGACGGTGACCGGCTATGATGCTCCGTGCTTTATCCGCAGATTTTCTCAAAATTCGCAAAAAGGGCATTTGGCTGCTTGTCTTCATCGCCCCGATCGGGCTTGTTGCCATGCAGGCGCTTAACTTTGGCCTCCGGCTGGATTATTTAATGAAGCAGTATGCGGACGACTTATGGGGCGCATTGATCGAGAATGTCTCCTTCTTCATACCGATCGCGCTCTATCTCGGCGTAACGCTTGTCAGCTCGCTGGTAGCGGGGGTTGAGCATCAGATGAGCTCCTGGAAGCAGCTGCTGGCCTTGCCGATTTCACGGATTTCGGTATTTAGCGCCAAGTTCACGCTGTGCTTTCTGCTCCTCTGTGTCTCCTGCCTGCTGCTGCCTATCGGGACGGCACTGCTTGGCTTGCTGCTTGGCTTCGGAACTGAGTTGCCTTATCTGGATCTGCTGCGGATGGGCTTCGCTTCATTCATGGCCGTGCTGCCGATGCTGGCTTTGCAGCTGTGGCTGTCGCTCACCTTCCGCAATCAGTCGCTGCCGGTGACATTGGGTGTGGGTGCCGCGGTCATCTCGCCGTTCGCGCTTCAACTGCCGGAGTGGTTCCCGCTCAATTGGCCGGTTTATGCCTTTAACGGCCCTCATGCCTGGTGGTTTATCGGCGCAGGAATCTTCTGCGGTCTTGTCATTATGATCATGGGGATGCTGCATTTTAACCGAAAGGATGTGGATTAAAATGGGAGGTCTGCTTCGCGTATTGTCCGCCGAACGGCTGAAAATGTCTAAGTCCTGGATTTGGTTGATCCTGCTGGCCAGTCCAGTTCTTTCCCTTCCGATCGGTGTCCTTACACAGATCCCCGAGGGCGGGGATCCCTGGACCTATATTCTCGGCTCCATGGTCGTGCTTCATGCGCTTCTGTTCCTGCCTATACTTTCCGGGTTGCTTCCCGCCTTTCTATGCCGATATGAGCATACCGGCGGAGGATGGAAGCAATTGCTGGTGCTGCCAGTATCGCGCACGGCAGTCTATTTGGGCAAGCTGGTCACTTCCGCCCTGCTGCTCGCCTTCTGCCAGATCATGTTTCTTGGCGCAGTCCTCTTGGCCGGCTGGATTCAGCACGTCACCGTTCCCGTCTCGTGGGGATTGCTAGCAACCAACCTGCTTGGCGGCTGGGTGGCCTGCTTGCCTCTGGCTGCCCTGCAGCTTGGCGTGTCGCTTAGCTGGGCCAGCTTCGCCGCCCCGCTTGCAGTGAATGTGTCATTGACCATTCCCAACATGCTGATCATTAACTCGGCCAAGATTGGGCCGTTCTACCCCTGGGCCCAGCCCGTGCTGGCGATGATGCCCTATCAGCAGCGCGACTTCGGCGCCTTCAACCTGCCGATCGAGAGCTTGATGATCACCGTGGTCGGCAGCTTCGTGATTTTCTTTGCTGCTGGGTTGATTTATTTTCGGCGGAAAGAAATATAAGTATAGTATGCGGCTGGATGCTTACTGTATGGAAAGATTTCGCTGAAAAACCTGTTCACTAACGGACATTTTCAGCTCTTATGTGAGTCAACTAACTTATATCTACTCATTTCTCCCTTATTAGCTCCCAAAATGTCCGTTAGACAGATTATTGCAACGGAGGAGCACCGGATTGTAAATCAAAGGCCGGTGCCCTCCAGTTAGGAATGGCTCCGGCCCTTGCTAAGACTGATCATCAGATCGAGTATTTAATTAAGCGTTTCGCTCCAGTCGTGTGTCATGCTGCCTTCGAGATATTTCTCGCAGTCCATTGCTGCCATGCAGCCGCTGCCTGCTGCGGTAATGGCTTGGCGGTAGCGCCTATCCTGCACGTCCCCGCAAGCGAACACCCCCTGCACGTTCGTCTTCGTCGTTCCCGGCTGAACCACGATATAACCATGGCTGTCTATTTCGATCGCACCCCCGAGAAACGCCGTGTTCGGCGTATGACCGATCGCCACGAATACGCCATCCGCCTCTAGCAGCTCCTCTTGACCACTAACATTGTTCAATACTCTCAGACCTTTGACCCGTCCCAGATCATCCATTTCGACGGCCACCGGCGTCCGATTCAGCGCCCACGCAACTTTTTCATTGCTGCGAGCCCGGTCCTGCATAATCTTGGAGGCCCGCAGCTCCTCCCGACGGTGCACAATGGTCACCTGTGTAGCGAAGCGCGTAAGGAAGCTGGCTTCCTCCATGGCGGAATCCCCGCCTCCGACGACAATGAGCTTTTTTCCCCGAAAAAAGAACCCGTCGCATGTCGCGCACGTGCTAACTCCTCTCCCTACATTCTCTTGCTCGCCCGGAATCCCTAGGTATCTGGCTGACGCGCCTGTCGACAGAATCACCGTCTCCGTCTGCAGCGTGTCTCCTCCTTCGAGTGTGACGACCCGAGGCTGCCTCGCAAAATCCACTTCGGTCACCCAGCCGCTCCGGAACTCCGCACCAAAGCGCTCGGCCTGCTTGCGTATATGGTCCATCAACTCCGGCCCCTGAATCCCTTCGGGAAAGCCCGGAAAGTTCTCCACCTCTGTCGTCGTGGTCAACTGCCCGCCCGGCTGAATTCCCTCAATAACAAGCGGTGCAAGCCCCGCTCTGGCCAAGTAAATGGCCGCCGTCAGCCCTGCAGGACCGGTTCCGATCACAATGGACTTATATATCGACATCACGCTACCTCCTTGATTGATGACAGAAATGCATCGTCTTGATAACGACTCATTTTCCATCCTGTTCTACTATCTAAGTTTTACCCAACATAACGCCCGTTTACCCGCCGCCCTCTCGCTCACCCATTCCCAATTTGCTCAAAAATGATAATCTGACTCTCACATGACATTTGTCATCTTGAAATCATGACACTCCCTACTAACGAGCTTCCGCCAGATTCGATATGCTGAGATCAACACTCCCGCAAGGGAAAATCCGGTAACCACAGAAGGGATGATCCTGATGGATTCCATTATAGAACTGAAGCAGGTAAGCAAAACGTTCAAGGACAAAAAGGCGGTAGACCGGATCTCTTTCCGCATTGCCAAAGGCTCTATCGTTGCTATTCTTGGCCCCAACGGCGCCGGAAAGACTACGGCTCTCTCGATGATTCTCGGCCTGCTTGAGCCAACAGAAGGAGAAATTCGCGTATTCGGCAAGCCGCCGAAGGAGCACTCCGTTCGCCACCACATCGGTGCCATGCTCCAGGAGGTAAGCTTGATGGACCGGCTTAAAGTACGCGAGGTGCTGGAGCTCATACGATGCTACTATCCGAACCCAATGGACATGGATGCTTTGATCGCTATGACCGGGCTGCACGGGAAAGACTTAAACCGCTACACGGAGAAGCTGTCCGGCGGGCAAAAGCGTAATCTCGGCTTCGCTCTCGCGATGGCCGGCAATCCCGACCTGCTCTTCTTCGACGAGCCGACCGTGGGTCTGGATATCGGTGCACGGCGCCGCTTCTGGGATCAGATTCGGGAATTCGCCAAGCAAGGCAAGACCATTCTGTTCACCACCCATTATCTGCAAGAGGCGGATGATGCGGCGGACAGGATCCTTCTTTTTCACCAGGGCGCATTGGTTGCAGACGGAACGCCGGAGGAGATTAAATCGGTAATCGTCAAACGTTCGGTCTCGTTCCTCCCGATGGAGGATGGATCAGAATTTCGCCGCAAGCTGGCAAGCAATCCTGTCCTATCCAATTTCAGCGAGCAGGACGGCCGTATCGTAATCCACACCGATCATACGGACCAGGTGCTGGAACAGATTTTTGCCGAGAAGCTCGGCGTTCGTGAAATTGCCGTGGACCAGGGACGTCTGGACGAGGCCTTCGAGCAATTGACATCCATCCAAGAGGAGGCGGTTTAACATGGCGACCAAAATGCTGATCAAGCAATGTAAAATCGAGCTGCTGCGAGTGATTCGGAACCCTTACTATGTATTCTGGTCTTTGCTGATGCCGGTCATTTTCTACTTTATTTTCACCCGAATCATCGATACAGGCGGAGACATGAAGGAATGGGGCGCCCACTACCTGATGTCCATGACGACCTTTAGCGTAATGGGTTCCTCCATTATGACGCTGGGCATTCGGCTGGTGCAGGAGCGCACAGAAGGCTGGACCCGGTTCATGCAGGTGACGCCGCTGCCCGGATGGATGTATTCTTTCGGCAAAATGTTCGGTCAGACCGTCATGCATCTGATCTCGATCGGGTTTATTTTTGGAGCATGCGTATTGATTAACGGGGTTTCCCTTCCTCCGCTAACCTGGGTGTACAGCGCCCTCTGGATTCTGGTCGGCTCGGTACCGTTTCTCGCCATCGGAACACTGATCGGCAACATGAAACGAGTGGATACGGCGAGCGGGGTCAGCAATGCGATTTATTTGATTATGGCCCTTCTGGGCGGCATGTGGATGCCAATCGAGACATTTCCATCGGTGATGCAGCAGATCGGCAAATGGCTGCCTTCCTATAACTACGGCAATGGAGCCTGGGATATCGTCAACGGCCATGCGCCGGACCTGCGGCATTTCTTGATTTTACTGGGCTACCTCCTCCTGTTTATGGTACTATCCACGTATATCCGCAAAAAACAGGAAGTAGTGTGATTACGGAATGGAGCAAGCAAGCACGCGTGACGGCCGTTTTCGGCTGTTTCCGCAAAAGTATGGCTATTTCCCCTACCTATGGCTGGTCTATATCGCGCTGCCCATTATTAACCTCCAACAGGAGACCGGGCTGAGGCTGGCCTTGGGGTATGTGTTTATCGCCCTGTTCGTTATAACCTATCGCCAGCTCTATAATGTGACGGGGACCGCCTTCACCTGGTGGCTGATTGTACAAATGGCCCTAATTCTCGTGATGTGCTTGGCATATAGCCCGTTCAATCTTTATATGGGCTTTTTCACAGCCAATTTTATCGGCTGGTATAGCGATCATCGGAAGTTTAGAGTTTTTATCACCGCATTTACCGCCATGGAGCTTGGCCTGATCGCGCTGATTATCCCTAAAATGGAGCCTTTGGAACTGATCTTCACGCTCCCCTTTCTGATTCTGATGCTGGCCTCTCCCTTCGGAATCCGGTCCATGGTGCGCAAGCAGCAATTGGAGCAGGAGCTGGATATGGCGCAGCAGCAGATCAAGGAGCTCATCACCCGGGAGGAGCGGATGCGGATTGCCCGCGACCTGCATGACACGCTGGGGCATACGTTGTCCCTGATCACTTTGAAGAGTCAACTCGTGGAGAAGCTTATCGCAAAAGATCCGCTGCGCGCGCAAGCCGAGGCCAAGGAAATACAACAAACATCCAGAGCTGCCCTGCGGCAGGTACGGGAGCTTGTGTCCGATATGCGCGCTTCGAGTATTGCGGAGGGCATCGCCGAGGCACGCGAGATGCTGCGGGCAGCCGGGATTGGCTTAACCGTCGAAGGAGATCCGGAACAGATCGACGTCTCGCCGCTATCGCAAAACATTCTCAGCCTCTGCATCAAAGAAGCGATCACCAATCTGGTCAAGCACAGTCAAGCCAGTCATTGCCGAATCAGCATCGCCAACTCTGAGTCCTGGCTTCAGATCGAGATTGAAGATAACGGTATCGGATTACCGCCAAGCGGTACGGGATCATGCGCGGACGACCCTGAAGCCGGAACGGGGACAAGCGCCGGCAACGGGCTGAAGGGAATGGCGGAGCGGCTTTCGCTGATTGAAAGCTCTCTGCGGTTCTCCAGGCCCGAGCATGGAAAAGGAACCCGCTTGACCGTACAAGTCCCGTTTGTCATTAAAGACCGGAAGGAGGAAGGAGCCGAATGATATCCATTGTTATTGCCGAAGATCAACGGCTTCTACGGGGAGCACTTGCTTCGCTTCTGGACCTTGAAGAAGATTTGGAAGTTGTGGGACAGGCGGCGGACGGAGAAGAAGCCTTGGCTCTCATCGAGCGGCTCAAGCCGGATGTATGTCTGATGGATATTGAAATGCCTGTGCTCAGCGGATTGGATGTAGCCGAGAAGCTTAAGGCGCGGAGTGAACTCTGCAAGATCATCATACTGACGACCTTTGCCAGACCGGGGTACTTTGAGCGGGCCGCCCGCTTAGGTGTTAACGGCTATCTGCTTAAGGACGAATCCAGCGATCGCCTGGCCGATGCCATCCGCCGGGTCATGGCGGGACATATCGAAGTCGCCCCCGAACTAGTCTTTGGCAGTCTGCGGGAAGAGAATCCCCTCACTCCAAGAGAGCAGGAGATTCTGAAGCTCGCGGCAGCAGGCAATCGCGCTGGAGAGATCGCCAAGCAGCTGCATTTGTCCAGCGGAACGGTGCGCAATTACATTTCGGAAATTCTGGGCAAGCTGGACGCCAAAAGCCGGATCGAAGCGATCCGGCGGGCAGAGGACAAGGGCTGGATGTGACAGCTCTTGTCTTTTTATTTTATTGGACGAACGGAAAGGTCGGCTTCAATCGTTTCTTGACCGCACATACCTCATCAATCCGTTCTACATAACGCCGTATCAGCGATGCGGTAATATCATAGCGTTCGGCCAGCACTTTATAGGTTAGCGGAAGATTGTGAAGCTTCGCGACCAAATATTCCAGCGCAGCCGCCCAGCCTTCAAGATGCTTGATCTCCGGCACATCCGGGTACATGGAGTCCAGGAATTCTATCCATAGGGCCTTCAAATCCTGCAATTGCTCTGTATTATAATCTTCTTTCGTTTGCAGGGACACCAGATCGAGCACCGCCTGCCATTCGACCTTCCAGACCGGCAGCCTGTGAGCTTCACCTTGTAATGCACCGGCCAGCTCACGTTCTCCCTTGGAGGCCGCACATTCCTGCTCGGCACTCCAGTTGCGAAGCACAAATTGGGCGGTCTCTTTCAGCTGAGGATCCTCGTCAGGATTCTGCAAGAAAGCCCGCAGCTCCAATTCCGCCTCATGATCGGCAATATGCCGAAAGGCTTCAATCACTTGCAGCTTTACTTTATCCTCACCATGCCGCAGCGCCCAGAAGCAGGACGCCCGAACGAGCGGATTCGCAAGCAAGTCTTCTGTAAGCCCCTCCTCCGAGCCTTCCCAATGCCTCATTTGCTCCTCGAAGGGTAATTGATACTGGTAACTGATCACGGGTATAGAGGCTCTGCTTGTCCCCTTCTCTTCTTCGGCACGGCCCAGTTCTTCCTGATATATCGACATCCACTCCAGGTAATAAGCAGCAACCTTGGAGGCCGGATCAAGGCTCTTCGCTTGCCGCCACAGCTTCTCCGCAGCCTGGAATCTTCCCGTATAGAAGGCAGCGGTAGCTGCATAGTGGTACAAAGACGGCTCAGGAACGATATCATCCTCCCGGAGCAAACGGAGGAAGTGATTGTAGGCTGCTTCATGGTCTCCGAGAATCCCCATCGTCGTAGCCAGCTTAAACACATGCTCCTGGTGAAAGGGAACGATTTTCCCCAAACGCACCGAAAGTGCATCCATTGCTTCTTGGTCACCTACATGTTGACTGAAAATCGCCAGATTGCAGAGCGCATGCAAATTTCCCGGCTCCTGCTGCAGCACCTCTTCCACCATATCCAGCGCTTTTTGAAACCGGCCCAGGTAGTAATAACCCAGCGCCAGATTATTACGGGCGGAATGAAAGTCCGGCTGCTTCTCCACGATCTCCTCCAGCAGCTTGACGGCTTGAACAAACTTGCCTTCCTCCAGCCACAAACGCGCGCGGTCATGCTCGACCACGCCTTCCATGGCTTTAATACTCGTTACCTTCATCGGACGCTCCAATTCGAATTGAAGCAAGTCCATCATCTCTTCCGCTTCCTCCAGAAACTGGCCGCTGGCATCCCTCTCCAGATATGTGACCAGTGCCTGCTCCGCCGCTTCAAACATATTCATATTCGCATAATTATTAGCCATATAAAAATAGCATTCTGTCATGTTCGGATCGATCTCATCCAGGACGGTGGAAAGGGCCGCATTCGAAGCCTCAAAGTCCCCCATCTCGGACAAAATCCCAGCCAGATTGCAATGATTTACCGGGTTCTGCGGCTCATACTCCGCCGCTTTGCGAAAATACTTTAATGCCTTATCATAGTGGCGACGGTCCAGTGAAGAGACTGCCCGTTCAAAGAAAAAGCCCGCATCCATCTCAAGCGGAAGCACTTTCCCCTCCTGCTGATCCGGTTCGCTATATTCTTTCAAACAAGGCACCTCCTATCTACCATCAAGTCTATTCTATATAAGTCTAAACTTATGAGATGTACGTAATGGGGCAACGTGTGATGTGTTCTTTCGATCGCTGTTGTTCACGGATTTCTCTGATTAAACTAAGCCATGATGAGTAGAAATCCGATCGCAAAGGCGAACGCTAACGCTTCTACAGTACACATCACACTTATGCCCTTTATACGTAACAATCAATAATCAAACTTATGATAGTATGCCTAAGCAACTTAAAGAAGCTCTCAGCTCTACCTTACAGTATACCATAGCGGTAGCTGTCGTCCTATGTAAAATACAGGTGTAATTGAAGTGGTAAAAAAGAAAAGAGACTTTCTCGCAGAGGAGAAAATCTCTTTGTAGATTCCTATTTGATGTTGTGCAGATTACATTTTCTATCACAGCTTGTACGGCTGAATTAATTCTCGGCTACCACCTGTTGTCCTGCGATACGGCCAAATGTAAAGATATCTGCAATTGCATTCCCGCCGAGACGGTTCGTACCGTGAATCACACCCGTGACCTCGCCTGCTGCATACAGACCCGGAATCACATTGCCTTCATCATTTATTACATGCGTCTTCCCGTCAATTACAAGCCCGCCCATCGTATGATGGACAGAAGGTACGGCCTTCTGGATATAGTAAGGTCCTGTCTCTAGCGAGACTAGTCCGCCGCGATGGTGGAAATCAAGATCATCGCCTGTGCTTGCATATCGATTTACCTTTTTTACGGTAGCTTTCAGCGTATCTATATCCACATTAAAGAATTTCGCTGCTTCTTCGAGGGTATCTGCCTTGTACAATAGGCCTTGCTTAACCAGCATATCATATTCATCCTGATGGGCTTCGATAGTCTTGCCTATATCTGCAATCGTCTGATTCCAGAGCTGGTAGGTGTAGCCGCCTGTCTGAGCAAGAATGGCTTTCGAGATCACATCCCGGCGCTCCAGCTCCTCGACAAAGCGCTCTCCCTCTTGATTAATCAGAATAGCACCGTCAAACCGGGAGTCCGCCACAAGAGAAATGACTCCTGTCTCGGGGTTACATACCGGATAAGTCTGGATATATTCCATATTGGCGAGCTTAGCGCCCAAAGCCTCGGCCATGACAATCCCATCGCCCGTCGTTCCCGGTGTATCCGTGGACATGTACTTTTCGTCCATTTCGGGATTATACTTCTTACGCATCTCTATATTAGATCCAAAACCGCCTGTAGCCACTATTACTCCCATTTGGGCGTGAAAAATAATTTTATTGCCGCTGCCGTCAGTAGCCTCTACTCCGGTCACTCTGCCTTCATCATTTGTAATCAATGCGTCTGCCTTCATACTCGTCTTGATGGTAACGCCCTGCTCTTCCGTCTTGGTCTTCAGCTTTGTAATCAGTTCTGCTCCTGTATGACCGACAGGAATCAAGGCACGCTTTCTGGAGTGGCCGCCAAATTGGAACAAGTGATCCGGCAGGAATTCCACCTTGATCTCATCACGCAGCCATTCGGCAGATTCCAGTGCATGATCAGCCAATATTCGGACCATTTCGGGCGTACCCAGATGATCTCCGCCCTTAAGAGTATCCTCATAGTATAAGTCTGCCGAGTCATCCGTAATTCCAAGCTTTTGCTGCACCCAGTTGTTAGGCGCGTTCATCTCTCCTCCCGATATGAGCGTATTTCCTCCTACGGTTGGCATTTTTTCCAATAGAACAACTTGAGCTCCGGCCTGATTGGCTTCAATAGCCGCACTGAAGCCAGCTCCGCCCGCGCCGATGACCACAACATCATACGTCTGCTCGGCTGCCTCCCTGCTCTGGGCGTTGTTAGCTACGGCGCCGGCAGCAGCAAGGGTCAGTCCAGACTTGGCAATAGCATCCCTGATCGCATCCAAATAGCCATTGCTCGTTACAGTAGAGCCGCTAATAGCATCAACCTCCGGGCTGTTCGCTGCAATAACCACGTCCTTCAACTGTGTGTAAACCGGCTCTGCCAGCACTTCATTCTCCTTGTTCTCTACTACTTCAATATCGGTAATTTGATTGTCCGTGAAGGTGACCTTGACCTTAATATCCCCGTGCTTACCTTGACCCACACCTTCAACGACTTTGGTTCCGGCATTTTCGCTGTTGTTAGCGCTTGGTGTCTCCTTTCCTCCACAAGCGGCTGCCATAAGCACCAGACACATAGCCAATAGCATGGCCAGTATTCTTTTTGCGTAAATTCGTTGCATCGTTTCGTTCTCCCCTTCAGTTTGATTCTCATGGCCGGAAGCCCTCTTTGTTACCAGGCTCCTAGACACAAACAGCTTTTCATGTGAAAATGTGCACAAGAGCTATTATAAGGCAGGTGCAGTCACAAGTATTTGCACGATTCAGATGTTTTTTATCTTTTTCGGGCTATATTCCGGACAAGCCGCCATTTGAAATACAAGGAGCTGATAAGCACGGTGAACTCTATACAGAAAAAGCTCTTATTGTATGCGGGCAGTTGCTTTACGCTGCTGTTTCTTGCCCTGCTGGTTACGATTTATATGGAGATGAATCATACGGTAATTCCCTTGAACAAAAGCTTGACCCAGCAAGTGCTGGACGCCCGCAGCGACCAAATCAATTATTGGTTTAATCAAAGAATTGGCGAAATTAATACGCTGGCTGCTCTAGCCTCTGACCATCAGTGGTCCAGGGAGCAGCTTCTGCAAGAAACGCGCAGGCTGGAGAGACGAAAGCAGGAAGAATATGAATCGATTCGCGTCGTGGATATTCATGCCTTCTCCTGGGGAATAGAGGACAAACCCTTCTCGATTTTAAATCGTCCCTACTATCAGCACCTTATCGAATCCAGAGCCGACTATGTAGTCAGTCATCCGATTGTGTCCAAAGCAAACGGCGTAGAAATTGTTGTTATTCTCTATCGAATTCAACCCTTGAAGAATGAAGAAGCGGCCTACATTGCCGCTGGCGTATCGCTAGAGAAAATGAAGGAAATTGCAGAGGATATTTCCCTGTACGACCAGCTTGGCAAGCTGATTGTAGGTGGAAGCGACGAGCCGGAGCAGCAGGCGACGACCTGCAACCATAGCGAGGAATGCAATGGAATCAGTGTGTTCGAAGCCCCGATTGATAGTGTAAAGGGATGGAAAATCGTACTCGAGGTGCCGGATTCCGAGCTGTCTCTGGCTGTCGTTAGAACTCAGCGAACGGCTCTGATCGTAGGCTGTCTGCTTGGCCTGATATTCATTTTATTGCTAATGATGCTGCTTACGTCTATTATTCGTCCCATTCAAGCACTCCGTCAGGTGATGAAGAACGTGCAGCAGGGCAATCAGCATATACGCGCAGATGAATCACGAAGAGATGAAATTGGCGACCTGGCCCATAGCTTCAATGAAATGCTTGTACAACTTTATCGTTCCGAGCAAGAAAAGCAAGAAATTGAGCTCAAGCTGGTGCATGAACAAATCAAGCCGCATTTTTTGTACAACACCCTGGATACGATCCAATGGATGGCCGGAGAATACGGAGCTGATAATATCGTTGAGATGGTAGAGGCGCTCAGCACATACTTCAGACTGAGCCTTGGTCATGGAGAGACGTATATCTCGCTGGAGCAGGAACTGTACCATGTTGAAAGCTACTTGCAAATTCAATGTGTGCGGTATGAGGAAATTCTCGATTATGAGCTGAGTTATGAAGAAGAGATTTCACAATTCCAGGTCATTCGGTTCATGCTTCAGCCGCTAGTTGAGAATGCCATCTATCATGGCATTAAGCCGCTGGAAGGCCGACGATGCACGATCTCAATCCAGGCCTGCTCCACGGGAGATCAGCTTGTAATTTATGTGAGAAATAACGGGCTGCCGATCCCGTCAGATAAGCTGGCCAAAATAAACCAAACGCTGGCAGAGGACAGACAAGATACCACTGTAACCGGATTTGGCCTATACAGCGTAAATCATCGAATCAGAATGCTATATGGGGAAGGGTATGGGCTGGTGATAAGCAGCAACGAGGAGATGACCACAATGACGATTCGCCTGCCAAAAAATGATAGAAGAGAGAGTGAGTAAAATGTGGAAAATCATGCTTGTAGATGACGAAACCATTATTCGCCGCGGGTTGAGGGAGTTCATTGAAAGCAGTCACTCCCCCTTCACTGTCGTTGCAGAAGCCAAAAATGCAGGGGAAGCTTTGCAGCAATTGGAGCAGTTGCCTGCTCATGTCTGCTTCATTGATATTAATATGCCGAATATGAACGGACTCGATCTAATCAGCTTATTGCACAAGCGGTTCCCTTCGATGGTGGTGGTCATTATCAGCGGATATGACAATTTTGAATATGCGCGACAAGCCGTGCAGCTGCAGGCCTTTGACTATGTCCTGAAGCCAGTCCCCAAGAGTGATCTGGAACAGCTTCTATATCGCCTGGATACTCATCTGCAGCAGAAATTTCCGGATCAGTCCCATACAAAAACATCACAGGATAAGCCCCTTCCCCACTGCAATATCTCCGGCGGTGACAGCACACTCTTGATCCACAAAGTAACGGAATATATCAACGATCATTATCAGGATCCCGAGCTAACCATCACTAGAGTAGCCGACTTATTTCATATGAATCCAACCTACCTCAGCAAGCGGATGAAGCAGGAGACCGGGCTCTCCTTTCTGGATTATGTAACCAGGCTAAGAATAGCCAAGGCCAAAGAGGTATTGGACGATGCAGCCTCCAATATTAAAATAAACAGCCTCGCCACCAAGGTAGGTTATAAGAGCCAATACTATTTTAGCCGAGTGTTCAAAAATAAGGTCGGGCTGTCTCCGTTGGAGTATAAAAATAGGGGAATAGATGCATAAGGGCTACATTTTCACGGTATGAATTGACAAGAAAGCCCCGAATGCTAGGCTGAGTGTCAGCATTCGGGACTTTTTGAAAATTTCACTATATTTTTATTTCCGTAATCACTGTTATCGGTTCAAATTAATGCGCTTCCGGGTCATAATCCGGAATTTCCGGAGTGCTAGTTCCGGTATTATACGAGTTAACCTCGAAAGTCAGAATCTTGTCATAGAAAACATAGTCTTTCCGGGCTACAAATGGTCCCTTGTTGTTATCGTGCTTATCGAAAGCAAACATTACATTACCGGACCCATTTGCCCGTCCTTCATACCAGTTAATAAAGGCGTTCACTTCTGCCATCGACAGGTCATACTCTCTATCAATGCCATTGATCAAGATAATACGAAGCAACGCTTTTTCTCCTGTCTGACCTTCACCTGGATTTGGCGGATTCACAACATCGCTGCCTTTTGGAGTCGCAGATGCCTCATTTGAATTTTGGCCTTCACCAACTGCATTGACTGCCGACACGACGTAATAATAAGTAGTGCCATTAACAACATTTGTATCCGTGTAACTATATGTTCCGCTTGTAACTGTACCGATCGTCGTATACGTACCTCCAGGTATCGTTGAACGCTTTACATGGAACTCTGTAACTGAGCTATCGGAGTTGCTCCAATTCAATACAACTTGCTTATTTCCTGCAGTTGCCGTTAAGTTCAATGGCTTCTCGGGAAGGACTTCTCCACCTTTTCCGAAAACGTTCCATTCGTATACTCTTGAATTTGCTCCAGTGTATTTCAGTGCCACAACCGAAACCGCCTCAACTGGGGCTGGTAGTAACTGAACTTGGTCGCTTTTTGTTATAGCATACTGCTCTAATAAGTTGTTATTGCTATCGTAGAATTCAACTACTACATTATTGGTAAACTTAGCAACAACTGACGTAATCTCTACAGGACTTGTAAAAGTATACCACATGAAGTCCCCATTGGTTAGCAATGTATTTGTACTTGTATTATTATCTGTTACTTCTCGTGACGTACTAGTTGCTGTTGTTATCGTCTTACCCACTTGAAGTGTCTTCCAATCCAGCAATCCACCTGTGAACATTGTTGCATCTGGTCTGATGCTCTTCTCTCCAGAGTTGATGCTTTCTCCTGCTTGATTTACTGCAGAGACTACATAGTAATAAGTAGTTCCGTTTACTACAGAGACATCTGTATAGGTCAAGCCTTTAACAGTAGCGAGCAAATTATAAGGCCCGCCTGGAGATGTTGCACGTTTTACATTGTATGATTCTGCTCCTGTACGTGCCCATTCTATTTTCGCTACTTGATCTCCACCTTGAATCCAATTGATGGTAGTTGGTAAAGGAGCTGTTGTTGGGTTCGTAAATACATTCCATTCGTATACCCTCGAATTTGCCCCTGTGTATTTCAGTGCAACTGTTGAAACCCCTTGTACCACTGTTGGAAGCATTTGTGTTCCATCATTATTTAATAATTCATATCGCTGTAACAGGTTATTATTGCTATCGTAAAATTCAACTGCCACCGTGTTGGTGAATTTTGCGGCTATTGCTGAAATATCCATTGGTGATGCAAAAGTATACCATATGAAGTCTCCATTGGTTAGCAATGTATTTGTACTTGTATTATTATCTGTTACTTCTCGTGACGTACTAGTTGCTGTTGTTATCGTCTTACCCACTTGAAGTGTCTTCCAATCCAATAATCCACCTGTATAATTACTTATGTCTGGCTTGATGCTCTTCTCTCCAGAGTTGATGCTTTCTCCTGCTTGATTTACTGCAGAGACTACATAGTAATATGTGGTTCCATTTACTACAGATATATCTGTATAGGCTAAATCTTTAATGGTAGCGAGCAAATTATAAGGCCCGCCTGGAGATGTTGCACGTTTTACATTGTATGATTCTGCTCCTGTACGTGCCCATTCTATTTTCGCTACTTGATCTCCACCTTGAATCCAATTAATTGTAGTTGGATTGGGAGCTGTTAATGGCGCTGAGAATACATTCCATTCAAATACCCTTGTACCGCCAGAAATATTTTTTAGTGCAACAATCGAAACTCCTTGTACTTTTGAAGGGAGTAATTGAACCCCATCATTATTTAAAAATTCATATCTTTGTAATAAAGTATAGTTATCATCATAAAATTCCACTGCCAGAACATTATTGAATTTTCCAGCCACTGCTGAAATCTCCACCGGAGAAGCAAAGGTATACCATCCAACATTTCCACTTTGGAGATTAAAATAAGTGGCTATATCTCCATCGGTTATCTGAGTAGCTGCACTAGTAGACTGTCCAACGGTACTACCGATTTGAATTTGTTCCCCATCTAGCAACCCCCCATCGAATTGAGAAGCTGCCTGTGCAGATAGCACATTAAAAAACAGTGAGCTAAAAATAATAGAAAAAGTCAGCAAAATACGATTAAACTGTTTCAAATTTTACCCTCTCCTAGTATGTATTTGGAAATCACAAACAGCAATATATCACCCTAATTAGTGTTTGTACATGAAATTAATTCTTTTTTAGTAAAATAATGATATTAATCATAGAATGCTCATAAATTAAAGGTCATTTAAGAAATTAAACGGAGATTTTCACTTTATGAGAAGTCTAAATCTCAATAAAAGACGCCTTCCGCCTCAATCCCATTGGTGAAAAGCGTCTTTTATTTACTCAAATGAGTCTATCCCCAGCCTGCACTATAGTTCAACATTGTCATGATACTCGGGACTGAGTTTACGTCAAATTGACTCGCCAGAAGAAACTAAACTATAATAATCGCTAATAGTGTTAGCGATTTACTTGAAGGAGGTCGAACAATGAATTTTGAGGCTACTGCCAACGAAATTCTTCAAGTCATGGAAGCCTTGTCTCGCAACTCTCCGCTCAAACAGATCGGCGAGCTGTCCAAAGGGGAAGTTTTTCTGCTGGGTTATTTGCATTCCTACCGCGGGACTGCCAGATCAAACGTGCTTAGTGAAGCTTTGGGAACCAGTACAGCCCGGATTGCGGCAGCCGTGAAGAGCATGGAACGCAAGGGATGGGTATATCGGGAAGGGGATCAGGAAGATCTTCGGAAGACGATTGTACATCTGACTCCGGAAGGGGAAGCGCATGTATTAGAATATCGGCGGCATGTACGCAATGCCTTGAAGGATTTGCTTGAAGAGCTTGGCGAACAGGATACCGGGGAGTATCTGCGGATTGCTTGCAGGATGAATGAAATAGTTGCCAAAATGCACTCTAATTCGTAATTAAAAGGAGCTCGGAGACATGAAAGAACGAATCCGTCGATGGATGTTGGGCCGTTACGGGGTAGACCAGTTTGGGCAATTCTTAAATATTACTGCTTTAATTATGCTCTTGCTGGGAAGCTTCCTCTCCCGTTTGCTGGGAACCTTCGGCTTTGTACTGATCCTCTATCAGACTTTCCGAATATTCAGCCGCAATATCGGAAAACGCAGCCAGGAAAATCTGGCCTATATCTCACTGCAACGAAAGATCACCGGAAGGCTTAAATCAGCCGCACAGCAGGTAAAGCAGTCGAGAACTCACCGGTTCTACAACTGCCCTTCCTGCAAACAGAAGGTGCGGGTCCCGAAGGGGAAGGGGAAAATTATGATTACCTGTCCGAAATGCAGAGCCCAATTCGAGAGAAAGAGCTAGCCCCTGTTTGGATATATCATGATTAATCCTAAGCAGTTGAGTGAGAGTCATAAAGGACGGTATCAGGCGGTGTATTGCGGGATGTTCCGGTATTACAAAGCACTTGATGGCGTTCATAAACAAAACCTGCAGCCCCTTCTTCAACGAAGGAGCTGCAGGGGAATTTTCCTGATTCATCTATCTAAGTCTCTACTTTAACTCCAGCGGCACCATCGTCCGCCTACGCTCTTCAAACGTGGCTAACTCGCGTACACCCAGCTCATACAGCAGCGCTCGGGCCTGTTCCAGATGCTCGCCCAGCTTGAGCGGGTCATGCGCATCCGAGCCAACGGTGAGCGGGATGCCCAGTTCCACCGCAGCGGACAAAATCCGCCGGCTCGGGAACATTTCCGCCACCGGCTTGGACAAGCCCGAAGCATTCAGCTCCATTGCTACGCCAGCTTCTTTAACAGCCTTCAGCGTATGCAATTCCAGATCGGCCGTCTCGGCCTCAAGCGCTGCAGCCGGGCGGTGACCGAAACGCTTGATCACGTCAAGATGACCCATGATGTCATAGAAGCCGGTTTGAGCCGCTTTGGCGACGGCATCATAGTACCGCTCATAGACGGCGAACACGTCCTGGCCTTCCCAGTGATGTACCTGCCGGAAGTCCGACACATCCCATTCACCGAGAAAATGAACGGAACCGATGACATAATCCCATGGATAGGCCTTGACGATCTCTTCAATCTGCCGCTCCCAGCCTTCGATGTAATCGCCCTCCAGCCCAACCCGGAGGTCGATCTGCCCGCGATATTTCTCCTTAAGCTGAAAAGCCTCCTCCACATAGCGGGGAAGCTCGTCCAGCGGCATCGCCATCTCGGGATAATAGGCAGCCGGGTCCACATGAAGCAGCGGCATATGGTCAGACAGTCCAAGCTGGGACAAGCCCAGCTCGATTCCCCGCTTCACGTATTCCTCCAGCTCGCCTACCGCATGACCGCAGCGGGCATGGTGCGTATGATAATCAATCAGCATATTTGCCACCGCCTTAATCGCGCCGCGGCCGTTCATGCCGCCGTTCCAGCTCTGCCATAATGTCATCCAGCGGCAAGTCCCGCTCGCGCAGCAGCACCAGCAGGTGATAGATCAGATCGCTGACCTCCAGCCGCAGCTCGTCGTTATCTCCATTTTTCGCAGCAATGATTGATTCGGCGGCCTCTTCACCCACTTTTTTCAGAATCTTATCGATGCCCTTCTCAAATAAATAGGTCGTATACGCGCCTTCGGGGCGTTCTTTATAACGCTCGCCAATCAACTGCTCCAGCTCCGCCAATACCTCAAAACGCCCGTGCGCAAGCACCGCCGAACCTTCCAGCTCTGCCGCTGTCCGATAGAAGCAACTATCCTCGCCTGTATGGCAGGCAGGCCCGTTCCGATCCACCAGAACCAGCAAAGTATCTCCATCACAGTCGTAACTCAAAGACCGAATCTGTTGCGTATTTCCGGAGGTTGCCCCCTTGTTCCACAGCTCGCTGCGCGAACGGCTCCAGAACCAAGTCTGCCCGCTCTCAAGAGACTTACCGAGCGACGCCTTATTCATATAAGCCAGCATCAGCACCTCACGGCTCTGCGCATCCTGAACAATCGCAGGAACCAGTCCTTGATCATCCCAGCGAATCTGCTGCACAAGCTCTTCCAGCGGCTGGGACAGCCGCAATGCTTGATTTTGTCCGTCTGTTGTCATCGCACTTCCACTCCTCTTGCTCTTAGATCCCGCTTCAAATCCGGAACCGCGATTTCTTTATAGTGAAAAATCGTCGCCGCCAGTGCCGCATCTGCCGCACCTTTCGTGAACACTTCGTAGAAATCATCCGGCTTCCCTGCTCCGCCCGAGGCAATCACAGGAATGCCTGCCGCTGCGCTAACTGCCTTCGTGAGCGGCAAGTCAAACCCATCCTTCGTGCCATCGGCATCCATACTGGTCAGCAAAATTTCCCCCGCGCCCCGTGCCTCAGCTTCTTTAATCCATTCCAAGGCTTTGATGCCGGTTGCCTTTCGTCCGCCGTGCGTGTACACTTCCCACTCGCCCCAGGCCGGATTGAACTTCGCATCCACAGCAACAACGATACATTGAGAGCCAAAGCGGCGCGCCCCGTCCGAGATCAGCTCCGGGTTCAGCACAGCTGCCGTATTAATACCGATCTTATCCGCCCCGGCCCGAAGAATGCGCTTCATGTCCTCCACTTGAGAAATGCCTCCGCCTACTGTGAAAGGAATCGCGATCTCTCCCGCCGTCTGGCGAACGACCTCGATCATCGTTGCCCGGCCCTCATTGGAAGCCGAGATATCGAGAAATACAATTTCGTCCGCCCCTTCACGATCATACAAGGCCGCCAATTCTACCGGGTCCCCTGCATCGCGAAGATTCACAAAATTCACGCCTTTGACAACCCGGCCATCCTTCACATCCAGGCAGGGAATAATCCGCTTTGCCAGCATCGTGCCTTCACCCACTTTCTATCATTTGCAGCCCGGTCTAGCCAACTTTAACCACAATTCCCCGGCTGGATTCAAAATCTAGTCTATTCTGCTGATTTTACCGTCGATATCGCCTGAATCGCTTGCGCCAAATCAATACTGCCCGTATACAGCGCCTTACCCACAATCGCTCCGCCGATCCCCTGCGTGGCATAAGCTGCCAGTTTCAACAGATCATCCTGTACCGTCACGCCGCCGGAGGCAATCACTGTCCGTCCGGAAGCCTGAGCCAATGAGCGGATCGCCTCGACGTTTGGTCCCTGCATCATTCCATCACGGGAAATATCGGTGAAAATAAACGTCTCCGCACCTTTCGCCGCCAGCTCCTTGGCCAACATCTCCGCCTGCACCTTCGAGGTTTCCAGCCAGCCGCGTGTAGCTACAAAGCCATCCCTCGCATCGATGCCTATAGCCACCTTGTCGCCGTATGTACCGAGCACCGCTTCCGTAAATGCACGGTCCTCAATCGCGGCCGTGCCAAGAATGACCCGGCTTACACCAAGACCGAGCAGACGCTCCACATCCGCTAACGTGCGCAGCCCTCCGCCAACTTGCACCGGCACCTGTACGCTGCGGGCAATCTCGCCGATCAGTTCGTCGTTTACGGGATGCCCGGCCTTTGCCCCGTCCAGATCGACCAGATGAATATAGCTGCCGCCCTGAGCTTCCCAGGAACGGGCGACCTCCGCCGGATTCTCGTTATAAACCGTCTCCCGGGCATAATCCCCTTGCACCAGACGCACACATTTGCCGCCGCGGATATCGATGGCCGGATAAATTGTAAAAGCTGACATACAGGCTCCTCCTCTATACTCTTCATACCTAAATACGAAAACCAACAGGCCTGCATGAAGCCCTCTTACAGCCTGAATCGTTAGGTGTAAAAACTACAGTTATCAATCAATCATTTTTGAAAATCGGGAGAATAGCTGTACGCAGTACAACTATCCACTCGCTTAAAGGTCTCACATTAGAAAAACAGCAGATATAAGTGTACTTTGTGCAATTAAACTCTCCCGTCTTTAAACTTATGAAGAGAATAAATGTACTTTATACAACAAGCCGCATCAACATCAAGACGAGCCTGGTGACATTCAGTTCAGTGTAAGCTAACTCATAGAGTGCCATTAGAGCGGCCCCGCCCTCGGCATTACGGTCTTAGGGCATCAGGGCCTTACGGCCTTACCCCCGGACAGCCAGCTCCAGAAAATTCCGCAGGAGCGCCATGCCCAGCTCTCCGCTCTTTTCCGGATGGAACTGCATGCCGTACACATTATTGTGACCAACAATCGCCGTTACCGGATGTCCGTAATCCGTAACCGCCAGCAAATCACCAGGACGCCCGGTCAGTACATGATAGGAATGAACAAAATACACATGGCCCTCCGTCAGCCCCTTCAGAATAGGATGATTCTGCTGCAGGAACTCCAGCCGATTCCAGCCCATATGCGGAACCTTAAGACCGCTGTCTCCTGCGAAGCGTTCAACTCTCCCCGGCAACAGGCCAAGGCCCTCATGTCTGCCATGCTCCTCACTGCTGTCAAACAGCAGTTGCATCCCGAGGCAAATGCCGAGCAGGGGCAAGCCTTTCCCAGCCGCCTGCGTAACCACGGCATCGAGCTTCGTCTCCCGCAAATGCGACATCGCATCGCCAAATGCCCCCACACCGGGCAGCAGCACCCCGTCCGAAGACAGGATCGTCTCTGCATCCCCCGTAACAATCGCCTCGTAACCCAGCCGCTCTACAGCCTTGCTGACGCTATGCAGATTGCCCATTCCATAGTCGACAATTGCAATCGCCACCGGCTATAGCACTCCTTTCGTCGAAGGCACACCGCTCACGCGCGGATCCATGCTGGTCGCCTCATCCAGCGCCCGGCCAAGCGCCTTGAACACCGCTTCAATCATATGGTGCGTGTTCTGCCCGTAGTGCACGATCACATGCAGCGTAATCCGCGCCTCCAGCGCTAATTTCCACAAGAATTCCTGCACCAGTTGAACATCAAAGCTGCCAACCCGGTCTGACGGATACGCTGCGCGATACTCAAAATGCGGCCGATTACTGATATCAATCACCACTTGGGCCAACGCTTCATCCATCGGAATAAACACACTGGAGTAACGCTTAATCCCGCGCTTATCCCCCAGCGCCTCGCGCAGACATTGTCCGAGGCAAATCCCGATATCCTCCACTGTGTGGTGGTCGTCAATCTCAATATCGCCATGGGCATCCACAGACAGATTAAACTGTCCATGCTTGGTGAACAGATCCAGCATATGGTTCAAAAAGGGCACATCCGTTACGAGCTCTGCCTGACCTGTCCCGTCAATGCCCAGCGCCAGCTTAATATCCGTCTCGTTCGTCTTGCGGCTGATCTCGGCACGGCGCTCACGCACCACGTCCCCAGCCCCTGTAATTTCTGACATCATTCTGCTTCCCCCGCCTTTCCCTCTTTGCGCAGCCGGATCTCAATCGCCCGGGCATGGCCTTCCAGCCCTTCCCGACGTGCCAGCTCCATAATTGTCACTCCATTGCTCAGCAATGCTTCCTTGCTATAGTAAATCAGACTCGATTTTTTGATAAAATCGTCCACATCCACCGGCGACGAGAACCTTGCCGTGCCGTTCGTAGGGATAATATGGTTCGGTCCGGCAAAATAATCCCCCACAGGCTCCGAGCTGTAAGGCCCGAGGAAAATCGCCCCGGCATTCTCGATGAGGCCGAGATACGCCATCGGCTCCTCCACGATCAGCTCGAAATGCTCCGGTGCCAGCCGGTTGATCACGTCGATGCCTTCCACGACGGAATCAACCAGAATAATGGCGCCGTAATCCTGCACCGAGGCCTCGGCAATCCCGCGGCGCGGCAGCTCGCCCAGCTGCCGCTGCACCTCTGCCCGGCAGGCCTCGGCGAAGGCAGGCGACGGCGTCACCAGGATCGCCGACGCCATCTCATCGTGCTCCGCCTGGGACAGCAGATCGGCGGCCACGTAGGCCGGATCTGCACTGTCGTCCGCGAGCACGGCAATCTCGCTGGGGCCGGCGATACTGTCGATATCGACGACCCCGTACACCTCGCGCTTGGCCAACGCGACGTAGATGTTCCCCGGTCCGCAGATCTTATCGACCGGGGCCAAGCTCTCCGTGCCATAAGCTAGCGCCGCTATGGCCTGAGCCCCGCCGACCCGGTAAATTTCGCTGACGCCGGCCTCAGCCGCCGCCACCAGAATATACGGGTCGATGCCTGCCTTGCCGCCCGTCGCCGGCGGCGTCACCATCACGATCTCCGGCACCCCGGCCACCTGCGCCGGAATGACGTTCATCAGCACCGATGACGGATAAGCTGCCTTGCCGCCGGGGACATACACACCGACCCGTTTCAGCGGACGGATGATCTGTCCAAGCAAGCTCCCGTCAGGCTGCAAATCCATCCAGGAGTTGCGCCTTTGCCGGGAATGGAATGACCGTATATTGGCCGCCGCCGCCGCGATAGCCTCTACAAAGGAAGGCTCTACCTGCTGGTAAGCTGCCGCCAGCTCTTCCTCCGTCACCCGCAATTGTCCTGCCGTAAGACGTACCCGATCGAACTGCTCTGTATAGTTCAGCAGGGCTGCATCCCCTTGCTGTTTCACTTGCGCTACGATTTCCCTAACGGCCTCATTCTGCTCGGGAGAGCCGTATTCAACTTCCCGCCGCAGATCGAAATCCTCCGCCTTGACGATCTTCATCGTCATCATCCCCCTCATGCCCGCCGTTTAGATCCCTGTCTTTACCGGAATGACCTTGCTGAGCGCATCACATACGCTCTGAATTTCGGCATTCTTCATCCGATAGCTGACCCGGTTTGCCACCAGGCGGCTCGTAATGTCCAGAATGGTCTCCCGTTCCATCAACCCGTTCTCCCTCAAGGTCTGGCCTGTCTCCACCAGATCGACGATCCGGTCGGCAAGCCCGATTAGCGGAGCCAGCTCGATGGAGCCGTTCAGCTTGATCACCTCGACCTGCTGGCCTTGCTCCCGAAAATACTGCGATGCCAGATTCGGATATTTGGTTGCTACCCGTTGATGAATGCCTGGCGTCCAATCCGGCAGGGCGATGACCGACATCCGGCAGCGGGCGATACCAAGATCCAGCAGCTCGTAGACGTCCCGGCTTTCCTCCAGCAATACGTCCTTGCCTACAATTCCGATATCGGCAACACCGTATTCCACATAGGTCGGCACATCCACCGGCTTGGCGAGAATGAACTCCATCCCGATCTCCGGCAATTCAATCACCAGCTTGCGCGATTCATCCACATCCGGTCTCACCGGAATGCCTGCCTCACGGAACAGTTGCGAAGCCTTTTTATAAATACGGCCCTTCGGCATCGCGACTTTAATGGTCTGTGTCAAGGCTGATCCGCTCCCTTCCGCTCTGCAAAAGTAAGGACCTCTCCATAAGGGGTACCGAGAGGACCAACCACAGCAGCCGATTTCCCGCTCTCGGATCCGACTTGCGCCTTCTCCCCATTCCGTACAGCAGTCTCACCGTCCATATGACGGAGAATGACGCTTTGTCCTTGACTCCGAAGACGTGCTGCCTCGGCGAAAGCCTCCTTGCGCCTGCTCTGATCATATTGCAGCAGCACGGGAAGCACTCGCTCCTGCTTGATCCCGTTCACACCGTCCAGAATCCGGTTCGTCTTGAGTGCGAATCCGGTCGCCGGAGCCGGCCGCCCGAACTGCTGCAGCAGATTGTCATATCGGCCCCCGCTGCAGACGGGGAAGCCAAGCTCAGCCGCATATCCTTCGAAGGTCATTCCTGTATAGTAAGAGAAGTCTCCGATCATCGTCAGATCGATCATGACATGCTCAGCAGCACCATAATCCTCCAGAGCATCCCACACTGCGCATAGATGCTCAGCGGCATGCTTGGCTTCAGGATTGCCGCTTAATTCTATCGCCTGCGAGCAAATTTCTTTGTCGCCGCGCAGGCGCAGAATGCCCTCCAGCTCTTCCTTTTGCAGCTCAGAGACTGTAAGTCCCGTAAGCATCTCGCGATACCCGACGAAGTCCCGCTGCAGCAGCACCTCCTTCAAGCCTGCCCGGGTGTCTTCCTGCCCTTCTCCCGGAATAGCCTCCTCAAGAAGTCCATTCAGGAAGCCGACATGGCCGAGTGCAATCTTGAAGGACTGAACTCCTGCCGCCTTCAGCGATTCGATCGCCAGCGCGACCACCTCTGCATCCGCCTCCGCCGAATCATCACCGACCAGCTCCACTCCCGTCTGGAAGAATTCCGCCTCTCTTCCTGCCTCTTCTTCCATGGCCCGAAATACATTGGCATGATAGGACAGCCGGAGCGGCAGCGGCTCTTCCTTCAATAAGGAAGCGACCACCCGAGCAATCGGAGCGGTCAGATCCGAGCGAAGCACCATCGTCGTCCCCCGGTTATTGAGCAGCTTGAATAGCTTCTGATCAGACGTCGAGCTGGCTACGCCGACCGTTTCGTAATACTCCATCGTCGGAGTCATAATCTGTCTGTATCCCCAGGCCCCCATGCAATCCAGCACACTACGCTCAATCGCCCGCAGCTTCTCTGCGGCGTGCGGCAAATAGTCGCGGACACCGGCCGGTTTTTCGAATCCCTTTGGTTTCGGCAAAGCTCTCACCTCTTTAATACATTAAAGTGCTACCATGCTACCAAAATAAAGAATATGCCATATCTTATCATACTCCAAATCAAATCGTCAACGAACGGTTTTTCATCCTTCCCATGCATTCAATAGCTTGCAGATGCCTGGTCCTCCACAGAAGTAAGCGGCTTGGTCTTCTGCATTGAGGCCGGAACATTCCCCAGAATAACGGAGGCATACGGCAATCTTTTGAAGCAGAATTGGGTGAATACCCAGGACAGGGCCAAGGCAAGGAATGCCCCGCCAAGAATGTACAAGAAGTAAGCCAGTCCAATCCCCTCTCCAATCAGGCGATACCGAAGGTGCCGATAGACCAGCAGAACAGCAGGATGGAACAAATAAATAGCAAACGACAGCTCCCCAAAGCGGGTAAGCCAGCGAAGCCACCTAGCGGATGCATGGCGATAGACCACAAAGGCGGCATGAAGCAATACAAGCGCAGAAAGCAGGAGGTGAATATTCCAGACCAGTTCAAAGGTATATGTACTTGCTATATAAATTCGCTGCCGCATCATGTAGTAGAGTTGTACATCGACCATCGACAGAATGAGCCATCCTCCCCACAGGGAAGCTGTTGCTATCTTTTGACGATTAGTAGACTCACTCCATCCTTTGCTAAGCCAATCCTTAATGTAATCAAAATAGACTGCGGCAGCCGCCCCAAGCAAATAGAATGAAAAATAGGAGGGTGCGAAGCTGCCCTTATTGACTAATTGCAAATCATACTTGTTCCAGATGAAGAACGCCCATTGAAGCCCGAGTCCGATCGGAATAATCCAGGCCACCGCTGCTTTGCTTCGGCCCATTTTCTGAATCAACCATAGCAGCAGCGGAAACAGAAGGTAAAACTGAATACTGATGAAGACAAAGTACAGGTGGGTATATGCCGACCCGGTCAGCAGTTGAATACCAAGCTTGCCGAGAATCTCCGTAACCGAAAGTTTGAACAGCTCCTTAGTGTACCAGGAGACCACAAAAAAGTAGCAACAGGAGACCAGTACATAAGGAAGAATGATGTATAAAAGCCGTTTTTTATAGAAGCGTCGGATTCGCTCTACCGTATAGGACTTACTGTAATAATTATAGAAGAGCACGAAGCTGCTAAGAAAGATAAAGGAGCTTGTCCCGACCCGGAAAAAGATGTTCATCCAGTTATAAAAATAATGGATCGGAGAGGATAGAGCCTGCTCAGCTGCTGCAAATGAAGAGGCATGCACCTGAATGACGCAAAAAATCGCAAACGCCCGGAATAAATCCAGTTGAGGAAGCCGTTCTTTCATTTTCGATACCACATCATCCACTCCCAGCCGGTAATTTCTAATAAGTTACCCAATCAAGCTGAAATCAAGCTGAATGAAGCCGAAAACCCAGATATAATTCATCATAACTGCAACTGGAAAATTTTAAAACCATTTGTGTCACTTGGAAGTCTTAACTATAGAGATCAAGATTACTGGCCGGTAATCCCATGCTACTGAATGACGAGGAAAGGAACCCTGAAATGGATGAAAATGAATGGGCTGCACATGCACGTCATGGTGATGAGCTAGCCTTCAATCAATTAGTATCTTTGCATAAAAGGAAGCTTTACGGTATTGCATACAGCTATCTGCGTAATGAGGCTGATGCTTTGGATGTGCTGCAGGATAGCGTATGCAAGGCCTGGTTGAAGAAAGCTACCCTCAGAGATCATGATGCCTTCCTGCCTTGGATTACCCGCATCCTGATAAACGGTTGTATCGATGATCTGAAGCGAAAGCAGAGGGTACTACCTAAATCCGAAGCTGGGTATGAAGGAACGCATGAGATGATGACCATTTACAGAATGGATCTTGAAATAGCTCTTACCCATCTTAAGCCCAAATACCGGCATGTACTGATTTTGAAGTACTATCATGACATGACATTGTCGGACATCGCCAAAATTATGGATCGGCCTGAGGGTACGGTTAAGACCTGGCTACACCAGGCGCTTAAGCAGGTAAAAAAACAAATCAATAAAGGGGGAGCCATACTATGGAGCATCTAGAGAACTTCCGGTTTCACGAAATTAAGCAGGAAATTGAAGCTGCGAGCGGAGAAGTGGCTGAGGATAGACTCAATCAGGCCATCGCGAAGGGACTTCATCGTGCCAAAAGAGCCCGTATCAAGAGACAAATCGGTTTTCAAGTCGGGATCATGGCCGGGCTTCTCACCCTGTCTGTATTTTTGCTAAGTTATTGGGGACAGGACATGGAAGGCTGGGGGAACTCCACTTCAACATCTGCTGTTCAAGGGAAAAATACAAGACCGTTCAGCATCTAACTTACAGCTTGTCCTTTGACACATCACCTCCCGGGCTAATTGTCTTTTCCGGAAAGATGTCGTCTGACCGTTCTTATGAAGATGACAGCCCATTTGAAATTTCTATCGAGTGGAATCCGGATATTTATAAAGATATGCAGCGCACGATTGCACTGAATCAAACGGGAGTTATTGAAGGGCATTCATTTACTCTGAATAATCTCGTATTGACCCCCATCGCCACAACGCTGTCTGTCCATACAGAACCACAAGCTAGTACAGGAATTGAGGGCTTTATCAATAGCAAGCTGATTTTGGATCGTAAACAGGAGGGGCAGTTTAGACAGGCTATCTATCCAAGAAACTCCGAGTACAGGTATATAGAAGCCGGTGATAACTTAAGCTTGTCGCGGCTAATCTTCGATAACATTTACTATCGTGACATCACGGAGATCACTTTCCAAGCATCAGGCATTACGCTAAATTCGCGTCAACCGTTTGAAATTATCATGGACACTGTGGAGAAGCAAATAAAGTCCGCTCCACCCAACTTTACGCTACTCAGCTTGAAAGAAAACAATGCTCAGGAGGTAGAACTTCAGCTTCGTTACAGTCCTTCTCAGCCCGATAATCCTGATCTTGAACACTTATCCTTTGATTTTAACCGCAGTTTCCTGGACCAGGAAGGGAACCAGCATCGCTTCCTTAGTGGAGACTATTTAAATAGGGTAGCCATTCTCAAATTCGATGCATTGTCTTATCCACAACTCTTGACCTTCACAGGTAAACAGATCACCAAGAAACAAATAAAGCATTCTGTTCAATGGGATTTCCCTTTTGTTGAATAGTAAGCACAGACTTCATAAAGAACAGTTTTTCGGAATGATGCTTGATACTTGACTCACCTTATCAGACTACTCTTTGGGTGCAACCGATTCTCTGATTAACCATCTGCCTCCCGCTGTCGGATATTTTAAACTCCTAACGGACATTCTAGACTCTTAGCGGACTTGTTCTCATGATTCGAAGGGTTAAACGGACATTTCGGGCGCTTAGGACGCTCAAGCGACTCTGGTTCACTCCATTCTACTCTCTTAGCAGCCAAAATGTCCGTTACAATTCTGGCTCATCCAAAGGCGGACCGTAAGAAGACATAATGTCCGTTGGACCAAGCGCACACTCCCTTCAGACCAAACACACAAAGAAACCGTCTCCTTTTGGTTTAGGGTTGGGTGGTACCTCCATTTTCCAAAGAGCGGTTTCTTTTTTTGACGAAATGGAAGAGGGTTCCCCTCAGTTCATCATATGATCACTTTTGGGAACCCTCCTGTCTTTTACCCCTCTATTCTATTCATCGAACGCCTTCAAAGCTGCGGGCAGGACCTCGATCACGGTATTGCCCACGGCAGGCAGTCCAATAAGCACGGTGCTGATAATTTCATCTCTTGTTACGCCTAGCTCCTTCGCATGCTTCACGTGGAATGGAATTCCCCCATGCATTCTCAAAGCGGACAGCACGGCAATATAAGCCAGTTCCTCTGTCTTGGGGTCAAGCTTGCTAGCTTGTCCAAGCCTCGCCACCGTGTCCATCCAAATTTGCTGCTGCTCGGGGGCTTCCCGGATAAACGTCTGGAACGCATTGCTGACATTTGCCATCTCACTCACGCGAACCCATCTCCTCAAATGGAATAACCTACCCTATCCATTTCCACACTCAGGGCTTAATTCCTTCCGGTGTCTTTCGCTGCAACTCCTGCAGCGGATTGCCGCCGACGAAGGTACCGGGAGCTACATCCTTATGTACTACGGAACCGGCAGCAACGACTGCGCCGTCTCCGATGGTGACTCCGGGCAGGATTGTGGTATTGGCACCGATCAGCACCTCGTCTCCAATGACGACCTCACCGAGCCGATATTCGCGAATCATGTATTCATGAGCGAGAATCGTGGTGTTGTAGCCGATCACCGAGTTACGCCCTACGGTAATTTTCTCCGGAAAGAAGACGTCGACCATCACCATCAGGCCGAATGCCGTATGCTCTCCGACCCGCATCCCAAGAATATGGCGATAAATCCAATTCTTTATGGAGAGAACCGGACAGTACCGACTAATCTGGATAAAGATAAAGTTCTTTACACCCTTCCATGGGCTGACCGTCCGATAAAGCTGCCATAATGCATTCGGCCCTTCAACGGGATAGCGGGTAACCTTTCTCACCGCAGCTTCGACTCCCATCCCAACAAACTGTATAAATCGGTCATATCCTGCAGGATCACATCCGGCTCATACTTCCTTAGCTCTTCCTCACCCTTCAGCGACCAAGCCACCCCGGCGGCCAGTACACCTGCAGCCTTGGCCGACTTGATATCCGCAGGGCTGTCCCCTACCATCACCGTACACGCCGGATCGGTCCCAAGTTGTTCTATCGCTGTTAGTACCGGCTCCGGGTGAGGCTTGGGATGCTCCACATCCTGTACCGTTACGATGACGTCCATATATTGCTTCAACTTGAACATCTCTAGTGCACGGAGTGTCGTCGGCCGGATTTTGGTAGTAACCACGCCGAGCCGGATACCTTCAGCATGCAAGGTCGAGATGACCTCATGAACGCGAGGGAACTCGGCAACCATACTGTCGTGATGGGCATAATTGAATTCCCGATAATCTGCGACTAGATCTTCAACCTCCTGCCGGCCCGAAAAGGTTTGCAGCTGATGCTCGAGCGTCATTCCCATATAAGGAATAATCTGTTCTCTGGCATAGGGCTGTCCGGGAAAATTCTTCCCCATCACATGGATGAAGCTGCTGATAATCAGCTCATTCGTATCGATAATCGTACCGTCCAGGTCAAACAATACCGTGTTAATCATGCAGCAAAATACTCCTTTACGCCTTCGGTCCGTGCTCCCCTTGATGATCCTCCGATGGATGGTTCTCAGCAACGGCACTTTCATTGACTACGGGCTGTTCAGCCTGCCCAGGATCTGCCGTGACGGGCAAGGCTTCCGCCTCCTGCAGCTTGGTTGAGACAATGGGATCCAAGTATCTTGGAAGATCAACCACTGTTTTTCTCCTGTATATAATAATACCAACCGCTACGATTACAATGACAATCGCCAGCATTTGAGAGATCCGGACATTGCCGTAGGACGGTGCCAAATAGCCCTGTTCAAATCCAAACCAGGTCATCGGTGCCCACATGCCATTGATTAGCGAAGCCAACCAATCGGCACCCTGGAAGCCCAGGCTATCCGTTCTAAGCGCTTCGATAAAGAACCGCCCGATGGAATACCAGATGAAGTAAGACATGAACAGCTCACCAGCTCGCAAAAACTTCTGTCTGCGAAGTACAAGCAATATGAGAATGCCAACTACATTCCACAGGGACTCATAGAGGAAAGTCGGATGATGAAAGACTCCCTGAACATTCATCTGATTCACAATAAAATCAGGCAGATGCAAATTGCCTCTCAGAAAGTTCTCCGTCGTCGGTCCGCCGTAGGCCTCCTGGTTCACAAAGTTCCCCCAGCGTCCGATGATTTGTCCAATCAGCAGGGATGGCGCGCAGATATCCGCAATGCGCCAGAAGTTATAGCCTTTCTTCCGCACATAGATCACCGCGGCAATAATCGCACCGATCAATGCGCCATAGATGGCGATCCCGCCATTCCAAATCTTGAAGATGTCAATCAGATTGTTCTTGTAGTCATCCCACATGAAGGCGACATAGTAAATCCGCGCCCCTACAATCGCAGAAGGGACACCGATCAGGAGCAGGTCCATAAAGAAATCCTGCGAGATGTTAAACCGTTTCCCTTCCCAGATCGCTAGCAGCAGGCCCATCAATGCGGC
The DNA here is from genome assembly GCF_018919145.1 of Paenibacillus brevis. GTDB lineage: Bacteria > Bacillota > Bacilli > Paenibacillales > Paenibacillaceae > Fontibacillus > Fontibacillus brevis. Next base: position 508,657 of record NZ_JAHLQJ010000001.1, read on the forward strand.
ACTACCCAGGATCAGTCCATACCAATGAATATCCAGGCTGCCGATTGAAAAAGCGATGGGATTAATCAACAATGTGTTCATCCTTCACTCTCCTAATCCAAATCGTCAATATCTTCCGCAATCGTCTCCGTCAGCTTCGTTGTAAATTGAAGGGCTGCATTATACCCCATCCGCTTCAGGCGGAAGTTCATGGCTGCAACCTCAATAATAACCGCCAGGTTTCGGCCCGGACGAACCGGAATCGTCACCAAAGGAACATCGGTATCAATGATGCGTGTGGTCTCTTCGTCAAGACCGAGACGGTCATACTGCTTCTCTTGCTGCCAGGCTTCAAGTCTGACTACCAGGGTAATCCGTTTGTTATTGCGGATCGCGCCGGCACCGAAGAGCGTCATCACATTAATGATACCCACGCCGCGAATTTCTAGCAGGTGGCGGATCAGTTCCGGTGCAGAACCATGAAGCTGGTTGTCCGAGGTTTGACGAATCTCCACCGCATCATCCGCGATCAGGCGGTGTCCACGCTTAACCAACTCCAACGCGGTTTCACTCTTCCCGATCCCGCTGCTGCCGGTAATCAGCATTCCCACGCCATACACATCCACCAACACACCATGAATCGTGGCGGTAGGCGCCAGCTTCCGTTCCAGAAAGCTGGTGATACGGCTCGACAGAATCGTCGTTGCCATACTGCTGCGAAGTACAGGAATCTGCTTATTCGAGCTGATCTCGATGAGCTCCTGTGGTACTTCCCAGGATCTTGTGACGATAATGCATGGAGTCTCTTCACTGCTGCATAACCGCTCCATGCGATCCTTCCGTTCTTCGATCGGAAGCATTTCATAGAAAGCCAGCTCAGTCTTTCCTAGAATCTGGACGCGCTCTGGCGGGTGATATTCAAAATAACCGGCCATTTCAAGGCCCGGGCGATACAGATCATCCACGGTAATCGAACGCTTCAGTCCTTGCTCTCCGGACACGACTTCCAGCCCGAACTGATTGACAAGCTCAGATACTTTCACCTTTTTAGGCATGGTGTTCTTCCTTTCCGAGGCATTCCTACTCAAATTCAATACCATTAATGTACTCATCGTATCGGAATTTTCTCTGTAAATCAATCATTACCGGAATCCGAAGCCCGTTCGGCGTCACCGGAAGACTCTGCATTTCCCGCCTCACCTGCAGGGGTTGAATCCGATGATCCTGTCTCCGGGGATGTCCACGCCATTACCTTGTAGATTACTCCGTTCACTTGAATTACACTGCCCTCAGGCACTGCTTGATCGAGCACAACAGTAACCCGTCCTGCATACTGATCCGGACTTGTCTTGGTCACCTTCGGCAGGCCGGCATTGTTGTCCGCTCCACCAGAAACCGCGGTCCCTTCAGATTCGGATTTCCCAGCCTCAACCGCTTCGCCAGTGTCCTCTCCAGCAGTATCTGCTTTGTCTTGATCTGCAGCTTGGCCATCAGGTTGATCCGCAGCATCTGTATTGTCTTGATTTACTACTCCATCACCGGTTCCGTTTCCGTCCTCAACATGATCCGCAGCTCCATCTGTTGCCGGAGCATCTGAGGTACCGGAGGTATCCTGGGTATCCCCGGCGTCTGAACCCACTTGCTTCGGAAGCGCACATCCGCTTTCATAGTTCTGTATCGGCACCGCTTGCGGATCCAAGCCTGGCGCTGTAATCGTCAACTCGGTCGGTGTGAATTCCGCGCACTGGGTCAGATCATCAAACGGGAAAATCAAACGCGTCTGTTCTTTCTCACCCTCAGAAACGATCAGCCTCTGGGCATAGACGATCAGTTTTTCTTCAGTATTCCCTTCGTCCGCCACTACCGGAGGAGTCTCCGGAACCGGATCAGCCTTTCCGATTACGCCGGTCTGTTTCAGAACCAGCCAACTCGCCGCCACAACCAAAATCAGCAGCACCATCATCGTAGAACCCATCAAGACCGCCTTCCGATTCCCGGAAAAAAATCGGCTTACCGGCGAGGACAGCTCCAGTTTTGCCTTGTTGAGTACGGTGCCTAATGCAGGGCCGGCCTTGGTGAAATATTCGCGGCGGTTTTCCCGGCTCTTGAACGCATTTTTATCATGACGCTTGAAATAAGCCAGGATTGCCGCAGCATATGCAGGAACCAGACCGCGCGGACGAGTAAAAATCGGATCGCCCTGCGACCACAGCAAGAACTTGTAAATCATATCCTTATCCGCAGCATCTCTTCGCAAATAATCCAGCAATGCGCCGTACTCTACGAATCCGGCATCAGACTCCCGGAAGAAAGCAAGCGCAATTCGCGGAAATTCAGCCGTTTCGATCTCGCCCTGCAGCCATTTCCGGGCTGTTTGCTGAACCCGGTCCGTCTCCATCGGTCCGAGTCCGGCAAAGATTTCGGCTTCCGGCTTCGATTCGGTGAACAACCGGTAGAGCGCATGAAGCATGACGGCATGACTGCTGAGTCTGGAATCCCTCAGTTCTTTGGCCAGACGGCTTAAGTCATGTTGTCTCAGAAATTCGGCGCCTACCACCTGTTCCTTCGTAAGCCTGTCCAGATCTAACTCGCTAAGCAGCAAGCGAAGTACCGAGGAAGTTAGCAGCTCGGTCATACCGGAGTTTTGGAAGATCCGCTCACTCTCCGGGACTCCGGCATCCCACTTGCCTATCTCCTTCATCACGATATCCGTAGCTCGCAGAAGCTGGTTCGCACTACGAAGCTTGTCCATCAGCCGGGTCCGGCTCAATTCCTGGAAGGAATCATTTAGCAGCACGGACGGAAACTTCTTTCCCCAGGTCTGAATCAGATTCAAGAGAGATTTCAGATCGGTTGCCCGCTGAAATTTAGCACGAATATAAGGATCGAACAAAACCGTCATCAGCCGCTCACTATTCAATACGTTCCTGAAAAAGGCGGCCTCCAGCCCGGTATGTCCTTCAATCAGTGCATAGAAGGCATCCGCCTCCGCTTGCCGCTCCTGTGTCATAGCGTTGTACAGCGCAAGGATATAATAGGAGACAATCTTGTCCTCCTGTCCCGCTCCAGGCAAGCCGAAATAATCCCGGAAGCATTCAGCTACAGCGGCAGGCGGGATATGTCCCAGCTTGTTAAGATCAAATTCCCGGTCAAAACGGGAAAGGAAGAGATCATTCAGCCTCATCCGGGCATCCAGCCCGCCAGGCGGCTTCAAATATTCCAGCAAGCCCCTAAGAACCGTAACCTTGTTCTCTTCGTAGAGAGACTCTTCACCTTGCTCGATCCGATAATATACAGCCAACTCATGATAACTCGATAAGGCCGACTTCCGTTCGCCTTCCATGCCGGAAAGCATCCCATCCGCAAATTCAAAAAATTCCTGAAGCTGCTCCTTCTGCTCCAAATGGCTCCATACGAAGTCCAAATAAGGCTGACGGGACCAATCCGCATCAATCTGCCCAAATCGACCGGCCGCCAGATCAAAAATAAAGTCTTTCTCGATACTCCGGTCATGCGGGCGCAAGCTGCCCTTCTCCACAAATTGCACATGAATAAACTTTCGGCTCTGCGGCTCCTTCACATAGGACAGGAATCCAAGCCGTCTGCGATGTTCATAGGGTAGGCAGGAAAATATAATTTGCATTAATGAGAGGGAGGCTCTTGAGATAGCTTCAATGGGAACATCCAGCGAGATATAAACCTTCTTGCGTCCTTCGCCGGAAGCGGTCATGATTGCAAACAGCAATTGCTTGAATAGCTGTTCATCAAACCCCAGGCGCTCCAAAGCTTCCTTAGCGGAAGTATGAGATCCAAGCGCAGACTCCGATGTCCCTCTTGTCGGCACATCTTCCAGCTCTGCCAGCTCCATGCCGATCTCCGGATCATAGCTATCTGTAAATGAAGCTGCAAGCCAAGCCTTAAAATTCTCAGTAATTTCCCCGGAACGGCCCGAAGGAATAATGTAGTTATGAGTTAAAAAGGCACTTCTCAGCCCCGTGAAATCCACCGGCTGATAGATGCTCCGGCCGAGTACCGTCTCGCCGTTCTCCGAATGAAACAAATGGACGGACTCGGGATACAGCGCTCTATCCTTCTCACTACGGGATACAAGCTCTGCCGGCGCATCATACATACAAAAGGGGTGGAGCACTTTTTTAATAAACGCGACATCCAGCCCGGGCGATTTGGCTACCGTATCGAAGCCTTCCGTGGAACGAAAGACGCCCTTCCGTTCCCGGGTATACATCTGTTGCTGGATGCTTCCTGGAGAGTTCGGCTTCAATTCGCTTCTCTCCCCTCAATGTATTTCAGTTGATACAATAACCAGATAAAGGGCTCATCCACCCGGATCGGGCTGACAACGCCCTGAAGCTTCTGGTCGATGGGGTTGCTGCCAAGCGCGGAGACGGCAAAATACGCCGTGTTCTTGAAGTAAACATCCATCGTTCCCTTGAAGGGCCGATCCACCTTTTCAATGAAGCGCCGGATTTCACCGTCGATATTCTCAAATTCGGTAATATTGAACGTCTTCCGGTGCACCACATTGTTGAAGACGTTACTGTTCGACTTAATGTATTCTCCGTCCTCATCACTGAGCGCACGAAGCATATCGCTCTTCGTCAAGACGACGGCCGTAGGAATATCGGTCTTCCCCTTATCCTCGTAAGCGATGAAATCCCCGAACATGGTCAGAACGACATCGCGCGGCTCATCGTACTGGGATACCCATTCTCCCGGCTCGGTGCCAAGATTGATCCGGATTCGTTCCCGGATGGAACGGATTTGCAGCGGGTCGACCATGAATAAAATACCGGAGGAATTCTTAATATGCTGCCCCTGCAGACCAAGATAGTCCTGATCCACCATGCCCTCACCGGCTACATCGAAGAACACCAGTGTCAGCGGCGGTTTACTCTCGTCCTTGAAGACGAATTGGAAAATAAACGGCTCTTGCATCCTCTCCTTCTGGGTAGAAGCAAGCAGATCGCCCCGCTCAAATAAAGGCTCCTCATACATGCTGCGGAACTTTCGGCTAATCTCCGCATTTAGCGGCATACATGCCGCCTCGAAATGATCCGCGGTCGTATTTTGCAGCGTATGGATCAACGAGGTCATATAGACCGATTTCCCTACCTGGGAAGCTCCAATAATAGAAATGATATTGCTCGGCACTTTGCCTGCCGTGACCGGCAGCTCGTTGTGGCAATGCGGGCACAGTCTGCGCCGGGTCACAATGCCATAGCGGTCGTTCAGTCCGATCAGGACATGATCCGAGTAAATATGATGCTCTTCCGGCACCTGTCTCGGGTGGATAATCGCCTCCAGATCATAGACCGTATCCAATCCGAAGCGCTCCCGGTATTTATTCAGTTGCTCATCTTCACCCAGCGCGTAATCCTCATCGTCCTCCCGATGATGGGCTGCACGGAATACGACAGCCTCGGGTGAAAATTTGCTGAAGCAAAATGGACAGACAATATCGTAAAATAACGGACGCGGAGCATCCTGCGTTTTTTTCTTAAAAAGTTCAAAAAGGCCCATGGTCCATTCCTCCTTCAGGCTTGCAACTACTGTGCAATAAGCTCATAAAATTGCCCGTACTTGCGGCCATCCGTAAAGAACAGCCGGACATAATCGTTCTTGCCCACCTCAATGACAGGCAGGATGTTTTTTCCCGGGACAAAGTCGTGCAGGAAGTGGTACACCGTGCCATCCTCCTTATTCGCAGGATAGCCGCCCTGCTTCTTCACATAGCAGAGCACATCCTTCGCAACCGCCGCCTCGGCCATCACTTGGATCTGAATACTCTTGTACTTGCGGAACAAGTTGTTCTTCTGGGAGATCGTATAGAAAATGCGGGCCCGGCCGGCATTTACAGTCAACCGGTTCCTTCCATCCTGTTGAAGGACAAGCTCCAGTTCATCCTCCTCCATCAGACCGGCATAGACGGTGTACTGCACCTGTCCGATCTCTTCGAGACGATCCCGATAGCCGCCGGAGGCCTTGTATTCCTCGCGCGTATACAGCTTCAGGTCTTCTTCGTCAGGGATCCTGTCGGCGGCGCTATCAGAGACCGGACCCTTGTGAATGTATACAGCCTGAACCCCTTCGGGCCAGCGCCAGCGCAGGCATACCCGGTCCTCATCCAAGCTGTGGGTCATATCCCGGATGGCCGGGGTGGATGATGTAGCGTCAATAACCCGCATATTCCTCTCTCCTCCTTGGGTTCTAGAATCCCCGGTTCTGGTTCTCGCCCTGACGTCTGCCGACCGCATTTCCTGCGGATCTCACACCGCCGAATCTGCTGCGGCGTTCCGATATTCGGGGCTGGTTATCCTTGACTGGCACCACGAGCGTGAACAGGGCAATGACGGCGGCCAGGATCAGGCAAGCCAACAGGCGAATGATCCCATCCGGGAAGTCAGCTCCGGATAGTCCGAACTCCAGAAGCAGTCCGGCCAGGATGCCTCCTGTGGCACCGCCGATGCTGAAGCTCTTGGCAAGATGGCGGTTATCAAACAGGATCCCTAAGCCCAGTCCAAGCGCAGCACCGAGCAGGATCACGAACACAATGCGAAGAATCATATAATAGCTGCTATTCTGTGTAACCCCGGTCCGTTCGGTAACCAGCGTCCGCTCTCCGATGTTGTCATAGATTTTCTGGAAGGCAAAGGATAGTTGATCTGCCTCGCTCACATCCTGATATTGTCCGCCTGTAGCGGCTGCAATCTCTTTCAAGAGATCGGAGCCCTCCGGATTGTCCAAGCCGAGTCCAATCGTGTTGACCGCCACTCCGCTGCTTTGATATTCACGAAGCACACCGGAAGGGTCCACCTCGCTGAATCCGTCGGACAGCAGAATGACAAGCGTTCCGCGCCGGGAGGTGCTTCGTCCCTGAATCTGCTCCATCGCCTCGTTTAGAGCGAGATTAAAGTTCGTCCCGCCCTGCATCGGCTCCATCTCATCCAGTCGGGTGTATACCTCATTTTTAACTTCCTGATTCTTCAATCTTACAAAAGGCTGCAGCAGCTGCACTCTGTCATCGAAGACGACAATCGCCGCTTCCTTGTCCTGATTCATCTTTTCGATCAGCATTTTGGTTGCTTCATATCGGTCGCCATTCGGGTCATTGAGATCCATGCTGCCTGAATCGTCAATCACGAACACAATGTTCTTAACCTGCTTCGCCCCGTTCAGGTTCAATTCATAGACAAACTCCAGGAGCGTCCCCAGCGCAAAGAGCAGCACCAGCGTCGCAGGCACCAGCAGCTTCCATGAAGCACCGACATATCTCTGGCGCCAGGACGAGCCGTTCAGGCGAGGCTTGACCATCTCTGCGATCAGGCATGACAATCCGACACATAGTGCAAGAATGCCAAAGTATAGCCCTATCAGGACGATGCCCGGCATCTCTCCGGATAGCTGATACAGCAGCACTTCGCCGATCCCAAAGCCGATGGCCCCTCCGATCAGACTGAACAGCAGCAGGAGCAAATTGATTTTTCTCGTCATCTTGTTTGCTTCCTTTCCAAATGAAATAAGGAGCTGTTAACGAAGCTCAGGCAGTCTGGCCGGATCCAACCCATGGAGTTCATAACCATTCGCAACGTAGCTCTCGTAATACACCTTGCCGTTCCGGTAGTACATCAGATCCTCCAAATGGAATCCGCCCATCAGATTCAGCTTCACAACCCCGCTGCTCCGCTTCTCATGCACCCCGCCCAGCTTATAAATTCTTGAAGACTCATCCACGCTGAATACATAGCGGACAAATTCGCTCTCCATATCACCGAAGACGTACTTCTCCTCGTAGCGATGCTCCTGCGTATAATCATACAGGCGCAATTGAATAGCCGCTCGGTCCTCCAAGGTTCGATACAATTTCTTGAATAGGTCATCCTTCGACAGAACTTCCTTGTTGTTGTATTCAATCGTGACGTTCGAGCGCTGCAGCAGTTCCTCCTCGAAGGAGAGCTTAAAATAAGGGGAGGTCAGGATATGCTCCCGGCATACCTTTATCAGCTTCGATAAAAAGCCCTCGGTTCCTTGCTCCAGCAGTTCCCTTTGGTTCCCAAGCAGCCGATCCTCGAAAAAGGCTCCCGATCCCCGTTTTGCCTTCAACTCATCCGTGACACGCTTGGTCACCAGCTCGTAATACTCCATGATGTTCTGGCCGATGTAATCATCAGCCCAAGTTACGCTTTCCTGGGCAGATGCTCTCAACTGCTGCTCCAGCTTCTCGAACTGATGTATTTTCGCCTCGCAGCGTTTATGGAATGCTTCAATCTCCGCCTCGTATCTGGAGATCAGCTTCATCTTGATTTCCAGCATCAATAGATCGCGCTTTCGATAATAAATGCTTCGGAATAGCTCGGAGATGAAGCTTCGCACATTACGCTTATCCATGAACGGCACCTTCTTGAAAGAAAGCTGCTCCACTCTTCCCTCATAGGCCTGTTCCAGCTCGAAACGCGCCAGCTCCAGCTCACGCTGGGTCTCCCGATACAGATTCTGCACGTAAGGAAGCATTCCGCCCTCTTCTTTGCGTTCTCCGGTCCAATGATACAGCTGGAATAGGCCAATCATCGGCATTGCCGACGTGCGGCTACGCAGCTCGTTCTCCAGCTTAGCCGCTACATCCATCTGCTCTAGTCCGCGCCGCGCCGGGTCCTCATAATTACTCCGGAAGAAGGCTCGGCAGCCTTCCCCATACAGGGCCTGTTCGGCTTCGCGAAGCGACATTTGGCGAAGGGAGGCATAGCTTACCTCATGCGTCATGAGCGCATGCATCTCGGAAATCGCCTCGACATCGGGCACTAGCCGTGCAGCCTGCTCCTCGAAGCCTGCCGGATGCACGCCGAACATGCTCAGCTTCTCCTGCTCGCCGACCTCCGGTTCCGCCGCCATATCTGCCTTGACCTGACGGAGGAAGTGATACAGCACCACCAGTGCAATCGACTGGTTCGGCCTCTTCACCTTAGCCATCCCCGCCGAGACATATCCTTGACGGCCCGATTCCGTCATTACATTATTTTTGAACGAAGTGTTATTGTAGCTGCCGCTCCCGGGGCCAAAGACTTGCTCCTTGTATTTTCTGTTCTTAAGCAGACTGATATGGCTGATCATCTCATAGCTGCCCTGTAGCTCGTCTGCAGACAACAAGCCCCGCTCATTGCGATCGGATAACACATAGACCAGATCAAAGAGCGGCGAGGCCTGATGCGTCACCGGAATGGAGATCCCGTCCTCTGTAACGTGCAGGGGGGCCGAGAAGCTGTAGTCAGGCTGCTGCATATAATCAAGCTCGCGTAAAAAGGCTACGCCCGCTGAGCTGCCATAGCCGAAAGCCTCCACCTGTTCCCGCTCGCTAATCAGTGCATACAGGTCCATCTGGACAGACTTGAAAGACTGGCCCAGGATCGACTTCGCCAACAGGGAAAGCTCCTGTACAAACACATTAAGCGGGTCATCGACCCGCGTAATGACAGAGAGATGGATCCGGTCGAACGAAGCATATAACCGTCCGTACTCCGCAATATGGCTGCTGACCTGACGGAGCGTCCGGTTCAGCTCGAACCAGCCTTGCCCGCTGTCATACAGCTTCCGGTACAGCTCGGCGCGAGCCTTCTTGGGGTCGTTGCCGCCTCCCTCGGTTCCTGCAAGAACATGGTGCTTAACCGCAGGGGACTCCTCTGCTTGCACAGAGGCTCCTCCTGCGGTCGTCACCCACAAATACATGACACCGCGGCTGTTATCCCACTTGCGGTCATGAATTTCTTTCATCGCCCCGATGGCCTCGCCTGCCTTGTCTCCAATAAACAAGTACAGGGCAGGATAATGGATACTGCTCTGGTCATCGCCCTGTCCGGCCAGCCGCTCCTCGGCGCGGTCATAATCAGGTGCAAATTGCTCCAACTGCTGCTTCATGTCTTATTTCAACCTTTTCCGGATATCATTCAGTTGAGTTGCAATCTCTTTGTAGAATTGATACATATCCTGGCCGTTGGCCAGCTCGACCTTCTCATATTCCAGCGCATCCCGCGCTTCAAGGAAGTTCACGGTCAATTCATCCAGCTTGGACAGCAGCGGTGTGATATCCTCGGAGGAAGTCATTTCATTCGCACGGCGCGAGGATTTCCGCAAGAGTGCGCTCCGGCTCTTATCATCCAGTCCCCGGAAGTGAACAAACACCTCATACTCGGCATAATTGCGCGTCTTCATCAGATTCGCGAACGGCTCCCAGGCCTCTTCCTCGGCATCGCGGTCATAGACATACAGAGCACCCTTCTTCACGATGGTACTGGTGTACATCGCTTCAAGGAATTGCTCCAGCAGCTTCTCCTCATCCCGGAATTGTCCGAGCAGGCTCTCCAGCTTCGCAGCCATCTCCTGAATGGCCGTGTATTTCGCCAGTTCTACGCGTACGGCTTGAATCAGCTCCGGCGAACGGATCAGATTCTCCTGGGCCATCTCCTCGTTAATGCTGCCGAAAATATCCTTCGAAGCTACGAGCTCCAGTCCATCGGACAAGAGACGCTTCAGCTCGGTATAGGCTGCTTTCACCTCACCCAAGTTCGGCTTCGGCGCATCCAGACGCATGTCGTATTTCTGCAGCTGCTTATTCAGATCGAACGGCACAGTCTGCACTACGGCATAACGGCTGCTTGTATTCTGATCCATGCTCTTCTCGACAATCACCTTGAACTCGCGGGCGCTGGCAAATTCCCCACGTACCCGGGAGTTGTAGCTCTTCACCCGCGGATTCATATAGACATCGCCCCAGGATCTTTCCGGAATCGGAGAAGGCAGATACGTCCAGTTGTTCTTCTCGGTCTGAACCAGATGGCGTCCAATGCCTTCTTTCTCCAGAATCGTACGCTCGTAGCTCTCCTCGTACACCTTCAGCGGGGTGTAGACAAAGAGCGGGACTCCGTTCCGGGTGTTCAGCCAGAAGATCCGGTTCTTGACTTCACTTTCCTTAACGGTAAAATGCGATTTGCCTACCGCGTTATTCTGATAATTCCGAATTCCCTTTAGGATGCTTGGCGCCTGCACCGGCACCGATACAAAGCCCCAGGCCGGGAAATTCAGATTGCCCGTGCTGTTTGATAGATGGAAGACCGGTACGGCCTCTTCGTCCAGCTTGCTAGCAATCTGGCGCTCCACAAACTTCTCAATGGACTCATCCTGTCCGTATTTGATAATCAGGAATTCTTCCATCGACTTTGTAATCAAATCTCCGAACTTGTCACTGAGGAAGGAAGAAATCGAGTTGACGATATCAATTTCCTGCTCCTTGATCCATTGGCTGGAATGATTCAGCAGTTCAGAAGAGAAATCGCGAATCAGATCGTCGACATCCTTTTGATCCATCAGTTGGTTGACCAGCTTGGAGATGTCAGGGACGCTCACCAGGTTCCAGTAATAGGTTTTGTTCCCCTTATGGTCGGTTTGCTCCTCGCCATTGATGAGAATGTCCCCGTTCTTGGCAAAAATCGAGCTAAGTGCATTCAGCACCTCAGTAAACACGTTGTAGATCCGATTATTCTCCGAGTTAAGCAATTCATACAGGTCTTCATAGAACTCGATTAATTGCTCGGTCCGCTCCACATCGGCATGAAGCCAATATTCGTTGATCTTTGCTTCAATATAGAAATTCTTTTTCTTTTCCTTGGAGACGAAAGCGCTCTTCGCATCACCCAGCTTATCATTGGCTTGCTCCTGCGCAGCCTCAATATCGCGTGGAATGCGAAGCAGATTCTCCCGTAAAGCCTCAATGTAAGACAGGATCATCTTCAAGAGGCAGAAGCCCTTCTCGGTATAGACAAGCCGGGACACATAGAACGGCCCTTGCTCCGGATGGAGGAACAAACGGCGGACCTGGTCACGGAACTGCTCCATGATTTCTCCCGGAAGCTGCTTCTTCGCCTTGATATATTCCTCGCGTGCCCGGGCCAGGAAGTTCTGCTCCAGCTCGGTATCAATGTTAACGACCTGCGATTTCACCACATTGGCATGACTCAACCTCTCGCTGTTCTCAAAGCCAGGAAGCGGCTCCGGTACGCGGGATTCAAAGGTCTTGGCCATGCTGTCCAGGTCCAGCCCCAGCTTGCGTGCAAACTTCTCCACATCCTCCTGGCTCGGAGCCTTATGGAACATGCCCTCCATCTTGTCAAACAAGCGGTAGGCGAGATACGTTGTCATCTCTTCAATCGGCAGTACCGCAGAAGAAGCCCCGATAATGTTGTATTCATAGTTAGCCGGATACTGCTTATTCATCTGCGCAATATTCGTACGAATGTTGCTGATATAGTCATGAATAGCAAACTCTTCGCCGGACTGCTTTTCCTCGCTGGCCATGAAGTTCGTAATGTTCTCGGCGGTGACGTTCATACAGTAGTCGTAAGCATTCTCCAGCAGCTTGCCCTCTGTATTTGTCGCAGAGATCAAATGGCATAGATTAAACGGAGGTAATGGAGAGTTCACCGTCAAAATATTGCCGTACTGCTGCTTGAACCGTTCGCCGCGGCTATCGACGTTCATCCAGTAGTCGAGCTCCTTGAGCGCAGCATAACCGTTCTTCTTGATGTACTCCCGGGTATGCTCGCTTAAGCTCTTGTTCGAGAGATTGATATCCGGCGTAAACAAGTAACCCAGTGTGTTCACCCGGTCAATACCGGCTGAGCCATGGTCACGCTCAATAATTCCCCGCACAATATAGGCGATGTCCAGGAAGCAACCGCTGCCGGTTCCCCCCGACAAGCCGGTGAGCAGGAAGACCATCAGCTTTTTATTCGTGCCGACGGACAAGGTCTTGATCTTCTTATCGATCGCTTGGACAACTTGCGTAATCTTCGTGAACAAGAGCAGTCTGCCCGCTTGGCGGACACCGGCTGCGCCGTTCATGCCGTCCGTGATGCTCAGCTCAGGCGAGAGCCACTCCGTAATGTAAGGCTCCAGGATACTGCGGTTTTGCAGCAAGCCGCCGATCTCAGCATTCGACAGCAGAACAAATTCATTGATCGGGTCCAGTCCAATCCCTTTATACTTCTTCGTGCGGTCTTGTTCATTCGTCTCAAAGGCAAGGAACTCTACATTATCCGGCTTCTCGCGCTTCTTCTTGGACAGCGGATCCTCCGGCAGACGGAATCTGCGGTTAATCTGATATTTCAAACGAAGCAAAGCATCGATACCCGTCCCGCCAAGGCCGATAATCAGAATCGGGTTGTCGATCGTGTCGACCCGGATCTTGTCGCTGACAATACCGCCGCCTAAGGATACGTCCAATTGTTGAATATGCTCTCTTACTACGGGCTTCATTCTGTTTCCCCCTGAATTCAATATGCAATACGATGCAAGATTCGACGTCGAATCAACCTCTTGAAACTCTTAGTGATCAAAAGCCTACTTTTTGAATACCTCTATACGAGGTATTCGATAAAGATCGTCTTATCTACGCTACTTAGCGGCAAGGTGATCCGGTCTCCACTCTTGAGTTCAAGACCCTTGCTTGTATCCACGGCACGTCCCGACTTCTCCACCGTACCGCCGCTCTTGCTTGTCAGAATAATTCTGTCATTGCTTCCTGGCGTAAATATCATATCTTCGGTCTCTTTCAGCTCCGGTGCAAGCTGCAGAAGCTGGTGCAGGGTAAACTTGCCCCGGAAGGCTGTTAACTTCTTATACTGCGGATATGTCTTGTCTCCGGTATTCTCATCCCGGATCTCGAGAACGATCTGTCCGACAAATCCGCGGTTGTTCTGCTTTACCTTATGAAGCAGGAAGTATCCGACAGCCAGCAGTACAAGGGCTCCCAGGACACTCAAAATTACCGCTAGGAGGGGAAATGGTTTCTTTTCCTCGGTTCCCGTCTCTTCCGGAGCCGTTGCCGGAGGGGGCGTAGTAGCGCCTCCCGGTTTGGCCGAGATGTTCACCGCCGGACTCTCGCGGTAAAAGCTCTTCTCCTCGGCCCTTACCACCAATTCATATTCATGCTCCTCGGGAATCTTGTACGTTCCTTCAAATTTGTCACCGGTATTCGTCAATGGTATCTCTTCCGTCGTTCCGGCATCGAGATCCTTGACCTTCAGAACAGCGGTCATATTCTTATACATATCTGCATCGGCAAGCTTCTGTCCATTGCTTGTTAGATAAGAGGATACGGCAATCTCGTCCCCTTGCTTATAGGAAGACGAAGGCAGCGGCTCCATGGCCAGCTCCAGATCATAGTTGAAGACAAGGTTAATATCAATCTTGTCCTTCGATACTCCCTTGACCTTAAGCGTCCAATCTCCTTCACTCGGATTGAGCAGCTTCAGCAAGGAATAGCTCTTGGACTTGGTCACCAGCACCTCGTTCGACGGAATCGTCACCACATTGCCGGAAGGGTCGATCAGCTCGGTCTCTACCGGTTGGGAAGACATGATCGAGATGTTCGCCTCCAGCACATTCGCATTCGGAACATTCACCGTAACCTCTTGATAGTTGCCGGTTCCTGTCAGACTCTGAATCGGAACAATTTTCAGCTTCAGATGGCTGGCGAAGATCTCGCTTAGAATTTGCGGTAAATCCTCCGCGGAGCTAGTGGAGAACGACTTTGCCCCGGTCTTATCCGAGAGCTCGGCCAAGGCCTCCTTATTCAGCTTTCCGTCTGCATTCAGCCCAATTGTATAGATCGGGATACCCGCTTGCTTGGCTTCCTCTACTGCGGCGTCCAGCTCCTGGTCTGATTGCGCTGCCGTCCGGCCGGATGCCTTATCAAAATCATTGTTGCCGTCAGCAAGCAAAACGATCATCGGGTCGTGATTCGGATCAGCACCGTTCTGCAGCACCTTGATCGCTTCCTTCACCCCTACCGCAATATCGGTATAGGGTCCGCGGTCCAGGCCGTCGATAAATTGCTTCAGGTCTTCTTTGTCACTTTGTGTATTGATCTCCAGCAGCGCCTTCTCCCGCTGGATCTTGTCGGTATACGCGACAATACCTACTCTGTCTCCGCTTACCGATAGCATATCGATGAACATCTTCATCGCTTCATTGCCGATCTTATTCGTATCACTCGTATTCATGGAGTTGCTGACATCCACGACAAGCACAGCGTCAATCTGCGAGGCCTGTCCATTTGCTGCATATGCGCCCTGCACGTGAAGGCTGGACATCATCATCAGCATGGCAAGCAAGATGAGCAGCACACTGGAAGTCGATTTCTTTCTCTTGGACATGTGTAGTACTCCTTTTCGATTAAATCGTACTATTATTGTAATTATACATCATATGACAAATTCCCCCCTAGAATCTGTCACTGCTATGCCATTATGATATAATTAACGCCTGTAAAGTTCAATTTTTTTGGTGCAAAGGGCCCATTTTGAGAAGGAGCGGCGACTTTATATGATTACTTACGTTTGCCTGGCTATTTTGTTACTGTTTGTTACTGTAAGATCCTTCATCTTTTGGCGGCGCAATAAGGATCTGGTTCCCCCTCAAGAGCTGGACCAGACCCTAATCTATCAAATAAACCGGGAAAGTGACCAATATGAACAATAAAATCCCTGTACAGCTTCGCCCTCCCCGCCACACTAAATACGTCTATGAAAAATTACGCATATGCAAACATTGCCAGCGGTACACCATCCTGTATGACGAGCAATGTCCAACCTGCGACAAATCAGGCGGGCTTATTTCTCTCCGCAGCAAGGCTGCCGCTCAAGTACAGCGCTCAATTCGAAATGATCGTCTGATTGCGCTGCTAATCACGCTGGTTAGCATTTTCTTCGGACGTACCTTTCAGGAGATGGCTCTGGCCCTTGTGGCGGGTCTGCTGTTGACCAGCGTGCTGATCTATGTTCAGCATCGGATAAAGCCCCAGGCTATCTCCAAGGAACTGAACCGGATCTTCATGCGGGACCGTCAGCAGATCATTAACGGATTAATTGCCAATCTGGATTGGGCTGCGGCCATCGGAAAGGAGAACAAAGCTCTTTCCTATGAAATGATGCGGGAGATTGCCACACTGGTGCACGATGACAGCATACGCTCCCTGCAAATTATGCTGCTTCAATCCTTTGTGCTGCGCAAAGATATGGACCTGGAGCTGGAACCGTTACTGCAGAAGCGGTTCGATCCGGATCTGGTCGAATATATTGGTGAGTTAAGCAAAATTAAGCGTGATCTTATCAAGGATAAAACCTTCCGGTATATCTTGAAATATGAGCAGCACATCGCTTCCATGAGCCGAGGATCCGAAATCCTGTCAGGCGTAGCCGCAGCAGCGGTACGACAAAAACGTTACTGTCTGACCTACGCGGATTTCATTGCGCGTTATTGTCGCCTTCTCCCCAAGGAGCGGTTCTTGCGCCTTTACCGCGTTGTCAGTGGAAATCCGCAGGACAACTGGGGAGTGCTGGGAGAAGAAGTTGCCCGAATTTTCACCGAAAAATATCAATGGGACGCCGATTTTCAGCAGCCCGCAATTAGGAGCAACTCCATATGATGACACGAAGATTATTCTCGCTTCAGTCCCTGCTTCTAGCGTTATGCATAATTATGCTGGTATTGATCGGCTATAAGGGCATAGAAATCTCGGCTAAAATAGCTTCCTTTAAAGAAGCGGAGCGTCTCTATGCGGAAAAGGATCTGGTAAGTGCAGAAACCTGGTATTTGAAGACTCGGGACAACCGTTCCATTCTTTATCACGAAGATGAGGTCGCGGCCCGCTTGGAGGAGCTTGCCCCAATTACCAAAATGAAGCTGCAACTGGACTTCTATGATTCGGAAGGCGCTAAGGCTGTGGCCGACGGACAGTTCGATCGGCTGCTGGAAATCTACGCAGAACTCTCGAAGTTCCGCAACACCTATTATACGGGAGACGGCCCCTACAGTGTATATTACAGAGAAATCTCACAGGCTATCGGGGTATCAGAGCATTTTGTCTCTTATTTTACCCAATTTAAGAACCAGTTTTACGCAGAAATGAACAGCAACCTGGAAAATCAGAATTATGATGACGAATCCTTCAAGTGGAAGCTGCTGAAAATTCCTGAAATCTTTTACGGGGATCAAGAGAAGCAGATAAGTGAATTGATAGCTGCCTATGAGGATTATGATCTCAAGAAATATGATGCTCTAGCAACAAATGGTCTCTATGATCGGCTATTGACTGATGCGGAGGCTGTTTTAAGCGCTTATTCCAATAATGACCTGAAGGCCCCCTGGGTTGCCAGCAAGGTTGAGGAGCTTATGGGAGCCCTGGTGAGACAAGAACTGGAGAATAACAATTATTCCAGCTTCGCGAGACATGCCAAGCAATATAATACTTTCGCAGCCAAAGTCAACCCAAAGTCCTCGCTTGCGGCTTATGTGGAGGGACAAATAGCGAAGCTTATGAAGCAAGCCAAGAGCTTATCAAGGGATGGGGCATATCAGGAAGCCATTGACCTCTATACATCGCTGAATCCATACCAGGATACGTCTGAGGCCGTGAGCCAGGTCCAATTGGCGTGGATGGCTGCAGAGCCCGTTCTGCTGCTTCCTCAGCTTGAGGGAGATAAACAGTATACTCACGTAACTGGCGGAACGAAATCCTATAACGCTCAAATCTACGTTGTTGCGGCCGATGATGAAAACCGGGTCTATTTTGGAAAAATGAACGATCAGAGCAATATCCAGGTACTTACCAATACAGATTTGATGTCAGGCAACTCGATTCAATCTCTCTCGATAGATCCGACCCTAAGCACGCGTCAGAACCCGGTCATTAAGGTTACGGCTGAATCCTTGAATCGAAACGCGCTGTACGCCCTATTCGAAGTCTCCGAGAGCTCCATTGAGCTGATTCTATGGGTAGAAGCGGATGATCTGGAGACGAACTCTGACGGCAGCCTGCTGGTCGATAATCCTTACGGTTCTGCTGGTGAGGGGCAAGTCTCGATCTACGAACGAATCGATTCCTACTATCAGTTTACAGGGGTCAAAAAATTTATCCGGGACGTTACTGCCGACCAAGTTGCGCAATACCCGAACGATATGATTAGATTGCTCTGTACGGTAACGCAGCCGGGCTTTCTGGAGACCCTTGCCTATGCGGACGACACAGATATCGTGTTGAAGGGGAATTTCGACTTCTCGGAGGGAGATGCCGTAATTACCGGAACCTTCCTGCAATACACGGATATTATTGTTCGCGGAGAATGGATCTCCGTGCCCGTGATTCAAGTGGAGACCTATGAACCAAAGTAGGTGATTAAAACTTTATAACCTTATATAGCAAGTAAAAAACCGCCCCGAGGGGCGGTTTTTCTTTATAAAAAGTTGCCTTTACCGATTAGGAAAAGAATACGTTCAGTTCAGTTTCCTTGTCGAAGATATGAATTTTGTTCATATCGATCGCAAGCTTCACATTGTCACCTTCACGAGTTGTCGAACGTCCGTCAACACGAGCGATCAATGTTTCAGCGCCTGTGCCCTTCAAATACAGCTGCATTTCATGACCAAGGTTTTCAGTCAGGTATACGTTAGCTGTGAACGAAGTGTGCGGGAATGCTTCCAGGAATACTGGCTCTTCATGAATATCTTCAGGACGAATGCCCATGATAACATCCTTGCCGAGGTAGCCTTTTTCCTTCAGGGTCGAGGCTTTGCCTTGAGGAACCTCAACGTTCATGTTGGTGGCTTTGAAGCGTACCACTCCGCCTTCTTCAGCCAATGTACCATGTACAAAGTTCATTGTAGGGGATCCGATAAATCCAGCTACAAAGATGTTTTGCGGTTGGTTGTACAGCTCTTCCGGAGAAGCCGCTTGTTGAATGATACCGTCTTGCATAACTACGATCCGGTCACCCATCGTCATAGCTTCGATTTGGTCATGCGTTACGTAGATACAAGTAGTTTCAAGACGCTTAACCAGCTTTGTGATTTCCGCACGCATTTGACCGCGCAGCTTAGCATCCAAGTTGGAAAGAGGTTCGTCCATGAGGAAGACTTGAGGATCGCGGACAATCGCGCGGCCCAAGGCAACCCGTTGACGTTGACCACCGGACAGAGCCTTTGGTTTACGGTCAAGCAAATGCTCGATATCGAGAATCTTCGCAGCTTCGCGAACGCGTTGATCGATTTCTTCCTTCTTCACTTTACGAAGCTTCAGACCGAACGCCATATTTTGATATACGTTCATGTGCGGATACAAAGCGTAGGATTGGAATACCATCGCGATGTCGCGATCCTTAGGAGCAACGTCGTTCACGACGCGGTCGCCGATGTACAGCTTACCTTCAGTGATTTCTTCAAGACCTGCGATCATACGCAGCGTAGTAGACTTACCGCAACCGGATGGACCTACCAATACCAAGAATTCTTTATCGGCAATATCAAGATTAACGTCGATTACTGTTGCCTTATCAGCACCTGCATATTTCTTATAAATGTGTTCTAAGCGTACGCCTGCCATTTGTTTGGCCTCCTAATGAGTAATTTAGTGTCATCACTTAAAAATGAAATCGGATACAATTCATATTTATATAATACCTTTATAGGCGAAAATCAGCCATGCGCAAACTGCACAAAATTGCTGTCCTCATTTTGTCACTTTGTACAATAGGAGCAGCAGCTTCATGAGTACCGCGTCCCGGAAGGCTCTGACATCCAATCCTGTCTCCTGTTTAATCTTATCAATCCGGTACATCAGGGTATTGCGATGGATATAGAGACGCTTGGCCGTTTCACTAATGTTACAGTCCATTTCGAAGAAGGTCTCCAACGTCAACAACACTTCTTCGTCTGTAAAAATTCCGGACTGTCTGCCCGTCTCCATAATATACCTTTCCCGTTCGGGCTCCGGAATGCTGTAAATAAAACGCTCAAGCCGGAGCTCCCAAGGCAAATGAATGTACTCGCTGACATGAAACAATCGACCGATCAGCAAGGATTCATGCAAGGTTACGGCGGTTTCCAAAAGTCTCAATTCACCCTTAATCAGCTCATGAACAGACAAATGGCAGCCGCTGCCCATCCATTCATTAGCGATTAATTCATATAAGCCCTGGCACAGCGCATGGAGCATGTCGCGCTCCGCATCCGTCCCCTCTTCGCTCTCCTCCCGGAGCTCCGTCAGTAACGCTTCACTGACAAGAATCAACCAGCTGTCCTTCAAAGGAATAAGCAGCAGATCGCCGCCAAAATAGCTTTTTAATAGCTTATACAGTTTGCTATAGACCACCTCGTGGCCAGCCCGGTTTTCCCAGGACAACATAAACGGCAAGAAAGAGGCTTGAAGCTTCGGCTTCAACGCAAAGTGCTCGGGAACCGTTCTTTGCAGTTCTCCGAGATCCATCCGCTCTTGAATCCACTCACCGAGTTGAAGGCTCCGGGATTCATCATCTTTTTTCGCGGCATGCCCTCTGACATTCTCTTTTGCGCCTGCAAGTAATAGTCCGATTAACTTCGCTTCGGTGTCTGAAAGAAGGGTCTGATCGACCTCAAAAAAATGAACAGTAGACGAAGTATTATTTTTTTTGTGAAGCCACACGTACTTGCCGTTCACTTTCAAGAGTGCTGAGGGATCAGAATCGATGGCTTGTACAAGAAGATTCCATTCCTTCATCTCCATCTCAGACTCTTTAAGCGTGATACCGATGGCGGCTTCTACCTGCTGTTTCAATAAATTGATTTCCATACCGGATGCCTTTCTGCTTCTAGATAAATTTATTGCTGCTTATACGCATTTTAGCATATCCAATCGTTAAAGCGTAATCCGCAGCAGAGTGCATTGTACGCTTTATTCCTAATTATTAAGCTGGTATGTGCATAAAAGAAAGAGTGAGCCGGTTGCTACCGACTCACTCCTAAATTTAGAATCATAAAGAGCTTTGCTTCTTCTCTTCAAACAAGGCTTTTAATTCAACAAACCAATCTTTACCGCTGCCGCCTAAAACCAGAGCATTCGATCTTCTTCGATTCGTACCCTTTTTGACTTCGACCTGTCCCAATGAATCTATTTTGTACTCCAAGGTCAAATTTGTATCCGACAAAAACTCGATTCGTATATCTTGATATTCATCCGTATAATTTTTAACAGGTCCTGTATCCGGTAATAACTTAATGATTTGCCGATCTTTTAAAAGCTGGATTACTTCAGCAATTTCCTGTTCATCCGTTGTTCTAAGCGTTTGGAGTGTAGAGCCTATTCCCGGCTTGTTATCGGACACCTCTATAACTGCCGCTTTAATATGCTCTTGCTTATAATAGTTGTCTGTGTAAGTATATCCGCTGTATAAAACATAAGAAGCAAAACCTGCAACTAAAACACCCAGTAATATTATGGTAGTCTTTTTTCTACTAAATCGCAGGGAACACTACACCTCCATATGAATAATTGTCAAAATGTTCAACAAACCCTCCATTGACATAACTAAACCATGCTTTTCGTCGCCTTTGTAATAATTTGGTAATTTCACTGTCTTTAAAGGAGTACTCGCATTATTCAATTGCCCATAGACAGGAACATTAGTGAAATTTTGAAAATAAGTGGTATCATTCTCACTACGACATCCAAAATAATATTGATTATCTAAAACTACATAAGTATTCTTTTTTGCAATGCTTTGTATTAATTTTGCTGTATGAGTAATTTCAGTTTGGTTTGAAACTTGAGCGGGGATACCTGCAGTAAGTATGCTAGCAACGCTCCAAGCACCTTGGGTAACATAATCTAGTCCCTTGTCTACATAATATTTAGCGATTGCAGTAAGTGTTGACTTTAAATAATCATTCCACTTTTCTTTTGTTGTCTTCTTAATTTGTGTTTCGGAGCTTATGCTATTATATACTACTATATCTTCATAATAAGTTTTATTATTGTATCCCATAATAAACCAAATGAGGGAATATATAAAAGGTAAGATGTAAGATTATTTACGATGTCTCCTTCCCTATTCTCAATAATTACTAGGGTATCCGCTGGTCATAAATCTCAATATAATTAGTACTTTTATCGTATTTTAAAAACTGAGATAAAATTAAAAAAGCCGTCAACCGAAGTTGACGACTTTTGAATGAGCCATGAAGGATTCGAACCTTCGACACCCTGATTAAAAGTCAGGTGCTCTACCAACTGAGCTAATGGCTCAAAACAATGGTGGAGGCTGATGGATTCGAACCACCGAACTCGTAGAGAGCAGATTTACAGTCTGCCGTGTTTAGCCACTTCACTAAGCCTCCATATAAAAGTGGCTCGGGACGGAATCGAACCGCCGACACGAGGATTTTCAGTCCTCTGCTCTACCGACTGAGCTACCGAGCCATATGTAATTGACAAAAAAATAAAGCGGTTAAGTTGTCGTTAACTTTCCCACTTCGTTGTGGAACCATTCATTTGAAAAAGTGGCGGAGCCGACGGGATACTCTACGCTTCGCTCCGAGACTGCGATGTATCGCTAACGAAGCTTATCCTTCGACGAACCCTTTTTGGGTTCTCACCCTTGATTCAAGAAGTAATGGCGGAGCCGACGGGATTCGAACCCGCGGTCTCCTGCGTGACAGGCAGGCATGTTAGGCCTCTACACC
>NZ_JAHLQJ010000010.1 GCF_018919145.1 Paenibacillus brevis
TTTAGACGCGAGCCGGTAATAAAGGCTTATAGCCTTAGAGCAAACCACCCGTTTGACGGGTGGTTATGATTGCCCGCCGATAATAGTAAAGGGGCTGGTGAAACAAGGTAATCTTGTCGAAATTAACGGAAAGGAATCATAATATGTAGATAAATATGTAATTATATCCTAATGGACTAAAAAAATAAAGAAAAATAATTTTCGACAGAAGGAATTTACTTCTGCGTGTCGAAACCTTATTCTGGAAGAGAAAAGTTAAAATCTTATTTAATTACTTAAGGAGGCAGAAAGTCAGTGCAGAAAATTGAAGTGTTGTTGGCGGATGATAACCGTGAATTCACAAATTTGCTCGCGGAATACATTTCGGGGCAGGACGATATGATCGTCTCAGGAATTGCATACAATGGTGAAGAAGTTCTGGAGATGATCAACAATGCTTCAAAGGTTCCGGACGTACTTATTCTGGACATTATTATGCCCCACCTGGACGGGCTTGGCGTATTGGAGCGCTTGCGTGATCTGAACATGAATCCTCAGCCGAAGATTATTATGCTGACGGCTTTTGGTCAGGAGAACATTACACAGCGTGCTGTGCAGCTGGGGGCATCGTATTACATCCTTAAGCCATTTGACATGGAAGTGTTGGCTAACCGTATTCGTCAGCTTGTGGGAGTCCAGTCAAGTGTGAGCACAACTCAGACCTCATTTGCTAAATCCAATGTAGTACCTTTGGGCAAGGGTAAAAATCTGGACGCCAATATTACATCCATCATTCATGAAATCGGTGTTCCTGCCCATATTAAAGGCTACCAATATCTTCGTGAAGCAATCACCATGGTATATAACAATATTGAAATACTGGGAGCAATTACGAAAACGCTCTACCCGGCGATCGCCGAGAAATTCAAGACAACGCCTTCCCGTGTGGAACGCGCCATTCGCCATGCTATTGAAGTGGCCTGGACGCGCGGCAACATCGACTCTATTAGCCATTTGTTCGGCTATACGATCAACATCAGTAAGTCCAAGCCAACCAACAGTGAGTTTATTGCGATGGTAGCTGATAAGCTGAGAATCGAGCATAAGGTGTCGTGAAAGGGTAAGGAGGATTAAAAGAAAAGAAATGCAGTTGAAGACTCCTTTGTTGGCATGAGCAAACGCCGGCAAAGGAGTCTTTTGTTAATATATGATCAGTAGTTCAATGTATATAGAATTATGATTTATTCATTAAAATTTGAACCTTTTGGCGCTTGAATCCCTCCTGAATGGTGGTAATATCTAATTAATTTAACTTTTTAGGGGGATCAGACTTGGAAAAAGCAAAGAAAAAATGGTATAAACAGTGGTGGATTTGGTTTATTATCGTTGTAATTATTGGTGCGATTGGTGCTAATTTGAATTCTTCCGACAAAGCAGCAACCAACAACCAAGTGAATGAAGCCGATGATAAGGCTGTCGGTGCTGAGCCCACGGATAAGCCGGAAGAAGGCGTTGATCAAGCGGAGCCTGGTGAGCCAGCTGCAAAGGACGACGATAATGTAATTACAGCGGCGGGGCAAACGATTCAAACCAAGAATTTTAAAATTACCGTGGAGCAATTTGAAAAAGTGGAAAGTGATAATGAGTTCTTGCAGCCGGAAGAGGGCAATGAGTTTCTTTCGATCGGCCTTTTGATTGAGAATATTTCGGAGAAAGATTACATAGTTAGCTCCGCAGTTATGTTCAGTGCCTATCAGGACGGATTCTCCATCAACGAGGATCTCAGTGTCCATGTTCTTAAAGGAGGGGACACCACTCTCAATGGAGACCTGGCAGCAGGGAAGAAAATGAAGGGGAACCTCACGTATCAGGTGCCGAGCGACTGGGAGGAACTCGAAGTTCAGGTTGATTTAACAGCTCTTAGTTTTTTTAATGATGATGGAAAAGTAAAAATTTTATTGCAAAATCAGTAAGATTGTTTGTTAAACAAGTCTCGCCATCGGCGGGGCTCGTTTTTTTATTCTTCATATTGACAATAATATAGCAGAGGATTATTCTATATATGAACATATGCTCATATAAAGTAAAGGGTGATTCTAATGAAAAGAGAAATGCATACTGTATTATCGGATGATACGATAAACCAAGTATCGGTTATCTTTAAGGCGCTCGCAGATCCAACCCGGATTCGGATTCTGAGCATATTGACAGAAGAAGAATGCTCGGTCACGGATTTGTCAGAGGTGCTGGGCATCTCTCAATCCGGTGTGTCGCATCAATTGAGCTTTCTAAGGAGCATCAAGCTGGTGAAGTATAGAAGATCGGCGAATACGCTCTATTACAGCTGTGATGATGACCATGTTACCTCTTTGTTGAAACAAGCCATCGATCACGCTGTATGCGGGCACGGAGAAGGATGTGAGGATGATGAGTAAAAATTCGCGCATCCATCATCAAGCACATGATCACCATGACCACTCTCATGAGCAAGTTCATGGTCCCAGTCACAGTCACACTCACAGCCATGCGCATGGCCACTCTCATAATCATTTTGGGGATGCAAGATCGGGCAATAAGTCAGGTTTGTTAATCGCGTTGGGAATCACGGCATCCATCGCGGTGCTTGAATGTATCGGGGGGTGGGTTACAAACAGCTTGGCCCTTCTATCCGATGCCGGACATATGCTGAGCGATGCCAGCTCTTTAGTCCTTAGTCTGTTGGCCATCTGGTTTGCAGCACGTCCGTCCACTTCACGCAAGAGTTATGGGTTTTACCGGTTAGAGATAATGGCCGCGCTGCTCAATGGAGTTACGTTATTCGTTATTGCGGGCTTTATTATTTGGGAAGCCTATAAGCGATTGATGGATCCCCCTGTAGTCTCCAGTGGTCCAATGATGCTGATCGCATCGATTGGCCTTATCGCCAACCTTGCTAGCGCCTGGGCGTTGATGAAAAAGGGCGACGTAAAAGGAAACATCAATTTCCGTAGTGCCTATCTGCATGTGCTTGGCGATGCAATGGGCTCTGTAGGGGCGATTTTTGGCGGAATCATGATGTGGGCGTTTGGTTGGTATATTTTCGATCCCATCGTCAGTGTGCTCGTATCTCTCTTGATACTAAGGAGCGCCTGGGGAGTTATAGCTCAATCCCTGCATGTGTTAATGGAAGGCGTGCCGCAAGGTCTTGATGTCAAGGAAGTTCAGGAGAAGCTGAAGCAGTTGCCGGCTGTGCTTGATGTGCACGATCTTCATATCTGGTCAATCACTTCGGGAATGGATGCTTTAAGCTGTCATCTTGTGGTTTCTGATCCTGCATATCAGTCAAGCGTGCTTCAAGAAGCAATCATTTTGCTGGAACAACAATTCGGAATCAGTCATGCAACGATTCAGATTGAGACAGAAGACATTAAACACCCGGCATTTATTGTATAAGATAATGTGGTAAAATAGGGAGGTTGACGGGTCAACGAAGGCCCTGGTTAGGAGGCAAAGCATGCAACAGGAAGAACCGAAGCAAGGCACGGAGGACTATGATCAAGCGCTGCTCAAATTGCTTGAACTTCCCGGACTCCAGAAGAAGGATCGCATGAAGATTCAAGCATTGCTGGAGCAGCTAACAGATCTGCAAGCGGAGAATGCGCGGCTGCGCAACACGATCCGACGATTATCCGCAGGCAGTAAACCGAAAATGTCCACGAAGCTGAAGGAAGCGTTGTATGAATAAATAAAAAATCTTTCCCGCGTACATGGCAGGAAAGATTTTTTGTGCTTATACCCTAAGGCCCCGTCCCTTTTTTCTCGGACCGGCATAATTACGCTTTTTATCCCTGAAGTAGATCCAGCCGGCAAGGAAAGAAATACCGGCAGCGAATAATAACAACCCTAATAGAAATTCGCCCCACCGAAAGGATACCTGGACGAGTTCATCGTCTCCATGCTGGACCATATAATCGAACATGGCATCCTTGATTTTCAGGAATCCGATCATGGCGGCAATGCCGGGGATGACCAGAATGAGGATTGCGATAAATCGGGATAGTATCAACTTCATTACTTGATCATCCTCCGCATGTCAATGTTACATTTATCATACATTTTTCCTAAAGGACTGTCTATTGCCAGGCTTCCATGTTTATTTGTAATACGATAAAAACGAGGTACAATGGAACAAGAATATTATTCAAGAATGGTGGAGAGTAGAATATGGCGATTCATTGCGACGTAGCTGTGCTGGGCGGAGGAACGGGTGGTTATATAGCGGCAATCCGTGCGGCTCAAGCAGGCAAGCAGGTTGTGATTATTGAACAGGACAAGCTGGGCGGGACATGCCTGCATCGGGGATGTATTCCAAGTAAGGCGCTGCTCCGTAGTGCGGAATTGTATGCACAGATGAAAAATAGCGAGGATTACGGTATTGCCAGCAGCGAGGTTACGCTATTGTATCCGAAGGTGCAGCAGCGCAAGCAGGCGATCGTCGATCAATTACATAAAGGCGTTCAAGCCCTGATGCGCAAAAACAAGATCCAGGTGATCGAAGGAAGAGGGCGCGTCATCGGTCCATCGATCTTCTCACCGAAGAGCGGAGCCGTTGCGGTAGAGCTCAACAATGATGAGATGGAGACGGTCGTGCCGGCCAACCTGATTATCGCGACAGGCTCTCGCCCGCGGACTCTGGCTGGCTTACAGCCGGATGGTGTCTCTGTGCTGAGTAGTGATGAAGCGTTGACGCTGGAGGAGTTGCCAGCATCGATATTAATCGTGGGCGGGGGAGTAATCGGCGTGGAGTGGGCCTCCCTGCTTCAGGATTTCGGCGTGCGGGTGACACTGGTTGAAGCGGCTGATCAATTGCTGCCGTCTGAGGATGGCGAAATTTCCCGTGAACTGCGCAAACACCTGGAGCGCCGGGGGATTACGGTAATGACGGGTGTTAAGGTGCTGGCAGATACTTATGAGACCACGAAACAAGGCATTCAAATCTCGGTTCAGAACGGGGAGAAGAATGAACGCCTTGAGGCTGACAAGATTCTTGTATCCATAGGACGCCAGGCTAATGTGGAGAATATTGGTCTGGAGAATACCGATATTGCTTTGACAAAAGAGGGTTATATTCGAGTAAATGAGCATATGCAGACTATGGAGCCGCATATCTATGCCATTGGTGATTGCATCGGGGGGCTTCAGCTTGCCCATGCGGCGAGTCATGAAGGACTGATCGCTGTCGGACATATGATCGGGGAGACTTCTCATACCTATGCGGAATCTCAGGTTCCGCGATGTGTATATACGCGTCCTGAAGTGGCCTCGGTGGGATATACCGAGCAGGATGCCAAAAAGAAGGGACGGAATACGAAGACAGCCAAGGTTCCATTTGCAGCGATTGGAAAAGCGCTTGTTCAAGGCGAGAAGGAAGGCTTCTTGAAGCTGGTTGCTGATGCGGATACGGATGATTTGATTGGTGTTCAAATTATCGGAGCCCATGCAACCGAATTGATCGCCCAGGCGGCATTGGCACAATTGCTCGACGCGACCCCTTGGGAGATTGGACAAGCGGTATTTGCACATCCGTCCTTGTCGGAAATCTTTGGTGAAGCAGCGCTCGCTATCGATGGCCGTGCCCTTAATTTGTAGGTTATATAAGTTTATTTTCCTTTTTGCCGGAAAGGGATTATAATAAGGTTATTCCAAGTCTTAGTACCAGGTTATAAGATGAGCATTAACTACTAAGATTAGGGCCAACAAAAGGAGGTAACTCCCATGAATTCAAATCACTTAACGGAAGCTCAGACAGGAGCAAAACATAAGCAGCTTGGGTTGTCGGATGAGCAAGTCGTCGACATGTACAAATATATGCTGCTTGCGCGGAAGTTTGATGAGCGCAATCTGCTTCTGCAGCGGGCAGGGAAGACTAATTTTCACGTATCAGGTATCGGGCAGGAGACGGCGCAGGTAGCAGCAGCCTTTGCTCTGGACCGGGAGCGGGATTATTTCCTTCCGTATTACCGGGACTACGGCTTCGTATTGACCGTCGGCATGACCTTGACCGAGCTCATGATGTCTGCCTTCGCGAAGGCAGGAGATCCGAACAGCGGCGGCCGTCAGATGCCGGGTCATTTTGGCTGCAAACGCCTCAGAATCGTGACCGGCTCAAGTCCGGTAACGACACAGGTTCCGCATGCCGTAGGTATTGCATTGGCTGCGAAAATGCAGAAGAAGGATATCGTATCTTACGTAACCTTCGGCGAAGGCTCAAGTAACCAGGGGGATTTCCACGAAGGGCTGAACTTTGCCGGAGTACAGAAGCTGCCGGTCATTTTTATGTGTGAAAATAACCAATATGCTATTTCCGTTCCAGTCCGCAAGCAGCTTGGAGGCAAGGTGTCTGATCGTGCGCTTGGCTATGGTTTCCCAGGCATCAGAGTTGATGGCAACGATGCGCTTGAGGTATACCGTGTTGTCAAGGAAGCGAGAGAACGGGCGATCCGCGGGGAAGGTCCTACCTTGATTGAAGCGATGATGTATCGTCTCTCTCCTCACTCCACGTCCGATAATGATTTGGCTTACCGGACTAAAGAGGAAGTTGAAGAGAACTGGAAGAATGATGGGGTTCCAAGAATGAAGACCTATTTGATCGATCAAGGGCTTTGGAGCGAGGAGCAGGATGAAGCATTGGCCAGGGACATTTCGGAGCAGTTGAAGCAAGCTATCGTGACTGCGGAGAATTCACCGTTCCCGAAACCGGAGGATACGCTGCTGCATGTCTATGCCGGAGATGAGGAGGTGTCGGCATGGCGGTAATGGAATATATCGACGCTATTCGGCTGGCGATGAAGGAAGAAATGCAACGGGATGAAACCGTATTTGTGCTTGGTGAGGATGTCGGTGTAAAAGGCGGCGTATTTACGACCACCAAGGGTCTTCAAGAGCAGTTCGGTGAACTGAGAGTGCTGGATACTCCGCTTGCGGAATCGGCGATTGCCGGAGTCGCAATCGGTGCTGCCATGTATGGGATGAAGCCGATTGCTGAAATGCAGTATTCGGACTTTATGCTGCCTGCCACGAACCAGATCATTAGTGAAGCGGCTAAAATTCGTTATCGTTCCAATAATGATTGGAGCTGTCCAGTGGTTGTGCGTGCGCCGATTGGCGGCGGGATTTTTGGCGGCTTGTACCATTCCCAATGTCCTGAGTCGATCTTTTTTGGAACACCTGGACTCAAGATTGTGGCGCCATACTCTGCATATGATGCCAAGGGTCTGTTGAAGGCGGCGATTCGCGATCCGGATCCGGTCTTATTCTTTGAGAACAAGAAGTGCTATAAGCTGATCAAGGAGGATGTGCCTGAGGATGATTACATCGTTCCGATCGGGAAAGCAAATGTACTGCGTGAAGGCAGCGACATTACTGTGATCGGATATAGTCTTCCTCTTCATTTTGCCATGCAGGCAGCAGAAGAACTGGCGAATGAGCAAGGCATCAGTGCGCACATTCTGGATCTGCGCAGCTTGCAGCCGCTGGATCGGGAAGCGATCATTTCTGCTGCACGCAAAACCGGCAAGGTCCTCATTATTCATGAAGACAACAAGACCGGAGGCGTTGGTGCTGAAGTATCGGCGATTATTGCAGAAGAATGCTTGTTCGAGCTGGATGCGCCGATTCAGCGTCTCTGCGGTCCGGACGTACCGGCCATGCCGATCAGTCCGCCGATGGAGAAATTCTTTATGCTGAGCAAGGACAAAGTGAAGGACGCGATGCTGCAGCTTGCGCTTTTTTAAAGATTATAGAAATTCATGTATGATCAGTGAGGCTGAACTTTAATCGCAGGAAAGACTTCCTTGGTTGCGGTCTGTTTCTTGGGGCGTTATCCGGCAGAAGTTTTTCTTAACGAATAGGAGTGAATGAGAGATGTCATCTCACAAGCAAGTAATCGATGTCGTCATGCCGCAGCTGGCTGAATCGCTTGTGTCGGCAACGATTGGAAAGTGGCTAAAGAAGCCAGGAGATACAGTGGAGCAATATGATCCGATCTGTGAAGTCATCACCGATAAGGTGAATGCGGAGATTCCTTCCACAGTTGATGGCGTGATGGGAGAGCTGCTCGCGGCTGAGGGTGAAGAGGTGGCCGTTGGACAAGCGATTTGCCGGATGGAGCTCACTGCTGCATCAGATGAGCCTATACAAGAAGCAGCCATTCCAAGGGCAGCTCAAGCTGAGCCGGTGCGGGAAACTGCCTCATCGGGAGGACATGCTGATGAATCGCAGCGTGGACGCTATTCTCCAGCGGTGCATACGCTGGCTGCCGAGCATGGGGTTAACCTTGCTCAAGTCCAAGGAACCGGACTTGGCGGACGAATTACCCGCAAGGATGTGCTTGCTTTTGTAGAGAATGGAGGAAGCAAGCCGGCTCCGGAGGCCCATGTGCACAGTGCAATGGCAGCAATGCCGACTATGGCGCCGGCGACTCCGAGCCCGGGCACTGTCGCTGCTGATTTGAGCCGTGCAGCACTGGAGCCGGTTCGTCATTCAGGTCTGCATCTGACAGAAACGCCTAAAATTCCTACGATTGAGGTTGAGGGTGGAGATCGTTCGGAATACTTCATCGATGTTACGCCAATCCGCAACACGATTGCGACCCGGATGCGCCAGAGCGTCTCGGAGATTCCGCATGGCTGGATGATGATCGAAGTTGACGTGACCAATCTGGTCCAATTGCGCAATAAGATTAAGGATGAGTTCAAGCGTAAGGAAGGCGTTAATTTAACCTATCTAGCCTTTCTGCTTAAAGCCGTGGTCAGCGCAATCAAGGATTATCCGATTATGAACTCGGTATGGGCGGTCGATAAAATTATCGTGAAGCGGGATATCAATATTTCTCTTGCAGTGGGTACGGAAGATTCCGTGCTTACACCGGTAATCAAGAAGGCGGATCAGAAAAATATCGCCGGGCTTGCCCGCGAAATCGATGAGCTTGCAACCAAGGTTCGTGCCGGCAAGCTCAAGCTCGATGATATGCAGGGCGGAACCTTTACGGTCAACAATACAGGCTCGTTCGGGTCGATTCTCACCCAGCCGATTATCAACTATCCGCAAGCGGCGATCCTTACCTTTGAATCGATTGTGAAGAAGCCGGTCGTAATCAATGATATGATCGCGGTACGCTCGATGGCGAATCTGTGCCTGTCCCTGGATCATCGTATTTTGGATGGGGTTATCTGCGGACGCTTTATGCAGCGTGTGAAGGATAATATGGAGAGTTACTCTTTGGAGACACAGGTGTATTAATATCGGATATCAGAATAAGCTAATGAATGAGGAGCAGCAGCAGGTAGCCAACTTGCTGCTGCTTCGGCATCTGCTGCGGGTACGGCGAGGAGATAGATGTATGGATCTTAGCGTAAAAAGAACGGCTCCAGCAATGCGATCAGCGTGGAAGCCACCATCGCAAATAACATCACATAGATAACGATTTTAAACCACTTGTTTTTTTTCATAAAAATAGGGTCCTCCTTAAGATGTTTAAACGAAAGTTCAATCGATGACTTTTTGAGCCTCTCTTGTACACAATTAATACTATATTATCGTAAAACGGAAAGCGGGGAAAGTTTTGTGATCAACAAGGATCGAGTAATCGAGCTCTTTCTGGAGCTGGTGCAAATTGACAGTGAAACCCGGAATGAACGTCAGATCGCAGATGTGTTAAAGGGAAAATTCACTGCACTTGGACTAACGGTGACCGAGGATGATTCGGCCGGCCGAACAGGCCATGGAGCCGGAAACTTAATCGCTACGCTTCCTGCTAATGAAGCTGGCGGGGCGGGGATTCCGCTCCTATTCACTTGTCATATGGATACAGTGGCACCAGGGCAAGGCATCAAGCCGGTCATTGGAGAAGATGGATGGATTCAAAGTGATGGAACGACCATTCTTGGAGCGGATGACAAAGCTGGGATCGCCGTTTTGTTTGAGG
The DNA here is from genome assembly GCF_018919145.1 of Paenibacillus brevis. Classification (GTDB taxonomy): domain Bacteria; phylum Bacillota; class Bacilli; order Paenibacillales; family Paenibacillaceae; genus Fontibacillus; species Fontibacillus brevis. The sequence goes on from NZ_JAHLQJ010000010.1 coordinate 9,944, forward strand.
TGATTCAGAGTCTCCAGGAACAGAGATTATCCCATGGTCAGCTCCAGTTTGTCATTACCGTTGGAGAGGAAATGGCATTGACAGGCTCTCGTGCGATGAATCCGGAGTTGCTTGAAGGAAAGTACGGCTTTGCGCTGGATTCCAATGGCGAGGTTGGCTCCATTTGCGTTGGAGCTCCGACCCGGGCGCAAATTGACATTGAAATTTTCGGCAAGTCTGCGCATGCTGGCGTGAATCCGGAAGATGGAATCAGTGCGATCCAAGTGGCAGGCAAGGCAATTTCGCGGATGAAGCTCGGGCGGATTGACGAGACAACAACGGCTAATATCGGGAAATTTGAAGGTGGCGGGGAGACGAATGTCGTTACCGATTATGTGAAGCTGTATGCCGAGGCTCGCAGCACCTCGCAAGCGAAGATAGAAGCGCAAATTAAGCAAATGCGCGAAGCCGTGGAATCAGCTTGTACGGAATTTGGCACGCGAGGTGAATTCCACAGTCAAATAGCCTATCCGGCATTTCATTTTGAGGAAGGTGATGAGGTCGTGCAACTGGCCAAACGTGCCGCAGCCCAATTAGGATTATCTGGAAAAACCTTTATTTCCGGCGGCGGAAGTGATGCCAATGTGTTTAATGGCCACGGAATTCCTACCGTGAATCTGGCGGTCGGCTATGAGCATATCCATACCACGGCAGAAAGAATTCGCAGGCAAGATATCGAACGACTGGCTGAATATGTGCTTGAAATTATCGCACAGTCCGGCAAATAACTTGATTATTGCAGTATTTGAGAAGCCGGGATCGGAAGATTCCGGCTTTGTGTCGCAGGCCAGACCGTATGCCATTTTGTCTCGTAGATGATGTTTAAGGCCCGGGAAATATCGTCCAAATGCCGTTCGATAATGCTCTGTTCCTCGCGGCCGGGACGATATAGCTCTATACGTCCGGTAAGCCGGTTCATCACTGTGTGCAGATAGCAGGAGCATGCACCGAATCTGGCCTTGGCCATATCAGGGAACTGTTCGGCAATACGTTCGAAGATTCCGGCTGCTTCTTCAAATTGACCCTCATCATGAAGGATTTCTGCATAGATATAGCAGGCATGGCGATAGTTTGTACCTTCCTCGCTTAGCTTTTCCTTACCAATTCGATTGAGCTCTAACCTTGCAAGCTCCACATAACCTTCCTTATACAGGACAAGAATATAATCATCTCTAAGAAATTCGTCACTGGCAGCTAGCGCGCTTGCGACAGGAAGAACCCCCATTTTCACGGCCGCTCCCATCAATGCCTGAATTTGGTCCAATGGCAGCTCATTGAACGCAAGCGCAGGCTCAGGGCTGCCTTTCACCACTAATATCTCGGCAAGCCGACAAAGCTTCACCCACAGTTCAAGCTGAGGGTGAAGCTCTGTCATGTCTTGTTCAGGAGCCAAACTCATGACCCAATTCTCCAACGTGTTCAGGGCAGCCTGATATTGTCCGGTACGGATCAGGCATTCTGCATATTGGCGCCGTATATGTTCCTTTTCCAGCAGAAGGGGGGAGAGATGTTCAATCGCATATGTATAAGCACCGAGCCGGTATAAGGAAGTGAACAACCATTCCCGGCCTTCCTCTGGACTGATGTCCGGATGATGTATGTATTTCTGTAATGCCTCAAAGATGACGGTGTCTGAGGCTCCTTTACGAAGCAATGTCTCGCCATGGTTAAGCATCTGCTGTAACAGCATGTCGCACCTCCATTAAACATTTAAACCAATTTCATGCAAATGAATAACAAATCATTACATTTTGTTCGGGAGGGTGAGCCACTGCTGCAGGGTTGTACCGGCGCTAGCGGATCTGCTCCATTGGGACAGCAAAATCCGAACCTGCCAGCCTTTTCCTTGTATTCGAAGCCCTTGCGCGCCAAGAGTGGTCTTCATCGCAGAAATCTCCTTTTTCGATCAGGTTTGGTATAATAACACCATATGTCCGGAAGGGACAAGTTATGACAGGAGGAGTACGGGAATGGGAAACGAACGATTAGACGAGAAGACAATATCCACGGAGCCGATCTTTGAAGGAAAGGTCATCTCCCTGCAAATTGATACTGTGGAACTGCCGGATGGCAGCCAGGCCACGCGCGAAATCGTCAAGCACCCGGGTGCTGTCGCTGTAGTCGCTATCGTCAAGGATCGGCTGCTGCTTGTGGATCAATACCGTCAGGCGATGGGTAGACCGGAGCTGGAAATACCGGCAGGCAAGCTGGAGAAGGGCGAAGATCCGCTTGAGGCAGCGCGGCGCGAGCTTCAGGAGGAGACAGGCTATACCTGCGGTAAAATCACCCTGCTGCATTCGTTCTATACCTCCCCTGGATTTGCCGATGAAATCATCCATCTCTACTTGGCCGAAGAATTGACCGCTGGAGCGATGTCTCCGGACGAGGACGAATTCCTTGAAATTATTGAAGCCACGTATGATGAGGCGCAGCGGTATATTTCCGAGGGGAGAATTTCAGATGCCAAGACATTATTGGCCTTTTATTATTGGCAATTGAAAAGAATTCAAGAGCAGTCCCAGCATGCGACGGCGGTTGAGTAATGATGGAGCAGAAGCTTGTTAGCATCTATGCGGATCTGCACATACACATTGGCAAGACGTCCAAGGGGGCGCCTGTAAAGATCAGCGGCAGCAGGAACCTGACCTTTGCCAATATTGCCAAAGAAGCAGCTGAGCGAAAAGGAATTGGCCTGATCGGCATTATTGACTGCCACTCTCCCGGAGTTCAGCAGGATATCATGGCATGCCTGGAAGAGGGGACGATGCGGGAGCTTGATGAGGGAGGGATTGCATACAGAAGCACAACAATCCTGCTTGGCAGCGAGATTGAGATCCGCGAGGCGGGAATGGGCCCGGCACATTTGCTTGTATTCTTTCCTTACCTGGAACAAATGGTGGATTTCTCTGGGTGGATGTCTAAGCATATGAAAAATATTCATCTCAGCTCTCAGCGGATTTATGTTTCGGCACATGCGCTTCAGGAGGAAGTCTATGCCCGTGGAGGAATGATGATTCCGGCTCATATTTTCACCCCTCACCGGAGTATTTATGGAAGCTGTTCACCGCGAATGGCGGATGTGCTTGATCTTGACCGGATAGCGGCTGTGGAGCTGGGGCTCAGCTCGGATAGCCAAATGGCAGGCTGGATCAGTGAACTGGATCGGTATCCTCTCTTGAGTAATTCCGATGCGCATTCCCTGGGGAAGATTGGCAGGGAATACAATGAACTGTTGCTGTCGGCTCCCTCGTACAGCGAATTCGAGCGTGCACTGTCCGGCCAGGATGGTCGGTCCATTGTAGCCAACTATGGCCTTGATCCCCGGCTGGGCAAGTATCATCGTTCCTTTTGCAGTACATGCGGTACAACCGCAAGCGGAGATGAACCGATGCTTGAGCGTTGTCCAAGCTGCGGAAGCAAGCAGATCGTTCGCGGGGTGCTTGACCGGATCCTCTCCATCGCGGATCGTCCCATGATGCAGGTTCCGAAGCACCGCCCTCCTTATTTCAATCAAGTACCGCTTGATTTCATTCCCGGATTAGGTCCAGCGAAGCTTGACCGCTTGCTGGAGCATTTTGGAACCGAGATGAATATATTGCACCGCGTTCCGGAAGAAGAGCTTGCACGGGTGGTAGGCCCGGAATTAGCGGGTTGGATCGCCGCTGCCAGAAGCGGCAGACTCTCTCTTCAATCCGGAGGGGGAGGCATATACGGCAAAGTCGGGCAATAACGGGTTAGGTTCTGTTCGCATCCTGCATAAGTAGCAGGGCTTGTTCATAAAGTAAAGTAGTTCAACTTATTTATGAACATGAACTGAGAACAGGAGGCTGCTGCCGGATGCTCCAACCTATACGCCACACATTGAAGGATCAGACCCCGTTATATGTATTTGTCTCGGTACTCTTTTTGATGGGAGTAGTGTTCGGCGCCTTGATGGTCAATGCGCTGACACTAGAGCAGCAGCAGGATTTATCAAGGTATCTTGGCAATTTCTTTGTATCCATTCAGGAAGGCGGCGAGAGCTTCCAGCCAATGACTTATTGGCAGGTAGCCAGTCTGCATTTGAAATGGTTAGGGCTGATCTGGCTGCTGGGACTCTCTGTCATCGGCTTGCCAGGCATTTTGATCCTCGATTTTCTGAAGGGAGTCTTGATCGGCTTTACGGTCGGCTGTCTGGTTGGTCAGTTCACCTGGAAAGGGCTGCTGTTTGCTCTGGTCTCTGTGGCACCGCATAATTTGTTCGTCATTCCGGCACTATTGGTCAGCAGTGTTGCAGCAGTAGGGTTCTCATTAGGAATCATCCGCAACCGGGTTCTGCTGAACCGGGGCGGAGGCGTTGCAAAGCCATTCCTTTCCTATACAGGTTTGACGCTTGCGATGGCCGCAGTACTGCTGGCCGTGGCATCTTTTGAAACTTATGTAAGCCCATCGATGATGGCTTGGGTGACTCCGATGCTGCAGCAAGCGCTGATCGGTGGATAATGCCAGTTAATGTTTGACTTTGTTGATTCAGACCCCCTATAATGAAAGAAGTGATTTATATGCAAGTTGCGGCGAATCCTGGGGGGGAAAACATGGAATCCAAAATTGATAAAATCAAACAGCAGCTGCAATCCCACGGTTATAAGCTGACGCCCCAACGGGAAGCCACGGTTCGAGTCCTGCTTGAAAATGAAGACGATCATCTTAGTGCTGAAGATGTTTTTATGCTTGTTAAGGATAAAGCTCCTGAAATTGGATTGGCTACGGTCTATCGGACACTGGAGCTGTTAAGCGAACTTCACGTGGTAGAGAAGATCAACTTCGGCGATGGGGTGGCCCGGTACGACCTGCGTACGGATACCACCAAACATCATCACCATCATTTAATCTGCGTACAGTGCGGAGCGATGGACGAGATCAAGGAAGATTGGCTGGGTCCGCTGGAGGAACGGCTGGAGAAGGAGTTTAATTTCACCGTACTTGATCACCGGCTCGACTTTCAGGGCATCTGTTACCGCTGTAAGGATAAGAACGGGGATTCGGCTCCGGACGATAGCAAGTAATTATAATACAGGAACTCCAACCGCTTGGCCGGATGGAGTTTTTTATTGCGCTTATTTCTCATATTCAAGCCCTGCGTTCAATATAATGTACAAGCGGTAATGTCTTGAACAATCTCTTTAAGACCGCTAATTCGGGTAAGTATGAGGAGGGCCTATGGTAATCTCCCTGCGTAAATGGTTATTGCGTTTGAAATATGCTTTAATATTTATGTTGCTTTCTTACATGTTTTACTATGCAATAGGCTTGATGAAGGAATATGTTCTGCAACCCGATAAATATCGGGTTCCTGAGGGCTCGGCAGTAAAAGTATTTTACGGGGATGCGACTGAGGTGTCCGATGCGGATAACTTGGCGGAACGACTTAAGTTGTTCTATTGGTACGGAGAATGAGTTGAAATTCTGGCAGGGAAAACCGCCGGAAATGTGGAATAGTTGAGTAGAGGGGAAATAGTCATCTGATGACATGATCCGACAGCTTGAAAGGGGGTACTGGACGTGCAGCAGGCCGCAGCCTCTTTTATCAACTACTTAACGCAGCAAAGGAAGCTAAGCCCGTCAACGCTGGAGGGCTACAGTCGAGATATTGGACACTTTCTGGAATATTTGGCGGACCGGGGAATTTCGGCCTATCCTGAGCTTACCCGAACCGGAGTGATGTTATATTTTGCCCGGCTGAGAGAACAAGGCAAAGCTCCGGCTACGATTGCAAGAAGCTCGGTTGCGCTGAAGGCATTCCTCCAATTTCTGCTGCAGGATAACATCATTGAGCAAGATCTTGCCTCAGCGGTTACTCCGCCCAAATTGGAGAAGAAGCTGCCTGATACCCTCTCGCTTGAAGAGACACAGCTTCTGCTTGAGGCGCCGGATCATAGTACTCCATTGGGACTGAGAGACAAGGCGATTCTGGAGCTGCTATATGCTACGGCAATTAGGGTCAGCGAGCTTATTGCCTTGAACATACGGGATGTCGATACCGGCGTCCGGTTTTTGCGTTGTTCAGGAGATGCAGGCAAAGAACGGATTTTGCCGTTTGGCATGGAAACAGCCAAATGGCTGGACAAGTATTTAAGGGAGACCTGGGGGGATCAGGCCCTGCGCCTTGAGCAGAAGCCGCTTTTCCCGAACCGTTCCGGGGAAAGGATTAGCAGGCAAGGTATCTGGAAGCTGCTGAAAAAGTATGCGGATCGGGCGGGACTCGCAAAGGAAATCACTCCGCATACGCTGCGGCATTCCTGTGCAGTGCATTTGCTGGAGGGCGGCGCGGATGTCCGTTCGGTTCAAGAGATGCTCGGACATGGCGATCTTGCTACAATTCAGCTGTATCTTGCGCAATCCAAGCCGAATTTGAAGGCGGTATATGATCAATTTCACCCCCGAGCAAAAGTACGGCATTCGGATTCGTCTCAATAAGTGCTCCGAATGGTTTGTGCGGGTCTAGGGATTACTAAATGGAGCAGGATAGAAGGAGTGACAAGGATGACAAAGGATAACCGTTTTGACAAAATAACAGTCATCGTACTGGATAGTGTAGGAATCGGAGAATTGCCGGATGCTGCGAGCTTTGGGGATCTTGGTTCCCATACGCTCGGACATATTCTGGAGCGGGTGCCAGGCACCAAGCTGCCTCATCTTCAGCAGCTCGGTTTAGGTAATATCGCTGACTTGCCTAATCTGGGTCCGGCTGCGTCGCCGGAAGCTTATTATGGCAAGATGGCGGAGATTTCAACAGGCAAGGATACGATGACAGGTCACTGGGAACTGATGGGGTTAAAGATTGAGACTCCGTTCCAGACTTATCCGGAAGGCTTTCCGCAGGATTTGGTTACTCGCTTTGAGCAGGAGACCGGACGCAAGATGATTGGGAACAAGCCTGCATCCGGCACTGAAATTCTGGACGAGCTGGGTGAAGAGCACATGAAGACCGGGGCCTGGATCGTGTATACCTCGGCAGATAGTGTATTCCAGATTGCCGCTCATGAAGAGATCATCCCGCTTGAAGAGCTTTATCGGGCCTGTGAAATCGCACGCCGCCTGACATTGGCTCCAGAGCACTCGGTGGGAAGAGTCATCGCAAGACCGTTCGTAGGCGAGCCCGGGGCCTTCAAGCGTACGCCGAACCGTCACGACTATGCAGTATCTCCGCCCGAACCAACCGTGCTGAATGCATTGAAGGAGTCCGGCAAGGATGTAATCTCTGTAGGGAAGATTAATGACATTTTTTCCGGGGAGGGCATCTCAGCGTCGTATCCGACGAAGAGCAATCTGCACGGGATTCAGGAGACAATCCGCTTAATGGAGCAGCCGTTCAACGGATTGCTGTTTACCAATCTGGTTGACTTTGATTCCTTATTCGGCCATCGTCGGGATCCGGAAGGCTATGCGGGTGCATTGGAGGAATTTGACGCGTATGTTCCGCAATTGCTGGAACGGACCGGAGAACGTGATTTGCTGGTGATTACGGCGGATCATGGAAATGATCCGGTGCATCCGGGGACAGACCACACCCGGGAATATGTGCCATTGCTTGTGTACAGCAAGGGATTGACTTCACCTGGAAGTCTGGGTGTGCGTGCCAGTTATGCCGATCTTGCCGCAACGATTGCGGACAACTTCGGCGTTCAGAGCACAGTGCATGGAAAGAGCTTTTTAGGCCAACTGAAATAAGCAGGGGAGAGATGGACAATGGTTAATGTACTTACGATTGGCATGATTAAGGAAGCGGCTGATTTTATCCGCTCCAAGACAAATATGACTCCGAAGGTTGGACTTATTCTGGGGTCCGGTCTCGGCGTTCTTGCAGATCATTTGCAGGATGCTGTCAGCATCGCATACAGCGAAATTCCTTATTTTCCGGTATCAACGGTGGAAGGCCATGCCGGCGAGCTCCTGATCGGGAGCTTGAACGGAACCCCGGTCGTTCTGATGAAGGGACGCTTCCATATGTATGAGGGCTACGGTCCTGAGCTGACGGCTTTTCCGGTTCGGGTCATGAAGGAGCTGGGCGTTTCCGCACTTTTGGTAACTAATGCAGCTGGCGGCATTAACACTTCGTTCAATCCGGGTGATTTGATGCTGATCTCGGATCACATTAATTTGACCGGAACCAACCCGTTGATGGGTCCAAATGATAATGCGCTGGGTGTGCGCTTCCCGGACATGTCCCAGGCCTACAGCCGCCGCTTGCGCGAGTTGGCGCGGACAACCGCGAAGCAGCAGGGTATTTCCGTACAGGAGGGCGTCTATGCAGGTCTGCTTGGCCCTACCTATGAGACGCCCGCTGAAATCCGTATGCTGCGAACGCTTGGGGGAGATGCCGTAGGGATGTCCACGGTCTCTGAGGTGATCGTAGCGAGACATGCCGGCATTGAGGTGCTGGGAATTTCCTGTATCAGCAATATGGCCGCCGGGATCCTCGATCAACCCTTATCCCATGACGAGGTGATGGAGACAACGGATCGGGTGCGGGAGCAATTTTTGAATCTTGTACTGGCGATTATTCCGGATATGGCGAAGTGATGAGGTGAAGAGCAATGAGAGCTGTGGATTTGATCCGCAAAAAAAGAGACGGACATGAATTATCAGGAGAAGAACTGGGCTTTCTGATCCAGGGATACAGCGAGGGCAGTATTCCTGATTATCAAATGGCTGCATGGGCCATGGCTGTGTATTATCAAGGGATGAATGCGCGGGAGACCGCTGATTTGACGATGCATATGGCCACATCCGGCGACATGATCGATTTGAGCTCAATTCATGGCATCAAGGTAGATAAGCATTCGACCGGCGGAGTTGGAGACAAGACAACTATCGTTCTGGGACCGCTCGTCGCTTCCGCCGGCGTTCCCGTAGCCAAGATGTCCGGGCGCGGACTCGGGCATACGGGCGGAACGATTGATAAGCTGGAGGCCATTTCCGGCTTTTCGGTAGAGCTGGATCAAGAGCAATTCTTTGCCCAAGTAAATGAGATCGGTCTTGCAGTCGTCGGACAAAGCGGCAACATGACGCCTGCCGACAAGAAGCTCTATGGTCTGCGCGATGTTACCGCGACCGTAGACTCGATACCGCTGATCGCCAGCTCCGTTATGAGCAAGAAAATTGCAGCCGGTGCGAATGCGATTGTTCTGGACGTGAAGACCGGCAGCGGGGCATTCATGAAGACGCTTGACGATTCCATCCGGCTGGCCAAAGCTATGGTAGATATCGGCACACAGGTCGGGCGCAGTACGATTGCCGTGATCAGTGATATGGATCAGCCGCTGGGTTTTGGAATCGGGAATGCCCTGGAGGTTAAGGAGGCGATTGCTACCTTGCGTGGAGAAGGTCCGCAGGATCTGGCTGAAGTATGCCTGATACTCGCTTCCCATATGCTGATTCTTGGAGGCAAGGCCGGCAATGAAGAGGAGGCGAGGGCCCTCCTGCAAGCCAAGCTGGATAGCGGAGAGGCGCTGAACAGCCTGAAACGGATGGTAGAGGCTCAGGGCGGCAATGCCGCACAGATTGATCATCCTGACCAGTTGCCGGCCGCTGAGCTTCATGTTGAAGTGAAAGCAGAGAAGGCTGGATATGTGGAGTCGATCCAGGCCGAAGAGATCGGCATAGCGGCTATGCTCTTAGGCGCTGGCAGGGAAACGAAGGATTCCGTGATCGATCTTGCAGCAGGCTTAATTCTGCACAAGAAGATCGGGGATTATGTTGAAGCGGGCGAGACAATAGCAGTGCTTCACCTGAACCGTGCCCATGAGAACAGGCTTGAAGAAGCAAAATCCAAAGTTCTTGAAGCTTATGGAATTACGGAATCAAAGGTTCCGAGACGCCCTCTCGTCTTTGCCTTGGTCACTCCTGAAGGAATTAAGAGATTCTAGCTGATTTCAAGCAATTGAATAGATTTATTTCCTTTGCAGGGCAGCCCGGAAGTTAGTGATAACTGACTTCCGGGCTGCCCCTTTTTGCGTTTGCAAAAAAAGTTATAGGGCCGTAAATACACCTTTGCCCGCAGCGGTTCAAAACATCTATTATCTCTCCGTAAAACTCAACAGAGTCCGTCAAGCTGCTAGGAATAATATTACAAATTTTGGTTCATACTAAGTTATCAGAATTGTAATTCCTAGATTAAGGGGGACTTATGTTGAAGAAACGGTTAATCCTGTGCTGTATGGCCTTGCTCTTGGCAGTACCTCTTGGAGCGGTACAGGCAAGGGCAGCAGTGGTCGAAGAGCCCGGCAACACTGCCTCGGAGCTTGCGTTGGCTGAACAGGCGCTATCCGCCATTCTGATTGATGCGGATACGGGAACAGTTATATTTGAGAAGAAAAGTCATGAACAGCTTCCTCCGGCAAGCATCACCAAGATTATGACCATGCTGCTCACGATGGAAGCCATCGATCAGGGCAAGCTGAAGCTGAACGATAAGGTTACGACAAGTGAATATGCAGCTTCCATGGGCGGTTCGCAAATATTCCTGGAGCCAGGCGAAGAAATGACTGTCGACGAACTGCTTAAAGGAGTCGCGATGGCCTCAGGCAACGATGCCTCTGTAGCCTTGGCTGAGAAAATCGCCGGAACCGAGAAAGCCTTTGTCAACATGATGAATGAGAAGGCAAAGGAGTTGGGATTGAAGGACACGCACTTCTCCAACTGCAACGGTCTGCCCGTGGAGAACCATTATTCTTCAGCACACGACATCGCAATGATGAGCCGCGAGCTTCTGAAATATGAAGGGATCACGGCTTATACCGGTGCTTATCAGGATTATCTCCGCCAGGAGACGGAGAAGCCGTTCTGGCTGGTGAATACCAACAAGCTAGTTCGCTTCTACAGCGGGGCAGATGGTCTGAAAACCGGCTACACCTCGGAGGCAAAATTCTGTCTGGCAGCAACCGCGAAGCGCGATGGATTGCGTCTGATCGCTGTCGTGCTTGGAGAACCGAACACAAAGACCCGGAACAGTGAAGTATCTTCTATGTTTGATTATGCCTTCTCACAGTATGCGCTGCATCCGATCTATAAAGCGGGGGAAGTCATCGGAAAGGTGAAGGTGCATCGCGGTGAAGCTTCCCAGCTGGATCTGGCAGCGTCAAGAACAATGAATGTTCTGGTGAAAAAGGGGTCTCAGCCGGCAGACATTACGCAAAAGCTGGAGCTTCCTGACAAGCTGTCAGCTCCAATCCATGAAGGGCAGATGATCGGCAAGCTGATCATTTATCAGGACGGCAAGCCGCTGACTGAATTCGAACTGAAGGCAGCCTCTTCGATCGAAAAGGCAGGATGGTGGACCATGTTTAAACGTACGGCCTCACATCTTTTCTTTGTAGATTCGTAGCAGTTTTCTTCTAGTTTTGTCATCCGGCAGGATTCTCTGAACGAGCTGTAGAATTGTTGTGTTCATGACAGGGAGGAGAGTGAACAGACATGAATTTGCACATGGATATGATAAGGCATCGCAACACCCTTGTGGCGCGTCTGGTAGGGGAGCTCGATCATCATACGGCGGATAAAGTCCGTATTATGCTGGAGGATGAGATCGGACGCGGCGACTGCCGTCATCTTGTACTAAGCCTGGAGTCACTGCAGTTTATGGACAGCTCGGGGATCGGGGTAATCCTGGGCCGCTACAAGCAGATCAAGCTCAAAGGCGGAAAAATGGTCATATGTGGCGTAAATCCGCAGGTGTACCGCTTGTTGGAAATGTCGGGGCTGTTTAAAATCATGGCTGTTTACGAAAATGAAGCCACAGCTCTTACGGAATTGGAGGTCGCACTATGAACCAACCCGGCCGCAATTTTATGTCGCTGCAGTTTGCTGCCAGAAGCGAGAACGAATCCTTTGCCCGTGTAACGGTCGCTGCCTTTGTCTCGCAGCTTGATCCGACCATGGATGAGATCACGGATCTGAAGACGGTCATTTCTGAAGCGGTGACCAATTCCATTATTCATGGCTATGACGGAGATCCCGAAGGGATTGTTACCATATCGGCTTTGATTGAAGGAGATACGGTGACCTTGACGGTAGAGGACAAGGGGCGCGGCATCGAGGATGTAGAGCTTGCCAAGCAGCCGCTGTTTACGTCCAAGCCTGAGCTGGAACGCTCGGGGATGGGTTTTACAATTATGGAGAATTTCATGGATGAGTTTGAGGTAAGCAGTGAGCTTGGCGGTGGAACCTCGATCCGGATGAAGAAGAGAATTGTATCAAAGACAGCTTTATACAATTAGGGGTTGGAGCTATGGATGCTGAAGTGAAGCAAGCCTCGAGAGAATATTTGGACGACTCAGAAGTAAAACGGCTGATCGCGCTTAGCCAGGCCGGGGATTCGGGTGCCAGAGACCGACTTGTAAGCAGCAACATCCGATTAGTCTGGTCCGTCGTTCAGCGCTTTATGAACCGGGGGTACGAGCCTGAGGATCTGTTTCAGATCGGCTGTATCGGCCTGCTAAAATCGGTTGATAAATTCGATCTAAGCTATGATGTCAAATTTTCCACCTATGCAGTGCCGATGATTATCGGAGAGATTCAGCGCTTTTTGCGGGATGACGGCACCCTTAAGGTTAGCCGCTCCCTTAAAGAAATGGCGAACAAGGTTCGCAAGAAAAAAGACGAGCTGTCAAAGGTGCTCAACCGTCTGCCCACGATTAAGGAGGTGGCGGAGGAGCTTGGAGTGACGCCGGAAGACGTGGTGTTTGCTCAAGAGGCCAACAAGCCGCCAACCTCGATCCATGAGACCGTCTTCGAGAACGATGGGGATCCGATCACGCTGATGGATCAAATTGCCGACGAATCCCAGGAGCGGTGGTTCGACAAGCTGGCGCTTCATGAGGCGATAGACGGGCTAAGTGACCGGGAAAGACTTATCGTGTACTTGCGGTACTACAGGGATCAAACCCAGTCCGAGGTGGCGGCCAGGCTTGGAATTTCCCAGGTCCAGGTATCCCGTCTGGAAAAGAAGATACTGCAAAATATTCGTGATCAAATCGCACAATAGTGTCACGTCATATATAATATAGACATGCATGACGATATTGGATTGAAGGAGTCTATAATTATGAGTGTACATATTGGAGCAAAATCAGGGGATATCGCGGATACAGTTCTACTTCCCGGCGATCCGCTGCGAGCAAAGTTCATCGCCGAGACTTATCTAAGCAATGTCGTTTGCTATAACGAGGTTCGCGGCATGCTTGGATTTACCGGAACCTACAAGGACAAGCGGATTTCTGTTCAGGGCAGCGGGATGGGGATTCCTTCCTTCTCGATTTATGCCAATGAATTGATTCAGGAATATCAGGTGAAAAATCTGATTCGTGTAGGAACCTGCGGCGGCATGCAGGAGCATGTGCATGTGCGTGATGTAATATTGGCACAAGGAGCATGTACCGATTCCAGCATGAATCGCCATATCTTTAAAGGCTATGATTTCTCTCCGATTGCCAGTTTTGATCTGCTCAAGGCCGCTTATGAGCGTGGGGTAGAGAAGGGCCTGAAGCTGCATGTCGGCAATATTTTCTGCTCCGACAGCTTCTATCGGGACGATACCTCGGTCACAGGCTTGCTGATGAAATATGGGGTGCTGGGCGTCGAAATGGAGACAACAGCGCTGTATACCCTTGCTGCGAAATTCGGAGTGAATGCTTTAACCATTCTCACAGTCAGTGACCATCTGTTGACAGGAGAAGAGACTACGGCAGAAGAGCGTCAGACGACCTTCAATGAGATGATGGAGGTTGCGCTGGAGACGGCCATTTCTCTATAGTGTCATCAATCAAATAAACGTTTTACGGAGTAGAGACCACCCCTCCATGGCATACTATGGGTAATTCGCCATGAAAGGGGTGGTCTGTTTGTTGCAGGGTCAAGCTTCCGTCATCTATGTTCGGCTGCGCAAGCAGGTGATACATCCGGCAGGAGCTCCGATCAGGCTGAGGGATATTGCACGGATTCTGGCTGACCCGAGCCTGGAGCGTGAACTGTTGGATATGGTGCTGTCCAGATCCGAGCCTAGCGATGGAAATCGTATTGTGATTGATATGCTGCAAATCATCTCAAGAATTAAAGCGAAGCATCCTTCAGTGCTTATTGAGTTTATCGGAGAGCCACATGTGCTGGTTGTGATTCAGAAAGCGCCCAAAAAGCCCTCAATCGTTCTATTCGTCCTGGTGTGGCTGCTGTTATTTTTCGGTGCGGGACTGACCATTATGAATTTCCATGCGGATGTGAGTATGCCAGAGGTTCACATACGTATCGTCGAGATGATTACCGGGCATAGAGACGAGCATCCTTATTTGTTTCAAGTCGCTTATTCGCTGGGCATTGGCTTCGGCATGATTCTGTTCTTCAATCATTTGTTCAAGAAGAAATGGAATGAGGAGCCGACTCCGCTCGAGGTGGAAATGTACCTGTACCAGGAAAACCTGAATCAGTATGTCATTGCGGAGGAATATGAGAAGATGCGGCTTGCCGAGTCAACGTCAACGTCGAAGGGGAAGCAGCCTTGATGATCCTGGTCTCGCAAGTGGCTGTTGTCTTCCTGGGTTTTGCAGGGGGAATCGCCGTTGGTACGGGGGTGATTGCCCTTTTCATTGTGCTTGATATGATACCTCGACTGGCTCAGGTTACCCGATCCTATAATAAAGTCCATTGGTATGAAGGGGCTATGATTGGCGGCTCCTTGCTGGGAACGGCAGCGGATTTCTGGAATTGGAGTGTTCCCGGGCCATGGATTGGCAGCGGAATTGTCGGCTTGTTCAACGGCATATTCATCGGAATGCTCGCCGCTGCACTGACTGAGGTGTTGAATGTGCTGCCCATCTTCGCGAAGCGGCTACACATGCATAAATACATGACCCAGCTGTTGTATGCGATGGTGTGCGGCAAGGTCGCGGGTTCATTATTTGAATGGTTCATCTATAGACAGTAACCGCATAGGAGGTATCCATAATGATGAGTCAGGAACGCGGAGGAACCGGTGAAAAGGAACAGCTTCACGAGGAGATGAACAGTTTCCCGCACTTTTTGGACGGAACAGAACGCATCTCCTGGGGAGGCGATGAGGAAGAAAGGGCAGAGATTTTGCAACGGAAGAAAGAAACCGAAAGATCCGATGGTGTGAAGGAATCCGTAATCTATTGGCAGACAAGTGATAAGATCAGTCCCAGTCTTCATACAACTAAGCTGACGCTGGAGCAGGTGATCGGACTTCAGGAAGGGTTTGACGTGGTTTTCCGCGAAATGACCTTTGGCGGCAAGAAGACGGCCTTGTTCTTTATAAATGGCTTTGCAAAGGATGATATTTTGCAGGAAATCCTGAAGCGCCTAACTTATTTGACCCCGGATGATCTTGAATCCGGTGCGCTTCACTCCTTCTTCCATCTGTATATTCCTCATGTTCAGGTTGAAAAATCGGACTCTCTCAGCCAGACCGTTAATGATGTGCTGATTGGGATGAGCGTGTTGTTCATAGAGGGCGAGCAGACCGCGATCGTGCTGGACACGCGGAATTATCCGGTGCGAAGCCCTGAAGAGCCTTCTCTGGAACGAGTGGTTCGCGGCTCGCGCGACGGATTCACAGAGACGATGCTAACCAATGTGACCCTAGTGCGGCGCAGGCTGCGCGACCCGGGGTTAAAATTCGAGGCGATGAAGGTCGGCCGCCGCTCTCAGACGGATGTCTGTATCGCCTATATTGACGATATCGCCGACAAGACACTGATCGATGATGTACGCAAGAAGATTCAGGCTGTTGACCTGGATGGCCTGCCTTTGGCTGATAAGCAGCTGGAAGAAGCCATCGTGAAGAAGGGCTGGAACCCCTATCCTCTGGTCCGGTATTCGGAGCGTCCGGATGTGGTTGCCTCACATCTGATGGAGGGCAGAATCGTGGTTTTTGTGGATACGTCGCCAAGCGTTATGATTCTCCCGACTACTTTTTTCGATCTCTGTCAGCATGCGGAAGAAAACCGTCAGACCCCGTTTATGGGATCTTATCTGCGTTGGGTGCGGTTCCTCGGGATCTTCGCCTCCCTATTTCTATTGCCGCTCTGGCTGCTCCTGGTCATTCATCCGGAGCTAAAACCTGTGGCGCTGGCCTTTATCGGGCCTCAGGAGCAGGCCAAGATTCCGTTGATTGCGCAGTTTCTGCTGGTCGAATTCGGTGTAGACCTGATGCGGATGGCCGCCGTCCATACCCCGACCCCGCTTGCTTCCGCGATGGGCTTGATCGCAGCGATCCTGATCGGAGATATTGCGGTGCAGACCGGCATATTCGTAAATGAAGTTGTGCTCTATATGGCGGTAGCCGCAATCGGGATGTTTGCGACCCCCAGCTATGAGCTGGGGCTGGCTAACCGGGTAGTCCGGCTGCTAATGCTGGTATTAGTCTCGATCTTTGGGGTAGCAGGCCTGGTAGGGGGAGTGACAGCCTTTATCATTTTCCTCACCTTTCAAAGATCATTCAATTCATCTTATCTGTGGCCGTTCATCCCGTTTAATGCCAAGGCATTGGCCGGAATTCTGGTGCGTGTGCCGGTATTGGTATCGAAGCAGCGGCCTTCCTTTAACAAAACCAGAGATCATACCAGGATGCCCCAAAAAAATAACTGACACGGCATGTCCGCCTTTTAACACAAATGATAATCCGAATAATCCATTTCTCAGTTTACAAGATGTCTGATATACTGATGAAAAAAAACTGAAAGTGGAGGACGACACAGATGTATTTACACGGTACCAGCAAAATTAACTCCAGCGGGCATCTGGAAATCGGCGGTTGTGATACGGTCGATTTGAAGCAAACCTATGGCACCCCGCTATACATCATGGATGAAGCCCTCATTCGGCAAAGATGCCGCGAATATATGGATGCGTTCCGAGCTTCCGGCCTGACGTTCCAGGTGGCTTATGCCAGCAAGGCATTTTGTGTAAAGGCCATGTGCCGTCTTGTTGATGATGAAGGATTGTCTCTCGATGTGGTGTCTGAAGGAGAACTATACACTGCGCTGCAGGCGGGATTCCCGGCTGAACGCATTCATTTTCATGGGAATAACAAGACTCCTGAAGAGCTGGAGATGGCGATATCCGCTCAGATAGGCTGTTTTGTAGTAGACAATTTCATTGAAATGCAAATGCTTCAGGCACTTGCGGAAGAGAAGAACGTATCGGTTAATATCTTGCTTAGAGTAACGCCGGGCGTAGAAGCTCATACGCACGAGTACATTTCTACGGGCCAAACCGATTCGAAATTCGGCTTCGACATCGGTAACGGGTCTGCCTTTGAAGCAGTGAAGCAGGCTTCGGGCAGCCGTAATCTCAAGCTGTTGGGACTGCATTCTCATATCGGCTCTCAAATCTTCGAGGTTGACGGCTTCCAATTGGCGGTAAGCAGAGTAGCTGACTTCAGTCTGGAAGTGAAGCGCGAACTGGATGTCACCTTTAAGGTGATTAATCTGGGAGGAGGCTTTGGCATCCGCTATATGGAGGGAGATACTCCTCTGGCTGTCGCAGAATATGTGAAGGCGATTACCGATGCGGTGAAGAAGTTCTTCGCTGAAGGTTATCCTCAGCTTCCTGAAATTTGGGTAGAACCGGGGCGCAGTATTGTCGGCGATGCCGGGACGACCTTGTATACTGTTGGAACAAGCAAGGATATTCCTGGCGTGAGAAAATACGTGGCTGTGGATGGAGGAATGACAGATAATCCTCGTCCGGCACTCTATGAGTCTAAGTATGAAGCCATGCTGGCTAACCGGGGATTAGACCGCGTGGAGGAGACCGTATCGATAGCCGGTAAATGCTGTGAGAGCGGCGACATGCTGATTTGGGATTTGGAGCTGCCGAAGGTCAACTCAGGTGACCTGCTGGCCGTATCCTGCACGGGAGCTTATAACTATGCAATGGCAAGCAACTACAACCGGATTCGCCGTCCGGCAGTTGTATTTGTGCAGGACGGTCACAGCGATCTGGTTGTCCGTCGTGAGTCCTTCGAGGATATTACAGCTTGTGACCTGGTTCCGGAGCGGATTGTCAAGCAGCCCTCATTCAAATAATCAGCGTATGGATTTTGCTCCCGGCGCTTTTTCATAGTACACTGTAATAGGTTTGTCCAAATTGTAACTATGAAGAAGGAAGTGACCGATATGAAAAAGGGTAAAATCGTATTGGAAAAGGGCGGAGAAGTGGAAATTCAGTTTCTGCCTGAGGAAGCACCGGGTACGGTAGCGAATTTTGAGAAGCTGGCTAACTCCGGATTCTATAATGGCTTGACGTTCCACCGTGTCATTCCGGGCTTCGTCGCTCAAGGCGGCTGCCCGACAGGCAACGGCACAGGCGGTCCGGGGTATACCATCAAATGTGAAACAGCAACCAATACAACCAAGCATGAGCGTGGAGTATTGTCGATGGCGCATGCAGGCAAGGACACCGGCGGAAGCCAGTTCTTTATCGTGTATGAGCCGCAGCCGCACTTGAACGGTGTGCATACCGTATTCGGTAAAGTAACTTCGGGTATGGAACTTGTGGATCAGGTCCGTCCTGGGGACAAGATGAAGGAAGTTACGGTGTGGGACGAGGCATAAGAGAGTAACACAATATAAAAAGAACCGGACTATATTCCGGTTCTTTTTTTCGTCAAGAAAGCTGAAAAGTCGGCCGTGTATAACTTTAGTCCGCTTGATCGGCCTCATCCTCGGCTTCCTCGCGGAAGCCTTCAATGGCGTGCAGGCGTTTCTGGTTCTTCGCCTCGAGCTGTTGCTTCTCCTGCGACGAGATTTCCTCCGCATGTTCGGCTAAATACTGTTCGTTCTCCCGGAAGTTTTGAATCGTATTTCCGATGTTTGTTTGAATTTTCTCAAGATTATCTGAGCGATCGTCAGGCTTTGCCATCGTATTTTCCTCCTGTGATTGGTATCTTTTCAGACTGAAATCAACCCTATTGTCGCTCGATCCGCAATGAATTATGCATCAGTGTGAAAGGGCTCCTTGATTTTTCATGGGGTAAATGTTAACATCCAAAGTGCAACTATCAATTTCATAGCATCCTTCGGGGCAGGAACAATGTCCCTTAATATATAAAAACGCCGAAATCCCAACTATATCAAGGGAATCGGCGTTTTTATTTTGGTAGTAATTCTTATTTGGTAGGTTTTTTGGTAGGAAATCAGAGAAAATTAAGTGTCCCTATAGGCATTTAAGGGACATCATTTTAACATCTCATCAAGTTTACTTACCGCTTCACTTTGCATGTTTGGCATGAGGTGTGAGTACAGATCTAAGGTAACTTTGATCGACGAATGCCCAAGTAATTCCTGGACAACCTTCGGATGTGCGCCTGATGTAAGTAGCAAAGAGGCGCAAGTGTGCCTAAGATCGTGAAATCTGATATAGCGCATGTTGGTGTTATTAACGACTCTCTTCCAAAACTTATGGAAGTTGCCAACACTTGCAGGCTTTCCGTCAGGGTCGCAAATTACAAACCCATCATCTTTGAATTCCCTTCCTGCTTCCCAGCATTCTTGTACAATCATGGCTTTGTGCTTTTTTAACTCACTGCTTACATGTTTTGAAAACGTTATTGACCTTTCAGCGTTTTGATTCTTGCCGCCTTCTTTAACGCGCCCCTTGGGCTTGAGTGTCTGTCTTATTCTGATTTGAGAGTTCTTCATGTCTACATCTTTCCAACGGAGACCTAAGATTTCACCTCTGCGCATCCCCGTATAAATTGCCAAGACGAATAGAATTTTTTGTCGATGCTCCAACACTTCAAAGAACTTTTTAACCTCATTGACAGTCCAGTAATCAACCTTTGGCTTGCTTGCCCGCGGCTTTGATCCGTCATCCAGCAGATCAAAAGGGTTCTTTACAATCAATTCTTTCTTCTGCGCTGCTCTATATGCGGTCTGTACCAAATTGAATATTTTCCTGATCGTACCATCAGCCAACTTATCTCCCGTGGCCCCATTGGTTCCTGGGGCAAGAACCTTCTCTTGCAACGATTTGACAAGTCTTTCGATATCGTCGACGGTAAGTTTTTGGAAAAGGATATTTCCGATCACAGGGGTGATATGGTTTTTGATGTGTCCCTTATTGGTTTCCCGCGACTCTGGGGAAAGGTCTTGTTTGTTATCCACAAAATAATTCATGTATTCGGTAACGGTCATTTTTGAGGGATCAACATATTGCCCCTTTTCCCAATCAACGCGAGCCTGACGTTCAGCCGATCGAGCGGCCCCTTTAGTTTCAAATCCACGCTCTTTGATGGTTTTTCGTCCGCCATCTCTTTTCTTTACCTCGAATGCATAATAATAATGCTCCTTACCTTTTTTTGTATAAGGGTATACCGGCATTCACGAACCTCCTTGTCCAAACATTTAAATATCCCCATTTTAGCAAATAAGGTGACGGTCTACAACGAAATAAGCTCACAGGGCACAAAAGTTGGTTTTTGTTCCATTTTGTTAGAAAAATAATCTAAAAAGAATATAAATGTTAGTGATTTCGTTAGCTTTTAACCTGTTATATTTGTACCATGGAGATTCGAGAGACGGACACCACGGGGCGTACACGCCTCATCAACGGTCGGGCAGATGCGCCGGCCTTTTTTATTGGTGCAAAGCTCCGATCCGATATCTCCCTACTCTCGCCCTGACAAAGCGGTCGCGAACGCGTCAGGGCGGTAGATGGTGCAGCATGCTGGCAATGGACCACCCGAGCCGTTAGGCGGCATGCTGTTACTTATGCGGGTATGGTCTAAAGGTTGGGCCGCAGCCTTCCAAGCTGCAGATGCGGGTTCGAGTCCCGCTGCTCGATTTTATTAATGTGAGGGTTTCGCGTTGGCCGGTGCTGTTTTCCCTCTACAAAAAGCCTGAACCGGACGGATTGGCGGTAGCCGATATAATTACCGCTATTTATTGTATCAACGTGGTGTAACGGGTAAACACATGCGGTAGCCAACCGCAAGCTGCTGGTTCAACTCCAGCCGTTGGTTTTCAATTCTATTAACTCCAAGCCTGCCAATAAAACAGGGTGCCGATCTCCTTTCCCCCTTATGGGTGTGCTGACCACAGGCACGAGGATGCGCTGAGATACGCATAGGCGCATAAAGGCTGGATCGTGGAGGCTGCCGCTGCCTGAGTAAAGCGGCTTTTAATGTCTTGGGAATTGCAGGAAAAACCTCGAATACAGCGAATATGTCCTGTATAATACGCTGATGGAGGTGATTTTTTTTGAAATTACACATGGAATCAGTAAAACATGGAAACATTGGCGGCAAGATGTATGCAGCACATTATACTGAGCTGCCCGACGGACAATATCTTGCAGTTATCGCAGCAACCGATCCGGCCGAGGTTGATTCAGGCGGCAGCCTCACGAAGACATGCTCCACAAAAGAGGAAGCCTTAGCGTCCATTGAAGATGCTTGGGCTGACTTGGAAAAATCGGCATTGCATTAAGCTGGTCGAGAAGGAAATACTCTCCTGGCGTCGAAACTTGATGCTGGGAGGTGAGTGAGATTAAGTACAAGTATTTCTACATGGTTGAATGGTTCGATAAAGTTGAACTTATATTAGCAGAATCAACTGAAGAGGCTCTTTTATTATTCTTTAAACATCAAAAAGAAGAGCGAGAGAAGAATGATATGAGGCTTTCGTTTGATCCAAGAGAATTGAAAGTTAGGCAGTTACAAAGAGAAGACTTAGTAGTTAAGGCACCCTAACCGGTGCTTTTTCTTTTGCTCAAAAGGGTAATCCTCCCAAATGTCGAATTACATCGACAACGGAGGTGGATTTTAATGAATTTATTTGAAGGCGTTAAACCCGACAATTTGATGGGGATGAATTTCATCAAATTGATTGCCTTGTATATACTGCTGCCTACAGTTACAGCCGGGCTTATACTATGGTATCTAAAGGCTAACGGTAAGATTATTGGAATTGTAGCAACAGCGGTGAGTCTTATCGGTTTGTATTTCATGGTTATGAATGGTTTGAAGTAAAGTAATGGTGAACGGAGGGATGGACGATGCACGATGGCTGAATCAAAAGAGAATTACGTCAAAGTGCCGCATTGGCTAATGGAATACCTTATGACTGCCGATTTGAATATGACGCAGTTTCGGATCGTAAATGCGATCATTCGACATACATTCGGATACCAGCAAATAGAACGCTGGCTGTCCCTCGAATTTCTCGCTGAACTCACCCAGTGTGATAAAAGACAAGTCAGACGGGAATTGAATCGGCTGATTGAAGCTGGCGTGATCATTGCTAGGCAAGAAGGGAAACGCAGATATTTACGTATTAATCGTAAGAAAACCGATAAAATAGAGGACTCATTAGACCTCTTAAAAGGGGACTCGTTAGACCTCTATTTAGAGGACTCATTAGACCCCCATATAAAAAAAGAATTAAAGAAAGAAGATAAAGAAAAAATATACACCTATCTCGAAAAGGAAGATCACGTATTTATCGAAATATACCTGAAGCATTTTAAACGGAATATGAAGAAGCAGCATATGAAGGTGAGTGAAGAACAGCATCATTGGATTCTTTCTCAAATCGAGCATATAGAATCAAATGGAGTGGATATAGATCTGTGGGAAGAACAGGTGAGAGATCATTTTAAACACCTATCTCCAGATAATAACGGGAACATCATTCCTTTCCTCTATGCTTCATACAGGCGATTCGATGAAAGGATGTTCGATCAATTCTAACTGAATACGGCTATGGCGGTCACTCAATTGCGAGTGGCCTTTTTATATGCAAAGAAAGGGTGATAGGTATGGAGACTGAAAGAGTTCAGGTGCTCATGTTTTACGATAAAGACAATCAACTGGTCGGATCGGTGGGAATTGAGGATAAGGCATACGACAACGCCGAGCTATCCCGGATAGTGTATGGAGCGATAATGGATGTCTTCTCGGTTGAGGAAGCCAAGAAGATCGCTTATTACAAGTTAGAACATCAA
This sequence comes from Paenibacillus brevis, assembly GCF_018919145.1. Lineage (GTDB taxonomy): Bacteria > Bacillota > Bacilli > Paenibacillales > Paenibacillaceae > Fontibacillus > Fontibacillus brevis. Next base: position 32,981 of record NZ_JAHLQJ010000010.1, read on the forward strand.
TACTTGATGTTTAATATCGCATTACTAAATGAAATTGAAGAGGTGAATGATATGCATCAACCGAAAAGCAATAACCCTATTGGACCGCCACCACAAGGAGGATCGTCGGTCAATAACAAAAGAACGCCGGCATCCTACGCCGCTAACTTGCGTGAAACAGGACTGTTTGAGGTGCGAGAGAAGGTGACGCTGAAACTGAAGGTTATCGAAAAGCTTGTAGAAACGATGAGAGAGGGGCTTCAGGTGCATGACGAAGTGAATGCTGTTATTCGTTCGCTATTAACAGACCTTGATTTATACGCATCACCAGACGCACAGAATGGCACTGTAGAGCGCGAGCGAATCGAGGATGAATAAACACTCGTGGAGGGGTCGGAATGGGTGTCAGCGATCAAATGCGAGCGTCACGGGTCCTTCTGGGGGATAAATCGGAGTGCGGGTGCGAACGACCCCGATTTTCCGCTAGATTTATTTTCAAAAGTTTAGTTCCGCTTCCGTTTCAAAACACCGGAAAATGAAAGCCCGTGAAAAATCCTTCGAATTAAGCGACCAGGGGAGCTAGAGCGTAAATACATCAAAAACCGGAAGTTGAGGTGAGGTAATGGCCAAAAAGAAAACGGAAGCAGATAAACTGCATGAGAGGGTCGTCGGCACCGGGGAATTGGCGGCCATTATTGGCAAGTCTGATAGATGGGTTCGGCAGCTCACTGGTGAGGGAATCTTAAAGCAGATTGAACGTGGCAAGTACAATCTGGGGGAAACCATTCAGGCGTACGTTGAGCATATGTCTGGGGGAAAGGAAGAGGACAAGAAGCCGCGCCTGATCGACTATAAAACGGAACACGAAAAGACCAAGGCAGAGAAAGCGGCGCTTGAGCTGGAACAGATGAAAGGCAACCTGCACGCTGCTGCAGATGTTGAGCTGCTGCTGTCCGATCTTATCCTGACTACAAAGTCACGTTTGCTGGGAGTGCCCAGCCGGATATCAAGTGAATGTGAAAACGAATCGGCGGAAGTCGTGGAAGGTGTTGTGCGCCGTGAAATTGAAACTGCGCTGACGTCCCTGGCAAAGTACACCCCGGATAAGATTGGGGGCGAGATAGATCATGGTAGCCCAGAAGACAGTTGAACTATTCTCTACCTCCAACAGACAATGGGAGCCGAAACGCCGTCTGACAGTCTCTGAATGGGCTGACATGAACCGAGTGTTAACCACCGAGAGCAGTGCAGAAGCAGGACCGTGGCGAACTGACAGAGCCCCTTATCAGCGAGAGATTATGGACTCCATAGAGAAATGGGAGGAAGTTGTGATCATGGCCTCTGCGCAAGTTGGGAAAACGGAGTTCCTGCTGAATGTGACTGGATCTTATATCGATCAGGAGCCGTGCCCAATCCTACATGTACTGCCAAACGATACACTGATTCAGGCATATTCCAAAAAGCGACTTACACCAATGATTAATAACTGCGAGCCGCTGCGCGCAAAGATCGGAGTTGCCAAGTCGCGAGACAGTAGCAATACCATCGAGGAGAAGTCTTTCCCAGGCGGTTATGTGGCTATTGCGGGCGCTAACGTTCCGGAAGGTTTATCGTCTCGGCCAATTCAAATTGTGCTATGTGACGAAGTAGATCGATTCCCTATTTCATCTGGTAAAGAGGGCGATCCCATTGCCTTGGCGACGGCCAGAACTAAGACATACCGTCATAAGCGGCGGCATTTGTTTGTCTCGACTCCAGTCGATAAGGAAACCTCCCGGATTAACCAACTATATGAGAATAGCACAATGGAACAATGGTGCCTGCCTTGTCCGCATTGCGGAGAGCTCCAGCCGCTCAAGTTCAAGAGTGGTAAGGATGGTGGTATTGCATTTGAACACTATGTCTCCGAGTCCGGCGAAATCGTCGTTACCAAAGCAGAACACCGCTGCGCATATTGCGGAATGCTCGGCTCAGAGAAGGATTGGAAGCGCGGAGAAGGGCAATGGATCGCTCAGAAAGAGCATTCCACCCGTCGCGGATTCCATATCAATCAGCTTTCCAGCCCGTGGTCAGATTGGCGCGAGGTAGCGAAGGCTTTTTTAGTTGCCAAAAGAGAAGGCATTGATAAGCTCAAAGTATTTGTAAACACGGTTCTTGGAGAGCCTTGGGAAACCAAGGTCAAGGGTGTTGACGAAAAGACACTAATGGAGCGCCGTGAACGATATGAATATGAAGTGCCTGAAGGTGTCAAGGTGCTCACCGCGGCTGTCGACACTCAGGATGATCGTTTTGAGGTTGAGGTTACAGGCTGGGGAGCTGGAAAAGAATCTTGGAGAATCGAATATCAACGGATTTATGGGGATTTGGACCAGCCGCAGATTTGGAACGAACTTGACAGGTTCCTTTGCCGGTCTTGGATTGGCCCTGGAGGTCGTGAATTTCGAATTATTGGAGTTTGCATGGACTCTGGGGGTCACTACACAAAAGAAGTTTATGAATTCACCAAGCCACGTGAATATCGTCGGATATATTCCATAAAAGGACAAGGGATTAATCCTAAGACAGCGGAGCATGTACCCTTCATTGCGAAACATACCAGGACGCAAATCCAGAAAGCTATGCTGATCCATCTGGGGGTAGATGACGGGAAGGTTAAGGTGTTTGATAGCCTCAAGGTAACTGAGCCTGGGCCGCTCTATTGTCATTTTCCTAATGACGAGGAAAAGGGATACACGCAAGAATATTTCCTCGGTCTTACAGCTGAGACTCAACAAACGGTTGTGAAAGAAGGAGTCAAATACAAAGTCTGGGTGAAAACTCGGGACCGAAACGAGCCATTTGACCTAGCCGTCTATAACCGGGCGGTGATCGAATTACTTCGACCAAACCTATCATTACCTATCGAGCAGCAACCAAACGGTCCGAAAATCGACCCAGACACTTCGGTGAGAATCCGAAAGAAGGGCAAGAAACGCGTTTCGGCAGGTAGATAGTAAACCCTGAGAAGGAGGTGAAAAGGGAAATGCCAAAAATCACATTGGAAGAAGCAAGATTGAATTATCAGACTTGGCGTGCTGCTGAGCTCGCACTCGCAACCGGACAGTCTTATAGCATCGCGGGAAGATCGTTGACTAGAGTAGACATGCCGACGATTCTTGAGCGCATCCGCTATTGGGGCCGTATCGTTGACGAACTTGAGAATCCGGGCAAACGGCGAAGAAAGAAAACTCGAGCATTCACCCCGTTTGATATATGAATCGGGTTGATAAGGTCATTGGCTACTTTGCTCCAGAGTATGCGAAAAAACGCGCTCAGGCTCGAACTGAAATTGTCCGTCAAGAGAAGGTCGCTCAGGTCCTTGCCCAAGGATATGGATCTCATGGAGCCAGCCGCACCAAGAAGGCCACGGCATTATGGAATCCCGACATCGGCGATGCAGACGCAGACATACATGATCACTTGGAGACTTTACGCGCCCGATCTCGCGACTTATCTGTTGGGGGATCCGTCGTAACTGGGGCAATAAAAACATTGAGAACAAATGTTGTGGGGACTGGGCTAAAGTTAAAGCCGGCCTTTGATAAGGAATTCCTGAACTTAACGGACGAACAAGCTGCGGCTTTGAAAAAGCAGATAGATCGGGAATGGTCTATTTGGGCTGATTCTAAAAACTGCGATGCTGCAGGTCTCAATGATTTCTATGGGCTACAGCAACTGGCGTTTATCTCGCAGCTTAAAAGCGGCGATGTCTTTGCGTTACTTCCTTTGATCGAGAGACCATTTTCCACTTATGATCTAAAGATTAAATTAGTCGAAGCAGACAGATGCAGCAATCCTAATGGAGTGAGCACAGACAAAGTTCAAGCTGGTGTCGAGGTTGATGCAGATGGGATGGTGGTTGCTTATCATTTCAGCAGCCGACATCCAGGAAGTGGTGGAGTCTTCTGGGGTGGAGAGCAGGAATGGACCCGTGTTCTGGCAAGAGGCGGGAAATCAGGTAGGTACAACGTCCTCCATCTGATGGAATCTGAACGGCCTGATCAGCGGCGCGGCGTGCCTATCATTGCTCCGGTGATTGAAGCTTTAAAAAAGCTTGACCAATACACGGAAGCAGAGTTGACCGCGGCTGTAATCCAGTCCATGTTTACGGTCTTTATTGAAACTCCTGATGAAGATCTGGATGCGTTCGGACTAGAACCGCCGGATACCGACAACATTGACGATGGATACGCCGACCCTCAAGACATCAAGATGGGTGCGGGCACAGTTCAAAAACTAGACCCCGGAGAAAAGGCGACCTTTGCCGACCCGACCCGACCTAGCAGTAACTTTGATCCGTTTGTAACTGCAATTTTGCGACAAATAGGTTCTGCTCTTGAAATTCCATATGAATTGCTGGTAAAACACTTTACCTCATCGTACACAGCGAGCCGTGCGGCTTTGCTCGAAGCATGGAAGATGTTCCGAATGCGACGGGTATGGCTTGCATCGGCTTTTTGTCAGCCAATTTATGAGGAGTGGTTCGTGGAAGCTGTGACCAAAGGTCGTATTGACGCACCGGGCATCTTTGATGACCCGGCTATTTTTCGCGCCTATACGAAGGCGGAATGGAATGGACCAAGCCAAGGCTTGCTAGATCCTCTCAAGGAAGTTAACGCCGCAGTTACTCGTATTGAACATAACTTCAGCACAGCAGAGAAAGAGACCGCTGAGCTTACGGGAGGTCAGTGGGAATCGAACGTCCAGCAGAGATCGCATGAGTTGGCGACGCTGACTCGTCTCGGTTTGACTGAGGGGGCAAAGTCAGCAGCTACTGCTTCACCAGCTCCGTCGAATAACGGGGATGAAGAAGATGACAGTGATGATCAATGATTTTGGGGAAGGGAGGTGATGAGGAAATATGCCAAAGAAAATTAAGCTTAACGGTACCGTTGTTGGGGATCGCGATGCCTGGATCTATGACTGGCTTGAAATTCCGTATATCAGTCCGTCATCCGTTCACAAATCTCTCGAAGAGGCAGGTGGAGATGATATTGACGTTTATATCAGCTCCGGTGGCGGCAATGCTTGGTCGGGTTCAGAAATTCACACTGCGCTCAAAGAGTATCCGGGATTTGTTACGGTAAAAATCCCTTCAATTGCTGGTAGTGCAGCGTCGGTGATTGCCATGGCCGGTGATAAGATCTTGATCGCTCCAACCGCTCAAATCATGATTCATAATTCAGCGACTTGGACGGACGGGAACAAAGAGGATCACCAGCAAACTATGCAGATGCTCCAAAGCGTTGACGAAGCCATGGTCAATGCTTATGAATCAAAGACAGGCAAATCTCGTGAAGAAATTCGACAGTTGATGGAAAACGAGACATTCATGAATGCACAGCTAGCTGTTGAATTAGGATTTGCCGATGAAGTCATGTTTGCCACCGAAGAGGTGGAGCCTGTTGCAACCGCAAACCTTGCGGCAGAATTACCGCCAGCAATCTTGGACAAGTTTCGGACTAAGATCCTGGCGATGAATCAGGACAACCCCAAGACTTTAAATCAAAAAGAATTGACGCCCGAGACTATGGCTACCCAGCCTGTGCCAGAGGCAAACACAAAGGAGGTACTAACGACAATGGATATCAATGAATTGAGAGCTAAACATCCGGAGTTATTTGAACAAGTAAAAGCTGAGGTGAAGGACGAGGCGATCCAGGAAGAACGCCAGCGCGTAAATAGCCTGAATGCCCTGGCAAAGGCGCCGGGAGCTGCTGATATCGTAGCAAAGGCAATCGAAGCAGGTAAAACGGCGGCTGAGGCTGCAATCGAGATCGTCAACGCTTCAACTGAACGTATTTCCAGCGAAGCCCAAGCCCGCAAGGAAGATTCGGAAGCAAGTAATGCAAAAGACGTACTGTCCCAGGATGTTGATACGCCTGAAGCGAAAGCAGAAGCAGAAGAAGCGCAAGCTCAATCTGAGGTCGACGAAGTGACCGCAGAAATCCAACGTTTAACAGGGGGTAAGTAATCATGCCAGCATACGAAAGCCAACCTTACGACACATTAATAGCCGGTTATGTTCAGCCGCTAACGAAGGTGTCCGTCATCGTAAAGTCGGGGGCCGGAATCGTGAAACGCGGTACTGTTTTGGGTGTTATCGATCAGCTTCCTGAATCCGATCAGTACCATGGTATGTACATCGTAGCACCTGTCGATTCGTCCAAGACCGATGGATCCCAAGAACCGTTCGCTATCTTGGATGACCAGGAAGTCGATGCCACGACAGAAGATGTCAGGGCCACTGGATTCACCAGCGGTGAGTTTAACCGCCATGCGCTCATCTTTGGCGGCACAGATACGATAGAGACGCATGATGTAGCCATGCGCAAGATCGGATTCATCACAAAACGGATCGTAGAATAAGGGAGGATAAAACACATGCCAGACATTTACTCATTTCCACAACTCGTTAAAGTCGTTTCAGCGCTGCCGACGACATCGGAGTATATCACAAAAACCTTCTTTTCCGAAGGTGAAACCGGCTTAACCACAGAAATTGAAATCCAAACAATGCGCGGTAAGAATCGAATCGCGCCGTATGTTTCCGAATTGCAGACTGGTAAAATCTTGGCGCGCGATAAATTCGAGGCTCAACAGTATGCGCCGGTCCCGGTTAAACCGGCTCGGAACATTACGATGAACGACCTAAAAGCTCGGCAGGCTGGAGAGTTATTGTATGCTCCTGACAGCTTCGAGACTCGTCAGCGTAAATTGATCGCCAAGGACATGGTGGAGCTCAACGACTCTATCATTCGCAGGAAGGTTGAAATGGCTTCTCAGCTCATCTTCACCGGAAAGGTAATCCAGATCGGCGAAGGCGTCGAGCAAGAACTTGATTATGGTTTCTCTAACAAAATCACTCTCTCGGGCACCGATCTTTGGAGCAACGACGCTTCCGATCCAATCCGATTCCTTAATGGTCTGCGTCAATCCATCATGCAGAAGAACGGCCGCACTTCACGGCTGGTACTTGGTGCATATGATGCAATGACACGATTGACTCGGCACCCAGCGATTCTGAAACTGTTGGATAATAAGGGGCTTGATATCGGTAATGTTGACACCCGTCTTCTTCCGGACGGAGTCACCTATCATGGCTATCTGCGTGATGTAGGGGTAGACCTTTACAGTTATACCGGCAACTACACCGACGAGAATGGTGCAGAGCATCCTTTTATTCCAAACGGAACTATAGTGATGCTCCCTGATGGCAAACCATTTGAATTCCTGTATGGAGCCAACCCGGTTGCAATCGACAAGCAAATGAAGTTGGTTAATCTTCCGGTTGTGGCTCAGGTGTTTATGGACGAAAGAACGGCGGTCCGCACATTGGAACTCCAAAGCCGTCCGTTCCCTGTGCCTGAAAACATCGAAAACTGGTATGTAGCGAAGGTTATGTAACTAAAAATAAGGTGGGAAAATCTTTATGGGATACATCGCAAAAGAAAAAGTTCTTCACAGTGGCAGACAGTTTGAAATCGGCGAGGAAGTGCTGGGACTCAAAAAGGAAGAGGCAGAACGCCTCATCGAGCTCAAAGCTATCGAAGAGGAGAAAAAGGCCGCTAAGACCAAGGATGACCAAGCTTAGGAGTGGTGCTCCATGAACCTTAAGGATCAGATGGCGCTCGACGTCAAAAACGTCTTTATGAACCCTCTTGAGTTTGCGGAGCTGCACACGGTCACGACCTACACTGACGAGGTTAAGAAGGCCGGCCGTAAAGATCGCCAACTGCAGATGATCGTTGAGAAGTTTACCCTCGACGGCAAGCCGATCCAGAGCGCCGATGGTGTCTCTGCCCATAATGCAATTATCCATATTGATCCGCAAACTCTGGCATATACCCCTCGGGTTGACCAGAGTTTTTATTTGGACTTTTTGCAATATGCGGTCAAGGGCGTCTCCAATGACACAGGCATCCTTAAAATCGTGCTGCAAAAGAACGGGGTTGGTTAACCGTGGCTGATTTTATCGAGATCAAGGATAACCTCAAGCGGGTCAACAAATCGCTCAAGCAAATGGACGAGGCCGTCAGACAGGCGGTCCTGTCCAGCATTAACCGGGCGACGCAGCGGGCTAAGACGGAAACCGGCCGCAAGGTGAGGGAGAAGTACCTGGTCAAGCAAAAGGAAGTCCTAGAGACGATCAGCATCAAGAAGGCGAAGGGCAAGCATTTGTCTGCGACATTGACCTCAAAGGGGCATACGATCCCTCTGATCCGGTTCGCAGTCACTCCTCGCAAGCGACTCAAAAAACCACCTAAGGCGGTCAAAGCAGCTGTCTTCCGGGGCGGCGCTAAGAAGCCCATTCCGGGAGCGTTTATTGCTACTGCTGGCTCGCATCTAGGTGTGTTTGAGCGGGAAGGGAAGAAGCGGCTGCCGATCCGCGAACTACGTGGCCCTGCGGTGCCGTCGATGGCGGCAAATGAAGAGGTACGTGAGCATGCCCAAACTATTTATGGCGAGGAAATGCAGAAGCGGCTGCCGCATGAATTGGATCGTACGATTGGGAGGTTGTTAGGATGACACCAAGCACATTAATGGACAAGTTGCAGGAGTACCTGCAAGAGGCTACCAAAGAGGTGTTTCTGGGCCCGCATCGGCTTGCCCCGAACATCTTCAAGGTGGATCTGCCTCCGAGGGCTACTCCGGACTATGACCCGAGTCTCCCGTCGCTCCCAGTTACGGATATCCCACCAGCTACCGCCGACACTACACTGCCGGAGGAGAGGGATGAGCGGTGGCCGTTTATCATCATCACGTATGTGGACTCGGAGGACAACGACGAAGGATATCGGACTGCAACGATTGACTTTGTATTTGGATGCGAGGGAAGCGGGCCCGATGGCTACATGGATGTGTTACATCTGATGGAGCATGTCAGGGCTTTCTTGTTGCGAGAAACATGGGAGGGATGGCCGTGCAGGCTGTCCTTGCCGCTTAATATGGGGTTTTACGATGAGCAGGCAGATCCGTTTTGGATGGGCTACATGTCTACCAATTGGGATTTGCCTAGCATGGATAGGGAGGCATGGAAGCATGGCTGGTAATAAAAATCGCTCTGAAAAAGAGGAGCTGCTGCAAGATGGGCCGCAGGAACGGGTTGCGATTGCGAAGGAAGTTACGCCGCTGGTTGCGATTGAAACGAATGAGGTTGCCGAAGCAAAGGATCCTCCTGAGCAATTAATCTATATTGGGCCGCCGATCGGCAAGAACGGCATAGCGCTCCGGACACATCAAACCTTTATCGGAGGGCATCCAGCATATTACGAGAGCTTGTACACAGCCTATCCGCTGATCAAGAAACTGTTTGTCCCGGTGACAGAGTTGAGAGAAGCACAAAAACAAATCGCTACGGCTGGAACGGCGCTTAATATCGCTGTTCAGTCGCTGAAAGGAGTGTAAGGAATGGTAGAATTTCATGGCATCAAAGCGACTGAGACCTTTGCCCAGAGAGCAGCTGTCGCGCAGGCAAACACCCTGCCTGTTTATTTCGGAACGGCGCCTATCAATCTCGCTGCCGATCCTCAAGCAGCAGTCAACAAAGTAATCCTTGCGAGTGACTTTGAGGACTTCAAGCGCAAGCTTGGATACTCCGACAATTGGGAGTCCTTTACGCTTTGCGAAGTTGCATATGCGCACTTCGTGGATAACGAGCAGGGTCCGGTTGCCTTTGTCAATGTACTGGCTCTGGATGATGTGGAGGATACTCCAGGAGCTGCGGCTACATTTACAGATGGGCTCCACACGATCGATAAAGAGGGCGTGTTGAAAGCCTCTGTGACCGTCGAAGCCTCGGGAGGCGGTACGACCTACGCGCTGAACACGGACTATGCCCTGACGTTTAACGATGCAGGTAAGCTGGTAATCTCCATTATCCCGGGCGGAACCATCCCTGCAAACACAACATCTCTGCAAGTGGGGTACAAATCGTTAGATCCTTCGGCGGTTAATGCAGCACGGATCATCGGCGGTTCTGACGCTGTAACAGGAGTACGGACAGGGCTGGAACTGATCGAGGACGTATTTATCGAGACTACCTTTGTACCGAACCTCATCGTGGCTCCTGGATACTCTGACGACCCTACAGTGGCCGCTGTCATGGTCGCCAAAGCTAAGGACATCAACGGTCTGTTTGAAGCTCATGCGATCACCGACCTTGATGCTGGCCAGAAGTATGTGGACGCGGCAGCGTGGAAAGAAGACAACGGGTATACCGACCACCTGCAGACCAACACGTATCCTATGGCTGGCTATAAAGGGCGTGTCTATCACATGTCCACGCTGGTAGCTGCTGCTATGGTAGCGATCGACCAGCAAAATGGGGGCGTTCCGGTTCAAACCCCATCTAACCAGCCTATTACGGCAGACGCTCTCTTGTATGCCGATGGGACTGCGGTCAACATCCCATATGACCAGGCTAACGCGCTCAATGCAAATGGCATTGTTACAGCGATACGTTGGCAGGATGGTTTCCGTGCATGGGGAAACCGTACAGGAGCATATCCTGGGTTCACGGATGCACAGCGGGCGTTTATCCCGGTTCGACGGATGTTCTCTTACGTTAAAAATAATCTGGTCCTGCGTCACTGGAACAAGGTAGACAATCCGCTCAATCCACGTTTGATCAGTTCGGTGGCCGATGATGCTAACATCTGGATTAATGGTCTGGTAGGTGCAGGCTATCTGCTCGGTGGACGTGTCGAGTTCCGGGAGTCTGATAACCCATCTGATCAACTCGGCAATGGCAAGGTGGTTTACCGAGTGTTCATCACTCCTCCATCTGTTGGTCAAGAAATTGAATTCATCGTCGCTTACGACGCATCTTATCTGGCTGCATTAACGGCGGCTTAAGGAGGGAAAACCATGGCTGCAACTATTCCTATGAAACTGGATGGGGTCGCGTTGTTTACAGAGGGTAGCAATACCGACTTTGCTGTCGGAGACATCACGCTTCCATCCCTAGCAAATCTCACGGACTCGTTATCCGGAGCGGGCATCTTGGGGGAGGTTGAACTCCCATCTGAAGGTCACTACGGATCGCTAGAAATGGGCATTGCGTGGAGAACAATCTCTCGCGATGCCTTTGCTTTTATAAGCCCCAAAGTAACAGGGCTTGAAGTCAGAGGGGCTTTTAAAGAATTCGATAAGACAAAGGGCTATAAGGTTACCAAGTCAATCAAGGTCGTTGCTAGAGGTTTTAGCAAAGGCATTGACTTAGGCACGCTGGTAGTTAACGCCGCAACCGACACAACCAATACCATCGAGCTCACATACCTCAAGATTTTCATTGAGGGCGATGAGGTGTTTGAGTTGGATAAGTTTAATTACATCTGTCGCATTAATGGGGTTGACGTACAGTCTGATGTCCGCAAGGCCCTCGGCCTGGCATAAGGAGGAGAAAAATGGTTATGAAGGAATCCGAAAATACAGATACGGTAGTGCAAGAAACTAAGCAGGCCGGGACGGTGATCAAGCTGTCCCGGCCTTTTACTTGGGAAGGTGTCGAATACAAGGAACTTGACTTGAATTTCGAGAGGTTAACAGGCGATGAGATCGTCTCACTTGAGTCGGATTTTCTCGCTCTTAACGAGGGGAAGAATTTTATCCCATACATGAAGTCAGAGCATCCGGCGTATCAAGCTGTGCTGGCTGCCAAAGCGCTGGGAGTCCACTACAACTGCATGAAAAAATTGCCTGCAAAGGACTTTAACAGGGTGACCAAAGCGGCTAGGGATTTTTTGCGAGATTGGGATTGACCGAAGATCCGCCGGCTGAGCTAATGGAGATTTGCATTGTGATTGCTGAGGTCGGCGGCTCTCCTCTTGAATACATGGGTCGATCAATCCGTGAAATTTACAAATGGTATAAGGCGCGCAATGAGTTTGTGAGAAAGCGCAATGAGAGAATCGAAGAACTGAGGAAGAGCGGGGGTTGACCATGGCAAACAAAAAACAGTATGAAATGTCGTTCGAACTGAATGGAAAAATCGACCCCCGACTCACTCGGTCGTTTGATGATCTTAATCGGGATGTCACAGGTCTCGACAAGGACCTTAATCAACTTAAGCGTTCAAAAGGCTTGGATAAGGTTGCGCGGGATGCAGAGGATGCACAGGGCGCCTTTCGTGAGCTCCGGGAGAATGCCAAGGAGTTCGGGGAAGTATTCGAAAAAACGCTCCAATTCACCGGCGCACACAAGATCATTACGACCGTCGGGGATATGTTTGGGAACATGATAAGCGAGGTCGGCGCTCTTGATGACTCTGTGCATCAGATGGGCGCGTCTACCGGGGCGACCGTCGAACAGATGGCCGAGTTTAAAGATATCGCTAAGGACATCTATGAGGTTAATCTGGGCGAGGGCTTTAACGACATCGCAAATGCTCTTGTCAATGTCCAACGGACGACCAAGCAATCAGGCGACGAGCTGGAGCGAACTACCAAGAACGCACTAATGCTCCGCGACACCTTTGGTCATGACGTCAATGAGTCTGTCCGATCAGCCGACATGCTTATGCGGCAGTTTGGTCTTACATCTGAGCACGCCTATAACCTGATCGCCCAGGGGTCGCAAAAGGGATTAGACCGCACGGGTGAGCTGTTGGACTCCATCAACGAGTTCACACCGCAGTTTAAGACCCTTGGATTTACGGCAGACGAGATGTTTGACTTTTTCGCCACCGGCTTGGATGCGGGCGCGTGGAATCTCGATAAGGTTGCGGACATGGTTAAGGAGTTTGACAACCGCATCAAGGACGCTGGAGACGCCAATGCACAAGATGCACTCGCTCAGCTCTTTGCCCCTCCTGATATCGATGAGTTTGCAAAGACTCTCTCTAAGGGCTCCAAGGCAACCAAGGAGTACCAGGAGCTTGTTGCGCGTACCGATAAGAGTACAGCAGCGACGCTGGTTAAAAACCTTAAGGCTGGCGGTAAAAAAGGTGCTGACTCCATGCTGGCGCTTGCCTCCATATTGGGCGACTCTCAAAAGGTGCTGGATGGTCTGTCAAGCGGGTCGATGCGCGGAGCCGATGCTCTCAACATGATACTCGGCAAATTGGCGGCGATCGAAGATCCTATCGAAAAGCAAACGATGGGTATTGCCATCATGGGTACACAGTACGAGGATCTGGGTCAGCAGGTGATGGACTCCTTATCTACGGTCAACAGTCAGTTTGATAAGACGACAAACACCATGCAGCAGATCGAAGATGTACGTTACACCAGCGTGACCAAGGATATCCAAAAGCTTGGCCGCGAATTAATGGAGTCAGTAGTTATTCCGATTGGTGAGGAACTGCTGCCGGTGCTGCAAAATCTAGCCGCATGGGCATCCGAAAACAAGGATGTCATAAAGACGCTCGCGCTCAGCGTACCTGCAGGCATGCTGGCAAAAAATACGGTGTCTATGGGCAAGGACCTGGCGAAGGTTAGCAAGACGTTTCTCGGAACGGCTGGCAATGTCGGAAAGTTCGGCGGGGCGCTTGGGTTGTTAGGTGGCCCTATTGGATGGACTGTTCTTGGCGTTGGGGCACTTACAACAGTGGTCAGCGCCTACAAGAAGCACCAAGAAAAGGCGCGGCAAGAACTCATTAACATGGGCGATGCACTCGACAAGGCTTATGACGATTACTCGGGCGTAGAGACACAGACACGTAAAACCAAGGAACTAATAACCGAGTACGATCGCTTAACAACTAAGATCAAAAACACCAAAACTCCCGCTGATGAACTCACAGAGGCGCGGCGAAAGTTAGCGATTGTGGAGCAGGACCTGATCGATCTAAATCCAGATATACTGCGGGCAGAGGACGCGAAGAGTGATAGATTCCGGGAACAGTTAGGACTCGCTGATCAATTGAACAGTTCTCGATCAGAAATGCAACGGCGAGAGATGGAAATGTCAGTTTTTGAAGCTCAACAAAACCTCCCAACTCTATTAGAAGAGTATGACGAATTGAACAAAAAATTAGCTGAAAGTGACGCAGCATATTTAGAAGCTAAGAGAAGTTACGCTCAATATGCTGAATATCTCAACAAGCATCACGAAATTGTAAACAACCAAGCGTTATCATATGACGAAGTAAACCAGAAACTAAGCGAACTGGCGCAACAAATTTACCAGGACACGGGGCTTGACTACAGCGGAAACTTTGCAAATATGCAGTACGATGCTGAACAGGCCAAGAAGGCTATCGACAGTAACTTCGAGAGTTGGAAAAAGGCTCAAGAGGAAATTTCGAAATCTGAACAGAGCTTCCAATCCTACTATGACAACCAGAAGAAGCTAATCGAGTTGGATTTGGGCGGTACTTTGACGGATTACGCAGCAAAGTATGCCGAGCTGTCCGAGGCCGAAAAGCAGCAATTTGAAAGTGCGATGCAAAACATGTCCGAACTAAACCGGGAAATGGACATGATCCCCGATGCGAAAAAGGTGAATATCGAACTTGTCTGGCAGCAGACTGGGCAGGTACCTGACTTTTCGACTCCAGCAGGCAAGGCACTCAAGCAGATACAACTACGTGATCCCGGGTTTAATGGTTACGCCAATGGGGGCTATGTTGAGTCACCGGAGCTTGCATGGGTGGGCGAAGGTCGAAGCCCAGAATGGATTATCCCGGAGAACAATTCAAGGCGCTCTCGGTCGCTGTATGCGGCTGCTGGGGAGGCTTTGGGATATAACCCTGGCGGCAACTTCGCCCCGGTGTTTAGCCCGCACATTGTTGTGCAGGGTAATGCTGATGAGCAGGTAATCAGGCAGGTGGTCTCCGAGTCGCAACGTGACTTTGAACAGAAGATGAAACGATATTATGAGCAGCAAAAGCGGGTGAGTTTCGGATGACAACTTACATCACAATTCAAGGGGATACCTTCGACGGTATCTCCTTTCGTTTGTTCGGGGAAGAACGGTTTGCGGTCAACCTCATGAAGGCAAATCCGACACAGCTCAATACAGCGGTGTTTAGTGCCGGGGTAGTGCTGACAGTGCCGGATATCCCGGCGGAGCAGTCTGACGAGCTACCTCCATGGAAACGGGAGGGATAGCCGTGTCAACAGTACAGGATGCACGCAGGGCAGTTCTGGCGGTCACGTATAACGGCAAGACGATCACCAAGGACTTAGCAGAGTATTTACTTGAGTTTATCTACAACGATGCATCGTCGGGAACCTTGGATGACATCCAAATCCAGTTAGCTGACCGCGACCGTAAATGGCAAAACGCATGGAATCCGGCTGAAGGTGATGCCATAAAGGCCGAGATACAAACAGTTAACTGGAGTAAGGCTGGGGAGACTAAGTCTCTGCCACTCGGATCATTTGAGGTAGATAGTATTGAGGTTGCAGGACCCCCTGACACGGTTATGATTAAGGCTATCTCTCTACCTGCAGGATCCTCTGCACGGGGCGAGAAGCGTTCCAAGGATTGGGAGAAGGTCACGTTAAAGACTATAGCAGCTGATATCGCCAAACGGGCTAAATTAAAATTGATCTATGAAGCATCAGGGAACCCATCCTATGATCGCCTTGAACAGTCCGATCAATCAGACTTGGCCTTTTTGAATGAGCAAGCAAAGCAGGAAGGGGTGGCGGTTAAAATTGCATCAGGGAGCTTGGTGCTGTTTGATGAAGCAGAATACGAGAAAAAGCCGGCTGTCGCTACAATAGAGCGGGGCAAAGACAACGTCATCTCCTATCGTTTTAGTTGGGGGACGGCTTATACCGCATACAGGTCCTGTGAGGTATCGTATAAACCTCCGAAGGCCAAGAGCACGATTAAGTACACCTACACGCCTCCCGGCGCTCCTAAGACAGGACCGATGCTCAAGGTCAAGCAACAGGTAAGCTCACAAGCTGAAGCACAGCGTCTTGCACGTAACAATCTTCGTGAAAAGAATAAAGAGGCCGGAAAGTCTTCGCTCACCCTTGTTGGTGATATCCGAATGGCGTCCGGTCTTACAATTGATGTCGTGGGCTGGGGACGCTTTGACGGGAAGTACATCATTGACAGTTGCAGACACCAGATCGACGGCGGGGGATATACAACGACAATGGAAATCAGAAAGGTCTTGGGGTGGTAGTAATGAGCAAATTCATACAAGCAGGCATAGTATCCAGCGTAGACGCTGCGGCTGGCACGGTGCGGGTAACTTTCCCAGATCAGGATGATCGGGTCTCGGATGCACTTCCCGTCCTCACGCCGGGCGGCTGGGGGCGTGGCAATGCTCTTCCTTTGCCGGGGGAAAGCGTGCTCTGTGCTTTCCTTGGAAACGGGTCTGCTGGGTTTTGCTTGGGCACCTATTACACCGACGACGAAACGCCCCCGGGAACGCCACAACAGTGGGGGGTGTGGTTTGAAGACGGTAGTCAGGTCTATTATGACCGGATGCTCAAGCAACTCATTGTAAAGGCTGCTGGGGGCGTTAAAATCGAAGGCGATCTGGAAGTGACCGGATCAATTAAGAGGGCGGGTGAGATATTGTGAATCAAATCGGCAGTTTGGGCAGCATCGTCTTTACAGTTACGCCCGATACTATCCGCACCTTTACAGAGTTCACCCGCACCTCTGCCAGTCGTTGGGCTAATCATGAGGTGCTTGGAAAAAAGCCCGTATCCCAATTTATCGGACCGGGGCTGGATACGGTCTCGTTTACGATGCATCTGGACGTACGGTACGGTATCAATCCCCGTAAAGAGTTGGATGCCTTGGTCGAGCTGGAGCGATCTGGCAAGGCAATGCCGTTGATTATTGGCGGCAAAGGGATCGGGGTTAGCAAGTTTAAAATCACATCCCTTGAGCAATCGTGGACTGAGATCGACAATAGGGGCAACCTGCTCAAGGCGTCGGCATCCATCACATTGGAGGAATACGCATGATTTATACAGTGGACATGCTCACACCGGGATCATGGGTGGACTTTGCTCCAGCGTCAACAGCTGCCGAAGTCGGGCAGAACATCCGGACGATAGTCAGCACATATCTAGGATCGTCTCCGGGAGCTCGGACGATCGGCATTGATTACTCCGATGTCCTTGATGGTCCTATCCCGGTGTTAAAGGCTCGGCTGGCCGGCATCATTACAACAGCCATCATGGAGCAGGAGCCACGAGCGGTGATTGTGAGCATTGATTTTTTGGAGACAGAAGAGGAGTCAGCTTTGTACGGTAGGTTGGTGCCGGTCATTAAATACGCTCTTGCAGAGGAGGCGACGACTTGAGCAGCTTTGACACACTTACGGATATCGACTTTGTGGACGTTGATGCCGCAGAGATCGAAAACAATATCATAACAATTTTCGAAGGCCTAATCGGCAGCCCCCTGTATCCAGCGGACCCGAGAAGGCTTTTCTTAATGTCGCTGGCTCAGATCATCATCCAGCAGCAGGCGTTGCTCAATCACAACAAAAAAGTGGACTTGCTTAAATATGCGAGTGGTTCGGTGCTGGATCATATCGGCGCTCTTTACGATGTGTCTCGACTGCCGGAAGAGGCGGCAATCACCACCCTGCAATTTAACCTCTCCATTCCGCTCACCTCAGCAACGATCATCCCGGCTGGCACCCGAGTAGGTCCACAAGGCAGCGGAGGGACGATTTACTTTGAGACCGCCCAAGTTATAGAGATCCCTGCAGGTGGAGTATCGGGGACGGTTATCGCTTATTGTTCGGTCGGTGGTGCCTCCGGAAATGGCTTTTTACCCGGGCAGGTCAATACCCTGATTGACCCCTTGCCATTTGTCCAAAGCGCCACCAACCTGACCGCAAGTTCAGGAGGAGCTGAAGCTGAGACAGACAATGCTTTTCGTGAGCGAATAAGGACAGCCCCGGAGAGCTTTTCCGTCGCTGGGCCAGAGGGAGCCTATCGGTATTGGGCGATGACTGCAAGCCCGTCGATAGTGGATGTGGCAGTTACCTCTCCAGAGCCTCGCGAGGTGGTCGTAGTGCCTTTGCTCCAAGGTGGCGGGTTGCCGTCACAGGATGTACTGGACGATGTAGCAGCGGTGCTCAACGACCGCACTGTACGCCCCCTGACTGATCTGGTGACCGTACAAGCGCCTGAAACGGTGAGTTATCACATTACACTCACCTATTACGTGGATCGGGCGAGAGCGGCAGAAGCGGTCAATATACAAGATGCAGTGTCGGCGGCGGTGGACGCATATCGGCTCTGGCAAAAATCTAAGCTTGGTCGAGACATCAACCCATCGGAATTGATCTGGCGGGTGATGTCGGCAGGGGCGCTGCGAGTGGAAGTCGCAAGTCCAGTCTTTACGAATGTAGGAGAGCTGCAGGTGGCTCAGGATGCGGCAGTCAATGTGGTCTATGGAGGTCTTGCCGATGATTGATCTCAAGAGCCTCAGCATACTTGATATGCTGCCAGATAACCTCAAGCGGGATCCTAACATAGCGGCAGCAGCAAAGGCACTAGATAGCAGCTTGCAGGGACTGTCAGAGCAAATCATGAAACTCCCTCGATTCCAGCGACTCGACCAATTGAACGACGATGAAGCCGACGAATTAGCCTGGCAGTTCCATGTCGACTTTTACGACCCAGACCTGCCGATTGAGCAAAAGCGAGAACTGGTCAAGAATGCATTTTTATTTCACCGCCGAAAGGGGACGCCTGCGGCCGTAGAGGAACTGATAGAAATCCTCTTTGGAACAGGGCAAGTGGAGGAATGGTTCGAATATGGCGGAGAGCCGGGATACTTTCGGGTGCGCACCACTGACCAATCAGCGACTAATGAGAGAGCACAGGAGTTCATCCGGGCTGTCGATTCGGTCCGAAGGCTTTCAGCTCATCTGGAATCTGTCATCTTAGAGGAAACCATTCAAGCTAATGACCTTTACTTCGGAGGCACATTGCATATCGGCGAATTTATCACAATAGGGTAGGTGATCTAAGTGAGCTCATGGAGCTATGCATTAACAAATAAAGGGCGGCAGCTGCAGGCAAAAGCGCAAGCGGGCGCTCAGTTGAGCTATACCAGGATGGTCGTTGGTAGCGGATCGCTTAGCGGCCAGTCTCTTGAGGCGATGACGGCGCTGATTACCCCTGTGAAGGACTTGGCAATCGAAAGGATTAGGCGTCCGCCGGGTACAACGAGAGCGCTCATTGGGGCGACCCTGAGAAATCAAGGCGTTACGACGGGGTTCTTTTTGCGCGAGGTCGGTATATTTGCCACTGACCCCGATGACGGTGAGATTTTGTATATGTACGCCAATGCAGGTACAACCGCCGATTACATCGCCCCCCAAGGTGATGGAGTAATCGAGAAGGCGATAAACATGAACGTCTTTGTCGGAGCCGCTGCGAATATCACAGCAAACATTGATGAGTCACTTGTTTATGCTACCAGGCAGGAGCTTGCTGAGGCGATAGCAGGGATAAATATCGGCGATGCTTCCTTGACCGAAAAAGGCGTGACGCAGCTTTCCAGCAGCACCAACAGCAACGCAGAGGACAAAGCAGCAACCCCGAAGGCTGTCAAAACTGTCAATGAAGCAGCGTTGGCCGCCCAGAATACGGCCAACGCTGCCAACCTAGCAGCTGCCGCAGCACAGACAACGGCTAATGCGTCTTTAACAGCTGGCAATGAGCGAAAAGCGGAAGTGGTTGCCGCGCTTGTTGCCCTTGGGGTATCGGCATCCACTTCGGATTCTTGGGCGACACTTATTAGTAAGATGACCGCGATTATCAAGGCAACGGGTAATGCAACAGCTGCTGATTTGTTGACGGGTAAAACGGCATCTAACGCTAATGGACCTATTACAGGCACGATGCCAAACCGAGGTGCTGGAGGCACGGTCACACCGGGAACAACCAACCAAACGCTGGCAGCGGGGTATTATAGTAGTCCGATTACGGTGTTGGGGGATACTGATTTGGTAGCTAGTAATATCAGGAATGGGGTTGATATTTTTGGAGTGGTCGGATCACTTCAGCCGAGTCTAATGGCTCAACTGCAGATAAGATCGAATTCGGTTCAAGCAAGGTTTCAATATGCGGATAATTCGAACGAAACTAATATGTACTCCTTGACTGCTACTGGACTTGCCTTTAAGCCACGTGTAATCATAGTGTACAACCCCTCTGCATTTTCAGCCGATAGGGCATTTACTTTTTATGCTGCTGATTTTGATGATGGTATTTATCCAAACACGATTAAATTTGGAAATTTCACAGGCGGCGTAAGTACCTCGCGAACAGTGATTAACTTTAAAGCAGATGTTTTACCTGCACAAGTAACAAACACTGGATTCACTCTGCCAGTTGCCTTAGCGGGCGCTCTTTACGAGGTGCTTGTCATGGGGTGAATTACAAGCTAATCACATTTAGAGAGGTGTTGACAATGATAAGGATGTTTAAGAGCAAAGATTTTGTACGAGCTGTTGAATTTACTGACTTTGCATCAATACAGATGATCGTCCAGCTAACGGGCATGGGGATGACATTGGACGTATCGCCGACAGGATCACTGAGATCCATCACACTTAAAAACGGCACTACAACAGTAGTGGCGATCCCCGGTCAGTTTGTCTATAAGACCAATACCGGCACCGTGGGTGTGTGCAATCTGGAGTACCTGGAAGAAAATTTCGAAGAGGTAACACCAGCTGAATAGAGATCAGAGACAGCGCCGCAAGGCGTATTTTTTATGCCCTCGGAGTGGGTCCGGGGGTTATCTTTTTTGACAGAGTTGATCGGGGGAGAATGGGATGTCGGAGAAAGGTGTGGTGACCATTGAGGAGATCCAAGCGCGACAGGAAGAGATAAGCCGACAATTACAGGCCATGAGTACAGAGTTTACAAGGCTTGCTGCGGAATCTATAGCGGATCAGGCGAGGTTTAAGCTTATCGAGCAACAAGGGGAACGTCACGAAGCGGAGATCAGGGAACTCAAAGACTCCACACGTCTTATGCAGATACAGTTTGAACAGGTAATGTCCAAGATCGACACGTTGGAAATGAAGCTGTTTAACTGGCTCCAGCAATCGCAGCAGGACAGCGCTAAGGAACGCACCACGAGTCAGAAACAGTGGATGCAGTTCCTTCAATTTGTTTTGGGTGGCACGATCGTTGCAATCGTGACCTACGTTTTTACGAGAGGGGGATAAGGACATGCAAGCACGTAAGCAAGGCAATGCGCAGGGTATCGACGTATCCCATTGGCAGGGAGACATCAAGTGGCAGCAAGTCAAGGCTGATGGCCGCGCCTTTGCCTTTATTAAGGCGAGCCAGGGCACCAAGAGGGTCGATCCTAAGTTTGTTACTAATGCCAAAGCGGCAAGGGCTGCAGGTGTGCTGATCGGCGCCTATCACTTTGTTGATGCAACGACGATGGAAGCGGCCAGAGTAGAGGCAAGGCACTTCCACGCGACCATGCAGACGGCCGGAGTGGCCTTCGATCTGCCGCCGGTGATGGATTATGAGAACAACCCGGGCAATATCAGCAGGTCCGCAATCAATGATGTAGCGGAGGCGTTCTTGCAGGAGATTGAGCGCCTAACCGGGCGGCAGCCGCTGATCTATACGGGCAATAGCTTTGCGCATAACTTTGGCAAAGAGTTGAGCAAGTACCCAATCTGGATAGCCAGATATAACACCAAACCGCCGACAGATGTCCCCGCATGGTCCAAGTGGGATATTTGGCAGTACAGCGACGCGGGCAAGGTGCCGGGTATCGCTGGGAATGTGGACCTGAATGAATTTAACGGCACTCTGGACGAGCTGCGAGCATGGGCGTCCGGATCCGGAACAAAGGAGGAACCGAAGGTGGAGCAGAGAGACGTTAGCAAGGTGAGTGCGTGGGCTGAAAAAGACTGGGCCGAAGCCGTGGCAAACGGCTACTTTGACGGAAATAACCCAGGAGCCGAAATGACCCGGGAACAGACGGCCATAGTGATCAACCGGCTGAGACGCAACTTTTTGAAGTTGATCGCCGGTAACACCGCTCGAATCGAGGAGATTGAGCGCCAGTTAGTAAATATTGAGCACGGGGAGGATTTACAATGAAAAAGAAAAGATGGCGGAACTATGCTTTGTGGATCAGTATCATTTCACAGGCGCTTCTGCTCCTGCAGTTGCTGGGGCATGTTACTGGACTATATGAGATCACGGACATCATGCAGCAGGACATCATGACCATTGTTAACGTGATCTTGGGTCTGCTGGCAACATTGGGGATCATCAGCAACCCCACTAAGCCGGATAGCGGCGGATATAACTTATAGACATGCGAAAGCCCCTGACCTATGAGGTTGGGGGCTTTTTTGTATACATCACAGCAAATATGGAGAAATTACTATTGTCAAAGTATAATTATGTAAAATTTTCAAAAAGAAAGCCTTGTGGGTATACAAATAATAAGAGAAAGTGTAAGATTAGCATCAAAAGAGATAAATCATAAGAATATGTGTTCTTGTGCATTTTTGAGAATGGAGGTGGAAAGGTTTGAGTTCAATTGATATTGCGAAATGGTTCATACTTAACAATTCGGACACTAATTCAGAATCATGGGATAGCAAAATCAAACTACAAAAGCTTCTTTTCTATTCTCAAGCAATGCACTTAGCTGTAACCGATCAGCCGTTATTTACCGAAAGAATTGAAGCTTGGAAATTCGGGCCTGTAGTAAGGGAAGTATATAACCAAGTGGAGCGTAATAGTTTAATAACGATGGTGAGCTACTTCGGTGATCGCGTTGATTCAAAAGTTAACTCGGAAGTAATTCAGATGTTGAAGACAGTTAACTTTATTTATGGACAAAAGTCTAGTTATGAATTAGTTGACTTGACCCATGCTGAAGAGCCATGGAAATCATTAGAGAATCAAGCGAAAGAGCAGAGAAATCCAGAAATTAAAATTGATGCTATAAAAAAATATTACCGATCTCTGAAGGATGTGTTTGAAGCCCACAAAGATTTTGATTTTGACTCGCACACTTCACAAAATATTAACGGAAATCGTTTTGTCTACAATATAAAGGAAACAGCACTGAATCCATCAGACATCACTGATTTGCGCAACTTAGGACATGAGGTTACAGGACAATCCTTTTTTGTTTACAAAGATGAATCTGGGGAATTGGTGGTTTATTAGCTTATGGATTTTTGCTGTGGAACGATATTCATGAGAAGAGGAATTAAATTCAAGGATGGCGGATACGATACAAGTAGATTTGGTCATCCAACAATTATACCCCTAGATTTAGGATTTGGAGATTCTGTCGCATATTTCCTTTCGACCACAAGCCAAGTTGAAATTTATCCTCAGCGAGAACAAGAGTACTACTTGGTAAACTCAACAAGAAACGGATTCAAAAAACCATCATTAATAAACTTGAAATTTATTTATAAAGCACCACATGGTTTTTCTCCACCTGGAATTGGTTGTATTAAGCCGGAAGATTTCTACAAAATGATTGCCAAATTTGTTGCATATCAAGAAATAACTCCGGATGAGTACTATGAAGAATTATTTCCGCGCATACAAGGTTATTTAAACTAAAGAACATTAGATATTATTAAATTCATGCTTATAACAAAAAAGCCCACTAACCTATACGGTCGGTGGGCTTTTTTTCGTTTATGTAGTTACGTGCTTGATGTCGGCTAGCGGAATCCACGCTGCGCCGCCATGTGCTTTGATCTTAACCCTGCTGCGATCCTCGGGCCAGCTCGGCATCCCCGAGAGCTTTGACCCATCATCCAGCAGCAGCGACAGCGGTTTGCAAGCCTGTATTGCTTTATTTATGTATGTATACATATTTCACCTCCAAGAATTAACTTCTACATATTGGATAATAATCCTTTTTGCAGTTCTTGAATACTTATCCGTGTATCGCATATAATACAAACAAACGTTCGTATTTTTGTGAGGTGTAAAAAATGAGCGAAAAGGTAACAGGAATAATTGATAATGTGGATAGACAGTTGGTCAGGGACAGTGTAGTCTTGCAAAATCTACTCGTGATGCTGCAAAAGAGCGGCGCTGAGTTAAAGATAATGGGCACATTACTTGAGAGGGCCTACGCCATGTCTCAGCGTGTAATTGAGGATATGGTAGTAGCAGATGGTAAGGTCAATAGGGCGGCGCTCAAGGATCGGGACATCAAGGTATATCGTGAGGAGCAACAAGGCCTGGTTATTTACTATTACTTTACTTGCCGGGGGCGTGAGGAACGATTCGGAGTGACGAGGGATGTGCTTAGGTCGGAGATTAGCTTACGTTTGAGCAAGTATGTATCCGAGCTGGGCAAGATGCTAAAGGATACTGGGCAGCATGCTTGATGATCTGGAGCGCAAGCTGCTTCGGGTGCTTAGTAACTATAGGCATTCGCACAGATCCATGCCCATCGAAAAGGACCTGGTACGGATGATGGGCCGAAAAATGCCGGTGATCAATCGGGGCTTATTGGGCTTAGAGCAAAAAGGCTATATTGAGTGGCGGCCTCCTTACCTGGACACGATCAGGGTTAAGGAGGCGTGGGATAGGGATGGCATTCAAAAGGAGCAGAAACAGAAGATAGACATGGACAACAATGCATACTTCACACAGTATTAAAGGCCCTTGCGGGCCTATTTCTTTGTCTTCAGCCGGTCATATATTTCTTTCACTTCGTCATACGCTCGCATTTTCATAAGCTGAGTTATTCTCCCGAAATCATCCTTGTCGTCTCCGGTATAGCCTTCATTAATTCGCTCTATATTTGCTATGGATATTTTCGCAATGTTATCATCTATCTCCCCTTCGACCTCATATGTAGACAGATAGATTTTTACATCGCTCATCATGCTTTCCTTGTCTGCACTCTGAGGGTTTCCGCAAGCGGAAAGTACCACTACGAGCACCATAATCCATAATAAATTTTTCATAATTTCACCTCTTTTTGATTTATGACATGAGAACTTTGATCAGAATAACACAGAGAATAATCAGGATAGCTATCCCTATCCAATTTACCTTTTTACCATACCTATGAGTGCTCTGAATATCATCTGTATCATTACTACTGGCCCTGTGGTCGCTATAATGTTGAGTAGACGAATGTGCATATGATCTTAGCTGATCATTCGGAGTTGATGCTTTTTGAGCAGGGAGGCGGGCTGTCTTGGTTTTGCTTATCCCAAACTCGCTAGAAAGATATTCAGCCGTTTGCTTGTATGCAATAGTTGTTGTGGAGCCCCCATACACTTCAGTTTCCCAATCCCCTTCATTTTCAATAACCATTTTCCCGAAGTATCGTAGCGACTCTCCGGTGTACTTATTCATCGAATTTATAAAAGAACTATTTTTTAGCTGACTATCTGCAAATGAATAGAACTTCTCTTTTAGGGGCGAGGTATCTAAGTTGGAATGCCTGTCGTCTGAAAGATATCGGTAAACGCAGAATGTAAAAAATGCGATCTTATCTCGTAGCTCAAGAGCATCAAAAACCTTATTATACATCGACTTTTTACCTATGTAGGGAGAATGCTCAATATTACGTGCATCGGCAAAATCCACAAGCCCAGGATCGGGATCATACTTATCGTTCTTCTCGTACCTTGATAAAAGGGCGCTCAGATCATATCCGTCGATATCATCAGGAAAACTGATTCCAACACCTCTTGCATATTCTAGTTGCCTTTCACTAGGCGCTTCTAGTGGCACTTCCTTAATATCGATAGGCTCCAGATAACCATCGATTAGAAGTTGTTCTTTTGCTTCTTCAATCGATTTTGCTTTAATATGTACTGACCTCTTGCGCTTTGTTATAGAGTACAAAGCAGTACCTTCAAAATATCTAGGTTTCACGATAGCCCCCTCCTGATATCTTCATTCACTTAAGAGTTTACCAGAAGTAGGAAATCAGTTCTATGATTTTCGATAGGAGTTTACAAAAGTACAATTCATCTGGTATTATTTTCTTCATACCATACTAATTAATTGGGGCCCCTAGCATGCGCTTAATGGGGAGATTCTAAACCAAACTTTTCACCGTCGTTATTTTTTCGATAGTGAGTGGGGTAATTCGATCAACGAACTGCGAGCAATATCAAAGACGGTAGTATCTTCCGGAACGGATTATGGCCGTTGCAGTTCAAGGATTAAGCATGATCACTTTTAAAAAAATCAGTAATGATATAGTTTTCTATCATTCTGATGATTTGGAAGTGTTCACTTTCCTTGAATTTGCAACGGCCTTTTTGCGTTCACGAGAAAGGTGGTGTTTTCCGAAAAGCGTCCTTTTAACAGCCTGCCATTAGATAGACTTTTGGGTTATTTTACAAGTGAGTAATTCGACATTTTGCGACAGCGGGAATTAGTGGAAAGATTTAGAATATGGACAAGGAGCATCACCCTATTGGTTGATGGTTTTCTCAGGGAGAGCCAATGAATCAGCTCAGCTCCTGTCTCGGACAATCTCAAGGATGTACAAATCTGTGATGCGGCAGCCTAATATTTGGGCGGCGTTAATAGCGAATTCAAGAGACATTTTGCGAGATCCCCTAATGATTTTGTTTACATATTGCGGGGAAACTCCCATACGTCTAGCGAATTCAGCTTGTGTCAACCCGGCATCATTGAGCCTGTCCTGCAGGAGGCAATCCCCGAGTATGTAACCCATGGGAAGCTCCTTTCATTTCAGTAAACGATTCATTTATTTTCAGAACAAATGTTCTCGTTTTATGTTCGGTTTTATGGTATGCTCGTCTTAACATCTCATTCGGAAAATAATTACTTCTAGGAGGAATGACTTTTGCCTAAACCTGAAATTGACCTCGAAAAACTAATCTGTAAATTAAAACAACGTGGAGTGGATGTAATCGAAGTCGAACAATACCTCACCCTCGTTATTTCTTCCAACGTTTCAAAGCCGCTTCAAGAAGCTCAATAACATCGTCTGCCTCGTCTTTGCTAAGGGCATGTCCTTTGTAAGTAAGTTTGTACTGGTTTAAACGTTCAATGGGAATGTCCGCTAACTCCGACTCTTCATGAGGGTCGGGGTTTTTTATTTCCGAAGCCTCCCCATATTGATTTGTATCTGCCACACCAATAATGTAATCCACGGTTGCTCTTAAAACCGGAACAAGTTTGGCGGCAATCTCGGTCGTAAGGCGCCGCTCCCCTTTTTCAATGTCGTAATAATATTGCGGAGTAATTTCAAGTTGTTTCGCCACCGCAATCCCACTTAATCCACGCTTTTTTCTTAATTCTTTTAATCGATTATTGACCTCAGCCACCAATTGACAACTCCTTATATGAAAAGTTTCAAGTCGTTATTAAGCATTTTGCTGTAATGAATCATAACATTGCACTAAAAATTAAACAATCAGCATTTTGTTGATAAACTGAGCATTTTGAAGCATTTTGATTATATTATCAGCAATATGCTGTTTATTTAAACATAATGCTTAAATTTGCTCATTTACACATAACAGCATAATGCTTATTATTGGGTCATGGAGGTGAACACAAATGAACTTCACAGAAGCAGTAAAGCAAGCAATGGACGCAAGAGGAATGAGTAGAGCCGATTTGGCAAGAGCAACCGGTCGAAGCTATCAATATATCAGCGATCTACTTAAAGGAGAGCGTCGTTGGCATGAACTTATCATCAATGAAGTTTGTGAAGCTCTCGAAATCAAAATCGAGTTCACTGGCATTGCAATTGATGGGGAGGAGGAAAGTCCCGAATTTATCGACAGATTTACAAATGATAACAACCGAGATGGACACGCGGAAAGTGAGGTGATCACTTGAGTCGAAGGCGAGTTTCCAAAGAAACCCTACTGCGATTGGCAGAACAAGTCGGTGTAGAACTTATTTTCAACAAGATGTGGGTTCGCAAGGTTGGCGAAGAAAAATCAAGGAAGCGGAAGGAGATGTACTTCCATTTGAACTCAATAGTAAAAAGGAGGGAAAAGAAGATGAACAACTTACAGATCATTAATCAAAACGGTCAATTGCTGGTTGATAGTCGAGAGGTTGCCGCCATGATCGAGGTTAGGCATTCTGATTTGTTGGAGCGCATCGGAGGATATATCCGTTATTTAGAAAACGGAAAATTCCGTTCTCAGGATTTCTTTATTTCCAGCACATATAAAGTCGACGGGAACAACAAGACATACGATTGCTACCTAATCACCCGCAAAGGATGTGACATGGTAGCCAACAAAATGACCGGGGAGAAGGGCGTGCTCTTTACGGCTGCATATGTAACCCAATTTGAGGAAATGGAGAAATCCCTCAGCCTTTCGGGAATGAGCAAGGAACTTCAAGCGATATTTATGCTCGATCAGCGCACTCAGGCTTTCGAATCTCGCGTGTCACATTTAGAAAACAACACGACCATTGACTACGGCCAGCAAAACGACCTGCAGCTACTAGCAAACAAGACGATCGTTGAGGTGCTTGGCGGAAAAGGTAGCCCGGCATATCTGGACAAGACGATCCGAGGCGAAGCATATTCGGCACTATGGCGGGACTTCAAAGGCTATTTCAACACCAACTCCTACAGAAACACCTTAGTAAAAGATTTCGACAAGGCGAAGGAATATGTTAGCGGCTGGCGGCCACACGGGAAGTTACTGCGGGATATAGAGCAGGCTAACTCTCAAATGGCCTTCAGCTAAAATCATCAACCGCTCTTTGACAACTGAAAAATTGATAGAAACCTTAGTTCCATACAGCAAGGGGGCGGTATATTGCCGCATCCTTACAAATGAAAGGAGAGTGACCACATGGCAATAATGGTCCACCCGGTACACCGCCGGATGGCAGAACTGTTAAGCAAAATGCAGGCCGGTACGTTAAGCATTTTTGAGGCGGGCGAAATGATGCATTGTTTACGAGTAAACGCTGATCTGGTCCATAAGATTGACGGATACAAGGAAGCGGCATACGCCGGGCAGGTCATTGGGAATATGGACTTGGTACAGCACTTTGCCGCAAAACTCGACGAAATGGAGGCGAAGTACACCTGAAAACCGAGCAGCACCAAAATTCATAGGAAGGGAGGTTAAAAGAGTATGAAAACTAAGGACACCTTGAAGACATTATCCGAAACAACGTTGACAAATGCATTACGTTGGGCGAATAGACGTTTTTCGTCCGAAGCACCTGTATCAAAAGAAGAGACGATCCTCTTGGAGAGAATCGTCATGGTATCAGCGGATTTGGTTGCAATGACCAACTTGGAATAGCATCAGTAACCCCTTTGAACTCACTGACGAATTTCGTTTTCGATGTCCGAAGAAATGCGCCTGTTGTTCGCAACAATGGCTTTTGAAGCGGCATTAATAATTTGATCTAAGTCATGTTCGCTTACTGAATCTAGTTTGTTCTTAAGATTTTTAGCCAATTCAGATTTAATCGATGATTCACTTAAACCAACTGTGTTCAAACATAAAACCTCCTTCCTCGAATTAGTCAGTCCAGACAACTACTCAATTCGACAGGGAGCGAGAAAATCCTATCCATAAATTCAGAGAGGACGGTGTACGGAAAATGAAACCCGAAACAAAGATTCGCACACTCATGGCATTCTTCCTGTACCTGCAAGGGAAGTCAGAAGAAGCCGGGCGCACGAAAATATCTGATTGGGCGAAACGGCAATACAGGAAGTACCGGACGCTGCTGAGCATGATGCGCAAGCCGCTGGTAGATCGGCGGGACGATGTTGATCGGCTGGGGTTAACCTTCAGGTCGCTTCAAGTGCGACAGCAATTGGGCATTACGTTTGAGGAGTATGTCAGACGGGTGAGGGCAGGGGCATGGCTTGCGTAAAGGTTGAGGACGGGATCGCTTATAACGGACTGGGTATGATGCTATACGACCCTGAGTTTCACCCGAATCATGGGGAGCGGTTTACAGAGGATGAGCTTTCATACCTCTGCAAGTTTTACAAGCACGACGGCCGGCGGTCGATGTCCTTTGCACTTGGTAAGACGGAGAGAGTCGTGCAAAACAAGTATTGCGATCTCCTTAAAAAGGGCCTGGTCGATTACTACAAGAGTTTGGACCATTATGTGTAGGACGGCGTGAAGAAAGGAGAGTGAAGACCATGGCGGATATCATGCCGAAG
The DNA here is from genome assembly GCF_018919145.1 of Paenibacillus brevis. Lineage (GTDB taxonomy): Bacteria > Bacillota > Bacilli > Paenibacillales > Paenibacillaceae > Fontibacillus > Fontibacillus brevis. Next base: position 63,077 of record NZ_JAHLQJ010000010.1, read on the forward strand.
CGGGGCCAGATTTGGTGGGCTGACATGGGATATGGAGAGGGCAGTGAACAGTTTGGCGAGCGGCCTGTACTTATCATCCAGAACAACGTCGGCAACAAGTACAGCCCTACGGTAATTGTCGCAACCATTACGGATGCCAAGAAACGGCCGTTGCCCACTCACGTGCGCATCATGAAGCGGCAGAAGTTGTACAAAGACTCGGTAGTGATGTTGGAACAGGTCCGGACAATTGATAAGTGCAGACTGAGAGGCGCGGTTGCTACTCTCACAGCGGAAGAAATGCGGCAGGTAGATTTAGCCTTGTCAATCAGCGTGGGACTGGTACCAGTGGAGGGAGGTGAACAAGATGCCGGAAGAAATCAAAGCCAAAGTTGAGGCTGTGCTGGAGAAGTTGGATAAACTCAGTGACGACATTAGCGATCGAATCAATGATACTCATGCCATCCTCGAAGCCATGTCTCGTTTTGCACACACGGGGTTGGGTGATTTGATCGGTGATATGGAAGAAATCCGCGACGATCTGGAAGACCTTGAAGAGGCTGAAAATCAGTAGCCTATTTATTTTTTTGCCAAAATCGGGTTTTCGGGCCCAAAAATCAAGCGAAAGCGAGGAAAAGCCATGGATGAACAGACCCTGAAATACATGGGCGAGAGGGTTGATAGGGCTCGGGAGATCAACAAAAAGATTACTGAACTAAGAAACTTCATCAAGTACAGCGAGGGTAAAGACGAGGTTGTGCTTGAAAGTAATGGTCGCGGAAGAGTCGATATTTCCTCCAGAAGATTCGAGAGGCTTTCTGCTAAAGCAAAAGCTGCTGTTCTGAACGAGGTTGAGGAAGAAATCAAGCTGCTCGAGCAAGAGCTTGCTGAAATATAAAAAAGCCGCCCAGTGAGAGAGCGGTCAATAGAAAATAATCCACCATCAATATATCACGGAAAGCGAGGATCAACAATGAAAGAGCTGCTCCAAAAGATTCAGGCATGTACCACAATGCCACAACTTGATTCATTGCGACTCGAATTGGTTCAGGCGGGCAAGGAAAGCGAAGAATCTTTCAGGACCTTGCAGCAAGCATTCATTAAAAAGAAAAACCAGCTACAGCGGGTTCCATTGAAAGACCGCACTTGGTAATTCAAAAAGAAAGCGAGGATAGCAAATGGCGACTGAAATTAAACTCATTTCCTTGACATTCAATCTTTTCAAGGGGTTAACGAATTTCACGTTGGAAGCAGGTGGAGAGGACATTGATGTATATGGCCCGAACGCCGGCGGCAAGACGACCTTGTTTGATGGATTCAACTTCCTCTTGTTTCATAAGGACAGCCAAGATAAGGGGAAACCGGAGAAATGGATTAAAACTCTGGATTCTACTGGGGAGCCGATACACGGGGCTGAACATGAAGTGACTGGGGTTCTTGAGATTGACGGAAAGCGCCGGACTTTAAGGAAAGTGTTCTCAGAGAAATGGACCAAGAAGCGCGGGGCTACCAAGGCCGAATTTACCGGGCACAAAACGGACTATTACATTGACGGTGCCCCTTACAGTGAGGGCGAATATAACGCCGAGATTGCAAAGATCATCTCTGAGGAGACGTTCAAACTTCTGACCAACCCTGCTTATTTTCCAGAGCATCTGGACTGGAAAAAGCGGCGCTCGTTGCTCCTTGAGGTCTGCGGTGACATCACTGACGATGAGGTAATCGCCAGCAATGAAGGCTTGGCAGAGCTTCCATCCTTGATGGAGGATCGAACTTTAGAGCGCCACCGGGACAAAATCAAATCCGACCAGGCAGCGGTCAACAGCAAGCTTAAGGATATACCGGTACGGATTTCGGAAGTCCAGCGCGGGATGCCTGATGTGTCTGGATCTGACGGAGACGCATTGCTGCAGGGGATTAAAACTCTCCGAGGGCAGATTCAAGAAAAGGAAGCAGAACTAACTAGGATTCAAAGCGGGGGAGAAGTTTCTGTAAAGACCAACGCACTTCGGGAAATCGAAGGCGAATTGCTCCAGATTAAGAACAATCTCCAAGCCGCTACCCTTGAGAAATTAAGTACCAAGAGAAGAGCCTTGTCCAAGAAACAAGGTGAAGTTAATGAGATTGAGGATTCAATCAAACGGGCTCAGGGGCAAATAGATCGACTCCGTAATCAAATCAGCCAGAACGAGGCTGAGCGAGCTCGGCTACGGGAAGAGCGAGATAAGGTCAAGGCCATGGAATTTGTATATGACACTTCTGATTCCTGCCCATCCTGCGGACAACCTCTCCCTCCAGAAAAGGTTGAAGAGGCTCGGAATAAGGCAGAACGGCAATTCAACGAAAATAAATCCCGGACACTTGAACAGATTGTGACTCGTGGGAAAACAGAAAAATCGTTGGCCGAACAATGGGAAGCGGAGATTGATCGTATATCGAGCACGATCGATGCAAAGCAAAGCTCCATTCATTCTCTAAACCTTGAAGTCAAAGAATTGGCTGCAATTGTTCAGCAAATGGAAGTTGATGTACCTGAAGCTTCAGCAAATCCGGAATACACGGCCAAACTTGAAGAAAAGGAAGCAATCGAGAGGAATATTCGTGAACTGCGATCCCAATCAGTCAGCGCTCTCGAGAGTGTCCGTTTGGAACTGGCGAAACTCAGAACTGACCTTGAGTCGGAAGAAAAGAAGTATGCCAGCATCGATCAAGTTCAAAAAGGTATGAGGCGAATAGAGGAATTGAAGGCGGAAGAAAGAGGACTTGCCAAACAGTACGAAGAGCTTGAGCGGCAACTTTACCTTACGGAAGAGTTCACTCGAATAAAGGTCCAGATGCTGGAATCAAAAATCAATTCAAAATTCAGAGATGTTCGCTTTCGGTTGTTCGAAACCCAGGTTAATGGAGCCCTGAACGAAACCTGCAAAATTCTGTATGGCCTGAATCTTGTTCCATATGAAGACGGGCTGAACAGGGCGGCACAACTTAATGCTGGACTGGATATTATCAACACGCTTTCGGAGCATTACGGCATTGTTGCTCCAATCTTCATCGATAACGCGGAAGCGGTAACCGACATCGCATACACGGCCGGCCAACAAATTCGATTGATCGTTAGCCGGGAAGATTCGCAGCTTCGAGTATCCAAAAAACAATCCATTGTACAGGAGGAATTATTTTGAGTAATCAAATCTATTCGACTGGCCTAACCAAGGTCAATGATACCTTTCTCCCTATGATAGAAAATCAACTAGTCAGTAACGGTATTAACATGGACCAATATTCGAAGCAGTGCGTTATGAATGCTCTCTCTTCGATTAATGCCGCGCTTGAAGCGAAGGGGATCACGTTCAGCTCTCCAGATCTGGACAAGAACAATGTGACAACGATATTGCTCAACGTAGCAGCCTTGAAGCTTAATGCTGCTGCGAGTCCAAGAGAAGTCTATTTCCAAATTCGCAACGTGAAAGTGAAGAGTGAAGGGAAAGACGTATGGAAAAAGCAAGTTGAGATGGGGATTGAGGGGGATGGGAACGACGCCATTCTTGCCCGGTTTGGTCGCAATGTTGCTCAAGTTAGACCGTACTGGCTTGTTCGTGAAGGCGATGAGTTCGAATATCCAACTTTTAACGGGCTGGAAATGACTCCGCCTAAATGGACCCCAAAGGGCAAGGGAGAAGTTATTCGGGTAGTCTACCCTATCATTTTCACAGATGATAGCATCCAATACTTCATTTCTGAGCGAGAGGATGTCTCGAAGAATCTTGTTGCTCATATCCAAAACAACATGATGAATGAAACGTTCGGGATTCTTCCGAGTGGCAAAACTCGCTACGATGCTAATCCAGAACAGTTGAAAAAGATCGCCGAAAAGAAATCCGAAATTCTTAAAAAAGCTTCAGGTTTAGGTTTGGATGCCTTGGACGATCCGGAATTGCAGCAATGGATTAGCCCGGCCTGGTTTGAATATCACAGCCGAGAGTCTATGATCATCCGGAAAATGCGTAATAACGCAGTCAAGAAGATCCCTAAAGAGTTCAGCAATGCTTTTGTGGAGTTAGTTCATGATCGTGCTTCTGATGGAGAATATTCGTCGGTTCGGGAGGAGATCGCTGAACGTGCAAACAGGGAACCGATTGATATCACTCCCGAGCCTGAGGCTACTCGTACACCAGAAGAGAATCCGACACAGTCCGCTGATCCTGAAAGCAACCAAACAACAGATGTTAAGCGAGATCCTGTGCAGAAGTCGTCGGTTACGGAGAAGACCAAGAAGGGGGAAACACCTCCAGCGGATGATGATTTCTGATGATCGACATCAAGCCATTAGGCTCCAGCAGCGCGGGCAATGCCTATCGAATAACGGATGGTCATACCCCGCTCCTGCTGGAGTGTGGACTACGATTTAAGGACCTACAGCACAGACTTAATTATCAAATATCCAGCATGGCCGGATGCCTCTTAACTCATAACCACCAAGACCATTGCAAGTCCGCTCTGGATATGATGCAATCTGGAGTCGACGTTTACGCCTCAACAGGGACGCTGGCTGCTGCAGGATTGAGCGGGCACCGCGCTATACCAATTCAAGCCCGCAATCAATTCACGGTCGGAACTTGGACGGTGTTGCCCTTCGAGGTTGAACACGATGTCGATGAACCCCTTGGATTCCTTTTAGCTAATAGATCCGGAGAAAAACTACTGTTTGCGACTGATACTTACTACATTCGATATAAATTTTCCGGGCTCACGCATTTGCTGATCGAATGTAATTACAGCGAAGGAGTCGTTGAAAGAAACATCTTGGAAACCAAAGATGAAAATGTTAGACGGGACCTAATCATGCGCCGGAAGCGACTTCGCCGATCCCATTTCAGCTTAGAAAATATGATTGAGTTTTTACGAGAGAGCGACATGAGCCGGGTTAAAGAAATATGGCTGATTCACTTGTCGGATTCGAATAGCGACGCCGAACTATTCAAACGAGAAATTCAAGCCTTAACTGGCTGCCCGGTCTATGTAGCTGACCGCTAATCAAACCTTAGGAGGACTTATCCAATGAAAAATAATAACCGCTTTGCCAATAAGAAAGACGCACTGACCGCATCGATTCAATCAGGCGCTGCTAATGACTTTGCATTATTCAAATCTCGTCGTCAGTTCAAACGGACCGTTTCCGAAAAGAAGGCATACAAGCCCGGCAACATCGGGCCGTCAGTGATCGCCACAGCCATCAAAAACGCATATGGTAGCATCCTCTCTCGCCATGAGCGCAAGCAAATCGCCAAGAGCACAGGCCAGCCGGTTCAAAAATTCTACTCACAAGGGTGACCATCATGAAGAACGGAAAGAACCCCACCCGACGTCAACTGAAGGTATTAGCCAAGCATGTTGCAACACCTTCTGATTGGCTGATAAGTAAGCAAGAGCCCGATCGCTGGCATTTAGTCCATCGATTCAAAGGTGATTATAAACTCATTTTCCTGTAGGAGGTCTTATAAATGTCCAATTATCATTTTCGCAAGCTTTTGAACGAGGTCAACAAAGACCGGCAGCACCGCATCAAGCAGCTGACACACCAGTCACGGTACGGGAACTTGTCCGAGGATGATGCCAAGGCAGTCGCTCAAGCGTTGCTCACGATTGGAGGAGGGGCGTAATGGCAAAGGTGTTGATTCTCAGGGGACGTGCTGGAACTTGGTATGAGCATAGCGTGGCTTCACTGCATGAGTTCTCTCATTTTGAAGATTGCGTCTACATTGTAAAAGTCGGGACTGGGATCGTCGGCTGGGAAGTGCGAGAAGAGGATGGTCTCCTCATCTACACCGAAGCCGAATACAACGAGGTTGTCCAGCAGCGGGATAAGATGATCGACGATCTGGAACGGCACGCGCAGACCATTGTTGATCTGCAAAACGAGAAGTTGAAGATTCGGGAGAAAGTGTTGATTCCGTCAGACGTGGCAGCAGGGATTGAAGACTGCTTTAAAAAGTGGGCTGGTGTGCCGGGATCAGAGAGGCATTTCCTCGATGTAGATCAGTTTAGCGACATTAGCCACGTAGGGTCAATGCTGAAAAGGTTTGCATATAGTCGTCCTATGGATTACATGTCAGCCATAGTCAATGGCTACACCGTCGAGCAATCGCCAGAGGAGCGGCTGAACAACGAGATTGAAGGAATCATTCTCGATTGGCACGAAGCACCAAGCGGGGAAGTGTCTGTGCTTACTAAAAGAATCGTGGATCATCTGAAATCAATACAAACCTGAACGTTGGTGAGGTGGTATGGCGAGCCCCCAGAAGGAAAATGGCTTCACTTCGATCGCTCATGAGATTTTAGATGAGATATGTCGGTACAAGTTCAATGGGGCTCAACTCCGGATTGTTTTGAAGGTTTGGCGTCTGACATACGGCTACAACCGTAAAGATCATGATTTTTCAATATCCTTCCTGTGCGAGTGTACCGGACTGTCAGACCGAACCATCAAAAAAGAAATCAAGTCCCTTCTTGACCTTAATGTACTGATTGAAACGAAGAAAGCCACACGCTCTAATTCGAGAAGGTTGTCATTCAACAAAGATTACGAAAGTTGGATACTCGGCAGAAGTGGTGGTGATGAGGTGCCAGAACAAATGGACCTGTTTGAAGAGCTTGAGGTGAACAGTTCTTCACCTGATTCAAACCCGAATGAGGTGAACTATACTTCCCCTCATCAGGTGAACGATACTTCACCTAATAGCCATTATGAGGTGAACGATAGTTCCCCCATAAATAGATATAAAGATTTAAAGATAAGTATTAAAGATAAATATGCTCTCTTTGAAAAATTCTATGAAATCTATCCAAGGAGAATCAGCAAGAAGAAAGCTGAGGAATCCTGGAAGAGATTATGCAATCAAAAGGACTTCGATCCAATCCGAGCACTTGAGCAAACACAGAACTTCGCAGACACCTGTAAGCTGCTTGAAACGGAAACAAAGTTCATCGCCTACCCAGCCACCTTTTTAAACCAAAAACGATATGAGGATTATTGGATGGTTGACCCTGAAGGTCTGGTAGGGACTAAAACGGCAGAAAAGAAGCGCACGGGCAGCGCACTCGATGAATTATTAAGAAAGGAGATGGATGCCAGTGGAGCGGGCAGGCGTGATAGCACTGATGAGGTACATCTCGGGGGCTTACCGGAATTTTGTGATTGAAGACAGCGAAATGGAGGGGACGATTGGAGTCTGGATGGATATCCTCCAGGACATCCCATTCCAAATCGCATTGGAGCGGACGCGAGACCTTTGCCGAACAAAGATTGAATTTGCACCAACTCCAGCTGAAATCTACCAAGCTTGCCTCGAAAGCCATTCCTTTTATGAACTCCAGCGCATCGAAGAGCAGCAGGAATTACTGGAACTCCAGCAATACAATGAGCAAGCAGTACCCATGCCAGACCATATCCGCGAACGGCTGGAGCGGCGTGTGAAACGGACGGTGAACAACAATGAGTCTTGAGGCAGAACAGGCGTTACTAGGGGCGCTGCTACAAAAACACGATCTCATGGATGACTGTCTTCTGAGTCCGGATGAGTTTGATCCAGATGGACCTAACGGGATGGTTATGAAGGCCCTCAGGTGGGCCCATGAAAACTTGGCAGATAAGCCTGGAGTCAAGAACCCTTTTGACCCACTTGTACTAGCAGAGCATTGGGGGAACAACCTCGCGAAGATCGGCGGTATAACCTATTTGATGCAGTTGCGGAACTCGGTGCCAACTCTCTCTAACTTCGATGAGTACCAGCGGATCATTCAGGCGGCTAACATACAGCGCCGTGCATCAACTGCCCTAAAGGATGCCCTGGCAGCTGGAGAGGTTAACCTAACCTTTGTCAAAGAACAGATGGAGCGGCTGCAGGAATTGCAAAGTCGAGGTACAGCAGACGGATGGGAGTTTGTTGCTGACGTGCTGGATGGTCATCACAGGGAGATCATGGATAGGGGATCCCGAAGCGGTATAACTGGGGCTACGACAGCGAGCAAAGAACTCGATGAAATGGGCAGTGGTCATCAAAGAGGAGACCTCACCATTGTTGCTGCCCGTCCAAGTGTCGGAAAAACTGCCTACATCGTGAATGATTCCAAATCTGCTGCTATGTCCGGATGGACCGTCGGAATGTTCTCGGCAGAGATGAAATCTATCGATGTTGCCGAGCGCTACATTTGCGACCTGAGCGGTATTGATGCCCGTAAGGTACAAAAGGGTAGACTTACGGAAAACGATTGGGACAGCTACAGCAAGGCGCTTGACCTACTCGACCAGCTGCCTATCTACATTGACGACACGCCTGGTATGACCATGGAGTACATCTGGCGACAAACTAAGGCTATGAAAAAGAAACACCCTAACTTGATCATCTATGTGGATTACCTTCAGTTGATCGAGACGGAGAAGAAATTTACTCAGACGACCGACCGGGTCAACCATGTATCCAAGCAGCTCAAGCGACTAGCAAAAACCTTTGATGTGCCTGTGGTTGCAATTAGTTCCGTAGGCCGTAAGTGTGAGGAACGTAATGATAAGCGTCCGATGATGTCAGACCTAAGGGAATCTGGCAATATCGAATTCGATGCCGACGTGGTCATCTTCCTTTATCGGGATGATTACTACTACCCGGATACGCCGTGGAAAGGAATTATCGAGCTGATTGTAGCTAAAGGTCGAAAGATTGGGACCGGCACTATTCAGATGTTCTTCAACCGGAAAAACGGACGCTTCGCTGATCTGACCGAAGAGAACAAGGAGCAACTACGTGAGAAGGTGAGAGACTATGAGCAGCAACGGAAGAGTAATAAGGGACGATGAAGAATACCAGCGGGCAGAAGATGCGAAATTCAAACTGGCGGCAGAATTGGATGATCCACTCAGCCTATCGCCCGAAGAACGAAAGCGGAAGATGGCCATTTATGATCGGACGGTTGCACTAATGCTCAAATATGACCGCGGTCGCCGGGTTCAGAGTTTCCCGGGTCTTCGGGAGCAATATGACCGGCTGGGATGGGAATATCAGGAGTTTGACAAGCAGATTGCAGAGCAAGCACCGCCCAAATCGCCTCCAGCGACTCCCAAACTGCCGCCACCACCAGAACCAAAGCAAGACCTACCAAAACCCAAGCCGAGCGCATCGGCGTGGCTGGATGATTAAGAGAGGAAGGTGTAAAACATGCCATTTTACGATGAAGATTTCTATTGCGAACCCAGCGAGTTCGAGCGGCAGATAGATGAGTTTAAGCAATCCCTCATGAAATCGGTGCGGGATGAATACAAGGCTGAAATGGAACTGCTGCGGAAGGAAAATGAAGAACTCCAAGAATTCAAAAAACGCAAGACGGAGATGGAAGCGGAGCATGTTCGAGCCCTTAGTATAGTTCAATCAGAAAAACGTGACCTTGAAAACAGATTAAAGAGAATGAGGTTGACGGAATTACTGGGTGAAAATTTACTCATCGGTTGGTTTCCGAGCAGTCAGGACAACAAGAAGCCTAAATGCGATAAATGTGATGAGCATCGCCGGATTCATTATAAAACTCCTAGCGGAAGATCGGAACACGAAATGTGCGAATGTTCAAAGTCAGTACGATCTTATAAACCAGAGGAAATAGAATGCTATAAATTCTATCAATCGAAAAACAGTTGGGGAGGAGACTATCCGACCGTATCGCTCTACTACCAGCGCAAAGTTGAACAGGAATATGATTCGTTTGAAGCGCGCAGAGAACCATTTGGCGGCGAACCATTTGAAAAAGTATCGCGTTGGAATGTCGTATTTAATAGTCAAGTAGAATGTCAAAAATACTGCGACTGGCTCACTGCAAAGGAGGCTGAGAAGTCATGAAAATCACCATCCTGAAGCATTGGCTCAACGAAGCCATGCAGCACGTATCCAAGGCGATCAATGGCAAGAACACCCTACCAATCCTATCTGGCATCAAAATGGATGTCACGGCACAAGGCGTCACGCTCACGGCGAGTGACGTTGAAACGACCATTCAGGCGACCATCCCGGCAGCGACAGAGGACGGCGCTCAGATTGTAACCGTGGATGAGCCTGGCAGCGTGGTGCTTCCGGCGAAGCTCTTGGTCGAGATGATTAAAAAGCTCCCTAAAGAGGAGGTCCACATCGAGACTGAGGTCGGATTCGCTGCCCTACTCAAGTCAGGCAAGACCAAAATCAACATGGTCGGGATGGATCCGGAGGAGTTCCCGGCGGTACCGGCGCTCACGGAAGAGCGGTCCTTTACCATCGCCGGCGCAGATATCCGGGACATGATCAAGGAGACGGTCTTCGCGGTATCGACAAGTGAGCAGTCTCCCATCCTCACGGGCGTGCTATGGCAGCTTGAGCCATCCAAGCTCACTCTGCTGGCTACAGACCGTCACCGGCTGGCTCAGACGGCCGCAGAGGTCGGCGACGGGGACAATGCACCTATCAAGTTCGTTGTCTCCGGTAAGATGCTCAACGAGCTCATTAAGGTGATCCCGGATAAAGGTGACGTCGAGATCACAGCCACTCAATCCCAAGTCCTCTTCGAATTCGGGCGTACTCGCCTGTACTGTCGGATACTGGACGGCACTTATCCTGATACATCTAAAATCATACCGACTGCCTTTAAGAGTGAGCTGGTGGTGAGCACGAAGGCGATTAATGCAGCAATTGACCGGGCGTTTCTCTTGGCCCGGGAAGAGAAGACCAACATTGTTCGACTTGAGACAGTTGAGGACAACGCGGTAACGGTCAGTTCAAACTCATCCGGACTTGGATCAGTGAGTGAGCAACTGGAGGCCGAGAGCATCACCGGCGATCCTGTCCGCATCTCCTTCAACTCCAAGTACATGCTGGATGTCCTGAAGGTCATCGACAGCGACCAGATCAACATCGGATTTACTGGACCAATGCAGCCGATCATCATCAAACCTGTTGATGGCAAAGACAGCCTGTACCTGATCCTGCCGTATAGGACGTCGAACTGACATGCGTTTCGTGGGCGTCGACCCGGCGACTACAACCGGGGTGGTTATCCTAGACGCAGACGGAAATCCGATCTTGGAGACGGTGATCAAAGGTAAGGGCAAGAGCGCTCCCGGCGGCATTACTCAGGAGCAAAGGGTGTCACTTGAAAACCAGCTGTACAAGATCCTGCAGCCGGGCGACCAAGTTATGAAGGAGGGTATAGCTAACGGCAGCCAGATGCTCATCACGACAGCAAAAATTCACGGCGGGATAGAGAGCATGATTACTCGAAAGGGACTCGAGTTTGATGAGATTGCTCCCCTCGCAGTTAAAAAGTTTGTGAATGTCGCTAGTTGGGTAGGTGAGCCAGGCAAGAAGGCACTCCTCAAAGGCAAGGACAAGAAGCAGGCGGTAGCTGCTGCGGCACTCGAGCATTTTGGATACCAGCACATCAGCAATGACGTGGTGGACGCCTACATCATTGCCAAGATTGCCGAGGCAGTGTACCAAGTCCGAAACAAGGTGAAGATTCTGGAGGACTTTGACCTGATCTATCAGCGAGAAGTCATATGGTCCATCATCGATCCGGACGGCTACAAAGAGTACGTGAATACGCCAAAACCAAAAACGAGCAAACGCCGGGGGAAGCCTGCGGCGACGGATAGTCATACCCAAAATACAGAACAGACGTGCTTATTTTAGGCGAAAGGAGGGTCTAAATTGGCAGGAAAGCAATATTTGGATGCTGATCACTATGAGAAGAAGTTGGCGAGAGTCATGGAAAGATTAGGAGCCGAAGAGCACAACTTCGATTGGGGCCGGCACGGTGGCTGGGTGGAGTTCCGCTATCGCGAGCAACTATATCGCTTCGATCATTCGGTTGAAAAGGCACGGGCCAAAGGACAAAACATTCGGTACGGCAGCGACGCCTTCGCGCAGATTGTTTTGGCACTGGAAGACTTATCCCGGCTAGTTGAGCGAGGATTATACGACCTTCAAAACTGGATCGAGGGAATGAAGTTCCTTCCACCGCCGCCAACAGTCCCGGATTGCTTTAAAAAAATGGGTTTTGAGCGTATCCCAACCTTGGAAGAAGTGGATAGACGATACCGGCATTTGGCAAAGCGCTGGCACCCAGACTTACTCAAAGATGACGGAACTGCATTTAAGGAGTTGCATCAGACTACAGAGCAGGCCAAGAGGTACCTTCAGGAAGGAGAGGGTGACCATGCCCGAACTCGACTTTGAAACCAAGGACTTGCTGCACCAACTGCAGGAAGATGGGTTTATCACCCGGAGAGAGCGCGAAGTCATTACCAAGCTCTTTACAACTCCATCCCGCAAAGAGGCAGCCAGAAGACTCGGGATTGAGCGCGGCTCGTTTAACCACCTAATTTACAAGTTGGTTACGGACCATGTGCTGATCCGCATCAGAAAAAATGAACTGGTCTTAAACAGTGACCCATCGTCGATCAAGCGAAATGCATCTTACGTGCTACCTCCTCCGGAAGAGGTCCCGTTGGTCATGTCGGACGCCGAACGCAAGTGGATGATTGAGAACTACGACAGCACCAATCGGACGCAGGCGGCGAAGGCGTTGAAGCGCAGCAAGTATGACATTAACCGGATGGCGCTGGCATTGAAGCTGGACCGGAAGAATTGAGGGGGAAGAGAGCATGCGAGAAATCATAGTAGACAATTTCGCCGGCGGGGGCGGAGCTTCCACCGGAATCGAATTAGCCACAGGGCGCAGTGTAGACATTGCCATTAATCACGACCCGGCAGCTATAGCCATGCACCGTGCAAACCATCCAGAGACGGAACACTATTGCGAGTCCGTATGGGATGTTGATCCGAGGTCAGCGGCTGCTGGAAGGCCAATAGGCCTGGCGTGGTTCTCGCCGGACTGCAAACACTTCTCCAAGGCCAAGGGCGGAAAGCCCGTGGAAAAGAAAATCCGTGGCCTGGCGTGGATCGTGTTGAAGTGGGCAGGAAAGGTACGACCTCGAGTCATTATCCTTGAAAATGTCGAGGAATTCAAAACTTGGGGACCGGTTCGCAAAGGTCGCCCAGTAAAAAGCAAAAAGGGTCAGACCTATGAGCACTGGAAATCTCAACTCGAAAACCTTGGATACAAGGTGGAGAGCCGGGAACTGCGGGCATGCGATTATGGCGCCCCGACTATCCGTAAACGGTTTTTCTTGGTCGCCCGCCGAGACGGTCGCCCGATAGTCTGGCCAGAACCGACACACGGTGACCCAGAGAGCGAAGAGGTAAAGAGCGGAAAGCTTAAGCCGTGGCGGACAGCTGCGGAGATCATTGACTGGTCGATTCCGTGCCCGAGCATTTTTGAGCGCAAGAAGCCTCTGGCCGAAAATACTATGCGCCGGATTGCACGGGGAATCCAGCGGTTCGTGATCGATAATCCACGTCCTTTCATAGTTAGAATCGGCCAAACTGGTTTTGGTGGCGACAGGTTGCAATATCAGTTGGAGGATCCACTGACCACAGTCACTACAAAGGCGGAGCACCTACTTGTTACTCCCATTCTTGGGGTAAACACATCTGGTCATCCCGGTAGCTCGCCAGATGAACCGCTGCGAACTATCACAACAGGTAATCATCATATGGTCGTCAGTCCTACGCTGATAGAGATCGGTTACGGTGAGGGACCGGGACAAGCTCCTAGGGCTCCTGGGTTACAAAAGCCTCTCGGGACAGTGGTGTCAGGAGGAAGAAAGCATGCACTTGTTGAGGCGGTGCTTGCCGTCCCGCATATTACCAAGTTTCGGGGAGGTGCGGTGGGGCATTCGGTAGATGAACCGCTGCATACAGTGACCAGCGGCGCCGGATCTGCTCGGCCCGCAGGTGCCGCTCATGCAATGGGGATGGTTACCGCGTTCTTGGCCAAACACTACGGCGGAAACTACACGGGACCAGGCGCTGATTTGCAGGAGCCAGCGCCGACAGTAACAACCGTCGATCATAACGCACTGGTCACATCACATCTGGTCAAGCTGCGCGGGACCTGCCAGGACGGCCAGCCTGTTACCGAGCCGATGCCAACCATCACAGCTGGCGGTCTGCACGTCGGAGAGGTCCGAGCCTTCTTGCTCAAGTATTACGGCAGTGCCGACAACGGACAGCAGTTGGATGAGCCACTGCACACCGTCACAACAAAAGACCGGTTTGGGCTGGTCACGGTGGAGGGCGTTGATTATCAGATCGTTGATATCGGCATGAGGATGCTTGAGCCACATGAACTGTTTGCAGCGCAGGGATTTCCAGCAAAATACATTATCGACGTGGATGCTGACGGGAAGAAGTATCCCAAGAGCGCTCAGGTTGCCCGCTGTGGCAATGCAGTACCGCCGCCATTCGCTGAGGCGCTGGTCCGTTCAAACCTTCCGGAGATGTGCGTGGGGTCAGGCCAGACTTTGGCATTGGAACGTTACAAGCCAGCAGTTGGGCAGGTGGCATTCAGCCTATGATTATACAGGGCGACAACATGAAGATTATGCCCCAACTTGAGGCCGAGAGCTTCAACACCAGTGTAACTTCCCCGCCATATTGGGGACTGCGAGATTACGGCATTCCGCCGACGGAATGGCCGGAGACAACATATACGCCGATGCCGGGGTTGCCATCAATTACCGTTCCGGCATGGACCGGGTGTCTCGGATTGGAGCCAACACCAGAAATGTTTGTCGCTCATAGTGTGGCTGTCTTTCGGGAAGTATGGCGTCTACTCCGGCCTGACGGGACACTCTGGATTAATTACGGAGATAGTTATGCTGGCGGAGGACCGAGACGGGATGAAGGATTCAACGCCCGGTATCACGGTAAGCACTATCTGTCAGATAAACAGGGAGAGATTGACCGTGTTCGCCCGGGGCGATCGATGCCCAACGGACTGAAGTCGAAAGACATGATAGGTATCCCGTGGCGCATCGCGTTTGCACTGCAAGCTGATGGTTGGTATCTCCGAATGGACAACATCTGGAGCAAATCAAATCCAATGCCGGAAAGCGTTACGGACCGACCAACGAAGGCCCATGAATACTTTTTCCTGTTGGCCAAGTCCGAACGGTACTATTTTGACCATGAAGCGATCAAGGAACATATGGCCCCTTCGAGCTTCGCCAGATTATCGCAGGATGTCGAAGGGCAGCGCGGGAGCAACCGGGGCAACGGCGGCGGGAAAACGAACGGAACCATGAAGGCGGTTGGCAAAGCGTACAGCTTCAAACGGCAGGTAAATGAGGGGGAAGTACCTGGGCAGCCCAAGCAGCACAGGGAGGACAGGGAGGACAGGGAGTATTACGGCTCCCGCAATAAGCGTTCCGTTTGGAATGGCCCGACCGCCCAATTCTCCGAGGCGCACTTTGCTGTATTCCCGGAATGGCTGATTAAGCCGTGCATCATGGCCGGAGCACCAGTTGGGGGGGGCAGTCCTGGACCCGTTCGGCGGATCCGGAACGACACTGAAGGTCGCCCAGGAAAACAACCGGGAATGCACGATTATAGAAATCGGCTCGCAATACGTGGAGATCGCAGAGCGCCGGACCGCAATCATACAGCCGACATTGAACATCTAGTTCTGGCGGCAAGAGGAGGAAGGCGGACTATGCGCCAGCTCACGCACGACCAATGCATGTCGCTGTTATCCAACATTAAATCATCACCACCTGGCGACTGGACGCATGACCTTAACACCATCAGGGAGGGGCCAGCGCGGCTTGTAGAGCGCCTGACCCTGCCCCACGGGCATGAGGTTGTATATTTCAGGCATCCAGACGGCGCGCGGTCATGGCCAGCAGCAAACTGGGATCGGTTCGCGGTGCAGCGAGCGCCGCAGGAGATTGAGCAGATGACGTTATTTTAATCCGAAAGGTTGATAAATATGGACTGGAAACCCTGCGAATTTGAAGTCATCAAAGATATCTACTGGGACAATTGGGGTCGCCTTGTGAAGGTGTTCCGAAAAGGAGAAATCGTTCAAGGCAAGCTCTGGCCTGATGGGACGGTTTCGGCAGAAAGCACTCTGTATGAAGGTGTTACTGATCAAGTAGATACAAAATGTATTTCTCTGTTAGCCATAAGCAAGGAGGATGGGGCATGAAAGCCATAACGATATTACAGCCCTGGGCGACACTAATCGCCCTCGGTGAAAAACATTACGAGACACGCAGCTGGTCCACTAAGCATAGAGGACAGATCGCCATCCATGCGGGAAAGAAGATCGATAAGGAAGCGTGCGAGGTGCCCGAAATCAAGGCGGCTCTCGCCCGGCATGGATATACGGCGGATAACCTTCCGACCGGGGCGGTAGTCGCAATTGCAGAACTTAATGAGTGCTTCAAGGTAATGCGTGATGTGCTGGGTGGTGTGGTCATTTTACAGGCCGACACTCGGGCGACCCATTTTACTACCTTGGATAAAGAGTTTTCCTTCGGATGGTACGATTCGGGGCGGTATGCATTTCAAATGGACGATATTCAGAAGTTGGATGAACCCATACCTGCAAAGGGGCAACTAGGGATTTGGAATTGGAAATGCGCAGGGAGTGAAGCAACTTGAAACAGCAAAAAGTAGTGAGGACGTATCCGCGGAAATTTATAAATCCAACCTTAGATTTAAGAGAGGCCCTAAAGGGCGGCTGGGTAGTAGTGATGTCTAATCCTTTTGATTGTGGGAATGGCGAAAAGGGAACGGAGTACATCCTTGAAAAAGCTGCTGTGCAGAAATAGTCCGGGCCATAGTGCCACATGAGACCCATATTGCGAAGGAAGGTGCTGCTTTGAGTAAAGAGCCGGCTCCGAAATTTGAAAACATTGATGATGTGTTTGCCCTGATCCGCACTATGCCAGATCAAGATAGATTCCGTGCTTTGGGCGTTTTCAATCGGATGCAAAACAAGCGGATTACAGTCCAGCAGGGCATGGAAGAGTTAAAAGATCTATTCTTCAAAAATGGCATTTATGAGCCTTAATGACCCAAAGAGTGAAGGAAGGGCGGTGAATGTCATGTGGGGGGTGTCTCATAGAGCAGACCCTAAAGCCCGAGAGATAGCGGATCGGCATTACAACCGTCAGAAGATCGGTTCGCCGCAGTTTGTACCACCTGGGCGCTGCCTCGTCCTTTACGCCGAAAACCAATCAGGACGAGCATTATGGGTGACATCTTATCCATTTGCGGAGTACGTAAAGCACGAATGGGCTGGCGCGTGGATGTGTTCAGCTTTTAGAAATGAGGGAGCTGGCGAAGCATCAAAAATGATTACACAAGCCGTGGCTGCCACTCGTTCATATTTCGGAGATCCTCCACCGTTGGGCATGGTTACATTTATCGACCGCCGAAAAGTTAAGCCTACGATGGTGCGAGGCAAAGAGACTTGGGGATATACCTGGATTAAAGCAGGATTTGAATATGCAGGTGAGACAAAGGGTGGACTCATGGCCTTGCGATTGAGGCCCGAGCATATGCCGCCGCCAGATGCAGCTTATGGCACTCAACTGCAGATGTTTTAATGCGTAGTTCGAACTTTAGCGAAGGAAGGGAAATTACATGAATCAAGTACCTGTAATGGCCTTGAGAAATAAGAAGGAGCCAGATAGATATTTAGCGGCATCACCAGATGTGGGCGATTGGAGCCACGAACGGCTTGATGTGACGATTGACGATATCGAATGTGCATACCTCATAGCAAGAAAAGACCTGACTCAACCGACCTTAGAAGACTTCGAGGAGCAGAAGCGTTGGCATGCCGCGCACAAGCAAATAATGATAGCCGAGTATGGACAAGATGCCATCATTGGACTGGATTTCGAAGATGTATGTGAAAACTATGAACCAGCTTTCTTAGGGATCACAAGAAAGCAGTACAGAGAAGCGTTTGAAATCCAACAGCAATAGGAGGCACGACAATGCTGGACAACGGCCTTAAAACCGAACACTGGACGCCGGAGCAAGTCGCTGAGCATTGCAAGCGCATAGGGGCAGACGGACCACCACCGCCCCGAAAGCAGACGGACAATACGATCACGGCCTCTCAAAAGGGGCACAACGGCAAATATATCAAGAAGTGGGGGACGGGGAGATGAGTAAGGTGCGAGCAGATCAGGTCAAGCACGCACTCGCCAACCGCCACACAGACGACCTGTTTCTCACTGAGGTAAAGACCGGCCAGACGTGGAATAACAAAGAGCTTCTAAAGTTCGACGCTCTGGCCATGAAACGTAGCTGGGCAAACCCCTGCATAACTGGTTACGAGGTCAAGGTGAGTCGTAGTGACTTTACACGCGATACCAAATGGCCGGGCTACATGGCTTATTGCAATAAATTCAGCTTTGTCTGCCCGAAAGGGTTGATCACAAAGGATGAGCTTCCGGATAATGTTGGATTAATCTATTACTATCCAGACACCGGAGCCCTGCGATCAGAGCGCCCAGCCAAGCATCGGATGATTGAGATACCGACAGAGATGTACATGTACATGCTCATGTCCCGGATTGAGCCGGACAGGCACCCGTTTTTTAGCAGCCAGCGAGAGATGATGCAGGCTTATATAGCGGACAAAACGGACCGGGCGAGGCTTGGGAAAGTTGCCGGGTCGAAGTTGGTCACCGAGATCCTTGAGCTACGGAAGAAAGTCGAGGATGAAGACTGGGAGAAGAAACGGCTTCAAAGAGATTCCGAGCTGGTGCAGGAAGTAAGGGAACTGTTATCCGAATATGGCATCCGCTTGGGAGCCTGGAATAACTGGCAGGACGACCTGAAGCAGCGGCTCTCGACAGGAGTAAATCCGCAGGTGATCACGACGCTGACTAAGATAGTGAGTGAGGCAGAGCGCCTGCAGCAATTGATCAAGCCAGCGGCAAGCGAGTAAGTGTCAAATCCACCTGAAATTATTCCAATAATTATTCCGAGAGGGGAAACGAACATGGCAAAAGCAGAGAAGTTCCACACTGAGGCATTAGACGAAACATATGACCTTCTTAGAGATATGATCAACGCGAATCATGTTAGATTCAAAGATTCGGAGTTTCTGATCCTCATGAAGCACGGGGGCTGGAAGTCCAAAGGTAAGACGGTGTTCGGTAAGTTCAAGGTCCTGGGTGACGACCTCAGAAGCACGTGGGATAAGGACGCCATCTTGTATCTCAATGCCGACATGTGGAACAAAATGAGCAACCCGCAGCACCTGTATGTACTGGATCATGCGTTGTTCGGCCTTGATGTAAAGTGCGATAAAAACGGAAATGTGCTTGAGGACGCAGATGGTCGCCCGTTGCTCAAGACAGTACCGCCAGACATCGAGGCGTTTGTAGAGGTTATCAAGCGGCATGGTACCACGACCGAGGATGTGAAGCGCCTAGCCTTGGCAATTAAAGAGGTCAACCCTGATCAAATGACGATTGAAGAGGCAACAGCAGCAGCGTCTGGACAAGATCATGCAGAGCCGCGCGAAGGAGTGCGGGGCAAGATCCATTCGGACGGAACTGTAGATCTGGAGGACGAAAACCAGATGACCCTCGACGAAGCGCTGGAAGACGCGGACGGCGATCCGATGAGTCACGTGGATGACGTAGATCCCGATGACCTGCCGTTTTAGTTTGGCTCCCCGGCTTCGGTCGGGGAATCCCCTCACGATGGAGGTGAGAGCGTTTGGAGCAGATGAGCCTTGGGGATGACTTTTTGCCCGAATTAGACGCAAGAGAGACGAAGAAAGCCGTCATTGAAGCATTTGATAAATACAGGAAGTGCAAATACCTCACATTTGAAGAGCGAGAAGCAAGCATGACAGCGAATTATAGCGACCTGCCGCGAGGTGGAGGAATAAGCGATCAAACATCTAGCATTGCGGTTTACAACACGGACAAGAATGCCGCTAGAAGGGCTTATTGCGAAAGGATCGAGAGGGCAGTGGCTAGGCTCCCAAGAATGGAAAGGTTCCTAATTGAGCGCAGGTATATGGCTGCAGATAGCGACTATATAACTGACCAGAGGGTGTACAATCACGAATTTCAACCTGAGATCAGCTGGACCCTGTACAAAAAATATCGATGGGAAGCATTTTACAAATTGGCATTATACTTGCGCATTCATGTTGTAGCAAAGAAAAATGAGGAAGGTGAAAATGATGGCGATAAGTAAAGAAGAACTACCATTGAGTCTAAACCCTCAACACATAAAGGAAATATTAGAAATGGGTAGGAGACAAACTTATGAGTTTCTGAATGACAACCCGCCATTCCCAGTGCATCGAATTGGTGGTAGGGGTGAGTTTAAAATCCCTCGCGATCCATTCTTTAGATGGTTTGAAGGTGGGGAGCAAGAATAGAGCAGGGGCAAATGCCCTTGCTTTTTCTTTTTCTTGGTGTTAACATAACCGCAAAAGCTGTGGTTGGATTCATGTCCTTTTTGGTAGGGCTCTGGTAGGTTTTTGGTAGGAAACTTGGTGGATTCATTGGAAACAAGAAGACACCGAACAGATCGAGAATCAACTGAAATCCCAATAAACTCAGGGGTTTAGGGCATGAAAGGATACTAGATCATAACTACAGGAAATAAACAATTTAATGGTTTATCCTTCGGGGCAGGGTGAAATTCCCTACCGACGGTGATGGCGTCGTCAGAAGCACGAAAGTGGACGGCGCACAAGTCCGTGACCTGTATACAGCAGTTGGTTGTATACGGCTGAGCCGGTGAGATTCCGGGACCGACAGTATAGTCTGGATGGGAGAAGGAGACGCATCAACGAAGCACATCGTTTTTTTTCGTATATGTGTAATTAAGTTGAAGTGTAAATTATTGCTGGAAAGTTCTGTTTTTCACATAGTGGAAAAGGGACATTCCTGACAATAGTTTATTTGCGTACACTCACTCTCAACCCTGCCGGATGCCGGCAGGTTTTTTTGTGCTATTACACATGAGCAAAGGAGGTGGAAATGTGATCGGACTGAATGACGAATACTATATGGAGCTGGCGATTCAAATGGCCGAGCGGACGCAAGGGCAAACAGGAGTCAATCCTGTCGTCGGCGCTGTGGTCGTCAAGGATGGGGCAGTGATAGGTATGGGAGCGCATATGCAGCGAGGAACGCCGCATGCCGAGGTACACGCGTTGAATATGGCTGGCAGTGCAACTGCTGGCAGCACAGTATATGTCACGCTGGAGCCCTGCAGCCATCATGGATTGACTCCTCCCTGTGCTGAGCGGCTTGTCCATGAACAGGTAGCTCGTGTGGTTGTTGCCTGTGAGGATCCCAACCCGCAGGTTGCCGGCCGGGGAATTAAGCTCCTTGAAGAGGCAGGCATTATAGTTAAGGTAGGTGTTCTTAAGGAACGTGCGATCAAGCTGAACCGTTTCTTTAATAAATTCATTACTACTGGGATGCCCTATGTGACGGTTAAGACGGCCTGTACCTTGGACGGCAAGATCGCTTCTCGAAGCGGAGACAGCAAATGGATCAGTAATGAAGCATCGCGAGCGATGGTCCACACGATGCGGCACCGTCATCAAGCAATTATGATAGGCGCAGGTACGGTAGCAGCGGATGATCCGCAATTAACGACCCGACTGGAGGTTCCGGGTATTCAGCCGGTCCGGATTATCGCTGACTCCAAGTTGTCTATGCCTTCGGAGAGCCGTGTATTAAATGACGGTCTAGCCCACACCATAGTGCTGACGACTGAAGAAGCCGATCATTCTCGGATGAAAGGGCTGCAGGGCCGGGGGATTGAGGTTCTGATCTGCGGAGCAGGTGCTCAGGTTGACCTGAACCAAGCCTTGAAGCAATTGGGAGCACGGGGAATCTCTTCGATCCTGGTCGAGGGAGGCGGTCGTCTTAACGGCTCGCTATTGGAGCTGGGCCTGGTGGATGAGATGATTCTATTCCTCGCACCGAAGCTGATTGGGGGATTTCAAGCGCCGGGGGCGTTCACCTTTGCGGGCTGGGACCGCATGGAGGAGGGTATCCGGCTCAAGGATCTTGAGGTGGAAATAATCGGCGGCGACAACATTTGCGTAAGAGGGATCCCTGAGCGAAAGGAGGAGAACCGTGTTTACGGGACTGGTTGAAGAAGTAGGAACGATGAAGAGTATTGGGCGTAAGGGTGAAGCGATGCTTCTGGGCATTTCAGGAACGGTTGTGACTGAAGGATTGAAGCTCGGCGATAGTATTGCGGTAAACGGAGTATGCCTCACGGCTGTCTCTTTTGATAAGGGAAGCTTCACCGTGGATGTGATGCCGCAGACTTATCGTCATTCCAATTTGAAGGAGCTAAGACCGGGAAGTCCGGTGAACCTGGAGCGTGCCATGGCGGCAAACGGACGCTTCGGCGGACATATTGTCCAGGGCCATGTTGATGGAACTGGAAAGATTACCCGAATTCAGCGGGACCAGAATGCGGTGATCTACGAGATTGAGCCTCTTGATGAAAGTATATTCAGATATATTATCCCTCAGGGTTCTATTGCAATCGACGGTATTAGCCTAACGGTGACTATGGTTGAGCATGGCCGGTTTGGAGTGTCGATCATTCCGCATACACTGGCTGAGACGGCGCTTGTTCATAAACGGGAGGGCGATACGGTAAATCTGGAATGCGACTGTATCGGGAAATATGTAGAACATTTACTTAAGTACGGCAGGATGAACGGTAGTGGCGGTGCTCCTGATCGTCGAGCCGAATCCGCCATTGATATGTCCTTTTTGAATTCTCATGGATTTGTATAAGTCGGGATCAAGAATGGGTTGGAAGGAGATGCAGAGATGAGTGATATACAGCTGGACCGTGTTGAAGAAGCAATCTATGAGCTGATGCGCGGAAAGGTCATCATTGTGGTGGATGACGAGGACCGGGAGAACGAGGGGGATTTTGTCGCACTTGCCGAAAAAGCAACCCCCGAGGTCATAAATTTCATGATCACTGAAGGTCGGGGACTAGTCTGCTTGCCGATTACGGCGGAGCGGGCAGAGGAACTGGAACTTCAGCCGATGGTAGCACAGAACACGGATTATCATGGGACCGCATTTACGGTGTCGATAGACCATAAGGACACGACTACAGGAATCTCGGCGCATGAACGTGCTATGACGGTCAAGCAGCTTATGAACCCCGAGACTAAAGCGGCAGACTTCCGGAGACCGGGGCATATGTTCCCGCTGATCGCCAAGAAGGGCGGCGTGTTGCGCCGGGCTGGTCATACCGAAGCGGCTGTCGATCTGGCCAGAATGTGCGGCTCCTACCCGGCAGGTGTTATCTGTGAGGTTATCAAGCCGGATGGGAGTATGGCCCGCTTGCCGGACCTGGTAGAGATTGCGAACAAGTTCGACCTGAAGCTGATCAGTGTCAAAGACCTGATACATTACCGGAACGAGAAGGAAAAGCTCGTTACCCGGGAGGTCGAGGTTCGGATGCCTACGGATTACGGTGAATTCAGAGCAGTAGCTTATACGAATGAAGTAGATAGCAAAGAGCATGTTGCCTTAGTAAAAGGCGATGTTAGCGGGGAAGAACCGGTGCTGGTGCGCGTTCATTCGGAATGCTTGACCGGTGACGTATTCCATTCGCACCGCTGTGATTGCGGCCCGCAGTTTGAAGCGGCCCTTCGTCAGATTGAGCAGGAAGGAAGAGGCGTGCTGCTCTATATGCGCCAGGAAGGACGGGGAATCGGCCTGGTTAACAAATTAAAGGCCTATAAGCTGCAGGAGCAGGGACTGGATACGGTCGATGCCAACCTGAAGCTTGGATTCCCGGCAGATCTTCGGGACTACGGGATCGGTGCGCAGATTCTTAAAGATCTTGGAGTTACGAATATACGCCTGTTGACCAATAATCCCCGGAAGATTACCGGACTAGAAGGATACGGTCTTCAAGTGGTTGAGCGGGTCTCCCTGCAAATTCAGGAGAACAAAGACAATACAGGCTACCTGCACACCAAGCAGCTCAAGCTGGGCCACCTGCTGGAATTTGATGACCTGGAGCAAGATGAATCAGCAAATAACTAATAAGAATTGAAGAAGGGATGAGTTCTTAATGACACAAATGCAAGTATTCGAAGGAAATCTGGTATCGAGCGGACTAAAATATGCCATCGTAGTTGGTAGGTTTAATGAGTTTATTACAAGCAAGCTGCTTAGCGGAGCGCTGGATGCATTGAAGCGCCACGGGGTAAAGGATGAGGAAGTGAGTGTGGTATGGGTTCCTGGAGCCTTTGAAATCCCGTTTGCCGCCCAGAAGCTGGCCGAGAGCGGAAAATATGATGCGGTTATTACGCTGGGGACTGTAATCCGAGGTTCAACCTCGCATTATGATTATGTCTGCAATGAGGTTGCCAAGGGTGTCGCGGCAATCGGTCTGAAGACAGGCGTTCCGACGATCTTTGGCGTCGTGACGACCGAGAACATTGAGCAGGCCATTGAACGTGCCGGGACGAAGGCCGGGAACAAGGGCTGGGACGCAGCCACGGCGGCGATTGAAATGGCAAACTTGACGAATCAGCTAAAATAATGCTTATTAAAGTAGTACCCATGTAATTTTGGGTACTACTTTTTATTTGTTTAATGTTATAATTTATGGATGCAGACAAGCTCACAAAGTTGGAGGAAGTTCATTGACGACGGTATTATATAAACTGGAAACTTTCGAAGGACCACTTGATTTGCTGCTGCATCTGATTGATAAAGCGGAAATCGACATCCATCAAATCTCGATTAGCGAGATTACAGATCAATACCTTGAATATCTACATAATTTGCAGGAGCTCGAACTGGAAGTGACGAGCGAATTTTTGGTGATGGCAGCTTCGCTGTTGTCGATCAAGAGCAAGCAGTTGCTTCCCAAGCCTCCTGTTATCGAATTTGACGATGATTACGAGTATCTGGAGGATGAGGATCCAAGGGATGAACTGATCCGCCAACTGATAGAATACCGTAAATATAAGGGGATAGCGGAGCATTTACACGAACGTGAATGGGAGCGCAGCCTGATTTTTTCCAAGGAGCCTGAGGACCTTTCCCCATTCCTGCCGGAGATCGAAGAGAACCCGGTGAAGGGGCTGCATGCATCCGACTTGATTGCTATGTTCCAGAAGGCCATCCGGAAGTCGATGAAGCGCAATGTCGTGGCAAGGATTCATCGGGATGAAATCTCGGTCAAGGACCGGATAAAGGAAATATTGAATGCCCTGGAGGATGTGGGGGTCGGCGGAAGGCTGCTGTTCTCCAAGCTGCTGCATGAGGAAATGTATCGGCATGAGATTGTCGTTACCTTTCTCGCGGTGCTGGAGCTTATGAAGATGAAGCGAATTGTATGTTATCAGAACAAGTTGTTCGATGATATTGTCATGGAGTGGAGAGGGGAAGTCAAGGCAGATGAATTTTCAGGACTTGAAATCGATTATTGAAGGCTTGCTGTTTCTTGCGGGAGAGGAAGGCCTCAGTATCAAGCAGCTTGCGGAGGTTACGGAGCAGCGTCAGGAATTAATCACCGACGCGCTTACAGATATGAAGTCATCGTTCGAGCGTGAAGGAAGAGGTATTCAGATCCTGCAAATCGCGGGCAATTACCAGCTTGCAACCTTGCCGCAGCATGCGCATTATTTTGAGAGACTAGCTTATTCGCCTTCCCGCTCAACATTGTCCCAAGCTGCTCTGGAGACACTATCCATCATTGCCTACCGTCAGCCGATCACACGAATTGAGGTTGAAGAGATCCGCGGCGTGAAATCGGAACGGGCCATTCATACCTTGGTCAACAAAGATCTTATTGAAGAGGTGGGGCGGGCGGAAGCCATCGGCAGACCAATCTTGTACGGTACGACAAAAGCCTTCCTTGATTACTTCGGACTGGCGAGTCTGAAGGATTTGCCGGACTTGTCCGATTTTGAGACTACCGACCAGCTGGAAGAGGAGACTCAGTTATTGTTCCAGAGACTTGAGGAGCAGCAACTGACCATTGACGACGTGGACAAGCCTGGCGGGGAAGCTTGAAGTTTTGCTGCTTTGTATAGAAAAATCAGGAAAAAGCCGATTCCTCAAGAGAGGATCGGCTTTTTTTGTTCCCTGCACGCAGAAATTAGTAGCAATCCTGCTTATACTGCTGCGCACTTGATCGTAGCTTCATCCAGCCACAGAATCGCCGTGACGCCGCGCGGGTAATATCTGCTTCCGCAAATGACCCCGGCCATCATCTGGTCGCTCCAGCTCCAATAAGCGTTCTTCTCGGAGAGCAGCCAACCGGCATGCGCGGCATCGGAGGCGATACCTTGCTCATCCCAACGAAGACCGAAGATCTTCCGAGCGATGAATTGGCACAGATAGATTTTGCTGAGCCAGGAATTGTTGCTGGTGGATGACAGCTTCCAGCCGCCGTCTTCGAACAGGCAAATACCTGGCTTAAGCACGGTCTCCAGGTGGGTAGACAGCGTTCTGAGATATTCGCCGAACCGCCCTTCCTCGCTCAAGGCTTCCTCGCAATCCGTATACAGCGCATAGACAAGCCCTTCGATCGCAGGAATAATTTTGGAGTCGTTATTTTCTTTAATAACGGCAGGGATATATCCTTCCGGCTTCATCTGTGCCGTGATCGTCCGAGCGCAAAGCTCGGCCTGCCAGCCGGCGATCTCTGCCAGTTCTCCGCGCCCATTGTCCCGCAGCAGGCGTTCCATTGCGATATATGCGGCCCAGATTTTTCCGCCCAGATAAATATTGTTCCGTGCTTGCCCAAGCGAGATATCGAGGCTGTCGTAGGTCGTTATCTCCGCGCCTCCCATGGTGCGGGAGCTATCCAGTCCCATCATGCCGTTGCGCTGCTCCGGCTCC
Source organism: Paenibacillus brevis (assembly GCF_018919145.1). Taxonomy (GTDB): domain Bacteria; phylum Bacillota; class Bacilli; order Paenibacillales; family Paenibacillaceae; genus Fontibacillus; species Fontibacillus brevis. The sequence goes on from NZ_JAHLQJ010000010.1 coordinate 89,883, forward strand.
GGATGATCCCGGTTGACCATACTTTCCAAGCATTGCTCGAAGATAGGGAGATTTCGTGCGAGCCAATCCGTATCACGGGTCTGGGCGACGTAGACTGAAGCGCAGAGCACCCAGTTCACCAACTGCTCATGCGTCATATGCGAGAAGCAATCGTCGAGTCCGTGCAGCTCGTAGGCGGAATGACCCGGACGGGAAAAGGCATTGGCAACCCCCATGTCGTGCGTAAAGCTGATGCCGCCGGGATAGGCGCGATCCCCGCCAGGGAAATACACAGTATCCTGATAGCTGTAACGGCTCGTGAATAAATCCAGTTCATTTTTGACCGTCCACGGGTTCATTTTCAGCTCGAAAAACAATTGGTCGATCGTCAGATCGAACGTGTTCATCATCCGGTATTCACCTTCATTGACGATCCAAAGCGGTTCCCCATGATGCTCTAGAAATTCAGTCGAACCGTAATAGCTGCGGACAGCATGAGCCAGCATAAACTTCTGATCCTCATTTAGATGGGGCGCGTCAAGAAATTCCTCCGATTTGCGGGCCGTCTCCAGCTTCTGGTCAAAATGGGCAAGCGCGTAACGGGCTACATCTTCAATATTGGAGAAGTATCTGGTGTAGTAATAAGACGCATCTATTCCTGTCGTCACATAGCCGCCCCGGTAGAAACAGAGGGCAAAACGGTAAGTCGCTTTTTCGCCTGCCGGCGTATCCATAAGCAAGGCCCCGACCGGCCCGAGTCCGAAGTGGAGATTCTCCGGCACCTTGGGCTGTAAAATCTGCTCGATCGTAAAGAAGCCCGCGCTTGTCACTCTTGGATCCTTGCTTGCAATCGCTGTATGGCGTCCCTGGCCGATGCCGCAGATTTCTCCGTCGGTCGTGTCCTCCAGCCGGCGCACCGCGCTATATGCATCGATGCTATGGAAGCCGAAGAAGGCTTTACGGGATGAGGTTCCGCTCGTATTATCCACCGTGATTTCCGCAAAGACAGCCGGGAGAAGCGCGTAGCGAAGCTCCTCATCTCCTGCTGCCTTCGGGTCCGGAATCCCTTCAAACGGCGAGATCAGGCGGAAGGTAAGATCCCCAGCCTTCCACTCATCAAAGGCAGGCCCGAACTGGCGCGAGATTTCCTGACGGTCAAACGGGACGATTAGCTTGTCCGTCTTGGACTTTTCCTTGTGCTCGGCGTCTTCATCAGCGGAGCGGTCTTCTGTCGTATACCGGTCCCGCTCGTCGAGTCCTGTTCCGAAGAACGGCAGGGCACGATATCGGTCCTGGCCATCCTCCTGCAGTCCGATATATATATTCTGGTTGGGCGGGCTGCCGAGCTCCAGATCGAAGCCTCCGCTTTTGCCCGGATAACCTAATGTGAAACTGGCAAACGCCCCCATAGGGGAATGATGGGAGTTGAAAAATTTATACTTATCCAAGATGATTCCCTCCTGTTCATAAAGTCGATCCTGTGTTAGTTTGATTGTAGCAAGGTCTATGAACCTATCCCATATCCAAACCGTCAAACTATTTACCCAAATTGAGCATCACCTTGCAGGGATAGCAAGCAATGGTTAGGGAGGCGAAATAATTGAATCTCATTGCAGAGCATCAAGTTGCCGAGCATCAAGTTGCCGAGTATATGCTTCCGGACATGGATTCCACATTCAGGCTGTTCGCTGCTCACTTGAGGACTGTAACGATGGGCTGGTCCTATCCACGCCACAGTCATCCCCTCTTTGAAGTGAACCTGGTGCTGGAAGGCGAGCAGGAGATGATAGTCGCAGGAAAGCGCTATGTTCAAAAGCCTGGAGATTTCCTTCTGCTGCCCCCCGAAATCGTTCATGAGACTTTGAGCGTGCGGTCGGAGCAAATGACTTATTATTGCCTTCACTTTAATGTCGACGATCGAAGCCTCTGGGAAATGCTGTGCAGGAGAGAGGATTTCCTGCACCTGTCAGACAGCAAGCTTGTCAACCTTATCCGGCCATGTCTGGACAAGCTGATTACGCTGACCACGCCAGACATCGACAACAGACCAGCAGATAAAATGAGGACGATGTCTGCCGTATTCGAACTGTTTGCAGGCTTAATCGACGGATTAACGATGCTGGAGCATCCGGGCTCTGCCGGAAGCAGAATAACGAAAATTGCCTCGGAGATTGCCGCGGAGCTGGAGCGCAGCGTCGCAGTTCCGGACCTGTGGCCAGATCCCGGCAGGGAAGCAGTCCGGGAAGAGGATAGGATCGCGGAGAGGTCGAGAGAGACGGTGGCTGCGATAACGGCGGGCTTCGGTTATAGCCCATCTTCGTGCAATCGCATATTCCGCAGCGTTTACGGCATGTCACCGCGCCAGTATTTATCGGCTTTGAAGCTGAAGAAGGCCAAGCTGCTGCTAATGGAACCGGATATGACGGTGGAGGCCGTCTCGATGCGGCTCGGATACAAGGATATCGCCCATTTCAGCCGACAATTCAAGCGCTGGACCGGCGAATCGCCAGGGAAATTCAGGGGCAGATTTCATCTTTAACGGAGAGGTGACGGATTCTAGTGAAGAGACCGAGACGGTGGTTCACGCTCAGAAACCAAATTTTTGTGGGTTTTATGCTTGTTATGCTGTTCGTGTTGGGGATTGCCAGCGTGCTCACCTACTCAAACGTATCAACGATGCTGAAGTCCAATGCCGAGAAGCATATCGGACAGACGGCAATACAGGCGAATGGGCGACTTGACGCCTTGATTGCCCAAATCGATACGATCACGACTCAAATTGCAACGAACGAATATATTCAAGAATTACTGCTCTCCGAAGTCGAAGGGGCAGAAACGCCTTTCAGTGCGCGGCAATCCTTGCTGTCGATCCTGGGAAGCTATCAATCCTACGTCACCGGAATCAAAGCGCTTGAGTTATACAGTAACGATTATCAGCGGCTGTTCCCCTTGAACGATATCCCGCTTACCGACACTATTGACCAGGAATGGATCCTGGCGGCAGACCGGGGAAAAGGAGAGCTTGTCTGGCTGGGCATAGATCCAGGCGACTCGTCTTCAGTGCTTGCGTTAAAAAGGGTGAGTCTGGTAGACCGGTGGTTCTCGTCGGGGGGATTTCTCATGCTGCGCTTGGATAAAGCTTATTTTCAGTTTGATGAGCAAATCGGCGGGGAAGCAGGCGAATCCATCCTGCTGGTCGATACGAACCAGCAACCGATTACGACCAATTTCAATCTGGATTCCGGACTGGATCTGGCTCAGCTGCTGGGTAACAAAGAGAAGAATATTTCAATTAACGGAAGCGATTACATTGAGGTGAAGCAATACTCGGAGACCACGGGCTGGACGCTTGTATTTTTTACGCCCGTAAGCTATGTTACGAATGGCATTTCCACCTTGCGTACAGCGATATTGGTTTCTGGAGCAATCGGTGTTCTGCTCTTCCTGATTATGTCGCTGATTCTGTCCACAATGATCACACGCCCGATTTTTAAATTGATCAAGGCGATGAGGGGGGCGAGATTCGGAGTTCTGCAGCCTAACCCGATGTTCTCGAATACGATGGAGATCAATGAATTGAACAATTCGTATAATCAAATGGTTGAAAATATGAATGAATTGATACGGGTAGTCTACGAAAAAGAGATTTTGCAGAGCCGAACCGAGTTGAAGGCGCTTCAGGCCCAGATCAATCCGCACTTTTTGTTTAATACACTAGAAGCTTTTTATTGGTCGCTTGAGGAAAAGGGGGAAGAGGAGCTTGCGAATCTTGTGGTCTCCATGTCCAGTCTGTTCAGATATACGATCAGCACCCCCAATCAGGATGAATGGGTGACGATCGAAGATGAGCTGGCACATATTCGACGGTATTTGCAACTGATGGATATCCGGCTGGCCGACCGGTTAACCTGGTCGATCGATGCTTCTGAATTTAAACACCTCAAAATTCCAAAGCTGCTGATTCAGCCGCTTGTGGAAAATGCAATCAGGCATGGGGTGGAAAATATGGAGGGGCCGGGAGAGGTTATAATCAGCGTCGAACCTGCGAATCGTGATGGTTACGTCAGAATCACCGTCCGCGACAACGGACCGGGCATGGAGGAGGATACGCTGAGAGGTCTGTGGCAGGCGATGGAAGGGGGCAAAGTAGTGTCTTCCAAAGGAACGGGAGTCGGGGTTGTCAATGTAAGACAGCGTCTTCGTCTGTATTATGACGGCGTCTCCGGGGGGAGACACGAACTGGAAGTGATCAGCAGGCCGGGAGAAGGCACTAGCGTAAGCTTTGAGATTCCAAGCGAATATGGAGGACCATTATGATTGAGAACCGGACGATACTGATCGTAGAAGACGAAATTCGTACAAGACAAGGGTTTTCAAAGACACTGGAGGCTTGGTCCGCCGGGCGGTACCGGATTGAGTGCGCGGAGAGCGGCCAGGCGGCATTGCTATGGCTGGAGCATCATCCTGCCCACTTGCTGGTTACGGATATCCGAATGCCGGGCATGACCGGGCTCGAACTGATCGAAATGCAGCAGCGACACAAGCACTGCAATCCGGTTGCGATCGTTATTTCGGGTTATGCCGAATTCGAATATGCTCAAAGGGCGATGCAGCTTGGCGTGGTTAATTATTTGCTCAAGCCTGTGGACAAGCATCAACTGGTACAGGCTGTTGAGCAAGCCTTGCTGATCGAAGACAGCCGCTATCGCATCGAGACGATGGAGAAGCTCATTGATCCGCATCTGCTGGACACGAAGACAACCCGCGTCAACTACAATCCGCTTATCCGTGATGCGCTCGTATTTCTGGACGAGCATTTTCATGAACCGATTACGATGCGGCAAGTGGCGGATATGCTTCATCTGAATCCCAGCTACTTCAGCGTATTGTTCAAGGAACAGACCGAATTGACCTTCAGCGAGTATGTCAGCCGGCTCCGCATGCAGCGGGCCAAGGAGTTGCTGCTTCACAGCGGATTATCCATCGCTCAGATTGCCGAACGTGTAGGCTATCAAAGCGACAAATATTTTATTAAAGTATTCAAAACCTATGAGGGATTAAGTCCAAGCAAATACAGAAGCCAAAAAAAGTAGAATAATAACTAATAAAAGTGAACTTTTGAAAGCGTAATCAGGATGATACAGTTGATTTAAAGCGTTTCCATATAAACGCGAATTGATGGGAGATGTAATAAGTGACGGCAAAGAAAACGACATCGATCCTTTTGATTGCGCTTTCGATAATGCTTGCGCTTGGAGGCTGCGGCAATCCGGCAGAACGCGCTGGAGCCCTTGAAGACAAGCACGGGGATACAAAAAAAGTAACGATCAAGATGATGCATTTGTGGCCTCAGGACGTATCCGCACAGCAATATAAGCTTGTTAACGAGATCATTGACCAATATCAAAGCGAGCATGCACATGTAACGATTCAGCAGGAAGTGCTGGAGAATGAGCAATACAAGAACAAGCTGAAGATCCTGTCCGCATCCAACGAGCTTCCTGACGTAGGCGTCACCTGGGCGGCCGGATTCATGGATCCTTATGTCAAAGGCGAGCTGTTTGCGCCGCTGGATGATTTGCTGAGCGGAGGTCTGAAGGACAAATTCTTTCCGGGGACGACCGACGCCTACGCCGTGGACGGGAAGACTTACGGCTTGCCGATTGAACTGAATATTTCGCCGGTTTATTATAACAAGGCTATTTTCGAGAAGTACAATCTAGAGGTACCGCAAACTTACGATCAATTTTTGAGCATCGTTGAAAAATTATCCAGCAATGGGGTGACCCCGATTGCTTTAGGCAATAAAGACCGCTGGACGGGCTCGTTGTGGTATATGTATCTGGCCGACCGTTTGGGCGGACCTGAGACTATGAAGAAGGCCATAGACCGCTCAGGCACGTTCGAAGATCCTGCGTTGATCCAAGCCGCTGCGGAAATTCAAAGGCTCGTAGATATGAATGCTTTCAACAAAGGATTCAACGGGCTGTCCAACGATGAGGGCAAATCCGAATTCATGAATGAAAAAACGGCCATGTACTTGACAGGAACCTGGGAAATTCCGAATTTTACATCTAATCCTGAGGTGCCTCAGCAATTCAAGGATAAGGTAGGCTTCTTTAAGTTTCCGACCTTGGACAGGGGCAAGGGAGATATCAACAGCTGGGTAGGCGGGCCGGGCGTCGGTTTATTCATCGCCGAGAATTCCAAGGTAAAGGAAGAGGCAAAGGAATTCGTTGAATATTTTATCGATAAGTGGGGGGCCAGCTCGGTAAGCACGGCAGGCGTTATTCCGGCGACCAAGGTAGATACCTCTTCGTCCGATCTGCCGCAAATATATATCGATCTGTTGGACGAATTGGGCAATGCCAGCAACCTGACGCTGTTCGCCGATGTGCAGATGAAACCGAACGCCGCCCAGACGCATCTGAACATGATTCAGGCTTTGTTCGGCAAAGCCATTACACCGGAGCAATTCGTCAAAGAGCATGAAGCTGCTTTGGAGAAAGGCTATTAGAAGTATTTGTCTCGGGTTAAAGAAGACAGGTTCGCTTGGATTGGAATTAAATCTCACTACAGGAGTCATACTAAGCCTAGATCACAATCTGATACAGGCTTGGAGGGCTTTCCGTGTCGCTATGGGACTGGCTCGGAGTCATCCTGATCGCATTACTGATGGTGCTGTTTTTGGCGATGATCCTAGTCCTGAGGTCCACGATCACCATTCAAATGAAAGCCCGCAAGAGCAATCAGGATGAAACGATAAAGATCGAAGTTACCATGCTGTTCGGCATCATTCATTTTCACTATATCATTCCTCGGATGAGCTTCAGCAACCTGCGAACGGGATTGAAGGTAGAAAATGACCATGCCGATAATTTGTTTTCAGGTCATACGAACAGTGAAAAGCAGCATATTAACAAGGAGAAAATTGACCAGTGGAGTGAACGGGTCAGGCAGATTCTTCAATCCACAGAAGGGCTGTTTCCATGGTTGAAAACGACGTTAAAGAAAATATCTTTCCAGCAGTTTGACTGGTCAACCAATGTGGCGTTGTCGGATGCAGCCGTAACAGCGACATTAACCGGTACGCTATGGGCCATCAAATCCACGTTAGTAGGCTGGCTTAGTCAATATATTTCCCTAAGGCAGCAGCCGAGGTTATTCGTTGTCCCCTTGTTCAATAGCCCGCCGATATTTACCACCGAATTGAGCTGCATAGCCAAAATTCGCTGCGGACATGCTATATATGCTGGACTGGTACTCATAGTTCGCGTGCTAAAAGTGAAAGGAGGAATGAGGAAATGGCTGAACATCCTATTCAAGGGCTCATGAAAACAGCGATGGAGAACATCAAGGAAATGGTCGATGTGAATACTATCGTGGGTGAAGCAGTGCAGACGCCGGACGGAAGCAGTGTAATTCTTCCAATCAGCCGCGTCGGCTTCGGATTTGCTGCCGGAGGCAGCGACTTTCATCTGGATGAGAACCAGACAAGCAACAACGGAGAGGCGAAGCCCAGACCTTTCGGCGGAGGTAGCGGCGGCGGCGTATCCATCAATCCTATTGCCTTTCTGGTCGTGGGCAAAGAAGGCGTGCACATCGTTCCTTTAGATAATCAAACACACTTGTTCGAAAAATTGATCGACTCCGTACCCTATGTAATGGACAAGATCGAATCCATGATCCCTGGCGGGAATCATGTGGTGGTTACTAATCAAAGGGCAGCAGAATCTGAAGCGCCTTTACTGTAATCGAACAAGCTGGTCCCTTTCCGGTGATTCGGGAGGGGATTTTTTTAAATCTACCGGATAGTCTGCTCTAAGCTCAAGAGAGCTTGGACATACTCTCCTTAAGAAGGACATATAATTCACTAGAACCACTCGGAGGAATAGAAGATGAAGATCACTATGCAGCTAAGAAGAATCATCCAATATATCATCATTCTGGCGCTTGTCATTCCCCTGTGGGGGATAGCGGAGGGACATATCCGTGCTGCTCCTTCAACGAATGCTCAGGCAGCGGCCCTTATCGATGTGGAATCGGGCAGAATATTGTTCAGCACCCGCGGAGATGAGGAGCTTCCAATCGCAAGTCTGACGAAGATCATGACAGCTATTGTAGCGATTGAGCACGGGACGATGAGCGATAGGGTAAAGGTCAGCAAACGCGCCTATGGCAAGGAAGGCTCTTCCATTTACCTTCATCTTGGAGAAGAGATGAGTCTGGAAAATCTGCTCTACGGATTAATGCTGAGGTCGGGGAATGATGCGGCTACTGCAATAGCAGAGCATGTAGGCGGCTCTGAAGAGGGTTTCGTTCTGCTGATGAATAAGAAGGTTGAGATGCTGGGGCTGCAGCATACGCAATTTCAGAATCCCCATGGACTTGATGCCATCGGGCATTACTCCTCTGCTAACGATTTGGCCAAGCTGACGGCCTATGCCATGCATAACCCTGTATTCAAGGAGATTGTTCGCACCCCTTCACGTAAAGCGCCGAATCCGAATGATCCCTGGGATTACAAGTGGGACAACAAAAATAAAATGCTCCGTCTGTACGAAGGTGCCGATGGGGTGAAAACAGGATATACGAAAATTGCAAGACGCTGTCTGGTCAGCTCGGCCACCCGTAATAATCAACAGCTTGTTGCTGTAACGATCAATGACGGCGACGACTGGAATGACCATCGCAAGCTGCTTGATTACGGATTTGAGCATTACCCGCAGCAGACATTAATTAAAGCAGGGCAAGCGGTTCAGAACGGATTGAAGGCCGGAATCACCTTTAGTTATCCTTTGAGCGCGGAAGAGGCAAGGATGGTTGAATTCCGGTTGAAGGAACAGATGTCCAGCAGCAGGTTATTCGGCTATCGGGGGGAGATTCTGATCAGGCTGGGTGACCGGGAGATCGGGATTGTGCCCGTCTACGATGCAAGGGGGATTCTGGGAGATGGTTAATAAAATCTGGCTTGGCTTGATTTTAATCGGGTTTATTTTCGCGGCGATTAAAGGGGATATTCAGATTGTAACGCAGGCTGCTTTTGAAGGAGCAGCCACCGGTGTGACGGTATGCTTCGGTTTGATCAGCGTGCTTGTATTCTGGATGGGCATCATGAAGCTTGCCGAGGATTCAGGACTGGTTCGGGCTATTTCCCGAGTGCTCGGGCCGGTCGTATCTTATTTATTCCCGGATGTTCCGAAGAACCATCCTGCCATGGGTTATATTCTGTCCAACATGAGCGCTAATCTATTGGGGCTAGGGAATGCAGCCACCCCCATGGGAATAAAAGCGATGCAGCAGTTGCAGGAGTTAAATCCGGACAAACAGTCCGCTTCCCCGGCAATGTGCACCTTGCTGGCGCTTAACACGGCAAGTATCACTTTGATTCCAACGACATTGATAGCCATCCGGTTAAACTTCCATTCAGCCAATCCCGCTGAAATTGTAGGTTCAACGCTGCTGGCGACTGCTATTGCGACCTTTGCCGCGATTGTCGCGGACCGATGGTACAGAAAGCGCTCTGCCTGGACAAAGCCGCCCGTGTCTCCTCCTAATGAGGCATCCTATACACTGAAAGGGTGATAGATCTTGCTGGATTGGATCAACATACTCTCTAACTGGGCGATTCCTGTAATGATAGCTTTTATTCCGCTCTATGCTTCTTTTAAAAAAGTCCCGGTATATGAGTCGTTTGTAGATGGCGCTAAGGATGGCTTCTCCACGGCGATCGGTATCATTCCCCATCTTGTCGGAATGATGGTTGCGATCAGCGTATTCCGCGCCTCCGGTGCCCTGGAGTTCTTCACAGGCTGGCTGTCGCCGCTGCTGGCCCGCCTGTCGGTTCCGTCCGAGGTGCTGCCGCTGGGCATTTTGCGTCCGCTGACGGGTACGGGATCATTGGCATTTACCACGGACTTGATCAAGACCTACGGACCTGATTCCATGATCGGAAGAATTGCTTCAACGATTCAAGGAAGCACAGACACCACGTTATATGTGTTGACGGTTTATTTTGGCGCAGTGGGTATTCGAAACGGCAGATATGCGCTGAAGGTCGGACTATTCTCCGATATCGTCGGCTTCATTGCCGCGATTGCCGTGTGCTTGCTGTTGTTTGGCTAAAATACATAACGAGTCCCCCGCTATTGTGATTTTGACTTCCAATAGGTATCATGGGTATGAGGTGACTTATTAATTATGGAAGAAAGACTTCAGAAAATACTTGCGGGTGCGGGCGTGGCTTCACGGCGCAAATGCGAGGAACTGATCCTGGGCGGGAAGGTTCAGGTGAACGGCGAAACCGTCACGGCCCTGGGGACGAAAGCTGACCCGGACGTAGATGAAATTACAGTAAATGGCAAGGCCATCGGTACGGAGAAAAAGATGTATCTGGTATTTAATAAGCCTAAAGGTGTTATTACCAGCGCTTCGGACCCGCAGGGCCGCAAAATTGTCACCGATTATTTGAAGGGGATTACCGAGCGGCTGTATCCGGTAGGCCGCCTGGATTATGATACGGAAGGTCTGCTTCTGCTGACCAATGACGGGGAGTTCGCTCATCTGCTGACTCACCCCAAGCATCATGTGGCCAAGACTTATTTGGCCACGGTTAAGGGAGTGCCGCATGGAAGCGAGCTGGACAAGCTAAAGAATGGCATCATGCTTGAGGATGGAATGACTGCACCCGCAGAGGTGGAGTATCATGACATTGATTCGGAGCAGAGGCACTCCACGATCTCCATCACGATTTATGAGGGGCGTAACCGTCAGGTCCGAAGAATGTTTGAGGCTATTAATCATCCGGTAACGAAGCTGAAGCGGATTTCATTTGGAGACTTGTTCCTGGGGAACATGAAGAGGGGATTGTTCCGCCACTTAACCAAGGATGAAGTAGAGAGCTTGGTGAAGCTTGCAAAGCAAGCGGGCAAATCATCTGCGGGGAAGCCTGCATTGAAGTCGCCGGCTGATTCGCATGCTAAAGCCGCAGAAGAATTTAAGCCTAAGCCTAGGCCGAAGGCAAGACCAGCAACGAAGTCGGCAAATGATCGAATCACGCCGGCAAGACCGGCATCAGGAAAGCCTGCTTCAACCAAGTCGACCGCAAAACCAGCGCCGAAGCAAGCGGCAAGATCATCATCAAGACCAGCTTCCAAAGCAAAGCCGGCGGGTAGAGCCGGGGCAAATGGCTCGAGAAGTCGTAAAGCGGGGGACTCACGGCGGCGCGGAAAATAGTAAAAATATAAAAAATAATTCAAACATCTTATTGTTTTCTGTCCAATTACAGGAGATAATAAGGTGTTTTTTATTCATGACACACAATATTCAAAATTTCCCCATCTGAAAGTATGTCGTTTTTCGTTATAATGTTCATAGGATATTCACGATTTGTCCATTGATTTTATGAAAAACATCATAGATAGGAGAGGAAGCGCATGGGGAAAGCCCGACGCCCTGTTCAAATTGTGATTTTATTATTCATTATTGTTCTGGGCGGATACGCAATCGGCTCAACGGTATTCGGGGATCACAAGGGAAGGCCAACCCAAGGGAGCACATCTCCTGACTTTAAACTGCTTGGAATGGATGGAAGCGTTCACAGCTTGAAGGAGTACAGGGGAAAGGCTGTAGTCATTAACTTCTGGGCTACCTGGTGTACGTACTGCGTCAGCGAGATGCCTGCACTGCAAGCGCAATGGGAGAAATGGCGGGATCAGGATGTCGTTATGCTAGGCATCAATACAGGAGAAGACCGCTTGACGGTGGATCGTTTCGTTAAGCAGGTCGGCGTGGATTTCCCGATTCTGCTGGATTCGCAGAATGAAGCCGTCCAGAAATATGGAATTGTTCCAATGCCGACAACTTTTTTCGTCGATAAGAAGGGCAGCATTGTCTCTATTCATGAAGGCGAGCTGGACTTGACGATGCTGGACGAGCAAATCGGAAAATTAGTAGAGCCTTGATACGACAGGAGGAGCTAGAGTATTGATCCAGAACACAAAATGCGAATGCGGTCATCAGAATCGGGTGGGAACCGTACTGTGTGAGGCTTGCGGCAAACCGTTATATGATTCGGATCAATCGACCGAGCCGCTTGAGATGCGTTATGACGGTGTGGCCCGGCGTTCTCAAAAGAGTAATCCCAATTTTATTGACCGGATCTGGAACTTCTTTTCTTCGGTCAAGGTTGCCGTGTATCTGATTATCATTACATTGGTCGGGGCCATATTCGGGACGGTTTTTGAGCAGGAAAGCAATTTTGTCTATTTCGACCCATCCACCTTCTATAAGCAGAAGTACGGAACGATCGGTGATATCTATTACAAGCTGGGCTTATCTCACACTTATGAATCCTGGTGGTTTGTAACACTGCTGGTGATGATCGGAGCTTCGCTCGTGATCTGCAGTCTGGACAGAGTACTGCCGTTGTACAAGGCGCTTTCCAGACAGAAAATACGTAAGCACCGGCAATTTCTGATCCGGCAGCGGGTTGTCTATGAAGCTCCTGTTGAGAATCTGACGGAAGGCTGGATCCCCAGGGCTGTTATTTCACTAAAGAAAAAGGGCTATAGAGTGAAGCATGATGAAGATGCCCTACTTGCCGAGAAACAACGATTCAGCCGCTGGGGGCCTTACATTATCCATATCGGACTTATCATTTTTTTGCTGGCGGTCTTATTCCGGGGGCTTCCAGGCCTGCAGATCGATAAGCATTACTGGTTCCCCGAAGGAGAGGTCACGAAGATTCCAGAAAGCAATCTGTATCTCAAGAATGAAGGATTTACAGTGGAGTATTATCCGGAGGAAGAGCTGCCCGAGAAATTCCGGGAATCGGGACGGGTCGTTCCCAAGCTATTTGAGACAAAGGCTGTATTGTACCAATGTACGGCAGATTGTGACGATCCCTCTAAGGAGCCGGTGCTTGAAGAGGTGAAGCGCCATGATATCCGCGTAAATGATCCGCTCAATTATAACGGATTCAAGGTTTATCAGTTCGATTTTGATTTAACGCCGAAGCTGCGGTCCGTTACACCGAGTCTGGTTCGGGCAGATACCGGAGAATCCTATGGGAAGTTCAAGCTAAGTATGACGAACTCCGAGGAAACGTACCAGGTCGGTCCATATACGCTGGAATTAAGCAATAAGTACATGGACTTCGATCTTAATGAAGAGGGCAAGCCGGTATCCAAGTCAAAGGATCCTAATGCTCCTGCTTTTCTGTTTGTGATTAAAGGGCCGGATTTGCCGGAAGCAGGCGTGCAGTATATTTATTTTCCGAAGCAGATTGATAAAGAGCGGTTCCAGCAGGATGCGATTAACAAACGTCTGGGCGGATTGGATAGTGGACTGGCGCTGGATGTGTTAGGGATGGAGGATGTAGATTTCATCGCTTCATCTAGTTATTTGAACATCAGAGTGGATCGGGCGATGCCTTTTGTATGGATCGGGCTTGGAATCGTCATGCTGGGACTTGTGCTCGGATTTTACTGGCATCATCGGAGAATCTGGCTTCGGCTTGACGGGCAGACGCTGATTCTTGGCGCACATACATCAAAGGACTGGTTCGGCCTGCGTCGGGAGGTAGCCCGCTTCTTGCAAGACATGGGTGTAGATGTGGATGAGAAGCATTTGGAAAACAGGGGGAACCAAGTATGAATGTATTGGAGATCAGCAGATTAGCCTTTGTAGTTGCCTTTTATTTATACTGCTTGTCCTTTATTTTTTATGTGGTGGCCGTAACGGGGAAAACCTGGAGAAATCGTGATCCGGTTCGGCATGAGCGTAAATGGGGAACTGTATCATTTGTTACTTCCTCTCTGGGCCTGTTGTCCCATTTTATCTATTGCGGAACCCGTTGGGCTTACAGCGGACATATTCCGGTCAGCAATATGTATGAATTCATGACTTTTCTGTCGATGATGGTTATGCTTGCTTTTACTGTAATCTTCTTAATTTATCGAAAGATACTCATCGGCATGTTCGCGCTTCCTGTGGCCATCATTATCATGGCGTATGCCGCTGTTTTTCCAAAGGACGTACAGCCGCTAATCCCTTCATTGCAATCGATCTGGCTCTACATCCATGTTACGCTTGCAGCGACCGGGGAGGCTTTTTTCGCGATAGGATTCGCCGCCGGATTAATGTATTTGCTGCGGACCGTTGAATTCGACAAACAGGATAAAAGTTCGCTAAGGCAAAAAAGATGGCTTGAATTTACGCTTTATTCTATTATTATAGTATTGGGCTTTGTTATATCTGTGTACGGATTCAGAGCCGCAAATTATGAAGCTGTGTTCGTGCAAAATACGACAGTGATTGACAGCGAAGTACAGGAAGATAGTACAATAGAAAGAATAGTGTATAATTTACCGCCGATTGTAGCTCCTGATGACAGCAAGCCTGAGTACATAGATTCCTTTCTAGGCCTGAAGTTTCCTTGGTTCGAGGCGCCTTCATGGATGAAGGGAGAGCAAGCGGGCAGACAATTAAACACCGTAATATGGGCGGTTGTAACAGGTACTCTTCTCTATTTCTTGCTGCGTCTGCTGCTTAGAAAACCGCTTAGCAGGCTGATTGCGCCAACGCTGAAAAGTCTGGATCCCGACGATCTGGATGAGATCAGCTACAGGTCGATCGCGATTGGATTCCCGATCTTTACGCTTGGAGCTCTTGTATTCGCCATGATTTGGGCTCAGCAGGCCTGGGGGCGTTTCTGGGGCTGGGATCCGAAGGAAGTGTGGGCGCTGATTACGTGGCTCTTCTATAGCGCTTATCTCCATCTCCGCTTGTCGCGCGGGTTCCAGGGCCGTCAAAGCTCCTGGCTCGCAGTGATTGGGTTTATTGTAGTTATGTTTACACTCATTGGGGTAAATTTAATTATCGCCGGGCTGCATTCCTATGCAGGTGTAGACTAATGATATAAGTATTAACTTATGACGAACATGATGGACTTAACAGGATATGCGTAAGATTGTAAAGGGGTTGTTGTCTATGTCAGATCAAGAAAATCGAATTCTTGTAGTCGACGATGAAGAGCGCATTCGCCGTCTGCTCAAAATGTATCTGGAAAAGGAAGGTTATGTGATTGATGAAGCGGAGGACGGAGAGATTGCTTTGAAAAAAGCGACCGAGAACGATTACGATCTGATTCTGCTCGACGTCATGCTGCCCGGAATCGATGGGGTAGAGGTATGCAACCGGCTGAGACAGGTTAAATCGACGCCTGTATTGATGCTCACTGCCAAGGGAGAAGAGATTAACCGCGTCCAAGGCTTCGAGGTTGGAGCCGACGACTATGTGGTGAAGCCGTTCAGTCCGCGTGAGGTCATTTACCGTGTCAAGGCGATTATGCGCCGGGCTTCCGCTACCGCGTACCTGTCCAAGGACAGCGGTCCAAGCAACAATATTGTATTTCCGCATCTGATCATCGAGCATGATGCACATCGAGTAACGGCAGGCGGACAGGAAGTCAGTCTGACACCTAAGGAGTATGAGCTCTTGCATTATTTGGCTGTGTCTCCGGATAAGGTGTTTTCCCGTGAGGAATTGCTGAAGGATGTATGGAATTATGAATTCTTTGGAGATCTGCGGACGGTGGACACCCACGTTAAGCGTCTCCGCGAGAAATTGAACAAGGTATCTCCAGAGTCGGCCGCGATGATTACGACGGTCTGGGGCGTAGGCTATAAGCTGGAGGTTGCAAAATAAGTGAGCTTCCTGAGAACGCTTGTCGGCAAGTTGTGGATCACGATCATCTGTCTGGTTGCCCTCGTTCTCCTTACGGTAGGTCTGTTCTTTCTGCCGTACATTGATACCAATTTTACGAATCCCGGAGCGATCAAGAAGCTGTTCTTGATCGTTTCGATTATCGGCTTCTCTTTGACCACCTTTTTTGCTTTGTTCCTGATCACGAAAATTACGCAGCCCATGCAGCAGCTTATTCAAGCGGCTGAGTCGGTCGGCAAGGGCAAGTATGACACCCGTCTGTCACTGCGAACGAGCGATGAGATCGGGGTGTTAGCGAATACGTTCAATTACATGGCCCAGGAGCTGGAGATTACGATTCGCAGCCTTAACCATGAGAAGGAGCATCTCTCCAGTGTTCTGCGGAGTATGAATGATGCGGTTATTACGCTAAATCGCGAGGGCTACGTCATTCTGACGAATCCTCCCGGGGATATTATTATGAACATGTGGGCTAATCTCCTTGGGGAAGAGCCTGACGTGGAGGAGCCGTCAGATAACCCGCTTCCCTATGTGCCGAAGCCGCTTGAGCAGATGTTTCATCAAGTGCTTAACCGGGAAGGCGATCAGAGCATGAATGTGCATGTGAAGAAGGGGGTCTGGTCTGTTCACATGGCTCCACTGACTTCGGATGGCGAGATCCGTGGCGCAGTTGCGGTGCTCCGTGATGTGACCGAGGAAGTTCAGCTGGAGAAGATGCGCCGCGACTTTGTCGCTAATGTATCCCATGAGATCAGAACGCCTTTATCGATGATGCAGGGCTACAGTGAAGCGCTCCTAGACGGCATGGCAAGCTCGCCGGAGGAAAGTGCGGAGCTCGTACAGGTCATTCATGATGAATCCTTGAGGATGGGGCGCTTGGTTCGGGATCTGCTCGATTTGGCTCGGATGGAAGCCGGCTATATTGATATGTCCAAGGAGAGCATGGATTTTCGGGAGCTTGCGGAACGAATCCACCGTAAGTTTTTGGTTCGTGCGAAGGATAGCTTGATTCATCTTGAGCTGAACTTAGGTGAAGGGCCGCTCACGCTGAAGGCTGCAAGCGAGGATCGTCTGGAGCAGGTGATGACCAATTTGCTGGATAATGCGTTCCGGCACACGCCTGAGCAGGGACGTATCGCTATAGAAGCGCAGCTTGAGGAGAGTGCCCGCGGAACAATGATCCACGTGTCGGTGCGGGATAGCGGGGTAGGTATACCGGCTGATGATGTGCCGTTCGTATTTGATCGGTTCTACAAAGCGGATAAGGCCCGTGTTCGGGGCGAATCCGGAGGGACCGGACTAGGACTTTCTATCGTTAAAAATATTGTGGATGCCCACCAAGGGACCATTTATGCGGAAAGCGAGCTTGGAAAAGGAACGACATTCCATATGCTGCTGCCTGTCGAATAACAAGAGTATGAAAACGAAGAAAAGCGCCCTTTTTTTGAAAAAGGGCGCTTTTTTGTTGAATCCGCAAGATAAATCTTGTTCAACGTGAAACAATCTCCTAACGGATTCGAAATTAGTTGAAATTAATTTGCAATGCTTTATTGATTTCGGCCAGCTTGGTAAGCTCATTGAGCACTTCTTTTGGAGCCTCTTTATCGACACCCAACACCATAATGGCATCGCCGCCGACAATTTTACGTCCTACCTGCATGGTTGCGATGTTCACATTGTTTTTGCCGAGCAGTGTGCCGACATTACCGATGATGCCTGGTTTATCGTTATGAGCGATAAAGACGAGGTTCCCTTCCGGTGCGAAATCGACAGGGAATTTATCGATTTGAACAATACGGGCGCCGAAGCCGTTAAGCAAGGTGCCGGCCACACGGCGTTCAGTTCCGTCACTGAACTTCAAGGTGACGCTGAGAAGGTTGGTGAAGCCCTTGGTAGCAGAAGCTTTGGATACAACCACATTCACATCGCGAATTTTGGCAAGATGCATCGAGTTGACGATGTTCACATCCGAACCGAAGTGGCGGGACAGAACTCCCTTAATGACATAACGGGTTAGCGGCTGGGTATCCACCTCTGAGAGGTCGCCGGCATAATCGACGTGAATCTCCTTAACCGCTTCATTGTTAAGCTGAGTTGCGAAAGTGCCAATTTTTTCACCCAGTCCGAAGAAGGGCTGAAGCTTGCTCATAACGCTTGGAGCTACCGGAGGCATGTTGACCGCATTCTTGAACGGTTCATTGCGCAGGATATGCAGTACTTGCTCCGAAACGTCAATTGCAACATTCTCTTGGGCTTCAACTGTGGAAGCGCCCAGGTGAGGAGTGACAATGACCTTCGGGTGATTGAGGAAAGGATGATCCGCTTCAGGCGGCTCTTTTTCGAAGACGTCAAATGCAGCTCCGGCAACGATGCCTTGATCGATCGCCTCAACAAGCGCCAGCTCGTCTACTACACCGCCGCGGGCACAGTTGATGATCCGCATACCTTTCTTCATCACTTCGAATTGAGGTCTGGAGATCATGTGCTTAGTCTCTGGTGTCAGCGGTGTATGCACGGTAATAAAGTCTGCCTGACGAACAATCTCATCCACGGTTGCGACTTTCACGCCGATCTTCTCAGCCCGGTCTTCGGTTAGGAATGGGTCATAGCCGAGAATGTCCATACCGAACGCTTTGGCACGCTTTGCTACCTCGCTGCCGATTCGTCCCATACCCAGGACGCCCAGCGTCTTGTTGCGTAGCTCTACACCCAAGAATTTCCGATCCCATGTTCCTTGAATCGTCTTGGCATAGGCTTGCGGAATGTGGCGCGCGAGAGCCATCATCATGGCAAAAGCATGTTCACAGGTAGTAATCGTATTCCCGTCAGGAGCGTTAATGACGACGATCCCGCGATTGGTTGCTGCTTCCAGATTAATATTGTCTACGCCGACGCCTGCGCGCCCGATCACCTTCAGCTGTGTGCCTGCAGCCATAATCTTTTCCGTGACTTTAGTCTGGCTGCGCACAAGCAATGCGTCATACTCTCCGATAATGCCGACGAGCTCATCTTCACTTAGCCCTGGTTTCTTGTCTACAATAACGTCGCTTGCATCCATGAGTTGTTGAATACCCATGTCACTAATAGGATCCGATACTAACACTTTAAACATGATTTCTTGCCTCCCATTTTTTTGTTTTCTTTAATTTCTTTTTCTCATTACCGTTATACTGTGTCAAAGGATTGAGGTGCGGCATGACCGCGAAGCAGGGGAAAGCGGGTAATAAAAAAACTCCCGATCCGCATACTACTGCCGTAGTAAGGGACGAGAGTTGTTCGTGGTACCACCCTAATTCACCCTGACTTTCAGATCAAGGTCTCAGTGTCAACATTGACAGAATGATAACGGAATTCATCCGATTGCGTCTACTATAGGGGTTCAACGCAATGACTCAGGATCGCTAAAGCTGTCGTTCCGCTACCGGTTTGCAGCACCACCGGCTCTCTGGGAGCTTCCGGACAACCTTGTTTCCTTCATTGTCTTATTACAAAACTAATTTTTCATAATGTATCATGCTCTGTCAGAGGTGTCAATAGCTCGTACCGCCTTGAACGCAACGATTTTTTTCGTTATGATTTTATTGAACCGAGAAGAACGGCAGCGCTGGAAGATGCTCGGAGGCATAATAGACTGTTTTCCACTTGTCGTATTCCTGATCCTGAACAGCTTCGGTCTCTGTAAGAACCTTGACGATCGCACTCACATTCGAGAGACCGAGAGAGGCCGCCTTGCCGCTGTTGATCATCTGGTCGATCTTGGCAGTCATGTCCTGCGGCTGATAAGAGACGTACAGCTTGGAGTTTAGCATCACATCGGACACGGCTTTATTTTTCAAAGACAACGAGTAGCCGCTCCATTCTTTGGTAGTGGTATCCTGTTTTAATGCAAATTCCTTCGGCGTATTGCTGTCGGTCTTCGCGCACCATTTCATGATTGAGGTGTAAAATTTATTCTGGGCTTGAAGACCGTATTCCTGGGCGCTTGTTGCGAACTCGTCTCCTGACAGCTCCACCAGCAATACAGGACCCTTCTCTCCACCGAGCAAGGATACATATTTGTCGAGCCCCTCATCAAACAGCTTCAGACTTTTGAGAATGTCACGCTGCGCATCCACCAGAAGCGGAGAAGAATTGGATACCGGATGCTCGGAAATCTGATTATACATGGTTTGAGAGGACTTCTGCACCTCTTTGATTAACTTGGAGGCGGTGATTCCCGACTCTGTACGGCTCAGCTTGCTTTCCAATTTCAGGTACTCGCCCTTGAATTGCAAATAGGGCTGATAAGCAACGTAGTAGAAGGTAAGCAGCTCCTGCTGTGTGTAAGAGGCATCAGTCTCCCTCTCAAGGATGCTCTCTTTCAGATTAATGTATTTGGCTTCCGTGCGTTCGATGCCCAGGCTTAAGCCAAGAAAGAATGTACCGAATGCGGCGATCAGCGTGAACAGAAATCCGATGGAAAACCATACCTCGATGCGTGATTGTTTTCGTTTCATGTTGATTTAACGCTCCTTGCCTCATCATATTTAGTCCGTGAGCAAGCATAAAACAGATGCCTGAGCTTGCCGTTAAAAGCTATGTATCCTTATTTACTCAATAACTTAAGACAGGAAATGAATACTTATGAAAAAGTCTAAATTCAGCAAGATCAAGATCCGGCAGGTGGACCCAGGGCAGCTCAGTGAAAAAATGTTGCTGGTCAATTTGTATTTGACTCAGGGACTTACTCTAATTATCGGTTTAATCATCCTATTATTTCAGAAACGAAATCCGTTTACATTATTACAATTTCCTGAACAAATTCATTTTTTGGGGTGGGCACTCGGTTTGGCAGGGGTCATGTTTTTGGTGGACCTGTTGATTTCCAGGCTTGTCCCCGAGGATGCGATGGATGACGGAGGAATTAATGAACTGCTGTTCAAGGCGCGCCCGATATGGCATATCGCCGTTATCTCCATCGTCGTTGCCATCTGCGAGGAGCTGTTGTTTCGGGGGGCTATTCAGCATGGATTTGGCCCATACTGGACCAGTATTTTATTTGCCGTCATTCATATCCGTTATTTAAGACACTGGATTCCGACGGGCTGGGTGTTTGTCAGCAGCTATGGGCTAGGCTACATTTATTTGCAAAGCGGAACCTTATGGGCTCCTATTGTATGTCACTTTTTAATTGATTTTATCTCAGGATTAGTAATCCGGTTTCGGAGGGAAGCATGAACGAGCATTTGAGCCGGAGTGAACGCCATCGGGCGGCGCGTCGGCGCCAACAACAGATTAAGCCAAAGTCATCGCTTCCGGAAAAAGTGCAGCATGCGCTGCAAGCAGAGGTAGAGGAGGAAGGACTGGATCTATCCGGATTGCCGCCAAGAAGGGAGTTGTTCCCTTCCCAGCGTCTGCGGATAACTAGAATATTTTACAATGTATTACTATACGTCTTTATAGGGATTACGATTTACTTGCTCTGGTGGGGGATTAGCGCTTCCCCTTGGGGACAGGAGCACGGACTATAGTACTTAACACCAGTCACTCCGATTGCTCGGGTACCTCGGAGATGGTCCGCGGATCAACAAAGGAATAGCCCTTTTCCTCGAGCTGGGTAAGCAGGCTATCAAGGGCTTCGACCGTCCAAGGAAGCTCATGCATCAGAATATTGCTGCCGGCATGGAGCTGTTCCAGAACATTTTGAATCACCGCTTCCGGTTTATTCTTGTTCTTGGAATCCCAGTCCAACGATCCGTTGGACCAGGTCATATAAATCATGTCATTGTCTTCGACAATTTGATGAAGCTGATCATTGCCGGAGCCGAACGGAGGACGGAAAAAACGGGGGCGCTCCCCGATGGTTTCCTCGACGATGGCCTGCACCTCCTCCACCTGCTTGCGAGCTTCGCTTTCGGATTCTTTTTTCAGGTCGATATGATCCCAGCTATGGTTACCGATAATTTGGCCGCGGTCATGGATCAGCTTCAGCAGCTCGGGGTGAGTCTCGACGCGATAGCCGTTGACGAAGAAAATCGCTTTTGCTTTGTGTTTGTCCAATGTATCAATGAGACCATCAATCATTTCCTGTTCTTTGGGGCCGTCATCGAAGGTGAGCAATACCACCTTGGTCTCGGTCCCTTCTTCATTGGGAACTACTCTGTAAGCTTTGTTAATGTGATACAGCGGTGTAATCGTCTCCTCCTCAGCAGCTTGGGAAGGAGGCTCCTGCTCCTCAGTCCCTGCTTCGACCGGAGGTTCGGTTACGGTTACGGTTTCGGGAGCTGTAGCTTCCAAAGAGGTATTATTTTCAGTCGGAACAACCGTCTGGTCCTGCTTCTGTCCGCAAGAGCTTAAGATCAGGCAGGCCGCGGCAAACAGCAGCAATTTCTTGCTCATCAAGTGTATCCTCTCGCTTTCCTGTATTTATGTCGCATGAGTTTGAGCTAAAGCGCGAACACTACATTTGATTTTAACACATACAAGGAGGTTGTTTGGATGAAATCTTCCTCATTTTTATGCGGAGCATTGTTCGGAATGGCTGCTGTCGTCTGGGCATCAAAACGAAAAAGCTGGGCAGGCATGCTGACTGAGGCGGGTTCCTATATCAAGATGCCGTCGTCCGGAAAGGATTGTCATTCCCATGCCCACAAGCATGATGGAGCAAAGGCAGAATCAAAGGCGAATTCCACGGGAGCCGCTGCCACGGCCCAGGTGCCTCCCAGTCCATCCGCACAGAGCCACGAGAATCATTCGAAGGAATACAATCTGAAGCAGCTCAAGGAACTGATCAAGGGCAGCGCAGAGGTACGCCGCGAGGTCGAGGCTATTCTGAAGGAATCGCATACGGCTGTACCCGGCTTGTAACGGTAAATGAACTCCGAAGAATCATCTTCCACTTTTCTTCCGAAGGGCGGAATATGGTTCTTCTTTTTTGAACGGGATTAATGCGTGCATTTAGTGAAAAGAAGTGATAACATACATACAAAGAACCATTTCCATCACACATTAGAGCAGGTTTCATAATCTGTTATAACAAGGAATGGAGAGGAGGATCCTGTATGAGGATTGAGAGACTTGGCCAGGATAAAATACGGATTTTCCTCACGTTTGACGATTTAAGCGAACGCGGTATTCAAAGAGAGGATATGTGGCAGGAAATTCCGAAGGTCCACGATCTGTTTACCGAAATGATGGATCAGGCTTACACGGAAGTGGGCTTCGATGCAACAGGCCCCTTGGCGGTAGAAGTGTTTGCACTTCCGGCCCAAGGCATGGTCGTGATCGTTACGAAGGGAAAATACGACCATCCGCATATGGGCGGGGGAGCGTCATACGAGGATGAACTGCCTGACGAAGTATATGAAATGGAAGTTACGCTTGAGACAAGTGATACAATATTGTATTCCTTCGATGATTTCGAAGTTCTCATTGAAGCGGCACACGTTCTGCATCATATGCTGTTCGATATCGGCAGTCTGTATAAATACAACGGGAAATGGATTCTGAGAATGGAACCTGAGCAGCTTGAAGAAGGAAAGGTTCCAGGATTGATTGCTGTGCTTGCGGAGTACGGCGAAGCGACCTCCGTCACGCCGGCCATGCTTGAAGAGTACGGCAGCCTGATTATGGAAGATCGTGCGGTTGAACAAATCTGCAGTCATTTCAAGCGCCAAAGCTAGTAAGTGAAAGGGGAAGGGCCGTTGCTTATTTTTTCGATTGCTACGGCGGCGGTTGCTCCCGGTATTGCTCTACTGACCTATTTTTACCTAAAGGACAAGTATGATGCCGAACCGCTTCATATGGTCATAAAAGTGTTTTTTGTCGGCATCCTTACCGTATTCCCAATCATGATTGTCCAGCGGGGCATTACGCTCTGGCTGGGGGAAGGGCCGCTTCTCGGCTCCTTTGGCATATCTGCGGGTGTCGAAGAATTTATTAAATGGTTTGTTCTTTTCCATATGATTTACAAGCATAAGGAATTCGACGAGCCTTATGATGGCATTGTATATGCTACTGCGATATCCCTTGGATTCGCAACGATGGAGAACATCATCTACGGCATTGCCAGCCATGCCTCATTTGGGGCGCTGATGATTCGGGCCATGCTTCCGGTCTCCGGTCATGCAATGTTCGGTGTTATGATGGGCTATCATCTTGGCAGAGCCAAGTTTTCAAGCGGAACCGGCAGTCGTAAATATTTGGTGTATTCGCTGCTATTCCCGATTTTGTGGCACGGCATATACAATTATGTCCTAATCTATGTAACCCATTATTGGATTTGGTTTATCGTTCCGTTGATGGCCTTTCTGTGGTACGGGGGGCTAAGCAAGATGTACCGGGCGAATAACAGCTCGCCATTTCGGGTTACTGAGGCACAAGGGCAGGATTAATCAAGTATAATAAAGGGCATCCTGAATTCAGAAGCAGGCCTGCGGGCGTGAAACTGGAAGGGGTGCCTTTTTTTTGATGCGGGTAAAAGTGAAAATTGTATGCAAAAATTGCGGCGAGCGTTTTATATTACGGGGGAAGAAGGAGAACGGCAATATTGAGACCGGGTTCAAGCAGTGCATTTGCGACAACCGGGACGGCTTTGAAATTATTGAAGAAGCTGAGTGAGTACCGGACTTCTAGGGTGAACGCAAGATTCGATGTCGAATAAGCTTAGTGACTTACTTCGTGATCAAAAGCTGATTTTTTGAACTACCTCTAAAATGCATGTTCAAAAAGTCGGCTTTTCAGTACCGAGAAGGTTGTGAGAACCTGAAGAAGGAGGAACGGAGTGTAGGCAAGCCCTACATGAGTACCGGACTTCTAGGGTGAACGCAAGATTCGATGTCGAATAAGCTTAGTGACTTACTTCGTGATCAAAAGCTGATTTTTTGAACTACCTCTAAAATGCATGTTCAAAAAGTCGGCTTTTCAGTACCGAGAAGGTTGTGAGAACCTGAAGAAGGAGGAACGGAGTGTAGGCAAGCCCTACATGAGTACCGGACTTCTAGGGTGAACGCAAGATTCGATGTCGAATAAGCATAGAGATTTACTTCGTGATCAAAAGCTGATTTTTTGAACTACCTTTAAAAATGAATAAAGCTCCCAGCTTCATGTCAAACTATCCACAGACAGTAGAAGAAAGGAGTGTCTGTTCGGATGTACAAACGACTGAGCGCGATATTGTTCCCGATAGCAACCGTTCTATTAATCGGTGCCGTCGTGTGGGGGTATCAGGAGAACCAAGAGAAGAATGCGATTCTAATCAAAGCGGAGAACCAATACCAGCGGGCATTTCACGATTTATCTTATCATGTGGACCGGCTGCACAGTGAGCTGGGGAATACGCTGGCTGTGCATTCGGCATCTACCGGCTCGCACCGTAAGGGACTGGTAAATGTATGGAGAATTACAAGCGAAGCGCAGAACGAGATCAATCAGCTTCCACTGACCATGCTGCCCTTTAACAAGACGGAAGAATTCTTGTCCCGGATTGCGAAGTTTTCTTATCAGACTGCAGTACGTGACTTAACGAAGCAGCCTTTGTCCGATTCGGAGGTCAAAAATCTGAAGGAGCTTTATAAGAGCTCCGCAGAAATATCAAAGGATCTTCAAACCGTGCAGGATAAGGTGATCAGCAACCGTCTTCGCTGGATGGATGTGGAGACGGCATTGGCAAGCCAGGATGAGCCGAAGGACAACACCATTATTGACGGCTTCAAGACGGTGGATAAAAAGGTAGGGGAATATCCTGAATTGGATTGGGGACCTTCCGTATCCAGCATGTATAATCGCAGATCCGTGAAGAAGCTGGGAGGTACGCCGGTAACCTTGGACACGATCAAGGATAAAGCGGCTAAATTTCTAGGAAATAGTGTGACAGGCGATATCAAAGTGACGGAGAACGGAAAAGGGACAGAGTGGGCTTCGTTCACGGCTCAGGTTCAGGGTGCCAATAACGAGGTGACGACGCTGGATTTCACGAAAAATGGAGGGCAGCTCATTGCCTATTCCAATAACCGGACGATCGGCCAAAAGGCGGTGGGTTATGAGCAGGCAAGAGAGAAGGCAAGTGCTTTTCTGAAGGATAAAGGATATAGCGATATGACGCCGGTGGCTTATGACGAGTTCGACAATACCTCAACCTTTACTTTTGTGACCAAATTGAACGATGTATTGATCTACCCCGAGAAGATCACGGTCCGTGTTGGATTAGATACGGGCGATGTGACAGGGATTCAAGCCAGCGACTACGTCTATGAGCGGGAGAACAGACAGCCTGTAGGCGAGCCAAAATTGACCCTGGAGGAAGCTCGCAAATATCTGAACTCGGATTATAAAGTGAATTATCATCGACTCGCGCTGATTGAAAATGAAATGTTCGAGAAGGTGCTGACTTACGAGTTCGGAGGTGCCATTAACGGCTCAGACTTTAAAATCTTTATAAATGCGGAGTCGGGAGTGGAAGAGACGATTGAGGAGATCCAGAGACAGAAGCAGGGGGCTCGCTCGTAATTAACAGCGCGGGTATCGCTGCGAATGGAGATATCCGAAGACAAATATTAGAGGCACGGCTCACGGGCTGCGCCTCTTTTTCATGCTTGCCTGCTTTGAATTACGCATGATTGACATTGACGTGACGTATAGCTTTATTATTTCTCTTAATAAACAGGGAAGGGATAAATAAGAAATGGCAAATTCAATTAAGTTTGTATCGATGGAAGAACAGAATGTTGAAGAATTGACTCCAATTATGAAAAGGGCCTTTGATGAAGATACCCGGATTCATTTAGGTGCGGGTTTCATTGCATTGAAATTAAAATCCGAAGAACCCGGAGGAAGGATGCTTTGTGTTGAAAAAAGAGATGAAGGCTCAGGTTGCGAAGCGGATATGAGTGATGAATCTTGCCTGTAGCTTGCTAAGGAAGGGGATTGGATGCGAAATATAAGGACGCCTTTAGAGTTAGGTTCTAGCCCTAAATCATGTTCAATCAGAACCTGACTCTAGCAACGGGTGAAACCCGATCCCCTCCCCAGCGAAAATTCTGGCGCCATGATACTATACTCCATGCTATAATCAGATCAGATACTGTCAGATTTGGTCAAGGAGTGGGGATAACGTTGTTGCCAAAAATAAATGATTTGGTCTATATCCAGGTTGCCTCGCCGAACAAGAAGGAAGAAGAGATGGAGTGCAAATCCCGGATTGCCGATATCGAGGACGAATATTATTTGATCGAAATGCCGATTGAGGTCGGTACAGGTCGAATTAAGCGCTTATTTGTCGGCGATGAGCTGTCCATCTACTTTTTGACGGATGAAGGCGTGAAGAATTACTTTAATACATATGTGATCGGTTTTGCCGAAGATGTCGTTCATCTGATCCGGATTCGCAAACCTAGCGAGGAGTCTATCACCAAGGTGCAACGACGTAACTTTTTGCGGGTTGTGGCCGAGCTTGAACTGGCTGTCAAGCTGAAGGATAATACGAGATTTGTAGCTTACACGGACGATGTCGGCGGGGGAGGATTATCCTTTCTATGCGACTCGACTTATAAGTTGAATGAAGGAGATCAATTATACTGCTGGCTCCTGCTTCCTTACAAAAATGGCTCGATTGAGCATGCTCCGTTCGAGGCGGAGATTGTGAGAACCAAGAAGCTGGAAAATGGCCGTACCCGAGTGATGCTGAAGCTCATCACGATCTCGGATATGGAGCGCCAGAAAATTATCCGTTATTGTTTCGAACGGCAATTTGATTTTCGCAATCGGTAAGGCTTCAACTATGATTTGATCTGGACGGCCCTGGATATGCTAGGATTATTGACTTCATCCTGGAGAAGGGGTGTACCTGATGCATAGCAAGAAAAAAGCAGACGCTTATACGGAATTGTTCCTGACATTTTCGGATCGGGTAGAGCTGTGGATCAAAAGAGGAATTATCGTAC
Organism: Paenibacillus brevis; assembly: GCF_018919145.1. Classification (GTDB taxonomy): domain Bacteria; phylum Bacillota; class Bacilli; order Paenibacillales; family Paenibacillaceae; genus Fontibacillus; species Fontibacillus brevis. The sequence goes on from NZ_JAHLQJ010000010.1 coordinate 117,506, forward strand.
TTGTCGCTTTGCTGCTGCTGAGTCAGGCCGCGCTTGCGGTACCTGCGCTGAGACATGTGCTGGCTTCCGCAGACCGTCATGAAGGGGTCCCGATCCAACGCATCGGAGCGCACTGAAAATGCACGAATTTATGACAAGTGCTTTTGCATACCGGGTCTTAATGTGGTATAATTTTCACGTCGCAGGCAAAGCCTGCTTTTTTATTGAGACCGTCTTGAAGGAGGATTTCCCTTTTGGCTAGTACAACGTCGACACCTACAGATAGAATCAACATTGCGATTGACGGGCCTGCGGGGGCAGGCAAGAGTACGATCGCCCGAAGGGTAGCCGGAAGACTGTCTTATGTATATGTAGATACTGGAGCCATGTACCGCGCAGCTACCTGGTATTTCGGGCAACAAGGAATCGAACCGGAAGATGAAGAGAAGCTGCTTCAAATGCTGCCGGATCTGGTTATTGAATTAATACCCGAGCCAGATGGACAACGAGTTGTGATTAACGGACAAGATGCTACAGACGAGATCAGATCCATCGCAGTCAACGCCAAAGTGTCGCAGTATGCGCAGATCGAAGGGCTTAGGAGCAGATTGGTAGCGCTCCAGAGGCAAATGGCTCTGCGTAAAGGTGTTGTCATGGACGGACGCGATATCGGAACAACGGTGCTGCCGGATGCGGAGGTCAAAGTATTTATGACCGCATCTGTAGAGGAGCGCGCAAGACGGCGCTTCAATGAGATGAGAGAGCAGGACCAGATCACTATGGAGCAACTGATTCAAGATATGGCCAGACGTGATCGTCTCGATCAGGAACGGGAGATATCTCCGTTACGTCAGGCTGAAGACGCGGTGCTATTGGATACTACCGATCTGAACCTTGAAGAAGTTGTCGATGTCATCATATCGATGTGCAGATCTTTTGTGAGAGTGAGAGAATAGGATGATCTACAACATTTGCCGGGCTCTGCTTCGAGGAATTTACAAGATTTTGTTCCGACTGGAAGCCAAGGGTCTGGAGAATATTCCTTCTTCAGGGGGAGTATTGTTATGCTCCAACCATATTAGCTTGCTGGACCCTCCGACGATCGGCATCTTGCTGGATCGGAAGGTACACTTTATGGCTAAGAAGGAACTGTTCGACATCGTTGGTTTCGGTTGGCTCATCCGTCAGCTGGGAGCTTTTCCAGTGAAGCGTGGTGGAGTCAGCAAGGAATCCATCAAGACCTCTTTGCTGCTTTTGAGGGAAGGTCATGTGATGGGCATTTTCCCCGAAGGGACTAGACATAAGGGCGATGATGGAGGAGAGGGCAAGAAAGGTGCCGCTACCTTCGCGCTTCGCAGTGATGCAACGGTCATTCCGGTAGCCATTATCGGCAATTATAAATTGTTCCGCAAAACCAGAGTTGTCTACGGGACACCGGTAGATTTGGAAGCTTTCAAAGAGCTTAAAGGTGCTGAAGCAGCCGAGCAGGCTACCGAGAAGATTATGTCGCAAATCTCGGAGCTCAGAAAACTAGGATAATTCAAGGCCTGATGCATGAAGGCATGAAAACTTGGGAAAATAGGATTAAATTGTTTTGAACTTCGCTTCTGCGGGTTTAAATAAATGGCTTTTTTGAATTGAGGAGGTAATCACATGTCGGAAGAAACGAAGAACGGATTGGAAGCTGCAGAGGTGGCAAGCCAGGAAGAATTGGAACAAATCGTATCCTTGAAAAAAGGGGACACAGTAAAAGGAACGATCGTCAAAATTGAGGATAACCAAGCTTATGTGAGCATTGGATATAAATACGACGGCGTTATTCCTATTCGTGAACTGTCCTCGGTACATTTGGACAACGCGGCTGATGCCGTACAAGTTGGCCAAGAAGTAGAAACAAAGGTTGTCAGCATTGACGATGATAAAGAGCGTCTTGTGCTGTCCAAGCGTGCGATTGACAGTGAAAATGCTTGGGAAGAATTGCAGAAGAAGTTCGAATCTCAAGAAACCTTCGAGGTTACGGTTGCTGATGTTGTAAAAGGCGGCATCGTTGCCGATGTGGGCGTTCGCGGATTCATTCCGGCTTCGATGGTAGAGCGTCATTTTGTTGAAGATTTCAGTGATTATAAAGGACGCACACTTCGGGTGAAGGTGAAAGAAATTGATCAGGAGAACAATAAAGTGATCCTGTCCCAGAAGGATGTTCTCGATGAAGAGTTCGAAGCCAACAAGCTGAAGGTTATGGGCGGCTTGAAGGAAGGCGAAGTCATCGAAGGCACTGTTCAGCGTCTGACTCAATTCGGCGCATTTGTCGATGTAGGCGGAGTCGACGGCCTGGTGCACGTATCCGAAATCGCTTGGAGCCATGTCGATAAGCCAGCTGACGTACTGTCCGAAGGCGACAAGGTAAAAGTGAAGGTGCTTAAGGTTGATCCTGAGAAGGGCAAAATCAGCCTGAGTATTAAAGCGGCTACTCCAGGTCCTTGGGAAACGGCAGCTGAGAACTTCAAGAGCGGGGATATCGTATCCGGTGAAGTGAAGCGGCTTGTGGCATTCGGCGCATTTGTCGAAATCGCACCTGGCGTTGAAGGACTTGTTCATATCTCGCAAATTTCTCATAAACATATCGGTACTCCGCATGAAGTGCTGAAAGAGGGCCAAACGGTTCAAGTGAAGATTCTTGAAGTAAACCCTGGTGAGAAGCGCGTGAGTCTCAGCATCAAGGAAACAGAAGATGCTCCGGAACAGGCTCCTAAGAGTGAGAAGCCTGGCAAGGGAAGCAGTGTTCGCAAAGAAGACCTCGGCGATAACCCGAATGTATCTCTTAGCAACCAAGGGTTGAGCATTACCCTGGGAGAACGCTTTGGCGACAAGCTGAGCAAATTCAAGTAATCGGGATAAAGGCAAGCATGAATCGGCGGCCCCTTGAAGCGGGTTCGCCGATTTTGCTTGTTTAGGAAGAATTGGATACAAACGGTTAGCATATGCATGCTTTTTTTGCTATGATGATGTCGATGAAAAGCAATGCAGGCTTACAGCTGATGCGTTGATGAGATAGAGAAAAGAAACAAGGAGGAATGCGCATGGCAAGACCAGTTGTGGCGATTGTCGGCCGGCCGAATGTAGGTAAATCCACCGTATTTAACCGGATTATTGGCGACCGTCTGGCCATCGTGGAGGACAAGCCGGGAATCACGCGTGACCGGATCTATGGGACTGCGGAGTGGAACGGCAAGCCTTTCAGCATCATCGATACGGGCGGTATTGAATTGGATGATGAGGAACCGATTCTTAAGTCGATCCGCATGCAGGCGGAGCTGGCGATTGAAGAAGCGGATGTCATTGTATTTATGTGTGATGCCAAGACGGGGGTAACAGGTTCAGACGAGGAAGTCGCTGGGCTGCTGTTCCGTTCAGGCAAGCCGGTTATTGTGGCTGTCAATAAAGTCGACAATATCGGTCGAATGGATAACATCTATGAATTCTATAACCTTGGATTCGGCGAACCCATCGGGGTGTCGGGAAGCCACGGAACGGGCGTAGGGGATCTTCTTGATGCCATCGTCGATAACCTGCCGGAGCTAGAGGACGTAGAATATGAAGACGATGTAATTCGGGTTGCTCTGATTGGCCGTCCGAATGTAGGTAAATCCTCACTCGTAAACGCCATTCTCGGCGAAGAGCGCGTTATAGTAAGCGATATTGCGGGCACGACGAGAGATGCGATCGATACTCCGTTTGAGAAGGACGGGCAAAAATATGTCCTGATTGATACGGCGGGAATGAGAAAACGCGGCAAGGTGTATGAGAGCACGGAGAAATACAGTGTCATGAGAGCCATGAAGGCAATTGAACGTTCAGATGTTGTGCTTGTGCTTATAAATGGCGAGGAAGGAATCATTGAGCAGGACAAGCATATTGCCGGCTATGCTTACGAGGCTGGCAAGGCTGCGCTTTTTGTCGTTAACAAGTGGGATGTTGTCGAAAAGGACGATAAGACAATGCATCAATTCGAACAGAAGATCAGAGATCACTTCCTGTTTATGACGTATGCACCGGTTGTTTTCCTCTCTGCCAAGACTAAGCAGCGTCTTCACAAGCTTTTGCCGGTCGTTCAGCATGTTGCTGATCAACATACGAAGCGGGTTCAGACGCATCTGCTTAATGATGTGGTGTCCGATGCGATTGCCATTAATCCGCCTCCGACAGACAAGGGCCGCAGACTGCGGATCAATTATATAACCCAAGTGGCGGTAAAACCGCCGACGATGGTGGTATTTGTGAATGATCCGGAGCTGATGCATTTCTCATATGAGCGATACCTGGAGAACAAAATCCGGGCTGCCTTTGATTTTGAAGGAACGCCAATCCGGTTGTTTACTCGCCGGAAGTCTGACGAAGGTTAGGGGAGTAGGACACAAGTGATATTACCGATCATAGCTGTTATCGCCTGTTATTTGCTCGGTTCGGTCAGCTTCAGCGTTGTGCTGGCCAAAGGGCTTAAGGGAATTGATATAAGGCAACATGGGAGCGGGAATGCCGGTGCAACGAATACTCTGCGTGTTCTAGGCAAGGGCCCGGCTATTTTAGTGCTGGCACTGGATGTATTGAAGGGAATTGCAGCTGTCTGGATAGGACGCTGGCTTGGCGGCAGCTCGGAATGGGTAGCCGCAATCTGTGGTATCGCTGCGATTATCGGCCATAACTGGCCGCTCTATTTCCGCTTCCGCGGCGGCAAAGGAATTGCTACGACCATTGGTGTTATGGCAACGCTGGCATTTTTCCCAGCGTTTTACGCCGGGATCATCGCGATCCTATCCATCGTGTTTACGAGATTTGTTTCGCTTGGTTCCCTGATCTTTGTATTCTTAACACCGATATTCCTGCTGATTAGCGGCGAGGTCGGAGCCTACTTCTGGGCTAGTCTCGTCATCTGTCTGTTTGCCTTCTGGCGGCATCGCACAAATATTGTGAAGATCATTCATGGCAAAGAGAACAAACTTGGATCCAAAGGAGGAACTCGCATTGTCTGAGAAGGCTGCTGTACTGGTAGCAGGCAGTTGGGGAACGGCTCTGGCCAGCGTTCTGGCCGACAAGGGCATAGATGTGAATATTTGGACACGTAATGAAGCACAGTGCCGGGAGATCAATGAGCGCCATACGAATGAGCGCTTCTTGCCGGGAGTTGTACTACCGTCCAATCTGGTTGCTGTGACCGATATGGAGGCGGCGGTGCGGGGAGCCAGCTCTGTTGTCATAGTTGCTCCTTCGTCTGCAGCGAGAGAGGTTGCTCGTTCGCTGAAGCCTTATTGGAGCGAAAACATGCTGGTGGTCCATGCTACTAAAGGCTTCGAGACAGAAAGCTTGAAGCGTATCTCAACGGTTATCTCCGAGGAGCTTGAATGTGAAGAAGGAAGGATTGTTGTCCTGTCCGGTCCGAGCCATGCGGAAGAGGTCGTCAAGCGCTGTCCGACTACTGTTGTAGTCGCTTCATTGGATGACAAAGAGGCTGCCAAGGCCCAGGACTTGTTCATGCATTCCTATTTCCGTGTATACACAAATCGGGATATGCTGGGGGCAGAGCTTGCCGGAGCATTCAAGAACATTATTGCACTGGGTGCAGGGATGTCTGACGGGCTTGGCTACGGGGATAATGCCAAGGCCGCGCTGCTGACCCGCGGATTGGCCGAAATTACTCGTATCGGTGTTGAGATGGGGGCGAATCCACTTACGTTTGCCGGGCTTGCCGGAGTCGGTGACCTTGTCGTAACAGCTACAAGTAAGCACAGCCGGAACTGGCGGGCCGGATTCATGCTTGGCGAGGGGACACCGCTGGATCAGGTGCTCTCGTCCATGGGCATGGTCGTGGAGGGGATTCGTACAACCAAAGCTGCATATACGATCTCTGAGAAATACCAGGTGCAAATGCCGATTGCGAGCCAAATATATCATGTGCTGTTTGAAGGGATGAATCCGAAGACGGCAGTCGAAGCGCTGATGGGGCGTGACCGCAAGACGGAGATGGAAATGATGTCGATCGAAACCTGGGAGCAGTGGCACAGCTGAGCCGTGTAAGTTGAACTAAATAAGCTGCATGGAAAGGGCATAAGTGTAAAATGTTAAAAGCTTTCTGTAAGAAAGCTGCTTCGGAAGCATAAGGCGGGAGCGTTCGCCTTTGTGAGTGGATTTCTACCTTAAACGTCCCTGGTTCAGTTAGAGAAATCCGCGAACAACAGCGATCGGAAGAACATTTCACTCGTTGCCTCAGCATGCATAATCTTTAGTTCAACCGATGTAGACAATCCGCGGCCGCCCAGGACCTTTTTCGTGAACGCCTCATACACTGTTGGGGAGGACACGGAGGAGGCGAGAGCATGGGCAAAGTTTCCAAGGATGCGCTGAGTGCAATCAATAAAAAGACAGGTAAAAATATAACCGAAGGTGCGGTCAAAAAATTGGCCGGTACGGTAAAGCCTTCCACAATGCAGAATGAGGCTGAGCTTCGCAAGCTGATCAAGCAGGTTTCATCCATGGCGAAGGTTCCTGTGACTGAGAGCACGGTCAATGAAATTGTTGCAGCGGTCAAGAAAAGCGGAATGAATCCATCCAACATGGAAGCCTTGATGAAACTGATGTTGAAGAAGTAAAACGAAGTTTAGTTGAAACTTGTAATTGGCAGTCCCGGTTGGAAGCTCTAGCTTCAAACGGGGCTTTTTTTTGTGCTATAATATTTATCATAATCAGTTCACGCCAATAGAATTGGGAGTGTTAAGTGTATGGATCCGATGACAAAAATGTGGCTGTCCTTGGCCGCCCTGCTTGTAATGGGCTTGTCCGTATTTCTGATCACATTTGCCAGGACCAAGACGAAGGGGATTATCCGCGGCTTGCTGTCGCTGTTTGCCTTTGTGATTATGGTTGCCGGGTTTCTGGCGGGGCTGGTGTCAATCACCTGACCAGATCAGGGAAGAACGGGAAGAGGTTTAAATCATGAGAATCCAGCAAGATGACACATTGGCTTCAGAGTTGCTGAAAGCGCTTTGTCTCCTTCAAAAGCGACTTGAATTTGCTGAAGTTCCCTGGGTATTGGGCGGCAGCTGCGCCTTATGGCTGCAAGAGGTTGCCCTTTCTTCGCTGCCTCGCGATATCGATGTGTACACAGATGATCGGCATGTCCCGATTCTCCATGAGCTCCTGCTCGACCTGGCAATGGATGAGCCGACTCTGGATGAGAGCGGAATCTACAGTTCCAGATTAAGTCACTACCGGTTGGGCGAATATACCGTGGAATTGGTTGGAGGCTTCCGGATTGTCACGGACTCATCTTCTTATTTGACCGAGGTCGAAGAGGTTCTTGCTCCTGCTGCTTGCCAGACCAAGCTGGACTCTGCTAAAGGAGAATTGCCCCTGATGCCTCTTTCTCATGAGCTGGTGTTCAATATCCTCCGCTCACGTCCAGATCGTTACAGGGCCGTTGCCGATGCCATGGCAAGGGAGCCGAAGCAGCATGCCGCATCATTAGGGACATTAATTCGGAATAATTCTTGGAGCGAAGCCCATCTGCATCTAATCAGAGAGCTTTTCCCCTGGGCCGTAGAAGGATAGGAGGCCGTATAGATGGAAGCGCAAGTAACCTTTTATCCGGCTGAGAAGCCGATTAAAGTGCGAATCGGCACAAGCTTGCTGCAGGCTGTTCATAAAGCAAGGATCGCAATGCCCACGAGATGCGGAGGAAAGGCATCTTGTATGATGTGCAAGATCCAGGTCGAAGAGGATAGCGCTGCCGCTTTATCTCCTCCTTCTGCTGCGGAGCGGCGCAAGCTGGGAATGGCGGAGCTGGAAAAGGGGACAAGGCTTGCCTGTCAGTGCAAGGTTCTTGGAGACGCAGCGATCAGACTGCCGGAGAACCCGCTCAAGGCTGCGATCCGCAGACAGATGGAACTGAATGCACAAGGCCCGGATGAGCTATGGTAAGCCTTATAACTATGCCCAAGGAGAACAGGTATGCATCGAAATCATTGTGCTTCATTAGTCAAAATCATGCTGGCCCCGGTTGCCCTTGCTATACTGCTGTCAGGTTGTCTGTATCGGGAGGCAGTGCAGCAGAATCCTTCAGATGCCTATCGTGAGAGTGTGAACCGAATCCAGCTTGCTGTAGACCAGTACCAGAGCGAGCACGAACTCCTTCCTCTAATAACCCCTTCCGAGGAGACGCCGAAGTATGAGAAGTTTCGGATAGATCTGGCTTTGCTGCTGAAGCAAGGATATCTGGAGTCAATTCCTCAAGCTGCCTTTGAGAACGGGGGAAGCGTCTATTTTCTCATTCAAAATGAAGAGCTCGACCCTGTTATCAAGATCATGGATTTGACGACGGTCCAGTATGTCAATGATGTTGAGCGGCTGGCCGCCAAATACCGGGAGCAGCAGGGAGGCGCCCTGCCTGTAGAGAAGGAAAACGGGGAATTACCGGAAGGAATACGTATGGTCGATTTGAAGGCCATTGGTGGGAAGGACTATGTGCTGAAAAGCGTGTACTCCGGCCAGGAACTGAACTATCTGATCAACGATAAGGGCAAAGTCTATGTGGACTATGCTCCGGACTTGATGCAGATTGTTGAACGCACGGGAATTACGCCTTCCGATGACTATGATATTCGGGAAATGCTGACTGAGCAATCCTACTTCGTTCCCGTGAAATCCTTGCCTTATTTTTGGGAGGATAATCGACCGATCCCCCAACCGGAGTAATTTATTAGCTGTGAAACAAGCCGTTCCTGGGCCAGTTGGCCGGGAGCGGCTTTCTTTTGCAAAAAAACATTGCATATTGCGTATTCCCCATTCATACGCATTCAATATGGCGGAAAAATCATTGTCCTGCCCGCGGCAGGCGCAGGATCAAAAAAAGGACCGGAGATGACGGGGATTCTGTCATAAAACTTCATCTTGTACATAAGATGGTACTAGTCCAAAAGCATGTACGAGTGGCGCCGCTTCGTTTGTGATCTTTCAACACCAGGTAAAGCGGCGGCGGACGCGGGTTACGGGAGCTACCGCTCCTGCCCAGCTGCGGTATGCAAATTGTTGGTGAATAACGAAGCGGATGCTCTCAAAGCATTTTTCCTTCGGCGAAATTTGAGGAGGGGATATCAGTGGTATTGGAGAAAGTAGACATTTTTAAGGACATTGCCGAACGTACCGGAGGGGATATTTATCTGGGTGTCGTCGGAGCTGTCCGCACCGGCAAATCTACATTTATCAAGCGGTTTATGGAAACGGTCGTACTCCCGAATATCGCAAGTGAGGCAGACCGGGTCCGGGCAGTGGATGAGCTCCCGCAAAGCGCTGCAGGAAAGACGATAATGACGACTGAGCCAAAGTTTGTGCCCAATAATGCGGTACAGATCAAGGTGGCGGAAGGACTTGAGGTAAACGTCAGGCTTGTGGATTGCGTTGGTTATGCCGTAGAGGGAGCGAAGGGGTACGAGGATGAGAACGGCCCCCGGATGATTTCCACGCCATGGTTCGAGGAGCCGATTCCATTCCAGGAAGCGGCCGAGATCGGAACCCGCAAGGTGATTCAGGAACATTCCACACTGGGTGTGGTCGTAACGACCGACGGAACTATTGCCGATATCCCGAGATACTCCTATGTGGATTCGGAGGAGCGGGTGGTTGCCGAGCTCAAGGAAGTCGGCAAGCCGTTCGTACTCGTCATCAATTCGACCCGGCCAAACAGCGAAGAAGCGCAACAGCTTCGTGGAGAGCTGGCTGCCAAATATGACATTCCGGTCATCACGCTTAGCGCAGCTACAATGACTGAAGAAGATGTTACCGGCGTGCTCAGAGAAGTATTGTACGAATTCCCTGTACATGAAGTGAATGTGAACCTTCCAAGCTGGGTTATGGTGCTGAACGAGAATCACTGGCTGCGCAGCAACTATGAGAACTCGGTTCGCGATACGGTCAAGGATATCCGCAGACTTCGCGACGTGGATCGTGTCGTCAATAATTTCATGGAATACGAATTCATTGACCGTGCAGGACTTAGCGGTATGAATATGGGTCAGGGCGTAGCGGAGATCGACCTGTATGCCCCGGATGATCTGTACGACCAAATCTTGATGGAAGTTGTGGGGGTAGAGATCCGCGGCAAGGATCATTTGCTCCAGTTGATGCAGGATTTCAGTCATGCCAAACGGGAATATGACCGTTTCTCCGAGGCACTGGAGATGGTCAAGACAACCGGCTATGGAATTGCTGCTCCTTCTCTCGCAGAAATGGCTCTCGACGAGCCGGAGCTGATCCGCCAAGGTTCTCGCTTCGGTGTCCGACTAAAAGCAACAGCTCCTTCGATTCACATGATTCGTGTGGATGTGGAATCCGAGTTTGCTCCGATCATCGGCACCGAGAAGCAGAGCGAAGAGCTGGTTCGCTATCTGATGCAGGATTTTGAGAATGATCCGATCAAGATTTGGGAGTCCGATATTTTCGGCAGATCGCTTCACTCGATTGTCAGAGAAGGAATCCAAGGCAAGATTGCCATGATGCCGGATAATGCGCGCTATAAGCTCCAGGAGACACTCGGGCGGATTATCAATGAAGGCTCGGGCGGTTTGATCGCGATTATTTTGTAACGGTTATAGACGGATTAATCAACAGGCCGGCTGGCTTACAGCCGGCTTTTTGATGTGTATTTCGCATGGAATTCAATAAATCGGGACTTAATTCACTTGAAAATATTAATCCGCTGTATTACTATAAGTTTGTTCCGCGCCTTGAAACGATGGCAAATGGCGGATTTCCAGGAGAAATATGCCTATTCTGTCCGCTTCAACGTATAATCTACGGCAAAACGGAAACACAGTATATCAGAATGGATTTCAAATTTACTAGGGAGGTGAATCCTAATGAACAAGACCGACTTGATTTCGCAAGTTGCTGAAAGCACTGAATTGTCCAAGAAAGACGCTACTAAAGCAGTAGATGCTGTTTTTGAAGCGATTTCTAACGCGCTTCAAAGCGGAGATAAAGTACAGTTGGTTGGTTTCGGTAACTTTGAAGTTCGCGAGCGTTCCGCTCGTAAAGGCCGCAACCCGCAAACCGGAGAAGAAATCGAAATTCCTGCGAGCAAAATCCCGGCATTCAAGCCTGGCAAGGCGCTCAAAGACGGAATCAAATAAGATTTCTACATATCTTCCGTGATCAAGGTCCGTGGGCACTAGTGTTCACGGGCCTTTCTTCTGAATTCCAGAACGGGAAGGAGCTACAGTCATGGAGCAGTCCGGACAAGGAAGCGAGCAAGGAATGGGCGGCGACTATTTTGTCGTGAAAGCCAAAGACCAGGGGGTTACCGTGATCGGTCTGACCCGCGGGAAGGACACCCGTTTTCATCATACGGAAAAACTCGACAAAGGCGAGGTGCTGATCGCCCAGTTCACCGACCACACTTCTGCGGTCAAGATCAGGGGCAAGGCTGTTGTGTACACCAAGTATGGCGTCGTGAATACCGAGGAATAATTGCACAAGCAGGCATAGCCTGCTTTTTTCTTTTGTAGAATAAAATGAGGGACAACAATCTAGAGGTTAAATGGACGGAGGGAGCGCTGCCCATGGATAAGAAATGGTTGATCCGTTCGTTATTAGTTGCCGTCAGCACTGTCATACTATGCGCTTGGTTAATCGGGCCGGGGAGAATCTTGCCGCAGGGCGGAGCGCTTTCTGCTGCTTCAGTCGCTGCCCCTGTCCCTTCCTTCGTACTGACCGATGATAATCTGGTGGACGGCTTGGCTTCTCTTGAATTGCCGGTGCGCATCGCCAAGGTGGATTTGAATGGTCAAATTCTTTCGATCGATCTGCGGGTAGCCGAGGAACAATTCGTTAAACAGCAATTGTATCGGAGCATGGCGGAGGTCATTTCATTCGCTATGGAGGATACCTCCAACATCGACCAGCTGCTGCTAAGGTTAATTGCCGAGGATCAATGGCTTGGCACCAGGTACTTACTGCTTGCAGCGGATGTCCGTCGGGGAGCCTGGCCGGTACAGGCTTTAGAAGAGCTTCGGAATCCCGTTCAAGAGGAGCTTTCCCCGTCACTAATCAGATGGTTCAGAATTACGGTGACACATCTCTGGAAGGAGCATATTCCTGATTGATCGTACCGTGCGCTCCATATGAACATGTGCTATAATAGACAAGATTGTGACATTCTTGAAGCTTAAAGAGGTAGTTCAAAAAAAATCAGCTTTTGATCACGAAGCGTTCCAAGGCGTTGATTCGGCGTCGAATCTTGCGTTCACCCACGAAGTCCAAGCGGATGCTTACGAGGCATGCTTCCTTTGGAAGCATTTCGTTCATGTAGGTTCTGCCTACACTCCGTTCCTCCTTCTTCGGGTTCTCGCAACCTTCTCGGTGCTAAAAACCTGACTTTTTGAACGCGCACTTAACCGGTTAGGAATGTCCTTATATAGCAGCTCGGAGGCAGATGATGAGACCTGATCACATAACCGAATTGGCTCGAAAATATGTCGACTATGACATGATTTCCACTCACACGGAGCTTCCGGATTTCCCGGTACCCCGTGTTCGTTTGCTTTATACGTTCCTGAACCATCGGGAGCAGTATTCCAGACAGCTGACAGAAGCCGGCCCGCTGGCGGCCTTCCTCGTGCAGTTAGGTCTGGATACGCATGACACGATTGATGTTGAAGACAGGCAAAAGGAAGAGAAGGAAATGCGCTCCCGCCAGTTGAAGGTGCTTGCTGGAGATTACTTCAGCAGCGTGTTCTATCAGCTTCTGGCGCATAGCGGTCAGATCCGTCTGGTGAACTCCATGAGCGCAGCCATTTGCGAAGTGAACCGGCTTAAGGTGCGCCTATATAATAGCTTGAAGCGCATGTTGCTTCCAGCCGAAGCCTATGTGAAGGAACGTGTTAAGCTAAAAATGACGTTGTTCCTTTCTTTTTCTCAACAGATGGATAAATCGGTCCGGAATGTGTGGGATTTGCTGCTGGAGGAGCTCAGCCATTGCGAAGTTGTGATGGAAGAGATTAAGCAGAGCATGACGTCTCCTTCAGAACGTAAGGGCTTTGCGTATCTGAGAATTTTGGAATCGGCTACAGCAGAGGACAAGGAGCGAATTTCGCGAGACGGCCTTGAAACAGGGGAATGGCATCAATTGCTTGACAAGTATACGATCAAGGAACAGCTTCTGACGATGCTGAGACATTCGGCGGACAAGGTGGAGCAGTTGATTGGAGAATGTCAGGGAGACAAGCTGCGGGCTGAGCTTGCTGCTGTGCTTGAACCTGTGAGATTGGCGCTTGCGCCGGAACATCAGATGATGCAGGAAGGGTGAGGTCTTGGACATGAACAGCAACCAGGCTGAGACAAAAGAGCGGTTTGTTCATTCGGTGTTCGAGAGCATCGCTCCCAAATACGATATCATGAATGATATTTTAAGCTTCAGGCGGCACAAGGCCTGGCGCAAATTCACAATGAACAAAATGAATATGCAGCATGGGGATTCAGCGATCGACCTGTGCTGCGGCACATGCGACTGGACCATCAGCATGGCGCAGGCAAGCCAGGGACCGATTACCGGTCTTGACTTTAGCGATAATATGCTGGAGATTGGCCGCGCGAAGATTAAGGAGCAGGGAATAGAATCGAAGATCACTTTGATTCAGGGGAACGCCATGTCGCTGCCGTTCGAAGATAACAGCTTCGATTATGCGACGATTGGATTCGGGCTCCGCAATGTACCGGACCTGAGACAGGTGCTTCAGGAAATGAAGCGGGTCGTCAAGCCGGGCGGTATGGTTGTATGTCTGGAGCTGTCCAAACCGACCTGGCAGCCTTTCAAAGGAATTTATTATTTTTATTTCAAGCATTTGCTGCCGATGCTTGGCCGATTAATTGCCAAGCGATACGAGCAATACAAGTGGCTGCCCGATTCGCTTGTTCAGTTCCCGGGCCGCAAAGAACTGGCAGATATATTCCGGGAGACCGGACTTGCCGAAGTAGAAGCATATGCGTTAACCGGCGGTATTGCCGCACTGCATATTGGCAAGAAGGAGTAGAGTATGGTTAGGAAAATAGGCATTTTTCTGCAAATGATAAAATTCGAGCATACGGTTTTTGCACTTCCCTTTGCATTTATGGGCACGCTCCTCGGTGCTGTTACGGTCAACCATTCAATGCCGACTTGGGCACAGATCGGCTGGGTTCTCATGGCGATGTTCGGTGCCCGCAGCGCGGCGATGGGCTTGAACCGCCTGATCGACCGGGCCAGCGATGCCAAGAATCCGCGGACGGCGAACCGAGCTATCCCGGCCGGACTTTTGAAGATCGGTGAAGTTATTATTTTCATAGTCGCATCCTTTGCACTTTTATTCTGGGCTTCCTCCCAGCTTAATTCTTTGTCGATGAAGCTGCTGCCGATCGCGGTAGTCATGCTGGTGCTTTACTCTTATACGAAACGCTTCACCTGGTTGTGCCATCTTGTCCTTGGCTTAACCATAGCCCTAGCGCCGCTTGGCGGATGGGTAGCGGTTACAGGGAAGGTGGATGCTGCGGCTTGGGTGTTGTACGGGACGGTTGTATTCTGGATCGCCGGATTTGACATCGTCTATGCCTGTCAGGATGTGGAGTTCGACACCAAGGAAGGCTTGAATTCAATCCCGGTCCGGTTCGGTGTAGCGAATTCTTTGAAGATCGCCCAGGCGTTCCATATCGCGACCGCTATCGGCTTTATTGGACTGTTGTTATTAAGCCAGCTTGGCTGGTGGTACATCGCGGGAATGGTTATCGCTTACCTGATTTTGTTCTATGAGCACTATATTGTCTCTCCTGCGGATCTTAGCCGCCTGCAGACATCCTTCTTTACCATGAACGGGGTGCTTAGCATCGTCGTCTTTTCCTTTACTCTGATTGATCTGGTGGTGCAGTAAATTTGAGTCATAACCATGGTCAAAGAAAGATTGTTGTCGGAATAACGGGCGCGAGCGGTTCGATCTATGGAGTCAGACTAGTACAAGCCTTGCTGAATACGGGTTATCAGGTTCATCTGGTCATCTCGAATGCGGGATGGCGGGTGCTGAATGAGGAGCTGGGCTGGAGCAGTACGGAGCGGGAGCGTATGCTGCGTGAGCATTTTGGAGCGGACAGCGGCTCGCTCCTTTATCATCCGGTCGGCGATATCGGGGCCTCGATTGCAAGCGGCTCCTTCCTTGTGGAAGCGATGATTATCATGCCTTGCTCCATGGGCACTCTGGCCTCGATTGCTAACGGAATCTCCGATAATCTCATGGCCCGCGCTGCGGATGTCATGCTGAAGGAAGGACGGCCTCTGGTGCTGGTTCCCCGCGAGACACCGCTGCACGCCATTCATTTAGAGAATATGCTGAAGCTGGCCAGGCTGGGAGTTACTATTGTACCGGCTATGCCGGCCTTTTATTTCGGACCCCAATCCATTGAGGATCTGGTTCGTTTTCTGGTCGGTAAGGTGCTAGATACACTTCGAATCGAACATTCACTTTTTACTAGATGGGGGGATCACAATGAGCATCCGGGAGAATAAAGACATCCTCATCGGCAAGATCAAATATACCAATGTATGGCCTGTGTTTCATTACTTTGAGGCAAGCCAGCTCCCGCAGCGGGCCAGTCTGGTGACCGAGGTTCCATCCAGGCTTAACCGGCGTATGCTTGAGCATACGCTCGACTTGTCGCCGGTCTCCTCTTTCTCTTACGGGTCCGGCTCGGAAGAGCTTCTGCTGCTGCCGGATTTGTCCGTCAGCACAGATGGCCCTGTCCATTCAATTCTGGTCTTCTCGCGCAAGCCGCTTAAGGAAGTACGGAACGGAAAATTTGCGTTGACGAATACTTCCGATACCTCGGTGAACCTGCTCAAGATCATTATGGAGCGGGCCTATGAAGGCAAGCCGACGTATTGGGACAGCGAGCCCGTGCTGGAGAAAATGATGGAGGACAGCGATGCGGCTCTGCTGATCGGGGATCATGCGATCCAGGCCTCCTGGAAGGATCACGGTTATATCGTTACTGATTTGGGGGAAGTCTGGAGGGAGTGGACAGGGTATGGCATGACCTTTGCCGTATGGGCGGTGCAACGCTCCCTTGCCGAGCAGTATCCGGAGTTTGTCTCCTCCGCGTGTGAGGCGTTCCAGACCAGCAAGGCGAAAAGCCTTTCTAATCTAAAGCCGCTTGTAGATGAGGCGATGACTCAAATCGGCGGTACAGCATCTTACTGGAATCATTATTTTAATAATTTGCGCTACGACTTCCCGGATCGCCGTCAGGCTGGGCTGGCCCTGTATTTCGCTTATGCCAGGGAATTGGGTCTGCTGGATCACGAGGTCCGGATGAACATATGGAATGACAATAAGCTGATGCGGGTGAAAGAATGAAATTATTGGACATTTTCGGCGCACTAAAAAAAGATATGGATGTTATTGAGCAGCAATTGTACCGGAGCATCGAAGGCGATGAGGACCTGCTGAGCGAAACTTCTCTCCACTTGCTGAAAGCGGGAGGGAAGCGGCTTCGCCCTGTGTTTGTCCTGCTGGGCGGAAAGTTCGGAGACTACGATTTGAACAAGCTGCAGCATGTAGCGGTTCCGCTAGAGCTTATTCACTCGGCATCTCTCGTTCACGATGATGTCATTGATGATGCGGGGACAAGACGGGGCAAGCCCACGGTAAAGGCCAAGTGGGATAATAAAATTGCGATGTACACGGGGGATTTCATCTATGCCAAGGCATTAATGATGGCGACTGCGCTGGAGAACCCGGAGCTGCACCGGATTTTGGCCAAGGCGATGGTTCAGATGTCCATCGGGGAAACGGAGCAGATTCGTGATTTCTTCAATACGGATCAAAGCGTGCGCAATTATCTGCTTCGCATCCGCCGCAAAACGGCGCTATTGATTGCGATCAGCTGCCAGTTGGGCGCATTGGCTGCAGATGCGCCCTCATCCGTGCATCACCGATTGTACCGCTATGGCTACAATGTGGGCATGGCCTTTCAAATTCGGGATGACCTGCTTGATTTATGCGGCACCGAGAAGACCATCGGCAAGCCGCCGGGAAGCGATATGCGTCAAGGCAACATTACGCTGCCGGTCATTTATGCGCTGCAGGAAGAAAAATTGAGAGTGCCGCTGCTTAAAGAGATTGGACAGATCCGTGCGGCCGGACTGACGGCAAATGCTTCCTCTGCCATCGATATGATTCGCAGAAGCGAAGGAATACGCCGGTCCGAGGAGCTGGCCGACCAGTTCATTGCCAAGGCTTTTGATGCTCTGGACGGGCTGCCGGAGTGCAAGGCGAAATCACATTTGAAAGAGATTGCATTGTTTGTTAACAAACGCTCTTACTAGAGCAAAGAAAAGTGCTAAACTCCTTATCATCGCTCTTTTTTTCTGGTAAAATACGGTTGATCTTTATCATTGCGCCCGGTTAGGCGGATGCTGCAGTATAACGACAAGTGAGACGGAGGTTAGTTATGGAGCGGACTTTTTTGATGGTAAAGCCGGATGGCGTTCAACGCGGGTTGATCGGCGAGATTGTTGGCCGGTTTGAGAAGAAGGGTTTCAAGCTGGTCGCGGGGAAGCTGGTGACCGTTAGCAAGGAGCAGGCAAAAGCTCACTATGCCGAGCATGAGGGCAAGCCCTTTTTTGACAGTTTAATTACGTTCATTACCTCCGGCCCTGTATTTGCCATGGTCTGGGAAGGCGACGATATTATCGAACTGTCGAGAATGGTGATCGGCAAGACGAAAGTAACGGAAGCGCTGCCAGGCACGATTCGCGGTGATTACGCTGCCCACACGCCATTCAATCTGATTCATGGGTCGGACAGTCCGGAAAGTGCGGAGCGGGAGATCGCCAATTTTTTTGATGAATCGGAGCTCGTACTCTACGCTAAAAGTATTGCAACTTGGGTCTAATGATTGGAGGATAATGTGATGCTGCCGGAAGAACAGATTCAGATTGATCCGGACTATATCGGATTTATTCAAGGTATCAAGAAGAGCACAGGCATAGATTTGGCCCAATACAAGGAAGCCCAGATGAAACGCAGACTGACCACGCTGCGCAACAAGAACGGTTTTTCTTCATTCGATGCCTTTTACACAGCCATGATGCAGAGTAAGCCTTTGTTCTATGAGTTTCTGGACAAGATGACGATCAATGTATCGGAGTTCTGGCGGAACCCGAATCGTTGGGAGGTGCTTCGGGACAAGGTGCTCCCGTCATTGCTTCCTGAATCCGGCAGCCCCAAGCTGCGCATCTGGAGTGCGGCCTGTTCAACGGGAGAAGAGCCGTATACCCTGTCGATGATTCTGGCTGAGAAGGGATTACTCCATAGTACATATTTGCTGGCGTCTGACATTGATGAAGGTGCGCTGGCAAAAGCCGCAGAGGGCAAATATCTGGAGCGTTCATTGAAGGATGTTCCGGAGGAGATTGCGAAGAAATACTTCACGCAGGACGGAGCGATGTTCCGTTTTGACGAGAAGGTGAAGAAAGCCGTGAACTTCAAGAAGCAGAATCTGCTGCTGGACAAATTCGAAGAGGGCTTTGATCTGATCGTATGCCGCAATGTAATGATTTATTTTACAGAGGAAGCAAAGCATCAGCTCTATCACAAGTTTGCAGGAGCGCTGCGTCCGGGGGGCATTTTGTTCGTCGGAAGCACAGAGCAGATCTTTTCGCCCTCGCAATATGGATTTGAGTCGGCCGATACGTTCTTTTATCGTAAAAAAGCCTAGCTGCTGTATATTCCTCCCCCAGTTATCCAATAATGACGAACAACAGTGCGAGTTCAAAAAGACAGCTTTTCAGTACCGAGAAGGTTGCGAGAACCCGAAGAAGGAGGAACGGAGTGTAGGCAAACCCTACATGAGTACCGGATTTCTAGGGTGAACGCAAGATTCGACGCCGAATCAACCTCTTGCAATACTTCGTGATCAAAAGCTGACTTTTTGAACAACCTCTAATAGGGTCATAGGAGGCAGGGCATATATGGATAAGAGAAAGGTCATCGATGCTTACCGGAGAGGTTTATTGACGCTGCAGGAATGCTCTCAGGTGCTGGGGATCGAAAAAGCACAGCTGACTGGAATATTGGAACAGTCCTACAGTGACAAGCGGAGCGAGTTGCTGGATGAACAGCAGCATGCGTCAGGGCATCCTTAATCCGGGACCCCCGGCCGATGTCCTTGCTTCATTATTGTTTTTAACCACCCGTTTTTGCGGCTAGCCTTCTGCAGAAACGGGTTGTTTTATATCTAAAATCATAGCTTTCTTGCTTTTTACGGAAACATGCGTGACAAGACATTGTAACTAATATTATAATGGTCAGAAGAATTATCGGATTTTAGCTCTTTACAGTTTAACAGTTTAAAGGGGGAACGCATCCATGACACTACGTTACTTAACGGCCGGGGAGACGCACGGACCCCAGCTGACCGCGATTATTGAAGGATTGCCCAGCAATTTGAAGCTGGATTTTGAGGCTTTGAACTTTGAGCTTGCCCGTCGTCAGAAAGGCTATGGCAGAGGACGGCGCATGCAAATCGAGAAGGACACGGCTGAGATTGTCGGCGGAGTCCGCCACGGCTTAACGACCGGTGCGCCTGTCGCATTGGTGGTTGCCAATAATGATTGGACTCACTGGCGCAACATTATGAATATCGAACCGATCTCCGGCACGGATGAGGAGAAGCGGCGGGTTCATCGTCCGCGTCCTGGTCATGCGGATTTGAACGGAGGACTTAAATATAATCTGAAGGATCTGCGGAATGTACTTGAACGCTCCAGTGCCCGCGAGACAGCAATACGGGTAGCCGTTGGCGCTATTGCCAAGCAACTGCTGGGTCATTTCGGCATCAAGATCGCCGGTCAGGTTATTCGGATTGGCGAGATCGAGGCCCCTCCGCATCAGCTTCCGATTGATGAACTGATCTCGAAGACCGAGAATTCCTCTGTGCGGGTTGTAGACCCGAAGACGGAGAAGCTGATGGAAGCTTACATCGACAAGATCAAGGAAGAGGGCGACTCTATTGGCGGAATCGTCGAATGTATTGTCGAAGGCGTGCCGGTTGGCTTGGGAAGCCATGTACAGTATGACCGGAAGCTGGATGGCCGGATTGCGCAAGCCGTAATGTCGATTAATGCCTTTAAAGGCGTTGAAATCGGGATTGGCTTTGAAGCTGGCAGATTGCCCGGCTCCAAGGTGCATGATGAAATTCTGTACAGTGAAGAGCGCGGATACCATCGGGCCAGCAACCGGCTTGGCGGCTTTGAAGGCGGTATGACGAATGGAATGCCGATCGTCGTTCGCGGTGTGATGAAGCCCATCCCGACGTTATATAAACCGCTGCAAAGCGTAGACATCGATACGAAGGAGCCGTTCGCGGCCCAGGTGGAGCGTTCGGATGCATGTGCTGTACCAGCAGCAAGCGTCGTGCTAGAGCATGTGGTAGCCTGGGAGGTTGCTAAGGCATTTCTGGAGAAATTCGGCGGTGACTCCCTGGAGGAAATCGAACGGAATGTGAAAAGCTACCTGGCTCAGTTGGAGAGTTACTAATGCGTACATTAACGGTTGATCTGGGAGAACGCTCGTATCCGATTCATATTGGCTCCGGACTGCTTGAATCAGCCGGGGAATATCTGGAGCAGCTTGGGATAAGCAAGAAGAGTCCGCATTTGATCGTAACCGACGATCAAGTAGGACCGTTGTATCTGGAGCGTCTGGCCACTGCACTGGCTTCCAGTGGATACCGTACGGTTCATGCAGTTGTTGCAGCCGGCGAAAAGTCGAAGTCGTTGACGGTATTCGAGGAGGTCATGACCTCTGCGATTGAAGGCGGACTGGACCGCCGCTCGGCTGTTCTGGCGCTTGGCGGAGGAGTCGTAGGGGATTTGGCCGGATTTGTCGCTGCTTCCTATATGCGGGGAGTGCCCTTTATTCAGGTGCCGACAACCATTCTGGCGCACGATAGCAGTGTGGGCGGCAAGGTGGCAGTCAACCACAGACTTGCGAAAAATATGATCGGCGCATTTTACCAGCCTGAAATGGTATTATACGATCTGGATACGTTGCAAACCTTGCCGATTCGTGAAATTCGCGCAGGGCTTGCTGAAATGGTGAAGCATGGACTGATCTGGGACGCAGCATTTACGTCATGGTGCAGGGAGCATGCGGAAGAACTGCTGAGTCTCGATTCTGAATCGCTTGGTTATGGTCTGGAGATGGGCTGTGCGATCAAAGCTCAGGTTGTATCCAAGGACGAGCGTGAGCTTGGTCTGCGGGCCATCCTCAACCTGGGGCATACGCTGGGACATGCGATTGAAGCGGTTGGCGGCTATGGAGAGCTGCTGCACGGTGAGGCGATATCCATTGGCATGGCAGCTTCCGCAAAAATCGCTGTCAATCGGGGGCTCGCTCCTGCCAAGCTTTATGAGGAGACAAAGGATTTGCTGCAGCGGTTCGGACTTCCTGTAGCCCTTCCTGAGCACATGGATGAGGAGCGGCTGATTGCCGCTATGATGCATGATAAAAAGTTTGTGTCCCAGCAGCTTGTCTTTGTACTGCCTAGAGAGGTTGGAACTGTAGAAATTGTTCCGGATGTGACATTGGATGAAGTACGTCAGGTCATCCGTGAATTGAAGGAGGTCGACCGCCGTGTATAACCGGGGGATTCGCGGGGCGACGACGATTGCCCGTAATGAAGAAGAGGAAATGCTATCAGCTACATTGGAGTTGCTGAAAGAGATCGTAAAGCGGAATGAAATTGTTCCCGAAGATATCAGCAATGTATGGATCACGGTCACGCCGGATTTGGATGCGACCTTCCCGGCTCGCGCCATCCGCGGCTTAAGCGGCTGGGATATGGTTCCGTTGATGTGCTCCACCGAAATTCCGGTGAAGGGAAGTCTGCCGAAATGTATTCGGCTGCTGGTGCAGGTCAACACGAACAAAGGCCAGAGGGACATGCATCATGTGTACCTGAACGAAGCGCAGAGCCTTCGTCCCGATCTGAGCGTCAAGTAATTCCCTGTTGCCAAAAGCATCCGGCATAAGGTATATTAGTTTTAAGATTTTTGAGGCCATAGGGCATGCTAGTCTTTGATGAGTGAGTATTAGAGCCGAGTAGAGTTGAGTTTAGCTGAGTTGAGCAGAGTTGAGATCATGATGAGCAGCGGCTATGGGCCGGGTTGACAGCGGATGATTCCTGGGGACAGGTGTATTTTGCCTATCCATCCTGGAGAAATTGTCCATGGTTCTGTTTTCCTTATATGTTCGTCATACGTGAATAATCTGCGATTAAAGCAAACCTCTACTTCGGTAGAGGTTTTTTTGTTATATACCGAAGATTTTCAATATCCGCGAAGGAAGTGAGCGAAATGACAACGCCGCAAGTAGAGCAAGTGATCGGGATGGCCAAAGAATATAATTTGATTCCAGTCGTCCGCACCTTGCTTGCTGACATGGAAACCCCTATCCGCATTTTTCGGCGGATTGCCGAACGGAATTATGCTTTTATGCTTGAAAGTGTAGAGGGCGGGGTGAAATGGGCTCGCTACTCCTTTATCGGTACCGATCCTTTCCTGCTTATGAAGGTGAAGAAGGGTGAGGTGATTTTAGAGAAGAGGGGTGTCCAGACGACCCTCCAATCTGAGAAACCCGTAGATGAGCTTAAGGCAATCTTACGAGGATACCGCAGTCCCGAGCTTCCGGATCTTCCTCCCTTCACAGGCGGAGCCATCGGATTTTTCGGATATGATCTGCTCCAGTATTATGAGAAGCTCCCGGCGCATCGCCGTGACGATCTGAACATGCAAGATATGCAATTTATGTTCTGTGATCAAGTGATTGTATTCGACCATGTGAGACAGCATATTTTGCTGGTGGCGAATGTGCATATCCAGGAAGGTGACAGGGATAAGGATATCCGCCGGGCTTATGCGGAGACCGAACGCAAGCTCGACGATATGGCTGCCCTGCTGCAGGAAGAAGGACCTGGAGAGAGCTTTAACCGCAGACCGGTGCCGCGGCAGGTGGATTTGGGGAATATTCAATCGAATCTGACCAAGGAGCAGTTCATTGCTAATGTGGAAAGGGGCAAAGAGTATATCCGGGCAGGAGATATTTTCCAGGTTGTATTGTCCCAGAGATTTCATATCGAGACCGAGGTTGATCCGCTTCATGTCTACCGGGTGTTGCGCACCATGAATCCTTCGCCATATATGTATTACCTTAAGCTCGGGGAAGAGATCATTGTAGGCACCTCCCCTGAGGTGCTTGTCAAGGTAGAGGGCGAGCGTGTCGAGACCAGACCGATAGCCGGCACAAGACCGCGGGGAGCGACCGATGCCGAGGATCAACGCTTGGAGCAAGAGCTGCTGCAGGACGAGAAGGAACGCGCCGAGCACTTGATGCTGGTTGATCTGGGCCGTAATGACTTGGGGCGGGTAGCCGAATTCGGAACGGTCAGATGTGATTCCTACATGGAGATCGAACGATATTCTCATGTGATGCACATGGTGTCCAAGGTATCAGGCAAGATTCGTGAGGATAAAGACTTCTTCGATGCCTTTCTCTCCTGTATGCCAGCCGGTACGGTATCCGGCGCACCGAAGCTGAGAGCGATGGAGATTATCGCGGAGCTGGAAAATGAATCGCGCGGCACGTATGCCGGGGCCATTGGTTATCTTGGATTTTCCGGCAATATGGACTCCTGCATTACGATTCGAACCATTGTGTTCAAGGAAGGCAAGGCCTATGTCCAGGCCGGCGGAGGTATTGTCTGGGATTCGATTCCGGAGAACGAATACCAGGAGTCCGTGAACAAAGCCAAGGCGCTGCTGACTGCGATACGAACCGCAGAAGAGATGTTTCCCCCGCAACAGAAGCATGACTCGACAGTGAATCAGGATTATCTGTATGAATACCAGCCGCGGAGCTGAACTATATCCAATTATGACCAGGAGACAGGAGGAGGAAGGAAGATGAATGCACAAGAAGCGATTCAAAGCGGAATCTCGAAACTTATTGACGGCCAAAATCTGAGCCGGGAAGAGGCAAGGGGAGTCATGGAATCCATTATGGACGGACAATCGACACCTGCGCAGATCGGCTCGCTTTTGACGGCGCTGAGAATTAAGGGAGAGACCGTAGAAGAAATCACCGGATTTGCCGAAGTAATGCGGCAGTATGCAAGCCGGGTAGATGCACCCATCGGCCCGTTGCTCGATACCTGCGGCACAGGAGGCTCGGGCATCCATAAGTTTAACATCTCAACCGTGTCAGCAATTGTGGCTTCAGCAGCTTCTGTACGTGTCGCGAAGCATGGAAATCGTTCTGCATCAGGACGATCGGGCAGTGCAGATGTGCTGGAGGCGCTTGGTGTAAACATCCAATTGAGTCCGGAGCAGGCGAGACGCTGTCTGGATCAGATCGGTATTTGCTTCTTGTTCGCGCAGGTCTATCATCCATCCATGCGTCATGCCGCAGCTCCGCGCCGGGAGCTCGGGGTGCGGACCGTATTCAATATGCTGGGCCCATTGACAAACCCGGCCGGTGCGGACCGCCAACTGCTCGGGATCTATGATGGCTCGCGCACGGAGACGATCGCCTGCGTATTGCGGGAACTGGGCTCGCGGAGAGCGCTTGTGGTCAACAGTGCGGAAGGGCTGGACGAGATCAGCATCTCTTCGGCAACTAAGGTTTCCGAGCTTAAAGACGGCGTGGTTAAGACCTACGAATTGACGCCGGAGGCGCTTGGACTTCGCAGATACGGATTGTCTGATATGCTGGGCGGCAGCCCGCAGGAGAATGCGGCAATCATTCGCAGAGTGCTGGATGGAGAGCGGGGAGCGTACCGGGATGTCGTGCTTGCGAACAGCGGGGCTTGCATTTATGTGTCAGGCCAGGCCGAGAGTATCAAGGAAGGTATTCTCCTTGCTGCAGAAGCGATTGATAACGGGAGCGCGCTCGGCAAATTGGAACAACTGATTCAGACAACGGAGGAATTCAGTTATGTATCTTGATAAAATTGTTGCAACCAAACGGGTTGAGGTAGAACGGCTGGCGGAATCCTTTTCGCTTCGGGAAGCGGAGCAAGCCATTTCTGCCTTTCCGCCGACAAAGGGATTTCATAAGGCATTGACGACAGGGCGCCGCCGGAAACTGGGACTGATTGCCGAGGTAAAGAAGGCGTCGCCCTCCAAAGGGCTGATCCGGCCCTCCTTTCAGCCGGTAGAGCTTGCGCTAAGCTATGAAGCAGCCGGAGCTGACTGTATATCGGTGCTGACGGATGAAATGTATTTTCAGGGAAGTAATGCTTACCTGACAGCAATCCGGAGTGAGGTCAGCTTGCCGCTGCTCCGCAAGGATTTTATTATTGATGAACGGCAAATTTATGAAGCAAGACTCATCGGAGCTGATGCGGTCCTGCTGATAGCGGCAATTTTGGACGACGCACAGCTTCGCGCCTATATGAATACTGCAGCAGGGCTTGGACTGGATGTGCTGTTGGAGGTTCATGATGCAGAGGAGCTGGAACGGGCGCTTGCGCTGGGTGATGCCAAGCTGATCGGCATTAACAACCGGAACCTGAAGACCTTTGAGACCCGGCTGGAGACAACAGCCGCGTTGGCTGCACTGGTTCCGCCAGATGTTACGCTGATTAGCGAGAGCGGGATTTCCAGCAAGGAGGACATAGCCTACTTGACACAAGCGGGGGCAAAGGGCTTGCTGATCGGGGAAACCTTTATGCGAAGAGAAGAGGTCGGAGAAGCGATTAATGATTTATTGGGACCGGTTGAAGGTAGTCGGACGGAATGAATAGAGTCTGGGCTAAGAAAAGCGAGAGCAGGGGCGGCGTTACACGGAAGTGAACCTGGGCGTAGTATGGGGGGCATTGCAAGTGGGTAAGGAGACGAAGGTAAAAATCTGTGGACTTCAGGACGTTGAAGTGCTAAAATCTATGATAAACTTGCCGATTGATTATATCGGCTTCGTGTTTGCACGCAGCAAGCGGCAAGTTAGTCCTGTTCAAGCAGCAGGGCTGATGAAGGTGCTCGGAGGATGGACCGGTACATACAGGCCGGAAAGTGTCGGGGTATTTGTAAATCCCGATATGAGGCACATGGCTGAAGTAATGGAGCAAGCCGGGCTGGACATTGTGCAGCTCCATGGACAGGAGTCTCCGACACTGTGCAGAGAGCTGAAGGAACGGTTCGGAGTCAGGGTGATCAAAGCATTATCCGTCAAGCCGGATGGCAGTCTGCACGGAGTGGAGGATAGAGCTCTGGACCTCTACAGAGAGGTCGTTGACGGGCTACTGGTAGATGCCTATGATCCGCTCTATGGCGGCGGTGCAGGAGTAACCTTTGCCTGGGAAGCGGCAAAGCCGTTACGGACTTGGGCGAAAAATACGAACATCCCGTTTCTGGTTGCCGGTGGGCTTCATCCGGAGAACGTGCTTCAGGTGCTGGATGAACTGGAGCCGGATGGTGTGGATGTATCGAGCGGCGTGGAGAGCAACGGGGTTAAGGACCCCGTTAAAATAGCAGCATTTGTGGAAAGGGTGAAGCGGCGGTGAGCGAAGTGAAGCA
Organism: Paenibacillus brevis; assembly: GCF_018919145.1. Lineage (GTDB taxonomy): Bacteria > Bacillota > Bacilli > Paenibacillales > Paenibacillaceae > Fontibacillus > Fontibacillus brevis. Next base: position 144,126 of record NZ_JAHLQJ010000010.1, read on the forward strand.
GGTACCTGATGAGCATGGAAGATTCGGCCCGTTCGGCGGTCGTTATGTTCCTGAGACGTTGATGAATGCACTGATTGAGCTGGAGCAATCGTATCGAAAATACCAGGATGATCCCGAGTTCCTGGAGGAAATCGGCTATTTGCTGAAGCAGTACTCCGGTCGTGAAACCCCGTTGTATTATGCAGAGCGCTTAACCAAGCATCTGGGCGGAGCGAAGATCTACTTGAAGCGCGAGGATTTGAACCATACCGGTGCTCATAAAATCAACAATGCAATTGGACAGGGTATTCTGGCCAAGCGGATGGGCAAGCAGAAGGTGATCGCCGAGACAGGCGCCGGACAGCATGGGGTAGCTACAGCTACAGTAGCCGCTCTTCTCGGGATGGAATGCAAGGTATTCATGGGCGAGGAGGATACCAAGCGACAGCAGCTGAATGTCTTCCGCATGAAGCTGTTGGGCGCGGAGGTCGTTCCGGTTATGTCCGGCACAAGAACGCTTAAGGATGCCTGTAACGAGGCTCTGCGTTATTGGGTCAGCCATGTTCAGGATACGTTCTATATTCTGGGTTCCGCAACGGGGCCGCATCCTTACCCGATGATGGTCCGCAATTTCCAGCGGATTATCGGCGATGAGACGCGGAGACAGATTCTGGAGGCGGAAGGTCGGCTCCCTGACATGCTGGTTGCTGCGGTAGGCGGCGGAAGCAATGCCATCGGGATGTTCTATCCGTTTGTGGAGGATAGCGACGTTCGCCTTGTCGGTGTCGAAGCTGCCGGCAGAGGCGTCGATACGGATTATCATGCGGCGACGATGACGAAGGGAACAAAGGGAGTGTTCCAAGGCTCCATGAGCTATCTGCTTCAGGATGCTTACGGGCAGGTATTGCCGGCGCATTCGATCTCGGCGGGACTGGACTATCCCGGGATTGGTCCCGAGCATTCCTATCTGAAGGATATCCAGCGGGCCGAGTATTACCCGATAACCGACCAGGAGGCCCTTGAAGCGCTGCAGTTGCTCAGCCGACTGGAAGGCATCATTCCGGCATTAGAGTCGGCGCATGCGGTGGCACAGGTTGCCAAGCTGGCTCCGAAGATGAAGCAGGATGAGGTCCTCGTCATCTGCTTGTCCGGACGCGGGGATAAGGATGTTGAATCCATTATGGCCTATACCGAAGGAGGTGCAGAGCTATGAAGGAAGCAGTCAGCAATAATTTGATGGAGCAGACATTCCGCCGTCTGCGTGAAGCCGGAGAGACAGCGCTGATGCCGTTTATTACGGTCGGTGATCCGGACCCGGATACGACAGTCGACATTCTGCTTCAATTGGAGCAGGCCGGTGCAGATATCGTAGAGCTTGGCGTACCTTATTCCGACCCGCTGGCTGACGGACCGGTTATTCAGCGGGCATCCGAGCGTGCGCTGGTGCATGGCATTACGATCGAGACATGTCTGGAGACGGCAAAAAAGGCGCGAAATCGTGGCGTGACCATGCCATTTGTCCTGTTTACGTACTATAATCCCATGCTGCAGATGGGATTAGAGCAATTCTTCACTTTATTACGTCAAGCGGATATCAGCGGACTGATCGTTCCGGATTTGCCGTTCGAGGAATCGGAAGAGGTGCTTCGCCTTGGGGATGAGCACGGTATCCTGCTTGTTCCGCTGGTGGCCCCAACTTCAAGCGAGCGAATTTCGCTGATTTTGTCCCGGGCCCGAGGATTTGTGTACTGCGTGTCTTCTCTTGGCGTCACAGGAGAACGGAGCGATTTTCACAAGGGTGTCGATGATTTCATTGCCTCGGTTAAAGCAGGAACCGATCTGCCGGTTGCCGTAGGCTTCGGTATTTCTAACGGAGAGCAGGTTCAGCGGTTTTCGCGAATTTGTGACGGCACTGTAGTAGGCAGCGCCATCGTCAGAAAGATTGAGGATAGTCTGCCGCTCTTGCAAAGTAAGGATCAACGGGAGCAAGGGCTGTTGCAAATTCGAGACTTTGTGGCACAATTAAAGATACGATAAGTTGAAAGTGCAATTCTGAATAAGTTGAATTAAAGAAATGCACAGAAGAGGCATAAGTGTGAAGTGTTCTGAAGTAAAAGCTTTCTGAAAGAAAGCTGCTTCGAGAGAATAAGCTCGTCAGCAATCGTAAGAACATTTTACACGTCGCCTCCTGTGTATAATCATTAATTCAACTTATTTTAAAAGAGATAGAGGAGGGACCCATCTTGTTGCCAAAACCCCATATTGTTAATCTGCCCGTCTATCAGCCGGGCAAGCCCATTGAAGATGTTAAGCGTGAACTGGGATTATCCGAAGTGATCAAGCTGGCCTCAAATGAGAATCCGTTTGGTTGTTCTCCGCGAGTTCAAGCCGTATTGGAAAAGGAAATTGCAAGCATCAGCCTGTATCCTGACGGCAGTGCGGTTGATTTGACAGGTACGCTGGCGGAGTACCATCGCGTGAATTCCGACCAGATTATTTTCGGCTGCGGTTCGGATGAGATTATCGCATTGATTGCCCGTGCATTCTTCCTTCCAGGTGATGAGAGCGTCATGGCGGATCAAACCTTCTCGGTGTATAAAAGCAATGCGGACATCGAAGGGGCGAAGAGCATTGAAGTCCCGTTGAAGGACGGAGTTCATGATCTTGAGGACATGCTTCAGGCGATTGGACCGAAGACTAAAATCGTCTGGATTTGTAATCCCAACAATCCGACGGGAACCATTGTACCGGACAGCGAGTTGACCTCGTTCCTTGACCGGGTTCCGGAGCAGGTGCTGGTCGTGCTGGATGAAGCCTATGCCGAATATGTGGCGGATTCTACATACTCTGACGGGATATCCTTGCTGGAAAAATATCCGAACTTGATTGTTCTGCGCACCTTCTCGAAGATTTACGGGCTGGCATCGCTGAGGATCGGGTATGGTGTGGGACAACCGGGTGTGATCAAGCTGATCAATCAGGTTCGTGAACCGTTCAATACATCCCGCTTTGCCCAGGCAGCAGCGAAGGCATCCCTTGCGGACCTTGAATTTGTTGCAACCTGCAAGGCCAGAAACCGGGAAGGAATCCAGTATCTGAATGAGCAGTTTGACCGTCTGGGGCTGGAGTATTTTCCGGCGCACGGCAACTTTATAATGGTTAATGTAAAGACCAAAGCCACCGAAATGTTCCAGTCTTTGCTCCGCCTTGGCATCATCGTTCGGGCCGGGTTCCCGGTGTATCCGAACCATATCCGTGTGACTGTAGGATCGGCAGAGCAGAATGCCAAGTTCATCTCAGCCCTGGAGCAGGTGCTCTTGAAATAAAAGTCCCGAGCATGTCCTTCTGATGGATTCATAACCTAATTGTAGAAAACGAGTGAACAAGATGACGATAAAAGTTGCTATTTTTGGCGTAGGACTGATTGGAGGCTCACTGGGCCTGTGCCTGAAAGGGAAGCCTGGCATCACGGTTGTGGGACATAGCCATCGTCCCGGCTCCCTCAACCGGATGATTGAGCGGGGCGTTGTGGACTCTGCGACAGCTTCGATGGAGGAAGCGGCTGCAGATGCGGATTTTATTTTCCTATGCGTTCCTGTAGGCAACCTGGAGGAGTATTTGCGCAAGCTGAATGAGCTGCCGTTAAAGCCCGGCTGCATCATCACGGACGTGGGAAGCACGAAAGCATCCATTTCGGCATGTGCGGAAACCTGCTCCAGACCGGGGGTGCACTTTATCGGCGGACATCCTATGGCGGGCTCTGAGCGTTCCGGAGTGGATGCAGCCTCGACCCTGCTGTTTGAGAATGCTTTTTACGTTCTGACGCCTTCTGCGGCGGTGCCGGAGGAAGTCTATCAGCGGCTGGAGCAGTTGCTGGGTTATACCCGAGCACAGATTGTGCGGGTAGACCCAGAGTTGCATGACGAGATTGTCGGAGCGATCAGTCATTTGCCGCATATTATTGCTGTCGCCCTTGTGAATCAGGTATGTGATTACGACAAGGATAACGGACTGCACCGGATGCTGGCTGCCGGAGGCTTCCGTGATATTACGCGAATCGCGTCCAGCGACCCGATTATCTGGCGTGATATTCTGCTGAGCAACCGCGATGTGCTGCTCTCCCTCTTGCAGGATTGGAACCGGGAAATTGACGGTTTTATCCATATGCTGGAGGCGCGTGATGGCGAGAAGATCGAACAAGCCTTCCAAAAGGCGAATCAGTTCCGGGGAGAGCTTCCTGAGCGCCGGAAGGGTGCAATCACCTCGTTGTATGATATTTACATCGATGTGCCGGACCACCCGGGAATCATCGGTCAAATTGCTACAGAGCTCGGCGTCCAGCATATCAATCTCAGTAATATGCAGATTATTGAGAGCCGGGAAGATGTACCTGGCGTGCTGCGCCTGTCCTTCCGTCAGGAGAACGAGATGGAGCGGGCCAAGCAGCATCTTCATGCGCAAGGCTATGCCGTATATTTATAAAGGATGAGAAGCCATGCAGATAAGAAAAGTACTCAAGCACGAACTGGCTCAAGCTGCCGATCTGGCTAACAATGTCTTTCGCAGCAATCGTTCCCCGATCATGGGCTCTGCCTTCCCGGCATTATTCCAGCCCGGCATTGTCCATTCCTTCGGTGCTTTTGATGACCAAGGCAAGCTAAGGGCATTTATGGGGATGGCCCCGTTGCAAATTCGTACTGAAGCCGGCGTCGTGAACGCCTTTGCAATCGGCTCGGTATGTACGGATCCCGAATATCGCGGAGCCGGTCTGGCCGGTAAGCTGCTGGAGCAGTGCCTGGCCTATGCCAAGGCCTCCAGCGCTCCTCTATTGTTCATATCCGGTGACCGCTCGCTCTATACTCGCAACGGGGCGGCTCATTTCGGACAGTCCCTGCGGTTTGAGCTAAACGCCGGGGACTTTATGTCGTTCTATTCGCAGAAGGAATCGCCTTATACCATCTCTGATTTTTCAGCTTCTGATATTTTTACGCTGCATCGCTTACTTGAACAGAAGCCCGCAGCATTAGGCTGGAGCATTGCTGAGCTGGAACAATATGTGGATGCCGCTCCTTATGCCGCTGTCAGCGATCAAGTTCCCTGCTTCCGGACGGCTGCTTCATCCTCGGGGGAGATCGTCGGGATGGCCATGTTCAGCATTCCTTCCGCAGACGCACCTAGCATAAATACGGAACAGAAGGGCAAGGGCAGGCTGCTGGAATGGGCCGGTGCTCCGGAGAGTATAATTGCAATCCTTCATGACGTCCTGTCCTCCCATCAGCTAGATGGGTTGACGATTGCACTTCCTTGGCAGGATCAGGCATTGTCTTCCTTGCTGCAGGTCAGTTTCTTACAGCCTGTTGCTGAACGCAATGCAGGAACGGTCAAGATTGTAGACGGCCCCGAGCTGCTGCGGCAGTTAGGGTATGATGGACAAGCGGATTTGACGGAGGGAGAGCTATGCTCCTGCCTGTTTGATCCGCAGAGTCCTTATCGCAAGGGGGATCACGCCAGTTTGCCCCTTGTTCCGCTGCCTTATATGTACGGATTGTTCTTCATTTAAGCTGGTAGAATATTGCTCGCTTTCGGATTTGCTCCCCATCTCAGGATGAGGGAGTTTTCTTTATAGGCAAAAAAAAACCGCTTCTCAACCGAAGCGGTTCTTGCCCATTTTAGAGCAACAGATATTGGATAGGAGTGGAGAGAAACCATACTGTACCTTTATTATATTGTATACGTTTTCATTCTGTCAACCACTTTTTTAAGCGTTTTCATTTTTTTAATTTTTAAGAGAAACATGCACCTATTATGAGTTCAATTTAATGCTTAGGGTTGTTTAGAGAGACCGTATGCTTCACGAATGAGTGAGAAGTAATGGTCGCCGCGCACCGCTTCGAACTCAGGGCCAAGTGCCTCTGTAATCTCTGCAACATCTGAAGGAGTCAAGCTCCAGGCCAGCAGGCCGATGGAGACAAATAACGGCGATTTTCCGTCCCAATCCGCTTTTGCCCGCTCCAGAATCTGCAGACCCTCTTGAACGGTGCTGATGCCCTGGATTGTCGATACCGGCAGCGAGTTATCAAGAATTTCCACGCCAAAGCGGTCCTCCCAGCTCAGGAATAAGCCCGGTGCTTTGTAATAGCGCTCATAGGCTTTGGCATAAGTGGAGCCTAGAGGAACGTTCTGACCGTCGATCCGGTTCAACGCGTAAGTCAGATCCATGCCGGATTTTTGCATATACTTATAGGATTGTTTTAAATAATTGGCAAACGTCGATTCCGGCCAAGCTGCGGGATAGAAATACCCGGCTCCGGATGGACCGGCAATAATCAGGTCGTTCGCGCTTGCTGTCTGACGGTAATAGTTCAGGATGGCCGGAGCGGCATCGTATAACAGCGGGCTTGAGGTCCAGTTGATCGGAACCTCTCCCCGTGCTGGATCATCCCACAGAATACGCATGCGGTGCTGGTTGTATTGGAAGTTATCGCCTTCGCTGAAGGTATAAGTCACATAAATCTTATTGTTCAACTTAGGCTGAGGAGATGGTTTGGCCCGTGAAGGCTGTATTTTGGTGCCGGAGAACACGGTCAAATTGCTGAACCAGTCGGCTGCCAGTACATATACGCTGTGATTGGAGGCCACCTCTACAGAGCTGAATTCGCCCTCCACATCATTGCTGAACCAGCCCAGATAAGGGGTTCCAGGTTTAACATCCGCCATTATTTTTTCAAACAAGGCTCTTTGCTTTGGATCATTCACTTCGAGCCAGAACACCATTGCTTTATTCGCTACTGCATAATCTCTGAGATAGCCGTAAGGCTCCTTCTGCTCGGAGGAGAGAGGCTGAATGTTCCCTGCAGAAACCTTAAACTGGTTCCACATATGCACCGTAGCGGTCAACTCACGGGTGCCGGCAGGAGGCGTGAATTTGTAGACGAAATAGCGCCCGTTGTCGGCAAATCGATGCCCGCCGTCGCCAGCGGAGACTTGAGAGTCCTGACGGTCGTATAAGAAGGCTTCTTCTTCCGGCGTACCAGGAATGAATTGAGCAATCGTGTTGCCGTCCGCTTTAATGATCACTTCATGAACCGCCGAGCCCCATCCGTCCTGGGTGAATGCATCATCAAAGCGCAAGTACACGGCCTCTTTACCCAGGAATGAGGTCAAGTCCAGATCATAAGCAGCCTTATTGCTGGCATCGCGAATCGGATCGGTTTCTTGCGCGATAGTTACAAAGGATTCAGGCAGTCCCGCCGGAATCTTGATCGACACGTTCGGGCTGAGGCCAACGAGCATCCGGTGCGTGGTTTTGTCCCAGAGCTGCTCGTATTGCCACGTATACGCGTCCAGCCGATTCTTGAATTTGCCGCGCAAATCCTGAACAACCTTCAGCTTGTAGGGGGCGGCTTGCAGCTTAACGGCCAGCTCGGGGCTGACCACTACGGCATCCTTAAGTCCGGCCAAAGTTGTAGCTACGTTGATGGAATCGGGGATTTCCGGATCATAGATAATCAGGCCTTTCATTTCATTCTTGTATTTCTTCACAATGGTCCAAACATCGTCGTGCAGAACATAAGGAACACGAAGATCCTTCAGCCAGGTCAATTTTCCCTCTTCTTCATTTTCCAGCAGATAGATTCTCGGTTCAGCTCGGTTTACAATGCCTTGGAGAGTAGCCAGGAGTAGCCGGGTATCTCCTGAGGCATCCAGCACGTTGGCAACATCCAGATGCTTAACGCTTGCAAAGCTGGGAAGTGCTTGCGATGCGGGCCAGCTGATTTGATTTTTTTGTGTAGAACCTGTAGAGGAATGTGCAGATGCTGAGGCGGTGCCAAAGACTAAGGACAGTGTACAACATACAACGAAACATCTGATCGCGAATGTTCGAATCAAGTTCGTTCACCTCATATCCTCGAATTGGGAGTTATCGTCCGGAGTCGCAGGCCGGCATGAATTTCCCTCCTTTCAGACCCTATATTTTAGGTTTAACGACAACACCTAAACAATATGTTAAATATATCCAATGTAGTTTGTCAATAATTTAAACAATATTTCAGGAGATTGACTAAATGACATAAATGATATAACGTAAATATGTAATAGAGAAATGGTAAGGAGAACCCTATGCAAAATGAACGTAAACCGTTATATATGCAGATTCAACAGTACTTTAAGGATTTGATCCTGTCCGGCAAGCTGCGGGAGGCAGACAAGATCCCTTCGGAAAAAGAATTGATGGAGCAGTTCGACGTTAGCCGGATTACGGTGGCAAATGCGCTCATCCAGCTTGCGAAGGAAGGGTGGATTTACCGTATTCCCGGCAGAGGAAGCTTTGTCAGCGAAGAAATCGGCGAATTATTGTCACATCAACATCAGCAGGAGGGGACTGCACGTCTGCTACCGGAAGGGAGCGGCATCAGCTTTGCGCAGGCGGGGGCAGGCCATGTAGCTAACGGGGATAGATCGCTGGTTGTGCCCGGGCAAAATGAAATATCCCCAGGCTCCATGACGATAGGATTGGTTATGCCGCTTCTGGTCGATTACTTTGCCATCCGGCTGCTGCAAGGAATCAACAGTGTGATCGAGAATAGTCCCTATAACCTGCAAATTGTCCTGACCTATAATTCAATTGACCGTGAGAAGGCGGCGATTCAGGATCTAATTCGCAAGGGGGCTGCTGGACTGATCATTTTCCCTTCCGATGCCGAAATGTACAACGAGGATATCTTGTCGCTTAAAATGCAGGGCTTCCCGTTTGTTCTGATCGACCGGTATTTGCCCGGCGTGGCCACTAATGTGGCGCGCAGTGACGGGATGGTCGGCGGACAGCTTGCCGTCGATTATTTATGGGGATTAGGACATCGTGATATTGCGATTTGCTCGGATTCTCCCTTGCCGACGATTACCGTGGAGGACCGGATTAACGGATACATGGAGGCTATGAAGCAAAAAGAGGCGATGATTAATCCGGCGCTGATCCTGACAGACTTTAATGTGGATTACAGTGAAATTGATAAGAAACACCCGCTTTACCGGTTCATTAAAAATCAAATTGCCACCGCCTATATTACGCTGAATGGCCGGCTGGGCCTGCATATATACTCCATCTGCAAGGAGCTGGGCCTCCGGGTGCCTGAGGACGTCTCGATCCTGACGTTTGACGATCCCTCCCCGGGACTGCATGAATGGGGCTACTTCTCCCATATTTCTCAGTCGGAAATGGAGATGGGAGAAGCGGCGACGCAAATTTTAATCGATATTCTGGAGGGCGGGGATTCCAGGGAGCAAGGCTACACCAAGGTGATCCTGGAGCCAAAGCTCATTGAGAGCCAATCCACAGGCCCTTTGCGCAGATAGAGAGCAGGATAGAACGGGGCAAATGGTAATGAAACAATCATGAATAAGGATCTAAGACACTTGACCTTTGCGTCAGGTGTCTTTTTTTGAAGCAAATTAGCGATAAATGATATATCTAATATCTTGACATAAATGACATAGTGCAATATATTTAATAATACAATTCGAATTGTAATCCTCAACATGTTTTTGCAGGGCAGAAATCACTAGGAGGTCGCTTGGCTATGGAAAAAACGGCAGAACAGGAGGGAAGAGTTTCTTTCAACCGGCGTATGGGCAGACATAAGGATGCCATTATCGCCGCCGTCATTCTGATACCGATGTTTTCATTTTGGCTCGTCGTATCAGGATTCCCAACATTGTTCGGTTTCGCACTCGGATTTTTTGAGTGGGTCGGATTGGCGGATACGCCGAATTTTATCTGGTTCGACAACTTCGTCAGCTTTTTTAACAATCCGGTATACACAGACGCTTTGTGGAGATCGATATGGCTGGGCGGGCTCGTAACGGCGATTACGCTTGGCGCGGGATTCGGGGCCGCGTTACTGATGAACATGCCTCTCTTCGGCAAAGGATTCTACCGCTCGATCTGGTATATCCCGGCTGTCACAGCAACAGTAGCCACAACACAGGTGTTTAACATTTTTCTCGATTCGAATAACGGAGTGATCAATAACATTCTCAAGGCCTTGGGCAAAGATCCGATTGTATGGCAGTATTCCGTAGGCTGGGGTATTTTCTGGATCGTAGTCTATTCGGTCTGGAAGGGTGTCGGGGGTGCGGCGCTAATCTGGCTGGCCGGACTGCAGTCCGTGGATGCGTCATTATACGAGGCGGCGGAAATGGATGGAGCAGGTCGATTCAGCAAGCTCCGTTATGTAACCATGCCTGGTCTAAAGCCGATTGCGACCTACATTGTAATCACGAACCTGATCGGAGCTATTCAGATTTACGAGCAGGTACTGTTCATTACAAACGGCGGACCCTACGGGCAGACTGAGGTGCTTGTTTTCCGGATTTACCGGGACGGCTTCTGGGATTTCAATCTCGGGATGGCCGGAGCCTCATCGCTCATCATGGCGATCATCGTCATCACAGCTACGGTGCTGTACTATAATTGGTCAACCAAATCCGACAAGCAGACAACGATTCCGATTAAGCCTGTGAACCGGAGCTCGAAGGGGGGAAGCAGCCATGTCCGGAACACGTAACAAAAATTTCAAGAAGCAGTTCAAGCCGGCCTATTTTTTCGGCCATATTGTGTTGCTCGGCATCGGCCTGATTTTGCTCTATCCCCTGATCTTTATGGTGCTGGCCGGATTTTTTACCAAGACAGAATTTACGGCAACCGTGTTGGGGATCTTCCCTATTCCCAAGCAGCCGACATTAGAAAATTTTAAAGCCCTGATTATTGGATCGACGGACTCCTCGGTAGCGATGTACTTCCGCAACTCCGTGATCCGGACGGCATACAACACCTTCTGGGCGATCCTGACTTCATTTCTGGCAGGGTATGTATTCGCCCGTCTGAAGTTCAAGGGGCGCGAGGTGCTGTTTCTGATTATGCTTGCCACGCAAATGATCCCGGGCACGCTGGCTATTATCCCGACTTATCTGGAGTTCGCCAGATTTCCGTTTGCGGGCGGGAATGATATTTTCACCGGCGGTACAGGGATCCTCAATTCCTGGTGGGTGTATTTGATTGGCGGGCCGAGCATCAATATTATGGGGACGTTTCTGGTCAAGCAGTCGCTTGAAAAGGTACCGATTGAAATCGATGAAGCTGCAATCATGGATGGAACCGGAACGTTCCGGCTCATCTTCCAGATCCTGTTCCCGCTGCAGTTGCCGATCATGGCCTTTATTGCGATTACGACAGCGCTCGGGACATGGAATGATTTCATTACACCGTTCTTCTACACAACAAATGATAATTTGCAAACGCTTCCGGCAGCGATCACCCGATTATCGTCGGTCGGCGCCAGTCCGGGTGCTGTAATCAACTATCCAATGATCATTACCTTAAGCCTTGGCATCACGATTCCAGCCTTGCTGATTTTTGCCTTCTTCCAGAAGTATATTGTACAGGGATTGGCAAATACCGGCATTAAGGGCTGAGCGACTGGTTCGAATATGCATTATCTATAAATATCATGGAGGGGTTCAAGTATGGTATTGAGAAAAATGACGCTCATCGCGCTCACGCTTATGCTTACGATTGGTCTGGCCGCTTGCGGCGGAGGCGGAAATAGCAGTGGAAATGGAAACAACCAGGCCGGCGGCCAATCCGGAACCGATAATTCGCAAGGAACTAACGAAACTCCGGGAGGAGCAACGATTACCGTCCTCAATGAAGGTGCTGTTGGGGTAGGAGTCGGCGTGCTGAATGATTTGCTGGAGAAAAAGAAGCAGGCGCTAATCGCCGATGAGGCCATGAATCCTAGAGTCGTGGAAGAGGACTTCAGCTATACACCTGGAGAGCCGCTGATGGCTGGCGTCTTCCCTTACTTCTACCAATCCATCATGCTGGAGAAAATGGAAGCTCAGAATATTACGGTAAAAATGGAGGATTGGGGCTGGGGCGAGCAGCTGATCCAGAAGCAGACAGCTGGATTCCTGGCAAAGAATATCCCTGACATTATCGTAGGGGAGACACAAATGCCCGGCTTCGCCCAACAAGGCTTGCTGGAACCATTCCCAGATGATATGGCACAGGAAATTCGCGACAATGTAGCGCCTGCAGCCTGGAAGCCGATGGAGTATGACGGAAAGATTTACGGCTTCGCTTCGCAGCCTGGGGTAAGCAGCTTGTTCTGGAATAAAAAGCTGGTAAAAGAAGCGGGCCTCGATCCTGAAAAGGCTCCCGCAACCTGGGATGAATTACTGGAAAATGTACAGAAGGTAACGGAAGCAGGCAAAGGCAAGTACTATGGCGGCGGCGTATATGCCGGTCCAAATGCGGGCGGTTATTTGCGCTATGGTACGCTTCTGGTCATTAACGGCGGCGGGTTTGCTGATGATCAAGGTCAGCCGGTCTTTAACAGTGAGGCGAATGTGGAAACGGTACAGTTTTTGAAAGAGCTGAATGCGGCCCATCCGGCAGGATTGATGGCGAATACAAATGAAGGAACTTATTTCGATGCCTTCAAAAAAGAGCAAATCGCTTATCTGATTGACGGTCCATGGCGCGCTATTGAGAGCTCGCAGATCGGCATTGACTACGGCATGTCGCAAATTCCGTTAAGCTCTGACGGCAAGGCAGGGAATATTACGATCGGCGCGGCATTCCACTCGGTGCCTAAGGACGCGAAGAACAAGGAAGCGGCGTTTGCTTATATCCGGGCGATGTATAGTGACGAGATTCAGCAATTGATTGCCGACACTGGCGTGCGTTCCACGGTGCTGAAGTCCATCGCGGAGACAGACGAATATCAGGCAGCTCATCCGGAAATGTACCAGCATTACCTAGCCATGGCCGGAAATGTGCAAGGCCTTCCTACCTTTGCGAAGGAAGATTCAAAGATATGGCAAATGTTTGGCGATGCGGTCACAAAATCATTGATGACGAATGGGGATATCAAGTCTATTCTGGACGATGCACAGAAGAAGGCGGAAGCGATAACGAAGTAAACTACATTGAAAGAGTGATCCAGCATGCCTTTTGAAACAAATCCAATCATGACCCAAAAAGCAAAGGGACGTTTGTCCAAGCTGCAAAGCTACATTTATGAGCCAGTCTCCTCTCTTGGAGTTACCGCTTGGGTAACCAAGGAGCCCGTGAAGTATGAGGACCGGATCACCGGAACATCCATCAAGCTGAAACCCGGTGATAAATGGGGGAATTTATGGGATTGCGCCTGGTTTCATTTCCAGGGAGAAGTCCCAGCCTCGGCTGGGGGAGCAAAGGTTGTCTTGTTGATTGATATCAACGGGGAGCTGTGCCTTGTGGACGAAGCCGGAACGCCGCGACAGGGGTTGACGAATGTAAGCTCTGAATTTGATTACAGCTTGGGCATGCCCGGCAAGCGCGTAGTGGATATCACCAACGAAGCCCGAGGCGGCGAAGTGATCGATTTGTGGGGAGATGCAGGCTGTAACGATCTGTTTGGTCATTATCGCAGCGGCACGTTGAAGGAAGCTTGCATTGCCATCTGCCATGAAGAGGCGCGACAGCTTTATTACGACCTGGAGGTATTGATCGAGCTGTCAGAGCAACTGCCTGATTCCAGTGCCAGAAAGGCGCGCGTGCTGCAGAGTGTCTATGAAGCGTCCAATTTGCTCGCCGAAATCAATGAAGAAACCGTCCGGTTAGCCAGAGCCAGAGTTGCGCCGGAGTTAGCTAAAGAAGGCGGGGATCCGGTGGTCACCGTCAGTGCCGTCGGGCACGCGCATATTGACCTGGCCTGGCTCTGGCCGATCCGGGAGACGATCCGCAAGGGCGCCCGGACCTTCTCTACTGCGCTTCGGAATCTGGAGAAATATCCGGATTACGTGTTCGGGGCGAGCCAGCCTCAGCTATATGCTTGGATGAAGGAATACCATCCTGAGTTATATGCAGAGGTGAAGGAACGTATCCGTGAAGGGCGCTGGGAAGTCCAAGGCGCGATGTGGGTAGAGCCGGATACGAATATCTCCGGAGGCGAGGCGCTGATTCGGCAAATTTTATATGGAAAGAGATTCTTTCGGGAGGAATTCGGCCAGGACATGAAGGTGCTGTGGCTGCCTGACGTATTCGGCTATACGGGGAGTCTGCCGCAGCTGCTTAAGAAGTCCGGTGTCGACTATATGATGACGCAGAAGCTGTCGTGGAGCGTCTATAATAAACATCCGCATCACAGCTTCATATGGGAAGGTATTGACGGTACGAAGGTGCTGACGCACTTGCCGCCGGAGGATACGTACAACAGCCCGGCGGCTCCGCGCTCGCTTGCCAAGATCGAAGAGAGCTATCTGGATCGGAGCGTGTCGGAGCATGCGTTAATGCTGTTTGGTATCGGTGATGGCGGGGGCGGCCCAGGAGAGGAGCATCTGGAGCGCCTGTCCCGGGAGAAGAACCTGCTGGGCTTGCTGCCGGTTGTTCAGGAGCCTGCCATTACGTTCTTCCATCGGCTGGAGGAGGAGGCTTCACGCTTCCAGACTTACCGCGGTGAATTGTATCTGGAGAAGCATCAGGGAACCTTGACTACGCAGGCAAGGAACAAGTGGTATAACCGTAAGCTGGAGAAGGGCCTGCGGGAGTTGGAATTTGCGGTATCCTTGCTATGGCTGCTAACGGGCGACGATCATGCTTATCCGGCTGAACGGCTTGAGGTGATCTGGAAAGAGGTTCTTCTGTACCAGTTCCATGACATTCTCCCGGGCTCTTCAATAACAAGAGTATATGATGAATCCCTGGAGCGGTACGGCAAGCTATTGAGTGAAGTACAGACCATGATTAACGAAGCTTACAAGCAGCTTGCAGGCTTATCCGGAACACCTAAGGGAGAGTCCGTTCTGTTCAATTCACTGCCTTGGGACCGATTGCAGTGGCTGGAGCGCGGAGGCAAATGGCATTATGTGCAGGTTCCGGCAATGGGCTGGAAATCGCTTGCAGACGCTGAAGTGAAGCATCCGGATGAGCTGCTGGCCGCGGAAAACTCCAAGCTGGAGAACGAACGGCTCAGAGTTCTCTTCGATGAGGATGGCAGTATCCTTTCGTTGTTCGACAAGCTGGCTAATCGCGAGGTGTTGAAGCAGGGGGCGAAGGCCAATTTGTTCACGGTTTATCACGACGATGGCGATGCCTGGGACTTCCCGCGCGACTACCGGGAGATGATCGCCGGAACAATGAAGCTTGAAGCTGTAAAAGCAAGTCTTTCGGGACCTTATGCTGTCATTGAGCAAGAATACCGCTTCGGCAAATCCACGCTGAGACAGAGAATCTCCCTGGAGCAAGGCGGAGAACTGCTTCGGTTCGATACAGAGGCGGATTGGCACGAAGCCGGTAAAATGCTGCGCGTTGCCTTCCCGGTGAATGTGGCGGCAGATCTGGCAAACTGCGAAATTCAGTTTGGTGTGATGAAGCGGCCTACAACGCGCAACAATCAAATTGAGTTTGCCCGCGATGAAATTTGCGCCCATCATTACATCGACTTGTCTCAGCCGGACTACGGCGTGGCCTTGCTGAATGACAGTAAATATGGACACAGCGCGGAGAACGGGGTACTAGATCTGAATCTGCTGCGCAGTCCTTCTTACCCTGATCCGAAGGCCGATGTGGCTGAGCATAAGTTCACATACGCGCTGTATCCGCATACGGGGGATTACATCGAAGCAGCTGTATACCGCAAGGGTTATGAGCTGAACATCCCGCTTCATGCTGTGGAGACATCGGCGGCGAGCCGGGGAGCAGATACTATGAAGCTTCCGGAAAGTCTGGTGCAAATCGACCATCCGAATGTCATGATCGAGGCTATAAAAAAAGCTGAAGACAGCGGTCATTTAATTCTGCGACTGTATGAAACGGCAGGTGCGGGAGCCGAGGTCCGGTTATCCCTTTCTCTGGACTGCCAGACCATCGAGGAGACCGATTTGCTGGAGAATGCGACTGAATTACTGGTTGAACGAAAGAATGAGGCAAGCTTGTGTTTTACACCGTTTGAGATCAAGACCATCCGCATAAAGCTTGCCTAAGCGAGGGGGAGACGCATCGTGAGCGGAAGATCACGAGCAGAGGAGCGAACAGGCTTTCAAGAGGGAAGCAGCTTCGGTTCGGCATATGATCTGCAGGCCGATTTCGTGATGGTGTACGGCATCAATGATTCGATGCCGCGCAGAATTGCCGAATGGGCCGCAAAAGGATACCGAGTACACCTAATGACCGGCGTATCCTGGGGCGGTTATCAGGATTACTTGAACGGTAAGGTAGACGGACAATCCCACTGGGATGAAGCACAGAAATATCATGACGGCGAGACGATTATCCACGGAACTTCAGCGGATATCCCCTATATGGTGCCGACGGTGAGCTACAGTGATTTCCTCGTGGAGCGGATTCGTCCTGCCGTGGATGCGGGCGTTGAAGCGATCCACCTGGAGGAGCCGGAGTTTTGGGTGGAGGGCGGTTACTCCGAAGCCTTCAAGCGGGAATGGCAAAATTATTATAATGAGCCATGGATTCCGCCGCATGCCTCGGAGGATGCACAATATCGCGCCTCCAAGCTGAAGGCCTATCTGTATACCCGATGCCTGGATCGCATCTGCTCGGCACTGAAGGAATATTCGCTGGTTCGCTATCAGCGGCCGCTTCGATTCTTCGTACCGACGCACAGCCTGATCAATTATACGCAGTGGAGGATTGTCAGCCCGGAATCACGGCTGCTGGATTTACCTTCGATTAACGGCTATATTGCACAGATCTGGACGGGAACCTCACGTACGGCAAATGTGTATGAAGGGACACGTGCAGAAAGAACCTTCGAGACGGCATTTCTAGAATACGGCATTATGCAGGAGCTGGTGCGCGGCACAGACCGAAAGATGTGGTTCCTGCATGACCCGATCGAGGACGATCCCAAGCGGACATGGGCGGATTACCGGACTAATTACATCAAGACGCTGACCGCTTCACTGCTTCACCCGGATGTTGCCCGCTTTGAGGTATCTCCTTGGCCAAGAAGAGTCTTTGAGGGGCAATATCCCGCGGAGCATGGAAATAGGAAAGAGGGGATCCCCTCCGATTATGCGAGCACCCTTCTGGCCGTTATGCATTCATTAGGCAATATGGAGCAGGAGGATGTCCAGGTCTATGGGAATCCGTCGGTAACCGGGGTTCTGCTTGCCGATTCAGCGATGTTCCAGCGCAAGGTGATCGGAACGGAAACGGCCGGATTCATGATGAAGTATGACGGCACCAATGAGGTGGAGCTGACCGATGAGGCTGCGGTGGAATTGCTGAACCTGTCGGATTTCTACGGCTTAACGCTTCCATTGGTGAAGCATGGCCTTCCGGTAAGGCCTGTCCAGTTGGATAATGTACGGCGGTTTCCCGGTTATCTGGACGGCTACCGGGTGCTTGTGCTCAGCTATGAGTTTATGAAGCCGGAATATCCGGATTTGCATAATGCGCTGGCTCAATGGGTACGGGAAGGCGGGGCACTGATCTATGTCGGTGACGACAGCGATCCCTATCACCAAATCCGGGAGTGGTGGAATCAAGGGAAGCGAAAGTATGCTACGCCGCGAGCCCACTTGTTTGAAAGCCTTGGCTTGGACAGTGCTGCTGTCTGTGAAGGGATATCCCGTGTGGGGAAGGGGACAGTTACCTTCTTGCGCACACATCCCAAGCAACTGGCACAAAGCCGTTATGCGGCGGACATTTACCGGGCCAAGGTTCGCGAAGCCATGGCGGCGTTGAATGACTCCTCTGAGACCGGAGAAGCGGCCGAAACGGGGAAGAGGGAACCGCTGCATTGGGAGCCGCTTAATTATTACCGGATTCGCCGAGGACCTTATGTGGTGGCATCCGTGATGACGGAATCCGTCAACGATACACCGCTTATCCTGCAGGGGCGGTATGTTGATCTGCTGGAAAAGGGGCTGCCTGTACGCGAGCAAATTACTGTTCCGCCCGGACAACAGGTCTTCCTTTATGATCTGGATTACAACGAGCCGCAAGGCGGAAAGATTGTGGCAGCCTCGTCCCGTGTCGAGGATTACAGTGAGAACGACCGGACGATCACATTTACCGCCAAAGGTCCCCGCCCGCTTCAGGCTATTGTGCGGATACGCTGTGAGTCAAGGCCTGAAGCTGTCACTAACGGGACTGATCCGCTCCACTATGAGTATGATGCCGCATCACAAACATTGGTTGTTTTTTATGAGCATGGAGAAGAGGGTACGAACATTAAGATTGTAAAATAAGTTTAGGGTCCGGCCTTTTGCCGGATCTATAACCTTGGAGGCCGATAACGAATGACGACGACATTACGCCCGCCGGCAGTTCCGCTGGTAGCTATTGATCCCTATTTCAGTGTCTGGTCGATGGCAGACAGGCTGACTGACGATTTCACGCGCCATTGGACAGGCAAGCGCAATGCTATGACAGGATTAATCCGTATTGATGGTATTCCATGGCGCTTCGCAGGACGGACAGAACCCAACCCGGAACAATATTACACCGAGCCGGAGGCCATGCGGCAGACCGGAGTTCAAGTCACGCCATTATCCACGACCTACCGTTTTGAAGCGGGAGGCGTTGCGCTGGAAGCTGTATTCACAAGTCCGCTTTTACCCGACAGTCTGGAGCTGTTGTCCCGGCCGGCATCCTATGTGTCCTTCCGGGTTCATTCCATCGACGGCAAGCCTCATACCGTGCAGATTTATTTCGATGTTACAGGGGAATGGTGCGTAAATACGAGTGATCAAAAGGTTATTCTGGAAAAGGAGCAGTCCGATGGCCTGACGGTCTTGAAGGCAAGCCATGCGGAGCAGCAGGTTCTAAATGCTTCCGGCGATGATCACCGGATTGATTGGGGAACCCTGATGCTTGCTGTGCAACAGATGTCTGACACGCAGACCTGGATCGGATCGGCACAGATCCGGAAGGCGTTCTTACGATCAGGCGAGCTTAAGCCGGCAGAATGGGAGCCCCAACTGGAAACGTCCGAAGCGCATGAAGTCCGCGCGGCACAGCCGGTGCTGGGCACCCTGTGGGATTGCGGCGAAATCCATGGAGAGGAAGAAAAGTCGCATCTGATCGTGCTTGCCTATGATGATATATATGCGATTGAATATTTTGGGGAGAAGCTCGAGGCCTATTGGAAAAAAACGGGCCAGTCCGCCCTGGAAATGGTTGCGGCGGCATATCGGGAATACGCTGAGATCATGATTCGATGCGAGGCATTTGATCAGCGCCTCCTAGCGGATGCTATCGCTGCGGGCGGAGAGAAATATGGTGATATTCTGTCCATGTCCTACCGTCAGGCCATCGCTTCTCATAAGCTGGTGCTTGATTCAGAAGGGCAGCCGCTGTTCATGTCCAAGGAGTGCTTCAGTAACGGCTGCATCGCAACCGTCGACGTCAGCTATCCTTCCATTCCGATGTTTTTGTTGTACCAGCCTGAGCTGGTGCGGGGCATGATGCGGCCGATAATGAAATATGCGGCGAGCGATGCATGGCCGTTTGAATTTGCCCCGCATGATGTGGGCCAGTATCCGCTTGCCAATGGGCAGGTGTACGGAGAGAATGCGCGTGAGGCGCAGATGCCGGTGGAAGAATGCGGCAATATGCTGGTGATGGCAGCGGCGGTCAGCCTGGCTGACGGGCATCTGGAGTTTGTGGCGGAGCACCGCCAATTATTGTCTCAGTGGGCAGATTACCTGCTGGAATTCGGACTGGATCCGGAGAATCAGCTGTGTACAGATGATTTTGCGGGACATTTAGCCCGGAATGCCAACTTATCGGCTAAAGCGATCATGGGGGTGGCGAGCTATTCCATCCTGTGCGGATTACTGGGTGACTCTGCGGAAGCTGACCGCTATCTGCAGGCGGCCAAGAACATGGCTGCCCAATGGGCTCAGCTTGCAGCGAACAAAGGCGAGGGGAGCCCGCACACCAAGCTTTCATTTGGCAGTGAGGACACCTGGAGCCTGAAATACAATCTGATCTGGGATCTTATTTTCGATACGCAAATCTTTGACAAGACCATCATTCAACGCGAGATCAAATGGTATCTGGAACAACAAAATCGTTACGGCGTTCCGCTTGATAACCGGAAGTCCTACACGAAGGGAGACTGGCTGGTGTGGGCGGCTTCGTTGGCGGAGGAGCAACAGGATTTCGAGGCGATGATCGCCCCGCTGTGGGATTTCATGAACGAGACCGGCGACCGCGTTCCGTTCTCGGATTGGTATGATACAATTACCGGCCGGCAAATCGGGTTCCAGCACCGCAGCGTGGTAGGCGGCATGTTCATCAAGGTGCTGAAGGATAAGGGACTTGCCCAGGCGGGTTATTCATGAGCTAAGCTTTATCGGTGAGCCACCCTAGCGGGTGGCTTTTCTATGGCAAAATCATAGGATGCGCTTTCTTTTATTTTGTTAATTTGGTTTTCGTGCTATAATATGGCTTGATTAAAAACCCGTTGGCAATGGATTAATTTTATTACATATGTTCCGCAACTTTTACTTTCCTGTTCGGTATTATTTATTAGTGAGAGTTCAAAGAGTCGGCTTTTCAGTGCCGATTGAATCACTTCGTGATCAAAAGATAACTTTTTGAACAACCTCTATTAGATGGGTCGGACGGGAAGATGTATATGGACGGGCGAGGAGGATCGCGCTGTGATGACGGATTCCCAAATGATTCGAGAGATTAAGGAAGGCAATACAGAGCTCTATTCCGAGCTAATGCGCCGTTACCAGCGCAAAATTCTGGCCTTCATTTATCACATGTTAAAGAGCGCTCATCTGGAGCTGCTAGCAGAGGATATTTGTTCGGAGACGTTCTACAAGGCATTCCGGAGCCTGCATTCCTTCCGAGAGGTGGATGCTTCGTTCTCAACCTGGCTGTATACGATCGCGAGAAACACGGTGCTCAGCGAGCTTCGCAAGCAGCGGAGCAGCAATATTCCGCTGGAAGAGAGCGGATTTGTACCTGTTGCATCTAACGATGTGGTTCCCGAACAGGCCATTCTCCGTAATGAGAAGGTCGGCATGGTGCGGGAAGCGATCAATAATTTACCGGAGAAGCAGCGTTCGGCCCTGATTTTGCGGGAATACGAGCAGCTGGATTATCAGGAAATCGCCAATATACTCGGCCAGAGTGTGAGCGCAGTGAAATCCTTGCTTTTTCGGGCGAGGAGCAGTGTGAAGAATCAGCTTGAACCCTATCTGTATGAACCTGTTTTCGAGCAATATGAAGGGATGAAAAGCAGATGAATTGTAAAGAGGCCCAAGAGCTGTTTGGAGTCATGCCCGAATTGCCGGAGAGTGATCCTAAACGCAAAATGCTGGAATCGCACCTGCTAGGCTGCGAGTATTGTGCAGCTGAATATAAGATATGGAATTACAGCTTGGATGCTGTCCTAGCCATGCCCACAGAGGTAACGGAGTTTCAAGCCGAGCAAGTGAACCGGCGGGTGATGGACAGAATTTATGCGGAATCTCCATGGCTTGCACCGGATATCCGGGACAAAGCTCACTCCAGACGGCTTCGCCGCAGAAGCACTATCTGGGCTGCATGCTTTATGGCGGTGTTTCTCATCAGCAGCATTTTGTTTGCCTTGGGCGGTTCCTTTAAGGAGGAGCAGCAATCTCAACAGCTGACAGGCATTCTGCCGGCAGTTGTTCTGGCGGCTGACGAAGAGATGTCTTCCGATTTCTCCTTCACTTTGCCGGGAGTTTCCCGCGGGATCGTGGATCCGTTCGTTGTACAATTGGGCCCTGCTTATCCGCAGTACTGGATGCTGCTCTCGTCGGCAGGGATGGTTCTTGCATTTGTATCCTGGAAGGGCCTGCGCCGCTACCGGAGATAGGCCGTTTAATAGATTCAGACATAACGCTCCCCGCACGCTGTTGCGAAGGGGCGTTTTTTTGATCATTTTTTTAATCATAACGTGCTATAATGGTCTGACATAGAAAAAGGAGGGTGCAGCTATGCTGATAGGTTTGATCAGACACGGTTTAACCGACTGGAATGCGGTTGGAAGAATTCAGGGTCAAAGTGATATCCCGCTGAATGAAGAAGGACGGAGACAGGCTGGACTTCTTGCTGACCGCCTGAAGAACGAGCAAGAGCCTCGCTGGGACTTTGTAATTACGAGTGGACTTTCCCGGGCTCAAGAGACGGGCTCCATCCTGGCCCAAACGCTGGGTATCCCGTTATTGGATCCGGACTCACGCATTGTTGAACGTTCTTTCGGACAAGTTGAAGGATTGACCTCGGCAGAACGGGAAGCAAGATGGGGCAAGGATTGGATTCTTCAAGACCTGGGTCAAGAGACCGAAGATCAGTTGCGTGCCCGGGCGTTGTCTTTTCTGCAAGAGATGGAGGAAAAATACGGCGGTAGCAATGTGCTTGTTGTGTCGCATGGCGCTTTGCTGGCTCAGATGTATGAAGCCCTTTTTCCTCAGCAATGCACGGAACGCATCGGCAATTTGTCGCTAACCATCCTGGAGAACCATGCCGCGGAATGGAAGCTGAATCTATACAACTGCACCCGCCATCTGGAGTATGCGTCCAAGGAAAATTAAATGGAGTGTCAAGCCGCAGGATATGATATTATTCTGCGGTTTTTTTGCGTGCTTGTATTATACTTAGGCTGAAACTATACCTAGTAGAGGATAAGTGAAATATGAAGCGTATTTTACTGATAGAAGATGACAGAACCCTAAGCCATGGTATTCTGCTAACGTTAAGAAATCACAGCATAGCCGTGGAACAGGCCTATGACCTCCACTCGGCAAGGAAGCTTGCTGGTAAAGGGGTCTTTGATTTGTTTATTCTGGATATTAACCTGCCGGATGGAAGCGGTCTGGATTATTTACAGGAATTGAGAGGCTCTCTCCATACCCCGGTGATTCTGCTGACGGCCAATGATATGGAGACTGATATTGTAGCTGGACTGGAAATGGGCGCGGACGATTATGTAACAAAGCCGTTCTCCTTGGCCGTGCTTCGTGCGCGCGTGAATAATCAGCTTAGACGCAGGGAGCAGCTTGTTAGCGGGCTGTTCGTCATGGATGATTTCAGGTTCGACTTCGAACATATGGAATTCCGTAAGAAAGATCAGTTAATCGAGCTTAGCAAAACTGAGCAAAAGCTACTGCGCTTGTTGGTGATCAACCGGGGGATCATTTTGCCGCGCGCCGATTTGATTGACCGGATCTGGACGGATGGAGCCGAATTTGTCGATGAAAATGCCTTGTCCGTCACGATCAAGCGGCTGCGGGACAAGCTGGAATCGATCCCTTCTAAGCCTGAATACATCCGGACGGTATATGGCATCGGCTACACCTGGAAAGCGGGGGATTCGTGAATAGGCTGCAATGGGTCGTGCTGCCGGCAGCCCTCCTGGTACTGTTCTTAGCTATTGTGCTTGCGTGGTACACCGTCTACCGGCAGAAGAAATTGATGAAGAGATTGAATGACATGCTGGATTCTGCGATCACAAGCAGCTTCTCAGAGACGATGTTTGACGAGAGCATGCTCTCTGCGGTAGAGACGAGAATGGCAAACTATTTGTCGGCTTCGGTTCTCTCCGCTCGGAATCTGTCTGGTGAAAGGGACAAGATCAAGACGCTGCTAGCGGATATTTCTCACCAGACCAAGACGCCGATTGCCAACATCTTGCTCTATGCCGAGCTGCTGAACGAGCAACGGCTTCCTGAGGAGAGCAAGTCCAGTCTGGAGGTACTGAAGGGGCAGGCCGAGAAGCTGGCATTCCTCGTAGATGCTCTCGTAAAAATATCGAGGCTGGAATCCGGAGTGCTTGTGCTTAGCTCAAAGCAGCAGTCGGTTCAGCCATTACTTGAACAGGTCTTGGAGCAGGCTATTCCGAAAGCGGCAGCGAAGCGAATTCGAATTAAGGTGAACTTTGATCATGCTGAGGGAACAGCCTGCTATGATCTGAAGTGGACGGCAGAAGCCCTTTATAATCTGCTGGACAATGCGATTAAATATACGGCTCCGGGAGGGGAGATTCAGCTCGCTGTGAAGACGTATGAACTGTTTCTCCGCATGGATGTATCCGATAACGGCATCGGAATTTCCGAGGAGGAGTTGCCGCGGATTTTCAGCCGTTTCTACCGTTCTCCCGCAGTTAGCGAGACGGAAGGGGTCGGTATCGGTCTTTATCTCTCACGGCAAATCATCACGGGTCAGGGCGGCTATATCAAGGTTCAATCCACGCCGGATGCGGGCAGCATCTTCTCAGTTTATTTGCCGCTGGAGAAATAGAGCGAATATCTTTCAGAACTGTTAGAATTCATGCTGCGCTCGAAAGAATGTGGAAAGATGATGCTGGTAAAGTCTGTATGAGCAAGTCGAATACAGACTTTTCTTTTTGGGGAGGCAAACGGGGAATGGAGATTTTAAAGACCTCGGGTTTAAAGAAGGTATACGGAAAAGGAGAAACCGCGGTCAGGGCTCTCGACGGGATTGACTTTCAGGTGAACAAAGGAGAATTTGTCGGTATCGTCGGCACTTCCGGATCGGGTAAATCAACCTTGCTGCATATGCTGGGCGGGCTAGACCGTCCGACGTCAGGCACGGTATGGGTAGACGGTAAGGATATTTTTGCCCTTGGGGATGAAGAGCGCACGATCTTTCGCCGCAGAAAAATTGGATTCGTCTTTCAGAATTACAATCTCGTGCCCGTTCTGAACGTATATGAGAATATCGTGCTGCCGATTCAATTGGATGGCAACGAGCCGGACAAGCAGAATATAGACAATATCATTGAGACGCTGGGTCTGCATTCAAAGCTGCACAATCTATCCAATCAATTGTCCGGAGGACAGCAGCAGCGGGTGGCAATTGCCCGGGCGCTGGCTGCCAAGCCGGCCATTATCCTGGCGGATGAACCAACGGGAAACTTGGATAGCCGGACCAGTCAGGACGTGATGGGGCTGCTCAAGGTCACCAGTCAGAAATTTGCCCAGACGATTGTGATGATTACGCATAATGAAGAGATTGCCCAGCTGTGCGACCGGATCATTCGAATCGAGGACGGGAGAGTCGTAGGCGGTGAACGGGCATGATCAAGGTGAGCAACAAGAAATCGATCTCCCGGCTGGCCTGGAGATCGTTAACGGCAAATCGGAACCGGAATGTAATTGCGATTCTCGCCATCATGTTGACTACGCTCTTGTTCACCGCGCTGTTTACGATTGCGCTTTCCATTAATCATGCTTATCAGCAGGCTAATTTTCGGCAGGTGGGCGGATATGCCCATGGCGGCTTCAAGTATTTAACGGAATCCCAATTCCATGAATTGAAGGATGACCCGTTGATCCGGGCCTATGGCCAGCGCAGGTTTGTCGGCATGCCGTCGGATGCCCCGTTTAATAAAGCCCATGTAGAAGTCAGTTATAGTGATAAGCGTGAAGCGAAATGGATGTTTGCCGATCCTTCCGAGGGACAACTGCCTAATGAAGGAACGCAGGAGGCGGCTACAGATACCCGGGTATTATCCTTGCTGGGGATCGAGCCTAAACAGGGCGCGAGGTTCGAGCTCACCTTTGAGGTGGATGGCAAGGAGACGACGGAAGCTTTTATTCTTAGCGGATGGTGGGAATATGACGAGGCTGTTGTTGCCAGTCATGTGCTCATTCCCGAGAGT
This sequence comes from Paenibacillus brevis, assembly GCF_018919145.1. Classification (GTDB taxonomy): domain Bacteria; phylum Bacillota; class Bacilli; order Paenibacillales; family Paenibacillaceae; genus Fontibacillus; species Fontibacillus brevis. Next base: position 169,781 of record NZ_JAHLQJ010000010.1, read on the forward strand.
CGTGCCGAAGAGATTTTCGAACGCCTGGACACCCGGGGCGAGGATGGCATGACAGGCACCTATCATATGGATGTCATGCTCGGGAGCTCGCTTCATATCGAGCGGGATTTGAATGCGATTCTGGAGCGGCACGGCTACCAAAGCGACCGCGGAGCCGAGGGCAACTATATTGCTATTGGAGTGAATTGGGGTTATACCGGCGCCAAGCTGGCTGAAAATATTGATCCGATGACCGGCTTAATGATTGTTCTGCTGCTGATTATTATCATGTTCACCGGCTACCTGATCATATATAATGTGTTCCGGATTTCTGTGACGACGGATGTCCGTTTCTATGGTCTGCTTAAAACGGTCGGAGCCTCTGGAAGACAGCTTAAGAGAATGGTTCGTAGGCAGGCGCTGCTGTTATCGGCCGTGGGTATTCCCTTAGGATTCCTTATCGGATATGTTGTGGGGGTGCTATTAACGCCGGTGATGCTGAAGCATCTGAATGGAGTGTCTAATCAGGCCCTAACGATAAATCCGCTTATCTTTATCTGTGCATCGGTATTTTCGCTGGGAACTGTACTGCTATCTTGTGCGAGACCCGGAAGAATGGCTGCCCGCGTCTCTCCGGTGGAGGCGGTGCGTTATACCGAAAGCTCTTCGGGACGAGGTTCCGTATCCATCCGCAAAAGGAAGGGGAAGCTATCTCTGGCAAGCATGGCCCGGGCAAATCTGGGCCGCAGCCGAAGCAAAACCATCATTACCGTGATTTCTCTCTCCCTTGCTGTAGTATTACTTAATTTGGCTGTAACCTTCACGAATGGATTTGATATGAACAAGTATCTATCGGATATGGTTGCTGATTTTGTTGTGGGTGATGATGATTATTTTCAAGTGGGCGGATCCTTGTGGAATAAGGATATGGAGGTTACGGAAGAGGTTATTGCCGGCATCCGCAAGCGGGGCGGCATTGAGCAGGATGGAAGGATATACGGGCAGACCAGCACTGTGCTGGAGTTTGTAAGCGAGGATTTCTACCGGTCCAAATGGGGCTACTGGAATGATGAAGCGACATTGGATGCCATGGTTAATCATCTGGAGCGTCTTCCAGACGGCAGGCTGGGTGATCAGGCACAGCTCTATGGCATGGAGCGAAGCCCGCTGGATAAGCTGACGGTGGTAGAGGGGGATATTTCCAAGCTCTATGAGGCAGGCAGCCGGTATATTGCTGCGGTATATAGCGTAGACGATTATGGAAATGCGGTCATATCCTCCCACTGGGCACGGCTCGGTGATGTCATTACCCTGCGTTATGTGGAGGAGTTGGAATACTATAATCCCGACACAGGGGAGGTTTATGATCCGGATCTTATTCCGGCGACCGAGTCTGTCTATGCCAGGCCGCTGATTTATCAAGATAAGCAATATGAAGTAGCCGCTCTGGTGGGCGTGCCGCATTCGCTAAGCTACAGATACTACGGACCGGACGAGTTTGTGTTGAATGCGGAGACGTTTATTCAGGATACGGGTACGAATGCCATTATGCAATACAGCTTTGATACAACGGATGCAGCAGAAGGAGCAATAGAAGCCTTCTTGTCGGATTATACAACAACCGCGCAAGCAGACTATGATTATGAGAGCAAACAGACGTATGCAGAAGAGTTTGAGAGCTTTCGTTCTATGTTTTTGCTGCTGGGCGGCGTATTGTGTGCGGTTATCGGTTTGGTAGGTGTACTCAACTTCCTGAATGCTGTTCTGACGGGCATTCTGGCCCGTAAAAGGGAGTTTGCCGTACTTCAATCCATTGGAATGACCGGGCAGCAGCTCAAGGGGATGCTGGTGTGGGAAGGATTATATTACACGTTAGGCGCAATTGGATTGTCGCTGGTGATTTGCGCATTGTCTGCACCATTGGTTGGACCGGCTTTGTCCAGCATGTTCTGGTTCTTTACCTATCATTTTACGCTGCTTCCTGTATTGTATGTAGCCCCGTTATTCGCATTATTGGGTGTCATTCTGCCTCTTCTAGTCTATCGGAAGCTGGCACGCCAGACGATTGTAGAGCGGCTGCGTGATATGGAAGGATCATAGAATGAAGCAACTTATAGTAGTAAAAATACCCGGGCATGTCCGGGTATTTTTTTGTCTTTTCCCGAATAAAGTTCAGAAATTTCCCCATAATGGTAGTAAAACGGCGAGGCGGGATGTTATGAATCTGGCAGATATGCTTACCTATGCCGATATCGGTCAGCTTAGCAGAATAGCGAACCATTACCAGTGCGACTGCAACGGGAATTCAAAGCATGAGCTCATTCAATCCATCCTGCAAAGGATCGGAAGAAGAGAATTTCTGGAGCAAAACGTTGAGGACATGAGCATGGAAGATTTACGCTTCTTGAATGCGCTGCTCTTTGACGGCCGCCGGCATTTCAGCCTGGAGGAGCTGGTCGCTTGTGCACAGCATTCACGGTTTACGGATGATGCGAGGGAAAAGGAGAACCCGAGGGATGTCATCTCCCGGTTCCGGCAGCGAGGCTGGCTATTCCAGGGGATGACCCAAAACACCCGTTACTTGTATGAGGTTCCGGAGGACTTGAAGCGGCGCTTCAGAGAGGTATTGGAGCGAAGATTCATGGCCGGCATGATTGCTCTGGGGGAGGAGCCGTCTATCTACCGGGAGGAGCCGGACCTGCTTAGCGAGGATCTCTTGCTGTTTCTGCGGTATATTCGGGATCATGAGGTCCCGCTCAATAACGAGGGCGTCATGTACCGGAGGAACCAGCAGCAGTTGCTGGAGGCGCTTCATGTTGCCGAGCCGCTTGTGGGGAAAGGCTGGAGGTTCGGCTATGGCCGGCGCTTCAAGGATTACCCCAACCGGATGTCGCTGCTGTATGATTATGCCACCCAATCCCGTTTGATTCAGGAGAACCTGGATTCATTAATCCTTACCTCTGCGGGAGAGTCCTTTCTGCTGGAGGAACGCAGAGAACCCATGATGCAGTTTGTCCTGTTTTGGTTAAGACTCTATAAAGGGCCGATTCCAAACCTGCTCTCTTTAGTCTACTGGACGCTGCACTGCTGCCGGGAATGGGTGTCGCTTGCTTCGCTGTTCCGCAATTTGTCGCCCTTGATCAAGCCTTTTTTCTACGATTCATCAGAATCTATCTTTGAAGAACGAATCATCCGGATGCTGCTGCATCTCGGCATGGTAAGAATCGGCGATAACGGTCAAGGAGAGAAGTATATCCAGACGACTCCCTTTGGCAGAACGGCCGTACATAAGCTGACCAAAGAGTAGCAGACAATCAGATCTCGGCAAAATAATCACTCCTTATTTATGCGCTGGAGGTGCATCCTATGGATCAGATGAAGGTGACTTACGAAGCAATGCTCAGTTTGGCCGCGGAAATGGTCTGGGACGAGGCTTTGCGCAAACACCGTTCGGAGCAAATTTATTGCGAGATCGACAATGCGCTTGCCCAAGGCGATGAGACGGCGTTTCGTCTCTTGACGGAAGAATTGAGAATGTTGAAAAAATAAAGAAATGCCTTCTCGGCATTTCTTTTTTTGTCTGTCGAACTTGTCAACGACAGAAACATGTATATAATAGGTACGAAAAAGAAGGGGGCAGATGTAATGAAATTCAGCGAGTTTGAAGCGAAGACCTGGGATGAAATGAAGGAATTCTTCGATACCTGTCTTCTCCCGGTGACTGGATTAACCGGAAGCGAAGCGCCCCATGAGGCTGCCGAGCGGCTTGAGCTGCTTCGTGATGTCATGGACTGGATCGAGTCTCCTTTTCAAGGAAGAGTGGTAACTTACCCGGCTATCCAATATGGTGGTGCCGAGGTGGCAGACCAGATCAACAAGATCATCCAAGGCGTGAGGCAAGCGGGATTTACCTATGTTATCGTGGCTTCGACATTGGAGGAGTTGAATAAAGAGCTGCTGCCAGAAGTGAATTTGATCGTGACGCCGCAGCGTTATGCCGAATCTGCTGGTCAACATCAATCACAGAATCCTGCAGTTAAAGAACAAATTCTCAGTTTATGGCAAGAGGGAAAGTAGAATAAATGTGACAAAATTTCGACTTTTACATAGATGGAAACTCCCGAATGATGGAAAAGTTGTGTCAAATTCTTGACGGTCCAAATGCGCTAATATATTATAAATATGACTTCTATAATAATGTGATAATTGTCATTGAAGACAGCGGCATTTTAGCGTGTAAAGGGGGTTGAAGAGAGTATGAGCCATCAGCACGAGGAGCACGAACCATCGCACAAACCGCCTGTCCGTAAGGAAATGTCCAGACGGCAGTTTCTTACATACACCTTGGGAGGTGCCACCGCCTTTATGGCAGCAGGCGTTACGCTTCCAATGGTCCGGTTTGCCGTAGACCCGATCCTGAGGGATAAAGGAGAGGGTGCTTTCGTAAAAGTGGCCGAGGTCAGCAAAATTACGAATGAACCGCAGGAATTCCACTTTGAATTGAAGCAGCAAGACGGATGGTACTTAAGCACAGCGAACCTGGTTGCCTGGATTCGCAAAGACGAGAACGGAAATATTTATGCGCTTTCACCGATTTGTAAGCATCTTGGATGCACGGTCGGCTGGAACAGCAACAGCAATTTTCCGGACCAATACCATTGCCCTTGCCACGGAGCGCATTATACGAAGGAGGGCAAGCAACTGGCCGTTGCTTCCAAGCCGCTCGACGAGTATAAGGTCATGATTAAGGATGACTGGGTATATCTCGGCGAGATCGTTCCGAACACGATTGTATCTTAAGGAGGCGCAAATCCTGATGTTTAAAAATGTGTACGACTGGATTGATGAACGTCTCGATATTACGCCGATCTGGAGAGACGTTGCGGATCATGAGGTGCCGGAGCATGTCAACCCGGCGCACCATTTCTCCGCATTCGTATACTGTTTCGGCGGCCTGACGTTTTTTATCACCGTGATTCAAATCTTGTCGGGGATGTTCCTGACGATGTATTATGTGCCGGATATTATTAACGCTTACAAGAGTGTTGAATACTTGCAGACCCAGGTTGCCTTCGGACAAATCGTACGCGGCATGCACCACTGGGGGGCCAGTCTGGTCATTGTCATGATGTTCCTGCATACGCTTCGTGTCTTCTTTACAGGCTCCTATAAGGCGCCTCGTGAGATGAACTGGGTGGTTGGGATGTTGATCTTCTTCGTCATGATCGGGCTTGGGCTGACCGGATATCTGCTTCCTTGGGATAACAAAGCGTACTTTGCTACCAAGGTCACGCTCGAAATCGCCAACTCCATTCCGGTGTTAGGACCGGTGATGAAGGAACTGCTGCAAGGCGGCACGATTGTCGGCGCCGAGACCTTAACCCGCTTTTTCGCCATTCATGTGTTCTTCCTTCCTGCCGTACTGCTGATCCTTCTGGTAGGACACTTTATTATGATCCGCAGACAAGGAATATCCGGCCCACTCTAGGTCAATCCTTGTATTCGGGCAGCATGGACTTAGGACGATAGAAGTGCGGGTTCAACCTCTAGAAGAGAAGGGAGGCAATAAATATGGCTCATCATGACAAATCGAAGCAGGAAAAGGTTGTATTCGTCGGCGATTCCCGGGTCAGAAGGGGCAACGGATTCATTACGCCTCCTGACTATACGGCATATCCCGGCAAATCCGAGGCATTTATTCCGAATTTTCTGCTCAAGGAGTGGATGGTCGGCGTCGTGGTGCTTGTCGGATTCCTCGTACTGACCATTTCGGAGCCAGCTCCGTTAGGGTTCCCCGCGGACCCGAGCGCTTCGGTCATTCCGATGCCCGACTGGTACTTCTTGTTTCTGTATCAATATTTGAAATATCCGTATGCCTCAGGCAACTATGTTATTTTAGGAACGATGGGTATTCCGACGGTTGCATTCGGTGCATTGCTGCTGGCTCCATTCCTGGACACAGGCAAGGAACGCCGGTTCTACAAACGGCCGATTGCTTCAGCGCTGATGTTCCTGTCTCTGGCATCCCTCATTTATTTAACTAATTTTGCGTGGACGCACTATAAGCATGAGCTGGAAAAAGCGGGCGTCGAGCCCGAGCATATTCAGCGTGAGGAGCAAGCGCTTGAGAATCGCCTCGCCGGGCTTCCTCCGGCAGGCAGTGAACCGCAGACCGAGATCGCCATCGTTGATAAGGATGATCCGGCAATGGAGTTCTATACCAAAGCCAATTGCATAAGCTGTCATGGCACAGACCTGAAGGGCTCGGGCGCCCCTTCGCTGAGGGGTGTCGGTGACAAGCATGATCAAGAAGCTATCCTTGCCATTATCAAAGAAGGATATAATGGGAAGATGCCTCCGATGTATACTGCAGCGATTAATGCAGGCTTAACTGACGAGGATGTCGATCATTTGGCCGAATGGCTTGCGAAGCAAAAGGCGGAAGCAGTAGAATAGAAGGAACAGAAAACCTGATCGGGTAACGGTCAGGTTTTTCATTTACATAAGGAAAGAGGAATACATCTTGAAGCTGTCATTTTTCTGGAGCCGTTCTTTTCTGGCTTCTCGTCCGATTCTGTGGACGTTGTTCGTGTGCAATCTGCTTGGCACGATCTACGGTTACGTCTGGTATGAGGCCCAGCTTCGTTACACCTGGGATAACCATGCGATGTGGCAACTTATCTTCGTCCCGGATAGTCCGACGGCAAGTCTGTTTTTTACTCTATCACTTCTGTTCCTGCTGCTGCCGAATCTACTAGGACGATTCCGCTTTCTGCGCGGATTGATTGAAGGATTGGCGGTCGTAACTAGCGTGAAGTACGGGATCTGGGCGGTAAGCATGATCTTTGCAGGTGCGGCCATGGGGGATTCGCTGGTGTGGCAGGATGGGATGCTTGTAGCATCCCATTTGGCGATGGCTGTTGAAGCCCTGTTGTTCGTCCGGTTTTTCAGCTTGCGGTCTGTTATGCTCGTCATTGCCGGAGCCTGGACCTTGCTTAATGATACTGTCGATTACGGTTTTGGGGTCTATCCTTGGCTGCCCAGACCATTGTGGGACTACGTTCCAGCTGTCGCCGTATTCACAGTGCTGCTGACGCTGGCAAGCATAGGGGCCGGTTGGGTGGCCTTGAAATATGGAAAACGAAACGGAGCATTGGAGCCCTGAGCGGAATCCGCATCAATTCTGTCTTCGCACACATTATGTCTTTCATCACGGACAAAATTGGTTCTATGTAGGGACAACCCGCCATACCATGTGGTAAAGGAGGGATTGTCCGTGAAAATACTGGCATTAAACCGATGGCTCCTGTTACTGATATGCTGCTTACTGCTGCTTGCCGTCTGGCTGAGTCCGGCTATTGCACATGCAGAGATGAACAATACAGCTCTGCCAAAAGGGAATGAGCGGGAACAGAAGCTGGCGCAATTTGAGCAAATAACCGAGACCTTGTACCGGGACATGCAGGATATTAACCTGACCGATGCACCCAAGCAGATGGAATTGCTTATTGATTCGCTGGAGGGGCTGTCTTTTCAAGGCTTAACTTCAGTTGAGGGAATTCATGCGCTGGCGGAAGTGATTATGGATACGCGCGGTACACTTGCGGAAGTGAATGTAGATCCGGAAGCATGGGCAAGATCATCCGCCAAGCTGCGACTTGCCGTGAATAGTCTCACCCATCAGAATAAAGCGCTATGGATGCAATATTATAAGGTGCTGGCCGATGATTTGGACGGAATGACCAAGAGCAGGGCGGAAGGAAAGCGAACCGTGCTGCGGGAATATTTTCTGTCCCTGCAATCGCATTATGATATCGTTCGTCCTGCGCTGATTATCAGCCGTCAGCCGTCGGAAGTGAATAAATTTGATTCATGGCTCTCTTACATGGGTCAAATCAGCAAGGACACCTCGGTGGATGACGCTTCGCTCAGCCGTTCGATTGAGCAAGGCGAGGCCGCTTTGAAGGAGCTGTTCGGGCGCAAAGGTGCAGACCCCGTCTTCCTGCCGATTACCGGATACAGAAATCCCTGGTCTTGGACACTGCTGATCGGCGGGTGGATTCTGCTGGCGCTTCTCTACACCGGATTGCGTAAATACCAAGCCTACCAGAATGTCGAGTCGGTGCACGGACCTTCGGAGAGAGCGGATCGGTTTCGATTTTGAGGGCAAGGTATATACACATAAACGAGTAAGGCGGCTTTCGTCCTGATTTTATGGGATGAAGGCCGTTTTATTTTTCTAGGGAAGGGTGAATCACAAAAGACTATAAACATAGTCTAATGAGATGCCGATAAAATAAACAGAGACGTGAATACGAGGAGGGGATTTTCTGAAAGGAAAAGAGAAAAGCATTAGCCGTTCCGAGCTTGTGGTGATGAATGTGCTATGGCGAGAAGGGCGCTGTCCGGCCAGCAGGATTGTTGACCAGGTCGCGAAGCATTCTGATTGGCATTTCCGCACGGTGAAGACCCTCTTGCGAAACCTGGTAGCGAAGGGTTTTGTAGGTTATGAAGTCGATGCGCAGGACAGCCGAATATACTACTATACGCCCCTGGTGGATGAAGAGCAGTATTTGCAGCAGGAGCGGCAGCAATTTCTTCATCTATACTATGGAGGAGACCGCAGTTCCCTGCTGGCAGGATTTCTGCAGGATGGCAAATTATCCGCTGCAGAGGCGGAGAAGCTCCGGCAGATGCTTAAATCCAGTGCCGAGGAGGAGTGAATGGCGTGACGATGCTGTTGCCCATGCTTTTTCTGAAAGGATTGGAGCTAACGCTAGCCGGTTCGGTAATCGCAGTTCTGCTGCTTTTGATCCGCCGCTTCGGATCCAAGAAGCTGGGTCCCCGGGTCATGTGCTGGCTATGGACTATTCTCCTTTTGAAGCTTCTGCTGCCCGTATCCTGGTCAGGGATGGTTAGTCTGGAGAATTGGACTGATCCGTATCTGTATGATGTTCGGTACGGCGCAGGCAAAATGGTGACTGAAGCGGGAAAGGTATGGAATGGGCTTCGAGACCGTTTGCTTCCTCAAGAAAAGGAATGGATGGCTTACAGCCCAATGAGAATGTATCAAAACGGGCAGGAACTGCAAGTGCCGATGCCTGCCGTGAAGCAGGAGCTTGTAAGTTCTCTCCAGGCTCAAACCAGCATGATGCAGTCTCAAACGGTCATGGCGATTCTCTGGGTCACAGGGGGAGCGGGCGTGTGGTGCTGGAAACGCTGGAAAAGCCGCGGCGTACGAAGATGGATTGCAATGTCTGTGCCTTTTAATTGTGCTGAGTTGGATCGATTGCTGGAGGATTGCTGTAGGGAGATCAACATTCGCAGCCGGGTTCGGCTGATGCGCTCGGCGCTTCCCTATCCGGCCTTGCATGGATGGTTCCGTCCTGTGATTCTATTGCCTTATGAGAGTATGACGCTCTACGCTAAGGAGGAACTGAGACTTATTTTGCTCCATGAGCTATGGCACTATAAGCAGAAGGATATACTGATGTTCTTGCTGGCTCGCTTTCTTCGGCTCATTCATTGGTTTAACCCATTGATCCGACTGGCGCTTAATCGATTTGAAGAGGATTTGGAAATTCGCTGTGATTGGCGGGTGCTGCGTCAACTGGAGCGTGAAGAGGGATTGAGCTACGGCTTGCTGCTTATTCGTCAGGGAGAGCTCAACGGAGGTACGTTACCGAGTTGCGGACCGGGACTCCCGTTGTTGACCGGGGCATCCAGAGTCAGACATCGTCTCGGCCATGTGGCAGTCTTCCTTAAACAGTCGTATGGAAATGTTAATGTCCAACGCCCATGGCGTATTTTGTTGGGAATCAGCGTGACTTTTATGCTGGCGTTTATCCTGCTGCCTTCCAATAATCTCTATGGTCTGCTTCGCCAAGAGCAAACACCGATGCTTTATGCCTACTGGCTTGAAGAAGGGGCCAATCCGCGGGATACAGATGTGATCAACAGTATGACCGCTCAGATGATCGGGATAACAGGAAGTGCTGTCGGCGACTCGCCTGTTCGGCTCGTTTATCAATCGCCATTTGAAGCGGATGCTTTCCAGCATACCTGGAATCGGCTGCATTTGCTGATTGAGTCCGAGGAACAACCGTGGCCCATACAAGTTGATGTTCGTCCTATCCGGGCAACCATGCACGAACAAGGCCTTTCATCCGGTAATGTGTTATTGATGCTCCACTATCCATATCGTCCGATAAAATATTGGGGCTTCAGCAGCGGCAAAAAAATGATGAGCGATCTATCCAGCCTGGAACTGTTGGACAGCATGAAAGTGTATTGATACTTTTGCTCGTTATGGCGAGTGAATGTATTGATATACTTCAATAGACTATAATCATAGTCTATTGTGATTTCATTGAATCTATATTAGAAAGGATGATTATCATGCAATTTGGATCTTTGGAACATTGTATGTGTGTCTATCATGCTCCGACCATTGGAGGTATGAGAAAGCAAACCGCGATGACGGAGACGGGGACAGTGAGATCCTTCAATCAATATTTGACACCGCTTCTCACAGGGATGTTGTACCCCTCTTTAGAGCAAACTGACGGGGTGTCTTCCAGTAATTTAGCAAGTCTTCTGCCGTTGTTCATGTTATCCTCCAATCTATCGCCCTTCGGCAGCTTCAATGGAATGAACAACAGCACCCTCTCCTTAATGCCGTTGCTGTTCAGTACCGGGATTGGGGGCACCGCTTATGCACAGCCTTATTCCAGGTATCTTAGCCCCTTGCTTTCAAGTCGGCTGGAGCCGAATTCTAGGATTAACCTGACGCTGTAAAAGACGCAAGGTTTCAGAAGGTATAATAAGCTAAACTTTGTAGCAAGCCAGTTGCCGATTCCCGGTACAGGCTCTTTAAATTGAACGGGGGATGGCGATGGGTTAGTTATCAGGAACAAAGTGTGGTTGGCGGCACTGAGTAAATATTATTATTTTTCGTCATATTATTCCAAAAATATGGTAGGGTAGAATGTAGAAATTAAGTAAGGAACAGGGGCGCAAATTCCATTTGTTATGTGGAATTTCTGTAGTGCGGGGATAGCGGAATTATATGAAATTCCAGCAAACTGTATACAATCATTAAACACGAACAAACATTCTATTAATGAATGGGTATATGTGGTAGAATAAGGAAGTACAATTGAATCTTGGGTGGGCATGGTTTTCCTTCGTAAGGAGGTGAAGCCATGGAAGTTAAAGATGCAATTCAGATCATGTTCCTATTCGGAATGTTTATTCTTGCACTTTTAACGTACATCGGGAACAACAACAAGAGAAAGTAAAAACCCACCCAAAGGTTAGCGCCAGAGGTGGGTTTTTATTGCCTAGACTTAGAAGGGAATAAACCATCCAAGCCATTTGTATAGCCGAGTGTTAGCCGCACTCGGTTTTCTTATAACGATCATAACATATACTGAATTGACTGAAAACCATGTAAATGAAATGTATAAAAAACTTGCATAAAAATCTTATAACCGTATGAAGTAATTTGAATGAAGGGAGAATATTGGTGATTGAAAACCTTGAAGTAGATGATTTTATCTATCAGGCAGATATATCTTTACCATTAGTAGTAATGATGTGTGGTGTGGCTGGATCAGGAAAAACAACATTTTCTCAACGATTAGAGCAGAGGGGCTTTGTACGTCTCTCCATTGATGAAGAAATATGGGCGACAAATGGCCGTTATGGAATTGATTATCCAATTGAAATGTATGAGCAACTTAAGGTTGAAGCCGAATTAAAGCTGCGTAATGAACTAGTAAATCTCTTGAAAGAAAAGCGCAATGTGGTTATTGATTTTAGTTTTTGGCAACGGAAGAGGCGAGATGAATATAAGAAGTTAATTGAAGAAGGAGGAGGTGAGTGGAAGCTTGTTTATTTGAAAGTTCATCCTAATGAATTGCTTAAACGACTTCGAATACGGAGCCAGCGATTCGATGCTAATGCTGCATTTACAATAACAGAAGAGATATTATCTTCATTCCTAAAGGGTTTTGAAGTACCTTCTGGAGAAGGTGAAATTATCATAGAGGCAGAGAATAATCAAAGCGATTAATAGTGTAGGAGTTTCAAAGAAGGCGCCTTAAGCCTCTCGGGTTCGTAGATACGACAACGTTAGGTGAAATACCCAAGGGAAAAATTCAAAAACGGAGTGATCGTCAATGTATAGTTCATACGGTGAACTTTGTACAGAAGTTTATGATCTTAGCAAGCCACTAGGCCATTCATTCGGGGATGTAGAGTATTATTTAGAGCGTCTTTCAAACGTTAAAGGAAATGTGCTTGAAGTTGGATGTGGGTCTGGTAGAGTCTTGATTCCATTACTACAATCTGGAATAGCAATTGATGGATTAGATAACTCAGATGCAATGCTGGATTCTTGCAGAAGAAGATGCAATGAATTAAATCTTTCACCTAAACTTATTAAAGATGAGATGCACGAGTTTACTTTATCAAATCAATACGATGCGATTATTATTCCTGGGGGATCATTTCAATTAATAGAAGGTAGAGAACAAGCGATCACAACACTAAATCATCTTTATTCCTATTTGTTGCCCGGTGGTAGGCTGATAATGGATTTGTCTATTCCGACTGATTTAAATACAAATTCCACCTCTACAAGGACGTGGAGTACCCCTAATAATGAAGTCATTGTTTTAGAAGATAAACGCGTTGAAGTTAATATTCTTGAACAGAAGATAGTATCTTTGTTGAAGTATGAGAAATGGAAAGAAGGAAATCTAATACAAGCTGAACTTCAAAGATTTCCTCTAAGTTGGTATGGCAATTATGAGTTTAACTTATTACTTGAACAATCGGGTTATCAAGAGATTACTATATCGGCTGATTATAAGTTTAAGAATAAACCTATAAGTGCTGGACAGATGATTACATACGAAGCTATTAAGGCTGAAGAATAGTCGAAGAAATCGGGTGCTTCACCTACTACCATGTTCACGCTTCAGGCCATTCGACCCTCGTTCCGGTAGAAGTTAGGAAGATTCGGAGATGCATTTGGCAGCAGCGGGAAGTAGAGTCAGCCGGACACATCCAACTCCCTAACCGCATCGCGGCCGCCCTCCGAGCTTAAGGGGGTTGGACGTCGTTGAATACAACAACGTTAGCTGAAATACGGAGGAGTAAGATCATGAAAACCATAAGTGAATCTATAGTCTACAAAAAAACTGAGCAATCTTCAATTTATGCTGATATCTATTATCATGGAAGTCAAACTCCTGTTATTATCTACATTCATAGTGGAGCGCTAATATTTGGCACAAGAAAGTGGTTGCCAATTGAGCAGGTTGAAATATATAAGAATGCTGGATTTAGTGTCATAAGTATTGATTATAGGCTTGCTCCAGAGACGAATTTTCAATTAATTATTGAGGACGTAGAGGATGCCTTAAATTGGGTTAGATCTACTGTATCGAAAATGTACGATTTCAATACGGATAAGATTGCTCTTATTGGAAGTTCAGCGGGGGCTTACCTTAGTTTGGTTAGTGGAACAATGGAATGTAGACCTAATGCAATAGTTTCCTTTTACGGTTACGGTGATATCTTAGGAAAGTGGTATTCTGAGCCAAATGAATTTTACTGCAGAAGACCCATTGTTAATCTTGTAGAAGCTGAAAAATATCTTAGTGACTCTGAAGTATCAGAAGGCTCGTGGGAAAGGTTTAATTACTATCTTTGGTGCCGTCAGCATGGAACTTGGGTTGAGAAGGTAACAGGTTTTAATCGAGATATAGATAGTGAGTTATTAAGAAAGTATAACCCTGTCGATAATATTTCTAAGTACTTTCCGCCAACACTCTTTTTGCATGGGGACAAAGATACTGATGTACCTTATGAACAGTCTTTGATAATGTATGAAGAATTACGAAAAGTTGGTATTGAAACTGAGCTAATTACAGTTAATGGTGCTGATCATGTATTTGATCAAAATATGAATGATGTACAGGTTAAAAAAGCGTTTGAGAAAACAGTAGGATTTCTCAAAAAACATTTATGTGAATAAATCTAGGAAGCTCTACACTTCAGCTAACACAACATTAACGCAACGTCGAATACGCTCCTCGGTTGGAAGAAGAAATAGCAGAGAAGTAACTCACCACACAGATGCCTACCTAGATAAGAGACTATCTAAGGTGGGCGTCCGTCGTGAATACAAGAACGTTAGCTGAAATTCTTGCAATGATAATTGGAAAGAGGCGAATTAATTGATCCTTTGGATTAATGGAGCATTTGGATCGGGTAAAACGACAATATCTTACGAATTGAATAGAAGAATTTCCAACTCGTTTGTTTATGATCCTGAGAATGTAGGATACTTTCTTAGAAAGAATGTTCCAAAACAAATGTTGAAAGAAGATTTTCAAGATTATGCTATATGGAGAGAGATTAACTTTTCAATTCTTCAAACCATTAGTAATGATTTTCCTGGCGTAGTTATTGTTCCAATGACGATTGCAACTCCCCAATACTTCAGTGAAATAATAGATAGATTAAGATCAAGTGGAGTTGAAATTTATCACTTTACCTTGCTAGCAAGCCGTGAAACTTTGTTAAAGAGATTGAAAAGCAGAGGAGATAATGAAAACTCGTGGCCTGCCAAGCAAATTGACAGATGCATATCTAATTTGTCTCAAGACTTGTTTAAAGTACATATTAAGACAGATACATTAACACCAGAAGAAATAATTGATCTAATTTCGAAAGAGAGCAATATTGAGTTGCTTCCGGACAACAGAGGATTTATAAAAAAGAAAATCGATAGACTCATAACTCAAATTAGACATATAAGAATCTAAGAGAAATTCGGAAGCCTAATCAAAGTTGAAGTTAATTTATTCGCGACATCTTGTTGCTCGAAGGGAAGGAATTCATGAGACACGGTGATTTGCTTGGAATGGGTAATACAGCAAATGTTTATCAATGGGGAAATACAGAGGTCATAAAGATTTTTCATGATCAGGGGAGTTCAAGATATGAAGCAACCAAAGAAGCTAAGAATGCAGAAATGATTGATAATTTAAAATTACGCGCCCCAAGATTTTGTGGAATATTGGAATATGAGGGAAAGCAGTGTCTTCTTTATGAAAGAATTAATGGTCCTACAATGCTTATGCAAATAGCACCTACCATCTCCAGTATTTCTTGCTACGCCAAACAATTAGCACAACTTCAAGATGAAATACATCAAGTAAAAGTCGGAATGCACCCAACCTTAAAAAACGAATTGTCTAGTAAAATATATTCTCAGGAATTAGTAAGTGAAGATGAAAAACAAGTAATCAATAAAATTTTAGAGCATCTCCCTGAGGGCAATACTCTTTGCCATTATGATTTTCATCCTGGAAATATCATTCTATCTTCTGAAGGTCCAATTATCATTGACTGGTTGAACGCATTGGTTGGTCATGAGACGGCTGATGTTGCAAGAACTTCAATGATGCTTCAATCCAATACCTTACCACCAAATGCCCCAAAGATTTTAATAAGAAGAGAGCTTCGAGAGTTGTTCCATGAAGAATATGTAAAAGAATATTTAATGCTAACCGGGAAGGAATATGAAGAGATAACGAATTGGACAGCACCAACCTTAGCATATCGAATCGGAGAAATGAGTGGTTCAAATCAAACTGAAGTGCTGACGAAGTTAAGAATGATATTAAATAGATAATGTGGATCGATGCTATGTCTTAGTTGCCAGATGGATAACTATGGGAAGCTGAAGCCCTGGAAGTAAGGTCTAATATAACAGGCGGTGGACTTTTATGGAAAAAGAACGGTTAATCAGTATATTTGATAGCCAAGCAACCCAATATGACAAAAATAGAGAAAACCCAAAACAAACACGTTGGCGTCAAAATCTTTTAAGCCATGCTAGGGGGGAGGTGCTTGAACTTGCGGTGGGGGCAGGCGCTAATTTCCCGTTTTATCCTCCGGAGATAAAGCTTACCGCGACTGACTTTAGTAAAATGATGATCGAAAAAGCCCAACTGGCAGCAAAACATTATCGTATGGATGCGGATTTTATTTGTGCTGACATTGAAGAAATGGACTTTTCCGAGCAATCCTTCGATACCATTGTTTCAACTTTATCATTTTGCAGCTACAACAATCCGCTAATGGTGCTGGATAAAATCAACCGTTGGTGCAAACCTGACGGGAAAATCCTGTTAATCGAACATGGCATTAGTTCTAACTACATGGTCTCTATGCTCCAAAAGCTCCTTAATCCACTTTTATACCGCAGCTATGGATGTCACCATACGAGGGATATTCTTGGACTGATCCAAGAATCGGGTATTCAAATCGAAAAAGCAGAAAGTTACTGGTTTAATATGGTTCATCTTGTTTGGGCCAAACCAAAGCCTTCAATTTCTGCTTTCAATTGTTGAAACCATTTTAAGTTAACCAAGTGATGAGAACGGGAATTTTCGTTCATAAGGCGGTAGTAATCGGTTGTGCCGGGAACTTTCTGCGTATTGGACAGGTACTCATCAAGGAGCGCAATTCGCGTCTTAGTCTGGTCAATTTGAGATTGAATCAGTTCCAGCAATTTGTTTTTGTCGTATTCATTTGCAAAGAGCAGTGCTCCATAAAATTGCAGGTTTACATATTCCGATTTGGTCCCGTATTTGACCATTAATTTTTCAAATTCAGCCATTCCTGCTTTAGTGATATTATAGCTCCGAATTTCGCGCCCGCTGGTTGAAGGTTTCTGCTGGATCTGTTCAATCCAACCCTTTTCTTCAAGTTGCTGAAGATTGTAATAGAACGAGCCCTTCGTGAAGTTTACAATGTACTTGTAATGGCGTTTTTCCATGAATGCCAGTAGTTCGTAGCCATGAGCGCCGGGGTTTTGAATGAGCAAGCCAAGAATGAGTAAAGGGATCAAGACGGCATCACCTTCGCCATCTGTGCCTCAAATTCCGCATACGTAATTTTACCCGAGGCCAAATCCATGCTATGAAGGTAAATCTGTTCTGTTTTCGAATAGTCACACGCCACGCTAAGCGATTGTTCCTCCCCGGGAATAGGTTCCAGGACATGACACTTTTTTGAAAACGCCTCGAAATAGCGATAGCCGAATTTGCGCTGCGAGACCGCATCTAAATGAATGCCATCCGGGTTCGCGGTCAAATCTGCAGCCGTTACAAAATAACAATTTTGCTGTTCGCCGGCAAAGTGTTGCAATTGTTCATTTACCTGCAGATACTCCGTTGCGTGCTGTCCGAAACCGGTCTTTCCAAGGAAATCACCAAGTCCGCCTATGATCAATGGTACCTCTTTAAGATTCAACTCGTTTCTTAGAGTCTCGATGATGTTCTTTAGTTTCTCGTAATAAGTTTCGTGTAGCGAACCATAACTGTCGCTTTCGCCCTGGTGCCAAAGTATTCCGCAAATTTGGCTGGAGCGCTGGGCGAAGCGGGCCTCGGACAAAGCATGCTGAAAAAGTATTCCTTCCGGATACCAGTCATTTAAAGAACTGCCGCCTTCCGCACAAGGAATCAGACCAATTTCCTCATCAGGATTAGCTTTCGACCACGCATCGGCAAAAGAGGCTGCCAAGCTTACACCTGAAACCGGACGGTCGTAATTAATTGGCTCTGTCATCATCTGCCATTGTCCATTGCGCAGCATTTTTATTTTTTCATTATAAATAGGATCAACTTCATGCAAAAGTCCACGCCCAGCCATATTCGACTGACCTAACATTAAAAATGACTTGATCATTTATTCGTTACTCCTTTACAACTCAACTATAGTCTAATTAGACTAAAGACAGTATATAGTCTAGTTAGACTATAGTCAAATGTCTACTCAGTACCGAGATGGAGATAAATCAAAAAACCGTAAACATTGTAAGTCAAAGCTCTCTTATATTCATGTTAGTATAAGGAGAAGAGGGAAAATTTTAGAAGGGTGAGTGCTTTTGATCAATGGCATAACGACATGAGACCTGAATTAGAACTGGGCGGACAGAGTCCATTTAAAGATATTGCTATATTTAAACATATCATTGCGAGAAAACGGCCTTGACCGTCTTGTGAAATAAAAATAGGGAGAAGAATTACCAGGAAAAGCTAAAAGAGCAATTAGAATTAATATTGAAGGAAATGAAAAAGAGCTAGGCAGAGAGAGGTTCTAATATTAGCTGAATGTGAGGAAGATGTAGAATGAAAATTTATAACAAGGTTATTCGAGATGAGATTCCAGGAATAATTGAAAAGAGTGGAAAAAAGTACGAAATTAAAGAGCTTGATGATGAGCAGTACTTGGAAGGACTAAAAGAAAAGCTTGCAGAAGAACTGGATGAGTTTCAAATGGCGGAAGAAATTGAAGAACTTGCCGATATGATAGAGGTAATTTATGCCATTGCTAGATTAAAAGATGTGAGTGTTGAGCAGTTAGAAGAATTGAGAAGAAAAAAAGTTGAGACTAACGGTGGGTTCACTAAGAATTTATTATTAATAAAGACGTATGATTAAGAACCGAGGGATCAAGATCTAAGAAAGTTAAAGTGAATCATGTAGAGTGAACAAGCATTATAAAGCAAAGGATGGTGAAGATGTGCCTTTCTCATTTGAAGTTCTCAGAGAGCGTATTGAGCGGATAGCTGAGCGAATTGAAATGATAGGGGGGATGGTTAGAGAAATTACTATCAAAGATCCTGCCAAGCATGAACAGATCGATTTAGTAGAGCAAGAATTGGGTGTCCGACTGCCCGAGAGCTTTAAATATGCGCTGTTACATTTTTCCGCTTAGTTTAGTTTCCGCTGGTTCTTTCCGGATGACTTTCAACTGCCTGATCAATATAGAGGAATATTCTGCGGGACACCAAATTGGAGCCTGAATAATCTTATCCGATTTGAGGAGGATCGGAAAGGGTGGATCGAGAACGTCTTTCCGAATCCCGAGGATAAGTACGATAAAGTGTGGCACAACAAGTTAGCATTTTTGGAAGTTGGAAATGGGGATTACTTTGCATTTAATCTGAGTGAAAACGGGAAACATTCGATTGTATATTTAAGCCATGACGATGGGGAAGGGCACGGATACATCATAGCAAATGACTTTATGGAGCTATTGGATCATTGGTCTAGAGTCTGCTTTGTGGGTGCCGAGGACTGGCAGTGGATCTCCTTTGTACAATCTCGTGAAAGTGGTATTTTGCCTGATAGTGAATCTGCCATTGAATTTAGAAAGCAATTCGATATTACGCTTTAGAATACAGACAGGAATTTTAGCCAAGTTGGCCGAAGCTGCCTAAAGACTTGTCGGGAAGGGACAAAGCCTTCCAATCGCATAACTGCAATTAGAAGGCCATTTAAGCACGCATTTATTACTATAAGCGGCATGACAGCTATTGCTTATCGGTGATTAGCTTGTTTATTTCTTTAATGGCTATGGATGAAAGGAAACTTGCCTCCGTTTCGCTGATTTTATAGGCCGAGGTATCATTACGGGTTGTTTTTGAATTTTGAGGAAGGAAAGCCTTTAAGTGCTGGTCAAGCATGATTGAAGGCTCGGCTCCGGTGCGTTTTAAAAGCTCAGAACGCAACTTCGGGTTTCCATTGTCTGCACCGCCGCTGATCGAAAAGAAGCCATACGCTTGCGGATTTGATTTTAGATAGTTCCAATAGGCCCGAAGCGGAGAAGCTATATGGCCCATCCAAACAGGGGCAAAGAAGAGGAGCAGGTCATATTGCTGAAGACTATCCGGGTCAGGATCAACTTTGGGGGTACGCGTAAAAACCATATCCAATATGATCTTTCCCATGGTCATAGGCTTTTGTGGCGTGATTTTAATATGCGTTGCTGACAAATCTTGAGCCACACATGCAGCAAGTCTATCGTTATTGCCCGTGAATGAAAAAGAAATAACCGCAATGTTCATTAAGATCTCCCCTAAATTATTATTGTTGAGCTTGTTTTAACGCTAATTCCAATGCTTTCAAATGGGCTTTGGAGGTCAGCGTTGCTCCGCTGATTGTATCCACTTGTAAAGACTCGGTTTTTAGTACTCTTTGAAACAGATCATTTATTGTCATTTCGCCTGTTAATTTCACAGGTTTTCCGTTGCTATCCAGCGCACCTTTTAAAACAATGATTTTTGTAATCTTAGCATCGGATACGGTGACTTGAACGGTTGCATTTCGGGAACTTCCTTTGGTACCGGCATATTCTCCGGCATATATTCCATCTCTTAACCTTGTAAAGTCAACATCCCCGATTGTGAGAGCTTGAAGTTCCTGACGTTCAGGAGCATCTACAAGAAGCGCAATCAGGGTTCCCAATATTGCTACACCTACGACAATCAAAAGAATAAAACGGATTCTGATTTTCTTCCTGGACATTTTTGAAGCAGACATTTGCAACTCCCCCCTCATTCCAATGTGATTTTCACATGCTGGTTTTTGTCTTGCTCATCAACCTCTGCCAATAGGCAGGGTAAAGTCAGTTTGCCGCTGCCAAGTGCTTCAAGAATAGCCTCCATATCAATATCCTTGAGACGTTCTAACTCACCATTGACACGTCCTTTCTTCTGAGCGTTGTCTGTCATCTGCCCCAGTTTCAGTCCCATCTTCACGACAAAGAAGGGGATGCGTACATTAGAGGTCAATGCACCATTCTCAGTAACTTCAATGCGAATTCCTTTTGGCTTGACAGACCCCATGTTTTGTTTTTTTTCCATAAATAATCCTCCTCAAATTAATAAAATGAATGAATAATTTATAATTCGTTCATCTAATGCCTCAAAAATACTGCTCCAGTAGATTATTCGGAGCAGTCCAAGCCTTTCATAATTAACTCTGTCATAAGATTTAGCAGCTCTGGAAAATACTCAATGCCGATTTCTTCCTTGTGCGTATCCACATTTATGACTGCCGCGAAAACCATCATAATCATCTTACCGTCTATGTCTTTGCGTATTTTTCCTTGCTCTTGCCAATATGCGATGAGCTCCAAAAAATTGTCGTACAGAAAAGCTACGGCATCAACACCGTTTTCCTCACGATAGACCTGCTCTAGCTTTTCAAACACACTCTTGTTGTACCATTCTCTTAAAATGGGATTTGACTTCATTCCCTCAACGTTTAGCATGAGCATTTGACCGATAACCTTTATAGGAGGTTGCGTTAGATCAAGTGACTGAAAGCAGAGCTGTTTCAGCTTTGCGTTTTCTTCCAGAAAAATATCCATAAAGAGCTTTTCCTTAGAAGAATAATAGTTATAAAAGGTTCCTACTGCCATTCCGGATTTTTTTGTGATTTCTGAGATATTGGTTTCCTTAAATCCTTTTGCGCTGAATAGCTCCTTTGCACAAGCGTAAATTAATGCTTTCTTATCTTCCACAGGTAGACCTCCAAATAATCAACTACAATGTGAATGAACGAATATTTTTTCATTCATATTGTAGTTCATAGGAGGTAAGTTGTCAAAATAGTTTTATTATCGCCTTATGCACCTTTTCACGACTCAGTCACGTTTATTTAAATAACAATATATAGGAGGAAGATGGCTATAAAAGCTAAGTCATTATTTTTATTACCCATTGTAATTGTCATGTTGCTGGCATCATCTTGTACTAGTGTTAATACTGGCTCAAGTTCATCAAAAGAGCTCGTGGCTCCTTATCTGTTAGCGTTAGACGAATTAATTTCAACAGACACAGCTCTTAACGCCAATATGGAATACATTTCTCTGGTTCTGAATGGAGGAGTTCCTTTAACGAAGCCGGATAAGCAAGCCATCGAAAAATACCTGCAAGACAAATATAACTTGATTATTTATAACTACACTTATGAGCAGTTAAAAGAGCAGAAATTATACGAGCAGGACACTACGATGCTTAAAGGCATTCTTCTAACCATTGAAAAGCAGAACCAGTCAGATGACCAGAACAAGATGACAATCGAGGTCAGTAAGTATCGCGCAAATGAAGGGGCGATCGCAATAGAAATAATATTAGCCTATCAGCAAGGAAAATGGGAAATTGTTGGTTACGGTCAGATGAGGCAAAGCTAGCAACAATGCCAGTACTCCTTTTAATTGCTTAGAAAGACAAAAGCAGTACGACAAGGAAATGATCCTTGCCATACTGCTGCTCTATCATATTCCCATTCATACTTAAACCGGAGTTCAAATATTTATTATCGGGAAGAAATGACCTGATCGAGAAACCTCTCTGCATCGCGATTGAACTTCCATGTGATCCCGAATTTATCCACTAGCATACCGAAGCACGAAGACCATGGGACATTGGATAGAGGCATGATAACAAAACCTCCCGTAGCTAAGTTTTCAAAATATTGTTCCAAGGCCTGCTTATCATCAATAATAATGCTGATGAGCACGTTATTTCCCTTCACCAATTCACCTGTAGTACTTTTCATCGAGGGCAAGAGATCGGACATCATGAGCTTTCCGCCGGCAAATTCGATCGAAGACTCCATGATCATATTCAACTCATTTTCCGGCATCGGGAAGTTCGGGTTCTGAGGAATATCCTTGAATTTCACCTTTTTGACTTCACTTGTCTGCAACGCCTCCGAGTAGAAATCAATCACTTCTTCTGTGTTCCCATCAAAGTTTAAGTATGCAATAACTGACATATGACAACCTCCTTCTTGTTATGAATGAAGTATAAGCTATAATAGATGACAGCTAATGTGTCACCTTTTCAGACTGTAAGTTAATAAATATATTTTACATACGAACGGATGGAGAAGATGGGGAAAAGCGAGCGACTGATTTCCATTGTAATGATCCTGCTGCAAAAGGATATCGTATCTGCGTCAGAATTTGCCAAGCTATTCCATGTATCCAAAAGAACTATTCTTCGTGATATGGAAGCCTTAAGCATGTCCAATATTCCGATCTATGCCATCAATGGTGTAAATGGCGGTTATGGCATCATGGAGGAGTATAAATTGGATAAACGGCTTTTAAGCAACCAGGATCTAGAGAACATCCTTACAGCGTTAAGCGGGCTGGAACAAATTTTGTTCAGCCAAGAGGTCGAATTAACCATCCGGAAAATTGCGTCCATGGTTCATGCGAATGCGCAGCAAAGCTCCATCCACTTGTCATTTTATGATTGGAAGGGCCGCTCTGAAATCTTACAGGTATTAAGAACATGTCAGAACGCCATCGATCAAGGCAGATTGGTCTCTTTTGATTACATAGATAAGGATGGGAAGAGTACGAAACGAATGGTGGAGCCTTACCTGCTTCATTTTAGCGAAATGAGCTGGTATTTGAGGGGGTTCTGTCTCGAGCGCAGGGGATATCGGACCTTTAAACTGTCCAGAACTGAGCATCTTCACCTGGAGTCGAAGACCTTTTCCCCTAGGGAAGATGTGGCACATTATTTGGCTGAAGCGCGGTATCAACCGCAATTAATCGAGGTCAAAGCATTGATTAAGCCCGCTATCCGGGATCAGTTTATTGAGCGATATGGTCGGAATAGTGTTGTGAGCCTGGAAGACGAATCCTTATTGGCAACATTCCAGGTGCCCCATAGTCAAATCGGACTTCAACTGATCGCCGGCTTCGGAACGAACCTCAGAATCATCGAACCTGCGGCCTTTGCCGAAGAATTTCGGACATTTTTATGTAGTATGATTGAAAAATATGATCAAGCAAAATGACCCGCAAGAAGGAGCACTTATATATAAGTGTTCTTCTTATGGGTCACCATTTTCGGCTAGAGCTTGAAGGCAGCTTTCCTGCCTTGCCTGATTTACCCGAAACAAGAGTTGTCCGAATCGAACAGTTCGAGTGCTATCCCGGTAATTACCGGATCGAACTGGATGGCGCTGTTGCGCTTCAATTCTTGCTTAACCTGTTCGAGCGGCAAACTTGACCGGTATGGTCGTTCGCTCATCATTGCGTCATAGGCGTCAGCTATGGAGCAGATGCGAGCTAATAATGGAATTTCCTGCTCTTTTAGACCAGAGGGGTAACCATAACCATCCCAACGTTCATGATGATGAAGAATAATCTCGAAGACGGATTCCTCAAAATCAGAAATGTTATGTAAAAGATCCGTGCCTACCTGAGGATGAAGTTTAATGATTTTCCATTGCTGCGAGGAAAGGGGGGCGGTTTGCTCCAGCACACTCAAGGGCAGCATAATTTTACCAAGATCATGAAGAAAACAGCCGCGTAATAAGTTCTCTTTCTCACAAGCTCCCAGATTCATCTTCGTGGCTATCCGTTCTGCGAAAATAGCTACCCGAATACTATGTTGATAGATTTCAGGGCGATGTTTCTGCATAAAATTCATGAGGTGAATCAGTGGCGTAGAATCTTGGTATATTGCGGACTGCCGGTCGATTAATTCTTGCAAAGGGCTCAATATGGTTCTCCTTTCCTGTGAGATACATGAAAACAGAATCCGACGATGTTAAGCAGCGAGACAGTCAAAAAAACCTCCCTTTCCTAGTAAATTCAATCACCGGTGGCCTTTGAATTCCCTTGTTCCTGTAATTTTTGACGTGTCAAGTTTCAAAATCGAATAGCTTTGACCCTAGCAGGTCGTATAATGATAATTATCCGACAAAAATTCAGGGGGACATATGAATGACTACTAGTAACAACATGATTCTCGCAGATTCGTTCGCTATGCTTCACTCAGGTACAAAGGGCCTTAATGACGATAAGATCGTCAGCATGTTTTTAAGCGCCTGTTGTACAGCAGAAAACACGAAGAGGAGCTACTTGAGGGCAATTTATTGTTTTCGGGAGTTCATTGGGTTCAAGAAGCTTAATACTGTAACATGGAGGGAAATCGAGTCATTTAAGCTTTATTTGCAACAGCGTGAGAAGTTAAGCGCAAAAAGCTCACTGGCGCCAGCTAGCATCGCTGCTTTCATCGCACCATTGAAATCACTTTATAAATGGGGCAGTGATGAAAACGTTGGACTCTTTAAAAGTAATCCTACATCTAATGTGCGCCTTCCTGTAGTTCAGGTGACAAGCCATCGAAATTTTTTAACTAAGAAAGAGGTAGGATTGCTGCTGAAGTATTTGCAAAAGGAGAGTCAAAGAAATTACTTGATGGGGTTATCGCTCGTATTGCTTGGTCTGCGTGTGTCAGAACTTAGTTCGATCTGTTGGGGAAATTTCCATAGTGATCCCATGGAATCGAGCGTGTGGCTTGCGCTTCAATATACAAAGGGAGGAAAGACAAGAGAAGTTAAAGTGCCCGACAGTTTATGGAGCATATTTATGGATTACGCAAAGAGTATGTTCGGAGACACTACACCTCCTGCAACCTTCAGGTTGTTTCCAATCTCCACAAGACAAATTGAACGAATTATTCGTAAGGCAGGAGAAAAAAGCGGGATAACGAAAAAACTGACACCGCACTGGCTTAGGCATACAAACGCTACCTTGGCATTACTTGGGGGAGCATCGCTTCAGCAAGTGCAAGAAACGCTAGGTCACTCCCATATCAATACGACACAGCGTTATTTGCATACTGTGGAGCAAATGAAGAAGGCAGCTCCGGATTATGTACATGATACTTTACGGGAAATTATTTACTAATACTCTATGCAAAGTAGGTTGTTTGTCCTATAATTTGATTAAACACTCATCAAAAAACGGCCTTTTTATACATTTTTACCCATGACATTTGTCGGATAATTATCATTATACGACC
>NZ_JAHLQJ010000011.1 GCF_018919145.1 Paenibacillus brevis
CCAAAAGCAAACGGCACAGGGGTTATCCCCGTGCCATTTTAAATTTCATTGACTTCTTGGTTTTGAAATTACCCTAACTTAATGACATTGCCCGCAAGGGAGCTTCTTTTTTGATCTCTTTTAGAAAATTGGATTTGCTTCAACGATGACCTTCACCTGATTAATGTAACGATCCTCCGGGCCTTTAACTGGCAGCCCGACCTCTACATGATCGACGATATAGTCGATATGGCTCTGGGAGATCACCTCACCCGGCAGCAGGATTGGAATTCCCGGCGGGTAAACATAGATGAACTCCGCAATAATCCGGCCTGCAGACTCCTTGAACGGAATAACCTCAGTATCCGCATAGAAGGCGTCCCGAGGAATCAGCGAAAGATGCGGAATCTCCGGAATTTTAACCACCAATTCGTTAGCATTGTTCTCTTTATAGTAGGTCTCTGACAATTCCCGCAAGGCCGCAAGCAAGGTATCCACCGATTCCTTCGTATCTCCAGGGGTAATGATACAGAGAATATTATACATGTCGCTAAGCTCGACTTCGATCCGGTAATGCTCGCGCAGCCAGTTCTCTGTCTCATAGCCGGTTATGCCAAGGTGCCGAACATGAATCGTTACCTTAGTCGGATCCAGATCAAAGGTAGCCTCGCCGCCCAGAATTTCACGGCCGAAGCTGTACAGACCAGGGATCTCATTGATTTTACTTCGCAAATCATGGGCAAGCTCAAGCGTCTCCCGGATCATCTCATGCCCGTGAAGGGCGAGATTTCTTCGGGCCGCATCCAGCGAAGCCAGCAGCACATAAGAAGTTGAGGTTGTAGTCAGCATGCTGATAATCGTCTGCACCCGCTGAGGGTTGATGTATCCGTTCTTGGCGTTGAGATTAAGCACGGAGCTCTGGGTCATAGACCCGCCAAGCTTATGCACGCTGGTAGCCGCGAGATCGGCCCCGGCCTCCATTGCAGACATTGGCAGCTCCTCGTGGAAATGAATATGCACGCCATGCGCCTCGTCTACGAGCACAGGCACATGGAAGCTGTGCGCAAGCTCAACAATTTCCTGCAAATGAGCACATACCCCGAAATAAGTCGGGTTGATGACAAGCACTGCCTTCGCATCAGGATGCCGCTCCAGAGCGCGGCGAACCGAAGAGGTAGTAATCCCGTGGTCTATTCCAAGATTCTCGTCCTGAGCCGGAGATACGAATACGGGCTTGGCGCCGGCGAAAATAATAGCCGACATCACGGATTTATGGACATTTCTCGGGACGATGATCTTGTCCCCTGGAGAGCAGACAGACATGACCATGGTCATGATGGCCCCGCTTGTCCCCTGAATGGAGAAAAAGGTATAGTCAGCGCCGAATGCATCGGCGGCGAGCTGTTGCGCTTCCTCAATGACTCCGGTCGGCTGATGAAGATCATCGAGCGGAGCAATATTGATCAAATCGATAGCAAGGGCGTTATCGCCGATAAATTCGCGGAATTCGTTATCGGTTCCGAGCCCTTTTTTGTGCCCGGGAATATGAAACTGTATGGGACCAGCAGCAGCGTGCTGCTTCAGTGCGGTGAATAGCGGCGTTTTTTGATGATCCATAGAGCCGTCCCTGCCTTTCATGTAAATTTTCAACAAGCTTGAGTATAGCAAAATGGGCCCGGAATGCAAGCGAAGTTTTAGGAGAAATCCGTCTTGGATACCGCAAGGCAATATACAGGGTTATGATGAAGCCCGGAGAGGAAATAATAGGATAGACGGAGCATAATCAGACTGTAAACGGAGGGGGGAGATCACATGGAGATTCCTTTGCCGAAAGTAAACCGTAAGTTGCTTACGCCCACCTTTATCTGCTTGTGGACGATGATGTTTTTGATTGAATTTGTAAAAGGCGCGCTCTTGGTCTCTATTCTTCCTGTCTATATGGGAGATGTGCTGGGTCTTAGCGCTCTCGCGATTGGTTTGTCATTCTCCACTCAATATATCGGTGACAATCTGTTCCGGGCCCCTGCCGGCTGGCTGATCGGAAGAATCGGCTTCCGGCTCACGATGACGCTGGGCATCAGTATTATGCTGATTGCGGTCCTGCTGATTGCCTTCACGCATCAGATCAGCTACATAGTGCTCGGCTGCGCGCTGCTTGGGGCGGGGACCTCTCCCTTGTGGCCCTGCGTCATGCTGGGGGTGTCATCGGTTACGGAGAAGAATCAGAATTTTGCCACAGCCATGGGTGTGATTCAAATTTCAAGTCTGGGCGGGACAGGACTTGGTCCGGTCCTGATTAATTTTCTCGTCGGAATTTCCTATTCCCTGGTGTTCAGCGTATTGCTTGGCTGCATCGGAGTCGTTCTGCTGATTTCACTGGCATTGCCTGGCGCAGAAAAGCCGGCGGAAATAGAGGAGGCTCCAAGGAGAGAAGAAGCTAATACAGCAAAGCCATTTGACAAACTCAAGCATCTTCAGGAGCGGTTGGTGCAGACGATAGGAGAGGTGCGGCGAAATATTCATGTGAGCCGATTGCTGTATCCGGCGTTATTCCTGCAATCTTTTGCCGTGGGGCTGCTGACACCAGTGATCACTCTGTTTGTGCGAACCGAGCTGGGACTGTCACCTGAGCAGTTCAGCCTCATGCTGATTGTGGGCGGGGGATTTACTGTGCTGGGGCTTATCCCGGTCGGACGGCTGGCAGATCAATGGGGAACGACCTCGTTTTTGAATGCCGGATTCGCTTCGGCTTCCGTGTCCATCGGCTTGTTCGCGTATGCAAAAGGAATGCCGGATTTGCTGGTATGGGGGCTTGTCATTCTGATCGGGGCCAGCTATGCCTGTATCCTTCCGTCCTGGAATACGATGGTATCGACACTTCTGCCAAAGAAAGAAAAGGGGGCGGTCTGGGGATTCTTCCTTGCCATTCAAGGGACAGGCATGGTGATTGGCCCGGTCGTGTCCGGCAGGCTTTGGGACTTCTTCGGTCCGCATGCTCCGTTCCTCGCAAGCGCCGGGGCGATGGGCCTTTTGTTTCTCCTCCATTTGCGGCTCTTACGCAAAAAAGTCCGCCGCGATGGGCAAGAAGCACTTCCACCGGCAGCGGACAGGGATCGCTTAGAATGAAGCTTTGTACAATGGAAGCAGCGCCGTAAATGTCTCCTCAATCGTGGTGGAGAGGCGCCCTCCATCCATCAGCAGCGGATCATCGCGGTCAATGCGCAGGCCGCAGAGAATTTCTGCTTTTTTAACAGTCCGCAGCTTTTCCGCCATTTCTTGCAGGCCCTTGACGCTAACCTCTCCGTTGGGCGTTCCTCCCGGATCCATATGATCCATGGACCAGTAAAAATGGTCTGGCAGCATCTTTTTATACTTGGAGGCTTGTTTCCGTAAAGATTCGGCGAAAATAGACTTATTCGGACTTTCGTAAATAACTGCAAAGATCACGAATAAATGAGATTCAAACATGCCAACCTCAAAATGCGGGAATGCTTTATAGCCCCGTTTATTAGGCGCCCAGGCTACCCAGGTATCCTTTGGCGGGTTTACTTTGCGTCTGGCATGCTTGGCCACATGAGGATACATCTCTTCTCCGCACAGTGCGGAAAGAAGGGGAGCAAAGGACTGTCCGAGCTCCTCAAGCTTCGGTCTGATATGGGTAATGATCGCGTTCATCCGCGGCTCAAGCCCGGGCACAGTCAAGCTATCGAAATCTTGTCCGGTAAATCCGGGATAAGTCATCTTGATTCCTCCTGTCAAAAGTCTTCTCCTGTCGAACATCATGTCCTAAGTCTTTATTATAGCACAGGCCATGACGCCTGCTTGCGTCAGAAATAGCCCGAAACGGGTAAAAATAATCAATAAACCAAGTCCCGTTACATAGGATGTAGTAAACGCAGGAGTGTCATTCGATAGGGAGGGAGTGCCGTGAATAAAAGCTATGAAGTGGAATACTGCAATCTGGAACTCCGTTTTGACCGCCGGCACATACAGCAGCTGATTCGCGATTTGATCCAGGATGGATATTCCTTATATTGGAGCGAAAATGAAGATGTATTCATTATCTCTGTGCGCACGGGCCGCAAGCTGACCAAGCTGCATTTTCAGCGCATGGGTCAAGAATACCGGCTGGCCGGTGACTACGTAATCCGCGATGCGAGGCTGGCGGAGTGGCTGGAGAAGCTGATCGGCGACTTGCGGGGGCATGCCGTAGTGAAACGCTTCAAGGATCGGCAGATCCTGGTGGAGAACATTTTGTTCGGAGAGGTTATCCGTCTTGTTGAGATTACGGGGGTAGAGCATCGGATCCTGTATCAGAAAAACATGATGATGGACGCGGAGCAAATGATCGACCTGTTCATCTCCCAGTCGGCCGAGCGGCAGCTGGAGCAGCTTCAGCGGGAGCTGGATCACGAGCTTGAACGGTTGCATGAAGCGCTTCAGAGCGGGGATCGAACGGCTTCGGAGCAGTGCAAGGAGCGGCTGAAAAAGATCAGACGGCTGCTACTTCAGCTTGAGTGGTAAGGAGAACGATCATACAACAGCTTTCGCCGGGTTTGGCTTAGCCCCCTGAGACTCAGGGGGATTGTTTTGTGGAAAAGGAGATCGGAATTTACGATTTAACGTCTGTACTCAAAAGAGTTAAAATGATATTATTGTTAAAAAAGTGAGAAAAGGATGGAGAATATGTCAAAACAACAGATTGGCGTTATCGGCCTGGCTGTCATGGGCAAAAACCTGGCCTTGAATATTGAAAGCAGAGGCTTCACCGTATCGGTGTTTAACCGTTCCCCGGAGAAGACGCATGACCTTCTTGAACATGAAGGTAAGGGCAAGAAGCTTGTGGGCACATTCTCTGTGCAAGAATTTGTTGAGTCTTTGGAAGCTCCGCGCAAAATTTTAATTATGGTACAAGCCGGTAAAGCGACAGACGCTACGATTGAGAGCCTGCTGCCTTACCTGGATCAAGGCGATATTATTATTGACGGGGGCAATGCTTACTTCCCGGACACGCAGCGCCGCAGCAAAGAGCTGGAAGAAAAGGGCTTCCGGTTTATCGGTACCGGCGTATCCGGCGGCGAAGAGGGGGCGCTGAACGGTCCTGCGATCATGCCTGGCGGACAAGAGAGTGCCTACAAGCTGGTTGAACCGATTCTGACGGCAATTTCGGCTAAAGTAAACGGTGATCCTTGCTGTACATATATCGGACCTGACGGTGCAGGCCATTATGTGAAGATGGTTCATAACGGTATCGAGTATGGAGATATGCAGCTGATTGGCGAGGCTTATCATTTGCTCAAGGATGTTCTGGGTCTGGATGCCAAGGAGCTTCATGAGATCTTTACCGAATGGAATAAGGGCGAGCTGGACAGCTATCTGATCGAGATCACGGCAGATATCTTCTCGCAGTACGATGAAGAGACCGGCAAGCCAATGGTTGACGTGATCCTGGATGCTGCTGGACAAAAGGGTACGGGCAAATGGACAAGCCAAAGCGCGCTGGACCTTGGTGTGCCACTCTCCATGATTACGGAATCGGTGTTCTCACGCTTCCTGTCCGCCATGAAGGACGAGCGGATTGCGGCAAGCAAAGTGCTGAGCGGTCCTGCAGTGAAATCCTTCGCCGGCGACAAGGCGGAGTTCATTGAGCAGGTACGCAAGGCGTTGTTCGCCAGTAAGATCGTATCCTATGCCCAGGGGTTCGCTCAAATGCGCTATGCTTCCGATGAATACGGCTGGGATTTGAAATACGGCAACATTGCGATGATCTTCCGCGGCGGCTGCATTATCCGTTCGCAGTTCCTGCAAAATATCAAGGATGCTTATGATCGTGATCCGCAGCTTAAGAACCTGCTGCTTGATTCCTATTTCAAGAATGTAGTCGAAAGCTATCAGGACGCATGGCGTAAAGTTGTGGCAGCTGCTGTGGAGAACGGAATTCCGGTTCCCGGCTTCTCCAGCGCGCTCTCCTACTATGACAGCTATCGTACGGAGCGTCTGCCAGCCAACCTGCTGCAGGCACAACGCGACTACTTTGGCGCTCATACGTTCCAACGGGTGGACAAGGAAGGCGTATTCCACCATCAATGGTTCTAAGAGCAGACGCTTGCTTGAAGAAGGGCGCCCGGCCGCGGAAAATCCGCAGGCTGCGGCGCCTTTTTTTAATCTGGATGCCGAAAGCTTCCGGCGTGTGTTATGATATGAAAAAAAGTTTGTGATATGAAAAAGTTAAATACGGCGGCCTGATGAAGCAGGCTGTGCCTAAGCGGGTGAGATGGTGAAGGAGAAGCAGGATAACATCGTGCTGATCGGCATGATGGGCACCGGCAAGACAACCGTTGGCGCAAGGCTGGCAGAGGAGACAGGCTATCCGCTTGTTGATCTGGATGCCTTGATCTCTGAGACGGCCGGTTGTCCGATCCCGCAGCTGTTTGCAGAGCGGGGAGAGCCCTATTTCCGAGACTTGGAGGCCGCTGTTCTGAGGGACGTGCTGACACAGGAAGGCATTATCCTGGCTACTGGCGGCGGTGCGGTGCTCCGCGAAGAGAACTGCCTGGAGATGACCTCTCGGGGCTGGGTCGTGGCCCTGAAGGCTACCCTGGACGAGATTGTCAGCCGGGTCGGCGAGGACCCTGGGCGGCCGCTCTTGGCCGGCGGAGCCAGATCTCGGATAGAGGCTTTACTGGAGCAACGAAGGCAGGCGTATGATTTTGCCCATGTGATCATCGATACCTCCGGGAAAAGTCCGGAAGAAGTATCGGCTGAAATTTTAACGCATTACCGCGGTTCATCGAATTAATCAATTAGCGAATTGAATGAAGAGGAGCTGTATCCATGGACTTGATCGTGAGACCTACACCGGAATTGAATGGCGAAATCGGAGCATTATCGTCAAAAAATTATACGACACGCTATTTATTGGTTGCCGCTCTGGCAGAAGGAACAAGTACGGTCTATTATCCGGCTCATAGCGAAGACAGCGATGCCATGCGCCGCTGCATTCAGGATCTGGGCGCTGTGCTGGAAGAGGATGAAGAGAAGATTGTGATCACCGGCTTCGGAGGCCGTCCGCACGATGTGAAGGAGCTGAATGTCGGCAATGCCGGGGCGGTGCTGCGATTTTTGATGGCGATCGCCTCGCTCTGTCCGGATGTTACCTTCGTGAACAGTTATCCTGATTCACTTGGCAAGCGGCCGCACAGCGATCTGATTGTTGCGCTTGAAGGCATGGGCGTGCAAATCGAGCATCAGGACGGCAAGCTGCCGATCCGGATTAGAGGCGGGAAGCCGCAAGGCGGCAAAATATCGGTCTCCGGCGAGGTAAGCTCCCAATATTTGAGCGCCCTGCTGTTCTTAACGCCTCTGTTGGAAGAGGACAGCGAGATTACGGTGCTCGGCGATTTGAAGTCGAAGGTCGTCATCGGCCAGACCCTTGAGGTGCTTGAGCAGGCGGGCATCCAGATCGATGCTTCCTCCGACTACTCCCGGTTCCGCGTGCCTGGACGCCAGATTTATCAGGCCAAGAGCTATACGGTCCAAGGGGACTATCCTGGCTCTGCGGCGATTCTGGCGGCTGCGGCCGTCATGAAATCCGATGTGAAGGTACATCGCCTGATGGAGAAGAGCAAGCAGGGCGAACGGGCGATTGTAGACGTGCTGCAGATGATGGATGTGCCGCTGAAGCACCAGGATGATACGGTTCATGTAACAGGTAATGGCCGCCTTCGTCCGGTTGAATTCGATGGCGATGCGGCGACGGATGCCGTGCTTGCGATGGTGGCGGCCGCCGTCTTTGCGGATGGAACCTCTAGATTCTATAACGTAGAGAACTTGCGGTATAAGGAATGTGACCGGATCACAGACTACTTGAACGAGCTGAAGAAGGCGGGAGCGAAGGTCGAGGAAGGCAGATCAGAGATCATTGTGCACGGCAGACCTGGCGGTCTGGAAGGCGGCGCCACGATCAATGCTCACTTTGATCACCGGGTTATCATGGCGCTTACCGTTGTCGGCTTACGCTGCAAGGAGCCGCTTTTGATCAAGGATGCGCATCATGTAGCTAAATCGTATCCGCAGTTTTTCGACCATTTGCAGGCGCTTGGCGCTTCGGTGGAATGGGTAAAATAAGCTTGAGTCTGAAAGGAGAGATGCTTTGTGGCATTTGAAAATCCGGATCGCGAGCAAATCAAGGAGATTCTTGAAAAGGCAGGCAATATCGCTGTTGTAGGTTTGTCGGACAAAAGCGACCGTACCTCGTATATGGTTGCTGCTGCCATGCAGCAAAAAGGCTACCGGATCATTCCGGTAAACCCTGCGGTGCAGGGTGAAATTCTAGGAGAGAAGGTCTATGCCTCCCTGTCCGACATCCCGGAGCCGGTTGATATCGTGAATGTATTCCGCCGCAGCGAGCATACGCCAGAGGTTGCACGTGAAGCCGTTCAAATCGGGGCGAAGGTGCTGTGGCTGCAGCAGGGCATCGTGAGCGAGGAGGCAGGGAACATCGCTGCCGAGGGCGGACTTACCGCGATCATGGATCGCTGTATCAAGGTAGAAGACAGCATTTTGCTCGGAAAAAGATAAATGAATCAAGCCATGATCGGCAGACCCGGCTGTGTCCAGACCATCCGGGTCTTTTTTCGTTCCGCGGAATTTCCTTTGACAAATTTGACAGGCTGGGCTTACCATAAGGAACTAGAGAGAAGCAAATCCTAACTTGCGAGAATAAGTACGGCAGAAGATTAGGGGGTCGAAACATGATACAGGGTATCGGTGCAGCCTCGGGCGTAGCTATCGGCAAGGCTTTTGTGCTGCCCGCCTGGGAATGGGATGTTCCGGATCGCCGGATGGAAAAGGTGGATCTGGCCAAGGAATTTGAGCGCCTGTACGAAGGAATCCGTACGTCCAAGACCGAGATCGAGGTCATGAAGAACGAAATCAGGGAAACCGTCGGTGCTGAGGAATCCAGCATTTTCGATGCGCACATTGCAATTCTTGACGATCCTGTATTTATGAGTGAAATTCAAGGAATCATCGAGCGTCAGTATAAAGCGGCCGAGGTTGCTGTGAAAGAAGCCATCGACCACTTCGTCACGATGTTCGACCTGCTGGATGATGAATACATGAAGGAGCGGGCACTGGATATTAAGGACGTAGGGAACCGGCTGCTGAAGCATCTGCTGGGTACACCGGAGATCACGCTGCCTTCTGATACACAGCCTTATATTCTGGTGGCTAAGGAGCTGTCTCCCTCCCAATTGGTTCATTTGAATCCGGAAAATGTTCTCGGGATGGTGACCATGTCAGGCGGAAAGACCTCCCATTCCGCCATTATGGCCCGCGCACTCGGAATCCCGTTGGTGTCGGGGCTGGAAAGCCTGACGGAAGAGCCGCTCTCAACCGGCGATCTGCTCATCATTGACGGGGATGAGGGCACGGTATACCGGGAGCCTTCCCGGGCGCTTCTTGAGCAGTTCAACCGTATTGCCGAGGAGCAGCGCCTGCGCAAGGAGCAGCTTCAACTGCTGGCTTCGGTCGAAGCGGTCACCAAGGACGGTTATCGCATGAGACTAGCCGGCAACATTAGCTCTGTGAAGGATGTAGAGCAAGCGGTCAAATATGGGGCCGAAGGGGTCGGATTGTTCCGGACGGAGTTTCTCTATATGGACCGTCCTACCTTTCCATCCGAAGAGGAGCAGTTCGAAGTGTATCGACAGGTCGTGGAAGCGGCGGGCGGGCATCCGGTAGTGATTCGTACGCTTGATATTGGAGGAGATAAGCAACTGGAGTATTTCCCCCTGTTTGAGGAGGAGAATCCTGTCCTCGGCTTCAGAGCGATTAGAATCAGTCTGGATGAGGCTGAGATGTTTAAGACCCAGCTCCGGGCGCTTCTACGGGCAAGTGCCTACGGACAGATCAAGATTTTATATCCGATGATCCACACCCTGGAAGAGGTGCGGCAGGCCAATGCGTTTCTGGAAGAAGCCAAGCAGGAGCTATTACGCCGTGAGCAGCCCTTCAACCATGAGATTGAGACAGGAATCATGATTGAGATTCCTGCGGCAGCCGCAATCGCCGACTTGCTGGCGCGAGAGGTTGACTTCTTCAGTATCGGCACGAATGACCTGGTTCAATATGTGTTGGCCGTAGACCGGATGAACGAGAAGGTTGCACATCTCTATCATCCATATCATCCGGCCGTCATTCGTTTGCTGCGGCAGACGGTGCTTGCGGCCAAGGAAGCCGGGATTTCCGTTAGCGTCTGCGGGGAGATGGCCGGCGATGAGAGGGCGCTCCCGCTCTGGCTCTATCTTGGTGTGACCAATCTGAGCATGTCGCCTCAATCCCTGCTTCGAGTGAAGCACCGGATTCTGAACAGCACATTGGCCGAGGGTATGGAGCAGGGCAAGCACTGCTATACGCTCACAACCAGTGAAGAGATTGAAGCAGCACTTGCTAAATGGACAAAAAGTTAAAGACATAGCGAAAAGGGCAATTTCATGGAATGAACCGATTCCGTGAAATTGCCCTTACCCTTCTATCATGAGTCGAACTAGAAAACTACGTAGAAGGGGCATAAGTGTGAAGTGTACTGAAGAAGCGTTAGCGTTCGCCTTTGTGAGCGGATTTCTACCGTATAATATCTTAGTTCAATTAGAGAAATCCGCGAACAACAGCGATCGTAAGCACACTTCACACGTTGCCCCCAGAACGTAAAATTCAGTAGTTCAACTTAAATAACTCGATTTAGGACTGTCCTGCAACGGCATCCACAAATGCCTTACCGTATTCCGGCAGATCAGGCGGCCGGCGTGCTGAAATAATGTGGCCGTCAACGACGACGGCTTCATCCTTCCAGATGGCCCCCGCATTTTCCATATCATCGCGAATGCCTGGGGTTGAGGTGACAGTGACCCCTTTTAAAATCCCTGCCGAAATAAGCACCCATCCCGCATGACAGATTTGCCCGATCGGCTTCTTTGCTTCGTGCAGCTCTCGGACCACCTCAAGCACTTGCTTGTAGCGGCGAAGCTTATCCGGGGCCCATCCGCCGGGAACAAGAATGCCGTCATAATCAGCAGCAGACAATTCGTCGAAGGAAAGCTCGCTTTCCGCGGGAACACCGTATTTTCCAATGTATTTTTTGCCTTTCTCCGGGCCGGCAAGATGTACAGTCGCCCCTTCTTCACGAACGCGATAAATCGGATACCACAGCTCCAAATCCTCAAATTCATCATCGACCAAGGCAATGATTCTTTTACCATATAATCTCAAATCCGTCTCCTCCTGTCTATTATTTCCGTTGACGAGCAGCCCTTTCCATCCGTAATATTTAGATTGTATCAAAAAGTTGTGATTCATTAAAATTTTTTCCATGAAAATTGCTGATGATTAGATGAGGTGATCCTGTGCGCAAGCTATGCCGTTGCGGACATCGTATGAGCCTCGGCTTCCGTCTGGTTATATACAAGAATGGGATTCAGGTAGACCGGGTGCCGATTATGGAATGTGATGATTGCGAACGCTATGAAGTACTTCCTGCTGTGAAATCCGATCTGCTGGATCTTCTGTTTCAATTGGAGGAGAAGGGCGAGACCGGATTAATCTTGTTTTCTGAGATGAATGAACTGGCTAACGTCCTGTACGGCTTGTTCACGGATCCGATGCTGGAAGGTGAGCTCAATGAGGCCATGTTGGTGAAGAGCTGTGAGGAGCGAATTAATCTTTTGCTCGACTTATATGGCTGTGCCCAAAAATCGGACGACAAAAATTGGATGGATGAAATCACGGTCCGTTTAGCCACTCTGTCGAGTTTTGTTAGCAAACGCCAATTTTCTGGGGCGAAATAATGAGAATTTTAGATGATTTTCTTAAATGGAGTTGTGTTTAACTTTCTTTTTTTGGTAAGATATGATTAGAAAATGAAAAAGCAGTTTTCTGAAAGGGATGAAACTTCATGCCGGAATGGAAAAGAATCGTCTCCAAAGAGGAACTATCGGCCTTGCTGACACAGTCGGCAGACCAGCCGGTTCTGCTGTTCAAGCACAGCACAAGATGCCCGGTCAGTGCGCGAGCCTATCGGGAAGCAGAAGCTTATTTGAATCAGAAGCCGAATGCACAAGTTACATACGGTTTGATTTATGTAGTGGAAGATCGGGAGATATCCAATGAGGCTGCGGACAAGCTGAGGGTCAAGCATGAGTCTCCGCAGGCGATTCTGGTCAAGAACGGACAGGCGGTTTGGAACACCTCCCATTCGAGAATTACTGCAGACGCATTAGAGGAAGTCTTAGCGAATTAAAGCGTTATCATTGCGTAAAGTATTTTTTTGTCGTATCATATTTTTAATTGAAAATCTATTGGCAATGGAGAGAAGAATGTGACGGTAACCATTTACGATGTGGCACGTGAAGCGGGCGTCTCGATGGCTACGGTTTCCCGGGTTGTGAACAACAATCCGAATGTGAAGCCGCAGACTCGAAAGAAAGTCTATGAAGCGATTGAACGGCTCGGATATCGCCCGAATGCTGTGGCAAGAGGCCTCGCCAGCAAGAAGACGACCACGGTAGGCGTGGTCATTCCCGATATTTCCAATTCGATTTTTGCGGAAATTGCACGTGGTATCGAGGATATTGCGAACATGTATCACTACAACATTATTTTGTGTAACGCCGACAAGAAGAAGGAGAAGGAAATCCGTGTAATCAATACCTTGCTTGAAAAGCAGGTGGACGGACTTCTGTTCATGGGCGGCACCGTAACCGAGGAGCATCTTCAGGCGTTCCAGACCTCTGCGGTTCCGATTGTTCTGTGTGCGACGAGTGAAGAGCACGATACAATTCCTTCTGTCGACATCGACCATGAAGCAGCTGCATTTGATGCGGTGAGCACTTTGATTCGTCATGGTCATCGCCATATTGCAATGATCAGCGGTACGCTCCAGGATCCGGCGAACGGATATGCCCGGTTCCAGGGTTACAAGCGCGCGCTGGAGACGGCGGATATTCCGTACGATGAGGATTTGGTCCGAATCGGCAATTACCGCTATGAATCCGGTGTCGAGGCTATGAAGTACTTCCTCGGCTTCAAGAAGCGGCCGACGGCAGTATTCGCAGCCACAGACGAGATGGCAATCGGTGCGATTCACAGCATCCAGGATGAAGGCTTACGGGTTCCGGATGATTTCTCCGTAATCAGTGTTGATAACATTCGCATGGCTTCCATGGTTCGTCCGCAGCTTACAACCGTAGCGCAGCCGATGTATGACCTTGGCGCGGTAGCGATGCGTCTGTTGACCAAGCTGATGAAGAAGGAAGCGGTGGACAACCCTCGGGTTATTTTGCCGCATGAGACGATCTTGCGTCTGTCTGTAAGTCACGTGTAATTAATAGCTGTACAAATTAGAGAAAATTATAAAGACAAATATATGAAAAAGGTTAACACGGAAAAAAGCTCCTTGCATAAGGAGCTTTTTTTGGAATTTCATAAAATCTGACATGATCGAAGGAGCGTGAATTGTGGTAGTGGCAACACTTGGAATCATAGGTGCGATGGATGAGGAAATTCAGCTTTTACTACAGGGCTTGGAAGCAACCGAGACCTTTAGCTATGCGGGCACTTCTTTTAGCAAGGGAAATTTTCATGGTAAAGAAATTGTGGTATGCAAGTCCGGAGTCGGAAAGGTGAACGCGGCAATGACCGCCCAATTGTTGATCGACCGCTTCGATATCGGTGCC
Organism: Paenibacillus brevis; assembly: GCF_018919145.1. Taxonomy (GTDB): domain Bacteria; phylum Bacillota; class Bacilli; order Paenibacillales; family Paenibacillaceae; genus Fontibacillus; species Fontibacillus brevis. The sequence goes on from NZ_JAHLQJ010000011.1 coordinate 13,713, forward strand.
GTGTGGTTCACGGGTGTGGCGGGTGCGGTGGATCCGTCGTTGGAGATCGGAGATATTGTGATCTCCTCCTCTTGCCAGCAGCATGACATGGATTGCTCGCCGTTGGGATATCCGGTTGGAGTAACACCATATCAGGAGGTATCCGATTTTCCCGCCCACCCGCCGTTTATCGCTCTTGCGCAGCAGGCTTGCGAGAGGGTCTGCACGAGTAGCAGCTATCTCACAGGCCGGGTGCTCTCCGGGGATCAATTTATCGCCGATTCAGCGCTCATCAAGCAATTCTTTGAAGAGATGGAAGGCGCCTGTGTGGAAATGGAAGGTGCGGCTGTGGCACAAGTATGCTACCGGAACGAGATTCCGTATGTGATGCTCCGCTCCATGTCTGACAAAGCGGACGGCACGGCAAGCGAAAATTACTCGCAGTTCTCCGTAGAGGCCTCCGGCCGTTCTTATGAGATTATAGCAGATATGCTTGCTAATTATGAGGGCTGATCGTTCGCTGCTCCTGAATTTCCGGATACTCCTGCATGGCAACCGCGAGGGTCTCGCGGTTTTTTGCTGTAATCTCCGCTTTCCGGGGAATCCCTTCCCAGTGAGACATATCATCCAACCAGTAGGCTGGCAGCTTGAACGACGTCTGCGGCTGCCATTTTTCGATCCAGGCGGAAGGCAGCGGCAGGAGAGGAGATGACGTCAGTAGCTGCTGCTTGAGCGAATGGTGGCTCATCTCCAGCCACAGCAGACTCCAGGCCCTGGGAACAACCCGCCAGATGTCGTAGCCCCCGCCGCCGATAGCGACCCAGCGGCCGCTGCAATAGGTATGGGCTAACTCATGAAGGATGTGCGGCATCTGGTTATAGATCTCCATGCTGCAATGGATGTGCGAGAGCGGATCTAATGCATGGGCATCGCAGCCATGCAAGCTTAAGATCAGGTCAGGCTTGAAGTGGTCAGCCAGCCTCCAGATCGACTGGGTAAAGCACTCCATCCAGGAGGCATCTTCGGTGTAGGGCTGGAGCGGAATGTTCACAGAGGCTCCATATCCATGGTGCTCCCCGCGTTCCGTGACGAATCCGGTACCGGGGAACAGATATTTGCCAGTCTCATGGATAGAATAGGTGCATACATCAGGATCGGAGTAGAAGCTCCATTGCACTCCATCCCCATGGTGAACATCTGTATCGATATATAAAACCCTCGCCCCATAGCGTCTCCGGGCATATTCGATTGCAACAGCGGCGTCGTTGTATACACAGAATCCGGCTGCTTTGGCAGGGAGTGCATGATGCAGACCGCCGCCCAGGTGCAGGGCGTGCTCACAGTGCCCGGACAGTACAGCTTCTACCGCGGTGACGGTCCCGCCTGCAACATCCGCAGCAGCCTCATGCATGCCTGTAAAGTAAGGTGTATCTTCATCCAGCAGCCCGTAACGTTCCGCGCTCCGGATGATCTCCGGCTGTGGAGATGGCACACTCAAGGCTTTAACCGCTTCGATATATGCCGGCTGGTGAACCCATCTCAGTTCCTCTTCCCCGGCAGACCGGGATTTCAGTACATGTCCGTGCTCGAGAGCGCCTATGCAGGACAGCAGATCGGCGGTAAGCTCCAGACGAATCGGATGAAAAGGATGCTGATCATGAAAACGGTAATTTTCCGCTTTATCATGATTTATAAATAATGCTCTTCCGCTCATAGCCTCCCCCATCCCTTTTCCCATTCAAAACTTAAATTCTTAATAGTGCGAGTTCAAGAAGTCAGCTTTTCAGCACCGAGAAGGTTGCGAGAATCCGAAGAAGGAGGAACGGAGTGTAGTCAGACCTACAAGAGCGAAAGGCTTCCAAAGGAAGCATGCCTCGTAAGCATTCGCTTGGACTTCTAGGGTGAACGCAAGATTCGATGTCGAATCAACCCCTTGAATACACTTCGTGATCAAAAGATGACTTTTTGAACAACCTCTAATACATAAATCGCTGCTGAAACCGGATTCGGTCGAACTTTTCCTCAGACTCTATAGGGACCTCTTTACCTATGCGAACCATTAAGCAATTGGCAGGATGCGAGCAAATTTCCGGATCATCTGTAGCGTACCAGACCATTCCGACCGTCTGCATCAGCCGTTCCATCATTTTGCGGTAATCCCAGACGGAGAGTCCGCTTGTCTTTAAGTCCCAATGCCAGTAATACTCCGTAGTAAATACGATGTAGTTCTCCATTTGCTCCCCCTCGAATGCCGTTTGAATCATCCGGGATCCGATCTTGGAGGAGCGGTACGCATTGGCTACTTCAATGGCTCCGAGCTCAATCAAGTCTTCCATTCTGCCCTGAGACCACCGCTCCATCTCATCGGGATAATGAAAGGTAACGTAGCCGATAATTTCGTCCAGCACTCTTGCGAGAATGATTCGCCCCTCCCGCAACTCGGCGATCTCAATCAGGGCACTCCATTGTTCCTGGGGCCTTCGGAAGGCGTCCAAATCGGGATGCATTCGCAAAGTACGAAGATGGGAGGGGGATACAGGCCCCTCCAGTACGATTTCCTCTTCACCATAGGGCTGGGTGTGGCGGATATACGTTTTTCGATGCTCCATCCTGGCCGCCTCCTTGGCTCATTTCCCTCACTTATACCAAAAAAATCAATTCCTGAAAAGTATAGCCGCTTGCAGAGGGGTGTGCTATAATGTTCTCCGACATAATATTTTCACATTTATATCTTGACAATGTGATTTTAATATCAATTCCTGCTTCTTTCAAGCTCAATTTAGAAATTCTGCAATTTATGTTCTATTCAGATTTGAATCCGTTTTCATTGAAAGGAACAGCTTCAGGTTGAAGATCTTCAAGGGGAGGATGGAACAATGAGTCAATTGCAAGGAGAGATTATAGCTGCAGGAGCTGCTTCTTCCAATTTGGGCAATTATGAAGAGGCCTGCAGTCAATTTCATTGGGAAGACGTGGAGAAGCAGTTCACCTGGTATGAGACTGGGAAGGTCAACATGGCCTACGAGGCGATTGATCGTCATGTGGATGAGGGAAGAGGAGGGCGGATTGCCCTTCTGTATCAAGACGGTGATGGACGACAAGAATCCTATACCTTTGAAGAGCTCCAGGAAAAGTCGAACCAGTTTGCGAATGTGCTTCGAAGTAAGGGGATCTCAAAGGGAAACCGGGTATTTGTATTCATGCCTCGCAGCCCGGAGCTGTATATTTGTCTCCTTGGTATTCTCAAGATAGGAGCGATCGCCGGGCCCTTGTTTGAAGCCTTCATGGAGACAGCGGTTAAGGATCGTCTTGAGGATAGCGGAGCGGTCGCGCTTGTGACAACAACTGCGTTACTGCCGCGTGTACGGCGGGATGAGCTGCCGCTGCTGCAATATGTCTTTGTTGTCGGCGATAATGTCCAGAAGGAAGAAGGGATTCTTGACTATCACAGTGAAATGAATCAGGCTTCCACAAATGCGGAGATTGAGTGGGTAAACCGGGAGGATGGATTGATCCTGCATTATACCTCCGGTTCAACGGGAAAGCCGAAGGGGATCTACCATGTCCATAATGCCATGCTCCAGCACTATTATACCGGTAAAGTTGTACTGGATCTGAAGCAGGATGATGTATACTGGTGCACTGCCGATCCGGGCTGGGTTACAGGCACCTCCTATGGGATCTTTGCACCGTGGCTGCATGGCGTGACTAATGTGGTACGGGGCGGACGGTTCAGCCCGGGGGACTGGTATGACACCATTCAGCGCTATGCTGTCACAGTCTGGTATAGTGCTCCGACTGCCTTCCGGATGCTGATGGGAGCCGGTGAAGATATTGTAAGGGAGTATGATTTGTCCTCCTTGCGCCATGTCCTGTCTGTCGGAGAAGCCTTGAATCCGGAGGTTGTGCGATGGGGGCATAAGACATATGGACACCGGATTCACGATACATGGTGGATGACGGAGACGGGAGGACAGCTGATTTGTAATTATCCCTCCTTGCCAATCAAGCCGGGCTCGATGGGGAAACCTGTTCCCGGCATTCAGGCAGCTATCATCGATGACAATGGCAAGGTACTGCCGCCGAACCGCATGGGGAATCTGGCCATCCGCACCCCTTGGCCGTCCATGATGCGGCTTGTCTGGAACAATGCGCCCAAATTCGAGGAATATTTCCGAATTCCCGGATGGTACATTTCCGGAGACACGGCCTATATGGATGAGGACGGGTATTTCTGGTTTCAAGGCCGGATCGATGACGTGATTAATTCATCGGGGGAGAGGGTAGGCCCCTTTGAAGTTGAGAGCAAGCTTGTCGAGCATCCGGCAGTGGCCGAAGCGGGCGTTATCGGCAAGCCTGATCCGGTACGGGGAGAGGTGATCAAGGCATTTATCTCATTGAGGGAAGGCTATCACCCGACAGAAGAGCTGAAGGCAGAGATATCACGCTTTGTGAAGGAAGGCTTATCAGCACATGCGGCTCCAAGGGAGATTGAGTTCAAGGATAAGCTGCCGAAGACACGTTCAGGTAAGATTATGCGCCGTGTATTGAAGGCGTGGGAGCTGAATCTTCCGGCTGGTGATTTGTCGACAATCGAGGACTAAAAGGTTGAATATATGAGAATGGCTGTCTCAAGCTCTGTAGCAGAGCTCGAGACAGCCATTTTTTAATTCGCGATTTTGGCCGGTGCAGAAGGAGAAGATTCCCCAAGCGAATTCACAGCCGTTACTTGGACCCATCCGCCCTTGTCGCTCATAAAGCTGAATTGTGCAGTGGAGGAGGTGCCAAGCAGGTTAAATGGACCAGCTTCATGATCCGAATAGTAAATATTGTAGCTGATCACTTGATCCGCAAGGCTTCCGGACTGCCAAGTTACCGTAATGCTGTTGTCATGATTCTGTACGCTAACTTGACCTGGTGTACCCGGCGGCAGGAAGATTTCACCCTGCTGTTCCCCGGACGGATCGCTGCCGTTCCCGCTTCCTTCTCCGCCTTCCGAAGAGTCAGGGGAATTGGGGAACCAGTCATTGTAACCGACAATCGCACTTGGTACGGATTCTTTGCCTGCTACGTCAACCGCAGTTACATAATAGGAACTGCTGAAGCCGCCGTTGCCCGGATCCTTGATCACCGTATCTCCGCCGGTCAGTGCAACGCTTCCTGTGTATTGGAAGGTGCTTCCGTCAATAGACCGATAGAGCCTATAACCCACAACATCGCTTTCAGGATTCTTATCGAAGCTTACAACGGCTGCTCCGCTTGAGCTATCCAGCCTTACATTGGCTGGTGCGGCAGGAGGATTACCGTCGTCAACCCGTGGATCCGGCTCGCTAGGCGCATCTTCTCCGGCATCCTTTGGCATATAAAAGCTGAGCGACTTGTGATCCTTCATGACTTTAAAGGCGTTTTCGAGTTCTTCAATCAGCGTCTGGATCGGCTTTTCACGCTTCATAACGACCTTTTCGAGAACCATATCATCAGGCGTGGTCTCCTGAGGAACATAATTGACGCCTTCATAGGTGATGTATTTCATGCGAACCAATACATCGTCCGGTTCTGTAGGCACGAATTTCGAGTTGAAAATATCTGTAACCGTCTTGCCTGCCTGTCTTGTCAGGTCTGTCGGCAGCTTGCCGCTATAGCCGGACACGGTTGCACTGACGATGCCCTCAGGCTTGGCAAATTCGTTAGTAACGAACAGGTCGGGAACATTATCGGTCACTTCATTCATAACGAGTGCCCAGATTTTTCTGGCTCGGGATTTACCTGCATCAGAAAGAGTATTGACCGGCTCCTTGTAGCCAATCCAGATTCCCAGGGTCACATCCGGCGTATATCCCATGAACCAGACATCCGCATAATTTTGAGTCGATCCGGTTTTGCCGACCACAGGAATTTTTCCGTATTTGTCAAAATCGCTTTTAATGGATGACCCTGTTCCGCTTGTGATGACCGTACGAAGCATATCGGTCATCAGGTAAGCAGTCTGCTTGGAGAACACACGCTGCGGGTCATTCTCGTGCAGGTAGACGACATTTCCGTTGGAATCGGTAATCTTGGAGATCATATAGGCGTCATTGAACTGTCCGCCATTGCCGATAGCCGAATAGGCATTCGTCAACTCCTCAACGGATACTCCGTATTTCAGGCCGCCAAGCACCCCGGTTTGTGCCGAATAATCCTGCTCATCCAGAGTGGTAATTCCAAGCTTTTTCGCAAAATCCCACGCTTTATCGATCCCTAAGATGTTGTTGAAGATCTTCAGAGCGGGTACGTTGCGAGACTCGTTAAGTGCGGTTCGGGCGGTTACCAATCCCTTATAGCCTCCGCTTGAATTTACCGGAATGTGATAACCTTTCTGGTAATCGCGCAGGATGATCGGCGAATCGTCAATGATGCTCGCCGGTTGGATGAGTCCTTCTTCCATCGCTGGCAGGAAGGCAGCTATCGGCTTCATGGTGGAGCCGGGCTGCCGGACCATCTGGGTGGCATAGTTCATTTGCTCTGTATAGAAGTCTCGACCTTCAATCATGCCGAGGATGGCTCCGGTTGTATTGTCGATCATCATGCCGGCAACCTGTTCCAATCCCTTGGTCTCGCTATAAGGCGAGAAATTATTCGCATCGTCAGAGATTTTGTGCATGGAGTTATAGACCTTTTTATCAATCGTCGTGAAGACGCGGTATCCGCCGGTCAACAGCTCCTGCCTTGCCTCCTCCAGAATCTGAGAATTGTTGGACGCTTCTTCTTTGGTCAGATCCGGATTGTTGAGCATAGCAATGACGATGGCTGCTTGACGCTCTGTCTCCAGCATCAGGTAAGGGAAGGTATCATAAGCCTTCTTCGTCTGCGGAGCCAGGGATGACTTAATATCAAAGGCGAGTGCTTCATGATATTGAGACTCGGTAATTTTGTTCTCTTCAAGCATTCGCTGAAGCACCAATCGCTGTCTCTTCAGAGCACGGTCGAAGGCTTCCTGGTTGAATTCCCCCTTGCCATTGTAGGCCGAGTAGGAGGAGGGAAGCTGTGGAAGACCCGCCAGATAAGCGGACTGTGCAATATTCAGATCCTCTAGATTAGTAATATTAAAAATTCCTTTGGCCGCAGCCTTGATTCCATAGACCTGATATCCGTTGGAACCGTTGCCGAAGGGAACCTTGTTCAGGTAGGCGGTAAGAATCTCATCCTTACCCAAAAAGCGTTCCAGACGTAATGCAAGCAGAATTTCCTTGACCTTCCGGTTATCCGTCCGATCGAGATTCAGAAATACCCTTCGGGCAAGCTGCTGGGTCAACGTACTTCCGCCGGTTTGAATGTCTTCGTTCAGCAATCTTTGCTTGACTGCACGGAGGGTTCCCTTGAAGTCGATGCCGATATGCTCCCGAAAATGGTTATCCTCAATCGCGAGAACCGCGTCAATGACAGTGGTGGGAATTTCTTGATAATTAACGGGCCGGCGGTCCTCTTCCGAGCGAAGCTGTCCAATCGGCTGCCCATCACGGAAATATGCAAATCCGGTGATGGCATTGTAATTCATCTTTTTCTCAATATCAGCTTGGGACCGTATAGGTTCTTCCTTGACAATGGAAGAGACATATCCGAATACAGCGCCCCCGGCGAACAACCCCCCGGCAATGCCGAGCAGGAATAGCCATCCGAGAGTTGCCCAGACCCAGCGTCCGCGTCTTCGGACAGGCCGCGCTTTTTTCGGTTTCGATCTCCGCTTCTTTCCGGAGTTATTTTCATTCTCTTGAACCATGGATGTTCCTCCTTTTTAACCGTCCTCATTATAGCATAAATTGGCTTTTAAGTTTAGCTTTCGTGCATTTTTGACATCCTTCCGGAGGGTTATCTTTCCAGCTTCGTTTGCTTGTGGAGCTTGTCCGAAGGGGGATATTAACCGGAGAGGAGAAAGGGAATTTGCCATGCTTGTGATAAAATAGACAGGATTTTCGCGCGCGTGGGTCGAAAGTTCTATGATTTTATATAAATCTATTGTAGAATTGGATCGAGATACGATGATTTCTAATTGCTTAACCTAATAGGACAGATTTGTATAAGACCGAATGGACCTTTTCAGGCCCCCATTGGGTCTTTTTTTTCAAACAGCTGACTTTTTTGGAGGAGGAGTGATAGATGAAAAATGATAATGAGGAATCCGATATAATCCGGCGGGTGTGTATCGTTGTTTTGATGGTGCTGGCGTTCGTGAGCACGTTCACTCGCCTGCATCTCATTTTTGGGATCACCGTCATTTTTACAAACATTTTTCTTATTGGGCTTATTCGACTCCAAGGGATCCGGATCGGCATTCTGGCAGCTGCAAGCGCTTACGGAATCATGATTTTACTGAATGCCGCTCCGGCCTTTACACTGATCTTTTTCCTGGAGCTGCTCTGGATTGCAATTTGCATTCACAGAAATCAAGAACACATGCTGAAGCTTGATTTGTATTTCTGGTTTTTGGCCGGATTTCCGGTAACGGTGGCTGTGTTTTTCATAAGCGGCTCCTATACCATGATTGAATTTGCGCTTCTATTTGCAATTACGATGTCTAACGGCCTGTTCAATATTCTTACAGCTGATATGCTGGACTATTATGTCATTGGGAGAATCATACCTCCAGCAAAAGAATGCCGTCCTCCGATTCCGTTAAAGCGTGTATTATTCCATCTAACGGTCACAACCGTATCGCTCCCTTTTCTGATCAATCTGATCATTGGAGGCTGGCATTCTATCGATTCTTCCAAGTTGAATGCTCTTGAAACGGCGGACAGTACGGCTGACCGCATTCTAAGCGAACTTGAGCAGAAGGGGGAGGAGCGACTTCAGGCCGGAGATTTACAGGAAATCGCCTCCCGCTTCGCAATACCTGATCCTGATCTGCTCAATATCGTCATTGCAGGCAAGGAGGGGGCCGTATTGGCTGCCAGCGATGCGAGCTTATATACGAGCTGGAAGCTGACGGAACCGCTGAAGTCGGTCGAGAGCAGATTTGAGATTGACCTTCCTGATGAAATTTCTCTTCTTCCCACCGGACGCTGGCATGATGCGAATTATGTGTACATAGCGTCTTCGGACGCGCAGGATTTTCTGGTATCGGTCGTCTTACCGGTTATGCCTTACCAGACAGCCATTTTTCTGGAGTACATATATCAAATCCTGTACATGCTGGCCAGCGCATCCATTGCGGCTTGCTTGGCTCTGGGGATCAATGCCTGGCTTGAACGAAGCCTGAAACGGCTGGAGATCAATTCAAGCCATTTGCCGGTCAGGCTCAGGCAGATGGCTGTACCGGATTGGTCCTCCAGCGGCATTCTGGAGATTGATTCGCTAGCGCATAATTTCAGAAGAATGTCAGATGAACTGCTGAATAGATTCGAGGAAATGGAGTCGATGAATAGCCAGTTGCGCGTTTCGGAGGAGAAGCTGAAATATCTCGCTTACTACGATACGCTGACCGGACTGCCCAATCGGCTAAAGTTTCGTCAACGGCTCAGTGAAATGATCAGGGATGCAGGTCATGAGGAGAAGATAGCAGTCCTATTTGTCGACATTAACCGGTTTAAGGAAGTGAATGACGCCCTGGGACATATCTCGGGGGATTTGCTGCTGCTGAAGGTGTCTCTTCGCTTTGACCGGCTTGCGGACGAGCAGTGCGAGGTGTTTCGGCTGGGAGGGGATGAGTTCATTTTCCTGTACAGATACTTTCGGGATGACGATCTTCCCGAAATGGCCAAACGGATCAGCAGACTGTTTGATTCTCCGCTCGAGCTGGAAGGCAATTATATTTACATTACGCTGAGTATTGGAATCAGTATTTATCCGGAGCATGGGATTAGTCAGGATGAGATCGTTAGGAAAGCGGATATGTCCATGTATGCGGCCAGAGAGAAGGGAGCCGGCGGCTACTTTATCTTCAACAGAGACAGAGAGAATGTGATGAATGAAACCGTGCTTCTGGAGAACGGCCTAAGAACCGCTTTGCATGAGGAACAATTATATCTGGTCTATCAGCCTAAAGTGAATCCGCTAACAGGACGAATGACAGGCTATGAGGCGCTCATCCGCTGGAATCATCCCGAGCTGGGAGCGATTCCCCCGTCACGATTCATTCCGATTGCCGAATCCTCAGGCATGATTGCAGATATTGATTTCTGGATGCTTCGGGAAGCATGCAGACAAACGAAGGGATGGCATGATCTTAGAATTCATAAACTACCCATCTCTGTGAACCTGTCCACCAAGCATTTCTACCGGATGAATATCGTAGGCCGCATCCATTCGATTCTGCGTCAGACAGGTCTTGAACCGCATTATTTGGGACTTGAGCTTACGGAAAGTGTATTTATGAATCAGGCTGAACAGGTCGTTGAGGCCTTGGAGGAGCTTAGAAGAATGGGAATTGAAATTGTCATCGAGGAATTTGGAACCGGATATACCTCCTTAAGCAGACTTCGTCACCTGCCGATTTCAACCGTGAAGCTGGACCGGACCTTTTTTCATAATGGAGAAGATCTTACCGAAGATAATGCCTCTGTTGTGAAAGGAATTGCCGGCTTGGTTAACAGCATGGGGCTCAGGGTTACTGCGGAAGGTATAGAGACGGAAACAGAGCAGGAATTATTTGTAGAGTTGAATTGTGAGGAATTGCAAGGGAACTTTTTCAGTCCGCCGCTGGACTCCCGAAGTTTTGAAAGGTATGCTGTTGCGGAGCGGGAGGATCCCATAATAAAGAATAGTTAAGGATAGAGGGGACATATCCTTAGAATATAAAGGAACAGCCGTCCAAATGGACGGCTGTTCTCGTTATTAACGGTTGTAGAATTCGACGATTTGCTTCTCGTCGATGTCTTGGGACAACTCGGAACGTTCTGGCAGACGGATGTACTTGCCTTCCATAGCGTTGTCGTTGTACTCCAGGTAAGCTGGAAGATGCGAACGATTTTCCAGGGCTTCCTTCACGGAAGACAAGCCACGGCTTCTTTCGCGAAGACCAATTACGTCACCCAGGCTCACACGGTAGGAAGCGATATCCACTTTCTTGCCGTTCACTGTGATATGACCATGGGCTACCAATTGGCGTGCACCTGCACGGGAATTAGCGAAGCCAAGACGGTATACCAGGTTGTCCAGGCGGCTTTCGAGCAGGGCCATGAAGTTTTCACCGGCAATACCGGGTTGTTTTTGTGCATGTGCGAAGAGTGTGCGGAATTGCTTTTCACCCAAACCGTACATATGACGCAGTTTTTGCTTCTCCAACAGCTGCATACCGTAGTTAGAAACCTTTCTGCGTTGGTTAGGACCATGTTGTCCTGGAGGGAAAGGGCGCTTCAAGTCTTTGCCTGTTCCGCTCAAGGAAATGCCAAGGCGGCGGCTGAGTTTAAATTTAGGACCAGTGTAACGTGCCATTGTATAGGTAGACTCCTTTTTATCAATAATTTTCTGTGTAGGGTTCTACTTGCGCGGGTTTTGTTTGCGCGTGCGGAGGATAGATGTCCGCCCTCCGACAAGAAAGTTCAGCCGCTGTCTTGTCGGCAACAAAAACCGAGAGGGTGCTTCGCATGCGCTACGCCCTAATCAAGATCCTATCCTGATCTTTATCAACAATTAATATTATATGAACTGGGTCCATAAAGTCAAGAGCGGAATATGCATGAGCGTAATATGCATGCTCTCAATGTAAGATGGAGCGACGCAAACGTGCAGAAGGTGAAGAATGCGCCGGCAGACATGGAATGTTTGGGTTTACGAAAGTACATATGGTGATGGGTCGGGGATTTACAGCGACAAACATCAACATACATCAACAGCCTGTATAAGGGACACTTTATATTTTTTGCTGGGCGTCAAGCTTCTTTGACTTATGTCAAGGAACAGTTGGAACAGGCTCGTCCTTCGATTCGAGAGTGGGCGAATTATTAGAAGTCTATAACGTGTTTGGCGTTTGCATTCGGTTCAAATGGGGCACGAATGGTGTTCGCTGCAACGCGCTCAGACAATTTCAGATAATCTTAAGATATTTCTGCTAAATTGATTTGGTAAGTTGTAACTGGGCCCACAAAGGGGAGATCATCTTGTATACCATTTATCTTGTTGAGGACGAAGTCAGTTTAAATCAGCTCATTTGTTCATACTTGCAGCGGGAAGGCTGGAATGTCATTTCCTTTAAGGATGGGGAGGAAGCCAGACGTGCGATAACGCAGGAGCCTCATCTGTGGATACTGGATATTATGCTTCCCGGAATAGACGGCTATCAACTCATTCGCGAGATCCGTAAGGCAAACGAGTCCATTCCGGTTATCTTTATTTCTGCACGGGATTCCGATCTGGACCGGATTAACGGCCTGGAGCTGGGCAGCGACGACTACTTGGCGAAGCCGTTTCAGACGCGCGAGCTCATCATCCGCGTCAGCAAGCTGTTGGAGCGCGTTTATGGAAAAGCACTTCATACACAGTCTGCTGCGCCGATTGCTCAGGACGAATATCCGCCATATACGATTGATAGACAAGCCCGAATTGTGAGGGAGAATTCGGGAAAAGAAGTGGAGCTGACATCCAAGGAATTCGATCTGCTGGACTATTTTGTGTCGCATGCCGGATTGGTTGTGCAGCGCGAACATATTTTGAATGAGGTCTGGGGTCGGGACTACTTCGGCTCGGACCGCGTCGTGGACGATCTCATCTGGCGATTGCGCAAAAAAATGCCGGAGCTACGGCTGGAAACCTTATACGGCCTCGGATATAGGCTGGTGAAAAGATGAAGCATTGGCCTTTGGCAATCAAAATATGGTTCGTCTTCGCCGCTTTGTTGCTTTGCATATTTTTGATGATGGCCTCGGTTCTCCCCTATCTGCTGAAAAGCTTTTTTACCGAGCAAACCTACGCGATGATTCGGGATTCCCAGCAGCAATTAAACTTTCTTACGGACATTTCTGGTGAAGGACATATAGAGTTCAGAGATGACGGCGGTGTGGGGTTAAAGAGGAACCTGCCAACGGATCAAGCGGCGCCGAATGACGATCCCGCAGACGGACGACTCGAAAAAGTCCAGCCGACCGGATACATGGGCGGGCCCGCGATCGGCCATTTATTATTGGTGGAAGGGAAAGCGTATTTTCTGAACAGTGACAGGAGCTTGCCCGATTCATTAACCAGGCGGCTCGAGCAGGAGGCCTCCGGGCAATTAACAGCGCTTGAGACTAACGCAGTCAAAGTGGATGGCAACACCCTTTTTTACGCCATCTCCAAAACCTCGAATGGCGGCTCAAGCGTACTGATCTCCTATGCATGGTCGGAGTATCGCAATGAGATGACCGGAGCGATGTTCCGCAATTTGCTGCTGCTTCTGATCGCATTTATGATACTCAGCTCGATTCCTTGCATCTGGCTCGCTCGGTATTTATCCGGCCCGCTCGCCCGGATGAAGCGCCAAGTGAAACGAATGTCGGAGGGCAACTGGCATGAACCGTTCGAGTCGGGACGAAGAGACGAGATCGGCAAGCTGTCCCTCGCCTTCGACGAAATGCGCCAGCGGCTGCTTCGCCAGGATGAGACACAGCAAGCGCTGCTGCAAAACATTTCTCATGAGTTAAAAACGCCTGTCATGATTATTCGCAACTATGCGCAGTCCATTGTTGACGGCATTTATCCGAGAGGAACGATGGAGGGAAGCGTGGACACCATCCTGCAGGAGTCCGACCGGATCATGGAGCGGATTTACGAACTGATATCGCTTAGCAGGCTACAGTACGTTTCTTCGCGCGAGGTTCCCCACCAATGGTTTAACATCGCTGATGTGGTCCAAGGCACGGTGGAGCGGCTGCGCTTCCGCCGACCGGCGCTTCATTGGATTGTTGAACCGCCTTCTTGGCGAATCCACGGCAATGTCGAGCAATGGCGAGTCGTGTTTGAAAATTTGCTGGACAATCAAATCCGCTATGCCCATAGACAAATTTCCATCACGGCTTCCGTGGACGAGTCCCGCACCCGAATCATTGAAATTCGCAATGACGGACCACTACTCGAAGCCGCAATGCTGAAAGACTTGTTTGAACCGTACCGCACGGGGACGGGCGGCCAGTTCGGGCTTGGTCTTGCCATCGTCAGGCAAATCTTGACCAGCTGCGGGGCGCAGATCGAGGTGAGCAATGAACAATCGGGCGTCAGCTTTCGGCTGAAGCTTGCCAAGGAGGACAGAGAATGAAGAACGAAGCGACCTCAAACGTCTTCAGCAGCCGTTTCTCGCGGTTTATTCGATCGGAAGCAATGGGCGCATTCTGGCTGCTTGCTCCAAGCTTAGTGGGGTTTTCCATCTTCTACCTCATTCCGTTCGGACAGAGCATTCTGGGCTCATTCGAAGACCGATTGGGGGGCGGCCTCACCTTGTCGAACTACCAGGAACTGCTGCTTAGTTCTTCGTTCCAGAAAGCAGCGTCCAACACCTTCTTGTTCACCGCGATCAGCGTGCCGATTCTCGTCGCTATATCGCTATTGCTCGCACTGTTTTTGAATCAGCGTGTGTTCCTTCGGAATTGGCTGCGCACAGCTTATGTGCTGCCGTTGGTCGTGCCGGTTGCTTCAATCGTGCTGGTCTGGCAGATCCTGTTCGATTGGAACGGGGCTATCAATGCGGTTATTCAGCACTTCGGCCTTGACCGCCGAGATTGGATGAAGTCGGAATGGGCCGGTTTTGTAATCATCCTGGTTTATATATGGAAAAACATCGGTTACAACATCATTCTGTTTCTGGCCGGCTTGCAGAACATTCCGGGGCAATATTATGAGATAGCCGATCTGGAAGGGGCCGGGCCTGTGCGTAAGCTGTTTGGCATTACGTTCATCTACTTGACGCCGACGACGTTTCTGGTCGTACTGATGTCCGTGTTGAATTCGTTCAAGGTGTTCCGCGAGACGTACCTGGTTGCCGGCGCTTACCCGCACGATCGCATTTATATGATGCAGCATTACATGAACAACATGTTTTTGTCCCTGGATATTCAGAAAGTGTCCGCGGCGGCAGTATTGATGGCGCTTTGCATCATGGCGCTCGTGTTCATTCTGTTCCGCACGGAACGGATGTTCCGCTCATTCATGGAGTAGGAGCAAGAGGGAGGTGAATGATGTGATAAAGGGATGGGGCGCGCCGTTGCTGCGCTCGCTGCTGTTAATTCCCATCGCGGGTCTGCTGCTGCTGCCCGTCGTCCTGCCCGTCGTCAATTCTTTGATGACGAAGCGGGAAATCAGTGCCAACTACGGCATGTTGGGCAAAACCGATACGAGCTCGTTCGTCAATTTGAAATGGATTCCCGACTGGGTGTCCTTCCAGCAGTATAAAGAAGTGCTGATCTCGTCGCCGCAATTTCTGCACCTGTTCTGGAATTCAGTATATATGGTGGTGCCCATCATCGTCGGACAAACGATTGTGGCAACGCTCGCCGCATTCGCGTTCGGAAAGCTGCGTTTTCGGGGCAGAGAAGCTTTGTTTTTTATCTATCTGATGACGATGCTGATGCCGTTCCAGGTGACGCTTGTGCCCAACTATTTGATGGCCGATCGTCTAGGCCTTCTGAATCATCCCAGCTCCATCATACTCCCCGGCGTGTTCGGAGCATTCGGCGTGTTTCTGCTCAGGCAATTCATGCTCCACATCCATTCGTCTTTTATCGAAGCGGCCAAGATGGATGGAGCGGGAATCATGCGTATACTCGTATCGATCGCGCTGCCGATGGTGAAGCCGGGCATCGCCGCGCTCGTCGTGCTCCTGTTCGTCGACTATTGGAATATGGTCGAGCAGCCGCTCATTTTTCTTCAGGATGCCGCCATGCAGCCGCTCTCGGTCTTTCTCTCCCGCATACAAGAAGATCTGCTCGGCGTATCGTTTGCCGTTTCGGTTGTTTATATGATGCCGATGGTGCTTCTGTTCTTAAGCGCCGAACGGTATTTTATTGAAGGAATCCAGCTTTCCGGCGTAAAAGGCTGAGCGAAAGGAGAATGGCAACATGGTACAGCGAAAACAACAGATTGCCGGCATTGCACTGGCTGCACTGCTTCTCGTACTGGCTGGATTTACGTTGTTCAGCCAAACGCTTCAAACCGCCTTGCTGCCCAAAGTGACGACCGAGAAGCCTATAAAAAAAACGTTGGCCCTTCACATCGAAGGCAGCGGTGAGATCACGCCGCGCAAGCAAACGGAATTAAACAGCGACAGCGGCTGGAAGGTGGAAAAGGTGCATGTTCGCAAGGAACAACAAGTCAAGAAGGGGCAGATTCTCATAACGTTCGACGTAACAGAAGCGCAGCAGCAGCTTCTCGATGCGGAGGACGAATTGAAGAAAAGAAACCTGAACCGGGAACTGCTTAAAGAACAATTCATGGCTGCTCAGCGCTCGGGGGACGAGGAAGAGGTCCGCAAGGCCACACGCGACCTTGAACTGGATCGGATAGATACGGACATCGCGATGCGGAAAATAGAAACACTGCGCAAAGATATAGAACAAAAGCGCACGTTGACTTCGCCTGCGGACGGCAATGTGGCGGACCTTCAAGCCGAGGAAGGAATGAACATCCCACAGGGGCAGCGGGTGTTGACGCTGGTGGAGACCGGAAAGGGATTCCAATTCACTTTTACGATTGAAAAAGAAAGCGCCGATTTGATTCGTAAAGGCGAGAAAGTGTCTGTTGACGTGAACGAGGATAAGCCCCGGCAGATCGAAGGAACCGTCGAAGAAATCAAGGACGCGGTCTCGGGCGGCGGCAACAAGCCGGGCGTTGAAAGCGATAATCCGGACAGCGTCCCCAAGACGCAAAAAACAATCATCGTCTACGTGACAGGAAACAACCTTAAAGGAGGTGAGTACGCCAGCGTCAGTTGGAATAAGCCGTTTAAGGAGCAGGGTCTTGTCATCAACAAAAAATGGCTCAAAAAAGACGGAAGCGGAAGTTATGTATTTGTTGTTCGCGAAAATCGAAGCTCCCTCGGCAACACATACACGGTCCAGAAGGCTTATGTGAATACGGGGAAAGGGAACGGCGAGGAGATCGTCGTGCTTGGTGGCCTTTACCCGGAAGAAGACATTGTGACAGATTCAAGCGAACCGTTGCAGGAAGGCAATCGCGTTCGATTAAATTGAGAGGATGATTCATTTGAGAAAATCGGTTTGGTTAGTCATGCTGTCCATCGTACTGCTGTTATCCGCGTGTGCGAAAAGCGGCGGCGTGTCTCCCGCAAGCAGTTCCAAAGGCGCTCCCATAGGCGCTTCCCAGGGCGTTCCCACAAACGATTCCCAAAGTTTGACGGTGGACGGCAAGAAAACCGTCGTTGTATCTGTCCTGAGGAAAAATCGTTTCATGGAATCCGCTGTGAGGTCATTCGAGGAAAAGCATAAGGACATTCAAATCGAAATAAAAGAATACAAAGCGTCGACAGGAACGGAAAGCGACGGCACCGGGGAGATGCTCTCGGAAGCAGACGTTGAAAAATACGTACAATCGGTAACGACACAAGCTATTTCCGGCAAAGGCGCTGACCTTATTCTCATGAACAACTTGCCGCAAGACAAGTTCGTCGACAAAAAACTGCTGGTCGACTTGAACGACCTGATCGCCAAAGACAGCTCGTTCGATCAAAACGCGGTATACGCCAATATTTTGAAGGCCTCCCAAGACGGGGACGGGCTGTATGTCATGCCGCTCTCCATTTCGCTCGAAACGGTTCAAGGAAATACCTCGTTGCTAAAACAGGCGAATATTTCAGTCGACAAAAATAAACCTTGGAGCTGGAGTGAATTCAAGGACGTCGCCAACAAACTGCAGCAGCAGGGGGGCTACGAAGGATATTACAATATGGCAATGTCACCGCTTCTCTACGATTATATCGAGGAGAATTACGAGGAGCTGGTCGGACAGGGCAAGCCGAACTTTGACTCGGAGATGTTCCTCAGCATGATGAAGGAAGTCAAGTCGATCTATGACGAAGGCTTGCTCAGCGAAGGCTTTACGTCAGACCCTAATAAAGCGATATTTAAAATGGTCGGCATAATGAACCCTATGGTGGCACTGACGATGTCCTCGGACTTTGATTATTACCAGAAGCCGAGCGCAGGCGGAAAGAAGGTAGGCGTACCGTTCAAGACCATGGACAGCTTTGGAATTAACAGCAAATCCGACGTTCAAGCCGAAGCATGGGAATTCATCAAGTTTTTGCTCTCCGATGAGACGCAAGCTTCGCCAGATCTTTTTGGATTGCCGGTCAACAAAGTCGCCCTCGATAAGAAATTGAATGAAGTTCTGCAAGTTATCGAGAGCGGAACCATTGAATTGCCGATCCCGAAAGAACAGCTGCCGAGCAGCGAAACGTTGAAAAGCCGGATTGCGGAAGTACAGAAGCTGGTCGCGGAAGCGGGCGCTCTCAGATCCGGCGATATGAAAGTGTTAACGATCGCTCTGGAGGAGTTCGAAAGCTTTAAGAGCGGGCAGAAATCGGCAGAAGAAGTCAGCAAGCTGATCCAGAATCGGGTAACAACGTATTTGAATGAGTAACGAAAAAGAGCAGCGGGATATGTCGAACGCCGAACTGCTGCACATGCTGTACACCCGTTATTTCAAACTGGTTTACTTTACGGCCTACTCGGTTACCAAGGATCGGGAGCTGGCGCAGGATGCGGTTCAGGAGACGTTCTTGAAGGCTTACTGCCGCATCGACTCGTTGAAGCAGCAGGGCCAGATACACGCATGGCTCAAGGCGGTCTCCCGAAATGTGGCGATTGACATGTATCGCAAGCAATGCCGGGAAATGTACAGCTATCGGTCGTTGCAGGACGCCTGCTTGGGAGAAACCAGCGTGGAAGGGGCAATCGTCGATCAGGACTTCCTTAGTGGATTACTCTCTTCGTTGAAGCCTATCAACCGGCAGGTGCTACTGCTCGTCTACAAGTATGGCTTCACCTATGAACAACTTGCCGATTGTCAGAAAACGTCGATCAGCGCTGTGAAGTCGAGAATCCATCGCATTAAACGGAAGTTGCGTGGCATGGCTTTGCATATGGAAACTATTGTGGAAATGCCTGCACATTTGTTGGAGGCAAAATGAGCAATTGACGAGGATTGGAAAGGCTGCCGGACTCGCAGAGAAAAGCGGTCCGGCAGTGGCGCGTATATGCTTCAATGTCAAAAAAAAGGGGTTGTGAATGATGTCTAAAAGATTTCGCGCGGCTGTCGCCGGGATGCTGTTGTTGCTTTTGTTTATTCAAAATACTGCCATTACAATGGCCGCGGAGGCGGAAATCTCACGGCTGATCTTGAATAAAAATGAAGCGACGCTTGAGGTTGGGGCCTCCGTCTCTCTGACTGCAACAGCGGTATATGTTACGGGAAGCACAAGCGATGTGACGATCAAGACAGACTGGAGCAGCAGCAATTCGGAGATCGCTGCGGTGTATGCGGGCACCATAACGGCCAAAAAAGAAGGGACGGCGGTCATTACCGCTACCTATCAGGGAAAGACCGTCATCGTAAACGTATCGGTGAGCAAAAAGGTCAAGGCATTGACGATGGATGTTAATGACTTCGATCTGCGTGTAGGGAAGGAACAACAAATTGAGTTGACCGCTATTTACGAGGATGGATCCAGCGAGAATGTAACGAAGAAGGCTGCGTGGTCTGTCGATAATTATAGTGTAGCAACTGTCGTGAATGGTTTGGTGACAGGCAAGAAGTCCGGAACAGCCCAAGTCTCTGCCAAGTACGGCAACCAAAGCCTGTCAGTGAAAGCTTCGGTCGAGCTGGCCAGACGAATTGATATGGAATATGAGGAACTCAACTTATTAGTTAACGAAAATAAGCAAATGGTTCTGACCGCTACCTATCCCGATGGTTCCATGCAAAATGTATCCGATAAGGCAGAATGGGGGAGCGACAATGAGAAGGTAGCGGACGCAATAAAGGGCGTTATTAAAGCATACAGCGCCGGAACGGCGACGATTACAGCTACATACGGAACGAAAACCGCTTCCCTTAAAGTGCAGGTCGAAGCTTCCCGCAAGCTGGAAGTCAACAAGCAAGAATTGTTCCTGCGTGTCGGAAAATCCGAGCAGCTTGAGTTGACATTGACTTATATGGATGGGAAAACTGCAAATATTACAAATAAGGCACAATGGAAATCCTCCGACGAGTCGGTCGCTTATGTGGTAAATGGCGAAGTGTTCGGGCAAAAGTCCGGAACTGCAGAGATTACGGCCGCTTATGGAGACAAAAAAGTGACCGTTCATGTGGATGTAGAGGTGCCTAAGCGTCTGGATTTCGATTCGGCTTCCTTAGACTTGGAATTGAATAAATCCTACGATTTAAAGCTTTACGCCACTTTTGCGGATGGGACGCAAGAGTTGATAACGGATAAAGCACAATGGTCGTCCGATGATGCGTCGATTGCCGATGTCATCAAAGGCAAGGTGACGGGCTACAAATCGGGCACAGCCAACATTAAAGCAGCCTACGGCGGCAAAGAGGCGACAGCGACTGTCAGAGTGGATATTCCCAAACAGATCGTTCTGAGCAAAACAAGGGTGGACATGCAAATCGGAGAATCGGTGGCCTTGGAGGCCAATGCCCACTACATCGATAACCGTATAACGGATGTCTCCGCGCTCGCCCAATGGAGCTCCTCTAATCCGGATGTTGTCGAGGTCCACAAAGGAACCATAACCGGCTTGAAGAGCGGCACATCGACGATTACCGTGACATACGGCACGCGCACAGGGACGATGGTGGTGTCCGTTGGCGTCATTGAGAAGCTGACGCCAAGCCAGAAGACATTGTCGCTCCGCAAAAACGATTCGTCCACGGTCACCCTGACCGCTACCTACAAGGACGGGCTTGTAAAGGACGTTACGACGGATACGGAATGGAGTTCGTCCGAATCGAACGTTGCGTCGGTCTACAAAGGTCAAATTACGGCGAACAGTCCGGGCACAACTGCCATCAAGGCTTCCTTCGGCGGCGAATCGGTGACCGTATCTGTTGATGTGGATGTCGCCAGCAAGCTGACGGCCGACACCTACGCACTCATGCTGGAAGTGAACGAGAGCAAGCAGGTTAAACTCACTTCGACGGACGCTCTCGGCAATAAAAGCGATGTAACGGATACAGCGGAGTGGTCTTCTTCCTCGAAAACGATTGTCGATGTTAACGGAGGTTTCATTCAGGCGCTTTCTGCTGGCAAGACAAGCGTAACCGCAAAATATGGCGGAAAAACGGTAACCATTACGGTTGAAGTCGGTGCTGTCCAGAAGCTGGAGGCGGATGCAGGGATTTTGGCGATGCAATCCGGCAAGACCCATGCTGTACAATTGACCGCGACGCTGCCGGATGGCCGAACGAAGGACGTCACTTCTCAGGCCGAATGGACGAGCGGCAGCTTGAAGATCGCTTCCGTATCGCAAGGCAAAATAACGGCCATCGCTGCCGGAAAAACGAAAGTAACCGCCAAGTATCAGGGGAAAACGGTCAGTATCAGTGTCGATGTCGATCAACTAAAGTATCTGGATGCCTATAGAAGCGGCAAACCTGTAACCCAGCTAACGTTAAAAAGCGATCAAACGATCCGACTGGAAGCCATCGCGACCTACATGGATAACTCGGAACGGACAATCACCACCGACGGGATCTGGAGTTCCTCCAAGATAACGGTTGCTCATGTTAAGCACGGCATAGTTACTGCGCAAGGTAAAGGAAACGCCATATTAACAGTTAAGTTTGGCAGCAAGTCAGCTAAGATTCGCGTGGTCGTAGAATAGGCGCCTGTTAGCATGATCAAAGGAAGAAACCGATGGAGCGAGGAACCTTAATAAGGGCTCTCGCTCCTTGGTGACAGAGGAACTCGAATCGTGTTGACAAGTGAAGTAAAGGCCCTTATATTAAGGATAGACTGAACGGTCGGTCTAAATACAAGGAGGTGATCGGATGACAAAGTATACGGACCACGGCGAACAAACAAAGCGCAACATTGCTTCCAAAGCCAAAAAATTGTTCGAACTAAAGGGTTATTCTGCGACGACCATGGACGAGATTCGGCTGTTATCGGGATCGAGCAAGGGCAGTATTTATCATCATTTTAAGAATAAGGAATCGCTGTTTTTGTACATCCTTGAGCTTTCCATGCTGGAGTGGACCGGGAAGTGGCAAGAGATAGAGAAGCCGCTTAGTACGGCGCGGGAGAAATTGTACCGGCTTGCCGAGCATTACGCCCAGGATTTCCGGAACCCGCTGCTGCGGGCTGCAGAAGAATTTTCAGGAAGCCAGAACGGGGATCGCGAGATACTAGACAAGCTGCAGACGTTGACAAGCATGCATTATCCGATCTTTGAAAGGCTGTTGGAGGAAGGAATAAGAAGCGGGGAGTTCCGGCCGATCCCGCTTGAAGATCTCACTTTAATTGTACACGGTCTCGTTGTAGGCTTAGGTATATCATCGTATGACACATATAAAGGCGAGCGGATTGTCGGCTTGTACCGGACTGCGATCGACCTCTTGCTGCAAGGAATAGCGATGCAATAAATTTTTTTATCCAACAATTAGACCGGACGGTCGGTTTTGTATCGTCCACAAGGAGAGATGTCATATGAAAGCCTTGATTTCCAACAAGGTATTCCGGATCGTAGCATTCGCTGATCTTCTGCAGCAGTCGGCCATCTGGATACGGAATATCTCGCTACTGTTCTACGTGATGGAGCAGACCAATGGCGATCCCGTCGCCGTATCCCTGCTGAATGTAATGGAGTATGCTCCGATATTCCTGTTTTCCTTCATCGGCGGTGCCTTCGCTGACCGGTGGAATCCGAAGCGGACGATGATCACCGGCGATCTGCTAAGCGCAATGTCGATAGGCGTCATTCTATTGTTTGTGCTTGTGGGCTCTTGGCAGGCCGTATTCGCCGCGACGGTCGTGTCGGCCATCGTAAGCCAGTTCTCACAGCCTTCCTCGGCCGTCATGTTCAAACGGCATGTGCCCGGGGAACTGCTGGCGCCGGCTATCAGTATTTCTCAAGGGATCATGTCCTTGTTCATTATAGTAGGGCCTGTCGTAGGAACGCTTATATATTCAACGCTTGGCCTAGTCTACTCGCTGGCTGCGATGATCGGATTGTTCCTTGCGGCGGTACTGGTCCAGCTCGCTCTTCCTCCATCGCCGCGCCCGCCTGAACGCAGGGCTGTGCCGATTCTTGAGGATGTGAAGGCGGGGTTCCGCTATATCCGCGGCAAACGTAATTTGATTGTTATCGCGATCACGTTCGCCTGTATCGGGCTTGGGTCCGGTTTGATCTAGCCGTTGGACATCTTTATCGTGACCGAACGTCTTCAACTCCACAAAGAAAGCGTCCAATGGTTCCATGCACTATCCGGCGCAGGCATGCTGGTTGGAGGCGCGGCTGCAGCGTTTCTCGGTCAAAAATTAAATCCGCGGGTTGTCATCTTCGTAGGCATCGCATTCCTGTCCTGCTCCATCATTGTCGAGGCTCTATCCGTCTGGGTGTACCTGACAGCTGCGATGCGCTTCTCGGTCGGCGTCATGACGGCGTTCATGCAAATCGTGCTCGGCGCTATTATGATGAAACTGGTTGAGGAAGCCTATATCGGGCGCGTGAACGGTGCGATTACGCCGCTGCTCATGGCTGGGACGCTGGCCGGGACCGCTATGGCGGGCCCGCTCATGAAGGCCTTTACGCTTGTCCCCGTTTATGGCATGTCCGCTGCGATTATTCTGATTGCCGCTTTTGCAAGCCTCTCGTTGAAATTGGGAGGGAACGCAGCCAACACGGAACGATCCGCAGTGCATCTGGATTGATCTGCGCTACTCAAGCAGGAGCTGTCATTCATTCGTTGCGATTGACGATTGGATGGCAATTCCCTGCGGGAGAGCCCGTTGATGAGGAAGCCAATAATGAATTTCTCATCATGGAGCCGAATGATACGAAGAAAGGCATTCGAGTACGGCACGGTATGACGTTGGTCGAACTTGTTGCCCTTTTTACTTTCAGCAACAAGTTTTCGAGTGAAAACGGGGGTGAAATTAATGCTCAAAGACGAAATGCCTCTCTATATTAGAATAAAAATCCAGATCCGCAATGCCATTATTAGAGGAGAATATCCACTGGGATCTAGACTGCCGTCTGTACGAGAGCTATCAGCCGAATTCGGTTGCAGCTTGATCACGACGAAAAGGGTATATCGAGACTTATCACGTGAAGGATATATTCTGGCCTCCCAGGGAATGGGAACTTTTGTTCACGCAGACGAACAGAAAATCGCGAAAGATAAGGAGCGCCTCGTAACTGAAGCTATTGTGCAGGCCGTTGAATTCGGAAACAGACTTAACTACTCAGCCGATCAATTGCAAGTCATTTTTCTTAATGCCTTATCGCGTTTGCCGTGAAAGGGGTTTTTAAAATTCATTATGAAGCTTGAGCGGATGTAGTTTCTAACTGTTTGTTCAACTTTTCTAGAGCGAATTTACTGAGATTATAGGCAAGCATACTTAATTGAAAATCAACGGTAGCACGTACGCCGCGATGCCTTGTCCGTCCTAAACCGAAGTATTCCTTCAGATAGACAAAGACACGCTCGACAGCTGTTCGTTTCAGCAAAACGTTCGCTGCCTCTAGCTGGATACGTGTGTCTGCGCACGTCGGTTTCAAGTCGAATCTTAAATACCTTTTGGCAGCCTTCTTCGGCAAACGAACAGTGCTTGCACTCGCCGGGCCGTGTATACCGAAGCGTTTCGTACTTGGAATCAAAGCTGTCGTACCGGTAAGCGTGACCTTCTTTGCAGCCGGGACGGAAGTCGCTGTTCCTTGCCCAGCATGCTGAGCGCGTCTACGGTGTCGAAATCGTCAAAGAAGCGATCGAAGACGCTCGCGCCAACGCTGAATTGAACGGCATGAAACATGTGACGTTTGAGGTGGGACTTCCGAAGACGTCATCCCGCGCAGGGCATCGAAGCCGACGTCATCGTCGTCGATCCGCCCTGCAAAGGCTGTGACCCGCGCCTGCTGGAGACGATCCTGGAGATGAAGCCGGAACGGGTGGTATATGTGTCGTGTAATCCTTCGACATTGGCGAGGGATTTGCGGATCTTGGAGGATGGTGGGTACCGGACAGTAGAGGTGCAGCCAGTGGATATGTTCCCGCATACTTCACATATAGAAAACGTTGCGTTGATTGTGCGTAAATAATACAGAGTGAAGAACTCCTGTATATCAAGAGTTTTTAATATGTAACAGGTATTGAATTTTTAATAGAAAGATACTTAATTTCTGTAATGATGTGAAATTGATGTGAAACTCAATTTTACTTATGCAATATATGGTTACAATTCGACACGCAAAAAGACACTCAGCATAATTAACCGAGTGTCTTTTTGTTATGCTTATCCCTGCGTGTGGAAAACAGAGAAGCCAGTTTATCAGCAGCTGCCTGGTCAGCGGATCGCAGTGCATGGCCGTATATGTTCATAGTTGTCGTAATATTTCCATGTCCCAAACGTTCAGAAATAATCTTAGCATGTACACCTTGATTAATCAGCAGCGCTTGCTCTCTTTTACTCTATGGGCGTAGTATTCCCTGATCCCCTTCCTTTAACATTGCCAAAGACACGCTTATGCAAAATAATACGCAAACGAATATCAATCAATCCATGACTGAGGCGGAGGTCAGAATATGCTGCACGCCAGGATCTACGTCCGTATGTTAAATCCGACTTATCCGTGCTATTGTTGTCATGGTTTTTGCTATTAAAACTGTTACTTAGGCGGCAACCGGTTCACTTGCGAATCGAGGATATCAGCCAGCATCTTGTTCTCCCAGAATGCATGACTTTTCTTCAAGATGCCAAACAGAATCCGGATCAATTTGTTGCATAGCGCAGTGAGCCTTGCCGTTACTTGTGATACGGTTCAGCGTATCATCTGCAACGGCAAATTTTAAGGCCACCCTTGACAGGATGACCTTTTCTTTGATCACGCGGAGGTCAGGAAAGAACTGCCACGCTGGATCGAAATACAACTCCAAAAATGACGGCACATAAAACAATTGAAATAGTGATCCACAAACTGACATAATTTTTTTTGGCGCCCGCTCCCAGCGCAATGCCGGCTGAAAGGTGGAATCCTAACAAAACACCTGCCAAGGAGACGCCTGGAACCCCGTACTTTTCAAAATATCGTCTTGCTTTTATTGCACGTTTACTTGGTTCTTTTTTTATTTTGTTCTTAACTATTTTGGCACGCAGCTTACTAATGATCCAGATAAATGCCATTACGGATACAAGGTTGCCGGCAATTGCCGATAAAATAACGGGGATCGCAGGAAACCCTAAAACGATTCCTAAAGGTATTGCACCGTGGGCTTCGAAAAACGGGATGATAGAAAGAATAAAGATGCTTGCGATTTGCAAATATACGTTACCTTCCAGTCCGGGTACAAAGCTTAAAAAATAATCGCGAATATGCTCCATAATAAATGTCCTCCTGGGAAGTTATTGGTTTAATAAAGGCTTTCCATCCTGGTCAACCAAAACGGTAAGTCCTGAACCGATATTAGGAAATACAGCCAATAAATAATGAACGGTGTTAGTCAAAATAAAACAGATCCTCAAACTTCACGTCAAGAGCGATGCAAAGAATCAATGCTAGCTTTGCTGTGGGATTGAATTGGCCGGTTTCAATAGAACTTATGGTATTTCTGGAAACCCCGACTAATTTTGCGAGCTGTGCCTGCGACAGATTTTTATCAGCCCTTACTATTTTCAAATGATTTCTCAGTATTAATTTATCTTCCACGGACTCACCATACAAGATCTTTCGTTAGTGTAATAATATGGGCAGTTGATAAAATCAACGTCGCAAGGGTAAACACAGTTGCCAAAATTATTTCTTTTCTGTATTTTAATCGGATGGCTTTAAAGATGAAGCTAGCAGCGAAAACAGACAAGATAATGGCATACAAGCCAAAATCGAAACCTTTACCAATCAGAGCTTCTGTTACAAAAAAGAAGGTGGCCAATAAAGTCGCCGTCTGCGAGCCGATATTTCCCGCTTGGACCTGGACTTCAATCTTATATAAATCTTGCTCTTTATTTTCTTTCCTGCTTCTGGACAGGATTTCTTCTCTGTTAATTCTGAATCCCTCCTCATTTTTTTGCCAAGTGTGCTTGGCATACTCTTATTGTAATGTTGCCAAGCAAACTTGTCAATGCTCTCAATGTAAGATGTAATATGCATAGAGCGTAATATGTATGTTCTCCCGGAATTTTGTCGATAGTTCTTTTGTCCTAAGAAAAGCTTGGAAAATAGAGATTTTTTAATGCAAACGGGTTAATTAGATAGTAGAATGGATGTACATAAATAATACGGACAAGCGGCTGTCAATTCGTTAATCATCCTGCATCCAGAGTCGAAAGGCTTCGAGTACATAACTTCTTCGCTTCTCAAGAGAGGCGAGAGTGAAAGGGAGCTTATCTATGGCCAAACATCCCCATGACGATCTGATGACGACATTGCAAGGCAACGCTGGCTTTTCTCCCCAAACCGTAGATTCAGCTCGGAAACGTATGGACTATACGGACTGGCTTGAATTCGTGGATATCACTTCCTATGATTATCCTTATATTACACCTCTGATCCTTGAGACCTATGAAGAATGGTCGAAGGAGTTGCCTTTGCTTCCGGGCACGGATGATGTTGTCTGGTTTATTGCGGATTACTCCGGCCAGCTGCTTCTTCACCAGGAGATGGTGGAGGGGAACCGGGTTGTACAGGATTGCGTGAATCACCGCGCAGCCGTATCTTCACTCTCCGAAGGCAGCCACTACCTTGCTGTCCCCTTGCTGTCCAGGCATACAGGGGAGTTGTTTGCCGTGCTGGGCTGCAGGATCGGCGGATTACCGCCTGAGGGCGAATCGTTTGCACTGTCATGGGCGGAGATGGCGGGAAGGTATTTTTTGTCGTGCTTCTACAAAGCCTTTGAAGCGTTGTTCGTCTCGGATGTACTGAATCTCCAGCACAAGTCCAGACAGGAGGAGCACCGGAGAACCATCCTGTTCCAGGTGGTTCAGAAGCTGCATGATCAAATAGATGTGGATGCTGTGCTTACCGAAGTGTTCGAGCGGATTTCGGGGATGTATCCGGGAGCCGAGGTTGAGCTTCTGATGTCCCAGGATTATCTTAGCCGGGACCCGCGGGTTAAATCCTTGCAGCTTCAGGGTGAAGACGACCACATGTGCGTCAGGGCATTTATGCAGGGGAAGATGCTTCAGCACGAGTGTTTGAACGAAATGCAGCAGCCGTGTCTGGAAGCTGCAGTTCCGCTGACCGGAAAACAAGGAGTATACGGCGTGTTTCACTTGGTGATTCCCCGGAGCGATATTGAGGAAGCGGATCTGCGCTTGATCGAAATGTTGGCGGACACGGCCGGTTCAGCCTTTGAAAATGCCAAGTTGTACGAGCAGTCCAATCTTCTGGTGAGTGAGTTTAGGCTGATAAATGAATTGACTAAGCGGTTAAATGAGAGCCTTCGTCTGAAGGAAGTATTCAAATTCGCCACTGAAGAACTTCTGTCTATTTTTCATGCGGAATACTGCTGCATCTGTCAGATTGATAAGGACAGCGAATTTTTTGAAGTGATGGCCTGCAATATTCCGGAGTTAGCCAAGGAGTATTTTCCTAAGGACTATGGATTCTCAGGCGTGGTCTATTCCACTCGGGAGCCGATGATATTATCAGATTACAAGGCCGATAACAGATTGCAGTCCAAGCTTATGGAGGAAACGGGTTCAAGATCATTGATGGTCACGCCGCTTATTGTAAGGGGAGAGGTGATCGGCACCATTATGCTTGCGCATCGGATGGAGCATTTCTTCTCCTACGAAAACTACCGGCTTCTGCAAGTGCTGTCCTCTCATATAGGCCTGTCGATTGCAAATGCTTCCCTGCATGCGGAAGTGCAGCGAATGGCTAACCAGGACATGCTGACTGAGCTGTACGCTAGGCGGTATCTGGATGATCGGGTTTCGGAGATGCTCAAGCTTCATGAAAAGGGATGTTTGATTATCGTTGATATCGATTCCTTTAAGCAGATTAATGATACTTATGGTCACCAGGTGGGAGATCGGATATTAAAGCAAGTATGTGCAATTATAAGAAGCGCGGTTCGGAAAAGCGATATTTCAGCCCGCTGGGGCGGAGAAGAACTGGCGATCTACTTGCCGGAGGCGGACATTCATATCGGGCATCAAATTGCGGAGACGGTGCGTTTGAGAGTCGCCTCCGAGACCCAGCCCAAGGTCACCGTATCCTGCGGAATTTCAGGATGGACACTTGAATCCGAAAAGGTCAGCGTGGAGTCCTTGTTCTATTTGGCCGATATGGCCTTGTACAAGGCTAAGAAGAGCGGGAGGAACCAGTCTCGCGTTGGATAAGTAAGCCATCGGTGCGGGAAGCCTGCAGGTTGAATTATGCAGGCTTCTTTTTTTGTATAGATTTTCATGCGAAGGACAGTCTAAGCCTAAATAAACACCGGAATAAGTAAGGCGAAGGCTCCAGCGTATGCTGTTGGAAGGAGGGTAAAGATCAGATGAGGAAATCTACAATATGCAGAGTGGCTTGTCTGTGCATGGTAATGCTTCTTTTAGCGTCTTGCGGCTGGCAGGAATCAAAAACGGCTGAGGAGTGGTTTGATTTTACCTGGTCAGGGCTGGCAGGGATTGATTCGCTGAAGTTTAAAGGTCAGGCGGCAGTGGCTAGGGGAGAGCGCTGGAATTTGGATGAGCAGTTGGGGTACAGCGGCGAACTGAAGGATCACCAGAAGCTAAGCATGCAGAGTACGCTTCCTTCAACGGACGGAGGCCAGAACAAGGGGCAGCAGATCGAGGCGGCCAGTACCCCGCAAGCTCAGATTCAGCTGGCCTGGAACGGAGAAACCTGGAAAGTAGCAGATAGCCAAGTATCCGCGCTCACGGCAGGGCTGTCCAGATTTAATCCGCTGGAACAGATCGAATCTATTCGCCGCGTTGCCAAGACCATTACCGAGGAGCATGCGGCGGCGAGAGGAACTCGGGTGTTGCGCATCCAGCTTGACCCGGAGGCTGCGAAGGAGACACTGAACAAGCAACTGATCAAGGAGATGGAAGCGGTACGTACCGGCTGGCAGAACAGACTGCAGGATCTCCCGGAGGGACAGCGCAGCGAGGTCGAGTCGGAACTGGAACGGGAATGGTCGAAGGGGAGGAAACATCTCGACAACATGCTTGCTGCTTGTCAGGCAGAGTCCGTCTATTATTTGACGATTAACCGCAACACAGGACTTCCACAGCGCATGACCTCAGAGACCAGGCTGCTCTATACGAATACCCGTGGAATTCAGGAACAGGAGGCATTGCTTACAGACAGTAAATTTGAATACGGTAAATAGGCTGTGCTGACTTCTGTTCTGTGCCGTGCTACAATGAAATAGATAAATTAACCATTGTTCAACTAATGTCGAACGATGTTCAGGCAGCGGGTTCGTTGCGAAAATAGCGAGAGCAAGTATTTGGAGGAGGCTTACTGTACATGAAAGATCCAAGAATTCAGAAATTAGCGGAGAACCTGGTCGGCTATTCAGTCAATGTTCAACCGGGAGAGAATGTGCTCGTAGAGATGATTGGCGACGAGCGCGACCTGCTTAAGGCAGTTGTCGAGGAAATCGGGAAGAAGGGCGGCAACGCCTTTGTGGAGCTTACAGACAAGGCCGTGCAAAGCTCGCAGCTGAAAAATGCAACCGAGGAAGGTATCAAAGCTTGGGCCGAGTATGATCTGGTCCGCATGAAGATGATGGATTGCTATATTGGCATTCGTGCAGGCTCTAATGTCAACGACATGTCTGACGTGCCAAAGGACAAGATGAAGCTGTATAACTCGCTGTACTCTCATCCGGTACATAGCGAGCAACGGGTAAAACGGACGAAGTGGGTTGTGCTTCGTTATCCGAATGCCAGCATGGCTCAGTTGGCGAATATGAGCACAGAAGCCTTTGAGGATTTTTATTTTGACGTCTGCAATTTGGATTATGCCAAGATGGACCGGGCTCAGGATGCATTATCTGAACTGATGAACCGGACCGACAAGGTACGCATCACAGGACCAGGCACAGACCTGTCCTTCTCCATCAAGGGCATCGAATCTGAAAAATGCTCCGGTCAGAAGAACATTCCTGACGGCGAGGTATACACCGCCCCTGTACGTGATTCCGTTAATGGTACGATTAGCTATAACACAGCAACGCTCTATAATGGAATTACCTTTGAAAATATCAAATTCCGCTTTGAGAACGGCAAAATTGTAGAAGCGACCGGCAGCGATACAACTCGTCTGAATGAAATTTTGGATTCGGATGAAGGAGCAAGATATATCGGGGAATTTGCAATTGGCTTTAACCCGTATATTCTGCATCCGATGAAGGACATTCTGTTTGACGAGAAAATTGCGGGAAGTCTGCACTTCACTCCAGGGCAGGCCTATGAGGGTGTAACGGATAACGGCAACCGCTCCTCCATCCATTGGGACCTGGTTCTGATTCAACGTCCGGATTACGGCGGCGGGGAAATTTACTTTGATGATGTGCTTATTCGCAAGGACGGAATTTTTGTCCTTCCTGAATTGGAAGGATTGAATCCGGAGAACCTGAAATAGGAGAATTCCCTTGCTTGGAAAGCGGATTCAATGTATCATTAAGTTATGTTTTTAATGTTGCTCACGGAGGGATTACGATGTCGAATAACAATCAGGCTGTAGTAGAAATTGCGCAAACCGCTGGTAAGTACACTTCTTCGATCGTGCTTCAAGCAGACAATAAGTATATCGACGTAAAGAGTATTCTTGGACTCTTCACTACTTTGGTTAATACGAAAAGCTATGAACTCCATGTTCACGGGCCAGACGCTGACGAAGCTAAGGCTGCCGTATCCGCTGTTTTTGCCAAACACGGTCTGGATGTAAAAGTTGTAGCCGAGTAAGAAGCACGAAACACCCTCGCTCATGGGCGGGGGTGTTTTTTTTCAGGCTTTATTCCGATGCTTCTTCTTGTATTGGTCTGCAATTTCGTCTAATATTAAGAATAGAATAGATTTGTGGTTTATGCGGAGGATATAGGGGGGGATATACATGACTTCATCTGATTTACAGGAGCAACTGAATCTCAGGGCATTACATCTTCTGAAGGAAGATGCCGATAAAATAGAAAAACTGATTGAAGTACAGATGGAGAATCTGGCTACTCGATATTGTCCTCTCTATGAGGAAGTATTGGATACTCAGATGTACGGCTTCTCCCGGCAAGTCGATTATGCTGTGCGTGTCGGGCTTGTACAGGAGGCCGTCGGCAAGCAAATCCTCAGCAAGCTGGAAAGAAACTTGGCAACGCTGTATGAGGCGCTGAATAATAAAGAATAATCATTCTAATTCAAGAACAAAGCGCACGATCTCAGAGATCGTGCGCTTCTTTTATTAGCCGTTCTTTTAGACGAGATAGAACGAGTATCCCAGTATGCAATAGACGGCAATGAGCAACAGTCCCTCATACCAGTTCGTCTGACCGTCCTGCGTGATGGACTTCGCGATAAATACGGAGACGCCGATCGCAGCAAGCTCCACAACAGTAAAGACGATATCCATCGGTCTGCCGAGCAAATGGCTGATGAAGATCATGACTGGAGCGACAAACAAGGCGATCTGCAGACTGCTTCCTACTGCAATCTCGACGGCGGCACCAATCTTGTTTTTCATCGCCAGCATGATTGCCGCGCTGTGCTCGGCAGCATTTCCGACGATCGCAACGACGAAGGCACCCACGAAAATCTCGCTAAGCCCGAACTTGGCGGTGAACGTATCCAGCGTATGAACCAGCCACTCACTGACAAAGGCCACCATGACGGTTGCAACAACCAAATAGATGATGGAGCGTTGCTTGGACCAGGCAGGAGCATGCTCGTGAGGCAGCTCTTCCTGCGAACTATCCGCAACATCGGCTAGAACATTTTTATGCGTGATCATCGAGAAGACGAGCCATAACAGATAGGCCGCAATCAGGATACCGGCTACAACAAGACTGACAGAGTTACGATCTTCCTCGTGAAGCACATGCGTATTAAGAAAGATTGCGGGCACAAATAGGGCGATGATGGCTACGATCATGAGCGAACCGTTCATTCCGGCCAGCGTAACATTATATTTCTGTACCTTATGCTTGAGCCCGCCCGCAAACAGACTTAGCCCAAGCACGAGCAGCAGGTTCCCGATAATCGAGCCGGTGATGCTGGCTTTAACCATATCGAAGAGTCCTTCACGGATCAGCAGCACGCCGATTATAAGCTCGGCTGCATTGCCGAAGGTTGCATTCAGGAAGCCGCCCAGACGCTGTCCTGCATAGTGGGCCACGCTTTCCGTCGCCTTGCCTAGAAAACCTGCCACGAAGATAACGGCAACCGCTGACACGATGAATTCAAGAGTTGCCGGAAAATGGGCGTAATGCCCGATGGCGCTGAGTAAAAAGAAGAATATCAGCAAGCCGGGAGATATGTACTTTTTCACGAATCCAACACCTCTGCCTCCATAAGAAATAGGAATCTAATTCAATATTCACCAATAACGTGAAGATTATAAACGATGGGTCGGATTTGGTCTATAATTTGCGAAAAAAGAAGTTAGGATTTACAATGAAATTAATGAGGTTAAAGGAGGAATGACCATGACCGAGCAATTACAATTAGATATGGGACATATTCGAATTTCAGATGACGTGGTTGCCAAGATCGCCGGAATGGCGGCCCTCGAAACGCCAGGCATTGCCGCCATGTCAGGAGGCTTGTCGGAAGGATGGGCCAAGCGTCTTAGCGGCAAGAATGTGCAAAAGGGCGTCACCGTAGAGGTCGGTCAATTGGAAGCCGCAATTGATCTCAGAATCATCGTGCTGTATGAAACCCCGATTCATGAAGTGTGCCGCATGCTTCAGCAAAACGTGCGAGAAGCGGTTGAAAATATGAGCGGACTGAAGATTGTAGAGGTCAATGTGAAGGTTGAGGGCGTGGCCTTCAAGGATGACGAAATTTAAAATTCAACAGTAACAAAAAGACTTCAGGAGAGCTGCATGCAGCGATCTCCGGAAGTCTTTTTTTGCGGTATGCCAATATGGCCCATTTAACTCAGATGATGGCGTCTTCGGCGGTCAGGCTCAAAGGGCATAGTTCCGGCCGTCTTGACGACGACGGATTTAGTGCGTTCCTGCTTGACAGGAATTGATGAATCCCTGGAAATGCTAAGCACGATTCCCATGGATACCATCATAACAAGCAGGGAAGAGCCCCCGTAGCTGATGAACGGCAGGGTTACGCCGGTGATCGGAATGGTTCTTGTCACGCCGCCAATATTAATGAATGCCTGAATGGCAATCAGGCCCATGACTCCGACACCCATCAGCGTACCATAGGTAGTGTGCGAGCGCAGGGATACCAGAATTCCTCGCCAGATAAAGTAGATATAGATCAACAGAAACAGAATGCTGCCGATAAATCCGAATTCTTCGCCGATGACGGAGAAAATAAAATCGTTGTAGGCATTCGGAAGATAGTGCAGCTTCTGGATACCTTGTCCAAAGCCGGTGCCGGTTAATCCACCGTGTCCGATAGCAGTCATGGACTGGATCAAGTTGTAGCCGGCATACTGAGGATCCTCCCAAGGGTCGATAAAGGCTTGAATCCGATTCAGCTTATAATCACTTTTGGCAGTTACTGTCTCACTGGGGTTGATCTTGTCCCATAGTGCGCTAGCGCCCATGACGATGCTGGCGCCAAGTATAAGCAAGCCGATTGAGCCCAAAATATGCTTCAGGTTTGCCCCGCCGGCAAAAATCAGGAGACCGGCTGTTGCAACCAGAATGAAGCACGAGCCAAGGTCAGGCTGCAGCATGATCAGGCCGGCGACAAAGCCGACGATCACCATGACCGGAATATAGCCGGTACGCAAATCCCGAAACCGTTCCCCTTTCTTGGAGATCAGGGCCGATAGATACATAATAGTCGTAATTTTCGCAAGCTCAGTAGGCTGAATGCCGAAGGTTCCGACCTTGAACCAACTGCTGGCACCGTTAATGCTGCCGGCAAAGGGGACGATCATCAAAAGAATAATCGCCAGAATAAACACCGGAACGAATAATTTCTTGAACTTCTCATAGGGGATGTTCATCGTAATTAACATTCCAAGCATTCCTGCGGCGCCAAAAGCGATCTGCCGCTTGGTAAAGTACATCGGATCATTATTAAAGGTCTGACTTACCTGTGCGATGCTGGAGCTGGAGCTGAACACCATGACGATCCCGAATCCAACGAGCAGCAAAGTCAAAATCAGCAGTTGAAAATCGGGAGCGCCGCGTCTCTCCTCTTCTTTGTTGTCTCTCATGATGGCTGGCTTACGCCTCCAATAGCTGCTTGAGCTCAGCGAGTCTCGCGCTTGCGGTCTTCATGACCTGAGCGGGAACCTCTGATTCATATTCAAGTCCGTGAGGGAAAGTGGCCCGCCCCATATAGACCGCTTCAATAGCCAGAACGGTATCCGGACGTTCCAGCTTACCCTCAATTGCGCGGGTATTAATCCGCAGGAAGTATTCATCTTGCTCAAACTCAATCTTATAGTCATATGTAGCACGGTAGTACTCCCACTGCCAACGGATAAAACCAACCTTCTCGGCGGATTCATCCAAATAGGCCAGATCGCTCTTAAGCCCGTCTAATCCCGAGTTTTCCACAATCATCTTCCTGAAGGCCCCCTTTAAAAGTTCGTAAAAAAGACACCAAAAGTTCTTCTCCCATGATATTATGTTTCCAACGCTTGTGCAAGCATGGGAAAGCCTTGCAGATCGTGAATTTTTCGCTATAGAACGAGTGTGGGAGCTTACAGGAAGGCCTGAAGTTTTTCTGCTACAATAAAGTACATACATATCAGTAAAGAGGAAGTGGACCGCATGGACAAGGAATCGCTCGTACAGTTATACCCTGTCATGGTAGAACACCGCCGCTATCTGCATCGTCATCCGGAGTTGTCCTTCAAGGAGAAGGAGACCTCGGGCTATGTTGCCGGTCATTTGCAGCGCATGGGTGTTGAGCTGGTTACCGGGATCGGGGGAAATGGAATCATCGGGAGGATTCAAGGCGGTAAACCCGGGAAGACTGTGGCTTTTCGCGCGGATATGGATGCCTTGCCGATTCAGGATGAGAAGCAGTGTGATTACGCTTCGCAGGTCCCCGGTGTCATGCATGCTTGCGGACATGATGGACACACCGCCACGCTGCTTGCCCTTGCGGAATACTATTCGTCACGGCGGAAAGAGGTTGAAGGAAATATCGTATTGATCTTTCAGCCTGCTGAAGAGGTATGTCCGGGGGGCGCCCTCTCCATGATTGCGGCAGGCGCCCTTGACGATGTTGACGTCATTTATGGAGTTCATCTGTGGACACCGATTCCAATCGGAACGGCAGGGAGTGCGCCGGGAGCGCTGATGGCCTCCAACGATGATTTTGTGATTGAGCTGCGAGGCAAAGGGGGGCATGGCGGAATGCCGCACATGGCGATTGACAGTGTTGTGGCTGCCTCTGCCCTGGTACTCCAACTGCAGTCCATTGTCAGCCGATCGGTCGATCCGCTTCAGCCCGCAGTGTTGACCATTGGTTCGATTCAGGGAGGCATGGCCCAGAATGTGATTGCAGACCGTTGCCGGCTCTCGGGTACGGTTCGCTGCTTCAACGAGGAGACGCGGGACATGATCGCCCGTCTGGTTCGCCAGGTGGCCGAGGGGACTGCCGCAGCTTACGGAGCTGAAGCAGAGATTACGTATATCACCGGTTATCCAAGCCTGATCAACCATCAGCAGGAGTACGAACGCTTTTATTCCATTGCCGGACCGGAAGCAGGCTTGGAGCCTACGCTGGCTGCGCCTATTATGCCAGCCGAGGATTTTGCTTATTATTTGAAGAAAGTACCGGGATGCTTTGTGCTGGTTGGGGCGGGCAATCCGGAGAAGGGAATCATCTATCCCCATCATCACCCGAAATTCGATATCGATGAAGAGAGCATGCTGCATGCCGCAACCCTGCTGGTTGCCATGAGAGAGGCGTATTGTCTGGAAAGTAAAGCTTAAAGTGCGCATAAATTTCCTGCTTTGCCGGAATGATATAGCTCAAGGAGAGAAGTTCGCGGTTTACAGCCGGCGGGCTTCTTTTTTTCAAACCGGCTATACGCCCGAACCGTAAGGAGGTAGTCTGCCCCGTGAACCAGAATGGTGCCTGTATCGTGCAGCGGGATTTCACTATATTGCTGGAGACGAATCATCCGGGATATGAGTATGCGCGGGATTGTCTGGGAAGATTTGCGGAGCTGGTCAAGAGCCCGTCGAGCTTCCATACGTACCGCATTACCCCCTTGTCGCTCTGGAACGCCGCTGCGGGAGGCAGCTGTCCCGAGGATGTTTTAGAAATGCTTAGCAGTGTGTCTCGTTGGGAGCTGCCTCAAGGCTTTGAGCTTGAGATCAGAGAGCGCATGTCCAGATATGGACTGCTCAGACTGAGCGGACTTCCGGAAGAGCATGACAGGCTCCTTCTCAGCAGCAGCTCTACGCTGCCGGGACTTCTCCTCAAGCTGCTAGGCGACAAGAAGAAGGATTTCCAACTGCATTTTACAGAGGATGGGTCCGACTCCTTAACGTTCCCGGCGAAATGGCGGGGGGCTATGAAGCAGGAGCTTATCCGCATGGGATATCCTGTCCTGGATCAAGCGGGATATCATACGGGTCAAGCCTTGCCGCTTCAGCTTGCATCCCCCTCTGAAGCCGGCGGATTTATGCTGCGCCCTTATCAACAAGACGCGGTGGAGGCTTTTGCGGGATCCGAGGAACAAGGCGGGAGCGGGGTCATCGTTCTTCCTTGTGGGGCAGGAAAAACAATCGTTGGACTGGCGGCCATGGAGAGACTGCAATGCGAGACGCTGATTTTAACATCCAATGTCACATCTGTCCGGCAATGGATACACGAGATCGAAGCAAAGACGACATTGCCCCGAGAGTCAGTCGGGGAGTATACCGGTCTCCACAAGCAGATCACTCCCGTTACCGTGTCCACTTATCAAATTTTGACGCACCGGGATCGGGCCAGCAATGAGTTCAAGCATATGCGATTGTTTGGAGAGCGGGATTGGGGCCTGATTATTTATGATGAGGTTCATCTTTTGCCGGCTCCCGTATTTCGTGCCACGGCGGAGCTACAAGCAACCAGAAGACTTGGATTGACCGCAACACTTGTCCGTGAGGATGGCTGCGAGCAGGATGTATTCTCGCTGATAGGACCCAAACGGTATGATCTGCCCTGGAAGGCACTGGAGGAGCAAGGATTTATTGCAGAGGTCGAATGCAGCGAGGTTCGCATACCGCTCCCGGATCCGCTTAAGGAGTCTTACCAGAAGTCGACGAGCCGGGAAAAGCACCGGATAGCAGCTGAGAATCCAAGAAAGCTGGAAGTCATCCGGAGGCTGCTGCTGCGCCATGAGGGCTGCGGAATATTAATTATCGGACAATATTTGGAGCAGCTGCGTCTGATTGCCGAAGAGCTGGAAGTTCCTTTAATCACCGGAAATACGCCTCAGGAAGAGCGGGTTCAGCTTTTTAGCCAGTTCAGAGAGGGTGGGATACCGGTGCTTGTCGTATCGAAGGTCGCCAATTTTGCCGTTGATCTTCCCGATGCCTCGGTTGCGATCCAGATATCAGGGAGCTTTGGGTCCCGTCAGGAGGAGGCTCAGCGCCTCGGGCGTATTCTTCGTCCCAAGACGGACGGGCGAACGGCGCATTTTTATACCATTGTCTCGGAAGGGACGAGAGAGCAGGATTTTGCCCGGAAACGGCAGTTATTTCTTATCGAGCAGGGATATCAGTACGGAATTGTTCTGGAACAGGAGGGGACAGGGGCATGATGGAGTGTCTGTACCGCCGTTTCGCAGGACTTCCGTTCACGCTTGATCATGTGAATGGAGCGGCAGCGGGCGGCGTGAGCGGGGCTGAACTGCGTGCATCGATTCCGGGTATGCTCCGAAGCGGACGGCTTATCGCAATGAAGAGGAGCCGGGATGAAAAAATGTATTGTATCCCCCGCTCCGTCATTCCGGTAATTTGGGAAGGACTAAAGCCTGCAGCACCGGAAGCTATGGACGGATCAATGGCAAAAAGGGTCAGAGAACCTGGAAATGGGCTGGCTGCCGATCTGTTCCGTACGCTGTCGTGGATAGGGCAGCAGGGTTTTCTTCGGTTTACTTCCAAAGGAAAGATTCATCGCAGAACCATCGATAAGCTTAATGAAATCATAAGTCTGCGCGAGGAAGATTTGTCGGCCCTGGGGCTGCAGTATTCTCGCCAAGACTGGTGTCCGTTAGGGCTTGCAGTTGTCTTGGACATGCTGCTGTCCCTTGGCCTGTTGTCTCAAGACCAAGACGGCTCCTGTCTTTCGGTTGTACCGGAGCAGCTGGCTATCTGGCTTGCCCTGAATACATCAGAATGGGATGCAATTCTTCTTCAGGAGCTGCTGGATCGCTATCTTCCAGACCAGCCCGGAATATGGCATATCGCTTATCGGCTGGTACAGCCTGATCTGGACATGGGGCATTGGTATTCAGCCGATGGCCTGCTCCGATCGATGATCGAGAGCGGCCTGCTCCCGGGGATTACCGACCGGGAGCAGAGCTGGCTTCATGGCTGGCTCTACGCCTTGAGTGCATTTGGTTGGCTGGAGCTTGGGAGGAATCCTGAGGAGGATTTAATATTTCGCTGGCACAGCAAACCAAAGCTAAAGGGTGAATTCCTTGCAGTAGGGCAACAACTCAGCGCTCCTGCCGGAGAGACGGGAGGAAGCTGCTTTGTTCAGCCTGATTTCGAGATTCTGGTTCCTCCCGACGTCTCGTTTCACATTCGCTGGGAGCTGGAGTGCTGCTGCGAATGCCTGGTTAATGACAAAATGACAGTATACAGGCTGACCCGAGACCGGGCGGCCTATGCTTATCAACGGGGGCGTACGCCGCTTGATCTGCTGGGGCTTTTGACGGCCTGCTCCCATGGTGTCCCTGGTAACATTACGCAGGTGCTTACGGATTGGGAACGTGAACTTCGAGGCACTGAGCAGCAACAGCCCACAGATCAGGCGGGGCTGTCATTGGCCATGAAAGAGCGAAAGCAACCCGTACTGCCGTACCCGCGGATTAATTCGAGTATGCATGGTGGGGGCATCTTTGTAACGAGGCACGATCAGGCATGGGTTCATCAAGGCTTCAGGCCTTATCTTTATGAACCTGTCACCGAGATCCCGGAGACGGAGGAGCTATTTCCGGGAAGAAGCCGTGTTCCTTCCATGTGGATTAGAGAGCGGAGGCATTATCATGACTCGACGGCCCGCAGTCTGATGGATCAAGCCATGCAGTGGCGGACCGGGGTCGAAATGAATTTGAAAAGCGGAGAATATGCCATATTCCTCCCTGTTCAAATTTCCGGAGATCCTAGCTGGACGGTTCAAGGGAACCTTGTAAGGGGAGATTCTCAAGAGCGGCATGTCGAGGAGAGCATCCTGCTTAGACCTGATCAATGGGAGGAGATCGGCTTGCTTCTGCCGCTGATCAATTAGTCATGTTCGGCGGGAAGAGTACGGGAGCTTGCTGCCTTCTTCCGCACATAGACAGAGTATGGTATGATGATGAAGTCTGCATCATTGCAGATGGTGATAACCATTTTACAAGAATCGAGATGAAATTCATGAGCGTAACGGAATCCCACACGGTCGATATGGCCGAACTGTTGATTAACGCCTATGAATTAGGCGATATGATAAACAATTCCACCGCCGTCTCCGATTATTTATATTGGAAGCAACGGGTGGAAGCAGACAAGGATATTCAGGCCCTGATCCGGAAGCTGGATGCCCAGAAGGTATTGTTTGAAGAGACGCAGCGTTTCGGCCATTTTCATCCTAACTACCATGAAGCCAAGGATAAGGTGACAGAGGTGGAAGTGGAGCTGGAACAATTCGAAGCGGTGAGAAGATTCAAAGCAGCGGAGAAGGAACTGGATGATATATTGCACCAGATGTCGGAGACGATTGCCTATGCTGTCTCCGAGAGCATCAAGGTGCCGAGCAATGATCCTAATGTGAAGACGGGCGGCTGTGGAGGCGGCGGAAGCTGCGGATGCGGCTAAAACCGTCATAGAACTTCCGTGGATTGGAGAGGGGGACAGCATGTTTCCAGAACGTACAGGTTATATCATTTGGGTAAGTGATTTGAAAGCAGCAAGAAATTTGGATAAATACGGGAGCGTGCATTATTTATCCCGCCGAATGCATTATGTTGTGATGTATGTGAATGCGGATCGTGCCGAGGAGACAATGAAGAATGTGCGCAAGCTTCCGTATGTCCGTAAAATTGAGCGCTCCTATCGGAATGAGATTAAGACGGAATATTCCAAGGATGTTCAGGATAAAACCCAGTATTACGGGTTGTGATGAGTTATACAGCTTCATAAAGCACTTTGATGCAAAGCGGCCCTACAGGCCGCTTTTTTCTATATGTTTTTATAGGTTTGCACAAAAAATTGCATGAAGTCTTGTCGAAAGATAGCCAGTGCTGTAATATAATAGGTAATTATACTTAGTCTTTAAGACCTAACATTGCGAGGTGCGGCATGAGGGAAAAGGGCACGGCACTAAAGAGCGGCGCTATACATATTCCATTGGGTGACAAGCGGGTGGCAGACATTGTCATTACACATCATGCCGGAAGACGTTATGCGGATCGAATCGGTCAGGGTGACAGCGAGGTTTATGAGATTGCTAAATGGGCATGGACCTGGTTAAGGGAAGGCAGAATCACCCCTTATTACCGAAATGAGCAGGATGTATATCTTGTCGATGATGATCTGGTGATGGTGGCTGAATTTGCGGATTTGCCGGATCAATTTGATGAGGGAGGACGTCCGCTTCACCGGATGATTGTCGTCACCTTTTTGGGGCGAATGTCGGAGACGATCGAGCTGCGTGATCTGAAATCCTATTATTCCTGGCTCCGCCATTCCAGACGAATGACTTTGATGAAGAATACGCGCAAGCGGAGATAGAACCTTAATGAATGAGCGTGCCGGCAGGCGCGCTTTTTTTGTGCTTATACCGTTTGTGGTTTCAGGGATGGAAATGATATTGTATAGGCAGTAAAGGAGAGATCGGTGACATGCCTCTAAATTATCATCAACTGCATATTTTCTATCTGGTGGCCGAACAGGGAAGCTTCTCCGCGGCCGCCCAGGCGCTGCATATGACTCAGCCGGCGGTGACAATGCAGATTCAGTCGCTTGAGGATTATTTCGGAAGCAAGCTGCTGATCAGATCGACCAAAAAGCTGGAGCTGACCGAAGCAGGCAGAGCGCTGCTGCCTTATGCTAAGGATGCCATCGGGCTGATGCGCAGCACAGAGGAAGCGATGGCGGCCTTTGCCACCAAGCTTCAGGGCAGACTGCAGCTGGGAGCGAGCCTGACAAT
This sequence comes from Paenibacillus brevis, assembly GCF_018919145.1. Classification (GTDB taxonomy): domain Bacteria; phylum Bacillota; class Bacilli; order Paenibacillales; family Paenibacillaceae; genus Fontibacillus; species Fontibacillus brevis. The sequence goes on from NZ_JAHLQJ010000011.1 coordinate 56,320, forward strand.
CGGAGAGTATGTGCTGCCCCGGCTGCTCGGTCCCTTCGGAAAGCAGTACCCGGATATTTCAATTGCATTAAAAGTCATGAATACGGCGCAAATTATGGACGAGATTGCAGGACATCAGTTGAATTTCGGACTAGTGGAGGCACCGGTCCATCATCCGGATATGATATCCGAGCCGGTTATGGCGGATGAATTGAAGCTGATCGTTCCTTCGGGCCATCCGTTAGCATCTCGAGAGCGAATTACCTTGGATGAGGTCGTGACTTACCCATTTGTCCTGCGGGAAAAGGGATCAGGCACACGTCAAGTGATGGAGACCGAACTGATTAGGCTCGGGTTTCAGCCTGAACGGCTGGATGCGACGATGGAGCTGGGCAGTACGGGGGCTGTAAAATCTGCGGTAGAGGCGGGGCTAGGCATCACCATCATCTCGCCCTCCTCGGTTAAGCATGAACGCGAGCTGGGGCTTGTTGAGGTGCTTGATATCGAAGACGCACGCTTCAAACGGCAATTTTACTCCGTTCACTTGAAGTCCATGCTTCTGCCGGGCTCGGCGGTTACCTTCTTGAATTATTTGCGCGAACAAACATTGACTGTATAGACTGGCTATTGCCGAACACACAGTAGCTGCATGTAAAGGAGTAGAAATGATGGGGACAGAGACAAAGCGATATGATATGCACACCCATACTCGTGCATCGGACGGAATGAATTCGCCTTCGGAGCAGGTTCGCTTGGCTGGAGAACGAGGCTTGGCGGGCGTTGCAATTACAGATCATGATACTGTGGCCGGAGTGAAGGAGGCGCTTAGGGAAGGAAGCCGACTTGGCATTACTATCATTCCCGGCGTTGAGATCAGTACCCGTGCTGAAGAGAAGGACATTCATATTCTGGGGTATTACCCGGATATCGATAATGAACAGCTGCAGCAGCGTCTGACTGGGCTGCGCGCAACCCGCGATTCACGTAATGAGCTGATGATTGCCAGGCTGCAGGAGCTCGGCCTTGAGATTACTCTCGACGAGGTTATTGCTGCTATGGGCAGACCGCTGCGAAGCGATGAGAGTCTTGGAAGACCGCATATTGCCGACGCGCTCGTCCATAAGGGTTATGCAAGAGATCTTAGGGACGCCTTTGACCATTATCTGGCGGAAGGCAAGCCAGGGTATGTTTCTTTACCGCGTATAGCACCGCTTGAGGCGATTGACTGGATCCGGGAGGCAGGCGGGGTGGCTGTTATCGCTCATCCGGGATTATATGGCGATGACCGGCTGGTGGAAGAGATCATTCTGCAAGGACGGCCCGATGGGATTGAAGTATATCATTCCGATCATGGCCCGGACGAAGAGGAACGTTACATGGCATTGGCAATAAGACACGGCCTGATTCCAACGGGCGGCTCCGACTACCACGGGATCCGGCAGGGCGAGGTGTTTCACGGAGAGCTGGGCAGCAAATATGTAACGGCTGATATTGTCCAAAACATACAGAAAAAAGCCGCTTCCCGTTCTTAAGGGGGAGGCGGCTGGAACTGCACGGCGACTAAGGAGACTATTTTATTTCTTAACAGTGCTTGGTAAGCTCTTGATCAACTGTTCATCCGGAGTGATGAACAAAGTACGCTGATGATCGTAAATAACAAATCCCGGCTTTGCGCCGCTTGGCTTGCGGACATAGCGGATCAGCGTGCAGTCGACAGGTACGCTGCTGGACGACTTGGCTTGGCTGAAATAAGCGGCCAGTTGGGCGGCCTCATTGAGCGTAGCGTCGCCAAAGGTCTGGCTGCGGATCAGCACATGAGAGCCCGGGATATCCTTGGTATGCAGCCAGGTATCGTTCGGACTGCCGAGCCGGTTCGTTACATACTCATTTTGCAGGTTGTTTTTGCCGACATAGATTTCAATTCCCTCAGACGAGGTGTATACATGCAGGGTAGGCTTATCCTGCTTCTTTTTCTTCTTTCCCTTCTTGCTCCGGTCCCGCAAGTATCCTTGCTGGATCAACTCCTCGCGAATCTCATCCACATCATTCATCGTCGCATAGGATAGCTGCTGCAGCAGCTCGTCCAGATATTGAATTTCCGAGCGGGTCTTGTTCATCTGCTCGCCGATCACGGCGAGGCTGTTTTTGAATTTATTGTACTTCTTGAAATAACGTTGGGCATTTTCCGATGGAGTCAGCAGCGGGTCCAGAGGAATGGTCTCCACCGCCTGGTTCTCATCATAATAGTTCACGAGCTCAACGGATGGATCGCCCTTCTGAATGCTATGCAGCGAGGATAGAAGCAGCTCGCCCCGAATCCGGTACTGCTCGGCATCCTCCGCTTCGGCCAGATCCTTTTCCAGATTGGAAATTTTCTTCACGTTTTTATTGCGTTCATTTTGCAGGAAGCGCAGCAGATCGCTGGTCTTCTGCTTAACGGTATCCCGGAGCGCTTTTTCCCCGAAATATTCCTCCATACAAGCGCTGATCGAGTCGAATTCCTTGCGGTTTTCCTGAATCAGACCAAGCCGGACAGCAGAAAATACACTTTTGCCCTTGGCATTCTCCCCGATCATTGGTGCATATTGATGCTCTCTTGCTTCTCCCGTCAATTCCGAAAAGGCGTTCCAGAGCTTATCTGCGTCCTCAGTCTGATTCGCTCCATCAGTTCCCTGCTTGTTGATGCCAAAGGCGCGCCAATAGATTTCCTCCGCGATGAGAGGACTGAATCCGCTGTAAGCAGCGACAAGCCATCCGGAATGGTCGGCATTTCCTTCTTCCGATGCATTTTTGTATGCATTAAGAAACTGTTCTTTGCTGCAATCCAGCGGATGGATCTTATCCTGCGCAGGGGGCTCTGTGTAGGTAAATCCCGGCATGACCACACGATAGCTGCTAATGGCCGGGGTGACATGATGGATACCGTCCAACTGAACCTGTGTTGCCGGGTCGAGCAAAATAATGTTGCTGTGCCGACCCATCAATTCAATGACAAGACGCTTCAGCGATACATCTCCCATCTCATCGCGTTGGCGAACTTCAATGTGAATAATCCGCTCTAATCCCGCTTGGGTTACCGACTCGATGGTGCCGCCCTCACAGTACTTCCGTAACAGCATACAGAACATCGGCGCCTCCTGCGGATTCGGAAAGCTCTCTTCGGTGAACTGGACCCGCGGATAGGTGGGATTGGCCGATAACAGCAAGCGGCGTCCGCTGCCGGCTCCCCGCAGCTGGATGACAATATCGCTCTGGGAAGGCTGATGTATTTTGTTGATGCGCCCGCCGACGATGCTTTGCAGCTCCCGGACGATAGCGCGGGTTACGATTCCGTCTAATGCCATGACATGAGTTCTCCTGTCTATCAATCTGTCTTACCCAATTATGATGCCATACTTCCTCCGGATATTCAAAAGGTACCTTCAACTTTTGACGCGGTGTCGTGCGAGAGCCAGCAATAAAAAGCTGGCTAGTGATGCTGCGTATGGGGGCAACGTGTGAAGTGTGCTTACGATCGCTGTTGCTCGCGGATTCCTTTGATTAAATAAAATCTGAAATTGTAGCAATCCACTCGCAAAGGCGAACACTCCGTTTCTTCAGCACACTTCACACGTTGCCTCTCTGACGCGCCTTCTTTTGTTTAGCTACACTCCCCTGCTTACACGCCGCTGACTGACAATCTGCCCCAAACTTAAGTGTACGGGCTGTGATATTTTTGGACTGGCTGGAATACAGTTTACCAGTAGGTGGAAAAGCCTTAGCACTGTTTACCGCAAAATACGGGAGGGGAATCGGGAGGATGGAGCAAAAAAACTGGCACCAGTGGAGTGGAGAAGAAGTGTTGGCCCAGCTCGGGGTTGAGCGTAATCTAGGTCTGACTCCGAGCGAAGCCGAGAAGCGGAGAGAGCAGTACGGCTGGAATGAACTGTCGGAGGGAGAGCGTATCTCCCCGCTTCTGTTGTTCTTGAACCAGTTCAAGGATTTTATGATGCTGGTACTGATGGGAGCCACATTGATCTCGGGTATTCTGGGTGAATATCTCGACGCCATTACGATAATAGCGATCGTTGTTTTGAACAGTGTGCTCGGGTTTGTACAAGAATTTCGTGCAGAGCGCTCCCTCCGCGCTCTGAAGCAATTGTCTGCGCCCCATGCCAATGTTCTCCGGGAGGGAGTAGTCCGGAACATTCCGGCCAAAGAGCTGGTTCCTGGCGATATTATCGCTGTAGAGAGCGGAGACCGTATTCCGGCTGATATCCGCTGGTTGTCTGCGCATAGTCTGGATGTAGAGGAGTCGGCACTTACTGGTGAGTCCCATCCGGTAGCCAAGCATGCAGGCAGATTGCTCGAGGCGGAGGTGCCGCTTGGAGACCAGAAGAACCTTGGTTTTATGGGGACGATGGTCACCCGCGGCAGTGGAAGAGGGGTTGTCATCCGCAGCGGCATGGATACCGAAATGGGTAAGATTGCTGATCTGATCCAAAGCACAGATACGCAAGAGACCCCGCTTCAACGGCGGCTTGAGCAGCTTGGCAAAATTCTGATTTATCTGGCCCTGGGGCTCACCGTGCTTGTGGTCCTTGTCGGTATTCTGCATGGACAGCCTGCCGGAGCCATGTTCTTTGCGGGCGTAAGTTTGGCGGTAGCTGCGATTCCGGAGGGCTTGCCCGCCATTGTTACGATTGCCCTGGCGCTTGGCGTACAGCGAATGATCAAGCGCAAGGCGATTGTGCGCAAGCTGCCTTCTGTAGAGACGCTGGGCTGTGCCTCTGTCATCTGCTCCGACAAGACGGGGACATTAACGCAGAATAAGATGACGGTTACTCGTTTGTGGCTGGAAGGACGTACCCTGGAAGTGACGGGGGAAGGATATGAGCCGGTCGGCCATATTTTGGAGAACGGCAAGCCGGTTGACCTCAAGAAGGATCAGAGCCTGCGCAGGCTGCTTCAGGCAAGCGCGCTTTGCTCCAATGCGGAGATCTATGAGGGAGAATCGAGCCTGCGAGGAAAAAAGAAAACGAGGGAAGAGTCGGCCGAGCTGCAATGGAAGCTGAAGGGTGATCCAACCGAAGGAGCATTAGTAGTCTTATCCGCTAAGCTGGGATTGACTTCACATGCGCTGAGCACTGTCTATAAGCGGGAGCAGGAGTTTCCGTTTGATTCCCAACGGAAGATGATGTCCGTGGTCGTGGCCCATCAAGGTGGACATATGGCGCTTGTCAAGGGGGCGCCGGATATGCTGCTCGATAAGTGCTCCTATATATTGTGGGATGGGAAGGTCGTTCCTTTTACCGGGACGCTTCGCCACCGGGTGCAATGCGAGAATGAAGAGCTTGCCCGGGGGGCGCTTCGTGTGCTTGGCCTGGCCTATCGTGATGTTAAGCCGAATGAAAATATGGAGAATCAGGATATTGTGGAATCTCATCTGGTCTTTGTAGGCCTGGCCGGTATGATCGATCCTCCGCGTAAGGAAGCTAAGGAGGCAATCTCGGTGTGCCGGCGTGCCGGGATCAAGACGATTATGATCACCGGCGATCACAAGCTGACGGCGGAGGCCATTGCAGCGGAGCTGGGGATTTTGCAGCGGGGGGGTTCCTCCTTGACCGGGCATCAATTGGCTGGGATGAGCGATGAGGAGCTGGAACGCCAAGTGGATCTGGTCTGTGTGTATTCCCGGGTGGCGCCGGAACACAAGCTTCGCATCGTCAAGGCGCTGCAGCGGAAGGGTCATGTCGTAGCCATGACAGGGGACGGGGTAAATGATGCTCCGGCCATCAAGGCAGCGGACATTGGGATTGCCATGGGAATAACCGGCACGGACGTATCGAAGGAAGCTTCCTCTCTTATCCTTAGTGATGATAATTTCACCTCGATCGTAGCAGCGATTGAAGAAGGGCGGAATATTTACGAGAATATCCGCAAGTTTATCCGTTATTTGCTGGCATCCAATGTCGGTGAAATTCTGACCATGTTCTTCGCAATGCTTGCGGGTTTGCCGCTGCCGCTTCTCCCGATCCAGATCCTCTGGGTTAACCTGGTGACGGATGGTCTGCCGGCAATGGCGCTTGGCGTCGATCAGCCGGAGAAGGACCTGATGGAGCATAAGCCGCGGGGAGCGAACGAGAATATATTTGCCAGAAGGCTCGGCTGGAAGATTCTCAGCCGGGGATTGCTGATCGGCTTATGTACACTGGCAGCATTCTGGATTACGTACAGTGTGGACCCTAGCAGTGCACAGCAGCTTGCTACCGCGCAGTCTGTGGCATTCGCAACGCTGGTCATGGCTCAGCTCATTCACGTGTTTGACTGCCGCAGTTCCAGATCCATTTTCCATCGCAACATTCTGCAGAATAAATACTTGGTGGTTGCTGTCTTATCCTCCATCCTGTTGCTGCTCGGTGTTATGTATATTGAAGCGCTTCAGCCGATCTTCAAGACGGTGCCGCTCGGAACCCGGGAATGGGCAATCACGCTGGTGGCAGCAGGCATTCCGACCTTCTTGCTCGGTGCTGGCAGTGTATGGTCCGGCCGGCGCCGCCGGAAGTATACCGGTCCAGGGCCGATGATGACCGCGAAAAGTACAAACATTCGTGCATAGAATCAATACCAATCTACCCCTGCAAATTATAGACTTACCCCATAAAGAGGAAGTTCAGAAAGTCATCTTTTGATCACGAAGTAATTCAGGAGGATCATCCGGCATCGAATCTTGCGTTCACCCTAGAAGTCTAGCCGATGCTTACGAGGTATGCTTCCTTTATAAGCATTTCGCTAATGTAGGGTCTGCCTGCATTTCGATCCTCCTTCTTCGCGTTCTCGCAACCTTTTCGGTGCTGAAAAGCGGACTTTTTGAACTCGCACTTAAAGGGGGGACATCCGATGGAATTTACGAAAATGCACGGACTTGGCAACGACTTTCTTGTATTTTATGGCTTGAATGAGCTCCCGGCCAATGTGTCAGAGTTGGCTATCCAGTGGTGCAACCGGTTCTTTGGCGTTGGAGGGGACGGCCTGGTGTTTATTTTGCCCTCCGAACGGGCTGATTTTAAGATGAGAATAATTAATTCGGACGGATCCGAGGCAGAGCAGTGCGGGAACGCCATTCGCTGCGTATCGAAATACGTTTACGATAATGGATATACCGATCAGTCACAGATTACGATAGAAACATTGGGTGCGGGCGTGCAGCGGGTTACGCTTCACGTCGTGGAGGGTAAGGTCAGTACGGTTACGGTTGACATGGGTGAGCCGATCCTGGATGGCCATGCCGTGCCGACAACCTTGTCCGGCAGACCTGTGCTGGACCAACCGATCGAAGCGGCTGGACGCGAATTCAGGTTTACTGCGGTATCTATGGGAAATCCGCACTGTGTAATTTATGTGGATGATGCTCCGGGCTTTGAGCTGCTTGAATGGGGGCCACGCCTGGAGAATCATCCTTATTTCCCGCGTAAAGTCAATGTGGAATTTGCTAGTGTAACTGCACGCGACCGGGTAGAAATGCGGGTATGGGAACGCGGGGCAGGACCGACTCTAGCTTGCGGCACGGGTGCATGCGCCACACTTGTATCCTCGGTGCTGAACGGGCACACGGATCGTGCCGCCTGGATCGGACTTAAGGGCGGAGACCTGTATATTGAATGGAATGAACAGGATAATCATGTTTATATGACCGGGCCGGCAGAGGTTGTGTTCCAGGGACGCATCGGTTAAGTAAGCAGACAAAAAGGTTTGCCTGAAGGCGGCAATGTATATTAGTTGAACATAAGAAACTGCGTAGAAATGGCATAAGTGTGAAGTGTTTTGAAGTAAAAGCTTTCTGAAAGAAAGCTACTTCGGGAGCATACGCTTGTTAGCGCTCGCCTTTGTGAGCGGATTTCCTCATTAAAAGATGGCTAGTTCAGTCAGAGAAATCCGGGAACAACAGCGACCGTAAGAACACTTCACACGTTGCCTCCGCGTACAATCATGGGTTCAACTCATATAACATCTATGTTCAGGCAACCTTTTTTTTGTGCCGATAATTCTTATCATTCAGGTAGTTTTATGTTACATTAGAATGAAATTATCGACGGAGGTACTGCTATGAGACCGGACTTGCGCACAGCATGGGAGACAGGCGTGGTAATAGGTGATGGTGCAATGGGCACCTATTTATATAAATTCGGATTTCCCGTCGGGATATCCTTCGAGGAGCTTAATCTCCTGCAGCCTGAGGTGATCGGCAGTGTTCACCGCGAATATATTGCGGCTGGGGCAGGGCTTATCGAGACGAACAGCTTCTCTGCCAATTACTACAAGCTGTCCAAGCTCGGCCTGGAGTCCCAGGTGGAAGAGATTAACCGTGCGGCGGTTCGCATTGCGCGTGAAGCGGCGGGGGAGCAGGTATACGTGGCCGGAGCTGTCGGTTCGATCTTGGGCGGAAAGCGGTTGAATGTGACCGATGAGGAACTGGCAAGGTATTATGAGCAGCAGATGTCGGCTCTACTCACCGAGGGAACGGATGCTTTGCTGCTGGAGACCTTCTATGAGCTGGAGGAAATGCGGCTTGCTCTGCGGCTTGCCCGCAAGCTTACGGAGCGTCCTGTCATTTGCCAGTTTGGTGTAGATCAGCTTGGACGCACATTGGACGGATATACCATTGAGGAAGCGTTCCATATTCTGAATCAAGAGGGCGCGGATGTACTGGGATTCAATTGCCATTCCGGGCCTAACGGCATTATGTCGGTTATGTCACGGCTGGACGGCCCGCTGACGATCCCGCTCTCGGTGTTTCCGAATGCGGGTTTGGCTGACTATGTCGATGGAGAGTATATATATGGGGCATCTCCCGATTATTTCGGGGATTGCGCAGTTTCCTTTGCGGACTTGGGCGCCAGACTGATTGGCGGATGCTGCGGTACAACGCCGGAGCACATCGCGGCAACGGCTCGATCCCTGCGGGGCTATCAGGCAACGCCGCTGACAGAGGGTAAGCCTCTTCCAAAGGTGAAGGAGCGCCTGGAAATAAGAGAACGCGCGGTTTCCAGCCGTGTTCAAAGCGCAAATGCTGCCCCTGCATGCGGCTGCGGCGAAGAGCATGTGGAACGCGGCATTATCGAGCTGGTCCGCGAGCGGCATACCGTGATTGTAGAGCTGGACCCGCCTCGGGACCTGGACATCAGCAAGTTCATGGAGGGAGCAGCCGCCCTTAAAGAAGCGGGGGTAGACGCACTTACCTTGGCGGATAATTCACTTGCGGTAACCCGGATGAGCAATATGGCGCTTGGACATTTGATCAAAACCCAGATCGGACTGCGGCCGTTGATTCATATTGCCTGCCGCGACCGGAACCTGATCGGCACGCAATCCCATATGATGGGCTTCGACGCACTCGGCATCGACCATGTCCTGGCCGTTACGGGAGATCCGGCAAGATTCGGCGATTTGCCTGGCGCAAGCTCGGTTTACGATATTACCTCCTTTGAGATTATACGTATGATCAAGCAATTAAATGAAGGGATTGCCTTCTCCGGCAAGCCGCTGAAGCAGAAGGCCCGCTTCGTGGTCGGCGCGGCGTTCAATCCGAATGTGAAGCATCTTCATAAGGCCGTCGAGCGGCTGGAGAAGAAGATTGCCTCCGGTGCGGATTATATTATGACCCAGCCGGTCTATGACCGCGAATTGATCGTTCGGATCAAGGAGGCGACGGCTCATCTGGATATCCCGATCTTTATCGGTATTATGCCGCTCGCCAGTGGCAAGAATGCCGAGTATTTACACAATGAAGTGCCAGGCATTCAATTGTCCGAGGAAGTGCTGGACCGGATGAGCGGGCTTCAAGGCGAAGAAGGCCGGGGGATGGGAGTGGAGATTGCCAAGGAGCTGCTAGATACGGCCATGGACCATTTTAATGGTATCTATCTGATGACGCCGTTCATGTTCTATGAGATGAATGTAGCATTAACGAAATATGTGCACGAGCGCTCGAAAGAGACGCCTTCCCACTTGTCTCGTCTGTAATTATCAATTACAATAGGGTAACGGATGTGATGCCTATGTCGCACAGTATGACAGGATACGGCAATTCCGCCAGACGCTGCGGGGGGTATCTGATTCAGATCGAAGCCAAATCCGTGAACCACCGCTATTGCGAAGTGGTAGTGCGCATGCCCAGAGAATGGACATGCTACGAGGATGGTCTGAAACGCCTGGTGCAGCGTTATATTAAGCGAGGGCGGATAGATGTATATATTAACAAGGAGCAGGAGCAAGCCGGCACCCTGCCCTTTGTTCTGAATACCGGACTGGTAGAGTCGTACTTGCGGGCTGCTGAGGAGCTTCGGGAACGGTATGGTCTGGAGGGATCTCTAAGCGCGGGCGAGTTGTTGTCTTTGCCGGACATGTTGATCGCTCCGGACTGGTCAAGCCAGGAGGCAAGGAACGAAGAGCCTTGGGAGGCGACGCTTCTGGATGGCCTGGAAGAGGCCATGATCAATCTGGTTACGATGCGCAAGCAGGAAGGGGAACACCTGCGGAAGGATTTGGAGGAACGGTTTAACCGTCTGGAGGAATTGCAGGCGGAGTTGACGGTTCTGGCTCCGGAGGTTGTCTTGGAATATCGCGCCAAGCTTCGCGGACGGTTGAACGAGCTGTTGGATGGCGCGGTGGATGAGCATCGCTTCGCCATGGAGGTCGCAGTCTTTGCGGACCGGTCCAACATTGATGAGGAACTGATCCGGCTCGCCAGCCATTTTTCCCAGTGCCGTGAATTATTGGGCTCCACAGAGCCTATCGGAAGAAAGCTGGATTTCTTGATTCAGGAAATGAACCGGGAGACGAATACGATTGGATCGAAAGCCAACCATCTGGCTCTGGTCAACCGTGTCGTAGAAATGAAAGCGGAACTGGAGAAAATCCGCGAGCAAGCGGCAAATCTCGAATAACGTTACATTGGACACAGTAGAGTCAATAAAATAGGGGGAACACCTTCATATGGCGATTAAACTTATTAACATTGGCTTTGGAAATATCGTTTCCGCCAATCGGATCATTTCGATTGTGAGCCCGGAGTCTGCACCGATCAAGCGAATCATCCAGGAGGCGAGAGATCGCCACATGCTGATTGATGCTACATACGGACGCCGTACCCGTGCAGTAATTATTACGGATAGCGACCATGTCATCTTGTCGGCCGTGCAGCCGGAGACGGTTGCTCACCGCCTGTCAGCCAAAGATGATGACAACGACGAATAAAATGGAGAGAAATATGGGTAAAGGATTACTTATCGTACTATCAGGTCCTTCGGGAGTCGGAAAAGGAACGGTCTGCAACGAGCTTCGCAGACGTCTGCCCGATCTTGTCTACTCCGTTTCGGCCACTACGCGGAATCCCCGCCTTGGTGAAGAAAATGGAGTCAACTATTTTTTTAAGAGCCGGGAGCAATTTGAAGAGATGATCGCCAACGATCAGCTTCTGGAATATGCCGAATATGTCGGCAACTATTACGGAACCCCCCGCGATTTCGTGGAAGCAACGCTCCAGAGCGGCAAGGATATTATTCTGGAGATTGAGGTTCAGGGGGCGCTGAAGGTTAAGAGTAAATTTCCGGAGGGTATCTTTGTATTCCTGCTGCCGCCGTCGCTCGATGAGTTGAAGGGCCGGATTGTAGGACGGGGAACGGAGAATCAGGCGACGATTGATCACCGGATGTCCGTTGCTGCTGATGAGATTGGACTGATGGAAAATTACGATTATGCAGTCGTTAACGACGAGATCGATCATGCTTGTCATAGAATCCAGTCGATTATCGTAGCCGAACACTGCAAAATCAGGCCTAAGTGCGAAGAGGTTGCTGCCCGGTAATTATAGAGTCTAAAAGAAGAGGTGCTAAGTTCATGCTGTATCCATCGATTGATAAGATGCTGGAGAAGGTTGGAAGTAAATATTCGCTGGTGGTGGCTGCTTCCCGTAGAGCCAGACAACTGCGCGAAGGCGAGAAGACCGAGCTGCAAACGCCTAAGTCCCACAAACAGGTCGGCGTTGCGCTTGAAGAAATCTATGGTGATCTCGTGGTGCTGAAGCAAGGCTCCCAGGTTGAGCCTGACGAAAATAAATAATTACAATTCGGACCTCGTGGTCGCAAGATATCTTCAACAACCTCTCTATGACAGCCGCGAGGTTGTTATTTTTTTCTGTAGCGAGTATTCAGGCTTGTTCTGATAGAAAGCGGGGGATTCATGTTGCTTAACGGGAAGAAAATTGTGCTGGGCGTAACGGGCGGTATCGCCGCCTTCAAAGCGGCTGCGTTATGCAGCAAGCTGGTTCAACAGGGAGCGGAGGTACGGGTCATCATGACCGAATCGGCTACCAAATTGATCACCGAGCTGACGATGCAGGCACTGTCCAAAAACCCGGTATATACCGATACCTTTGATGAGAAGCATCCGGCCGAGATATCTCATATCCAGTTGGCCGACTGGGCCGACTTGGTGTTAATTGCTCCTGCAACGGCGAATATTATCGGCAAAATGGCCGCGGGGATCGCAGATGACATGTTGTCGACGACGCTCCTTGCTACGCAGGCGCCGATTATGGTTGCTCCGGCCATGAATGTCCATATGTATTCTCATCCGGCGGTGCAGCGGAATATGAATGAACTGGCTTCCCGGGGTGTTTTGTTCGTGGAGCCAGGTGAAGGGCTGCTTGCATGCGGCTATGTCGGAAAAGGAAGGCTGGAGGAGCCGGAACAAATCGTGCGCGTGATACAGGATTTCTTTGACCGCCACAGTGCTCAGGCACAAGCTCCTTTGTGCGGACGCAAGGTAGTGATTACTGCCGGAGGTACGCTGGAGCGGATTGATCCGGTACGTTATATTTCCAATGATTCTACCGGGAAAATGGGCTTTGCCCTCGCAAAAGCCGCTCAGCAATTGGGAGCAGAGGTAGTGCTGATCGCAGCCAATACGGTCTTGCCTTCCCCGGCCGGGATCCAGATGATCCGGCTGGAATCGGCACAGGAAATGTACGAGGCGGTTCAGGCGCACTGGAGCGATACCAGCATTCTGATTATGGCTGCAGCCGTGGCGGATTATCGGCCGAAGACGGCCGCTGATCGGAAGATTAAGAAATCCGGGGATACGCTGACATTGGAGCTGGTTAAGAATATCGACATTCTGGAGACGATGGGGCAACAGAAATCGTCCCAGTTTATGATCGGCTTTGCGGCTGAGACGAACGATCTGGAGCAGTATGCGATGGATAAGTTGAAGCGCAAAAATTGCGATCTTCTTATCGCCAACGATGTAACCCGTGAGGGTGCCGGCTTCGGCACAGACACGAATATCGTGCATATTTATGACCAGAGCGGGCTTGTTGAGGCAATGCCGATGATGTCCAAGGATCAGCTTGGATTGTACATTCTTGAGCTGGCCGCCAAGCGCCTGGAGGAGTATAAGCCATGATCTATACCGTGGCTAAAGTAATTGTTGACGTGCCGAGCCGGGAGACCGATCGGCCTTTTGATTATTTGATTCCGGAAAGCATGAGCCACTGGATCGAGGTAGGAAGCAGAGTTGGCGTTCCATTTGGGCGGAGGACGGTGCAAGGGTTTGTCGTCTCCCTTCACACGGAATCGGAAATGGATCTGAAGCGGATGAAAGCGATTCAGGAACTGCTGGATCTGACGCCTCCTCTGCCGCAGGATCTGGTGGAGCTTGCCCACTGGATGAGCGGAAAATATGCGTGCAGCAAGATCGCGGTGCTTCAAGCGATGATCCCTACAGCATTAAAGGGCCGGGCAGAACGAATGGTATCGGTAGCAGAATCCGTTGCTTCCGAAGCGGAGACTGTTGTTGAAGCGGAGTCCGGCGGAAACGCCAGACAGGCGCTGCTATCTCTGTTAAGCGGCGAAGAGCGGGAGATCATGGATTACATTGCTGCGGCAGGACAGACAACGCTGGAGCACCTTAGCAAACGCTATCCTGAGCGGGCTGCCGAGATCAAAGGCTTGATCGGACGCGGTCTGCTTACCGAAAGCCAGATGATTAAAGACAAGGTCCGGAAGAAGACCGTGAAGACCGTAACAGCAGCTGTGACCAGGGACGCGGCAACTGCTGCCTTGGCTTCCTTTAGCGCACAGGCCCGCAGGCAAAAGGAAGTGCTGCAGTTCCTGGTGGAAGCAGGGGTTACCTTATCCTTGCAGGAGGTCCTGGCCGAGCTGCGCGTTACCGCGGGAACTGTAAACAAGCTTGCTGAGAAAGGCTATGTCGTTATTGAGGAGAGGGAGGTATTCCGCGACCCTTATGCAGGCCGTAGATTCAAGGGGACGGAAGCGCTGGAACGAACGCCCGAGCAAGAACAGGTGTACCATAAGGTGAGCGGGGCGCTGGATGCCAGGGAGCATGGTGTATTCCTGTTGCACGGGGTAACCGGAAGCGGCAAGACCGAGGTGTACCTGCAGACGATTGAACGATGTATTGCTCAAGATAGGCAAGCCATCGTGCTTGTTCCGGAAATATCGCTCACACCGCAAATGGTAGAGCGCTTTAAGGGACGCTTTGGCGGCAAGGTGGCTGTAATGCACAGCCGCTTGTCCACAGGTGAACGCTATGACGAATGGCGCAAAATCAGGGAAGGGAGAGTACAGGTTGCGATCGGAGCACGGTCCGCGATCTTTGCTCCTTTTTCCGAGCTCGGATTGATTGTCATTGATGAGGAGCATGAGACCTCCTATAAACAGGAGGAGACGCCGAAGTATCACGCCCGTGATGTGGCGGTTCGCCGTGCCAGACAGCATGGAGCAGTCGTTATTCTTGGCTCCGCAACGCCGTCGCTTGAGAGCTATTATGCGGCGCGTTCGCAATCCGACGATCAGTTCGCCCCATTGCTGCTAGAGATGAAGCAGCGGCCATCCGGAAGCAGATTGCCGGAGGTTCGGGTTGTCGATATGCGTGAGGAATTGAAGGATGGCAATCGCTCCATGTTCAGCCGGGCACTGCATGCAGGGATTGCTTCCAGGCTTGAACGGGGCGAGCAGACCGTACTGTTTCTGAACCGGAGAGGGCATTCTACCTTTGTGATGTGCCGTACCTGCGGCTATGTCGCCGGGTGTCCGGAATGCGATATTTCGCTGACCTATCATCAGAAGTCGAACAATTTACGTTGTCATTATTGCGGTTACGCGGCACCTGCACCAGCTGTATGTCCGGAGTGCGGAAGCGAGCATATCCGGTATTTCGGAACGGGAACCCAACGGGTAGAGGCGGAGCTAGCCAAGCTCTTCCCCGGGATACGGGTGATCCGAATGGATGTGGATACGACAACCGAGAAGGGCTCGCATGAACGTCTGCTTCAGACGTTTCGCGAGAAAAAGGGAGATGTGCTGCTCGGCACGCAAATGGTTGCAAAAGGGCTTGATTTTCCCGATGTGACTCTCGTAGGTGTAATCGCAGCGGATACGGCCCTTAATTTTCCCGATTTCCGCTCGGCGGAAAAGACTTTCCAGCTGCTGACCCAAGTAGCCGGCCGTGCCGGCCGCCACCAGCTTCCAGGCGAAGTATTCATCCAGACCTATATGCCGGAGCATTATTCGATTGTCCATGCAAGCGGGCATGATTATGCTTCTTATGTGCGCGAGGAGCTGAAGCACCGCAGAACTCTGCATTATCCGCCGTACAGCCGGCTTATACTGGTGACGATGTCTCATGAGAAGCTGCCGCTGCTGCTGCGAATGGCGGAGAATTTCGCCGGGGATTTGCGTTTGAAGGCGCAGAGGCTCGGCTGGTTCGGCAGCCTGGACCGTCTCTCTGCGGAGGCGCTGGATATTCTGGGCCCGGTTGCTTCACCGATTCCGCGCATCAAGAACCGCTACCGTTTCCAGTGCATGGTGAAATACCGCGGTGACCTGGATGCAGTCGCACTGGTGAAGGAGATGGCTGAGACGATGCTGGGCCAGCTGAAGGATGCTTCACTGCAAATCAGTATCGATGTAGATCCGCAAATGCTGATGTAATCATAAATATATATAACATGAGCGATTTATATAAGTTGAACTAATTAAAACGTATTAGGGCATAAGTGTGAAGTGTACTGAAAGAAGCAGAGCGTTCGCCTTTGTGAGTGGAATTCTACCCTGAAATGGTTTGATTCATTCAAGAAATCCGCGAACAACAGCGATCGTAAGTACACTTCACACGTTGCCCCAGCACGTATAACCATTATTCAACTTATAACTTATCGAGAAAGATGGTGACCTTAATGGCAGTCAGAAAAATAGTGCTGGAGCCGAATGAAGTGCTGCACCAGGTGGCGGAAAAGGTAGACCGGATTACACCGAGAGTGAAGAAGCTGCTTACCGATATGGCAGATACCATGTATGAGGCGGAAGGAGTGGGGCTGGCCGCTCCGCAAATCGGCGTATTGAAACGGATGATTGTGGTTGATGTGGGAGATGATCACGGCCTGATCGAATTGATTAATCCGGAAGTAGTCTCTGCAGAGGGCGAACAATTCGGACCGGAGGGCTGTCTCAGTATCCCGGGTTTTCGCGGCGATGTCCGTCGTGCACAGACGGTAACCGTCAAGGGCCTGGACCGCAATGGCAAAAGAGTGACCTATACGGGTACGGATCTGCTTGCCAGAGCATTTTTACACGAGATTGACCATTTGAACGGGGTATTATATACATCGCTGGCTGAACGTGTCTATGAAATTACGGATCAGGAAGACGAGAATGAAGAGGAGGCGGAAGCGTGAGCCAAACATCTTCTTCGATAAATGTTTTATTTATGGGAACTCCTGCCTTCGCAGTGCCATCCCTGGAGGCGCTCATCTCCGCCGGTTACAACATCGTTGGAGTAGTCACCCAGCCTGACCGTCCGCAAGGGCGGAAGAAGGTCCTCACACCGACTCCGGTCAAGGAAGCGGCTCTACGCCATGGTCTTCCGGTATTGCAGCCGCAGCGGCTCCGCGCTCCTGAGACCGTAGCGGAGGTGGCTGCTCTGGCGCCCGATTTGATCGTGACGGCCGCTTATGGTCAAATTTTGCCCAAGTCGGTGCTGGATCTGCCGCGATTCGGCTGTCTGAACGTACACGGCTCGCTGCTGCCGAAATATCGCGGAGGCGCGCCGATTCAGCGTGCCATTATCAACGGAGAGAAGGAGACCGGAATCACGCTGATGTATATGGCAGAGGGCTTGGATACGGGCGATATGATTGCCAGAGCCGTTGTCCCGATCGAAGACGAGGATACCTCGGGCACGCTGTTTGAGAAGCTGAGCGAAGCCGGGGCCAAGCTGCTGATGGAGCAGTTGCCATTTATTTTGGCAGGAACGTCGGACCGTATTCCGCAAAATGACGAGGAATCCACCTATGCGTCCAACTTGACGCGCGAGGATGAGCGAATTGACTGGTCAGCCGGTTCGCGCGCCATTTACGATCGCGTACGGGGGCTGGTTCCCTTTGCCGGTGGATTTACGACCTGGAACGGCGAGGTGTTCAAGATCTGGGCGGTTGCCAAGCCTGATGCAGAACGCAGGAACGCGGAAGGGGCGGCTGCCGTTAATGGCGGCGGGCAAGCCCCGGGCACCGTGCTAAGCCTCTCAGCGCAAGGAATTGAAGTGAAAACCGGGGACGGCTCGGTATGGCTGACACGGGTTCAGCCTGCCGGCAAGAAGGCGATGGAAGCGGAAGAGTTCATCCGCGGCGGCATTATGAAGCCAGGGACGGTACTATCATGAGCAGCGGCGGGCGCAGTCCGGCCAAATCCACGTCCCGAAGTGTAGCGCTGCAAGTGCTGACCGCCGTGGAACAGGAGAGCGCGTACAGCAACTTGCTGCTCAATGGGGCGCTGCAGAAATCCGGTCTTTCCGGGCCCGATGCGGGGCTGGCTACCGAACTGGTATATGGAACGATCCAGCGGCTTAACACGATTGATTTCTTGCTGGAGCCGTTTGTGACCAAGGGGATGGGGAAGTTGGCCCCATGGGTCCGCAATTTGCTGCGGATGAGCTTCTATCAGCTTTATTATCTTGATCGGATTCCCCCGCACGCCGTAGTCAATGAGGCGGTGAATCTGGCGAAGAAGCGAGGCCATCAAGGTATCTCGGGAATGGTTAACGGGGTGCTCCGCAATGTACTCCGTCGTAAGGAGGAGTTGAAGCTGCCGGAGGGGCTTAGCCCTGTTCAGCGCATCGCCCTGGAGCATTCTCACCCGGAATGGCTGGTAGCACGCTTACTGGAGCAGTATGGCGAACAAACGGCGGAGTCGATTTGCCGTGCCAATAACGAGCCGCCTTCGATCAGTATTCGCGTGAACCGGGCCAAGACAAGCCGGGAAGACATGCTGAAATTGCTAAAGGAACAAGGGTTGTCGGCCGCTCCATCCAAGCTTTCCCGAGACGGAATCGTAGTGGAGGGCGGGGGCAACATGGCCCTTACTCCCTGGTATCGGGAGGGGTTGATTTCTGTGCAGGATGAGAGCTCGATGCTGGTAGCGGAAGCGCTAGATCCGGAACCAGGCATGTCCGTGCTGGATTGCTGCGCAGCTCCTGGAGGGAAAACCTGTCATATCGCGGAAATGATGCAGGGCAGCGGCCTGGTGCTGGCTAACGACATTCATCCGCATAAGGCAAAGTTAGTCGAGGATCAAGCGAATCGTCTGGGTCTGACCAATATCGATATTTCAACCGGAGACGCTTCGAAGCTGGGCGAGCGCTTGGAGCGGAATTCCTTTGACCGCATCTTATTGGATGCCCCTTGCTCCGGGCTGGGTGTGATTCGCCGCAAGCCGGACTTGAAATGGGCCAAGACGGCTGGCGATATTGCGGAAATTGCCGGCATTCAACGTACGTTGCTCGATACGGCCGGAGCTTTGCTTAAGCCGGGTGGCCTGCTGGTCTACAGCACCTGTACGATTGAGCCTCGTGAAAATGTGGAGATGGTAAGCAGCTTTTTGAGCCGCCATCCAGAGTTCGAGTTGGCTGAAGACAAGCCGTCAGCCTGGGAGACTGAGCCGCTGGCTGAGGCATCGGCGCGTGGGAGCCTTGGCTTGCAAATACTGCCTCAGGATGCCCATTCCGACGGTTTCTATATCGCACGGTTACGCAAGAAGTATGAGCAAGCGTGATGGTAACAGTGCAGCGAAATAAGCTGCCACAATTCTAAAGCAAGGAAAACAGGGCCAGGTCTCTGCCGTTTTCGGGGGGCCTGGCTTTTTCTTGTGCGGCCGGTATTCGATGAAAATAGTGAGGCTGCGCTACCCTGAATTTCCCGTCACTAACTTGCATTGCAAAGTAGTGTATGATACACTTCACTTATCGTCTAACTTGTAATGCAATATAGTGTGTTTTTGCGCCAAGGTATCTTGCATTGCAATATAGAGAAGGGGGAATCGGAAGTTGGATAGTCAGAGCCAGATGCTGAAAGGGCTGCTTGAGGGCTGCATGCTTGCGATTATTTCAGAAAAGGAAGTATACGGGTATGAATTAAGTGAGAAGCTGCATGAAGCAGGCTTGACCATGGTCAAGGAAGGCAGTATTTATCCGTTGCTGCTGCGTATGCAGAAAAATGGGCTGATCGAGGGAACCATGAAGCCTTCGGCAAGTGGACCAGACCGCAAGTACTATCATCTTACTAAGCAAGGAGAACAGGCCTTGCAACTGTTTGACGACAGCTGGGCCCAGTTGTCCCAGGCCATCACTTATTTAAGGAGGAGACGCGATGAACACAACTGAAATGATTAAACGCAACAATGAACGACGTGAACTTCTGAATAAAGAAAACCTGAAGGTGTATGAAGACGCCATGATATACATTCGATTAAATGCCCGCTCTGAGTATGCAACGGAAAGCCTCTTGCTGGAGCTACTGGAGCATCTGATCGAAGCTCAGCAGCACGGAAAATCAGCACAGGATGTTTTCGGCGACGATCTGCATGGCTATTGCGATGCCTTAATTGCCGATATTCCCCGGCAAAGCAAGCAGTCCTGGCTACTGGATATATTGAGATACACAACCCTTTTGTTATCAACCCTTTTTGCGGTCTATACCGTTGTTCAACTGCTCTCTTATTTCATCCCTTCTCTCAAAACGGAAAGCATTAGCTTGTTGCCCTTTGTGGTCATTATTGGCCTATCAGGGATTACCATTCTTGTTGTTCTATACGCCCTTAAAGCCTCCATATTTGGCACCAAAACCTGGTTTATTCTTGGCATAGGGGTCTATCTCATAGCAATTGGCGGGTATGTCTATTCAACCATTTTGTTTAAGGGCATCTGGGCTGTTCCAATTAATTTCTGGTCCTGTCTTGCCGTAACGATTGTTATGGTCCTTCTGCACCAGTGGTTCAAGAGCCTCTCCAAAAAAGCCGATTTGAAGCTCTCCCGTAATTGACATCTGTTGATTGTGGATAGGGATAATATAATTATGCTGCTTTGTAAAATAGGGCGAGCCAGAAAGTCGGTTCTTACAGACTTCTAGCTCGCTCTATTTTCATTAGTGCCCACCCGGCATATCCAGCCTTCTACTCCATGACAATTCCCCTTAATTGAACCCGCCGTTGACTCTCAAGGTTTGCCCCGTGATCCAGCGGGCCTTGTCGCTGACAAGCAGTTCGATGACGCCGGCGATATCTTCGGGTTCACCCAGTCGGCCAAAGGCATTCATGTGCGTAAAAGCTTCGATTTGCTCCGGAGATTTTCCGGTCAGGAACAGCTCCGTAGCTACTTGACCAGGAGCGATACAGTTTATTGTGATATTCCGTGGTCCAAATTCCTTCGCCAATTGCCGCGTCATTTGCTCGACGGCTCCTTTGGTGGCGGCGTAGACGCTGAAGGTTGGCATCATCGCTCCGGATACAGAGGTGGAGAAGTTCACGATCGCTCCGCCCGTTGCCATAAACTTCATGGCTTGCTGGCAAGCAAAATAGGTTCCTTTCACATTAATGGAGAAATGACGGTCAAAAATCTCTTCCGTCACCGCCTCAAGCGGGTAGTTGTTCATGATCCCGCCATTATTAACCAGAATATCCACGCGGCCGAATCGGCTTATCGTCTCTGCAAATAACGCCTCCACCTGATTAACTTGGCTGAGGTCGGCCTGAACGGCCAGGGCTTCGCCGCCACTCTGTTCAATTCGGGTTACCACTTCTTCCGCATTCTCGCGACTAGATGAATAATTAACCACGACCTTTGCTCCTGTCTGAGCCAGTTGAATTGCCGTTTGTCTCCCGATGCCGCGTGAAGCTCCGGTGACAATAGCTACTTTTCCATGCATACTTATCCTCCTCCACTTTGATAACTGGGGCCAAGCGGTATGCCTTCCCGGCCCTTGTGAGACTATTATAAACAGGGAGGGGGGCTTTCCTGTTAGCCTGTTCCTCTTCTGTTCTTGCCTAATCCTCTTTTGCGCTTCTATAATAAAAAAACAAATAAATTCAGTAGAAAAGGAGCCGGCAGATGAATCGGATCACGGATGAATCACAAGCCAGAAAGGAAGCCTTACAGCAGTTAACACATCTGTTGTACCGTCATGCCCCGGCTGCGGGAACCTATCAGACGGCGATTCCTTCCCTATCGCTGATGCATGCAGTCCAGCCGTCGGCTCCCTTCGAGTCGGTTTACAAGCCCTCGGTTTGTATTGTGGCCCAAGGGGCCAAGCTATCCGTGCTCGCGGGTGAATCCTACCGGTATGACCCCTCGGCTTACTTCATTACCTCCGTACAGCTGCCCGTTGCAAGCAGTATTGTCGAAGCTTCACCCTCTGTTCCATATTTGGGGTTGAAGCTGTGCTTTGAAGCCGAGATGATTGTGGAGATTGTAGAGCAAGCCGCTTCATTGCGTGCCGTTCGTGAGAATGCTTCCCGTGCGGAGAGCCATCGCGGTCTCTCGCTGCAACAAACCTCGTCGGTATTGCTGGATGCTGTTGTCCGGCTGGTAAAACTGCTGGACACACCTGATGATATCCCCATGCTGGAGCCGCTGCTTGTACGCGAGATTCTGTATCGCCTCGTCCAGGATCAGCCCTCAGGCAGCCTTGAACAGTTTGGCATTAGCGGCAGTCATGCTTATCATATCGCACAAGCGATCCGAGTCATAAATCGTCAGTATGACCGCATGCTGACCGTGAAGCAGTTAGCGAAGTCGGTAAATATGAGCGTATCTGCGTTTCATAAGCATTTTAAGGAGGTCACCACATTTAGTCCGCTGCAGTACCAAAAATCGGTTCGTTTGCATGAAGCCAGGCGCCTGATGCTGGCGGAGGGAGCTCAGGTTACGGATGCCGCCTTCCGGGTGGGCTATGAGAGTCCGTCGCAATTCAGCCGTGAGTACGCTCGCATGTTCGGGAAGCCGCCTATGCTGGACGTCCAGCAATTGAGAGAGTCGCTGCAGGCTGCGAACGGATCAGCTTCAACATCCGCAAGCAGGGGGAAACGGGTGTTAGAGCTGCCTTGACCCAGACATGCTTTAGTAGTATAGCTATTTATGTTAAAATAGAAAGAATGAGTGGCTATTTGTAGTAGTAGAACTCAATTTTTATGAAATGGTGCGTGAATAAATGAAACCTTTTATATATGACTACAGCCTGGAGGAACTTCAGGAATGGGCCGTAGAGCAAGGGGAGCCGGCCTTCCGCGGAGGGCAGATTTTTGACTGGCTGTATGTGAAGCGGGTGAACTCGTTCGAAGAGATGACGAACCTGTCCAAGCAGCTGCGCGAGAAGCTGGACGAGCAATTCGCCTTCGTCACGCTGAATGAGATCACAAAATATGAATCAAAGGACGGTACGGTCAAATTCTTGTTCGGCCTGCATGATGATCATGCGATCGAGACCGTTATTATGAAGCATAATTACGGCAATAGCATCTGTGTGACGACCCAGGTCGGCTGCAAAGTCGGCTGTACGTTCTGTGCCTCGACACTTGGAGGACTCAAACGGAATTTGACTGCGGGAGAGATTGTTGCCCAAGTGGTTCAGGCACAGAAAATATTGGATCCCCGTGGAGAGCGGGTCAGCAGTATCGTAATCATGGGAACCGGCGAGCCGTTTGAAAATTACGAAGAGACTATGAAATTTTTGCGGATAATGATCCATGAAAAGGGCTTGAATATCGGACAACGGCATATTACTGTATCAACGAGCGGGATTGTCCCGAACATTTACAAATTTGCCGACGAGGACACTCAGATCAATCTCGCCATTTCGATTCATGCGCCTAACGATACGCTGCGTTCCAAGCTGATGCCGGTCAACCGGAGATTTCCCTTTGACGATGTAATGGAATCTCTCCGCTACTATATTGCCAAGACCGGACGCAGAGTGTCCTTCGAGTATGCTTTGATTGGCGGTGTTAACGATCGTCCTGAGCATGCGGAGGAACTGGCGCAGGTTCTGAAGAACATGCTCTGCCATGTCAATCTGATTCCGGTTAACCATGTTCCTGAACGCAAGTACGTCAGAACATCCAGAAATGACATATTTCAGTTCCAGCGGATATTGGCGGAGAAAGGAATTAATGTTACGATCCGCCGTGAGCAAGGCCATGATATTGCGGCAGCCTGCGGTCAATTGCGGGCGAAGCACATGGAGTCTGGTGCGAGGTGATCAAGTGTGATTAGAACTGTGTATGTAAGCGATGTGGGACATGTCCGTTCGGTCAACGAGGACAGTTCCTGGGTATCCTCTCTGGAGCAGGGTTACACTCTGGCCATCGTTGCAGATGGAATGGGAGGACATCAGGCTGGCGATCTGGCCAGCAAGCTGACGGTGGAGACCATTGTGAATCAATTGCAGCCGCTCCCTCCAGGGCTGGAGGTCGAGGAGCTGGCCGAACAGTTGAAGCAAGCCATTCTGCATGCGAATGATGTGGTGTATCAGAAGGCATCGGAGAGCGACGAGTATCATAACATGGGAACGACGGTTGTGGCGGTGCTGCTGAACGAGAAGGACGGCATCATCGGACATATCGGGGACAGCCGGGTATACAAGTACCGCAGCGGCAAAATGGTACAGCTGACCGAGGATCATTCGTTGGTCAATGAGCTGCTCAAGACGAAGCAGATCAGCGAGGAGCAGGCCAGCGTCCATCCGCACCGCAATGTGGTGACCCGGGCGGTCGGAACAGATCCCAAGGTGGAGGCCGATCTGCATTTTGTTTCCCTGGAGCAAGGGGAAATGCTGCTGCTCTGCAGTGACGGGCTCAGCAATTATGTAACGCTTGACCAGATGATTCTTACGCTGCAGGCTGACGATCTCAGCCTGGATGAGCGGGCAGGCAGACTATTGCAGTTTGCTTTGGATGCCGGGGGAGATGACAACATTACCGTTGCGCTTCTGGAGCAATGTGCCGAGGAATTGTCAAGCGGAGAGGAGTGGAATTCATGATCGGACACGAGTTGGGCGGTCGCTACCAAATTATCGAACGCATCGGCGGAGGCGGAATGGCACTGGTCTATAGGGCACAGGACATTCTGCTGAACCGCTACGTTGCTATAAAAGTATTGCGTCAGCAATTTGTGAATGACGAAGAGTTCATCCGCCGCTTCCGCCGCGAAGCGCAGTCAGCTGCATCATTGTCTCATCCGAACATTGTCAGTGTCTACGATGTAGGCCAGGAGGAAGATGTCCACTACATCGTGATGGAATATGTAGAAGGCCAGAATCTTAATGAAATTATAAAAGAACGTGCGCCGCTGCAGGTAGAAGAGTCCGTACGGATTGCTTCCCAAATTGCCGATGCGCTGGATCATGCCCATCATAACCAGATTATTCACCGCGACATTAAGCCGCATAATATTCTGATCGGCCGCAATGGCCGGGTGAAGGTGACCGACTTCGGCATTGCCAGAGCGGTGACCTCTGCCACGATTACACAGACAGGCTCTGTGGTCGGATCAGTCCATTATTTCTCCCCGGAGCATGCCAAGGGCGTAGCTACCGGTGAAAAGTCCGACCTGTATTCGCTTGGCATTGTGCTCTATCAAATGCTGACCGGACAGCTGCCTTTTCTTGGGGAAAGCCCGATTAGTGTAGCCTTGAAGCACCTGCAGGAGCAGTTCGAGGATCCGAGGCTCATCAATCCGATGATCCCGCAGAGCGTGGAGAATATCATTTTGAAATCCATGCGAAAAAATCCGGCCGAGCGGTACCAATCCGCCAAGGAAATGCTTCGTGACCTGGAGACCAGTCTCTTGCCGGAGCGCCGGACGGAATCCAAGCTGCTCTTCTCCGATGAAGAGGATGCCGACAGCACCCGGATTATTCCCGCTATCAAGCCTACTAGCAAGGCTATGGGCGGAGCCTCCAAGCTGTCGAGGGATTCCCAGTCGGCGGATGAGTACAGATCTCTCAAGAAATCCTCGAGCAAAGGCAAGGCTGCGCTGTGGATCAGCTTGACAGTCGTTGTGCTCCTCGCCATGCTCGGCGTGGCGTTCTATGTCAATAAAATGGTGACCGTACCCGAGGTGCCGGTACCTAACGTGGTCAACCTCAGTGAACAGGAAGCTACGTTGAAGCTGTCGGAGGCCGGCATTGAGATCGGCACGATTGACAGAGTGTATAAAGAGGGTGTCGAGGAAGGTATCGTATTCGAGCAGAGCAAGCCGGAGGGCATCAAGGTGAAAAAGGGCTCATTGATCGACCTGAAGGTGAGCACGGCCAAGCCCCTGGAGCAAATGGAGTCTGTTCTCGGACTGACTTACGATGATGCAGTGGAGATGCTCGCCCTCAAGGGGATTGACGAATCCCGGATTAAAAAGAAGGAGGACTTCTCCGATACCGCAGAGGCAGGAAAGGTATTTATACAATTCCCTGAGGTTGGCGAGGACTACGATCTGACGACCGTAGAGGTAGAGCTTACCGTCAGCAAGGGGAAAGAGAGCACGAAAATGCCTGACCTGGTGGGTAAGACGCTTAAGGAAGCTGAGGCTCTTCTGAAGGAGCTTGGCATACCGATTGCGAAGGATGGCATCAAGGAGAAGCCTAGCTTTGAGATGGATGCCGGAAAGATTGTAGAGCAATGGCCGTATGAGCCAAATGATGATGTGCCTGCCGACTATGAAGGGGTTACATTGTTCGTGAGCACCGGTTATCCTCCCGAAGCGGTGGAATATACCTTTGAAGTGCCGGTAGCGCCAGCCGCAGAAGGCCAAATGAGTAAAATCCGTATCGTATACACGGATGCACGCGGAGAAAACCAGGAATGGGGCACCCAGACGGTAGGCAAGCCGCAGTATTTGACCGTTAATTTGGTTCTGGCTCCGAACAAGGATGCTGCCGTATCCGTTCATCGTGACGGATCGTTCCTGGAGACGTATCCGATATCTTATATCGATGCGAAGCAAGGAACCGTACCGACCCTGCCGCTTCCTGGAGAACAGGCGGACGATACGATGGGGGACGGAGAGGAAGAGATTCCGGATACGGGAATGGTTGTGAACCCTTAAAGTGCGTGTTCAAAAAGTCAGGTTTTTAGCACCGAGAAGGTTGCAAGAACCCGAAGAGGGAGGAACGGAGTGTAGGCAGAACCTACATGAGTACCGGACTTCTAGAGTGAATGCAAGATTCGATGTCGAATCAACTCCTTGGGATACTTCGTGATCAAAAGATGACTTTTTGAACAACCTCTAAAATTGAGTGAAAGCGAGGCCGATTATGCCTGAGGGCTTGATTGTAAAAGCACTAAGCGGATATTACTATGTTAAGCCGGAAGGTTCCGCTCCCGGGGAAGTCATTCAATGCCGGGGGCGGGGCATTTTCAAGAAGAGGGGACTGACTCCGCTCGTTGGCGACCAGGTTATCTATATGCCTACGGAGAATGGGGAAGGCACAGTAGATGAAATTCTGCCGCGCACGACGGAGCTGGTCCGTCCTCCCATTGCCAATGCCCGGCTTGCAGTGCTGCTCTTCTCTTTGAAGGAGCCGGATTTGAACTTGTCGCTGCTGGACAAGTTCCTGGTACATATTGAACACGCCGGGCTGAGAGCGCTCATCTGCTTGACCAAAGAGGACTTGCTTGAGGAAGCGGATGAGACGGAGGAAGCCGATACAACCGAACAGGTGAAGAAGCTCTATGAAGAGATTGGCTACGAAGTGATCATTACCAGCTCGGTAAGCGGGCTCGGCACCGATGAGGTCCGATCCCGATTGGCCGGTGAGATCAGTGTATTCTCCGGGCAGTCCGGAGTAGGCAAATCCACGCTGCTGAATGCCATGCTGCCGGGCTTATCGCTCGAAACCAGCGAGATTAGCCTGAAGCTGGGCCGGGGAAGGCACACCACCCGTCATGTGGAGCTGATTGAATTGGATAACGGGGGATATGTGGCCGATACGCCGGGATTCAGCCAACTGGACTTTCTGGAGCTTGGGGTAGAGGAGCTCTCCTCATGCTTCCGGGAGTTCCGGGAGCTTGCGGACGAATGCAAATTCCGGGGCTGCAGCCATTTGCACGAACCGGGCTGCCGGGTCAGAGAAGCGCTGGAGAGCGGTGAGGTGGCTTCAAGCCGTTATGAGCATTACGTGCAATTTCAGCAAGAGATGAAAGACAAGAAGAGGAGGTACTAGCTGATGTCGCAAGTGTTTATTGCACCTTCTATTTTATCTGCCGATTTTTCGAAGCTGGGACAAGAAGTGGCCGATGTGGAGTCCAGTGGTGCGGACTGGCTGCATGTGGACGTCATGGACGGACATTTCGTGCCGAACCTGACCTTCGGGCCGCTGGTGATGGGAGCTATCGCGCCATTGACCCGGCTGCCGCTGGATGTTCACCTGATGATCGAACGGCCGGAGCAATATATTCCGGCGTTTGTAGCGGCAGGCGCACACGTGATTACGGTCCATGCCGAGGCTTGCGTGCATTTGCACCGGGTCTTGCATTTGATCAAGGAACAGGGTGCAAAGGCGGGAGTAGCCATTAACCCGGCAACGCCTGTATCCGCGATCCGCGAGGTGCTGGAAAATGTAGATCTGGTGCTTGTCATGACGGTGAATCCAGGATTCGGGGGACAAGCCTTTATTCCGGCAACCCTGCGGAAAATCCGCGAGCTGGATGAACTGAGAGTGCAGCATGGGTATAACTACCGGATCGAGGTTGATGGGGGAATTGCCGCTCCTACCGCTCCGCTGGTCGTAGAGGCCGGTGCGGATGTGCTCGTAGCAGGCAATGCGGTATTCGGCCGCAGTGACCGCCGTGCAGCGATGGAGGAGATCAGAGCCAGTCTTGGCCGGGCGTAGTAGTCCCGATTCAAATACATTCAGCTGAATCCATGGCATAGGCCAAAGAAGCGGTGCATACAATGGGTTACATGAGCAGGGTTCTCATGTAGCCTTTTTTTTGCGGTGAGAATACACTGGATGAAGGGTCGAATCATACAATAAGGTAAGGGCATGAGAATGATGGGGAGGGTGAACGATGAGATTTTACACATTCAAGCTGCCTAAATTTCTTGGAGGCTTCGTTAAGGCCGTATTGAACACATTCCACAAAAATTAATACTCGCTATACTTCTGCGGCAGGCCTTCATAGAACACGAAAAAAGCACCTCTAATCAGAAAAGGTGCTTTTTGTCTATATGCTTATTCGAACCCTTACACGCGGGTCACTTTACCGGATTTCAAAGCCCGGGTACTAACGTATACGCGCTTAGGCTTACCGTCAACCAGGATGCGAACTTTTTGCACGTTTACGCCCCAGCTGCGACGATTGCGGTTGTTAGCATGGGATACATGGTTACCGCTGCTTGGTTTCTTGCCAGTTACATAACATTTGCGAGACATTCCTTACACCTCCTGTTCCAATACACCATTCTTGAAAATAACGGCTCTAAAGCGTACTCACGGTTATTGTTCAAGCCGGCCTGAAAGTGCCGGTCGATTCCTGATGATTCTTGCCCTGAGCGGGATGAAGCCATAAGAAACCGCATAAAACAATACTTTTATATAATATCACAGTGAAAAAAGCGGCGTCAACAGATCAAGGAACTTTATTTCATAGTCCGACTGTATCTTTTATTTATTTCTCTGTATTCTTATAGTACAATATTGTTTAGTCCATAATAATTTCAAGGGAGGAGTGAGTGCAGGCGTGGCTATACAATTGGATACCGAATATGGACACATCGATATCTCGGATGAAACGATAGCGGTTATCGCCGGATCGGCCGCCATGGAGTGTTATGGACTGGTAGGAATGGCAAGCCGAAAGCAATTTAAGGACGGCATCGCCGAGTTGATTGGTCGTGAGAATCTGACCAGGGGTGTGGAAGTGAGCCTTGAGAATAACCGATTGGCAATTCATCTTTATATTATAGTCAGTTATGGGACAAAAATTTCCGAGGTCGCACACAACATACAGCAAAAAGTAAAGTACGTATTGAATGAAATCGTTGGACTCGATGTAGCTGAGGTCGGCATCGTAGTACAAGGCGTACGTGTATCAAGCTAGGAAGGGGAATTCTCTTGAGTAAGCGTTCTTTAAATGGAACAGATTTTACCGCCATGGTACTTGCCGGGGCGCAGCGTCTCTCACAGTACGCCGAGCATGTCAATTCACTTAATGTCTTTCCGGTTCCCGACGGGGATACGGGGACGAATATGAACCTGACGATGACAGCCGGTGTAAATGAATTGAAAAGTAACGGAACAGGCGGCCTTGGTAGCCGTGCAGGAGTTCTGTCCAAGGGATTGCTGATGGGCGCCCGCGGCAACTCCGGCGTGATCCTCTCGCAATTGTTCCGTGGCTTCGGACGGTACGCAGCTTCCTATGAAGAGCTGAATACGGTTCAATTCGCGGCGGCTCTGCAGAGCGGGGTAGATACCGCTTACAAAGCCGTGGTCAAACCGGTAGAGGGCACAATCCTTACGGTTGCCAAAGAAGCGGCAAAGCATGCCGTGTTTTATGCCAGACGGACAACGGACGTCACCGAGCTTATGACAGAGGTGCTCGCCAAGGCGAAGGAAGCGCTCGCCAACACGCCTGAGCTGCTGCCCGTATTGAAGCAGGTAGGGGTAGTTGATTCTGGCGGTCAAGGTCTTGTCTATATTTATGAAGGATTCCTGGCGCAGCTTACAGGACAGGTACAGCCTGATCCAGTCGTACAGGGACAAGCCGTGCAATCTGCACCGGCCAGGCCGGTTAAATTGGCAGCGGATCATGTGCACGCTTCCTCCGCGCAGGCCAAGCTGGAAACAGAAGACATCGAATTTTTGTATGACATGGAATTTTTTATCAATCGTAAATTAGGCGCCGATCCCGGATCCCTGTTCGACGAGGATCAATTCCGGAAAGCGCTGTCACAAAATGGAGATTCCATCATTGTGATTGCGGACGATGAAATCATTAAGGTACATGTTCATTCTAAAGCTCCTGGCGAAGTGCTCAATCTTGCTTTGCTCTACGGAGAAATTACGCAGATTCATATCCTGAATATGCGTGAGCAGCATCGAGATTTGCTTACAGCAGGAATGGATGCGGCTCCGATGCCGGAGCTGTTCGCCGATATTCCTGCGGAGCCGGTACGTTCGGCCGACCCGGCCAAGCTGCCTGCTGACGAGCTCGCTCCTTACGGATTTATTGCTGTGGCTTCGGGCCAGGGCATTACCGATATTTTCACAAGTCTGGGCGTAGACGTGGTTCTGTCCGGAGGACAGACGATGAATCCGAGCACGGAGGATTTCGTGAAGGCGATCCACTCGATTTCTGCCCAGCATGTATTTGTGCTTCCGAACAACTCGAATATTGTTCTGGCAGCCCAGCAAGCGCGCGATTTGCTTGAAGGAGAGCGCAGCGTAACCGTGATCACAAGCAAGAGCATTCCTCAAGGAATTGCGGCCGCTTTCGCCTTCCAGGAAGATGACAGCGTAGAGAACAACACGGAGAACATGATGAACGCGGTTGCCCATGTGAAGACAGGGCAAGTGACTTATGCGGTCCGTGATACTGTTTTTGACGAGCTTGAGATTACAGCAGGGCACTATATCGGCATCGCCGACTCCAAGATTGTCAGTACGGAAGCAGGGCTGCTTGAGACTAGCCAAGCGCTGCTTGCCAAGATGATTGTGAGCGGGGATGAAATTGTGACCATGCTTGTCGGCGAAGAGGCGGATGAGGCCATTACGGAACAGCTTCAAGCCTGGATTGAGAGCACGTATCCTGACGCCGAAGTGGAGATTCACAGCGGCGGCCAGCCGATCTACTATTATTTGTTCTCGGTTGAATCCTGAGCTGAGCCATGAAAGGGTGGGGATATCTTTGAAGCAGGTTATTATCGTTGCAGACAGTACCGCAGACGTGCCAAAGGCGATGGTCGAGGAGTATGGGATTCATATCGTGCCTATGCGCCTTGCCTTTGGAGATGAGACCTTTGTAGAAGGAATTGACATCACTGTAGAAGAATTTTATGACAGGCTGTCAAAATCGCGGGACCTGCCAACAACTTCACAAACCTCTCCATCCCAGTACGTTGAAGTGTACCGGAATTTGATGCAGCAGTACCCTGGCTCACCGATTGTATCGATTCATATCTCTTCCGGCATGAGCGGGACATTCCAGTCCGCGCTGCTTGCCAAGAGTATGATTGAGGAAGAGCATGAAGAGAACGCCGATATTACGGTTATCGATTCTTTGTGTGCGACTTACGGCTTTGGCCTGCAGGTCGTTCTTGCTGCAAGAATGGCTAAGGCGGGGGCTTCTGTTGAGGAGATCAAGGCTGAAGTAGATCGTGTCGGCAAGGCACGCCAGCTTTATTTTCTGGTTGATGTGCTGGAATATCTGCAAAAGGGCGGCCGGATCGGTAAAGCTGCTGCCATTTTGGGAACATTGCTCAATATCAAGCCGATTCTGTCCGTCGATGATGAAGGAGTCATCTATGCGGTGGATAAGGTGCGGGGACATAAGAAAGCTGTATCCCGGGTAATTGAGTTGTTCAAGAACGATTACAAGGACCAGAAGGACATTAATATTGCAGTCTGCGATTGTGTGAATCCGGAGGGCGCTGAGGAAATCCTCAGACTGATGGGCGAGCACTTCACGATCCATGAGGTCGTGCGGACCAGCATCGGCGCAGTTGTCGGCACTCATGTCGGGCCGGGAACGGTGGCTACGTTTATCTGGCCAGCAGAATAAGATAGGAGAGTCTTATGGAATTGCAAGAGATTCCGGTAAGGCAGGTCAGCGGCGTGAGCGCTCTTAAGGAAGGAGAGCTTCACGCCTTTGGCGTCTTTACGGTAAATGATCTAATTGAATATTATCCGTACCGGTATGAGGATTATCGTCTCCGCTCGCTGACCGAGGCGAAGGATGGCAATAAAATAACGGTTCAGGCTAAAATTATCGGGGTTCCGGTTCTGCAGCGGTACGGCAAAAAGTCGAGATTGACCTGCAAGATGGTGGCGGAGGATTGGATGTTTACGGCGACCTGGTTTAACCGTCACTTTTTACGGGAAGAGCTTACGGCGGGACGGGATATTATATTAACCGGGAAATGGGATCTGCGCCGCAGTCAGCTTACGGTGTCCGAATCGGAGTTCCCGGATAAAGGAACGGTGAGGAGCGGAAGCCTGCAGCCGGTGTATTCGGTTGGCGGAAAGATTACGCAGGCCTGGATCCGCAAGACGATCGGACAGGCACTCCGCCAGTATGGGGAGATGATTCCGGAGAATTTGCCGGGCGAGCTGCTGAAGAAATATGATCTGATGCCGCGCCGCCGGGCCATTCAGTGCATCCATCAACCTACGGACAGCGAGGAGGGCGGGCGGGCCCGGCGCCGGATGGTGTATGAAGAGCTGTTCCTGTTTCAGCTTAAGCTGCAGGCTTACCGTGCCATGAATCACGAGCGGCAGGACGGCGTAAGCCATGGAGCGACCAACTCGGAGATTCGGGAATTTGTGCGCAGCCTTCCCTTTGAGCTGACCGATGCCCAGAAGCGGGTGGAGCTGGAAATCCTCAAGGATATGCGCTCTCCTTACTGTATGAACCGGCTGTTGCAAGGCGATGTCGGCTCAGGCAAGACGGTTATTGCAGCTATCGCCTTGTTCGCGGCGGTCAAGTCCGGACATCAAGGAGCCTTCATGGTGCCGACTGAAATTCTGGCAGAGCAGCATGTCCGTTCGCTGACTCGGATGTTCGAGCCATTCGGTATTCAGGTCGGCCTGTTGACGGGAAGTGTAACCGGGCGCAAGCGCAAGGACCTGCTGGCTTCGCTTCAGATGGGACTGATTGATATTGTCGTCGGAACCCATGCGCTTATCCAGGAGGATGTGTTCTTCCGCTCGCTTAGCCTGGTGGTAACGGATGAGCAGCACCGCTTTGGCGTGAATCAGCGCAGCATTCTGCGCCGCAAGGGCTTTAGCCCGGATGTGCTGACGATGACAGCGACGCCGATCCCGCGCACGCTGGCGATTACGGCCTTCGGGGATATGGATGTATCGACCTTGTCGGAGCGGCCTAAGGGGCGGAAGCCGATTACGACATATTGGGTCAAGCATTCGATGATGGATCGGGTGCTCGGCTTTATCTCCGGCGAGATTTCGCAGGGGCGGCAAGCCTATCTGATCTGTCCGCTGATTGAAGAGTCGGACAAGCTGGACGTGCAGAATGCGATTGACCTGTATGTGGCGATGCAGCAGGCATTTCCTGATTATAAGATCGGCCTGCTGCACGGAAGGATGACCTCGGCGGAGAAGGACGAGGTCATGCGGGCATTTTACGATGGCGAGGTACAACTGCTCGTCTCGACCACGGTGGTGGAAGTCGGGGTCGATGTGCCGAACGCGACGTTGATGATTGTAATGGATGCCGACCGGTTCGGTCTTTCGCAGCTGCACCAGCTGCGGGGCCGGGTCGGCCGGGGCGAGCACGCCTCGTATTGCGTGCTCATCGCGGATCCGAAGTCGGAGGTCGGTCAGGAGCGGATGAAGGTCATGACCGATACGGACGACGGCTTCGAGGTGGCAAGGCGGGACCTGGAGCTGCGCGGTCCCGGGGATTTCTTCGGCACCAAGCAGAGCGGGGTGCCGGAGTTCCGAATCGCGGACATGGTCAGCGATTTCGCGGTGCTGGAGGCGGCGCGGGACGACGCTGCCCGGCTGGTCGGCGAGCGAGTCTTCTGGACGACGCCGGAGTATGGACCGCTGCGGAGCTATTTGCAGCGGGAGCAGATTTTGCAGGGCGAGATCATCGACTAAGTCAGACGGTTGTTGTCACATTGTACAGCCCTCCCTTCATACACTAGAGAGAAGGCCCATTGAACGGGAGGTGTCGCTGCCTTTGAGTTATCAGCAATTCGGAATCAGTCCCCAGCTTGTTGAACGGATTAAGCTCAAAATGAAGAATCCGACGACCAAGGAGCGGGTGAAGAAGCTTGTCGAAGGTTTGACCAAGGCCGATCTTCAAGACAGAGTGAAGGTAAGACGGCTGGTGAAGCAGTCTGCCGCACTGATGGGAGAGAAGCTGACCAGCGTTCAGGAAGAGCAGATTGTCCAGTTCGTGTTGTATCAAAAGATCGATCCCCAGAGCACGCTTCATCTTATTCGTCTGTGGAGTATGTTCCGTTAGGATATAACGGAGCAGGCTAGGCGATGATGAGGTGCGGGACGGGAGAGCCGTCAGCCGGAAGTCCTCCGGCTGATTTTTTTACGGCCTAAGCCAGTTGAGTACGCGAAGCGTGCTCAACAAAAAACCACTCAGCAGCTTCTGATGCCGCACTGACCTTTGAGGATGAGGATGTCCCGCGAACGGCTTGGTATGCGCCTGAGCTTTCAGTAGCCGTACTAAACGGTGTTGCTAAACCATTATTTTTTTGAAAACGGTTTATTGACAAGTCGAATTTTGTCACTTATACTAGGCACATACCTGCAGGGATTTATTTTTTTGAGCATTACTGAAACGTTTCAGTTTGTTCAGAATATTTTTTTGGACTTTTACTGTAACGTTTCAGTAAACGGATTTTAGTACATGATAAAGTTACTGGGGTGACGCAAATGAGTAACAAAGAGACGGCAACAAGCATCATTAAATTTGTGGGAGGGAGCCAAAATATTTCGAGCCTGGTTCATTGCGCGACAAGATTGCGCTTTGAACTGCATGATAGTTCCAAGGCCGATCGCGAGGCACTTAAAACACTGCCGAAGGTGCTGGGGGTGATGGATGCCCAAGGGCAAACCATGGTCATCATCGGTCCTACAGTCAATGAGATGCACGCTGAAATCATGCAGCAATTGGAGAATGGCACGGCGGTGGAAGGAGCCTCGGTCAACTCGGCCAGCTCGGGTGCAGATACCAAGGGCAGTAAGAAGTCCTGGTTCGATAAGCTGTTGGCGACGATTTCCGCCATCTTTACGCCATATATTCCTATCCTGGCGACATCGGGAATTATCAAAGGGCTCATCGATATTCTGGCCCAGTCAGGTATCCTTCCGGCTACCAGCAATACCTATTTAATTTTGGCTGGTGCGGGTAATGCCCTCATCTATTTCTTCCCGATCTTGCTTGCCTTCACAGCGGCTCAGAAGTTCGGGGCTAACCCTTACATCGGGGCAGCGATTGGCGCAGCATTGATGGAACCGAACATTACGGGCATCACGACGACGGGGAATGTGATCGACTTCCTGGGTATTCAGTTTACGGCGATGAACTTTTCCAGTACGGTTATCCCGATTATTTTGGCTATCTGGGCCTATTCCCATCTGGATAAGCTGCTAAGAAGATTTCTGCCCAAGATGCTGCAATTCATCTTCGTACCGCTCTTGTCTATGCTGATTATGGTTCCCTTGACCTTGATGGTATTTGGCCCTGTCGGCGGATTGCTGGCGAATCTGGTGGCTGATGGGTACGAGTTCTTCCTGAACTCCAACGTTATTATTTTTAACGCCATATTTGGCGCTCTGTTCATTTACGTCATCATGCTGGGCATTCACTGGGTTGTGCTGCCTCTGCAACTGTCCTATCTGGCTGAACACGGCATGGAATACAGCCTGGGTTCAGGCGGGATGGGGAACTACGCGCTGCTTGGAGTGTGTCTCGCCGTGATGGTCATCTCCAAGAGCAAGGAGGAAAAGACGATTGCCAGTTCCTCCGCCTTCGTCAACTTCTTGTCGGGTGTGACTGAACCGGGATTGTACGGGGTTGTCATGAAGAACAAGAAATATTTCATCTCGCTTACACTGGGAGGTTTAGTCGGCGGTATCATCTGCGGTGTGACTAAGTCCTATATTACGAACTTTGCGTTCACAGGACTGTTCGGCCTGCCGGCCTTCCTGTCTTCGCCAACGGCAACGACTTATTTCATCGCGGTGGGTGCGACCTTGGCCGTCTCATTCTTTGCTACGATTCTATTAAGCAAGCAGAACATTCAATTCAAAAAGCAGAAGTCGTAGGCTCCCATTTGTTCACCGCGCTTTTAGCTAAGCAGAAGCCATAGAGCAACCGAAACTGCAAATCCCTTGAGCGTACTCTATAATATAAAGAAAAACGGAACAATAGCGTGAGGTGTGAGACAACATGGCAACGATTAAGGATATTGCAAAATTGCTCGGTATTTCAGTTTCGGCGGTCTCCATGGCTTTGAACGACAGTCCGGAAATTGGGGAGAAGACCAAGACCAAAGTAAGAGAAGCTGCCAAGCAGCTTAACTATATCAAGAACGGCTCGGCGATTGATTTGCAGCGGCAGAAGACCAATATCGTGCTGCTGATTACGGATAACCCGACCCGTTCCTATTTTACCGATTCTTTGCAGGTCATTCAGCAGGAGTTGATTGCAAGGCATATCGACTTGGTCATTATTACGGCCAATGACAAGCATAAAGGAACGGCTGAGCGGTTTATTTCCGAGAATCGGGCGGATGCAGTCATCTGTATGTCCAAATTTATCTCTGAGGAATTTATTAATCTTTATGCTAATAAGAATATGCCGGTCTTTGTGCTGGGCCGGGCAGCCCAACTGATTACAAACGAACATGTGATCAACGTCCCCCTCGATTATAAGCGTGTCGGGGAGGATATCACCGAGTATCTCATTGCTAAGGGACATCGCAAGATTGCTTTCGTGAGGGGAAGCAGGACATCCATTGGCTCGAATTATCGGTATAAAGGGTACTTGAGAACGTTGAAGAAATATCAATTGGAGCTGGATAAGGAGCTTGTATTTGAAGCGCGCGGCAGCGATTATGACCACGGCTACGGCATTACGGAGAGCATGGTGGAACACATTGCATCGGGTCGGGTTGACGGAATATTTTATGCTACGGATGATCTGGCTGTCGGAGGTTTGCAGAAGCTGCTGGAGAGAGGGATCTCTGTGCCGGATGACGTATCCATCGTAGGCTATAACAACTATCCGATCTCCAGAATGGTCACCCCGCCGATTACGACGGTGGATCTGCATCAGCAGCAAATTATGCGAAGAGTGGCTAAATCCCTAATCGCTATGATGGAGGGGAATAAAGCTAAAGCCGACCTGGTCCAGAAGCTGCAGCAGAGCGCTATTTTCCATTCGGAAATTATAGAAAGAAGCTCGGTGAAAAGTAGAGAGTAAGGAGAGGAACCGTATGTCAACTGAGAAGTTGCCTGATGATTTCTTATGGGGAGGGGCTGTATCGGCTAACCAATCCGAAGGAGCATGGAATGTAGGAGGCAAAGGGATTAGCACCGCAGATGTCGCTGCTGCCGGTAAGCACGGGCAGAAGAGAGTATATACGGACGGCATCCTGGAAGACGTATATTATCCAAATCACGAAGCTATTGATTTTTATCATCGTTATCCGGAGGATATTGCCTTGTTTGCCGAAATGGGCTTCAAGTGCTTCCGGACCAGCATTCATTGGACGAGAATCTTCCCGCAAGGGGACGAGACGGAGCCGAACGAGGAAGGACTGGCCTTCTATGACCGCCTGTTTGATGAATGCTTGAAATATGGTATTGAGCCGATCGTTACGATTTCTCATTATGAAACCCCGCTTTATTTGGTCGAGAAATACGGCTCCTGGACAGACCGCAGCATGATCGATTTTTATGTTCGCTTGTGCGAGGTGCTGTTCCGGAGATATCGTACGAAGGTGAAATACTGGATGACCTTTAACGAGATTAATGTAATTACCTTAAATCCCGTCATTGCTGCGGGGATTCACATCGAGCAGGCGGAGAATCCCGAGCAAATGATGTATCAAGCTGCACATTATCAGATGGTTGCCAGTGCAAGAGCTGTCCAGTTGGGGCGCCAGATTAATCCTGACTTCAAGATCGGCATGATGATGCTATATCCGTTATCCTATGCGGAGACTTGCTCCCCGGAAGACAACCTGGAAAACATGCATAATATGGACCTTCATTATTATTTCTCCGATATCCAAGTCCGGGGGTATTATACCCCGAAAGCCATCAAATTTCTGGAACGGCGTCAAATCTCGCTGGATATTACGCCAGAGGATAAGCAGGACTTATTGCAAGGGACCGTTGATTATATAGGCATCAGCTATTATATGTCCCTGGTTACCAGCGCCAACCCCGACCGGAAAATTCGGGTCAAGGGCAACATGCTGGACGGCATTGCCAATCCGTATCTGGAGAAGAGTGCTTGGGATTGGCAGATCGATGGCCTGGGGCTGCGAATCGCTTTGAATTATTTGTATGACCGTTATCAGTTGCCGATTTTTGTTGTTGAGAACGGCCTGGGGGCAGTCGATGAGAAGCGCGAAGGCGAAATGGTCCAGGATGATTATCGAATCGATTACTTGAGAAAGCATATTGCTCACATGATAGACGCGGTTGTGTTGGATGGAGTAGATGTCATGGGCTACACCGTCTGGGGCTGCATCGATTTGGTCAGCGCCTCGACCGGAGAAATGAAGAAACGCTACGGCTTGATTTACGTGGATCGTGACGATCAAGGACAGGGTACGCTGAACCGGGAGCGCAAGAAATCATTTTACTGGTACAAAAAAGTGATTGCATCAAACGGCGCGATGTTGGATGAACCTCAAGAAGAGCAGACAGAGGAGTGATAAGGATGAAATTTCCAAATCTATTCAAGCCGATCCGCATAAAAAATACAGTATTCAATAACCGGATTATTGCCACGCCTGCAGGACCTTATCATGATAAAGCTATTGGCGGAGCCGGGGTCATTATTACGGGCAGCGTTAACGTCAGCCGTAAGAGAGCAAGCTATTCCCGGCCGGACGAGCCCTATGCCTTCGATAAATATCAAATTGAAGCAACGAGAAATCGCGTAATTATCGCCCATCAGGCGGGAGCAAAGGCCTCGCTTGAACTGATTCATTCGGGCCAATATGCCCGTGTAGATGATTATGCCATTGGTCCTGTTGATCTTGTTCGGGCAGACGGCACCATCGTCAAAGCGATGGACGAGCAAATGATGGACGAGGTCGCGAACGACTGGGCTGAGACTGCAAAGCGGGCCAAGGAGACCGGATTTGATCTGGTTATGCTGCATTTCGCCCATGGCTGGCTACCTGCCGAATTCCTGTCACCGCTGTTTAACAAGCGGACGGACGAATACGGAGGTTCCTTTGAGAACCGGATTAAATTCCCGAAAATGATTATTGACCGGGTGCGCGAAGCGGTTGGTCATGATTTTATCGTGGACATGAGAATCAGCGCCTCCGAAATCGTGGACGGCTCGATTGAGTTTGAAGACGTGCTGGAGTTTATCAAAATCGTTGAGGACAAGCTGGATATGGTGCATATTTCGGCGGGGCTGGATATCAACTATGAGGGCAATGTGCATATGGCTCCAACGATCTTTAAAGAGCATATGCCTAACGTTGAGTGGGCTGCCGAGGTCAAGCGCAACGTTAAGATCCCCGTATCTGTGGTGGGCGCTATCATGAGTCCGGCGGAAGCCGAATCGATTATTGCAGAAGGCAAGGCGGATTTTGTTGCCCTGGGGCGCCCATTGATTGCCGACCCGTTCTGGCCGCAGAAGGCCAAGGAAGGCCGGGATGAGGATATCGTCCCTTGCCTGCGCTGCCAATACTGTTACCATATTTCCACGGAGCGCAAAAATGTCGGCTGTTCGGTCAATCCGCGTTATACCCGCTATGATATGGTTCCTTTGGAGTTGCCAAAGGCGAAGCAAAGCAAAAAGATTGTTATCGTCGGGGGCGGCCCGGCAGGGATGAAGGCTGCTTTAGTTGCCGATGAGCGGGGCCACGACGTTATTTTGCTGGAGAAGCACGAATCGCTCGGTGGGGCCTTGCGTTACTCGGCTTATGAAGAGCTAAAGATTGATTTGTACAATTATATGAACTACTTGATTACCCAGATCGGCAAATCAGGAGTTACGGTGAAGCTGGGCGTAGAAGCAACGCCGGAGCAGATGAAGCAGTTCTCCCCGGATGCCATTATTGTGGCTACGGGCGCAGTTCCGTTTACACCTCCGATTAAAGGCGTGGAGCAAAGCCATGTGCTGGGTGCGTTAGACGTCTACACCCGTATGGATGAAGTGGGGAACGAGGTTGTGCTGGTTGGCGGGGGCTCCACGGGATGCGAGCTTGGTATCGAACTGGCACGGCATGGGAAGCAGGTTACCATCATGGAAGCGGGGGATCTGCTAGCCAAGAACGGGAACATCCTGTATCGTGTTGGTTTAAGGCAGGCCATGGACAAGCAAGAAACGCTGCACACCAAGTTAAATGTAAAGATTGTAGAGATTAGCGCAGAAGGGGTTATTTATGAGGAAGCTGGCGAGCGGAAGCAAATTTCGGCAGATACTGTAATTCTCTCCACGGGGATGAGAACCACACCAGCGCTTATCGACTCGTTCTATGGCATCGTTCCGGACACCTTTGTCATCGGTGATGCTAACAAACCAAGAAATGTGATGGATGCCACACGAGAAGGTTACTTCATCGCCAAAAATCTGTAGAAATCAGTGTAGGGGGAAACAATTGTGTTTGGTTGGAAGAAGAAACAAGCCGTTCCCGTGGTGGTTGAGATTCCGTCTCCAGTACCCGGAACGTTGGTAGCCTTGGAGCAAGTGCCTGATGATGCTTTTGCCGCTAAAATGATGGGGGAAGGCATCGCCATTCAGCCAACGGAGGGCAAAGTCATCGCTCCGTTTGACGGCAAGGTCGTCCACTTGATGGAGAAGAGCAAGCATGCGGTCATGCTAGAGCATGAATCGGGTGCGCAAATCCTGATTCATGTCGGGATGAACACCGTATCTCTGAAGGGTGAGGGGTTTACGGCACATGTCAAAACGGGGGATGTTATAACCCGGGGACAACTGCTGCTGGAATTTGATATCGCCTTGATTGAGCAAGCGGGTTATCCTGTGATTACGCCTGTAATTGTACCGAATGGTCAGGTGTGTGTGAAGCAGGTGGAGGTAGCTGCAAGTCAGAGCGATCCTGCCCAAGCTGTCATAATCATTCAATGCTGAAAATCCGGTTTTGAATATGTACTATATGTAGTAAACATAAACGGCTGCTTTCCGAAGTTACTTTGGGAAGCAGCCGTTTTGTCACGGCTTAAGCCAGTTGAGTACGCGAAAGCGTAGGAAACAAAGGAGGGCCCCTTCAGGCCCGGCCTGAGCAATATTAGACTTGAACAATTATAGACATGACACATATAGATTCGAACACTTAATATTGAGGCACAAAGGGATTTGAGGGATTTGTACGATTCTTCATATAAAAGACCATTATTACCCTGAAAAGGACGTGCTTTGTATAAAAAGTCGTACAAAAAAGGACCTTTTCTCCTTGTGTATTCCAGCCGATATCCTCATGGTGCGAGCTCTGTTTTGGTTGGTGAGCCTTTTTTTTGAAGCCCTGGTATTGTTACTTCTTTACAGAATCTGTTATACTTTTTTATATCGACATGACAGTATGTCAAAAAAAGCTTGTGGGAAGAGTGAGGTGCCTGATCTATGACACCGCGAACGAAAGAACAAAATGAAGAGATTCGGCTGCGTCGTATCCGTGAGATTTTACGGGCTGCGGCGGAGGTGTATCTGGATAAGGGAATTGTGCTGGAGATCCGCGATGTGGCGGCTGCGGCAGGACTGGGGTATGGTACGGTATACCATTATTACAATAACAAAAACGATCTCGTATCGGATATGCTGTATCAGGGGCTGGAGAGAGCCGAGGCCTTGTGGGCTGGCGAGCTATCCCCGGCGGGGGGAGCAGGTTCTGGCAACGAGAAAACGGCTTCTGCTGGCGAGGATAGGAATTCATATAGCAAGGAAAGGGATTCTTTGCATGTTAGGGAGCGGCTGAGAGAGGCGTGTGCAGTGCTGCTCCGCGCTTGGGAAAGAGACCGGGCTCTTTTTTTGGCTTGTTATCTGGGGACGGATCAGTACCGGATGCTCCAGCCGGAGACAGCGGCGCTATTGTCTCCGGTTTACCGTTCCAACGTGCTGCTGCCGGTGGCTTCCCGGGTGAAGACCATTCTGGTGCAAGAAGCATCGCATAGCAGTAATGCACGGCAAGGAGCTGAGGCGGAGCGTCAGGCGGAATGGCTGCTTGCCGCGCTTGCCGCCTGTGCATTGCCTTCGGTCCGGCGGGGCACCTTGAAGGGTGAGATGGAAGGACTTATCCGCTTTGCGGCGGGAAGAGGATTTGTATGAAATAAGCGGATTGATTAAGAATGAAGCAGAATCAGAAGCAGAGTGGAGAGATGAAACAATATGATCACATTGAAATCCATGCGGGAGATTGAAGAAATGAAGCGGGCCGGCGAGGTCGTGGCGGCTTGCCACCGGGAGATTGCCAAGTGGGTCGTTCCGGGAAGAACTACACTGGAACTGAATGACATGATCGCCCGGCATATCGAGGAGCTTGGCGGGAAGCAATTTACGAAAGGATACAACGGCTTTCCGGCGGAAACCTGTATGTCTGTCAATGATGTGATTGCGCACGGTTTTCCTTCTTCCCGTCCGTTGGAGGACGGGGATTTGCTCAAAATCGATATTGTAGCCGAATATGAAGGCTGGTTCGGTGATTCATGCTGGTGTTATACGGTGGGCACACCTTCCCCGGCGGCGGAGAAGCTGCTGCAGGTAACCTATGAATGTCTGGAGCTGGGGATTGCCCAAGCTTTTCCCGGCAACCGGCTTGGCGATGTGACATCGGCTATTCAGCGGCATGCCGAATCCCACGGCTATGGGGTGGTAAGAGATCTGCTCGGGCATGGCATTGGCAGACAGCTGCATGAAGAGCCCGAATATGAGCATGTTGGAGCACCCGGCAAAGGCATTCGTTTGAAGGAGGGAATGGTGTTCACCATCGAACCGATGATTAATGAAGGTACCTTCCGGATCCGGATTGATGAGGATGGATGGACAGCCAGAACGGCTGACGGCAAGCTGTCGGCACAATTTGAGCATACGATTGCAATTACTAGCGAAGGGCCGTTGATTCTGACAGCTCAATAGAAAAGACGATCGAGGACCGTCCCGAGGCAGCGCAATGCTGCTGGCGTGGCGGCCTTTTTTTGTAAATCGGATGTATCCAGTATTAACCTGTTGACGGATGAGAATATTTGTTCGTATTATGAATATAATAAGAACAAGTGTTCCTTAATTTATATAAATCAAGGATGGGCTTCTATGGGAGATGAAGATCGTGGGAAAGCAAATTTTTTTGATCGATGGGCAGTCATTTTACGCCTCAATCGAGAAGGCGGCCCATCCGGAATATAGTGACAGGCCGATCGCCGTGGGAGATCCTTCGAGAATGAACGGAATTGTGCTTGCCGCATGTCCGCTTGCCAAATCTCAAGGGGTTACCACCGCTTCACGGGTCGGAGAAGCTTTAGCAATATGTCCGGAGCTGGTGGTGGTCCGTCCGCGTATGCACACCTACATTCAAATTTCACTGCTCATCTCTGAAATATTTGAATCGTATACAGATCTGGTAGAAC
Source organism: Paenibacillus brevis (assembly GCF_018919145.1). Lineage (GTDB taxonomy): Bacteria > Bacillota > Bacilli > Paenibacillales > Paenibacillaceae > Fontibacillus > Fontibacillus brevis. The sequence continues at coordinate 100,157 of NZ_JAHLQJ010000011.1, forward strand.
CGTTCAGCATCGATGAACAATTTCTGGATGTAACCGCCTCGCAGTCTTACTATGGCCCACCGTTTGAAATTGCCCGCAGAATCCAGGAGCATGTGCTTATGTCCACCGGTGTGTGGACCCGGGTTGGCATAGGACCGACCAAGGTGCTGGCAAAAATGGCGATGGATAATTTCGCCAAAAAGACTGCGGAGGGCGTTTTTGAGCTCTCCTTCGACAGGCTGGATTCGACGCTCTGGCAGTTGCCGGTAAAAAGCATGTTTATGGTTGGCTCTGCCATGAACAGACACTTTGCCCGCATGGGGATTCGGCAAATTGGAGATATCGCAAGCATGGAGCTATCCGAATTCAAGCGAAGAATGCGGTGGGAAATGGGGAAACAAAGCGATATTCAGGCGGAGTATTACTGGCAAACAGCGCGCGGTATCGATCCTAGTCCGGTAATGCGCGAGATCAGGCAGCCGTTGAAATCGGTCGGTCATGGAAAGGCGCTCCGCTGGACGCTTTATGGTCGATTATGCGACATTGAGACCGTGTTGCTGGAATTGGTCATTGAAGTATGCCAGCGAACAAGACGTCATCGGTATATGGGCTCTGCGGTGTGCGTATCCGCATCCGAGACCGATGGCACGCGCACGCGCTCCTTCAGCCGCCAGATGAAGCTGCAGCATCCGACGGCGCTGACTCATGAGGTGGCTGCAGCTGCCCATCAGCTATTTATCAAATACTGGAACGGGCGACCGCTTAGTCATCTAAGTGTCACATTGTCCGATTTGACCGATGACGATGTTCTGCAGCTGACGTTGTTTGATAACCGTTCGCGCGCATATGACAGAGAACGGGCGATCGACTTGATTAAGGGAAGGTATGGGAGCACGGCCATTATGCGTGCTTCCTCCTTGCTGGAGGGCGCAATAGCACACGAAAGATCCGAGCAGATAGGGGGACATTATAAATGAGTAAGCTGGATGGAAATGAACGCTGGAAATCAAAGCTGCTGCTGACAGAGCATGCAGATCAATATGAGCAGCAAAATGGAACTCCCCGGAACAATCTGATTACCTCGGAGGAACGACTCATGCTTCGGGATTATATTTTGCTGCCCCACATGGAGACCATGGTTCAGAAAAGCCTCTCTGAGGTGGAATATTCGGTTAATATTCTCAAGCGCTCTTATCTGATGGCCGGACAATATATTATGGAGAAGGTGATTCAGGACCAGCATCGTTTGCGCCGGGAAATGAAACAGCGCAACATCAGGATTCTTCACGAGGAGCAGTCCGAATTGGTAGTATATTACCGTTATTACTGCCGGGGCTATGAAGAGCGTTTTGGAATAACCCGTGATGTCATGCGCTCTGAGATCAGTCTGCGGCTGACCCGATACATTGCAGAATTAGGTGTATTATTGAAAGAGCGTGTACGAGAATCAGCGGCGCCACACAAGTGAAAGAAGCTTTTAAGAACGATTTTAGCTCCAGTCTTTTTGCTGTAGTCTATATGGCTGCAGTTTCTTTGTAATCCTATGCCCTCAGGAAGTGATTTTTGTTATAATAGGGGTAGTTCAACAAGTCATCTTTTGATCACGAAGTGTTCCAAGGAGTTGATTCGGCGTCGAATCTTGCGTTCACCCTAGAAGTGTGGTACTCATGTAGGTTCTGCCTACACTCCGTTCCTCCTTCTTCGGGTTCTCGGAACCTTCTCGGTGTTGAAAAGCTGACTTTTTGAACTCGCACTAAAGGGTCAGAGTACGCAGAGAAATGGAGAGATAGCATGATATTACATAAAGGAGACATCTTGTTCCGGCAGGGAGATGAGGGGAATTATCTATATCACATCAAAAGCGGATTGTTCAAGGTGACCCGACTTCATGAGAACGGAAATATCGTGCTGTTTAATATCCTGTATCCCGGGGAGACGGTTCCCCATCATTCTCTGATCTCGCCGCAGGATGCGCATGGTACGGCTATCGCCTTAATCAAGAGCGAGGTAGAGATGATCCCGGCCCAGAAATGGTACAAGGAGCTAGAGGAGGATCCCGAGAAAACGATGGACGTTGCCCGTCTGCTCCAGGAAAAGGTCCGGTTCATGCAGGAACGGCTGGATCATTTGACGATCGGTACCCCTGCCGAGCGACTGGAGCTGTTATCGGACTGGCTTGGCCAGCATGCGAACGGAGCGCCGCTTACGGAATATTTGACACAGGAAGAAATCGGACAATTTATCGGCGTGCGGCGGGAGACCGTTAATCGGTTATTGCGCCATCATAATTGAAAAAAAGATGGAAGCCGCTAAGCTGTTTAGTCATTAATATTTTTGTGTTATAATAAGATAAGACAAAAACAGAAAGGATCAGGATACCATGTGTTCCCGAAGGACAAATTCCCCAAGGACGATTTGGAAACGTTATGATCTCTCTTACACTTAGCTTGTTTCGTGGAGCGTCGGTTTATGGCCAACAATCCTACGAAAGAAGCGTGTGATAATGCGAAGGATGAAGTCCTCAAGAGCCTTCTTACACGTAGGGTTTGACCATAAAGTCAACCAATCTGCGATAAGAGGGATATCGAATGAGGAACATAACAGAATGGAAAATTAACAGTAGACAGTTACTCATCATGTTGTTAGGCTCGTTTTTATTGGCATTTTCTTACTATCATATCAATTTTCAGAATGGGCTGTCGGAAGGCGGATTTGTTGGCCTTGCGCTACTCGGCAAATATTTGTTTGATTTGCCGCCTGCGCTGACAATGCTTGTGCTGGATATTCCGATCTTTATATTAGCTGTATGGCTGAAGGGCCGGAAATTTATTGCGCATACGCTTGTTGCTTCGATGTCGTTTTCGTTATTTTATGAATTGTGTGACAGCTTCTCGCCGCTGCGGATGGACTTTGGTTCCAATCTGCTCATGGCAGCGCTGCTCTCGGGATTGCTGACCGGCTTCGGTGCGGGTCTGGTTATCCGTGCAGGTGGTGCAACAGGCGGGGACGACATTTTATCGCTCATGATAAGTCAGTGGTCCGGCTTGAAGATCGGCACCGTGTTCATGACGATGGATGCCATCGTGCTGGTTGTCTCATTGTTATATCTGCCATTGAAAGAAACGATGTTTACGATATTGGCGGTCATGATCGCCGGACAGATGATTACATGGACCGTACAGTTTGGACACAGAGCGCCTGCTCCGCGGCGTCCAGTTACTTACGGCATGAAGAAGAAAACGGCTTAAGCCCATTGGGCTTGAGCCGTTTTTTTTGTGACTGCAGAGAGGATCATAGAACAGAACCTAGACCACGGCAACGATAAACAGCACCCATCCGGCGAGAAAGCAGAGCCCGCCAAGCGGCGTAACCGCACCCAGCTTCCGGATTCCTGTCAGACTAAGCACATACAGACTCCCGGAGAACAGCACGATTCCGGCAGTCAGCAGCCAGCCGGACACAGTGATCTGAGAAATATTTACCGTATCTCCCTGCACAGTACCGAGCAGAAGCAGGCCGAGTCCATGTGCGATCTGGTATTGGATTCCTGTCTGGTAATTTTTCATACGATCCGGAGTCAACTTGTCTTTCAGGGCATGGGCCCCGAAGGCTCCAAGCGCTACGGCAAGGAACATCATGATTCCGCCGAGCACGAGCAATGTTTGCATCGATCATCACCTCATTGCTATCTTACTTTCCCGGAGGGACGAGAGCAAGAAGGCTATTTCTTATCCTTTGGATGATTTTCGTCCCATTCCTCCGCCTTGGCTGTGGCGATAGCAATGGCGCGTCCTTCCTCATAGCCGTCTTCAAGCAGGGCGTTGGCGATTTCTATCGCCTTGTTTCGTACGCGGGAATCCAAATTTTTCATGGATGTCGGGTAATCTCCTTTACTCCAAGGCATTTCGCTTCATCCTTTCCTGGTGTAATAAGAACAGCTACCCGTCATTACCCGGTTAACGAAGAGGCCAAACGCTCAGGCCTCCGTATGCCATGATCCCTGCTGCCTGCGGATCAATACGATTTGTCCCGCATGGTAAGCGTCATGCAGCATCCAGCGGGCAAGTTCCTCGCCGAAGAGGACTTGAGCGTTAGCCGGTGAATACGGGGCTTCCAGATCGCTATCCGTCAGGCCGCCCAGAGCCTGTCCAAGCTCGGTGGCAATGCGTCCGGCCTCCTCAAGCAGAGCGTTCCAGCCAGCGCTATCCTTCGGATGCTCGCCTGAAGTGAAGGTGGCCTCATTCGTCGGAAGTCCGGACCCGGAAGGCGTATTTTTCAGGCGGTTCAAAAGTCGTTGGTTATAGTAGTTGAGGTGGGTAAGCGTCTCACGGATCGTATTCCCGCCGCCCGGCGGCTGCCAATCGGCCTGCTCGGCGTTTAACCCGCGCAGTGCGGCAGATAAGGGAATGATCCACTCCTGTGTATCCCAGGTGTTTTCCTTTTGCAGTTGAAGTACGTTTAGGGCGGTCAATTTCATGATAATCCTCTCCTTATTTTCAGTGTAACTGGCTAGAAGGATGTTAAAGGGTTACAATGAGAGCATAACATATGTTGATTATTTTTGTAACTACCTAAACTATAAATTAATAGTTACGTAGTAACTGATATACATGACATCGGAGGCATTGAATTGGAGACGTTATGGAGTGATTTTCTAAATAGCCGCGCTGGAGATTGGCGGGGGGGCAGCGGTCTGCAGGAACGGATGGGCAAGGAGAAGTGGCAGCGTTATTTCCTGGAGCGATGGAGTCTGTCCGCTCCTGCGCCAGCAAGCGGCGAGACGGTGAAGGAGCTTCAAGCATTCAGGGAGCAACTGAGGGCACTGGTTCAACATTATATTGCAGGAGGGCTGGTGTCGGAAAAAGATTTAGAGATGCTAAATCCGGTGCTTGCAAAAGGACCCGTAATTCGGTGTGCCATCATCCAAGGCGGAGTGATCTCTATGGAGGGAGTTCCTCTGCGGAACGACTGGGAGCAGATTATGGCGGAGGTTGCGGCATCCTTCTTGCATACGCTAACCGCAGGGGAGCCGTCAAGAATCCGCATTTGCGACAATCCGGACTGCGGCTGGATATTTTATGATGATACGAGAAACCGGACAAAGAAATATTGCGAGGACAAAACCTGCGGCAATCTGATGAAGGTGCGGCGCTTCCGGGCGAAGAAGAAGGAGCAGGAGCTGGGAAAAGACACGACCACTACCAGCGGGGAGTGACACGGAGATAAAAAAGTCCAGGGTTTAAGTTAAATTAATCGTCATAGCAGTCACAATTGACAGATTAACTACTATGTGCTACTTTATAGTGGTAGTAAGTAATACTGCATACCAGTCATACGGAATAGTGGGAGGGATTATGTTGGAAAACCTGACGGAAATGCTCAAAGGCGTGCTTGAAGGCTGTGTCCTAGAAATTATAAGCCGTAAAGAAACCTATGGATACGAGATCACACGGCGGCTGAACGCTCTTGGCTTCACAGATGTTGTGGAGGGAACGGTATATACAATCCTGATCCGGCTTGAAAAAAACAAGTTGGTGGAGACCGCCAAGAAGCCCTCCGACATGGGACCTCCGAGGAAGTTTTTCGCAATCAACGATGCGGGGCGTGAGGAGTTGCAGAGATTCTGGGAGAAATGGGCGTTCGTATCCTCAAAAATTAGGGAGTTAAAGGAGGGGGAATCATAATGAACTTTTGGGAAAAAATCACCGGCAGCGACATGACTAAAGAGATGAAAGCTTTTGAATCGCGGGTCAAAGAGCTGCCAGTTGATTATCAAGATGCATGGAATAAAATTAATGTTCATCTCTGGTCGTACTCGGATTTTACTGGCCGCAACCTCATGCCTATTCTCGATGGAGTACTTGGCTTGCTCGAAGAAACAGCGGAGGAAGGACAGCAGGTCCATGAGGTTCTGGGTGACGATATCAAGGGCTTTTGTTCCGCATTGGTCGGTGAAGAAGGGGCAAAGTCTTATCGCGATAAGTGGCGCGAGCAGCTCAATAATAATATCGCAAAAAAATTAGGCAAATAGGAGGGCGAAAATGAGAATACAGGATATAATGCAAGGCAAAAGAGAATGGCGGGCACATGTGGCACGTGTCAAGAGGCTCCCGCAAGACTATCAGATTGTATATAAAGAAATTCAGAAATATTACTATAAGGTCGGCCCTGTCGAGCTAAGCGATGGAATAGAGCTGCTAACGGGAATTATCGACCTCTTTGAAGAGGGGGCGGCCTCGGGGAAAGGCGTGCTCGAAGTGACAGGAAGGGATGTAGCGGCTTTTTGCGACGATCTGATCAAAGATTCCAAAACATATGCTGATCTCTATCAAGAATCCGTTGATAAAGGCGGAACAAGGGGATAGCGGGTGAGTCTTTTGCTGCAGCACCTTAAAAATCCGCGTCATGCCGCGGAAGATTTATTGGGTCTAATCAAACAGCGGCAGTCCGGGACTTTAATATCTCGTCCAAGGCTGCCGCTGTCTTTATCATTACGCAGTTAAACTAAGCTTGTTACTTGTTCTCGAATAAATACAGGTATTCGCCGTAGCCTTCCGCATTCATCTTCTCTTTCGGTACGAAGCGAAGAGCGGCGGAATTAATACAGTAGCGAAGTCCGGTTGGTTCGGGACCGTCCTCGAATACATGCCCCAGGTGGGAATCCCCTTCCCTGCTGCGCACTTCCGTACGGATCATGAAATGGCTGGTATCTGTCTTTTCCTTGATGCTGTACGAACGCAAGGGGCGGGTAAAGCTGGGCCATCCGCATCCGGCATCATATTTGTCGAGCGAGCTGAACAGCGGCTCCCCGGATACGATATCCACATAGATCCCTTCATCCGTGTTATTCCAGTACTCGCCGGTAAAGGGGCGCTCGGTAGCATTCTTCTGCGTAACCTCGTATTGGATGGGGGTCAGGCGAGTTCTCAGCTCCTCCGGATTGGCGGGACCCGCCCAATGACGGTCAATGAAGTCCTCCCGGCCGGAGCCTTTGCGATAGCGTTTATAGTGCCCGGGATTTTTTCGATGGTAGTCTTGATGATAGTCCTCAGCGGCATAGAATGGAGCAGCCGGCAAAATCTCCGTTACGATCGGCTTGTCAAAGCGGCCGCTGGCGGCCAGCTCTGCCTTGGAATGCTCCGCTTCCTCCCGTTGTTGCTCACTATGGTAGAAAATAGCTGTCCGGTACGATTCTCCCCGATCATGGAATTGCCCGCCTTCATCCGTCGGGTCAATCTGCTGCCAGAATAGCTCCAGGAGCTTTCTGTAAGGAAAGACGGCCGGATCGAATGTAATCTGTACGGCTTCATAGTGGCCCGTATCCCCGGCGCAAACTTCCTCATACGTCGGATTGGCGGTTCGGCCGCCGGTATAACCGGATACGATCCCGTGAATTCCGGGAAGCTCTTCAAAAGGCGAAACCATGCACCAGAAGCAGCCTCCTGCAAAGGTGGCCAGCTCACGGCCGGAAGATTGCGGTATATTCATGCTGATCCCTCCATTTTCATTTGGCATCATTAATAACAGGCTGGAACTTGATCCGGCTTCCAGTATAACGTTTTTTGTCCCAAAACTGAAAGCTGTCCAGGGTCTTTTTTTAATATATACCCAAAATACAGTTGCCAGCAGAAGTACCAGCATATATCCGAGAGCTGCCTTTAATGCCATTTTCGGTTCCTCCCATAAAGATGCGCCCAGAAAGGCGTAGAAGAACACGCTTGGCAGCTTGCCGACAACAGAGCCGGCCAGATAGGTGAAGAAGGGAATGTTATAAGCTCCCGAATAGATGTTGATTGCCGTTTGGGGGAATACCGGCGTTAATTTACATAAGACGATTGTGGCAAAAGGACGCTGTTCGATGACCTTGCTGATCCGCTCCAGCGGTTTGAGTCTTTCCGTCCAGCGTGAGGCCACATCCCGGAACCCGTAGGCCGCACCGGCGTATACGAGTGCTCCGGCTAGCGTAGAACTGATCAGGGTGATCATTCCCCCGAACAGTCCTCCCAGCATATATCCGGCAGCGGCGATAACGACGCGGTAGGGCAAGATTGGAACAAAGGCGAGCAAGGTCGATAAAGCCAACAGGCTCCAGAGCGGAGGATTGCCCGTGATCCATCCATTAAGCTCCTCCTTGAACAGATAAGCCAAGGCAAAAGCAAGGGCATACACTGTGAGTGCGATCCATTTTCTCATAACGGCTCCTTTCCGCCCATCCATGATACAAAGTCTTCCCTTAATTAAATCTAGCGTATTCTTCATGTCCATGCTATAATTACTAAGAATTTTATATGCATGGTTCCCAAAGGGGAGTAGCTTACTACAATAAAGTCGTCATGACGGGTTCACGCCCCGGCTTTATTGGCAACCTAACGTTGTTAGCGAGACCTTTGCCTGATGCGAGTATTGGGTGAAGGTCTTTTTATTTTGTATAAAATAAAAATGCACCTGTGCCCGGTTTAACGAGCAAAGGTGCATTTTTTCATACCAGAGGCTGGAACCGGATCGTAGGAGAGGAGAGAGAATATGGAGTTATTGACGTTGGAGTTCTGGACAGCCTTGCTATCCATCGTTCTGATCGATCTTGTGCTTGCAGGCGACAATGCGATTGTAATCGGGCTTGCCGCGCGCAATGTTCGAAAGGAGGACCAGAAGAAGGTTATTATCTGGGGAACTATAGGGGCAATCGTGGTTCGTGTCATCATGACCTTGCTTGTACTGGAGCTGCTGAAGCTACCGGGGTTGCGGCTGGCCGGCGGACTGGCTCTGATCTGGATTGCCTATAAGCTTTTGGTCGACGATAAGAGCCACGATATTAAAGGCGGAGACCGCATGTGGGCCGCTATCGGCACCATTATTATTGCCGATACCATGATGGGCCTGGATAATGTGCTTGCGGTGGCGGGCGCTGCGAATGAGGACTTTCTGCTCGTAGTATTTGGCCTGGCTATTTCCATACCGATTATGGTGCTGGGAAGTACGATGATTCTGAAGCTGACAGAGCGCTTCCCGGTCGTCATTACGATCGGAGCGGCTGTGCTGGCATGGACGGCATCCAAGATGCTGGTTGCTGAGCCGCTGATTCTTGACTGGTTCGCAAGCGGTTGGATCAAGTACGGGTTCGAAATGGTTATTATTGCTCTTGTTGTAGGCTTGGGACATTTAATGAAGAAAAAGCTTGAGCGCGAGCGTGAAATTCAGCAAATGCTGAATCAAGGCAACCTCCCGCTGTAGTTATAGGTGTACAGGGAAGAACCTTTCTCCATTCCGGGGAAAGGTTCTTCTTATTTTTTGAATATAGACTTCGCGGACAAAGTCAGGATTCGACCGGCGTGCGGGCATGCTGGCGGAATTGTTTGGGAGACATCCCGAACCGCTTCCTAAATACCCGGTGAAAATAATTGTAGTTTGGAAAGCCGGAGCTTTCGGCCACATGCTCCAGACTAAGCGGGCTGAAAATGATTCTTTCCCGCGCCATATTCAGGCGAACCTCAAGGGTGTATTGAATAATGCTGGTGTCGAATGTCTCTTTAAACAGATGCACCGCCCGCGAGACGCTAATGCCGGCATAGGCCGCCGCATCCTCCAGGCGAATCGGTCCAGCCGCATTCTCTTCAATATAATTCTTAATCCGGTGGGCAAGATAAGTGGGATAGGTCCGGGTTGGCTGCTGGAGCAAATTGCGGTCAATATCCGTACACAGAATCTTTAAGTAATACTCTGCGATTTCAGGAGAAGGATTGGAGATTCGTTGCCGCTCCAGCATAATTTGCCGGAAAGCCCCGACAACCCCCTCTGACAGCGGAAGCCGGATAATGCGGGGACGGGGCTGTTTCTGCCACCACTCCTCGATCCATTCCCCTGAAGGGAAGATATGATAGTCGCCGCTGTTAATCAACGGAGGTCCCTGTGCCTGAACGCCGATGGAAGGCTCGGCTTCAATCCGCAGCTCGTAGGGCTGTCCGGGGGCGACAAGCAGCAGGTCACCGGGCTCCAGCCGCTCCAGCTTCCCTTCAATACGGGTGCGGCAGCGGCCTGTAGTCTGCAGCCGTATTAGATGATTCTCCAGCCCTTCCGGTTGGAAAATATGAAACGGCTTGCTGTGAAGGGAATAGCCAGCGGTCAGAATTTGCAGGTTTTTATTGTTCAAAAATGCCACTCTCCCAAGTACCAAAAAAAATAATGACCAGATTGTTCATGTTTCAATCATATTATTCATTTTACTGTAAAGCAATTTGGAATACCATGTAGAAGAGTTGATCAATTCGTTTAATTAAAGGTTGAGGTGATTATTTTGACACAAGTAGGTCTCCAGCTTTATACAGTTCGCGATGCTATGGAACAGGATTTTGAAGGAACCCTGCACAAGGTTGCAGCACTGGGATATCAAGGGGTGGAATTTGCGGGATACTTCGGCCGGACAGCCGAGCAGGTCAAGGCCATTCTGGATGAAACCGGTTTGATTGCTTTGGGAGCGCATACACCTTATGTGAGATTGCGCGATGCGCTTGATGAGGAAATCGCGTTTAATAAAGCGATCGGCAACACTACATTGATCATGCCTTTCTTGGAAGAGGAAGATCGTCATCGCTGGCATGAAATTTTTGCAGATATGGACAAGATCGGTCAACGCTGTGCGGATGCGGGGGTTATTTTCTGCTATCATAATCATGAATTCGAGCTTACACAGCATCTGGATGGCCAGCCTGTATTGGACGTTATGTTCTCGAAGCTGCCTGCAGAACGTCTGCAAATGGAGCTTGATACCTGCTGGGTTCACTATGCAGGGCTTGATCCGGTTGCTTATATAAACAAGTATGCGGACCGTTTGCCGCTGGTTCACTGGAAGGATATGGCGAAGCGCGAGGATGGTTCGGCCGAGACGGTAGAGCTGGGGCATGGAGAAGTCGATATTAAGGCGATTGCAGATGCCGCAATTCAAGCAGGGGCAGCCTGGCTGGTGGTTGAGCAGGATTACTGTGCCGGCAATCCGCTCGATTGTATTGGAGAGAGTATGAAATGGATACGCAGTTATGCGAATAACGGGGGGAATATTCATGTCTAAGAAGCTGAAGGTAGCGATTGTAGGCTGCGGAGGGATTGCAAATAACAAGCATTTGCCGGCTTTGGTGAAGCTTGAGGAGGTAGAATTGGTTGCGTTCTGCGATATCGTTGAAGAACGTGCGGAGAAAGCCGCAAAGGAATTCGGGACAGCAGACGCTAAAGTATATACGGACTTCCGCAAATTGCTTAGTGAGACGGATGTCGAGGTTGTCCATGTCTGCACTCCGAATGATTCCCATGCGGAAATTACGGTAGCATCCCTGGAATCCGGCAGACATGTTATGTGTGAGAAGCCGATGGCCAAGACCGCCGAGCAGGCAAGACAAATGCTGGATGCGGCGAAGCGTACCGGCAAAAAGCTCAGCATCGCTTACCAGAACCGTTTCCGCAGCGACAGCTTGTATCTGAAGCAGTTGTGCGAGCAAGGAGAGCTCGGAGACATTTACTACGGAAAGGCGCTGGCGCTCAGACGTCGTGCAGTACCTACCTGGGGCGTATTCCTTGATGAAGAGAAGCAAGGCGGAGGCCCGTTGATTGATATTGGCACCCATGCCCTTGACCTGACACTTTGGCTCATGGACAATTATGAACCAAAGAGTGTTACCGGTTCAGTCTTCCACAAGCTGGGCAACCGTGAAAATGCAGCCAATGCTTTCGGTCCTTGGAATCCGGAGGAATTCAAGGTTGAGGATTCCGCTTTCGGCTTCATTACAATGAAGAATGGAGCGACTATTGCGCTCGAATCCAGCTGGGCGCTGAATGTAATTGATTTCGGAGAAGCAAGAACACTGCTGTGCGGAACCGAGGGCGGAGCGGACATGAATGACGGCCTTCGTCTGAATGGCGAAAGAATGAGCCGCCTGTATGAGACGAAGGTAGACCTTGGCAGCGGAGGCGTGGCCTTCTTCAGCGGCGAGCAGGAGACCGATTCCTTGCGGGAAGCCAGATCCTGGGTCCAAGCCATTCTGGAAGACAAAGAGCCGCTCGTGAAGCCGGAGCAAGCATTGGTCGTTACTGAAATTCTAGAAGCGATCTATGAATCGGCCAGAACGGGCAAGACCGTATATTTTGATTAATTCGGCGGACACGCAAATGACAGGAGGCTATTGAAATGAAATTAGGCGTATTTCTGGTTCTATTCGGAGGACGGCCGCTGGAAGAAGCGCTGGACCTGGTTGCATCCAAGGGAGTTAAGGCTGTTGAGATCGGAACCGGAGCATATCCAGGGGATGCACATTGCAAGCCGGATGAGCTGCTAGAGAGCAAGGCTGCGCGTGAAAACTTCAAGAAGGCCGTTGAATCCCGCGGTTTGACGATTAGTGCACTGAGCTGCCACGGGAACCCGCTCCATCCTCAGCAGCATATCGCCCAAGGCTTTCATGATACCTTTGTAAAGACAGTACAACTGGCCGAGCTGCTGGAGGTTCCGGTGGTGAACACGTTCTCGGGTTGCCCGGGAGATCATGAGGATGCTAAATATCCGAACTGGCCTGTGGCGCCATGGCCGAATGATTATCAAGAAATCCTGGACTGGCAATGGACGAACAAAGTGATCCCTTACTGGACAGAATGGGGGAAATATGCGGCTGACCACCACGTTAAGATTGGTCTGGAGCTGCATGGAGGCTTCTCGGTACATACGCCGGGAACACTGCTTCGCCTGCGCGAAGCGGCAGGTGAAGCCATCGGAGCGAACCTGGATCCAAGCCATATGTGGTGGCAAGGCATCGACCCGGTTCAGGCGATCTCTATCTTGGGCAGGGCAGGCGCGATTCACCATTTCCATGCCAAGGATACGACGATTGATCCGGTCAATGTACATCGTCACGGAATCACGGACATGCAGTCCTATACCTTGATGCAGGACCGCGCATGGCAGTTCCGCACGGTAGGCTATGGTCACGATCTGAAGACCTGGGCGGACATTATCAGTGCGCTTCGTCTTTATGGATATGACTATGTCGTGAGCATTGAGCATGAAGACGGACTGATGTCGATTGAGGAAGGCTTCTCGAAGGCTGTTAAGAATCTGCAGCAGATTATGATTGAAGACTCCGCTGCAGAAATGTGGTGGGTCTAAATCCTTCGTTCTATTTCTTCTCGTGAATCTTGGCGGCTGCCTTTCGCAGCCGCTTTTTCATGTGTAGATGAATCGGGTATAATAACAAATACTGGAGCGATTAAAAAGGGATTCACCTGTATCCATCCCGCATAAAGTGTGGTACTATGAAATATACTAACGATTCGTAAGTTATTAACCGGTTATGTAGAAAGTATGAGGTGAGATTAACATGGAAGAGCATCATACGGCGATGTGTCCCCGGTTTGAATCCGCTTTCGTAATTTTGGGTAAACGCTGGAATGGCCTGATTATCCGCACCTTGCTTAGCGGCCCGAAGCGGTTTAAGGACATCTCTAACGGAATTCCAGCGATGAGTGACAAGATGTTGTCCGAGCGTATGAAAGATTTGGAGACCGAAGGAATTGTTATTAGGCATGTTTATCCGGAAACTCCCGTAAGAATTGAGTATGAGCTGACAGAAAAGGGAAGAGCGCTGAATCCAGTCATGGAGCAAGTACAGTGCTGGGCAGAGCAGTGGATTGAGTAGGCTGTGACGTGCCGTTTTCGTGTGGCGGAGCGGCACGAAATATGATGAAAGTAGGTGTACTTGTGGCTGAGGTAATCGTAATCGGAGCGGGACCTGCAGGTTCAAGCGCGGCATTGTTTTTGGCCAAGGCGGGCAAAGAAACCTTGGTGCTCGACGGCAATGCCAGCATGACGAAGCGGGCCTGGATTGAGAACCACTATGGAGCCAAGGATATCAGCGGCCCGGATTTGCTGAAGATCGGCCGGGAGCAGGCTCAGAAGGCGGGGGCAAAGTTCATTGAAGAGAAAGTGACCGTTGTCGATACGAACGGAGGCTCCAAGGTGACCGTGAAGACGGAATCCGGAAGAAGCTATGAGGCCTCGCATGTCATCCTGGCTACGGGTGCATTGACAGAGTTGGCGGCATCGATCGGTCTGGAACTGAAAGAGGGCCGCGAGCCGCGCATTAAAGCGGTGGTAGAGACCGATGGTTACGGCAGAACGAGCAACCCTCGGATCTGGGTTGCAGGCACGCTTGCCGGCGTAAGCGTTCACACGATTATTACAGCCGGAGACGGAGCCAGGGTGGCGATCGAGCTGTTGAGTGAATTGAATGGCGAACGCTACGTAGATCACGATGTACTGAAATCATAAGAGTACCTTCAAGACTTTCCGTAAGCTTCAGCTTGCGGAGAGCCTTTTTTATTTTTTGACATATTTATTGTGACTCCACGCACAAACGTTATTTTTCCCATCCCGCAAACTAAGGATAGAGATTGTGAAATTATACACTTAAAAAAGTGAAAAATATCACAATTAATTCAAAATTTCAATTGTGTAATTTGTAGGTTGAAGGAGCGGAGCTCCAATAGAGAACAACGATGTTGAGGAGGTAGTTCTACGATGAACGCAGCAAAAGAGAAACTGGTGGTAATAGGCAACGGGATGGCCGGAATCAGCACCGTGGAGCAAATTTTAAAGTTGACTACGAAATTCGATATCACGGTCTTCGGGAGCGAGCCTCACCCGAACTATAACCGGATCATGCTGTCCTATGTGCTTGAAGGAAGCAAGACCATCGATGATATCGTCCTAAATGATCTGCATTGGTATGAAGATAACGGCATTAAGCTCCATATGGGTACGGCTGTATCCAGAATCGATGAGCAGAGTAAGGAAGTCGTGACCGAGCAGGGCATGAGAGTTCCTTATGACAAGGTGTTAATCGCGACAGGCTCGAATTCATTTATTCTGCCGATTCCAGGCAGTGACAAAGAGGGCGTTGTCGGCTTCCGGGATATCGCAGATTGCAATCAGATGCTGGAAGCGGCAAAATCCTACCGTAAGGCAGCCGTTATCGGCGGGGGCTTGCTTGGGCTGGAGGCAGCAAAGGGTCTTGTTCAATTGGGGATGGACGTCACAGTGGTTCACCTGATGGAAGACTTAATGGAGCGTCAGCTTGATCATCAGGCTGCATCCATGTTGAAGGCAGAGCTGGAGCGTCAAGGCATTAAGTTTAAGATGGGTGCGCAAACGTCCGAGCTTTTGGGTGATGCCCGGGTCAGCGGATTGCGATTTGCCGACGATACGGTACTGGAAGCGGAGTTCGTTGTGATGGCAGTCGGAATAAAGCCGAATGTAGCTGTAGCCCGTGAAAGCGGGATTACCGTCAATCGGGGAATCGTAGTGAACGACTATATGCAAACTTCTATGGAAGGTGTCTATTCCGTAGGTGAATGCACCGAGCACCGGGGAACCTGTTACGGCCTGGTGGCGCCTCTATTTGAACAAGGCTCTATTCTTGCTAAGCATATCTGTGGAGTGGATACCGCCCCTTATGAGGGATCCGTCATGTCCACGAAGTTGAAAATATCAGGTGTTGATGTGTTCTCGACCGGCGCATTTATCGATGGACCGGAGCATACGGTTATTTCCAATAAAGATGACTGGAAACGCACCTACAAGAAAATCTTGCTGCAGGACGGTATCATCGTAGGCGCAGTGTTATTCGGTGATATTGATGATGCAAATGAGCTTCAGAAGCTGGTGAAGAACAAAGCAGAGATGACCGACGAGCTGTATGCTTCTCTGATGGGTACAGGCTGCTGCGGCGGAGGAAAGAAGACAGCTGCTGTTGAGACCATGCCGGATGAAGAGATCGTCTGCGGCTGTAATGGGGTAACCAAAGGAACGATTGTAGATGTCATTACCAATCAAGGCTTGACTACTGTCGACGAAATTAAGGCTTGTACCGGGGCAACCCGTTCCTGCGGAGGCTGTAAGCCAGTCGTAGAGCAGATTTTACAATATGTGCTTGGCGACGGCTTTACTGCGGCTACCAAGCAGGGTATTTGCGGCTGTACGACCTTAAGCCGGGATGAAATCGTGGCAGAGATTCAGGAGAAGGGCCTGCAGACGACGAAGGAAGTCATGAATGTACTGGGCTGGAGCCAACCGGAGGGATGCTCGAAATGCCGTCCGGCACTGAACTACTACCTTGGAATGCTGTATCCTGACACCCATGAGGACGAGAAGCCATCCCGCTTCGTTAACGAGCGGATGGCGGCCAATATCCAGAAGGACGGGACATATACAGTCGTGCCGCGGATGTATGGCGGAGTTACAACGCCAGAAGAACTCAAGCGCATTGCAGATGTATCGTTGAAGTATGATGTGAAGGTTGTCAAGGTAACCGGAGGTCAGCGCCTTGACCTGATCGGCGTGAAGAAGGAAGACCTGCCTAAGGTATGGGAAGAGCTGGATATGCCTTCCGGTTATGCCTATGCCAAGTCGCTCCGTACCGTAAAAACCTGCGTAGGCTCACAGTTCTGCCGCTTTGGAACCCAGGATTCCATGGGGATGGGCGCGATTCTGGAGCGCAAGTTCGAACGGCTTGATTTCCCGGCCAAATTCAAGATGGCAGTTAACGGCTGTCCGCGGAACTGCGCGGAATCGTGCACGAAGGATATCGGAATCGTCGGAAATGATGGCGGATGGGAAATCTTTGTCGGCGGGAACGGGGGGATCAAGGCACGTCTTGCAGATCCGCTCTGCAAGGTGAAGACGGATGATGAGCTGATCGAAATCGTTGGCGCAATTATGCAGTATTATCGTGAGAGCGGCAATTATTTAGAGAGAACCTCGGAGTGGGTGGAACGAATCGGATTAGATGCGATTAAAGCGAATGTCGTTGATGATCACGAGAACCGGAAGGCATTGATGGAACGAATCGAGTTCGCGCTTCAGCAGGTAGAAGACCCTTGGAAGAAGATGCTGAATGATACGGAGCATCGGGAGAAGCTGTACAATCGCCTGGAAATGAGCAATCAGCTGTAAATTGTGAGATGGAGAGGAGAAATGAAATATGAACATGGAGAAAGAGAACAGTCTTCAATTCTATGCTGCGGGGTCAGTCGATGAGTTTCTATTGCAGATTGGACGGGTCGTGGAAATCAACGGACAGGAAATTGCCGTCTTTCCGCTTTCCGATGGACGGATCTTTGCCGCTTTGAACCAGAGCCCGCATCCGAAGGGCGGACCGCTTGCGGAAGGGATCTTGTCCGGACATTACTTATATGATCCGCTGTACGACTGGAAGATTGACTTGACTACCGGATTGGTGCAGGCTCCCGATACGGGCCAAGCTAGCATGTGCCGGGTGAAGGTGGAGAACGGTCAAGTATGGATCGCATTCGAACAGCAGCTCCAAATGACATAGACGGAGGGGATCTCCATGTTTACACAAAATGTTGAAGCCATCGTAGAAGCCGCGGTCAAAAAAAGAGATCTGATGAACGAGAGTCTGTCAAGATATATGGTGGCAGCCATGCTCGCCGGCGCTTATGTCGGACTCGGAATTATTCTGATCTTTTCGGTAGGCGCACCATTTGCAGCAGTCAAGTCACCGTTTCAGCCCATGGTGATGGGCATGTCCTTCGGGATTGCCCTGACCCTGGTTATC
Organism: Paenibacillus brevis; assembly: GCF_018919145.1. Classification (GTDB taxonomy): domain Bacteria; phylum Bacillota; class Bacilli; order Paenibacillales; family Paenibacillaceae; genus Fontibacillus; species Fontibacillus brevis. The sequence continues at coordinate 117,745 of NZ_JAHLQJ010000011.1, forward strand.
TTCGCAGGCTCCGAGTTGTTTACCGGCAATAACATGTTCTTTACGGCAAGCACCTTAGCGGGAAGAACGACAATCGGGGATACCGCGAAGAACTGGACGCTGGTATTCCTCGGAAATCTTGCAGGGGCTGTTGTTCTCAGCCTCTTGATCGTAGGAACCGGACTATTCAAGGCTGCGGGGCCGGAGCATCTGATCTTTGCCGCATCCGCGAAGAAGATGGGAGCCCCGGTCATGGAATTGTTCTTCCGCGGCATTTTGTGTAACTGGCTCGTCTGTCTCGCGATCTGGATGAGCAATCGGGCCAAGGATGATATCAGCAAGCTGATTCTGATCTGGTGGTGTCTCTATGCCTTTATCGCAAGCGGCTATGAGCACAGCGTAGCGAATATGACGCTGCTCAGCCTTTCCTTGCTGCTGCCTAATCACCCGGATACCGTTACGCTGGCCGGCTGGCTGCATAATATGATTCCGGTGACACTCGGCAATATCGTTGGGGGCGCTATCTTCGTCGGCATGGCTTACTGGTTCATCTCACCGGTTCGCAAGAAGGAGAAAGCACGTAAAGCGGCTTAAGTGATCTGTGCACTGGGAACGTGTGAAGTGTGCTTATGATCGCGAGAGCGCAGTGAATGTGAGGTAGGCTGACGTTTCTCCGTACTGGGGGTAACATGTGAAGGTCGCCTTCAATCGCTGTTGTTCGCGGATTCTTTGATTGAATACAATCAGAATTTGCAGGAATCCGCTTACAAAGGCGAACGCTTCGCTTCTGCAGCAACCTTCACACTTATACCCTTATTACGCAGACTCTTGAGCTCGGCTTTACATGTGCCGCGATGCAATATAGTACTGATATAGCCGCCATACGGCTGCTATATGGCAGAAGACACTCTATGCATCACTGCATCAGTCGCGCTGCTTCCTGCTTCACATGCCGAAATAGCTTGGAGTGTTGGTCAGGCGAAGTTCGGCGCAAGGCAGGAGCATCGTGGGATTGGAGCGCAATGTTAATTGCGGCGAGCTGTATCCTGCTTGCGTGATGCCCCAAGCAACAAGCTTATTGCAGTGCAGCGTAAGGCGCAGCTATATGCAAACTGCATTGTAGTTAAACTGCAAGGGCGAAGTAGCCGGGGCATAAGTGTGAAGGTAAAAGCTTTCTGTAAGAAAGCTGCTTCGGAAGCATAGAGCGTCATAATGAAAGAAATCCGCGAACAACAGCGATCGTAGCAACTCTTCACACGTTGCCCCCTTAACTCGCCCTCTAATGTTTAACCGCTCTCCGTGTATTGATTGCGCACTAACAGAAAAAAGGCCTCCCGCTGTTGGGAAGGCCCTTTTTAAAGTAGCACGTTAAGTTAAGTCCGGCAGCATTGAAGAGATTAGATCCGGCAGATTTCATTCGGACAGAGCTCGCAGTGGCAAATATCCTGCAGCATTACCAGATCCTTGATAACAATCATGCCGTTATCATACTCCAGCGCATCTTTTTTACGAAGATCACTCAGCATCCGGTTGACGCTTTCACGGGTTGCGCCAATCATATTGGACAAATCCGTATGGGTGATTTTCTTATTGATCAGAATGTTCTCACCATGCTGTTCACCGTAAGTATTGCTTAGACGAATCAGGGTAGAGCAAAGCGCGCCCGGCTTCCCGTACATCATCAGATCGCGGAATTTCGTCTGTGTCAATCGGTGATGGATGCCCATCCATTTCATGAAATCAATCGCAAAATCGCAGTGCTGGCAGATCATGATCTCCAGATCCTTCTGCTCGATAACGCCAACCTCACTGTCCTCAATGACTTCGGCAGTGAAGCTGTGCTTGGTGCTAAAGAAAGGATCCGCCTGACCCACCATATCTCCGCGGCCGTACATGTAGAGGATCAGTTCTTTGCCTTCATCGGTAGACTTGGTCAGCTTGACACGCCCGCGTTTAACATAAAATAGTTTATCGGAAAAGTCGCCTTCCCAGAAAAGATGCGTTCCCTCAGGGTACGCTTTTTCTTTCATCGTGACAAGGAGACGGTTGAAGTTTTGCTCGGTAAAACAGCTCGTATTGCCGCGGGGCAGAGTGACGCTCATCATTTCGCTCATTATGGATTTCCCCTTTGTGTTCCAAATTTTTCTGAAAATTTTAAATTAATTATATAACTTTTTTAGAGTTTTGAGACGCATAGAAGTCCTTAAAAAGTGTCGAAATTTCAACATTGTGACTAATTTCACTTTAATGGTGAAATGATATTTCTCACAATACAAGAAAAAGAATAAGGAGTCAAAGACAAAAATTGTAAATTACAACTGAAAATTCGAACATTCTATTGAAAGTTTTCATTTATTTTATAGTACGTGAAAAAATTCACTATACAAACTAAAAAAGCTGTGATATGCTTTAACCATAAAGAGAAGCGCAAAGCTTCATTAGGACACACTCCTAAGTGAAAAAAATCACTAACATAAGGAGTTGTCCATTCCACCTTAGGAGGATGAGAGAAATGGCCGTTAAAAACGAAGTGAAAGCAAACACGGAGCCTACCGCACAAGACTACATCCAGACATTGATCGACAAGGGGAAGAAAGCATCCGAAGCGTTCATGAGCATGACTCAGGAGCAAATCGACCAGATCGTACAGGCTATGGCACTGGCAGGACTCGACAAGCATATGTACCTTGCTAAGATGGCGGTTGAAGAAACCGGACGCGGCGTATACGAAGACAAAATTATCAAGAACATGTTTGCAACGGAGTATATCCACAACAGCATCAAATACAACAAGACCGTCGGCGTGATTGAAGATAATCCTTATGAAAGCTTCCAGAAGATCGCTGAGCCTGTCGGCATTATCATGGGGATTACGCCGGTAACCAACCCGACATCCACTACCATCTTTAAAGCGATGATCGCGATCAAGACACGCAACCCGATTATCTTTGGGTTCCATCCATCTGCACAACGCTGCAGTACGGAAGCTGCCAAGATTCTGCTCGAAGCCGCTGTGAAGCATGGCGCGCCTGCAGATTGTATTCAATGGATCGAGAATCCTTCCATGGACCGCACCAATGCGCTGATGAATCATCCTGACGTAGCCTGCATCCTGGCAACCGGCGGATCCGCGATGGTTAAAGCGGCTTACAGCTGCGGCAAACCGGCGCTCGGCGTAGGTCCTGGTAACGTGCCTTGCTTCATTGAGAAGACTGCCGACCTGGATCAAGCGGTAAACGATTTGATTCTCTCGAAGACGTTTGACAATGGCATGATCTGTGCCTCGGAGCAAGCGGTTATTATTGAAGAACCTATTTTCGACCAAGTGAAGAAGAAAATGATCGCAAACGGCTGCTACTTCGTTAATAAGGAAGAGGCTGCAAAATTGACTGCCGGAGCTATCATTGCTGATAAATGTGCAGTAAATCCAAGCATCGTAGGCCAACCTGCTGTGAAAATCGCTGAAATGTGCGGTATCGACGTACCTGCAGGAACGAAGATTCTTGTCGCTGAAATCGAAGGCGTAGGACCTAAATTCCCGCTGTCGGCTGAGAAGCTGAGCCCGGTATTGGCCTGCTACAAAGTGAAAACAGCTGAACAAGGCATCGCACGTGCGCTGGAAGTGGTTCAATTCGGAGGCATGGGGCATTCGTCGGTTATTCATTCTAATAATGAAGAGATTATTCAGAAGTTCTCGGACAGCATGCCTACCTGCCGGATTTTGGTGAACCAGCCTTCGTCGCAAGGCGGTATCGGTGATATCTACAATACGAACCTGCCGTCCCTGACGCTCGGCTGCGGATCTTATGGACGCAACTCGACATCGTCGAACGTAACGGCTATCAATCTGATCAACGTGAAAAGGGTGAATCGTCGTACCGTGAATATGCAATGGTTCAAAGTGCCGGATAAAATCTATTTCGAGAAAAATTCGACCCAATATCTTGCTAAAATGCCGGATATCAGCCGCGTATTGATTGTAACGGACCCAATGATGGTTAAACTGGGTTATGTAGAAAGAGTGGAGCACTATCTCCGTCAACGTCAAACGCCGGTAGCGATTGAAGTATTTTCGGATGTAGAGCCGGATCCGTCGACAACTACGGTTGAACGCGGTACTGAACTGATGGCTAAATTCCAACCGGATTGCATCATCGCTCTCGGCGGCGGATCGCCAATGGATGCGGCCAAGGGTATGTGGCTGTTCTATGAATACCCGGATACAGATTTCCACAACCTGAAGCAAAAATTCATGGATATCCGCAAACGGACTTACAAATACCCTCGTCTGGGCCAAAAAGCAAAATTCGTAGCCATTCCTACGACTTCGGGTACAGGCTCGGAAGTAACGCCGTTCGCAGTTATTACCGATAAGATCAATGGCAACACCAAATATCCATTGGCAGACTATGAGCTGACTCCGGACGTGGCGATCATCGATCCTGAATTTGTATATAGCTTGCCTAAAGTAGCGGTTGCTGATACAGGGATGGACGTATTGACACATGCGATTGAAGCGTATGTATCGGTAATGGCTAATGACTATACGGACGGACTTGCAATTAAGGCCATCCAACTGGTGTTCCAATACCTGGAGAAATCGGCGCTGACTGGCGACAAGCTGGCTCGCGAAAAAATGCATAACGCTTCGACGCTCGCAGGGATGGCATTCGCGAATGCATTCCTCGGCATCAACCATAGCCTTGCGCACAAATGGGGCGGGCAGTACCATACCGCTCATGGACGTACCAATGCCATCCTGATGCCGCATGTCATTCGCTACAATGCGAAAAAGCCTACCAAGTTCGCCGCATGGCCTAAATATACTAACTTTATAGCAGACGAACGTTATGCAGAAATCGCCCGGATTCTTGGATTGCCTGCCCGTACAACAGAAGAAGGCGTGAAGAGTCTGATCAACGCCATCCGTGATCTGAACAAGAAGCTTGGTATTCCTGCAAGCTTCCAGGAGCTTGGATTTGACCCAAGCGACTTCGAATCGCGGGTAGATTATCTGGCAGACCGCGCCTTTGAAGATCAATGTACAACAGCCAATCCTAAGCTGCCATTGGTTACGGAGCTGGCGGAAGTTTACCGTGATGCCTTCTACGGAAGATTTGAAGAATAAGTGAACAAATAAGATGAAAAAAGTGACAAATATCACCTCGAAAGTGATATTTGTCACAATCTTTATATGGGGATTATTATAATATAAAGCTATAAATGATCCCTAATAGAAAAGGTAAGTACGGTGGATATAAAATTTATTCGCTGAGGCTTACCAGTGTCAGAAATGTGAAAAGTATCACAAATTTTAGGGATCACAAGGCGCGGATATATAACCTTCAACCCGCGTACTTTAAACTATAAATGGAGGGAATAAAGATGTCGGTGATTGAAAAAGAAGTTCAAAAAACACAAGAAGTACAATCGGCGTGGAGAAGCTTCAAAAAAGGTAAATGGATGAGAGAAGTGAACACCCGCGATTTCATCGAGAACAACATCAGCGCATATGAAGGTAACGAATCCTTCTTGGAAGGCGCAACGGACAATACTAAATCACTGTGGGATATCATCTCCGATCTCACGAAGAAAGAAAGAGAAGCGGGCGGCGTGCTGGATGTAGATGTTCACAAGCCATCCATGATTACATCCCACAAGCCTGGATACCTTGACAAAGCTAAGGAACAAATCGTCGGTGTTCAAGGGGATGAGCCGTTCCAACGTACTATTCATCCTTTCGGCGGCATAAATATGGTTCTCAATTCCTGTAAGGCATACGGCTTTGATTTGCCGGAAGAAATTGTTGAACTGTTTACACATATCCGTAAAACCCACAACCAAGGCGTTTTTGATGCATATACCTCCGAGATGAGAGCCGTTCGTAAGGCCGGTATCATCACAGGTCTTCCGGATGCTTACGGCCGCGGCCGGATCATCGGCGACTATCGCCGTGTAGCTCTGTACGGTGTAGACTTCCTGATCAAACAAAAGAAAAACGAACTGAACAGCCTTGAGGTTGACGTTATTGATGAAGCTGTCATTCGTCTTCGCGAAGAGCTCTCCGAACAAATCCGCGCGCTGGACGAACTGAAGCAGCTTGGACAAATGTACGGTTTTGATATTTCCAGACCTGCTGAAAATGCGAAGGAAGCTTTCCAATGGGTATACTTCGGCTACCTGGCTGCAGTTAAAGAGCAAGACGGCGCTGCAATGTCCCTGGGCCGTGTATCTTCCTTCCTGGATGCTTACATCGAACGCGATCTGGCTGAAGGAACATTGTCTGAAGAAGCAGCTCAAGAACTGGTTGACCATTTCGTTATGAAGCTTCGTATCGTTAAGTTCCTGCGTACTCCTGAATATAATGATCTGTTCAGCGGCGACCCTACTTGGGTTACAGAATCGATCGGCGGTATGGCTGTAGACGGATCGACATTGGTAACGAAGAACAGCTTCCGCTTCCTGCATACCCTGTACAACCTGGGCCCTGCTCCAGAACCGAACCTGACTGTTCTCTGGTCCGAGCAATTGCCTGAAGCGTTCAAAAAATACTGTGCGAAGGTTTCGATCGAAACCAGCTCGATCCAATATGAAAATGACGACCTGATGCGTCCGATCTACGGTGACGACTACGGTATCGCTTGCTGCGTATCCGCAATGAAGATCGGTAAGCAAATGCAGTTCTTCGGAGCGCGGGCGAACCTGGCTAAAGCCTTGCTGTATGCGATCAACGGCGGTAAGGATGAAAAATCCGGCGCGCAAGTCGGTCCTGAATACCCTGCAATTACTTCCGAATACCTTGAGTATGATGAAGTGATGAAACGCTTCAAGCCGATGATGGAATGGCTGGCTAAGACCTATGTAAACACATTGAATGTCATTCACTATATGCATGATAAGTATTGCTACGAACGGATTGAAATGGCGCTGCATGACCGTGACATTCTCCGTACGATGGCTTGCGGTATTGCGGGTCTGTCGGTTGCAGCCGACTCCTTGAGCGCGATCAAACATGCCAAGGTTAAGGTTATCCGTAATGAACAGGGCATTGCTGTCGACTTCGAAACAGAAGGCGAATTCCCTTGCTACGGTAACAACGATGACCGTGTTGACCAAATTGCCGTTAGCCTGGTTGAATCCTTCATGGAAATGATCCGCAAGCATAAGACTTACCGTGATGCCCTGCCTACACAATCCGTATTGACCATTACTTCCAATGTAGTGTACGGTAAGAAGACAGGTACTACCCCGGATGGACGTAAAGCAGGCGAGCCGTTCGCTCCTGGTGCGAACCCAATGCACGGCCGCGATAAGAAGGGTGCATTGGCATCGCTTAGCTCGGTAGCGAAGCTGCCTTACGAGCACAGCCTTGACGGTATCTCGAATACCTTCTCGATCGTGCCTAAGGCGCTCGGTAAAGAAGAGGAAATCCGCAAATCCAACCTTGTATCGATGATGGATGGATATTTCGGCAGCAATGCGCATCACCTGAACGTCAACGTGTTTGACCGTGAGCAACTGATGGACGCTATGGAGCATCCTGAGAACTACCCTCAGTTGACCATCCGCGTATCCGGATATGCTGTTAACTTCATCAAATTGACTCGTGAGCAACAGCTCGACGTGATCAACCGTACCTTCCACGGTTCGATGTAAGGAACTTCGGGTAGAGTCGTAATAAATGCTGTTCAATAGTATGAATTGAGGCAGCCTAACTGGAAAGGGTGACGAAAGATGCTTAAAGGTCGCATACATTCATTGGAAACTTTCGGAACGGTAGATGGACCAGGTATTCGTTTCGTTCTCTTCATGCAGGGCTGCCTGCTGAAATGCCAATATTGCCATAACCCGGATACATGGAGCTTGACGGATGGCAAGGAGATGACCGTAGATGAGGTGTTGGCGGAAATTGAGCCATACCTCACCTACTACCGCTCCTCCGGCGGCGGCTTGACGGTATCGGGAGGAGAAGCAACCTTGCAGGCTCCTTTTGTTACCGAGCTGTTCCGTCAAGTCAAGAAGCGCTGGAACTTGCATACCACGCTGGATACGAATGGTTATAACGAAGGCGACAAGATCAAGGATCTTCTTGATGTAACGGATCTGGTTCTTCTTGATTTGAAGCACATCGATAATGAGAAGCACATCAAATTGACTAGTAAGCCCAATGACCGGATGCTGAGAATGGCTGAATGGCTGTCTAGTCATCATCGGAACATGTGGATCCGTTATGTGCTTGTACCCGGCATTAATGATGAGGAAGAGGATTTGGTCCGCTTAGGCCGATTCATCGGCGGTCTTCAAGGTGTAGAGAAGCTGGAGATTCTCCCTTATCATCAAATGGGTGTATACAAATGGCAGGAGCTTGGCTGGGCTTACCCGTTGGAAGGCGTGCCTTCCCCGACAGCGGAACAAGTGGATTGGGCATATGCCACGATCGAGAAGGGTCGTCAGCAGGCAGAAGTGATTATGAATTAGCCTTCATCAGCGTCAGTTATAATCACATATAATATTGAGAAGTGTAGCGATAGCGGTTAAGCTTGACTGTAGATGTCAGGTTTAACCGCTTTCTTGTTGTTGATAAGAAGAAATTATCCCTGATATAGAAAAATAACCTCCTGACGGATTTGAAATCGTTTTCTATAATAAGGGGTAGTAACTCTAAATTCAGGAGGGGTCATAGAAAGATGAAGAAAGGCATACTTCCGCTTCTCCTGCTGCTTATCGTCTCTTTTTCTACCTTGCTTGCGGGCTGCAATGATTCTCGTGACCCAGCATCGGAAAGCGAAGATCAAGGTCCGGTTGCCAATAACGAAGCTTTGAGTAGCGATGAGCCGTTCGAGATTACGATCCGCCACACCCAGGTCGGGGATTCCAAGAAGTTCCGGCTTGCACTGCTTGAGGAGGTCGTTGCCAAGACGGAGGCGGAGGTGCCCGGACTGACAATCAGATTGGATGCAGTCGACTCCGAGGTGAACCGTAAGGAGAAGCTGAGGGGAGAGATGGCTGCAGGCAAACCGCCGGATGTATTTGATGTGTTCGGCAGCCCGGAGGCTCAGCTCTATGCCCGAGAGGGCCTGATGCTTGATCTTTCAGAAATTTTGAATGAGCTGGGATTGAAGGACAAATTTACAACCCTGGCTTCATTTACACTGGATGGTAAAATATACGGTCTGCCGATCGGCGGATCCATTGAAGGTTATTTCTATAATAAAGGATACTTTGAGCAAAAAGGGCTATCGATCCCCCAAACGCTGGATGAGCTTGACAAGCTGGCCGAAGAGATCCAGGCTGATGGCAAAATTCCGTTTGCCCAGGCCTCCAAGGATGCCTGGATCCCTCTGATGACAACGAATAATCTATGGTCATACTATGCCGGCCCGGAAATTACCTATGGCTTTATGACCGGCGAGAGCCAGTGGAATGATGAAAAGATGGTGAAGGCGATTGCGAAGCATAAGGAATGGGTGGAGAAGGGCTACTTCAAAAAAGGGGAGCTGGGCCTTGAGTATGCGGATATGAGGAACCAGATCATTACGGGAGAAGCGATCATGATGATGGACGGCTCCTGGGCGAACTCGGTATTCAGAGATCCGACTCAGGCTGGAGCAATGGCGGGTAAAATCGGATTTTTCAATATGCCCCCATTGAAGAAAGGGGATCCCGTTGTGGTCATGCGGGATGCGAATAATGGCTATGGTTTCTCCAGTGCGGTTGCTGACGATCCCCGGAAGCTGGCTGCCGTAAAGAGCTTTATCAAGAATATGTGGACCGAGGAGATGCAGCTTCGCGGGCTGAAGGAAGACGGCGTGCTGCCGGCTATCAAGATGGATCTGGAGCAGATGAAGACAACATCTAACGATGCGCTGATGCAGGATATTTTCACGGCGGTAAGTGAAATTGAATTGTCCTTTCCGGCATATGATGCGCTTGTACAAGCCGAGGTGAATACGGCGCTGAGCATAGGCATACAGCAGATCATCGGCGGCGAGATTGAACCGGCTAAGATGCTGGAGCACATTCAAGCCGTTCAGAATACGGCTAATGCGCTCGAATAGAGCAAAGCAAGCGTACTACGAATTCGGGAGATAAACGCTATGAACCTGCGAATCAAACTGTTTACCGCCTTCCTTGGGCTTGTCATCATTCCGCTGTTCGTGCTCGGCATTATTACCTTTCTGGTTACATTCAATTCAATTGAGACCAAGTATAGCCAGCAGGCGGAGTATTCGCTCAAGGCCATTGGCTACAGCATCAAGAATATATTTCAGGAGATGGATAATGTCACGGACAACGGCATCGCCACAGGGGTCTTCCAGGAAGCGCTCAGCTCCCAGGATCCTGATTCCCAGGATTTAACGGCCGCAAGCCAGTTGGAACTGAATGCAAATCAGCGCAACTTCCGTTCTTTACTGTATAGCCACCCCGCAATTGACTATGCTTTTTTGTACAATGTGCATGGAACCGGGGATTCTAATGTCATTTCTATCTTTAATAAAGAAAACTTCGAGACCTTGCCCTATGAGCAATTCAAGGAACATCCCCTCTATCAGGAAGTGATGTCCCTAAATGGGGTTCCCAAATGGATAGCGCCTCACGAGTATCCCGAATTAACCGGATCGGAGGATGTGTTCACCCAGATTCGCCTGATTAAGGACCTGGGTACGTTTCGCAAGGTGGGCGTGTTAGTGGTTCAGATTAAAAATTGGGAGTTTGAAAGTATTTACCGTAACTTGACGATCGGGAGCAGGATGCAGGATACCCGTTTCTTTTTGGTCAATGACAATGGTCAGGTGCTTTACGACTTCCAGTCTGAGCTAAGCGGCGAGACGCTGGATTCCAATATTCAGTCCAGGCTCTCGGCAATCACAGAGTATTCCAGCTTTAAGGGGAAATTCGAGAATGAGGAAAGCGTCATTTCCATCTATCATTTGAAGGAATATAACTGGAAGCTGGTGTCTGTAACGTCATGGCACTATTTGTCCCAAGAGGTTACGACGTTTTCCAAGTGGTTTGTAGCTATTATTCTCATATGTGTTGTTACCGCTATGCTCTTTAATATTTTCTTTATGAACCGGATTACAGGGACCATTGGGGTTATAGTCCGCTTTATGAGAAAGGTTGAGAGCGGCGATCTGAATGCCAGGGTAGATGAGAAGGGCGATGATGAGCTTCTGCTACTGCAGAAAGGCTTTAACAGCCAAATGGAGAAGATTAATGAACTGTTCCATCAAGTCAAACAGGAGCAGCTCCAGAAGGCCAATGCAGAGCTAAGAGTGCTGCAGGCGCAGATCAAGCCTCACTTTCTGTTCAATACGCTAGAGTCGATTAATGTGCTGGCCGTGCAGAATGAGGGGCGAAAGGTCAGCGAGATGGTGGTGCGGCTGGCCAGCATTCTTCGGATCAGTATTCAGGACAAGGAAGAGATTCGCCTTGGGCTTGAAGTAGAGCATCTCCGGAGCTATCTTGAGATTCAAAAATTCCGTTTTGAAGAGCTGTTCGATTATGAGATTGATATTCCGGCAAGCATGATGAGCTGCAAGGTGATGAAGCTGACGCTTCAGCCATTGGTAGAGAATAGCATCCAGCATGGCTTTGAGGGCATCAATTACAGGGGACGGATTAAAGTGACAGGCATGCTGCGGAATAATAGCATGGTGCTCCAGGTCGAGGATAATGGGATCGGCATGACAGGCAAACAGCTGTCCTCCATTCAGTATGCCGACCCTGACTTAGATCTTCATTCCGTCTCTGTGTATCCCAATCATGAGCGGAGGGGGCTTGGGCTGAGAAGTGTGCATGACCGGTTAAGGCTGCAATATGGAAGCCGTTATGGTCTGTTTATCTGCTCGCAGCCCGGAGAAGGTACGATAATCCAGTGTGTGATTCCAATAACAGAATCGGGTGATCAGGGATGAATCTGAAGGCACTGTTGGTGGATGATGAAGTTCATATTTTAAACAATCTGTCGAAGGTATTGCCCTGGGAGGACATGGGCTTCGAGATTGTGGGATTGGCCAGAAACGGAGTGGAGGCGCTGGAAGCCGCCGTCTTGCATGCGCCGGACTTAATCCTATGCGATATCCGAATGCCGGTGATGGATGGGATGGAATTCATCGAGAAGGCCAGGGAGTGCAAGCTGAACAGTGAGATTATTTTGCTGACAGGCTATCAGGAGTTTGAGTATGCCCGGGTAGGCATCAAGTACGGGGTGAAAGACTATATCTGCAAGCCGATCAATTACTTTGAGCTGGAGGATGTGGTAAGGAGCATCGCTGCCCATATCCGTGAAGCCAGAAGGAAGCAGAACAAGGAGGAGTGGCTGGAACAGGCGGCAATGATGTTTAACGAAAATTATATGCTGCATGCCTTACTAGGCCAAATGACAGACGAGAGGATACAATGGCTGCCAGAGGATGAGCGAGGCGAACAGCCTTCGGTTGACGGAATGCTGCTGTTGGATCTGGAAGACTATGCTCGTTGCTCGCTGTCCTGGACTTCACATGAACGAAAAACCTGGAATGTACATATTAAGCGGGTGTTGACCGAGCTTTTCAGGGGGCTTGTACCCAATTGCATGGTGCTGCAAGTGAGAGAGGGCGAATGGTGTCTGGTATTGCATTCTGCAGAATGGCAGAGCGTGACCCGCGAACAGCTCGCAGAAATGCATACCATGCTGATGAACGAGGTCCGGGAGACGCAGCCCGAGCTAAGCCTGCGGATGTGTGTCAAGCAGGAGTCTGTTCCCCTGCGTGAGCTGCCTGCTCTTTATCAGAGGATGCAGAAGCTGTTTATCCTGCATTCCCCTGATGAATGGATTGTGGATGCGAATAGCTTGCTGTCTGAGCGGAATGAGATACAGGAAAATGATAGTGAAGACAACGGGATGCAAGGATGGCGATTCACGGAATTAATGACGAATGGCCTAAGAAACGGCAATTCGGATATGTTGCTTCGCGTATCCTCCGAGCTTAAGCATTATATCGCCCACTCCGTTGAAAGCTCGGGCGGTCACGCAGAGAAGCTCCTCCATTATCTGCTTATTCATCTGCTTCGAGAGATGCGTGAATTGCAAATGCTGGCTGCGGACCAAGAGAAGAAGGTTTGGGCGCTGCTTCAGGGATCGCTCAGCCTTAAGGAACTGCTCGCGGTTATTCTGGCAATGCTTGATCAGTCCAGAGATTCGCTGGCGGCCAAGAAGTCCTCGGAGACCCTCATGATGACAGCACAGAACTACATTTTGCAGCATCTCGGCAAAGACTTTGGGATCGAGGATATTTCCGATTATTTAGGAATTAGCTGCAGTTACTTCTGTCTGTTGTTCAAAAATCACTTCGGAGAGACGTTTGTTGAATATTTGACACGGCAGCGAATCGAAACAGCCAAGACCTTGCTCCAAAGCAGCAGTAAATCAATTACCAGCATCGGAGCTATTGTCGGGTATCAGGAACGAAGATACTTTACGAAGGTTTTTCAGAAATATACCGGAATGACGCCCTCGGAATACCGTTCCAGGGAATCATCCGTATCCTAAATTATAAGAGGTGAGAGGCTTGAAATTGAATGAATCGGCCTGGTCGTTAGAGGAAAAAATAGGTCAATTGTTTATTTGTGGTTTCCATAGTCTTGAGACGGATGAACAAATTTTGACCTTGGTCAAGGATTACCATGTCGGGGGGACGGTGTATTTCCGGCGCAATATTGAGTCTGTACCGCAACTCGCCGCGCTTTCCTCCGCTCTGCAGCGTCTTCCGCGGAACCATGCGGATGTTCCTTTGTTCATTGCCATTGACCAGGAGGGCGGGATGGTTGCTCGTCTGGATCATGAGGGCATGAGCCGGATTCCGGGAAACATGTCTCTTGGCGCAGCCGATGATCTGTCGTTAACCGAAGCTACAGCACGGCTTGCAGCCAAGGAAATGCTGGATCTCGGCATTAATTTCAACTTCGCGCCGTGCATCGATGTGAATAATAACCCGGCGAACCCCGTCATCGGAGTACGCTCGTTCGGGGAGAACCCGCTAAAGGTAGCTGAGCATGGTGTGGCCGCAATTACAGGTTATCAGCAGCAGGGAGTGATTGCTACGGCCAAGCATTTTCCCGGACATGGGGATACGGCAGTCGACTCACATCGAGGCCTTGCCTCGGTGCCTCACGATAAGGAGCGTCTGAATGCCGTTGAATTATTGCCTTTCCGTCACGCAATCACGGCCGGGGTTGATGCGATAATGACTGCACATGTTATCTTCCCGGCATTCGAGCCGGATGGTATTCCGGCTACGTTATCCCGGAAGGTACTGACGGACTTGCTAAGAACCGAGCTGGGCTATCAGGGGGTTATCGTCACGGACTGTCTGGAGATGCATGCGATTTCCAAGGAGAGCGGAATTGCCGAAGGGGCTGTCCAATCGATTGAAGCCGGAGCGGACCTCGTGCTCGTGAGCCATACGCTGAGGGATCAGATTGCAGCTATTGAGGCCGTAAAGACAGCAGTTAAAGAGGGCAGAATTACCGAGGAGCGGATTAATCAATCGGTAGAACGAGTTCTTCGGCTGAAGGAGCAAAGACTAGGGACGCCGACCTTTGACTCAGGGAAGGAAGTCCTTGCAGATCCTGTTCAGATGCCCTTGACTCCGGAAGGGGAACGAGTTCCCCTCCTCACGCAAATTGCCGAGAAAAGCGTGACTCTGGTGAAGAAGGGCTTGAACTTCCCGCTGGATGCAGCAAAGCCGGTGCTTGTTGTCTGGCCGGAGCTTCGGCATCGGACCGAGGTCGATGAACCGGCAGTTCATCGCTACACCCTTGCTGATGCATTGGAAAAATGCGGAGTTCAAGTGGAACTGGCGGTCATCGGCACGTATCCGGAGGATGAAGAGCTGGAACAGGTGTTGAAGGCAAGCCTGGCCTTTGATCAGATTGCAGTTGTAACCTATACCGCAGAAGGAGCACTGCCCGAAGGTCAAAAGCAGCTAGTTCAAGAGCTGTGCCGGATTCATGACGACCGGGTTGTTGCAGTATCGACACGGAATCCTTATGACATTAATGAATTCCCTGAGGCAGAAACCTATCTGTGTCTCTATGAAAATCGTTCCTACGCTCTGGATGCATTGGCTAAAATGATTACAGGTCGTTTGAAGCCGACCGGCGTTCTGCCTGTTGGTCTGAACAGCAGCTACCCTGCAGGCTATAGTCACCCTCTTAATTAATAATTTCAGGCAATACTTGCAAAGCCAAAACCGGCAGAATCGCGCGCTATAACGCGGTTTGTGCCGGCTTTTGCGTGAATACGGAACTTATTGTCCGATGCTTGTGCTTACATGCTATGATATTTGTAGAAACTTTTTCCGGGAATATGCGTTTAAAGTATATGAGTCTACAGAAGAAGGTTCCAAAATGGGGGAGAGAGGGAGTATTGCCAGCATGAATTTCAAAAAAATGCTTATAACTACGATTTTGGCTGCTTCGCAGGTAGCTGCTTTGGCTTTGCCTGCAAGTGCAGAGGAGAATGTACCGGTCTCCAATTCGGCAAATGAGACGACGATTACCGAAGCGACATATGAGCAGCAGTCTCAGGTCGATTCCGGTGAGGAGGCTTCCTCAACAGATCCAGTGACTGATCCGGATACTGAGGGTGCCGGGACAGTTGAAGGTGAAGCGGGAGAGCCCGCAACAGGGGGAGCGTCCAATGAAGGAGCCGTCATTTCCGGGGTTACTTCTTCAAGCGGCGGTGAATTGATCCTTTTGATGAACAGCAAGAAAATGTATCTTAATGGTGTAGAATACCTCGCTAATTATCCCATGGAAGTAAAGGATGGAGTATCCTACGTCTCGATCCGGGCGATTGTCGAGCGGGCCGGATTTCAAATCTCCTACGATAGCAAGACCAAGGAAACCATTATTGTCCGCGGCAGCGATGAGCTACGCTTCAAGCTGAATACGACAAGCTATAAAGTAAACGGCGTTACCTCCACCATGCGCGGCAAATCCTATTCGGTTCAGAATAATTTCATGGTGCCATTGACTGCGATTACTCAAGCCCTGGACATTCCGTATACTTGGGACCAAAAGGGTAAACGCGTTATTATGAATCTATCTACTAAACCGGTAGCTAGCTTTACAATTGGGAATAAAGAGGTTATTTCCGGAGAGACGGTAGTTCAATACTTGCCTCAGTCATCTTCTCCTACAGGCCAGCAGATTGTCAGCGAAGAGTGGCAGGGCCGCCAGGAAATGTTCATGACGCCGGGCAACTACGTGGTAACCTACCGGGTCCAGGATGCAAGCGGACAATGGAGTGATCCGTTCTCCCTGACGATTACCGTTGTGAAGCCGCATACTCCTCCAGTAGCTAATTTTACAACGGATAAAGATACTTACAAGATGGGTGAACTGATCACTTATATCGATAATAGTACGGATGAGGTAGGGATCAAGGACCGCAATTGGACGAACAAGCAGCTTGCCTTCTTCAATCCGGGTCAGGTGACGATTCAACTGACCGTAGTGAACGTATTTGGTCTTACATCGACGATCGAGAAGACAATTACGATTACGAATGAAACCCTCTATACGCGGGATGAATTCAACCAAATCTATACTCCGGTCGGAGAAAAATATGTATTCGACGGAAAAGCGGTTCCGAGCTGGGACAAGGTTATTTATTCGTATACTTCCAATGTAACTACGCTCATCCGGAGCAATAGCCCGGAGACGGTTTATTCCGAGGGTGTACTGTATCGGGAGACAGCTTTTGGCACTACCCGGTTTATGATTCACCATGCGAATGCTACCGGCAAAAATGTGAAGATGTACGTAATTGCTACTAACCATAACGATGTTAGCGCCCGTCTGACCCAGAATAACCTGGGCTTTGCCGGACCGAATCAATATGCAACCGGAGTGGGCAAGGCATCCGTTCAGCGCTATTATGATTCCATGCAGACCGGAAACCAGTACAAGGATATCTGGATTGCTCCGGGAGAGAGCAAGATCATCCTGAACGAGCTGAGCGCATCTACCATGAAAAATGGGGATGTCATCTCGTTGCTTGCAGATTTGTACAGCGACTCTACGCTTCAATATGATGTAATTATGGTTGGCGCTGATAAGGATCCGATGGTATCGCTGCCTTACCTGAGCTTGCTGCCGCGTGATGTTCATAACCGCGGAACATTTATGGATGCTACCAGAACGATTGAATATTCCGAAGAGATTGGTCTTACGCCTGTAAGATTGCTGCTCGGGGACAACTCAAGCGATCCGTTCCTTCCAGGGCAAGATACGATGTCTGGGGCTGAGCCTGTTCTGAATGCCGGAAACTTCGGTGTCGTGTACAATATTACATTGAAGCGGGTTGCACCGAACACGTTGGTTACCTTCAATCCACGCGGTGGATTCTATACCGGCTGGATTCTGGTGAACGGGGTTCAGGTTCCGCTGTCTTCCACAACCGGATTGAATGCACCGAACGAAACTGCGGTTCTGTTCCGCACAGGTAATTATGAGCAGAGCTTGAATCTGGTATTCACCGCTGCTCCGGGAAGCAACCTGTCGGTCAATCTGTTGTTTCAGCAAATGCCTGCGAAGAAATAGATGATATAAGTTGAACTAATGATTGTACGTATTGAACACATATTTATTAACGAAGCCGGCCCCCATTTCAGGGGGCCGGCTTCGTTGACGCTGCGCGAAAAGTGCGGCATTATTAGGAAGAAGGCTGAGAAGCTGGACAGTCTTGAACGGAGGATGCACAAAATGAAGCTTGTCAGACGGAGCTTTCAGGCTCCAATTCGCTTTTACCGCAAATTCATCTCTCCACTAAAGCCGCCGACCTGCCGTTTTTATCCTACTTGCTCGGCTTATGCATTAGAGGCAATAGAAGTGCATGGGCCATTGAAGGGAAGCTACCTGGCCGCAAGACGAATTGCTAAATGCCATCCCTTTCATCCGGGCGGGCTGGATCCGGTTCCGCCGAAGCGGCAAAAGGACGCAGCCCCTTGACATGTTGTGGGGAGTTTCTTAATATTAGATCATATTCGATACAGATTCGATGAACGGATAAGTACAGAGAAAGTGCGCCAGCTAAAGAGAGCCGGGGAAGCTGAAAACCGGTCTGGAGCCGCTTTGGAAGATGGTCCTGGAGAACTGCTGTTGAGCCATCCTGGAGTTCTGTGGAGGTGAGGCAGCGGCGCTTAATCCGGCGTTACTGGAGCGGTCAATCATTGACCTGCCGAGCCCGCAGCCGTAAGGTGACGGGGAATTTGGGTGGTAACACGTGAGCAATCTCGTCCCATAGAGGGGCGGGTTTTTTTATTTTCTGAAATCAAGGAGATGAAGACATGTCAACAAAAAAGACGTATTACATTACGACTCCGATCTATTATCCGAGCGACAAGCTTCACATTGGCCATGCCTATACGACTGTGGCCGGGGATGCCATCGCCCGATACAAACGGCTGCGAGGATATGATGTGCGCTACCTGACCGGAACGGATGAGCATGGACAAAAGATTGAACGCAATGCGCTTAAGGCTGGCAAGACACCGCAGCAATTCGTGGATGATATTGTGGCCGGTATTAAGGACTTGTGGAAGAAGCTCGATATTTCAAACGATGACTTCATCCGTACTACGGAAGAGCGCCATAAAACGGCGGTAGCTGACATTTTTGACCGTTTGGTGCAGCAGGGAGATATTTATAAAGGCGAATATGAAGGCTGGTATTGTACCCCGTGTGAATCGTTCTTCACGGAGCGTCAGCTTGTGGACGGCAATTGTCCGGATTGCGGACGCCCGGTAGAGCTGGTGAAGGAAGAGAGCTACTTCTTCCGGATGAGCAAGTATGTGGACCGTTTGCTTCAGTACTACGAAGATAATCCCGGATTTATTCAGCCGGAATCCCGCAAAAATGAGATGATCAACAACTTCATCAAGCCAGGGCTTGAAGACCTTGCCGTATCCCGGGCAACATTTGATTGGGGCGTTAAGGTGAAGGGAGATCCGAAGCATGTCGTCTATGTATGGATTGATGCTCTATCAAATTATATAACGGCACTCGGCTACGGCAGCGAAAATGAAGAGATGTTTAACCGTTATTGGCCGGCAGATGTGCATCTGGTCGGCAAGGAAATTGTCCGGTTCCATACGATTTACTGGCCGATTATGCTGATGGCTCTGGACCTGCCGCTGCCCAAGAAGGTCTTTGGACATGGCTGGCTGCTAATGAAAGGCGGCAAGATGTCCAAGTCGAAGGGAAATGTTATGGACCCGGTTGTGTTGATCGACCGTTATGGACTGGATGCAACTCGCTATTACCTGCTTCGTGAGGTTCCTTTCGGTGCTGACGGCTCCTTCACGCCGGAAAGCTTCGTGCAGCGTGTGAACTCCGATCTGGCCAATGATCTGGGAAATCTGCTCAACCGGACGGTTGCAATGATCGGAAAGTATTTCGATGGGACTATTCCTGCGTTTAAAGCAGGTGTTACTGCTTTTGACGCGGAGCTGGAGAAGCTGGCGCTTGAGACCGTCAGCAAGGTAGAAGAGGTTATGGAAAACCTGGAGTTCTCCGTGGCTCTATCTGCAATCGGTGCATTTATTAGCCGCACCAATAAGTATATTGATGAGACCCAGCCATGGGTACTGGCGAAGGATGAATCCAAGCAGGAGGAACTGGCTTCTGTTATGGCGCATCTGGTTGAATCGCTGCGGATCGCATCGATTCTGCTGCAGCCGTTCCTGACGGAGGCTCCGGCCAAGATCTGGAGCCAGCTTGGCATTTCTGCAGGCGAATGGACGGAATGGGATAGCGCAAAGCGGCTTGGCGTCATATCCGGCGGAACCAAGGTCGGCAAGGCGGAGCCGATCTTCCCAAGGCTTGAAGTGGAGCAGGAAATCGAGTTTATTTCCAGCTCCATGGCCGGCGGAGCGGTAGCTGCAGAGACAGCCAAGCCAGAAGCTGAGGCGCCGCAAGAGGCTGAGGAGAAGCCGGAGTTGAAGGAAGAAATCGGTATTGACGAATTTGCCAAGGTCGAGCTTCGAGTGGCTCAGGTTGTTGCTTGCGAGCCGGTGCCGAAGGCAGACAAGCTGCTAAAGCTGCAGCTTGATCTCGGATTTGAGCAGCGCCAGGTTGTCTCAGGCATTGCTAAGCATTATAAGCCGGAGGAATTGGTTGGACGCAAGGTGATTTGCGTGACCAACCTGAAGCCGGTAAAGCTGCGCGGAGAATTGTCGCAGGGCATGATTCTGGCTGCCTCTCAAGGAGATCAATTGACACTCGCAACGGTACCGGACAGTATGCCGAACGGAGCGATTGTGAAATAAAGAAGCTATAAGCTGCCCGGGGCAAGGGTGCGGTCCGCATCCCTTGTCTCCGGGTTTATTTTTGTTATCTACATCTTCCGGGTCACCGTGGCGTAAGGTTTGTGATCTTGTTCGTAATGGAATACTATATCAGTTGGATTAAAGAAGCTACATAGAAAAGGCATAAGTGCGGAGTGGATTTCTACCCCTAGGCTGGCTTAGTTCAGTTAGAGAAATCCGCGAACAACAGCGATCGTAAGAACACTTCACATGTTGCCTCCAATGTAGAGTCATTAGTTCGACTTGCATAGAATTAAGGTTGACAGGGCAGAAGGTGATCTCTATAATCGTATTAGTAATCATTACGATTAAATAGGTTGAGAGATAAAAAGGAGAGAACCAATATGCATAAAAGGCATTATATACAAGGACGCACAAGCACGCTGATACTAGGATTCGCGATGCTGCTTTTGCTGGCAGGATGCGGGAAGGGTCAGGATAATGGAATCGTGGAAGGTAAGGTGAATGTTGTCACAAGCTTCTATCCGATCTACGAATTTGCCAAGGCGATTGGAGGAGAGGATGCTAACGTCATCAATCTGCTGCCGACCGGCGTTGAACCGCACGACTGGACTCCACGAAGCCAGGATATTTTAAATACGTCGAAAGCGCAGCTGTTCTTTTATAATGGTGCCGGTCTTGAAGGCTGGGTACCGAATTTTCTCAAGGGTCTGGGCAATGACAGTGAAGTGAAGACGGTCGAGGTGTCTCAGGGGATCGAGCTGATCTATACCGATGAGGATGATGGCCATGGACACGGAGAGGCTGCTGAGGAGGAACATGATGAGGATCACGGGCACGAAGCGGGTAATGAAGGGCATGACCATGATGCTACCCATATTGATCCGCATACCTGGGTCAGTCCGAAATCGGCAAAGATTATGGCTGAGAATATGAAGAACAGCTTTATTGAAGCGGACCCTGAACATCAAGCGAACTATGAGGCCAGATATAACAAACTGGCTGAGCAGTTGGATGCGCTGGATGTCAAATTCACTTCGGAGCTTGAAGGCATGGCCAAGAAGGAAATCGTTGTATCCCATCAGGCATTCGGCTACCTATGCCGAGATTATGGCTTGACACAGCATGCGATTATGGGATTGTCTCCGGATGCCGAGCCGCGCGGCCAGGATTTGGTCAAGCTGTCGAAGCTGGTGAAGGAAGAGGGCATCAAATATATCTTCTTTGAAGAACTGGTATCCGACCGTCTCGCAAAGACACTGGCGTCTGAAGCCGGGGTAGAGACCATGGTGCTGAATCCGGTGGAAGGATTGACGAAGGATCAGGAGAAGGCCGGGGACAACTATTTCACATTAATGGAAAAGAACTTGCAAAATCTCAAGCTCGCTCTACAATAAAGGATGGGATTTTCAGCAGGAAGGATGGGATCTTTATGACATCCCTTACCAGAGTTACAGGAGAAGCATGTCATCAACATATTATTGAATTGAATCAGGTTTCGTTCGCTTATCAGGACCAGCAGGTCATTTCAGGACTGAACCTGGTCGTCAAGGAACGGGACTTCGTCGGGATTATCGGCTCCAATGGAGCAGGGAAGACTACGCTTCTGAAGATGATTGTAGGCCTGCTTCGTCCGACGAACGGGGAGATCATGCTGTTCGGGCAGCCGGTACGGAGCTTTCGGGATTGGGAGCGGATCGGCTATGTGCCGCAGAAGAACGCCTTTAATCCGCTCTTTCCGGCTACGGTACAGGAGGTAGTACTGTCTGGACTGTACAGCAACAAGAAGATTTTTAAGAGAGTTCATCAGGAGGACCGGCGCAAGCTGGCTGAGGCGATGGAAGTCATGCATATTAGTGATCTGGCGAATAAACGGATCGGACAATTGTCCGGCGGACAACAGCAACGGGTATTTCTGGCCCGTGCGTTGATCAATCAGCCGGATTTGCTTATTCTGGATGAGCCTACGGTTGGTATTGATGCGCAGACCCAGGCGGATTTCTTTGAATTGATTTTCCATATGCATGCTCATCATCAGATGACCTTCCTGATGGTCTCGCATGATATCGAGATGATCGAGGGCAAGCTGGGTAAGGAGCCCCGGGACACTTACGGGGGCATTAAATTTTATGCCCGTCATTCGCATGAGCAGGACTGCGAGATTCCCGGGCTGCAGCATTCGATTCTCTAAGTTCGAGTTCAAAAAGTCGAATTTTCAGCACCGAGAAGGTTGCGAGAAGCCGAAGATAGAGGAACGGATGTAGGCAGAACCGGTATTAGGAGATGTGACAATTGGAGATTATTACTGCGGATTTCTTTCAACGCGCACTGGCAGGAGGTCTGCTGATCGGGTTAACGGCACCCCTGATCGGCATTTTTCTTGTATTGCGCCGCCTGTCTATGATTGGCGATACTTTGGCTCATGTTACGATAGCGGGGGTTGCTCTGGGATTTTTGACCGGTGTATATCCGATCGGGATGGGCATTATATTTGCCGTGCTCGCCTCCTTTGCCATTGAGAAGCTCCGCAAGGCATATAAAGGCTATGCGGAGCTGTCGATTGCAGTGATCATGGCGGGCGGAGTAGCGTTAGCTTCATTGTTCTTTACGCTCGGGATGGGTTACAATAATGATGTAGTCGGCTATTTGTTCGGGAGTATTTATACTCTGGATATGACGGATCTGTATGTTGTTGGAGCGGTCACGGTTCTGGTTGCCGTCACTGTCTTCATATTCTTTAAAGAGCTGTTCCTGTTGTCCTTCGAGGAAGACGCTGCAGCGGTCAGCGGGCTTCCGGTCAAGCTGTTGAATATGATCATCACTGTCATGACCGCTCTGGTGATCAGTACGGCGATCAAGATTGTCGGTGCGCTGCTGGTGTCCGCACTTCTGACGATTCCGGCGGCATGCAGTCTCATTATTGCCAGAAGCTTCAGGCAGTCGGTGGTATTCTCTGTCATTATTGCTGAGATTGCGGTCGTTGCCGGGCTTGTTATTGCGGGAGTCTGGAACCTTGCTCCTGGCGCTACGATTGTATTGCTGCTGATCGCCATGCTGATTCTTACCTTGGTCGGCAAGCGGGGATTCACTACCTGATGCAAAAATAGAATCGCGGAGGTTCGTATGGCTGACATCAATATTATGGTTGCCTTTGGAGCCGGGGTAGCGTCCTTTATCTCCCCCTGCTGCTTGCCATTATATCCTTCTTATCTGTCCTATATTACCGGAATGTCCGTCCAGACGCTGAAGACCGAGCAGCACAAAAGGGAAGTGCGCTTTCGCACGATGACCCATACGCTGGCCTTTATCCTTGGTTTCTCAGTGGTGTTCTACACGCTTGGCTTTGGAGCAGGACTCTTTGGAGAGTTATTCAATAACTACCGGACCTTGATCCGCCAATTATCGGCTATTCTGATTATATTAATGGGTCTATTTTTACTCGGAATCTTTCAACCGGGATTCTTACTTAAGGAGCGCAAACTGAATCTGAAGTTCAAGCCTTCAGGATACATAAGCTCTTTTGTGTTCGGTATTGGATTTTCGGCAGGCTGGTCTCCGTGCGTAGGACCGATCCTTGCTGCCATTATAGCGCTTGCCGCAAGTGAACCAGGGGCTTGGTTAGGATTGATTACCGCTTATTCTGCGGGCTTCGCGCTCCCTTTTTTTGTGCTGGCGTTTTTTATCGGCTCCACCAAGTGGATTTTGAAGTATTCCGGCTTGATCATGAAAATTGGCGGGGCTCTCATGCTGCTGATGGGTGTTCTTCTCTTTACGAATAAGATGGCCCAAATCACGATCTGGTTGCAGCAGATTACGCCGGAGTGGCTGAAATTCTAACTTCGTGAGCAGGTAACTTGCCAACAGACGAGCCTAACATGTATCATTAACTAGTAAGACTTGGTACAGAATGCGGTTCATTTTGAATACGAGTTCCGCGAAAGCTCAGAGAAAAGAGGTTTTCAGCATATGCCAACGCCCAGTATGGAAGATTATTTGGAGCGTATTTACAAATTGATTGATGAGAAGGGCTATGCCCGGGTTTCCGATATCGCTGAAGGGCTGGAGGTTCATCCCTCATCGGTCACCAAGATGATCCAGAAGCTGGACAAGGATGAATATCTCATCTATGAAAAATACAGAGGCCTTGTTCTTACTAATAAAGGGAAGAAGATCGGAAAACGCCTTGTAGACCGCCATGACTTATTGGAAGAATTCCTTGAACTGATCGGTGTCGATCAGGACAATATCTATAAGGACGTGGAAGGAATCGAGCACCATCTGAGCTGGGACTCCATTACCTGCATTGCTTCGCTGGTAGAGTACTTCAAGCGCGATGAAGCCCGGGTTACGGAATTAAGAAGTGTCAGCCAGGAACTGCTTGGTGATGCCTGAGGTAAATGAAATAAAGAGCATTTCCCCGCGATGCGGGGTTTTATTTTGCCCATTTTCCGCAACTCTTTACCTGTGAGTGTCGTTTACATTGACATAGGGCAGTTTGTCTAATCTACTAGTGGATGTTCAAAAAGTCATCTTTTGATTACGAAGAGTTTCGAGAAGATACTTCGACGTCGAATCTTGCGTTCACCCTCGAAGTTCAAGCATATGCTTACGAGGTATGCTTCCTTTGGAAGCATTTCGCTCTTGTAGGTCTGCCTACGTTCCGTTCCTCGTTTTTCGGATTCTCGCAACCTTCTCGGTGCTGAAAAGTTAACTTTTTGAACTCGAACTACACAATGGAGGTAACTGATGAAATTTTTACGAGCATGGATGATTCCTCTGCTGATTCTGATGCTGATCTGGCCAGGCGGCAGCGCCAAGGCCGAGAGCGGGAACCAGATCACTATCTTCCTGGATGGCAGCGTTTTAAAGAGTGATACTCCTCCTTACATCAAAGCTAAAGAGAATGTCACGATGGTCCCGCTCCGCATTATCAGCGAAAATCTGGGGGCTCATGTCACCTGGTCTTCTACGGCGAAGAGCGCAACAATTCAAAAGGAAGAACATGAATTAATTCTTGTCATGGGAAGCAAAACTGCCAGGGTGGATGGCAATGACATTGCTCTGGACGTATCTGTGGAGAACGTTAACGGCCGGACCATGGTTCCGCTCCGGTTTGTGAGTGAGCAACTCGGACTAAGTGTCGTATGGAGCTCCGCCGCGAAGACGATTACCCTTACCGCACAGTCTTCGAATGGAGGCGCGGTTGTCGTACCGCCGCAGCCGGAAAGCGGTGCAGGCACGGTTACGTCACCTTCGGCGGATCAGGAAATGAGGGGAGTATGGATATCCTCTGTTTCGAATCTGGATTGGCCAAGCAAGGCTTCTTACGGACAGATCGAAAAGCAGAAGCAGGAATACATTCAACTGCTGGACGAGGTAGAAGCAATGGGCATCAACGCGGTATTCGTTCAGGTAAGGCCGGCTGCAGACAGTCTGTATCCATCCAAGCTGGTACCATGGAGTTCTTATCTGACAGGAACCGCGGGAAAGGATCCGGGGTATGATCCGCTAGCATTCATGATTGAAGAGACCCACCGCCGCGGAATACAGTTCCACGCGTGGTTTAATCCATTTCGGGCGAGCACCGGAAGTGATGCCAGCAAGCTGCCGGCAAATCACGTAGCGAATGCCCATAAAGACTGGATCGTTACGTTCGGCGGAAAAATGTATATTAATCCCGGCATTCCGGCGGCTCGTTCCCATATCATCGAAGCCATTATGGAGGTTGTCAACGGTTATGACATCGATGGTGTGCATCTGGATGACTATTTCTACCCGACCGGAGAGACGACGAAATCCAAGTTTAACGATGATGGGACCTTTAAGCTGTACAATCCGAATAAGTTAAGTGATAAAGGGGATTGGCGGAGAAGCAACATCAATTCATTTGTTCAGGAGCTGGGGGAAGCTATCGATCAAGTCAAACCCAATGTGGCTTACGGCATCAGCCCGTTTGGCGTCTGGAGGAATAAGAGCAGTGATCTGACGGGATCGGATACGAAGGCAAGCATTACGGCTTATGACAGCACTTATGCCGATGTCCGTGCTTGGATCAAGCATGAGTGGATTGATTATGTTGTACCGCAGATTTACTGGAGCATGTCCAGACAAGAGGTCCGCTATGACATCTTGGCTAGCTGGTGGGCGAATGAAGTGAGAGGTACGCAGGTGAAGCTGTATATCGGTCATGCCCCTTACAAGCTGGCTACACCGGAGATCGGATGGGGCAGTGCGGGAGAGATCATTTCTCAGCTCGAATATAACCGCAGCACCTCCGGGATTTCAGGCAGCATTTTCTTCAGTGCGAAAGACTTGAGAAGAAACCCTCTTGGAATTATTCAACTCCTTACAGACTATTACCGCACTCATTAGTTTTCAGCATATATACAACCTCCGTCAACATACATAAGCATTAGACTTGTGTATGGGGATGGGGGTTTTTTATGCAGATCAACGGAGTATTCCAAGGCGGAGGGGTAAAGGGAATCTCGCTGGCCGGTGCGGTTCGTGCGGCTGAAAAATATGGTGCGGAGTTTCATCAGGTCGCGGGCACTTCATCGGGTTCCATTATTGCTTCCATGATCGCTGCGGGCTATAAGGCGGAGGAGATGAAGGAGCTAATCATTGCCACTTCTTTTGCTAGTTTTTTGAAAAGATCACCAATCTTTAATTTGGCACTGATCGGGCCAGCCATTCGGGTGATGCTAAAAAAGGGGCTCTATTCCGGAGAAGCGCTGGAGCACTGGGTTAGACAAATTCTTCAGCAGAAAGGGGTTCGCACATTCGCAGATTTACCTAAGGGCAAGCTCAAGGTCATTGCTTCGGATATTACGAGCGGCAAAATTCTCGTATTGCCTGATGATCTGGCCAAATTGGGGATTCGGCCGGAGTCGTTTGAAGTGGCTAGAGCTATCCGTATGAGCTGCAGCATCCCTTACTTTTTCGATCCGGTCCTGCTTCGGCTGCCCCCGAGCATGAATAAACGAAAGAGGTTCTCGGATCAGTTCCTGCATATTGTTGACGGCGGATTGCTGAGCAACTTGCCATTGTGGATATTTGACCGCTCCGCTTCCGGTTCGCGAAAAAAAATGATTCCTACGGTCGGCTTTCAAATGGTCGGGAAGAACACCGATAAACCGCATATCATTCATGGACCGTTCTCTATGCTGCAGGCCTTAGTAGAGACCATGCTCTCTGCACACGATGAGCGGTATATCGAACAGTCCAATCGATATCGTACCATCAAAATTCCCACGCTTGGCGTATCCACCACACAGTTCGATCTCAGTGAAGAAGAAAGCCTGCTGCTTTATGAATCCGGCGAAAGATCCGGAGACCGCTTCTTCGGAGACTGGAGCGTCCAGTACTACGAGGAACAGTTCATAAAGTATCAGCAGGCTCTTAAGATTTAGTATGAAGAAGCTGGTCTAACTTGATCTATTAATGATATTTTGGCACATCATCATCTGATTTCTTGCCTTTATTCCCTTCGATGACTTGAAAAGGATACGTCTTCCGCTTCTTGGCAGCAGAGGTATTGCTCCGCTTGGCCTGAGCAACCTTGGCCATAGTTCTGGCCGATGGCTTGATCTTGGGGCCTCGCTTCCGCGCTTTGCCGGGCGGGAACTTGTAGAGCAGGAAGATGACCGCTATCAGAATGATCGGAACAAGAAAATCCATAAGTCGGATCCGGCCGCCGTATCCAAACAGTCCAGCTAAAATGCCAATCACGGACAGGATGCCTAAAATCCATAATAGAATGGACTGCTTTTTCATGTCATTATCATCCTTTCACAGGATCAAGTGAAGAAGGAGCAGTTACGTTATCAACCAGTGTTCCCTGTTTCTCGACGATGGCATCCAGTTCACGCATCCGATTGAACGAAGCGATGGAGACCTCTACTTGATCATCATGGGGCTCCTTGGTTGTAAGCAATTGAAGCCAGAGTCCAGGATAACCGAGAATACGCAGAACCGGAATATCTCTGACCGCATTTGTTAACCGCAACAACTCAAAGGAAATTCCGATGACAAGCGGGAGCAGCAGCAAGCGGATGTATACCCGCTCCCACAATGAATCCCAACTGAAAATCGGCAGCGAGTAGAGGATAATGCCGACGATGACGGTCAAAATGATAAAGCTGCTGCCGCAACGGTAGTGAAGGCGACTATATTTTTGCACATTGGCAGGGGTCAGTTCTTCTCCGGCTTCATATGCGCTGATGACTTTGTGCTCTGCACCATGGTACTGAAACAGGCGCTTAATAATCGGCGTCTGGGACATAATCCACAGGTAGACAAGCAAGAAGACGACCTTGATTAGTCCTTCAACAAGACTATGCAGCGATTGGCTGCCAAATGCATTCTGGAACAGGAACTGCTCAACAATGGCAGGAACCAGCGTGAAGATCAGCTTGCCAAAAATAAAGGACAAGACACCAACGGCCGCGACCCCGATAATCATGGACAACGACCATCCGGATTGCTCCTTCTCCTTCTGTTTGGCACGTTCCTCCGGTTCAAGCTCGTCATCGGCCATCGCCTCGGCAGAGTAGTTCAGATGCTTGGATCCCTTCGCACTGGAATCAATAATGCTGACGATCCCCCGCAAAAAAGGAATCTTACGCAAATTTTTCACCCATTGCTTATCCTGTTTAGGTACTTCAAGAAATGTAATCTCACCGGTTTTGCGGCGCACTGCCGTAACATTGACGTGCTTGCCGCCGAACATAACGCCCTCCATGACGGCTTGACCGCCATATATATTAGGTACAGATTGCTCTGACAATAAATTCACCTTCCTAGGAGTGTTGGTTTTGATAGAATAATTACATTGTAACGAACTTTACGGTCAAATTCTAGTTTGATTAGTCTTTTTCGATTTGCGCATACTAGCAATGAATGATACGACTAGCAGGAAAGGGCGATCGAGCTATGAAGCACCAGGAAGAACAAGAGAAGAAAAGGACGAATCTATTGGGCTTTTCGATCATGATCGGTTTTTTCGCCGGCTTGATCTGGGGAGCGGTCAAAGGACTGTTTTATTACATGAGCTTTACCACCGTGATACCGGGCTTTCTGGTGGAGCCGTTCTTTAAGCACAGCTTCCTGAATACCCAGCCGGGATATTATGTGGGGTGGCTGTCGTTCATCCTGTTTTCGATTGCGGCAACCCTTATTTATACGCTGGCTTTCCGGAAGCTGAGAGGACCCTTTCCCGGGATTGTCTACGGGATTGTGTGGTGGATGCTAATCTTCGTTGTGATCGGTCCGCTGGCACGGATGACGGCGCCAGAGACACAACTGTCCTTTGATACGCTGTTCAGCGAATTCTGTCTCTATTTATTGTGGGGACTATTTATTGGATATTCTACCGCAGAGGAATTTACCGATGAGAGGAATCGCGAGCCGGAGCGGGCCTTGGAGTAGACAAAGTGCTTCTCAATTCTCTTGTTTCTATGGTAAAATAACTTTTGGTTATTTTTACTGTTGATGTTCAATCAGCCGGTTCCCAGCCCATTGAACAACTTCTTAAAATGGAAGGGTGAGCAGTATGATCCGCATCCTGGTGTTAAATGGTCCAAATTTGAATATGCTTGGGGTGCGAGAGCCTGTAATATACGGCTCAGTGGGACTCGGAGCGATTGAGGACAGGCTGCAAAAGTTGGCCGAAGCTGAGGGCATTGAGCTTCAGCTATTCCAATCCAATCATGAGGGTTATTTAATTGATAAGATCCATGAGGCGTATGGAGTCTGTGACGGCATTCTGATCAACCCTGGCGCATTGACTCATTACAGCTATGCGTTAAGAGATGCACTCACAACGGTAGCAATACCGACAGTCGAGGTGCATCTGTCTAATATCCATGCCCGTGAGAGCTTCCGCCACCATTCGGTCATCGCACCGATCGCGGTTGGGCAGATTGCGGGATTCGGAGCTTATGGATATGAGATGGGGATAATGGCTTTGCTTCAACATCTAAAAGCTAATAGATAAGGGAGAGTTCTGAAATGGCGAATACACGGGTTGCCGGGCTTCGCGAAGCAATGAAGCAGCAGCAAATTGAAGCCGTCTGGATTACTGATGACGTGAACCGCCGCTATTTGACGGGTTTTACCGGATCATCGGGTTATGTATTAATCACAGTTGATCATGCATACCTTCTTACCGATTTCCGTTATATGACGCAGGCATCTGAGCAGGCAAAGGATTTTGTGATTGTGGAGCATGGACCTTCTGTAAATGAAAATTTGAAGCAGTTGCTTCAAGAAGCAGGAATCGGCCGTCTGGGCTTTGAAGAAGATCATACAGTATTCTCTACCTACCGCAAGTATGAAAGTGACCTGAAGCCTTGCGAGCTTGTGCCTGTTAAGGGAATGGTTGAAGGCTTGCGGATGTTCAAGGACAACGGGGAACTCGAAGTCATGAAGGAAGCTGCCGATTTAGCGGACAAGACGTTCCTGCATATGCTGGAACTGCTTAAGCCGGGAGTATCCGAATGGGATATGGCCTTGGAGCTGGAGACGTTCATGCGCAAGCATGGAGCATCCGGCACTGCCTTCGAGACCATAATGGCATCCGGCGAGCGTTCTGCGATGCCTCATGGAGTTGCCAGCGGCAGAATTATGCAGAACAACGAATTTGTCACCATGGATTTCGGGGCATTATTGAATGGGTATTGCTCGGATATTACGCGTACCGTATTTCTTGGAGAACCAACAGCCAAGCATCGGGAAATTTATGATATCGTGCTGGAAGCGCAAATGCATACACTGGAGCACCTGAAGCCTGGGATGACCGGACGCGAGGGGGATGCTTTGGCCCGCGATATTATTGCCCGGTACGGTTATGGAGAACTGTTCGGACATTCCACAGGGCATGGCTTGGGGATGTATGTGCATGAAGAACCAAGATTGTCCAAGCTGAGCGATACGGTCCTTCAGCCTGGAATGGTAGTAACCGTAGAGCCAGGTATCTATATTCCTGGATTCGGCGGTGTGCGGATCGAGGATGATGTCGTAATTACGGATACAGGCGTACGCCGCCTGACCGAATCAACCAAGGATTTTATTACTCTGTAATTCGGTTTTTGCGCATGCAGGGCTTAAGATTTGGGTAATTCTAAAATTAATATAACAATTTTTTATGTAAGGTGAATTGAATGCGGTGTACGTCATTAGTTCACCTTATAACCCCTGAGGAGGTTCTTTTGTGATTTCAGTAAACGATTTTAAAACAGGATTAACCGTTGAAGTGGAAGGCGATATTTATACCGTTCTTGATTTTCAACACGTAAAACCGGGTAAAGGCGCGGCATTTGTCCGTTCCAAATTGAAAAACCTCCGCAATGGCAACACGGTGGAGAAAACGTTCCGTGCAGGCGAGACTATCGGCCGTGCATTGATTGAAAACCGCGATGTGCAATATTTGTACGCCAGCGGTCAAGAGCACGCATTCATGGACAACGAAACCTATGACCAGTTCACTTTGACGGAAGAACAACTGAAATGGGAGCTTAACTTCCTGAAAGAGAATATGAACGTTAAGATTGTCAGCTATCAAGGCGAGATCCTGGGTATTAACCTGCCTAACAGCGTCGAGCTGCGTGTAGTTGAGACTGAGCCGGGGATCAAAGGAAATACGGCTACTGGTGCTACGAAGAACGCCAAGGTAGAGACCGGTTTGAATGTTCAGGTTCCGCTCTTCATTAATGAAGATGATGTACTGCTGATCGATACCCGCGAAGGTAAATATATTTCCCGCGCATAGGCTTATGCCTGGCAGCAATATAGTAGCAGGAGGGGCGTCCCGACAGACTTGTTCTGGCGGGATGCCCTGTTTGTATTAGGGGCTGCGGCAACAAGCATTCAGACTGCGGCATTTAAGCGGCAAAATGTGCAGCAGCAAGAAAACAGTTGAACATTAGATGGCGAGTTGGATGGGGCAACGTATGAGGTATGCTTACGATCGCTGTTGTTCGCGGATTTCTTTAATTGGACTAAGTTCTTACAAGGGAGAAATCCGCTCACAAAGGCGAACGCTGACGCTTCTACAGCACACCTCATACTTATGTCCTGATTACTTCGCCTTTGCAATTCAACTTCGAGGCGCAGTTTGCACATGGCTGCGTTGCAGACTCCAGAATGCAATGCAATTGCCTGCATTGGCCCTAGACTGCAATGCAATAAGCTTGCCGCCGTGTCATGCAAGCAGAGTGCTCCGTGCGCCAATAGCCTTCTCCCAATTTCCCCTTGCTGCCAGGCTCGCCTCAGGCTAGGCATCACCAATGGAAGCCTGTACGATTCAGTTTACGCACAGCCCAATGGCACACTGGCACCTGGAGTTGTGCCCAATCGTCCTTTGCTTCGGCCTTGTGTGGAACTCGTAACTTCGTTATCCGACTAAGTTTTCCAGTCTTGTCCCGAGCTTTACTCATTCAACTTGCTTAGTCTCATTCCGGTTATGCTCCAGTGAAATTTCTTACCTTAAATTCTTCATTCGGCGCTCAAACCCAATTTTAGTGAAAAATTTTACCTTAGATCTCCAGTATCTAGTTAAACACACGGTATAGCCAACTTTAAGCGAAAAAATTTCACTATATCCGCATTTCTATCATTTCCACTGAATTTAAGGTAACTTTTTTCACTGGATGCGTTCGATCCATCTTTTCATGCGATCCACTAATCACCGTCATACTGCGAGACACCGCGCGCTGGAAGCTGCGCTTGGTGCGAGGTTACTCATGCGTACTTGGTCGGTATTATGCAGAATCTACTGGATTAGCCCTTGTCTGTCGGCTTGTTGAAATTGGGGCATCTGTTGAAGAAACGGAGTGTTCGCCTTTGTGAGCGGATTCCTACAATTTTAGCTTTGATTCAATCAAAGGAATTCGCGAACAACAGCGATCGTAAGCACACTTCACACGTTGCCCCGGGCACGAGGTACAATCATTGGTTGGTTTTATATATTGGCTGTTGCTGCGCTCTTGCAGTCAACCGCAACGAATGAACGCTTACATTAATATCCAAACGGCTTCTTTTTATGTATATGCACTGAAAAAGCATTGACGAATCGCAGGGCATTCGTATTATACTGGTTTAAAGCGTTACCGATAGAAAATTATTATTGGATTAGGATTGAGTACATGAGGAGGGTCCAACTTGGCTTTATATGTCATGAAATTCGGGGGGAGCTCCGTCGGTGATACGGAGCGGATGCAGCGTGTAGCCCGTCGTGTAGCGGAGAAGCAGGATGAAGGCCACCAGGTCATTGTGGTTGTGTCGGCTATGGGCGATACGACGGATGATCTGATCGATCAGGCCAAGCTATTGAGTCCGGAACCGCCAACCCGGGAAATGGATATGCTGATGACCACCGGGGAGCAGATTTCAATTGCGCTGTTATCGATCGCGATTCATCAGCTAGGCAAGAAGGCAATTTCCTTTACCGGCTGGCAGGCAGGATTTAGAACAGAGGCGGTACACGGAAAGGCGAGAATTATCGACATTCGGCCGTCGAGAGTGCTTGAGGCGATCAAGGAAGGGAATATCGTAGTCGTCGCTGGCTTCCAGGGAATGACAGAGGACGGAGAGATTACTACCTTTGGCCGTGGAGGTTCTGACACGACAGCTGTAGCACTTGCGGCTGCTACTTCAGCAGATGTATGCGAGATTTATACGGATGTGGATGGTATCTATTCGACGGATCCGAGAATCGTCAAGAATGCGCGCAAGCTGAATGAGATTTCGTATGACGAGATGTTGGAGCTGGCGAATCTGGGAGCTGCTGTACTGCACCCTCGTGCCGTTGAATATGCGAAGCACAATCAGGTGCGGCTCGTTGTCCGGTCCAGCTTTAATCATAATGAGGGAACAGTCGTGAAGGAGGATGCTCATATGGAGCAAGGAGTAGTAGTCAGCGGGATCGCTTATGATAAAAATGTGGCACGGATCAGCATTGTAGGCGTCGAGCACGTTCCAGGCGTTCTGGCCAAGGTATTCGGCTCGTTGGCTGAGTCCAAGATCGATGTGGACATTATCGTGCAAAGCGGCGACCAGGAAGACAAGGCGGATTTCAGCTTTACGGTGGCGTTGTCTGATCGGGAGAAGGCGTTGAAGGTTATCGAAGGTCTTTCGGAAGAGGTTCCGTTCCGCGAGGTGACCTCGGAAGACGGTCTGGTGAAGGTGTCAATCGTCGGTGCCGGTATGGTCAGTCACCCTGGGGTCGCAGCTCAAATGTTCGATGTGATCTCGAAGCAAGGCGTAAATATTGAAATGGTCAGCACTTCCGAGATTAAAGTCTCCTGCGTGATTGCGGGCGGCAAGCTGAATGAAGTCGTGCAGGCGCTGCATACAGCTTATGGGCTGGATACTGACAACCAAGCGTTTGTCGGAGGTCCGAAGGATCGCCGTTAATCATTTCATTGAATAGAATTGCAATTTTAATAGGGGCTGTCTCAATAGATCAGAGATCTAAAGAGACAGCCCCTATTTCTTTTTTCTAAAATAAGATGTTTCGGCATATGAATCAGAGAGAATGAATGGACAAGGGAGGGCAATATGCTTGATAAATTTGTAACTGGAATGGCCTCGCTGCGAATCGTATCGGGAAGCATTGAGATTGTTGCGGCGATTCTGATGCTGAAGCTGGGACGGGTAGATAAGGCGCTTGCCGTCAACTCAGCATTGGCATTTGTCGGACCAAGCGTTCTCCTGATTACCACTGCGATCGGGCTGGCCGGAATGGCAGATAGACTATCCTGGGGCAAAATGCTCTGGATCGGTCTGGGAGTGAGTTGTCTCTTAATCGGCATTTTAAAGAAATGATAGATTTGGCGTCATAAAGACGAAGTACAGGCATAGATATGATGTATAAGACACCGAAATGATAAAGCTGAATAGGATTTGCAAGTAAGAAGTTTTGGGGGGACGCCTATGGACCAAAGCTGGCTGTCTGTATTTCCCGATACCCTCCGTCAATTATTGGCCAAGCTGCCGGAAGCGCTGTTCACTGAACTAGAGGAGATACGTGTCAGAGAAGGCAGACCGTTCGAAGTGAATGCCGGGGGCCTTCACCAATTCTTAACGCCAGATGGAGAGATGACCAGCGTTCCGTCGCGAGCCTATCATCCTGACAAGCAGGATACCGGCAGGCTTCTGGATCTGTTGACCAACCACTCCTTATACACCATGGAGGAGGAACTGCGGAAGGGCTTTATTACGCTTCCGGGAGGTCATCGGGTTGGACTATCGGGAAGGACGGTTCTGGCAGGCGGGCGTGTGGAGCATTTACGGGACATAAGCGGATTCAACATCCGGCTGGCGAGAGAATTGAAAGGAATTGGTGATCCGCTGCTCCCCTACCTGCTTGATTTCCGTCATCGAACGGTACTGCACACTTTGATTCTTTCTCCCCCGCAACAGGGCAAGACCACCTTGGTTCGTGATCTTGTCCGTCTGATTAGCGGAGGCTCCTGGAGACATCCCGAGGCGAGATGGCCCGGGAAGAAGGTGGCTGTCATTGATGAACGGTCCGAAATTGCCGGGAGCAAGTTTGGAGTGCCCAGCTTTGATCTGGGACCGCGCACCGATGTCATGGACGGGTGCCCTAAATCGGAAGGCATGATGATGATGATCCGATCCATGTCACCCGAGGTACTCGTAGTGGACGAGATTGGCCGCCCGGAGGATGCGGAGGCACTAACAGAAGCCCTGCATGCCGGTGTCCGTGTCATTGCAACAGCACATGGGACGGATGTAGAGGATTTGGAGTCGCGTCCGGTGCTGTCGAAACTGATAGGCGCCTCTTTTTTTCAAAGGTACATTGTCCTGCATCGAAAAGAGAACCAGCTTCTATTCTCCATCCGTGATGAACAAAGAAGAAGGATTCTGGGGGTAGAGGAGAAGGAGGGAAGGCAGCGTGCTTAAGTTGCTCGGAGCGGCATTGATCATATCCGCTGCCACGGCAGCAGGTTGGTTCCAGGCGAAGCAATATGCCAACCGCCCTGTTCAGATTCGGAAGCTGATCCTTGCCCTGAGAAGATTGCAAACCGAGATTCAATATGGCTATACACCGCTTCCCGAAGCGCTGTTACGGGTTGGAGAGCAGAGCGGGGACCCGATTCGGCCGATCTTTGCCAGTGCTGCCTCCCAAATGAACGCTCCATTGAACTATACAGCCAAAGACAGTCTGCAACGGGCGCTTGATCAGGAATGGAAGGGGACAGCGATGAAGGCGGCGGAGAAGGACATCATGAGCCAACTCAGTCATACGCTGGGAACAAGCGACAGACAGGATCAGTTCGGACATCTCGCGACAGCCGTCCGTCAACTGGAGAACGAGGAAATCGTCGCCCGCGAGGAGCAAGGGAGCTATGAAAAATTGTTCAAAAGCCTTGGGCTGTTATTTGGAGCATTCATCGTCATTATTCTGTATTGAAGCTAATTCATACACTCCTGTCATCGCCTGTGAAAATGATCGTGAGGTGCCAAGTCAATGAACTTAGAAGTGAATGCAATATTTCAAATCGCAGGCATTGGAATTATCATCGCTATGATCCATACGGTACTGAAGCAGATGGGCAAAGAGGACATGGCCCACTGGGTGACCCTGATCGGCTTTGTTGTCGTACTCTTCATGGTCATCCGCTTGCTGGACAGCCTCTTTCAGGAAATCAAATCGATCTTTCTTTTCCAGTAGGTGAGCGCAGGTGGAAATGATTCAGATAGTCGGGCTGGGGCTTGTCGCCACGGTGTTGATCCTGGTCGTCAAGGAGCAGAAGCCGTTATTCGCCTTTTTGATCGGGGCGAGCACCGGGATTTACATCTTCCTGTTCCTCATTGGGAAAATAGGCGGTGTCATTGAGGTTCTGGAGCAGCTGGCAGAGTCCTCGGGAGTTCAGATGATCTACTTGAAGACAATTCTGAAAATCATTGGGATTGCCTATATTGCAGAGTTTGGCGCACAGATCGTGAGGGACGCCGGACAAGAAAGCATTGCCTCCAAGATTGAACTGGCAGGCAAGGTCATGATCATGGTACTGGCCATTCCGATCATCAGTGTGATTATTGAGACGGTAATCAAGCTGCTGCCGACATAAGTGAGGAAAGAGGATATGAGACCAATAGAAACCGGCTGGCTCCTTAGAACATGGCTGATTATCTGCCTGGGAATAATGCTCTTCAGCCTTCCGCTTCCGGTATCCGCCGAGGATCCGGCCAACAATTGGATACAGCGTCAGACAGAGGAACTGCCGACAGATCAGGTTGAAACCTACTGGCAGAACCTGATGAAGGAATATGGCGGATTTTTTCCGGATGGAGAGATGCCTTCCTTCATGGATCTGCTCTTATCGAATGATCAGGGACTTTCGTTTCATGTGGTGTTGTCCGGTCTCGTAAAATACATGTGGCAGGAAGTTTTGTACAACGGGCAAATTCTGGTCACGATTGTCCTTTTATCCGTGTTCAGCATGATTCTGGAAACCTTGCAGACTGCATTTGAAAGAAAGCAAGTCAGCAAGATTGCCTACTCCATCTGTTATATGGTCATTCTGGTGCTGGCGATTAACAGCTTCCATGTCGCTATATCCTACGCTACACAGGCCATCACCGGCATGATTGATTTTATGATGGCGATGGTGCCGCTGCTCTTTACCTTGCTTGCATCGATGGGGAATATCGCAACCGTCTCTGTCGCCCATCCGCTGGTAGTGTTCATGGTACACACGGTGGGAAATGTTGTCCACATGGTGGTGTTCCCGCTCCTGTTCTTCTCGGCTGTTCTGCACATTGTCAGTTCTCTGTCGGAGACCTATAAGCTGACCCAACTGGCCAATTTGCTAAGAACAACGGCGATGGCGCTGCTGGGAATTCTGCTGACCGTATTCCTTGGCGTCATTTCGGTAAGAGGGATCGCCGGATCTGTGGCGGATGGAGTCACCCTTAGGACAGCGAAATACTTAACCGGGAACTTCATTCCAGTAGTAGGCAAGGTATTCGCAGATGCAACGGACACGGTAATCTCGGCTTCCTTACTGGTTAAAAATTCAATCGGTCTCGTAGGAGTCATTATCCTGTTATTCCTTTGTGCTTTTCCCGCGATAAAAATCTTGACGCTCGCACTCATCTATAACTTGTCAGCAGCCGTTATGCAGCCGCTCGGCAGTTCGCCTATCATTACGACACTGGATACGATCGGAAAGAGCATGATCTATGTATTTGCAGCATTAGCAGCAGTCGGAATGATGTTCTTCCTGGCGATCACCATCATGCTGACGGCAGGAAATGTAACGGTCATGATGCGGTGACATCGAATAGAAGTTGTAGGCGGTGATCAGAGACATGAGCATGCTAGGTGAATGGCTGAAGGAAATTATTATTATCGTGCTATTTGCAGTCTTCATAGATTTACTCCTGCCTAATCGAGCGATGGAACGCTATGTCAAGTTTGTCGTCAGCCTGCTCATTCTGCTGACCCTTCTCTCGCCGGTTATGCGCATCCTGTCCGGCAGCGAGCCTGAGAAGATGATCGCTGCAGCCTTTGAACAGGTTAGCGGAAGTGTTGGAGGAGGGTCGGCTGCGGAGACAGAGACCATATTAAAGCAGGGAGAACTCCTTCGCAAGAAGCAGGAAGCAGAAGCCCTCCAGTTGGCCGGAGATCAGGCGGCGGCACAGATGAAGCAGCAGATCGAGCTTGAAACAGGACAGCCCGTGGAAAGGGTAACGGTGATTTTGGCCCGCGAGGATAAGAATGCGGGAGCTAAAGGTCAGAGTTCTACGCAGCAAGCGGCTGAAGGCACTTTATATATAGAAGAGGTTGAGGTGGTCATGAAAGCCCCAGAGCAGGCCGCATCCGAGTCCTCTGCCAAGTCCATCAAGGTTCAGAAGGTGGATGTATCGCTGCCGGAGATCGGCAGGAAGAACGAGGATACCCTGGCGGCATCTGGTGTGTCTTATGGTGATGCTGGTGATGCGGAGTCACCCGCAAATTCAGTTGGAGCAGCAAAGCTCACCGATTCGATTCAGAGCCTGATGGTGAGGGAATGGGGAGTTTCAGCTGATGCGGTAACAGTTATAGCAGGGGTTCAAGAAGAAAGCTAGGGAGGTGAAGCACATGCTGAAATGGCTGAAGAAGCTGGAGCAATGGCTGGGCAAGGGAACAGAGGGTAAGAAAAAAATGCAAACCTACCGCCTGCTGCTGATTATCGGCCTGCTCGGACTCGCACTCATGCTGATCAATTCATTCATTAATGTAAAGCATGTGGAGCCCGATGGGGCAGGGAGAGAGCCGCCGGTCATGCAAGAGTTAACCTCGGGCAACCTGCTTCAGGAGGATGGTGAGGGAGGAGGACCATTTGCCAAGATTGAGGCGTCGCTGGAGAGCAAGGCCAAAGAGATTCTGGAGAAGATTGTGGGTGTCGGCGATGTGGATGTGCTGGTCACCGTGGAATCCACCGAGGAAGTTATCGTCCAGCGCAACATGAGAGATACACAGGAGATGACCGAAGAAGTTGACGCTGACGGAGGGACCCGCAATATTACGCAGTATTCCAGAGACGGTGAGATCGTCACTTATGATGCTTCCGGAAATGAACAGCCGATCGTAACAAAGAAGATCAAGCCGAAGGTGCGCGGGGTGCTGATCGTTGCCAGGGGAGCGGAGAACAACGTTGTCAAGGGCCTCATTGTAGATGCCGTTGAAAAGGGATTGAATGTTCCGGCCTATCGAATCTCGGTAGTCCCGCGCAAGCAGTCCCAATAGAGAAGTATAAATCCCAAATTAAAATTCAGGAGGAATTGTACATGAAATCAAAAAGACAAACAGTTTGGCTCGTATCCATGCTTAGCCTGATGGTTGTATTGTCTGCTTACTATTTATTCACGGAGGACGGTCCTAAGACGAAGCAGGTAACTGAAGGGCAGCAGGTAACGTCGATGGACCAAGGCAAAGTTCAGGATACCGCCATGGGTGACGACCTGCTGGACGGCAGTGACGTAATCCTGAATGAGGTTACGGCACAGGACGGGCAGACTGCGGTTGTAGCGGACGAGGAGGCATCAGGAGATAGCGCTGTGCTGCCGGATCCAAATACGAGCGAGGTTAACCAACCTACAGGTGCGGCGGATTCGGATAAGGACCCTGCAAATACGGCTTCAGGAAATACCGAGTCCAATAAAGGCGTGAGCGACGAAGATGTACTGAAGCAGCTGGAGGCTCAGGGAGTATCGGCATCCGACACCCTAACGGCATATCAGTTCCAGCGTTCAGAGGAAAACTCCCGCAAGACGGATGAATTGATGAAGAAGATTAACGAAGACCCTTCGCTGGACCAAGCCGTAATGGCACAAGCTGAACTGAATGCGCTGGAGGAAAAGGAAGAGAAGATTTTCAACATAGAGGAGCAACTGCTACAGAAATATGCCAATGCGGTTGTGACTGAAAATGACGACGACAGCTACAAAATTGTCGTAGTCAGTGAAAAGCTTGAAGCAAAAGAAGCAGTCAGCATCATGGATCTGGTGATCAAGGAGCTGGGCGTAACCCAGGATAAAGTGCAGGTTCAATACGTAACTCAATAATCAAATGCCCTGATAGAAAGGCGAGAGAGTCCGAGGAAATCTTGGGCTCTTTCCATTTCAATCTATTGTGATATAATACATAAAGTTACGACGAAGGATACAATTTTAGATTTTTCGATACGTCCTATAATGAGCGTTCAAAAAGTCAACTTTTTTGGATTGCCTCTATAAAGTTCGAAGAAGCTGAAGGAGTGAAAGTGATTTATGTTCAAATTAAACGAAATTAAAGAACTGATTGAATTAGTGGATAAGACCTCGATACATGAACTCGAGCTTGAAAATGAAGGCTACAAGCTGTCGATTCGCAAGCCAGGCAAACCGGAAGTCATCCAAGCGCAGCTCCCTGTTGTGCAGGCTGCCCCGATCAGTATGGCTCCCGCTCCGGGATTGTCCGCTCCGGCTGGAGTGGAATCTCACGTTGCTGCTGCCCCGGTCGCGGAACCAGATGCAGGGTTACATAAGATTCTCTCCCCGATGGTAGGCACCTTCTATCGTGCATCCTCTCCGGATGCAAATGCATTCGTCAATATCGGAGACAAGGTTGGACCGAAGACGACGGTATGTATTATTGAAGCCATGAAGCTGATGAACGAGCTTGAAGCAGAAGTCAAAGGCGAGATTAAAGAGATTCTAGTCGAAAACGGACAATTGGTTGAATTCGGACAGCCTCTCTTTCTGGTGAAGCCGGAGTAATAGGCAGGGCCGCGTTACGAGTATAGGCGGCAAGCTTTCAAGGAGGATGGAATGAAGTGAAATTTCAAAAAATATTGATTGCCAACCGTGGCGAGATTGCGGTTCGTATTATCCGCGCTTGCCGGGAGCTGGGTATTTCCACAGTAGCGGTATATTCGGAAGCGGACAAGGATTCGCTGCATGTCCGGCTTGCAGACGAGGCCTATTGCATCGGCCCAACCTTGGCACGCGACAGTTATCTTAATTTTACAAATCTGATGAGTGTAGCAACCTTGACGGATTGCGATGCCATTCATCCGGGCTACGGCTTTCTTGCTGAGAATGCGGATTTCGCCGAGATTTGCGGATCCTGCAATATTACCTTTATCGGTCCGTCACCGGAAGCGATTACGAAGATGGGAGATAAGGCGGTCGCCAAGCAGACGATGAAGGCGGCAGAGGTTCCTGTCATTCCAGGCTCGGACGGATTGATCGATGATCTGGACCAGGCGGTGGCCATTGCCCGTGAAATCGGTTATCCGGTTATCATTAAGGCAACTGCCGGCGGCGGCGGAAAAGGCATCCGTATTGCAGAGGATGAAGAGTCGCTGATTAAGCAGATCACTACAGCTCAACAGGAAGCCCAAAAGGCGTTCGGCAATGCCGGCGTCTATCTGGAGAAATTCCTGACGGGCATGAAGCATGTTGAAATTCAGATTATCGCCGATAAGCACGGAAATGCAGCCTATCTGGGTGAGCGGGATTGCTCGGTGCAGCGCCGCCGTCAGAAGTTGGTGGAGGAAGCGCCTTGTCCCGTTCTCTCGCCGGAGAAGCGTAAGGAGATGGGGGAAGCAGCCGTTCGTGCCGCTCTGGCCGTTCAGTATTCTGGAGCCGGTACGCTGGAATTCTTGCTTGGTCCGGACGGGCAGTTCTATTTCATGGAGATGAATACCCGGATTCAAGTGGAGCATCCCGTTACTGAAATGGTTACCGGGATTGATCTGATTCAAGAAATGATATCTGTAGCAGAGGGCAACCTGCTCTCCTTTACTCAGGATGAGGTTGTGCTCAATGGTTGGTCTATCGAATGCCGCATTAATGCGGAGGACCCTTCGCGCAATTTCATGCCTTCTCCCGGGAAAATCGGATTCTATCTGCCTCCGGGAGGTCCTGGCGTTCGTGTAGACAGCGGTGCATACCCTGGCTATATGATCTCTCCGCACTATGACTCCATGATTGCGAAGCTGATTGTCTGGGGGAAAACCCGTGAAGAGGCGATCTCCAAGATGAAGCGCGCCTTGGCCGAATTTGCGATTGAAGGCATCCATACGACAATTCCTTTCCATCAGAAGCTGCTGGAGCATCCTGTATTCCTCAAGGGGGATTTCGATATTAAATTTCTGGAAGAATATGAGGTTTAACAGTGGATGCATGGTTTGTCATAATGCACCTGAAATGATATAGTAATTATAATAAGTGCGCTTTCTCGGGATCCGGGAGGCGTCATGCTTATTGAGAGGTGGATGATAGAATGAGCTCTTTACCAACCGAATTTGAACGGACTGAAATTGGAGAAATTCAGATCGCACCCGAGGTCATCGAAGTGATCGCCGGGCTTGCTACCGTAGAGGTAAGAGGCGTTGCCGGCATGAGCGGCGGCTTTGCGGGAGGGATCGTGGAACTGCTTGGCAGAAAGAATCTTTCCAAGGGCGTTAAAGTGGAGGTTGGACAGCGTGAAGCCGCTGTCGACGTTTCTGTCATTGTGGAATACGGGAATCGTCTTCCGGAGGTAGCTACGGAGATTCAACGAAATGTAAAGCGTTCGATTGAGACGATGACCGGTCTGCATGTCGTGGAGGTTAATGTACATATCCATGACGTTATTTTTAAGACTGCGGAAAAGAATGAAGAAATCGAACTAAGTAACCGGGTGAAGTAATCCGGACTAAACCCCCGACCGATGCGTCAGGGGTTTGCTATAGTTTGAGCATACTCGTAGATGTTAGGAGGCTATACCCGTCGTGGCTAAAATTTTGGACAGACTCTTGCTGTTTGTATACAGCATAAGCGTCGGATTACTATCCATTCTTGCCATTCTTCTGCTTACGGAAGCCGTTGACCTGAACCTGAGCAGACAACAGGAGCGAGGCCTGATCATAAGCTTGATCATCATATCTGCAGCCTTGTTTTTGTTAAGCATCCGTTTCTTCTATATTTCGATCCGCCGTGATCGTCATGCGCTTACGTCGATTGACCAAAGAACGGAGTATGGCGACATTCAGATTTCCACAGATACGATTGAGAATTTGTCTTACAAAGCAGCCAGCCGTGTTCGTGGAATTCGAGAAGTGAAGACCCGCATTCGCATCACGGATGCCGGACTTGAAATTATGATTCGTGCTGTTGTTGACGGCGATTCATCCATACCGGCTTTGACCGAGGAGGTCCAGAAGCAGGTTCATGACCATGTGCATGAGATTACGGGGATACCTGTCTCCTATGTATCGGTGTATATTGCCAACCTTGTTCAATCGCCAGTGATGAAAAACCGGGTTGAATAGGGGGCGTTGCGGGTGTTTTGGAAGCAGTTATGGGAGACTCACCGAGGACGCGTCCTCGGACTGGCGGCCGCCGTATTTTTATGCCCGATTTACTTGTTTTTCGGATTTTGGAATATGTTATTCTGCGCGCTCTTGCTGTTCATCGGCTATACCTTCGGTAAGTATAAGGATCTGGATCAGGGTCCGATTGTACCCTGGAGCGAATTGAAGAACTGGCTCGTATCGCGCTGGCGTCCTTTTAAATGATTCCTGTGATATGCTTTCTCCGAAAAGAGCAGCCTTTTATTTTGCCATTTTGTGGAGTTAGCGTATTACAGGTTTTTTTTGTCCGATGGAGCAGGGTAAAATAATAGTAGTGCGTGATCAAAAAGCTAGCTTTTCAGCACCGAGAAGGTTGTGAGAACCTGAAGATAGTAATAATAAACGCAGGACCAATGTCAAGGAGGAACCCATGAAACGTAGATTGGGAAGAGAAATTGCAGTACAAAGCTTGTATCATATGGAGATGAATGAAGTCGAGGCTGAACAGGCGGTTACCATGCTGCTCAGCGAGGCTGTTGGAGAGAATGAAGGCGAGGTCAAGCC
Source organism: Paenibacillus brevis (assembly GCF_018919145.1). Taxonomy (GTDB): domain Bacteria; phylum Bacillota; class Bacilli; order Paenibacillales; family Paenibacillaceae; genus Fontibacillus; species Fontibacillus brevis. The sequence continues at coordinate 162,440 of NZ_JAHLQJ010000011.1, forward strand.
CGCTGACCTGGAGGGAGACAAGAGCTTCGTACTGGAGCTTGTGAACGGAACCTGGGGTCACAAGGAGACGATTGATGTTCTGCTTGCAGATTATTTGAAGGGCTGGCAAATCAGCCGTCTGTCCAAGGTCGATCGTCAGGTGCTCAGAGTGGCGGCATACGAGATGATTTTTCGTGATGATGTTCCTGGCAAGGTCGTCGTTAATGAAGCGATTGAGCTGGCGAAGCATTTTGGTACCGTGGAATCCGGCAAATTCGTCAATGGAGTGCTGGGAAAGATGATCCAGGATGTTGAGCAGTTGAAGGCGCGTATTTAAAAGTGGAAGCTTAACTATATAAGTTGAACTAAAGAAGCTACGTAGAAAGTCCTAAGCGTATAGTCATTAGTTCAACTTATATAACTTAAAATATGGAGAATGTTGAGGGAGAGGATTAGTGTGTCAGCACCGGTAATTAACGGCAAGCAAGTATCGGAGGAAATCCGCGGAGGACTCCGTGGAGAAGTGGAACGTTTGGCGAAACAGGGAATCACGCCGGGGCTGGCGGTTGTGCTGGTAGGCGAAGACCCGGCATCCCAGGTTTATGTACGCAATAAGGAGAAAGCATGTCAGGATCTCGGCTACTATTCAGAGGTGCATCGACTTCCGGCAAGCACAACGGAAAAGGAATTGCTGGCATTGGTGGACAAGCTGAACGGTCAAACTAACATTCACGGCATCCTTGTGCAATTACCGCTTCCGAAGCAGATCAACGAGAAGGCGATTATCGATGCAATTTCGGTGGAAAAGGATGTGGATGGATTCCATCCGGTCAATGTCGGAAATCTCGTAATAGGAGACGACAGCTTGCTTCCTTGTACTCCTGCAGGCGTTATTGAGTTGATAAAGCGTACAGGAATTGAAATGGCGGGCAAACATGCTGTGGTCATCGGCCGCAGCAATATCGTTGGCAAGCCGGTATCTCTGTTGCTTCAACGTGAGCATGCCACCGTAACAATGTGTCATTCCCGTACCGCCAACATGAAGGAGCTGACCGCCCAAGCAGATATTCTTGTAGTGGCGATCGGAAAGGCCAACTTCGTTGATGCTTCTTACGTGAAGCCGGGTGCGGTTGTAATTGATGTCGGCATGAATCGGCTTGACAACGGCAAGCTAGCCGGGGATGTGGATTACGAGAGTGTCAAGGAAGTTTCGGGACCTATTACCCCGGTACCTGGCGGTGTGGGTCCGATGACCATTACAATGCTGATGCAGAATACATTAATTGCGGCAAAGAGACTGAACGGATTGGCTTAGGCAGCCAAGGAAGGCTAACAGGCCATTGTTAATCCTACTTTTAATCCTACTTGGCTATAATGTCAGCAGAGGGAGCCGTTCGGAAAGGAGTGCCCATGATGGAACAACAGCGCGTCTTATCCATTAAGGAATTGAATCGGTATATCCGGATGAAGATGGAGTCCGACCGGCTTCTGTCCGAAGTATGGATTCGCGGTGAAATATCCAACTTTACGCATCATTCCAGCGGTCATATGTATTTTACGCTGAAGGATGAAGGAAGCCGGATCAAATGCATCATGTTCGCTTCCCATAATCAGCGGTTGCCCTTTGTTCCGAAGGAAGGCGCAAGAGTGATCGCCAGAGGCAATGTAACGGTCTATGAACGTGACGGCCAGTATCAGTTCTATGCCGTTCATATGCAGCCTGACGGGATCGGCAGCCTCTATCTGGCTTATGAGCAGCTTAAGAGCAAGCTGGAGGGAGAAGGGCTGTTTGCGCAGGAGCGTAAACGCCAGTTGCCGAAGTATCCGCGCGTTATCGGTGTGATTACTTCTCCGACCGGAGCAGCGGTGAGAGACATTCTGACTACGCTGCAGCGCCGTTATCCGCTCGCTGCAGTGGTACTCTATCCTGTGCTTGTGCAAGGCAAAGGAGCCGCTCCGTCCATCGTACGGGCTATCCAGACGATGAATGAACAGGGCGAGGCCGACGTCCTGATCGTCGGGCGCGGCGGCGGCTCGCTGGAGGAACTGTGGGCGTTCAATGAAGAGCAGGTCGCGCGTGCGATCTACCAGTCGGCTATTCCTGTCATCTCGGCCGTGGGGCACGAGACGGACTTTACGATTGCCGACTTTGTCGCCGACCTGCGTGCTGCTACGCCCACCGCTGCCGCCGAGCTCGCCGTGCCGCACATGGCCGAGCTGTCGGCCGAGCTGCGCCGGCGCGAGCGCCTGCTGCAGCAGAGCCTGCAGCACCGCGTGACACGGGCGCGCGAGCGGCTGAGCCGGCTGCAAGCCTCGCCGGCGCTAAAGCAGCCGCAGCGGACGCTGCTCCAGCACGCAGAGCGGCTGGATGTGCTGCGCATGCGGCTCGAGGCCGCTTCGCGGGCGCGGCGGCAGCTCATTGCAGCCCGGCACGACCGGCTGCATCAGCGCCTGCTGCGCTATCATCCGCAGGAAGCGCTGCTGTATGCAAGACGCCGGCAAAGTGAGGCCGAGCGTCTGATGAAGCAGGCGATGTCCGCTGTCCTGCGGGACAAGACCAAGCAGCTGGCGTCCGGCATTCGCCAGCTTGATGCGCTGAGCCCGCTCAAAGTGATGGCGCGGGGCTACAGCCTGGTCTATGACGAGACAGGGGAACGTCTGATCAAGTCACTGGGAGATGTCGAACCCGGCGACCGGATTACAGTCAAGGTAACAGACGGTGAATTGGATTGTCAGGTATGGGGAATGCGAAACGGAAAGGAGAACGATCATGGCGAAGAAGAATCAGCCGGAGCAGGCTCAGCTTGAAGCGGAGCTGAATTTTGAAGAGGCAATGAATCAGCTTGAGGAGATTGTTAGTCATCTGGAACGTGGAGAGGTTCCGTTGGAGCAAGCGATTGAACTGTTTCAGCAAGGAATGCAGCTGTCGCAGCTATGCGGACGGAAGCTGAGCCAGGTGGAGCGCAAGATCGAAATGATCGTTGAAGAGGATGGGGAGGCGGTAAAACGGCCGTTTCATTCGCCTGAAGGAGAGGGGGATTTACTTGGATAAATCTCCTTTCGACTCCTATCTTCGCGAAATTTCCGATTTGATCAGCTCCAGGCTATCCCGGCTCATCCCCGAAGGGTGGGACGTTCCGGACAATCTGGTACAATCGATGAATTATTCGTTGATGGCTGGAGGCAAGCGGCTCCGGCCATTACTCGTCATTGCCGCAGCAGAATCACTGGGCGCAAGCCGTGAAGCGGCTGTCCCGGTTGCCTGTGCTGTGGAAATGGTACATACGTATTCCTTAATCCACGATGATTTGCCTGCCATGGATAATGATGACTTTCGCAGAGGGAAACCGACGAACCACAAGGTGTTTGGAGAAGCTATGGCGATTCTGGCAGGTGACGGCTTGCTGACGCACGCCTTTCACTTTGCTGTGGAAGCCGCGCGTTACGGCGTGCCTCCGGAATCCGTGCTGGCGATCGTGGAAGAACTGTCCCGCTACGGAGGCCCGGCTGGTATGGTGGGCGGACAGGCAGCGGATATGGAAGGCGAGCAGGGACTTACGGATGCGGCGCATCTTCAATATATTCATGAGCATAAGACAGGAGATTTGATTGTATTTTCTGTCAAGGCGGGAGGCAGAGTCGGGGCGGGAGATGCGGCCCAGCTTCAAGCGCTCGAGACCTATGGGCGTGCGATCGGTCTTGCATTCCAGATTCAGGATGACATCCTTGATCTTACCGGGGATGAAACGAAGCTTGGGAAGAAGACGCAAAGTGATGTGAAGCAGGGGAAGGTGACTTACCCGTACTTCCATGGTTTGGAGCAGTCTCGTGAAGAGGTCGCCCGATTGACTCGAATTGCGAAGGAAGCTGTTACCGGCGGGAGTATTCCTGATCCGTCACGTTTGGTGCAGATCGCCGATTACCTGTTGCAAAGGGATCATTGAACAACCAATGACGGGCTCAAACCCGGCTATATCCTGGCGTAATGGGCTATTTCACCAAACCAAGCTCATTGTGATATAATAAGGACTATTATTTACTGACGAAATTTACGGAAGAAAGCGGGGAATTCCTGTGCTGCTTTCAGAAATTAGAGGGCCTGAAGATATTAAAGAGCGCTCAATCGAAGAATTGGAGCCGCTTGCGGCAGAGGTACGTCAATTTTTGATTGAGAAGTTATCGGTGACCGGCGGCCATCTGGCATCCAATCTGGGTGTGGTTGAGCTGACCATCGCTTTGCACTACTGCTACAACAGTCCGCAGGATAAAATCATCTTCGACGTTGGCCACCAGGCTTATGTGCATAAAATTTTGACGGGTCGAATGGATCAGTTCGATACCTTGCGCAAACAGAATGGGTTATGCGGCTTTGTTAAGCGATGCGAGAGCGAACACGACGTGTGGGAAGCTGGACACAGCAGCACCTCTTTATCTGCGGCGATGGGGATGGCCCTTGCTCGTGATCTAAAGGGAGAGCAAAATAAGGTCATCGCCGTGATCGGTGACGGAGCGCTGACCGGAGGGATGGCGTTTGAAGCCCTGAACCATATCGGTCATGAGAAGAAAGACCTGATGGTTATCCTTAATGATAATGAAATGTCGATTGCACCGAATGTCGGTGCCATGCATAATTATTTGACCAAGCTTCGTTCTGACCGTAATTACTTGCGAGCCAAGGATGAAGTGGAACAGCTGTTGAAGAAAATTCCAGCGATCGGCGGCAAGCTGGCCAAAACGGCTGAGAGGCTGAAGGACAGCTTGAAGTACATGATGGTCTCGGGCGTATTGTTCGAGGAGCTCGGATTCAAATATTTGGGTCCGATTGATGGTCATGACCTCCCGGGGCTGATCGAAGCATTCCATCAAGCGAACAATGTCAGCGGGCCTGTAATGGTGCATGTGCTGACAACGAAGGGCAAAGGCTATTCGCCAGCGGAAGCGGATTCCTTCAAATGGCATGGAATCACGCCTTACAAAATTGAATCCGGCCAAGTGCTTAAGGCTGTTGGAAATCCGATGTATACGGATGTATTCGGCAAAACACTGATTGAGCTGGCTGAGCAGGATTCCCGAATTGTTGCTGTGACTCCGGCAATGCCGGGAGGATCGGGGCTGTTGAAATTTGCTGAACGGTTTCCGGACCGCATGATCGATGTGGGGATAGCTGAACAGCATGCCGCGACCATGTGCGCCGCTCTTGCAATGGAAGGGATGAAGCCGGTGTATGCTGTCTACTCCACTTTCATGCAGCGGGCCTATGACCAGATCGTTCATGACATTTGCCGCCACAATGCCAATGTGATGTTTGCGATTGATCGAGCCGGCTTTGTGGGGGCGGATGGAGAGACGCATCAGGGCGTATTCGATATCGCATTTATGCGTCATATCCCAAATATCGTTCTGATGATGCCTAAAGATGAAAATGAGCTGCGCCATATGATGAAGACGGCGCTTGATTATAATGACGGTCCGATTGCTTACCGCTACCCGCGGATTAATGTTCCTGGCGTCGAGCTGGACACTGAGCTCCGTTCGTTGCCGATTGGCAGCTGGGAGCTGTTGCATGATGCCGAGGGCCCGGTGCTGATCGCTACAGGACCCATGGTGCAGGTTGCAGAAGAGGCCGCTGAGCTGTTGAAGCGGGATGGTATTCAGGCTGCGGTTGTCAATGCGAGGTTCCTTAAACCGGTTGATGAGAACATGCTGCTGGAGCTTGCTCATCGAGGACAGCATCTGCTAATTATTGAGGAGGTCTCCATCGCGGGAAGTCTCGGGAGTGCGGTGCTGGAGTTTTATGCGGCGCAGGGGTTATCAGGATTGGATATCTCATTGATGGGGGTCCCGGATCGATTTATCGAGCATGGCAGTATCAAGGAGCAGCTCAAGGAAGTGGACCTGACCTCAGAGGCGATTGTTAGAGAAGTCAAACACCATCGCTCCGCCACCCATTCGTTTGGGCTGGCAAACAAGCTGTAAGATTTATAATTATGAACAATTCTTTATGAGTTGAACTATAAAAGCTACGTAGAAAGGGCATAAGTGTGAAGTGTACTGAAGAAGCGTAAGCGTTCGCCTTTGTGAGTGGATTTCTACTTTATGTTGGGCTTAATTCAATCAAAGAAATCCGCGAACAACAGCGATTGTAAGCACACTTCACACGTTGCCCCTGAACGTAAAACTCAGTAGTTCAACTTATATAGAAAGTCAGGAGAATTGCATTGTCGATACCTAAAGAACGAATCGACGTCTTGCTAGTGGAGCAGGGTTTTTTCGAGAGCAGGGAGAAGGCGAAGGCTGCGATTATGGCCGGGCTCGTCCTCAGCGGCTCGGAACGTATTGAGAAGCCTGGCATGAAGGTACCGCGCGATGTTCCGATTACGGTGAAAGGAGCCGTTCATCCCTATGTCAGCCGCGGCGGCCTGAAATTGGAAAAGGCTCTGAACCAGTTTGACATTGATCTGACCGGACGCGTGATGCTCGATATTGGCGCATCTACAGGCGGTTTCACGGACTGTGCGCTGCAGCACGGCGCCAGTTACGTCTATGCGATTGATGTTGGCTACAATCAGCTGGACTGGTCGCTTCGCAATGATCCGCGCGTGAATGTCAAGGAAAGAATGAATTTCCGTTATGTGACGACAGCGGAATTGGACGGACCTGCACCGGATTTTGCCAGTATTGACGTGTCCTTTATTTCATTAAAAATTATTCTTCCGCCACTGCTTGAGCTGCTGCAGCGGCCGGCAGATATTGCCGCATTGATCAAGCCGCAGTTTGAAGCAGGACGGGAGAAGGTAGGAAAGTCCGGTGTCGTCCGCGATCCTAAGGTGCACCAGGAGGTGCTGGAGACGGTTCTGAATGAAACGGTCTCGCTCGGCTTCACCTTGGAAGGACTAACCTTTTCGCCGATTACCGGCGGAGAGGGAAATATCGAATTTTTGGCCCATTTGCGACTGAACCCGGATACCGATTCTCCTGAGATCAGGCAGGATTATTCCGGATGGATTGCAGAAATGTCACGGAAAGCAGTCGAGGAAGCGAATCAGAAATTTCAATCGAACCCGTCGAAATGACGGGTTTTTACATATTGAAATAAGAACGAATGTTCCCTATAATAAGTTTATATCTTTCGTTCATTGTTGTTCAGACAGGAATTAATATCAATTCGTCGAATAATGAACGTGAGGTGATTGAATTGGGGAGCAGCTTTGACGGCTTTTTAATGGTTCTGATTGCCGCGATCTTAGTGTATATCGGGTACCGCACCTTCCGTACATGGGTACGCCGACCGTTCGGGCTAAAGTCAGGAATCGGGTTTGAGCTGAATGATCAGATTCTGGAACATCCGGCAGTCGATTTGCTGGAACAGGCCGGCTTTGAAGTGCTCAGCGACAAGCTGAAGATTCCGCTTGCTTTCCAGGTGGATGACCGGAAGCTGCACAGCAGATTATTTATTGACTATATCGCAGCTAAAGACGGGGAATTCTATTTGGTGAGAACCGCAAGGGAGCGAATGCCGGTAGAATGGACAGGAAGCGGGATTCGCAGAGATTTTTTGCCGTTTCTGCTGATGTATCCCGAGTGTGCGGGCGTTCTGTATGTCGATGCGGAACAGAACCTTTTGAAGGAAATCACCTTAACGACTGACGAAGACGAAGATGTATCCGAACAACAACTAGCCGAAGAAGGCTTATGGAGGACGAAATGAAGGGTCAAAGACATATTAAGATTCGCGAGATTATTACGAACCAGGAAATTGAAACACAGGATGAATTGGTCGAGGCGCTTCGCCGTGCCGGCTTTCATGTTACCCAGGCTACGGTATCGCGGGACATTAAGGAACTGATGCTGATCAAGGTGCCGACGGACAGCGGAACGTACAAGTATTCCCTGCCGACAGCCCAACGCTACAACCCTGTCCAGAAGCTGCAGCGCGCTCTGGTGGACAGCTTTGTCGGGATTGATCATACGGGCAACCTGGTTGTGATAAAATGTCTCCCGGGTACGGCTAATTCCGTAGCAGTATTGCTTGACAACATGGAATGGCCGGATTTGCTAGGCACGATTTGCGGCGATGATACGATCCTGATGATTTGCCGCAGCGAGGACTATAGCAACTACATTATAGATCAGATCATGGGCTTCATCTCTTAGGATGCGGCTTTGATTTTATTTTCTATTCATTTTCTCTGCTGTTGAAGGGAGCTGTCGTGTTCTATGCTAGTCCATTTATCTATCCGGAATTTAGCGGTAGTGGAAGCTGTGGATATTACATTTCATGCCGGATTTCATGTGCTGACCGGTGAGACCGGTGCAGGTAAATCCATTATTATTGATGCGCTTGGGCTTATTGCGGGCGGGAGGGGTTCTGCCGACTTGATCCGTTATGGATGTGAACGGGCCGAGATTGAAGCTGCCTTTGATCTGCCATCCGAGCATCGATCCTGGCAGGCGCTTGCGGAATTCGGGATTTCTGCTGACCCGGAGGAATCCTTGATTATTCGGCGGGAAATCGGTATTCATGGCAAAAGCACGGCAAGGATTAATGGGCAGCTAGTCAATCTGTCGATGCTTCGTGAGGTCGGCGAAGCTCTGATCAATATTCATGGTCAGCATGAACATCAGACACTGCTTCGCCCGGAGAGACATCTGGACTTGCTGGATGCTTATGGCGCCGAGCTGATCGGGCTGCGTAAAGCCGAATATCAGGCGGCTTATGCTGCCTTTATTAAGATTAATAAAGAATGGAACGAGCTTCGGGGGACGAATCAGCAGGCTTTGCAAATGCTCGATTTGTATCGGTTCCAGCTGGAAGAGATCGCATCCGCAAAATTAAATGCGGGAGAAGATGAATGGTTATCCCAGGAAAAGCTCAAACTATCTCATAGCGAGAAAATGATGGACTCCGTCTCTCAAGCCTATGATCTATTGTATGGATCGCAAGGACTCGAAGCAGTAGCCAAAGCGATCTCCCGGTTGAATGAGGTGTCATCCTTCGATCGGCCGTCCATGGAACCGCTTTTAGAGCAGTTGCAAAGCGCTTATTATCAATTGGAGGATGCCGCGTTCGGTCTTCGTTCATACCGCGAGCAGATCGAATTCAATCCTGAGCGGCTGGAAGAAGTGGAGGACAGACTGGATCTGATTTCTACCATGCGGAGAAAATATGGGGATTCCATTGAAGGGATCCTTGAATATTACGATAAAATTCGCCGAGAAACGGATACACTGGAAAATAAGGATGAGCTGTTGGAGAAGCTCCAAGCACAGCGCGAGCAGCTCTTGAAGCAATTATTGAAGGAAGCTGCGGAGCTCAGTAAGGTACGGCAGCTTAAGGCACAAGAGCTTGCTGAACAGGTCGAATATGAATTGAAGGAACTGCAAATGGGGCGTACCTCCATTCAGGTCAGGCTTGGACTCCATGAGGACCCTCATGGAGTGGAGTGGGAAGGGCATAAAGTGCGCCCGGGCAAGCAGGGAATCGATACGGCTGAATTTTTGATCTCTCCGAACCCGGGAGAGCCGCTCAGGCCGCTCAGCAAGATTGCTTCTGGAGGCGAGCTGTCGCGGATTATGCTTGCGCTGAAGAGCATTTTTGCAAGGCATGACGATGTGCCCGTGCTTATTTTTGATGAGGTTGATACAGGGGTCAGCGGTCGGGCTGCTCAATCCATCGCAGATAAGCTGTATCGGTTGTCCCGCTCTTGTCAGGTATTCTCAATTACCCATTTGCCGCAGGTTGCTTGCATGGCGGATGGTCAATACTTGATCGAGAAGGTCGTTGACGGAGAGCGAACGATGACGCGGGTGGAGGAATTGAATGAGGATGGCAGGGTGCATGAGCTTGCGCGGATGCTTGGAGGAGTCGAGATTACCGAGAAGACGACTCATCATGCCCATGAAATGCTGAACCTCGCCAAGGCTCAAAAAGAGCTGCTGTAATGGAAGAGGCTTCCTTTTTGAAAATGTTTATTTGACTGCGGGAACAATGATTGACAGTAATAAATGACCTGACCCGGGGTATCTTATAGGTACGCAATTGGCGACCACTTTTCGTCAAGCGAAAGAAGCCAAGGGAGTGTGACAGCCATTGAACCCGAACCTCAGGATCAGATTGCTTGGCCTTTTAACTGCATTCATTATCAGTCTTATTGGTACCTCGGTTGCCGAAGGCCGACTATCGCCTTTCCCGGATGAGCTTAATTTGCTGCAGGGGCATGACAGGCAACTCAATGTCGCCCTGCCTGTGCAGGCAAGTGTCAGTGTGGATCGGCCGGATGTAGTAAGATTGAACGGTAGTGCAGAGACGACGAGCGTCTCGATCAGAAGCCCGTTAGAGCTGTCCCCGCTTCAGAGCGGTGTAGCCAAGTTGAATATGAAATTATTCGGTCAAATTCCCCTGAAGACGGTAAAAGTCAATGTGATTCCGGATTTGAAGGTAATCCCCGGTGGACAGACGATCGGTGTGAAGGTGAAGTCAGCAGGCATTCTGGTCGTTGGTCATCATCAAGTCATCAGTGACAACAATCAAAAATCCTCCCCAGGAGAAGAAGCTGGAATTCAAGTCGGAGATCTGATAACACATTTGAATGGAGTTTCGCTTAAGGAAGTTAAGGATGTTGCTCAAATTGCGGGAGAAGCGGGAAAGAGCAAGAAGCCGATCAAGGTAACACTAACGCGCGCAGGTCAGACCATTCAAGCATCCATTCGCCCTGCGTACGACAAACAGGATCGGGCTTGGAGGCTGGGACTGTATATTCGTGACTCCGCCGCAGGGGTGGGTACACTGACGTTCTATGCCCCGGATCAGGGCGTATATGGAGCGTTGGGACATGTCATCACGGATATGAACACACAGACTCCGATCGTTGTCGGCAGCGGCCAAATTCTGCAGTCAAGCGTGACTTCGATTGCTAAAAGTGAAAGCGGAGAGCCAGGGGAGAAGCGTGCCCATTTCATTAAGGAAGGCAAGACTTTAGGAACCATCGAACGGAATACGCATTTCGGCATCTTTGGGAAAATGACTCAAAATCCGGAGCATAGTGTGTATCAAGAATCGATTCCAGTAGCCTTCTCGGATGAGATCAAGGAAGGTCCTGCCGAAATTCTTACTGTAGTGGAGGGTCAGCGGGTTGAGCGATACAAGGTCGAGATCGTTCACGTCTCCAAGCAGAATGCACCTCAGACGAAAGGGATTGTCTTGCGGATCACGGACTCCAGATTGATTGAGAAGACCGGGGGGATTGTTCAAGGCATGAGCGGAAGCCCCATTATCCAGAATGGAAAGCTAATTGGAGCCGTAACTCATGTGTTCGTCAATGATCCTAAATCAGGCTATGGCTGCTTCATCGAGTGGATGCTTCAGGATGCAGGAATCATCCAAGGTAACTCCAAGACAGGAGAACAGAATCTTAAGGCGGGTTAATCGCCTTAAGATTTTTTGTTAATGGCTTAAGCCAGTTGAGTACGCGAAGCGTGCGAAACAGAAAACCACCCGCTATGCGGGTGGTGTAG
>NZ_JAHLQJ010000012.1 GCF_018919145.1 Paenibacillus brevis
CAGTTATTGCTATGCAGCTTAGGCATAGCTATGTGCAGACTGCAGTGCAGTTGAACCCAAAGGCGAAGTAACCAGGGCATAAGTGTGAAGGGTTGTGAAGAAGCGGAGCGTTCGCCTTTGTGAGCGGATTTCTCCCTTGTTAGAACTTAGTCCAATCAGAGAAATCCGCGAACAACAGCGATCATAGCAACTCTTCACACGTTGCCCCCTCTAACTCGCCCTCGCTGTTACGCATTTTCCTGCAAATATGCCATGCCAATCTATTAACACAAATAGGGCCTCCCCCAGATTAAGTCTTTTTGGGAGGGCCCTATTTTTTTAGGAAAATGCCTATTTGCTCAACTCCAACACCCGAAGCATTCTCATGACCACAACGGCCGCTTGGGCCTTTGTCGCATGAGATTTTGGCGCAAGGCTGGTAGCGGAGACTCCGTTGATAATCTGCAGCTCCAGCAATCTTGCTACCGACTGCCTTGCAAAGACCGACACCTCTGACTGATCCTTGAATCCGGCAAGCATGGAGGCGTCCGAACCGGGACGTTTACCGGCAAAATAAACGGCATTATCCATCATAACCGCCATCTCCTGGCGTGTGATCAACGCCGAAGGATCAAAGATATCAGAGGTTCTCCCTTTGATCAAACCGTGCTCAACCGCCGCTTCAATCTCCCTCGACGACAGGTGATTCGCACCGACATCTGTGAACGTCAATGCCCCCGAGTCCAAATTCAGGCCGAGCGCATGGACCAGCAGCGATGCGAACTCTGCCCGGGTAATCTTCTGGTCTGCCCGGTAAGTCTTGGCCTCCGACGAGCTAACCATCTGCTTGGCAAGAATAGCAGCGACGTCTTTCTTCATCCATACCGGAACCCCGTCCGGAACTCCTGGACTAACCTGATACTTTACAACCCACTGTTTCCGCACACAAAAAGGCCGCCTTCCCGCATAGCAACGGAAAAAGACGGCTTTTTCAAACATCTCGGTTAGAGAACCCTCGCTCTAATTAAGCTGGTATTTATTTGGTTTCCTTCATTTCCTTGATTTCGATACTGTAGCCGCTGGAAATAAAGGTCTCAGTCTGGCTATCTGTAATCACCTGCGGATACATCATATCCGGGTCCGGAGACAGCAGCTCGTAGTGGATGATCGCCTTGCTGTCCTTGGTGAATTCTACCTTGGCTACCCGGATTCCATATCCAGGATTAGGCTGCTCATAACGAGTTAATACAACCTTGTTCACCTGATCATTCACCTTGGTGACAGCGTAGCTGACTCGATTGTTCTGCTGCTGCTCCAATTCCTTCTGCTTCTCTATAAATTGAGCGGCATTATACACCATGCGCGCTGCTTCAATTCTTGTCATTGAAGCTGTTGGATAAAATTTTCCGTTATCATCCAGCTCCGCTATTTTCATCACGAGAAGTCTTTGGATACTTCCGGAATACAGGACATTTCCCTGGTCTGCATCCTTCACATCAATATAAATTTTGATCAGCGGATAGTTGCCCGTGGCGTTAACCGCTTGATCCAGGATGTAGGCGAATTGCTCCTTGGTAAGCTCGGAAGTCCAGCTGAACTTCTCGGGCAGCTTGATTCCATTATCTTCGGCAATTGCCTTGACCTCACTGTACCATGGCTGCTTGAACTGATGATATTTCTTGGATGAAGCATCATCATTTGTTGCTTTAAGACCAAGTGCCTTAATGATCATGTACACGCCTTCAGCTCCGGTCAATTTGCCATGAGGGGCAAACTTATCCTTGCCAACGCCTTGGACGATCCCTTTCTTCTGAAGCGCTTCAGTGATGGTACTGTCTTTGCCTTTCACATCACTGAAAGCTGACGCTGAGGAGGCAAGAAGCAGAGAGCTTGACATCAAAAGAGCCGCTGTAATTTTAAGTTTATTTTTTTTCATTTTTAATCACCTCATCCCCAAGACGCGGCCTTCTCCGAAAAGGTTGCAAATTTTCCCTGACAAGGTTAATCAAGCTGCACCTATCATTTGGCGGCAAGCATCCGCACAACGGCGGCATGCCTCCGCACATTGGCGGCAGTGATCATGACTATGCTTCTCACATTCCTCCGCACATGCATCACAGGCTTTGGCGCACAATGCGCTGATTTCTAGCGCAAAGAGAGTATTCCGCGACAGGGCCTCGGCAGCAAAGGCACAAATATCCGCGCACTCTCGATCCAGTCGAATGCATTCCCGCAGCATAGCAAGCTCATATTCCTTCAGGCTGGATACATAACAATAGTTACACGCATTCATACATGCGAGACATGCTTCAATACATTCACGGTATTTTTCCTGAATCATGGCAGATTCCTCCCGATGTCTTTATTCAGTTCCTAACACTCATTCATGTATAACCGTCTTACCCTAATCCTGAAACGAACAGCAAGCACAAATCAACAGAAGATTGCAATCACTCGCAGGTTTTTATTCCGCATGCTTAATCTCCGCGCCCTCTTGATCCAGCTGTTCCAGAGCGGCCCGGATAAGCTCCTGGTCAAAATGCTCACCAATAAAAACAGCCACATCGGGCACTTGCCCCTGCGGTGTAATCTTCAAATAATCGCTCTCGCGATAAGCATATTGGAACAGAAAACGACTGGATGTATCGGAAAAATGAAGGATTCCCTTGGCCCGGTATACTTCTCTTGGAAGCTCCTTCATGAATCGCTCAAACTGGACGCTATTGACCGCTGCCTTGAAGTAATGCGTGTAGACGGTCACATGACTGTGAGAGTGATGGGTGTGATGATGATCCGGATGATTGCAATGCTCGCCATGAGGATGTTCATGTCCGCATTTGCCATGCTGATGATGATCCGAAGCATGAGGCTCGCCGACAGTCCTGTTCGTTAATAACTCATCCAGGTTCACATTACAGCGTACCGCTTCAAAGATCTTGGCGTGCGGATTCAATTTCATCAGCAGCTCCCTGGCCTCCTTTTGCTGCTCGGCGTTAAGCCGATCCAGCTTATTCATGACCAGCACGGAACCGCAGCGAATTTGCTCCATCATCAGACGATAGGTCTTCCCCTGCTGGGAAGCATACAGCTCCGAAAAATAAGCGGTATCCACAACGGTGATCATCGGTTTAATGTCCAGCTTCAAATAGAGGGAAGCCTCGGTTACTGCATCAAAAATCTCCATCGGATTGGCGGCCCCTGTTGCTTCAATGATTACAAGATCAGGCCGTTCATTCTGGATCAGCTCATAAAGCTCCATGCTGAGGTCTGCCCGAATGCTGCAGCAAATACAACCATCCAGCATTTCGGCCATCGGGACATCAGGACCCACCGCCAGGCCGTCGAGATTCACCTCGCCAATCTCATTCATAATCACCGCAGGCTTTAACCCCTGGTTCTTCCAATAGGATAACAACTTGCCTAATAAAGTCGTTTTGCCGCTTCCCAAAAATCCTGACAATATGTAAACAGGCGTAGCCTGTACATGCAATAATTCCTGCATTGTATTATAACCTCCGTTTTTTCGGCATCCTTTTCCATGAAAGCGAGTTTACACCAATAAGAGGCTTCGCGCAACCTGCAAACACCTAACATTTCTTTCAACCCATTGTGATAAGATAGTTATAGTGAGTGTTCAAAAAGTTAAGTTTTGAACTACCTCTTATATAAGAAAAATTACTTATTGGAGGATTACACCATGATGAGATCGGTTGATGAACATCGGCGGGAAGCGCCCAAGCAAGTGAAGTGCCTGGTCGTGACGGTATCTGACACCCGCGTCGCAGAGAATGATTACAGCGGGCAGCTTACGAAGGAGCTGCTGCATAGCCAAGAATATGAGGTTGTTGATTACAGAATCATTAAGGATGACTATGACGGTATCCGCCAACTGCTGAGAGAAGCCGTATCCAGCCGTAAGGTGGAGGCCATTCTGCTCAATGGCGGCACGGGCATTGCCCCGAGGGATAATACGTTTGAGGCCGTCCGCAGTCTGCTGAACAAGGAGCTTCCGGGTTTTGGCGAAATTTTCCGTTACTTGAGTTATACGGAGGATATCGGCGCCGCGGCGATATTAAGCCGGGCTATTGCCGGCACCATCGGAAATGTCGCTATCTTCTCCATGCCAGGCTCTCAAGGCGCCGTTAAGCTGGCCATGGAAAAGATTATTCTTCCTGAATTAAGGCATGTCATTAGAGAATTGAACAAGTAGCAATCATCGTCCAACAAAGCAATCCCTCTGTCCGGAAACAAACTCTGGTCAGAGGGATTGCGAATGAATCATGTGGAATCGATTGCGTCCTTATCGGGTCATCTGGTCCAGAGCTTGCTCAAAAGCCGCCTTGATATCATAGCTGTAATCGCTCTTATCGGTCCTGCTTGAAGTATACACCAGCGCCGTTTTCCCCCGCTCCGAAATCACCGTTGTCTCCTCTTGCTCCAGTGCTTTATTCCGGCTCTTCCCTCTATATAATTCTGAAATTTGCCGAATTCTTTCCTGTTCACTTGGATAGATGTGAACGATCACGTAATCCTTTGCACTCCCGTTGATAAAATAACTATAGCTCAGATTTCCCTCAAAGCCTTCAGAATAAGTCTCATGAGTCAGGGCGATTCCTCTCCTCCGGCATTCTTCCTTAATTGTCTTCAAAAAAGGCCCGTTCAGCGTTACCCCGCTGCTTCGTTGTCTGAGTTTACCTTCCTTGGCGCTTTTCATGCTGTACTTGTCCATTTCTCTGGCGGCAATTTGCTTAGCTCCCGCCCCACATCCAGAAGCGACCGTTAGGGATAGTACCGTGGCAATCATGATGAGCGTCCATCTTCTCGGCATCCTGATTCCTCCTTTATTTCGATGGGCAATCCATCCAATAATTGGGGTTAGCGTGTGTAATTCTGCTAATATTTATGCCGAGAAAATCATCGCCAAATACAAGAAGAGGCCTGGATCCTGTGCATACGCCCAGAATCAAGCCTCTAACGCTGCTCTATATAGGTTGAATTAATAAGTTTTACGTTCAGAGGGCAACGTGTGGAGTGTTCTTACGACCGCTGTTGTTCGCGGATTTCTCTGATTGAACTAAGTTATTATACGGTAGAAATCCACTCACAAAGGCGAGCGCTGACGCTTTATGCTTCCGAAGCAGCTTTCTTACAGAAAGCTTGTAACACCCCACACTTATGCCCATTATACGCAGTTTTTTAGTTCAATCTATATAATCACTCTTTACAGCAATTACCTGACGGCCAACCGCCTTACTGTCGATCACTTTCGATAAGGCTTCCGGAAGCTGATCAAGCTGATAAACGGAGGTCCACTCCTCCAAGGCTGTTACCGGCTTCCACTCTCCTGCCAGCAGCTCCCACAGGGCCAGGCGCTGCGGCATTGGACAAAATACCGAATCAATACCCAGCAGATTTACCCCCCGCAGGATGAACGGAAATACGGTGGTATCAAAATGCCCTCCGGCAGCCATCCCCGAAACAGCGATGGACCCGCCGTAAGAGACACTTTTCAGTAGATCACCGGTAAAGGCTCCGCCAACCGGATCTACGACGGCAGCCCATTGCTCTTTGCCTAATGCGCCCTTTGCTCCGGAGGCTGCTTCTTCACGGCTAAGCACCTGGCAAGCCCCCAAGCCAAGCAGCTTGTCAGTCAGCGCTGGCTTGCCTGTGACGGCCGTCACCTTGAAGCCGAGCTTAGCCAGTATCGATACCGCCATGCTGCCTACGCCTCCGGTAGCCCCCGCCACCAATACCGGACCGGAGTCCGGGGTCAGGCCATTAGCCAGCAGTCTTTGCACGGACAGAGCTGCCGTGAATCCGGCTGTACCGATCGCCATCGCTTCAAAGGCTGTCAGTCCCGGGGGAAGCGGCACCAGCCAATCGGCAGGAACCCGGGCAATTTCCGAATATCCGCCTTCATGACTAACACCCAATTCATACCCCGTGCAAATTACATTGTCACCGATTTTGTACCGTTCATCGTCAGAGGCGAGCACTTTCCCCGCCAGATCGATTCCCGGAATAAACGGATAGCGCCGAACAATTTTCCCGTCTGGAAGTGAAGCCAGTCCGTCTTTATAATTCACGCTTGAATAGTGAACCTCGATCAATACCTCTCCTGCCGGCAAATCGCTGAGTGCAATCTGCTCGATGCCTGTGCGAAATTCCGATTCATCCTTATGAACACGGAACGCGCGAAAATACTCCTTCTCCACGGTAAATCCTCCTTTTGCTTCTCTTCTACCTTACATGCCCGGCCGAAGACTACAGCAAAGGATGCTCATGTTTGGTCAGCAGGATTTGCCAACGGCGATTCACTTCACGCTCAAATTCATGCAGTGCAGCTTCATTCTCAGGCTTGAGCAAATGACGTGTCTTGCCCATGGTCTTCAGCCAATCAGTCAATGGCACCCGCTTGTCTTTATCCTCTGGATTATAGGTAATGGTTGTCTGACCATGCTCGACCTCATACAGCGGGAAGAAGCAGGAATTCACCGCTGCATCCACGATCTCTGTACCCTGATCATCCTTCGTAATCCAGTTCAGTGGACAGGCTATCAATATTTTACCATAGACCAGTCCTTCGTTCTGTGCGTACCATTGCGCCTTGGCCGCTTTCTTGACCAAATCCTGCGGGTAAGCTTCACTGCCGGTAAATACGTAAGGGATATTGGTAGCCGCCATAATTTGCGGTGTATCCTTGTGATGGAATACCTTTCCCTTCTGTACGGTACCGATATTGGACGTCGAGGTCCGGTGTCCGAGCGGAGTCGAATAAGAGAGCTGTGCTCCGGTATTCATATATCCTTCGTTATCGTACTCGACAATGATCATCCGATGATTCCGCAATGCTGCGCCAATCGCCGGCCCCATCCCGATGTCCATCCCGCCGTCGCCGGTAACCATGACAAACGTAAAGTCATCTTTCAAGCCAAGCTCATCGAGCTCTCCGCGCCGCTTGCGTTCCCAGAACATCTCGACAACACCGGACAGCGTAGCCGCGCCATTCTGGAACAGGTTATGAATATAAGTCGCTTTATGAGAGGAATAAGGATAGCCGGTCGTAACAACCATCGCGCAGCCGGTATGGAACAGGGCAACAATATCTCCCTCGATCCCTTTAAAGAACAGCTCCAAGCCCGAGAAAATGCCGCAGCCCGGACAAGCGCCATGCCCCGGAGCAATCCGCTTCGGCTTCTTCGTCAGCGCCCGCAGCGGCGGGATCCGCACGCCGAGCTTGCCGGTCTCTTCATTTTTTGTCACCGTGATAAGCCCTGTCTTCAGATCCTCGAATTTTAGCGGATTCAGTACCCGAGCTGGCGCCACATCCGGATTTCCCGGCGTATGTCCATAATAATCGAATGGCACTTCAACCCGGCCTTGTTTGGCGGCTTCAATCGCCAGCTCGAACAGATGCATGCCGTCTTCGGCATAGAACTCCTTACCGCCCAGTCCGTACACGCGGCTAATAACCTGGGTAGTATGGTTGCCATGGGTAAACAGCGCAGCCTTGATCTCATTGCTTATATTACCGCCATAAGCGCCGTAAGAGTCTGCCCGGTCTCCGATTGTAACCGCCTTGACATGCTTCAGGGCATCCGCAATTTGTTGTTGCGGGAAGGGACGGATGACATTCGGCGCAATCGATCCGGCCTTGATTCCTTGCCGACGCAGATCATCAACCACGTCCTTGATGATCTCGGAAGCCGAGTTCATCAGGAATACCGCTACTTCGGCATCCTCCATCCGATACGTATCCAGCATGCTGTACTTTCTGCCGGTCAGCGCTGCATACTCATCGGCAATCCGTTCAAATACCGCTTCCGCACGGTACATCGCCTGGGACTGCTGGTATTTGTTATTGATATAATCCGGTTCGTTCATGTAGGGTCCGACCGTAATCGGATTATTACGATCCAGCGTATGCGGGAACCCGGCCGGCGGCCGTTCTCCAACAAACTTGAGCACATCTTCACTGTTGGCAAAAGTATTCACACGCCGCTTTTGATGGGAGGTAAAATAACCGTCCGACGCCACAAGCACCGGCAATCGCACCTCTGGATCCTCAGCCAGCTTGAGCGCAATAATATTCATGTCATAGACCGACTGCGGATCCCGGCACATCAGGATCGGCCAGCCCGTGTTCAAGGCAAAATACAAGTCCGAATGATCACCGTGGATATCCAGCGGCCCGGAGACCGAGCGGCAGACCAGGTTCATGACCATCGGAAATCTGGTGCCGGCCTGTACCGGCATTTGCTCCAGCATATACATATACCCGTTGGCGCTTGTGGCGTTAAATACACGTCCGCCTGCCGTGGAGGCGCCATAACAGATTCCTGCCGAGCTATGCTCGCCATCAGAGGCAATCAGTTTGATATCATGCTGGCCATTTGCCTTCATAAGATCAAGGAATTGCGCTACCTCCGTTGAAGGCGAGATCGGAAAGTATCCCATAATATGATAATTGATTTGACTTGCGGCATAGGCCGCCATTTCGTTGCCTGACTCATATACAACCCGCTGCTCTACTGTTCCATGGGTTAATTCATGCTCTTGATCCAAATTCATCGCCATGATTGGTATACCGCCTTTCTTTTTTCCTAGAAATGTTCCTATTGATTCGTGTTCAAAAAGTTGGGTTTTCAGCACCGAGAAGGTTGTGAGAACCCGAAGAAGGAGGAACGGAGTGTAGGCAAAACCTACATGAGCAAAATGCTTCTAAAGGAAGCATACCTCGTAAGCATCCGCTCGGACTTCTAGAGTGAGCGCAAGATTCGATGTCGAATTAACCTCATGAATTACTTCGTGATCAAAAGATGACTTTTGAACAACCTCTATTGATTCACCAGATCAAACAAATGCGGCACCCGGTACTGTTCGCCGTATCCATCTTCTTCCCGTTCTCCGGACAGCGCGTCCGTCGGACAAGCATGGATGCACTTCAAACAGCCCTTGCAGTATTGATAATCAATGCCCATCAAGAACATTTGAGGACGCCCCTTCTTATCAGGCAGCTCCTCCCAGACAAAGCAATTGTCCGGGCAGACGTTGTCGCACTGGGCACAGTGAATACAGGACTCTGACTTGAAATGAGGAAGCATTCCTGAGCGGGAGATACTCAGATCCTTCAGCATGCTATTGCCCGGATTGATAACCAGACCGCCGATCGGCTGGGTTTCATATCCGAGCACCGGCGTGTCCGACCGAACAAATTCCGGCATCTGGATTCCTTCCGGCAGCTTAAAGGTCTGAATCTCAACCTCTTGATACCCGCGTTCAAAGGTTGCCAAAGCCGGTGCAACGGCTCCGGGGTACTTCTTCTCCAGCGACTTGCGGATGACCGTCTTCATCGTCTCGGGGTCCAGAAATGGACAGAGACGGAACATGGCCCCCAGCATCGCCATATTCACCTTGTTATTCTCTTCCAATGCAATTCCGGTGGCATCAATGACCGCAATCGTTCCGCCAACCAGCTTCAGCTTTTCCTTCAATTCCTCCGGCGTCTTCTTGGAATTAACCAATACGGTGCTGTCCTCGTAAATGCCGCTGATCACATTCACCGTCTTTGAAAGCGCCTCCTGAAAAATAGCTACCATATGCGGGCGCTCTACCGGCGACGTATCGCGGATCGGGGTCTTCAGATCACAAAACCGGATATGCGCCTTGACCGGCGAACCCTTCTTCTCCGATCCATAGGAAGAGAAGCTTACGCCTCCAAGACCGGCCCCCTCCACTCCTGCTTCGGCAAGCATTTTGCCTGCCAAGTTGGCGCCAAGTCCTCCGATCGACTCCAAACGAATTTCAAAAAAACCAAGTTGATTGAGCTTCGGCAGTTGTACCATTAGTCCGACGACTCCCTTCTTCGCTGCTGCGAATGAAATACGATTACACGATTAACATAGTTAAATTAGTCACACAAAAATAACCCTTGATTAATGTTTCAATTTATCACAATCGTGGTGTGACGAATGTAACAAATGTCATATGGACAATCTCAAATCAGGCACGATTGCGCAGATGTCATAAAAATCACAGAATGTCGAATTCTCCGTTTGAAATGGGCTAAAAATCTCGATTCCTGCGCTTTCCCGAGAAATAAAAAAAGCCGGCCGGATTACTCGTCCAGCTGGCTCATATATTCTTCAATCATTCGCTGCTTCAATTCCCAGGCTTCCTGACTCAAATTAACCCGATAGATCTCCGGATTCAGCTTACGCAAATACTCAGGCCAGAACATGTTCAACTGATCCCGATGGTGCTGCCGAATTTCCTGGAGGGCGGGTAATTGATAGACCCGTTCGCCGTCTATAAAGATCGGTCGCAGCATGGAGACAGCCTCATAGCTGCTGACCGTCTTCTTCATGTAAGGGTGCACCGGATCAAACAGACGCAGCTTCTCCCCCTCACGGGCCAATTGCTCATGCGGAAGGCAAATATAATCTGCAATCGCTTTTCCGCTCTCCTTGCTTACAATCCGCAGGACATCCTTCTTGCCCGGCGAAGTCACCTTCTCAGGATTGCCAGAGATCTTGATCGTAGGAGCCATCTCCCCGTCAAGCTCGCGCTCCACCAGCTTGTAAACACCGCCAAGCGCAGGCTGATCTGCTGCGGTGATCAGCTGTGTCCCAATTCCCCAAGTATCAATCTTCGCACCCTGGGCTTTGAGGTTAAAGACTGTATTTTCATCCAGATCATTGGATGCAACGATCTTGACATAAGACAAGCCCGCCTCATCGAGCAACTGCCGGGCCTGAATGGACTGATAAGCCAAATCACCGCTATCAATCCGGATGCTGCCGAGCCGCTTGCCCATCTTCTCCAGCAGCTCTGCGGTTTTAATCGCATGAGGTATCCCGCTATTTAACGTATCATACGTGTCGACCAGCAAGGAGACTTGATCAGGCAAAGCCTTGGCAAACACCTCAAACGCCTCTTGCTCCGATCCGAAGGTTTGCACCCAGGAATGGGCATGGGTACCTTTCGTAGGGATACCGAACATTTTGCCGGCCAGAAGATTCGAAGTAGCATCGAACCCGGCTATATATGCCGCTCTAGAGCCCCAGACCGCAGCATCCGCTTCCTGGGCTCTGCGCGTTCCGAATTCCAGAAGGACATCCTTGTCTGCAACCAGCTTGATTCTCGATGCCTTTGTAGCAATCAATGTCTGATAATTCATGAAATTAAGCAGTGCAGTCTCGATCAGCTGCGTCTCCAGAATCGTCCCTTCCACCCGAATCAGCGGCTCGTTAGGGAAGCAAAGATCGCCCTCCTGCATGGAGAGGATCGTTCCGCGAAACTGGAAGTTTCTCAACAGCTCAATAAATGCGGGATCGTAATTCTCTTCCTGCTCCATTAAGTAGCTCAAATCTTCTTCTGTAAAACGCAAATGCTCCACATATTTAGCAATCCGCTCCAGTCCGGCAAACACGGCATAACCGTTCCCGAACGGAAGCTTCCGGAAGTACGCCTCAAATACCGCCTTGCGGAGATGGGTGCCATGGACCCAATGGGCATACATCATATTAATCTGATATTTGTCTGTATGAAGCGCCAGGCTTTCGCTCTGCATGGTTCTTCTCCTCCTTGACTGAACATGTGCTGTTAAGAAGTATGCTTCCTTTGGAAGCATTTCGCTCATGTAGGTACTGCCTACACTCCGTTCCTTCTTCAGGTTCCCGCAACCTTCCCGGTGCTGAAAAGCTGGCCTTTCGAACTCACAATTTTAAGTATAGATAGATAACTGCGGCGTGAAGTCAGTAAATCTGTACAATTGCGCAGGACGCTGGGAGTACTGATTGGAAAGCATCGGCTTCCCCCCTTCATCCAGCACTTCCTCCAGAATGCCCTGGCGGCTGCGGGTAGATGTGATTTTTCGAATAAAGTTCAATTCGGCAAAATCAGGTACTACCGTCTGGATCACTTGGTAAAGCTCGCCGAGTGTAAATTGCGGAGGAAGAAACTGCTTCGCAATCGTTGTCTGAAGCATCTGCGCCTGAATCCGGCGGTAGGCATCCTCCAGAATTTCGCGATGGTCGAACGCTAGATCCAGTTCTTCCAATGCCTCCTGCATGGTAAACAAACCTACCTCCTGAGCATCATCCGCCGACTGCCGCTTCTCAAGCACCCATTCCTCGACGAGAGCGAAAAAGGCATGAGAGATAATCCAACCGCGGGGATCACGTCCTGGCTTGCTGTAGACCCCCAAATATTCGAGATGATGGCCATCAACTCCGGTTTCTTCCTTCAGCTCACGTCTGGCGGTCTCATATAAAGACTCGTCTTCCTGGGAAAAGCCCCCTGGCAATGCCCATGCGCCGGCAAACGGCCAGCTTCTGCGTCGGATAAGCATCACCTTAAGGTCAAAGCGGGGCAGCGACTTGGTGACCGCCTTTCGCTCCTGCCGGGTCAATGTGAACATCACAATATCTGCCGGAATTCCATCCGGTGTCCGGTACTTTTTCACTTCATTCATCGGCTTCTTCGGCCGCTCTCCACTACTCATCCTTATCACCACATCTGTGAGTTATAAACGCTGCGCAGATCTTCCTCGCAGTCGCTTCCTTCATAAACTGTTGGAATATTTCAGGCTTTCGGCACACGGAACGTTGCCGTCGAGATGCAGCCCAATACTCCTTCGGCATCCCGCACCTCCGCCCTAAGGGTCATTGTACGATAAGTTTCGTGCAATGGAAATGCAGATACCTTCAGTATACCTTTATGCATCGGCGACAAAAACTGGACATTTAAATGCGTCGTGACACCCAGCCTTCCCTTGACGGCTCCTACCAGCGTCCCCATCGACTGATCCATCATTGCCGACAGAACGCCTCCGTGAACGATGCCCATCGAGTTCAAATGGCGTTCGTCAGCGTTCAGCCCGATCTCCACCATCTGCTTGTCCGCCGAAATCAGCTCCATACCCAGGAGCCCCCAGAAGGAGCGCTCCTCCTTATCCATAATTTCTTTCCATTCCATGCGAAGACCTGCCTCCTGTCCGCTACAGGCCCTTTTCATAACTATTGTGTCTGTAGTCTTTTATGTAATATTTAGAGGTTATATTTGATTTGAATTGATTTTCATCAAAAAGGTGCGGAAGAAATCTTCCGCACCGACTTGAAATTCATTCCCCATAACCGGAAGTCGTTGCCGGCTCGCTCCCTGCTTCCACGTTTACCTTCTCCGAGACGGTATCCCGGATCACTGTAATAACGAGCTGCAGCAAGTAATTAATATCGCTCTGACTCTGCTGGAATTCAGTAACCAGCGGGATGCCGTCCAGTTCATCCTGAAGCTCGGCGATCTCCTGCTCGATCTTATCCACCATCGCTTTGTTCTGGAAGCTCTCGAAAGCAACAACCTCTTTCTGCTTCTTCTTGATCGTGGAGATCAGCTGCTGAATCCGCTCATGCTGTTGAATCATATGCTCAGCCTTCTGGAATTGGCGAACCTCCTCGCTTGTTCCTATCAGGCCTGCCAATTCTTTGGCCTTGGTCATAATATCATCACGAATGACCAGGTTGCGTGAATCATACGTTGGAATACCGCAATCCGTAAACTCCTGATGCTGATGTTGCTCTCCCAAAGGAATTCCCTCCTTATTTGATCATACCTGCATGAAAGGACCCGGCACTAGGCCGAAGTTACCGCTTCGGGAATCAGGCTTCCCTTGATGTACCATGTCATCGGATCCGTTATTTTAACCTGGACAAATTGTCCGATCAACTCCGAACCGCCTTCGAAATGAACCAGCTTGTTGCTGCGGGTCCGCCCGGACAAGACGTTGGAATTGTTCTTGCTCTCGCCTTCAACCAGCACCTCAACTACTTGATCCACCATCACATCGTTGCTTTGACGGGAATAATCATTGATCACTTCGTTAAGCTTCTGCAGCCTGACCTTTTTAACTTCCATCGGTACATTGTCGACCATTGCAGCTGCCGGCGTGCCTTCGCGCGGAGAATAAATGAAGGTGTATGCGGAATCAAATCCAACCTCCCGAACAAGCGAAAGTGTCTCTTCAAATTGCTCGTCCGTTTCTCCTGGGAACCCTACGATAATATCCGTAGTCAACACGACGTTCGGAACCGCCTTTTTGATCTTCCGGACAAGCTCCAGGAATACTTCTCTGGAATATTTCCGGCTCATCTTCTTCAATACTTCACTGCTACCCGATTGAACCGGCAAATGAATATGTTCAACCAGATTGCCGCCCTTTCCCAATACCTCCACAAGCCGGTCATCAAAATCCCGCGGGTGGGAGGTCATAAATCTAACGCGCGGAATGTCAATTTTCCGGATATCATCCATCAAATCGGCAAAGGTATAGCTGATATCGGTAAAATCCTTGCCATAAGCGTTCACGTTCTGTCCCAGTAAGGTAATCTCCTTGAACCCTTGACGGGCAAGCTCCCGAACTTCGGCAAGCACGTCATCCGGCCTGCGGCTTCTTTCCTTGCCTCGGGTAAACGGCACAATACAGTACGTACAGAACTTATCGCAGCCATACATAATATTGACCCACGCCCGCATGCCCTCGCGCTTCTTCGGCAGGTTCTCGATAATGTCGCCTTCCTTGGACCAGACCTCGACAACCATTTCCTTGCTGAACAGCGCTTCCTGAATCAAGTGCGGCAGACGATGAATATTGTGAGTTCCGAAGATCATATCCACAAAGCCATGTCTTTGCAGAATCCGGTTGACCACGCCTTCCTCCTGCGACATGCAGCCGCAGACGCCCAGCAGGAGACCTGGCTTCTCGGTCTTTAGATGCTTCAAATGTCCAAGCTCTCCGAATACTTTATCCTCCGCATTTTCGCGGATCGCGCAGGTATTCAAAAGAATAATATCCGCTTCCTTCCGATCCTCGGTCGCACGGTAGCCCATCTGCTCCAGCATTCCTTTGATCGTCTCGGAGTCATGCTCGTTCATTTGGCAGCCAAAGGTATAGACGATATAATGCTTGCCGATCCCGATGCCCTGCATTTCTTCAGGCACCGCATGGTCGTAATGCACCTGCACATCTTCCTTGCCGCGCTGCTTTTCCTTCCGTTGATTCGGCTCCGATAAAATCTGGATATCTCGTCCGCGGATCCGGATCTTCTTCCCATGCTCATCTTCAGAAATGATCTTAGCGTCCTTAAAGTCAAAATACTTGGAGTAATCCTTGTCCTTGGCAGATTTTAAGTCTGCTGGAGGCTGGCTCCCCTTCGTCATGCTGTTCACACCCTTTTATTTCGTAAAATCCCCAGCGATCTGGAATATCCAATAATTAGACATATCAATTAAAAATTATACCATATAACCGCGAGTTCAAAAAGTCAGCTTTTCAGTACCGAAAAGGTTGCGGGAACCTGAAGTTGGAGGAACGGAATGCGCAGCAAAAAGACCCGTTGTTGCCACGGGCCTTCCTTGTGCTTACTTCAATTCTATGCGCAAAATTTAGAAGCCTTTATATTGCGGCTCTTCATTTTCCAACTGCTGAACACGGCTCTCGACTTGCGTAACAATTTGTTGGGCTTGTTCCGCCGCATTGGTGAACAATGTTTTGGCCTCCTGATTCTGCGTGCCTAGAGCAAACTGCTCCAAGCTGGCTTGGGCGCTCTTCAAAGAGGCAAGTGTTGTCTTGACCTGAGATGC
Organism: Paenibacillus brevis; assembly: GCF_018919145.1. Taxonomy (GTDB): domain Bacteria; phylum Bacillota; class Bacilli; order Paenibacillales; family Paenibacillaceae; genus Fontibacillus; species Fontibacillus brevis. Next base: position 15,619 of record NZ_JAHLQJ010000012.1, read on the forward strand.
TACCGTCATTTTGCTTCACCACCTTTATGAACTGTTGGTCCTTTCCACCACTGACCGAGACATAATGTACCCTAAGCATAATAATGTTATTCATTACATAAATTTACTTTTTGACTTTATAGATAAAAGCTTCTCCCCTTACACATAATTGGATTAATCGGAACAGAAAAACATTTTGCGACGTGGTGATGAAAGGGGCTTTTGTTATGCCGTTATGGCTAGAAGTAGTAGTTCGAACATTGGCTTCAGCCCTAGTGCTGTTTATCTTGACAAGACTGCTCGGCAAGAGGCAAATATCCCAGCTGTCCTTCTTTGAATACGTAACCGGGATTACCATCGGCAGTATTACCGCCTATCTGTCCGTCGATGTCGATAACCACTGGTCGCTCGGCTTAATCTCGATGGGTGTCTGGTTCCTAGTCTCCCTAGGGATCGAGTATTTACAGATCAAGAGTGTGAAGGCCAGGAACTGGATCGATAGCAAATCAACAGTGCTGATTAAGGGCGGCAAAATTCTCGAAGAAAATTTGAAGAAAGAAAAGCTGACCAACGATGAACTGCTGGAACAACTGCGAAAAAAGAGTATTTTCCAAGCGGCCCAGGTAGAATTCGCCGTGATTGAGCCCGACGGAGAGATCAACGCCCTGCTCAAGAAAGAATATCAGCCGATTACCCCCTCCAGCCTGGGCGTTAAGGTCGCTCCTGAGCAAGAACCGCAGACGGTTATCGTTGATGGAAATATCATGGACGAGCCTCTTGCAACAAGCGGGTATTCCCGTCAGTGGCTGCATACCGAGCTGGAGAAGCTGGGTGTATCTCTGGACAATGTCAATATTGCGCAAGTGGACAGTTTTGGCCAGTTGTATGTCGATCTGTACGATGACATGGTTCAGATTCCTGAGCCCCAGGAGAGGGCCTCTCTCTATGCCCAGCTGAAAAAATGCGAAGCCGATCTGGAGCTGTTCGCGCTATCCACCGATGAGGCAGAAGCCAAGCAAATGTACGGCGAATGCTCGGAGAAGCTGCTCACCGTGATCACCCAGATGAAACCGCTGCTCACGCAATAAAGGAGAATAAGACAATGGCAAAAAAGAAAAACAAGAAGTTGACGCCCACGCAGCAGCAGTATCAAAGACTGGCTGCGGATATCGAACCAAAGCGGCCGATAGCAGCCAACTGCCTGAAGGCATTCCTTAGCGGCGGAATCATTTGTCTGCTTGGAGAATGTATCCGGCAAGCATTTGTTCACTTTGGCGGGTTCAGCGACAAAGATGCGGCAGGTCCGATGGTTGCCGTGCTGGTCATTGCGTCCGTTCTGCTGACGAGCTTTGGCGTCTATGACAAGATTGCTCAATGGGCCGGTGCAGGGACCGCTGTACCTGTAACCGGTTTTGCTAATTCTATGGCCTCAAGCGCCATTGAACACCGCCCGGAAGGGCTCGTCCTCGGCGTAGCTGCAGGTATGTTTCAGCTTGCCGGATCGGTAATCGTCTTTGGCACGGTCGCCGCATTTATTATCGGGATCATTTACGCGATTTTCGTTCCCGGTTATGCAGGAGGTCATTAACGATGTTAAAAGGACATCAAAGCTGGCACTTTGCCGGACGTCCCAAAATTATAAGTACCGCAACCGTTGTAGGACCTTTCGAAGGACAGGGGCCTCTGGGCGATGACTTTGATGTCATCCACGGAGATTTGTACATCGGCCAGGACAGCTGGGAGAAAGCCGAGAAAAAGCTACTGGAGGAATCCGCATCCCTGGCGATTCAACACGCAGGATTGACCAAGGAGCAGATCCAGTTTTTCTTCGGCGGGGACTTAATGAACCAGATCATCAGCAGCAGCTTTGCCGCCAGAACACTCGCCATCCCCTACATCGGCGTATTCGGTGCATGCTCCACCTCGATGGAGAGCTTGGCGCTGGCCGCTTACGTTGTTAATTCCGGAGGCGCCAACTACACGTTGGCAGGCACCTGCAGCCATAACGCCAGTGTCGAGAAGCAGTTCCGCTACCCCACCGAATACGGCTCACAGAAGCCCCCTACTGCCCAATTTACGGTTACAGGGTCAGGCTCTGCTGTTGTTTCTCTAGAGGGCCCTGCCGGTTCCCCCGTATTGACATCCGCTACCATGGGGCGCGTGATCGACATGGGGATCACCGACCCGTTCAACATGGGGGCGGCCATGGCTCCGGCAGCCGTCGATACGATTCAGGCACATTTTCGTGATTTACAAATCGAGCCGTCCTATTATGACCTCATCGTCACCGGAGATTTATCCAAGGTTGGTTATGAGATTGCCAATGAACTGCTCGAACGGCACGGCATTCCTATCAAGCAGACGACCTACAAGGATTGCGGCATGATGATCTATGACTATGAGAAGCAAAATGTACAGGCAGGAGCAAGCGGATGCGCATGCTCCGCCGTCGTCACTTACGGGCATTTGCTCCGAAAGCTCCGATCCGGTGAATTGAACCGGATTCTGGTTGTCGCTACCGGCGCCCTACTCTCCCCCTTATCCTTCCAGCAAGGCGAGAGCATCCCTTGTATCGCACATGCAGTCGCCATCGAGCGGGGCGGATAGTCCTAAACCATGACAAAGAGGCACAGGAGCTTTATACTCCTGTGCCTCTTGATATTCCGTGTATCGTTATTAGTCTACGATCTCAGCCGTGTCGCCATTGTTAGCGCCGGCCGCATTTGCTTCATCCGTATCAATGTGCATATCAAGTGCGAAATTATCGGATACGCGGGCAATGACATTCTCCAAGACCAAGCCGCGTTCGCCGCTCAAGCGAACCTTCAGCAGCTGCTTGTCCTTGATGCCCCACTTCTCAGCGTCCGAGGTATGAAAATGAATATGGCGAGCGGCAACAATGACGCCTTCTTGAAGTTCTATTTCGCCAGCAGGGCCTTTGATCTTAACGCCAGGTGTTCCGTCGATATTGCCGGATTCACGAACCGGTGCCTTCACGCCGATTGCAAAGGAATCCGTACGGGAAATCTCCAATTGGGAAGCCGGACGTGCAGGTCCCAAAATACGAACCTTGTCGAATTGCCCCTTAGCACCGATTACCGCTACCGTCTCATTAGCAGCGAATTGGCCCGGTTGGGACAATGGTTTGAATTCGGTCAACTGATAGCCTTGGCCGAACAGTGCCTCAATGTGTTCTTGCGTCAAGTGAATGTGACGCGCTGATACGCCGACTGGTACAATTTTGCTCATTTGTGATAACACTCCTCGTATATTCTCTGTATCGATGACGATTCACATCGTTACTTATTATACACCTATTTTAGCCAAAATGAAAAAGATGTCTGCAAATACAGACATCTTTTCAGGATTTATACAAATTCTGCAACAAGATTGTCAAACTCATTCTTCTCCAGATTCAACGGCTGATGTGCCAGCGGCTCCGCCTTGAATCCATGAATGAGATTCTCGTAGCTCTTCTTCTCCCGGTTCTGATAGATCAGGCCGGTAATCATGCTTCCGGTCTCCATCAGCTTGCCCATCGCCATCGCACGGTTAGCTGGATCATAATCCGGAACCGTATCCAGATTAATAATATGCTCCTTGAACCAATCATAGGTATTAACCTTATTAAAGGTAACGCAGGGGCTGAATACGTTGATCAGCGAGAAGCCCTCATGCTGAATGCCCTGCTCGATCAAGGACGTCAACTGCTTGATATCGCTTGAGAAGGACTGGGCTACAAAGGTTGCTCCTGACGCAATCGCAATCTCCAGGGGGGACAGTGTCGTCTCTACCGCACCCTCCGGCGTGCTCTTGGTCTTAAAGCCTTCACCGCTGCGCGGCGAGGTCTGTCCCTTCGTCAGACCGTAAATCTGGTTATCCATAACAATATAAGTGATATTAATATTCCGGCGAATCGCATGGACAGTGTGTCCCATCCCGATGGCGAACCCATCGCCGTCCCCGCCGGAGGCAATTACAGTCAAGTCACGGTTAGCCAGCTTCACGCCTTGCGCAATCGGAAGCGCACGACCATGAATGCCATGCAAACCGTAAGCGTTAATGTACCCTGAAATCCGGCCAGAGCAGCCTATACCGGAGATAACGGCAAGACTTTCCGGCTCCAGGCCGACATTCGCCGCCGCTCGCTGGATCGCCGCCTGAATCGAGAAATCCCCGCATCCAGGACACCAGTTCGGCTTGATGTTATTACGGAAATCCTTAAATGTTGCCATTCTTCACCAACTCCTCCTGTGCTTTGATCCCGGCCGCTTCTTGGCAGCGTTCGAAAATCTCCGCTGGCAGGAACGGGTTGCCGTCGTATTTCAGAACATTAACAATTTTATCGTGATATCCAACATTCAACTTGATCAGATTCGCCAGTTGACCTGTCGCATTATTTTCCAATACAACGATTTTCTTGGCCTTGGCCATCTGTGCGCGAACCTCTTCAGCCGGAAACGGATGAAGCAGACGAACGGTCATATGGTTGGAGGTAATCCCTTCCCCGTTCAACCGCAGACGAGCCTGGTCGATTGTCCCACCGGTAGAGCCCATACCCACGATCAGCAAATCCGGCTCCGCATGCGGAGCATGCAGATGGATCGGATTTTCAACCTCCAGCTTCGCAAGCTTGCGGAGCCGCTTATCCATCATCTTCTTGCGGTTCACAGGACTTTCCGATGGACGGCCTGATTCATCATGCTCAACCCCGGTCACGTGATGGATGCCATTCTTGTCGCCAGGCAGCACCCGCGGTGAAATGCCGCTTTCGGTAAAGGCATAACGGTTGAACATGCTCTGATCTTCCCGATCCGGGATATCCTTTACGATGTAACCGCGCTCGATCTGAATTTTCTCATAATCCAGCAATTCGCAGGATTGCTTACCCAGAGATAATTGCAGATCGGTCGCAAGAATGACCGGAACCTGATATTTCTCGGCTAAGTTGAAGGCCTGCACAGTATCATAGAAGCACTCTTCAATCGAGCTTGGAGCGAGCACAATCTTTGGAATTTCACCATGTGTTCCGTAGATCAGCGCATGAATGTCGCTTTGCTCCTGCTTTGTAGGAAGTCCTGTACTCGGACCGCCGCGCTGTGTATCCACAATGACGACCGGAATTTCGGTCATACCTGCAAGGCCGATCGCTTCCATCATCAGAGAGAGACCCGGTCCTGCCGAGGCTGTCATGCTGCGCACGCCGGCATAAGAGGAGCCGATGGCCATGGTTACCGCCGCAATCTCATCCTCCGTCTGGATGACGGTGCCGCCAAACTTCGGCAGCTTCTTGATCAAGTACTCCATAATCTCCGAAGCTGGAGTAATCGGGTATGCGCTCATAATCCGGCATCCCGCTGCAACGGCGCCCAGGCCGATCGCATCGTTACCGATCATAAACAGCTTCTGCTTTCCATCCGCAGGCTCCAGCTTGAACTGGTCGAGCGGACCGCCCGCGAGCTCCAGTACATAGTCTGCGCCCCGTTTAACCGCCTCCACGTTCTTCTCCACGATGGCAAGACCCTTGCGTCCGAATTCTTCCTCGACCGCTTTGTTAAACACTTCAAGCGGCAACCCCAGGAGCGCCCAGGAGGCGCCGGAAGCAACCATGTTCTTCATCAGCGAGGTTCCCAGCTCTTCAGCAATGCTGGTAATCGGCACCGCAAACAGCTTGGCGTTTACACCTTCCGGGACAACGGGATTGAACTTGGCATCCGCCACGATTACGCCGTTGCCATGCAGCTCATGCGAATTTAGATCGATCGTCTCCTGATCGAATGCGACCAATATATCCAGATCATCCGAGATCGAGCGGATCGGACTTGTGCTGATCCGGATTTTGTTATTTGTGTGCCCGCCTTTGATTCTTGAAGAAAAGTGACGATAACCATATAGATAATAACCCAGCCGGTTTAAAGCCGTTGAAAAGATTCGATCAGTACTTTCTACTCCTTCTCCCTGCTGCCCACCGATCTTCCAAGACAATTGACTAATCAAGATCGCCCACCCCTTTATTGGATCGCACAAAAATGAAATATAATAAGTGCTGACAGAACGTCCAACCTATGAAAAATATTATTTAAATCGAGACAAATGTGAACATTCTGTTTCAGAGTCATGTCAATTTTATGTCTGAATCAGACAAAAAGCAAGCGTTTTCTACCCTATTACATATAGTAGTTTTCGATGATATCCATATCATGATTGGATGAATTAAAGCGCTTTCTTATTTTCAGGGAAGCCAGCGCATCAAAAAAGCTCTTGCATTCCCGGATAACCAGCCTGTCACAAGCTCCTCCGGATAATATTTTAACAACAGATCGGCCCACTCCTCATATTTACCCGCATGCTCCAATCCCCTAACATGCTGATCAATTCCATCGAAATCAGATCCAAACATAATATGCTTCTCTCCGCCCAAGGCACACACATGATCCAGATGCGGTAAAATATCCATTCGCTCAACGGTCTTTGTCTGCTTCACAAACCAGGGGACAAAGGTGATACCGATCCTCCCATCCAGCGAGACAAGCGCGCGAATCTGATCATCCTGCAGGTTGCGGGAATGAGGGCATACCGTATACGCATTGGAATGGGAAGCAATCAGCGGCGTTCCGGCAGCCTCAGCCATACTCGCAAGCTCCCAGAATCCTTTTACCGATAAATGCGAGACATCCAGAATGATGCCAAGGCGTTGACAGAGGCGGACAAGCTCTCTTCCCGCCGGAGTCAGCCCTCCCCCTCTTGGTTCAAGAATGCCGTCGGCAGCCCAGTTGGCGTAATTCCAGGTGAGTCCCAGCAAGCGCACCCCCCGTTCATAGCAGACTTTTACATAATGCAGATTGCCCTCCAGTCCGTCCGCCCCTTCGATGGATAACAGTGCTCCTATTCTGCCCTGTCTCTCGGCCTCTTCCAGCTCTTGAGCCGTTCTGATCGGCATGATTCCTTGCGCAACAATCTCTGAGGCGTACAGGTCCAATTGATCCAGAATATGACCCATTTGCGGCTTGCCCAGCTTCTCCGACAGATAGATGGCAAAGCACTGCACCCCGACTCCGCCTTGAAGCATTCGCTTCACATTCACATCCAGCCGCTCATCATCGAAAAAATGGAGCTCCCGGTTGAGCTGAAGCTTGCTTAATGCATCACAATGCAAATCTATCATTCTCCGTGCCATGTCAAATCCCTCCATTTTACATTACTGTATACCCCGTTTGTCCTGAAAGAATGCAAAAAAACCTGTCTACATGATCGTAAACAGGCTTCATTATCCTATATAGACTTCGCTGCTGCTTATCTCGGTTCTACGATCAGCTTAATCGCTGTGCGGTCTTCCCCATCAATGACGATATCCGTAAATGCCGGAATACAGATCAGATCGACACCGCTCGGCGCCACAAATCCCCGGGCAATCGCTACCGCTTTAATCGCTTGGTTCAGAGCCCCCGCCCCAATAGCTTGCAGTTCAGCTGCGCCGCGCTCTCTCAAGACGCCAGCAAGCGCACCGGCTACGGAGTTGGGATTGGATTTTGCTGAAACTTTTAATACTTCCATGGCAACTACCTCCTGGGAAAAATGGTTTGCTCGATCCCACTATTAGAAACATATTCGGGAGCGCTCAAATAATTCCTGCTTTTTCCTGTATGGAGGGTTTACCCGTTTATTCCATGATCCACTCATCTTCCATCAATCGAATCTTCTCCAGCTTCCGGGCATGCCCGGTCGCTTCGTCAATATCCACTACACATCCGTGGAACTGCCATTTTCCCTCGCAGACCTGAAAGCGGACCGGCAATTGAGTTGTGAATTTACGCAGCACGGCCGTTCTCTCCATGCCTAAAATCCCTTCCCGAGAACCCACCATTCCAGCATCGGTCAAATACGCCGTTCCTTGCGGAAGAATCGTGTCGTCATTGCTTTGCACATGGGTATGCGTACCCACGACCAGAGATGCCCGACCGTCCAGGTGCCAGCCCATGGCGATTTTCTCCGAGGTCGCTTCGGCATGAAAGTCTACAAGAATGCATTTATGCTTCTTGGATAATGCCGAGACGAGCTCATCCGCCGCACGGAACGGGTCATCAATGGCCGGCAGGAACGTCCGTCCCATCAGGTTAATCAAGGCAAGCTCCTTGCCTCCGGCACGGATAATCGTATGGCCTGTGCCTGGTGTGCCTTCCGGAAAATTGGCCGGACGAACCATACGTGGTTCATCATCAATAAAATCAAAAATCTCTTTGTTATCCCAGGTATGGTTGCCCATCGTCAGTCCATGAATACCCATCTCAAAAAACTCGCGGGCAATCTTGGCCGTAATCCCTCTTCCTGATGCGGCATTCTCACCATTTGCAATAATGATATGAGGATTATATTTCGATTTCAGATGCGGCAAGGTTGCCTTTAATGCCTTTCGTCCTGTATTACCTACAATGTCTCCAATAAACAGTACTTTGATATTGTCTCCTCCTCACTGGCTAGCCTGCAGAAGCTGGCTGCTTGAAGTTCTATTAGACGTGAAAAAGCGGCCCCGCGGGGGGCCACTTTTCAGCATGTCCTTTACTTCGCGTATTCAACCGCCCGTGTCTCACGGATTACGGTAACCTTGATATGCCCCGGATAATCCAGTTCATTTTCAATCGTCTTCGTAATGTCTCTTGCCAGACGGAATGCTTCCGCATCATCAATCTTCTCAGGCTGCACCATTACGCGCACCTCGCGACCTGCTTGGATCGCGAACGATTTCTCGACACCCTCGAATGATTCGGAAATTTCCTCGAGCTTCTCCAAACGGCGAATATACGTCTCCAGCGTCTCGCGGCGTGCTCCCGGTCTTGCGGCCGACAATGCGTCAGCTGCACCGACGAGCATGGCGATCACAGAGGTCGCTTCGCAATCACCATGGTGGGAAGCGATACTGTTGATGACCACCGGATGTTCTTTATACTTCTTAGCTAATTCTACGCCGATTTCGACATGAGATCCTTCCACTTCATGATCAAGCGCCTTACCAATGTCATGCAGCAACCCGGCCCGCTTGGCAAGCGTAATATCCTCGCCCAGCTCTCCGGCCATCAGGCCAGCCAGATATGCTACCTCCATGGAATGCTTCAGCACGTTTTGTCCATAGCTTGTCCGAAATTTGAGTCGTCCCAAAATCTTGATCAGATCCGGATGCAGCGCATGAACACCCACCTCGAAGGTAGCCTGTTCGCCGTATTCCCGAATCCGTTCATCCACCTCGCGCCGGGACTTATCAACCATTTCTTCGATCCGCGCAGGGTGAATACGTCCGTCCGCCACCAGCTTCTCCAGTGCGGTACGGGCAATCTCCCGGCGGATTGGATCAAAGCCCGAAAGAATAACTGCTTCCGGTGTATCATCAATAATGAGGTCAATACCGGTCAGTGTCTCCAGTGCACGGATATTACGGCCTTCACGTCCGATAATCCGGCCCTTCATCTCTTCATTCGGCAAGGTTACTACCGAGACGGTTGTCTCAGCTACATGGTCAGCTGCGCAGCGCTGGATGGCCAACGCAATGATTTCACGGGATTTCTTATCCGCTTCCTCTTTCGCTTGCTGTTCAATGTCCTTGATCATTTGGGCTGTCTCATGGCGAACTTCCTGCTCCACATTGTTGAGAATAATGGTGCGGGCATCCTCCATGCTCAAATTCGAAATTCGTTCAAGCTCTTGAACTTGACTCTTGTAAATCAAGTCGATCTGCTGCTGTGTCTCTTCGATCCGCTTCTCTTTGCCGGCTACTTGCTCTTCTTTACGTTCCAGCGATTCCAATTTTTTATCCAGCGACTCTTCCTTTTGCAACAATCGTCTTTCTTGTCGTTGAATTTCATTCCGACGTTCACGAATGTCTTTATCAGCTTCGTTTCTCAGCTTATGGACTTCGTCCTTAGCTTCAAGAACCGTTTCCTTTTTCAGCGCTTCTGCTTCCTTCTTCGCATTTTCTACAATCTGAGCGGCAGCAGTTTCCGCACTGGAAATTTTAGCTTCTGCAAGAGATTTGCGAATAAAATATCCGATCCCGAACCCAAAGAATAAAGCGGCGGCAACGAGAGCGATCCAGATTCCCTCATGCATCTGTTCACCTCCCCGCTGTTTCCTCCAAGGCATTCCCTGGGATGCTTGCAGTTGTAATTTTCACATTCATCATTATTACAAAAATTCATTAAAGGCTGCACTGCCTTCATGACTGACAAATTGAATCCTTCACGGAGTCATTAATTTGGAAGGAAAAAAGACTCCATTTAAAGTAGATTCATGTTCATTTTATTATTTGTCAAAAGAAATTGTCAAGTAAATGACAGCACTTGTCCGCTTCTGGCGGATTATTCCTCCCATTCTTCGTCATCTGCGCTGTTTAATCCTTCCTGTTCGATGATATTGCGGAGCACCCGCGAGACAAGTGATCCTGAATAACCGCGGCGCATTAAAAAAGCGCCTGTTTTTCGTTTTCGATCCTGGAGTTCTCCTGTGGATGACCGCCATTTCTTCAAAGCCAGCTCATGAGCGCTATTCCGTTCCTCTTCCTCACTGACCATCCCGAGCGCTTCCTCGATTAGCGGCTTCTCGACGCCTTTCTGACGAAGTTCATGTCTTACCCACATTTTCCCCTTGCCCCGGCTACTAACACGCTGCTGGGCCCATTCCTGTGCGTATACAGCATCGTCAATCAGCTTCTCCTCCCGAAGGCGTCTCAGGACCTCCTCGGCAATATCTTTGCCCCAGCCTTTTTCCTCCAGCCGCATCCCGATTTCATAAGAGGTCCTCATCTTGCGGCTCAGCGCAGTCAAGGCATCGGTGTATGCCCGTTGCCGTTCATCAGCCAGGACGATTTCCTCCAGCTCTTCACGGGTAAAGCCAGAGCCTTTCATCATCCGATATTTAATCATTACATCTTCATGAATCTCTAATGCATATGTACCGAAGGAGATCCGGTAGCGGTGCTTCGGCCGCTTCAAAAGACTTACCGATGTAATGATCAGCTCTCCGTCTGCAGGGAACGCATCAATCCCCTTCGCAGATTCCTGAATGGAGGAAGAATCAGAAGAAGAATCATTAAAAGTATCGGAATGCTTCCGGGCCTTGTTCGTGCTTAGCGCTCTGCCTGTATCCCAAAAATCTTCATCGGATATGTCAACAACATCCTGCGCCCGCTCCGATCCGCCTCTACTCCTCGCATCGCGGTAATCGCGTTCACTTGGTTCTCCGTTTCCTTTCATGAGTCATCATCTCCAGTCCTGAACATGCTAAAGCGCTCTGTCCGGGGGAGCATCCCCCGCTCCAGAGCGCCAGAATAAACGATATGTTACTATAAGAGGTTGTTCAAAAAGTCATCTTTTGATCACGCGGTGCTGAAAAGCTGACGTTTTGCACTCGAACTATGAATTATTCTTCATCAAACAGCGCTTGTTCTTCCTGCGCTTCCTCCTCCAGCTCACTGGCCGAGGCAGGGGTCACCGAAGTGGTTAAATTGCTAGCTTCACGAATCTTTTGTTCAATCGTATTGGAAATCTCCGTATGCTCCTTCAGATACTGCTTCGCATTCTCACGTCCTTGGCCAAGGCGCTCTCCCGAGAAGGAATACCATGCCCCGGATTTATCTACGATATCCATCTCAACCCCGATATCGATAATGCTTCCTTCCTTGGAGATTCCCTCACCATACATAATATCGATCTCCGCTTGCTTGAACGGAGGTGCTACCTTGTTCTTTACAACCTTGACTCTCGTACGGTTGCCGACCATGTCATTGCCCATCTTGATCGTCTCAATACGACGCACATCCAGACGAACCGAAGAATAGAACTTCAACGCCCGTCCGCCCGGCGTTGTCTCCGGATTACCGAACATAATACCAACCTTCTCGCGCAATTGGTTGATGAAGATAGCAATCGTCTTCGACTTGCTGATGGCACCGGACAGCTTGCGCAGTGCTTGAGACATCAGGCGCGCCTGCAAGCCTACATGGGAATCCCCCATTTCGCCTTCGATCTCAGCCTTCGGTACAAGGGCCGCAACGGAGTCAATAACGATGATATCCACAGCGCCGCTCCGCACAAGTGCTTCTGCGATTTCCAACGCCTGCTCACCAGTATCCGGCTGGGACAGCAGAAGCTCATCAATATTCACGCCTAACTTGCTGGAATAGAGCGGGTCCAGCGCATGCTCTGCATCGATGAAGGCAGCTTGTCCTCCAGCCTTCTGAACCTCTGCAATGGCATGCAAGGCAACTGTAGTCTTACCGGAGGATTCCGGTCCGTATACTTCAATAATCCGACCGCGAGGAAATCCTCCGATCCCAAGTGCAATATCTAGAGCAATCGATCCGCTCGGCACAACCTCCACTTGCATATGCGTGGACTCTCCAAGCTTCATGATTGAACCTTTTCCGAATTGTTTTTCTATTTGACGAAGCGCCATATCCAGCGCAGCACGACGATCTGACAATCAGCTCACATCCTTCAATATGATAGGTAAAACACGATATCATTTGTTTCTTACGTACTTAATTGTACCTTGTTTTGATAAGTTTGCCAAGCATTTTTTCGAACATACATTCGCAATTTTATTCCCCTGCCTCCAGCACCTCCTCCCGCTAAGAAATTCAAAATCCGCTAATCACAAAAAAAGAACCGCAGCGCTACTGAAACAGTTCGCTACGGTTCTTCCGTACATTTAGTATAACCCGAACCTTCGCCGATTGGCAATGGATAGGGCATTATCGCGGGATGCCCCTGCATCTATGCTACCCCTTTTGCTGCTCCGATTTCAGCCGTCTCCATAGATGGTACAGCACAGTCTTCGCAGACCGAAGCCGGATCGTGTCTCTGTTCCCCTTCAGATTAAGCTCCAGCACCTCGGTATCCCCATCTCTTCTGGAGATGCCGATATATACGAGTCCGACAGGCTTGCGCTCTGAATAGGCCGGGCCGGCCACGCCGGTGACAGAGAGCCCGAAATCCGTATCCACAATCATGCGAACCTGTTCCGCAAGCACCTTGGCGGTCTCCGCGCTAACGGCTCCCGGAGCATGCTCGCCTTCCAGCAGGTCATGAGGGACATTCAGCAGCTTCTCCTTCATCGCATTGGAATAACACACGATCCCCCCGAGGAACACCGTAGCGCTGCCAGGAATACTGGTAATCGTCTGCATCAGCAGCCCGCCGGTGCAGCTCTCTGCCGCACTGACCGTAAGTCCCTGCTCTGTCATCAGATCAACGATTGTCTTCTCAATCGGAACGTCCTCAGTCGCGTACAGATGCTCCGGCAGGCGCCGGGCAATTTCCGACTCCAGACCCTCAAGCCGCTCCAACGCTTCCACTTCCGAGGCCGCTTTGGTCGATAAGCGGATCGTTACCTCGCTCTCCTTCGCATAGGGAGCCAAGGTCGGATCAGTTTGCTGCTCAATCAGATCAAGCAGTCTTGTCTCCAGGCCGGATTCACCAATCCCAGCAAATTTCAGCATCTTGGAGTACAGGGCCCGTTCCTCCGTTAACACATGCTGGAGAATCCAAGGCTTCGCCTGATGCTCGAACATCGGCTTCAATTCCGACGGCGGACCGGGCAGCAAAATATAAAACTTGCTGTCATGGGCAATCGCGTTGCCAACCGCAAGTCCGGTCTCATTGGCAAGCGGAGTAGCTCCGTCAATCACGAGCGCCTGACGGCGGTTGTTCTCTGTCATGGGTACCTTGCGCCCTTGAAAGAACTTCTCTACATTATCCATAGCCACCCGGTCAATGTGCAAACCGCGTCCCAGCACAGCCGCCAAAGCGTCTTTCGTCAGATCGTCCTGTGTTGGTCCAAGGCCGCCTGTGAACAATAGAATATCCGCCCGTTTCGCCGCAGTCTCAATCGCCTCGGATAGTCGGGACAGATTATCCCCCACCACGGTCTGGAAATAAACATCTATCCCGAGTGAAGCAAGCTCCCGGGATAGATACTGGGCATTACTATTTACAATTTGTCCGAGCAATAGCTCGGTCCCTACAGCAATCAGTTCAGCCTTCATATGAAAGTCTCCTTACATTTTCGAAAAGTTCAGTACAGACTTGTTCTTCACGAAATAATCGATCCCCGAGTAGATCGTGATCAGCGCGGCAAGCCAGATCAGGATCACATCAAACGGAATATTCAGCCACACAAACGGGAAATTGTTCAGCAGCAGAGCCGAGATTGCGACAATCTGGGTAATTGTCTTGGCCTTACCCCAATTGCTGGCAGCAATGACCGAGCCCTCCAGAAGGGCAACCTCCCGCAAGCCTGTTACTGCAAACTCCCTCGCTATAATCACGATAGAGATCCATGCATCACATTTGCCCATGGCCGTCAGTGCGATCAGTACCGAAGCCACAAGAAGCTTGTCAGCAAGGGGGTCAAGCAGCTTGCCGAGATTGGTCACCAGGTTATGCTTGCGCGCAATATATCCGTCAATCCCGTCAGTGCTTGCGGCAATAATAAAGATCAAGGCTGCAATCAACTGGTTCAAAGGCAGCGAGTAATCTCCGATCTCAATCGCAAAAGACCACCAGGCAGTATCAATATCAACCAATAAAAAGACCAGCATCAGCGGAATCATAAAGATCCGGGCTAGCGTAATCCGATTTGGCAGGTTCACAGGACTCCCTCCCCGGAAAGATCATATTCATAGGCATGAGTGATGCGAACCTTGACAATGTCCCCGATCTCTGAGCCGGGGCGCGTTACATAGACCTCCCCGTCGATCTCAGGAGCATCATATTGAGAGCGACCGATATATACGTCGCTGCGTCCATCATATTGTTCCAGAAGCACATCCAGCACCTGCCCGATATATTTTCTACTGGTCTCGTCCGCTACCTGACGTTGAACCTCCATCAAAGTATTGGCCCGCCATTCCTTCACATCCTCATCCAACTGATTCGGAAGCCGGGAAGCCGGCGTATCCTCTTCCTTGGAATATGTAAATACCCCTAACCGGTCAAACTTAACCTCCCGGACGAAGTCGCAGAGAGCTGCAAACTCTTCCTCCGTCTCACCGGGAAAACCTACAATCAACGAGGTTCGCAATGACACACCCGGTATTCTGTCCCGGATTCTGGCGATCAATTCCCGGATATCCCGGTTCCGGCCCGGACGGCGCATCCGCTTCAGTACGGCATCTTCACTATGCTGAAGCGGCATATCGATATATTTGCATACTCTCGGGTTATTAGCGATTTCATCGATCAATTCATCGGTGAAAAATCCGGGATACGCATAGTGAAGCCTTACCCAATGAATCCCCTCCACCTGGCTGACCTTATGCAGAAGCTCGGCTAGCTTATACTCACCGTAAAGATCCGTACCATAATTAGTGGAATCCTGAGCGATCAAACTGATCTCCTTCACACCTTGTCCAGCTAGAAGCTCCGCTTCCTCCAGAATCGAATCCATGGATCGGCTGCGGAATTTGCCGCGCATGATCGGAATACTGCAGAAGGTGCAGTTGTTATCACAGCCCTCAGCTATTTTTATATAGGTTGTATAGCTTGCAGTAGTGAGCTTCCGCGGAAGCTTCTCTTCATAATTAAACACCGGATTCCCGACAAAAACAGGTCTCTTCCCCTTTAATGCTTCATCCACGATTTGATTAATATAATGGAAATCACCGGTTCCTACAATTCCGTCAATCTCCGGCATTTCCTCCATTAACTCCTGCTTATACCGCTGAGTCAAGCAACCGGAGACGATTAGCGCCTTCAATCTGCCGGTCTCCTTGAGCTCCGCAAGATCTAGAATCGTATTAACCGATTCTTCCTTCGCAGCATCGATAAAACCGCAGGTATTGACGATAATAACGGTGGCATCCTCTTCACGTTCAACCAATGAATAGCCGCGGGCATCAATCAAACCAGACATAATTTCGGAGTCAACCAGATTTTTCTCGCAGCCAAGTGTAACGATCTTCACTTTTTCTGTCATAGTGATTATCCCCCATAAATTAAAAAACCTAATTAAGTATAATATTTCCGCAGCAACCGTGTCAAAAACATGAAAAAGTCCCGCGCATCCCTTTCGGTGCTGCACGAGACAGAACAATCCTGCTATTTCAAATTTGTAAATTGCAAATCGACCGTCAAATCGGCCTTGCGAAGCAGCTGGATAATTTGCTGCAGATCATCGCGGCTCTTGCCGGTCACCCGGATCTGGTCCCCTTGAATCTGGCTCTTGACCTTCAGCTTGGAATCCCGAATCAGGATGTTGATTTTCTTCGCATTTTCCTGATCAATTCCTTGCTTCAACTGAATCCGCTGACGCACGGTTCCCAGAGAAGCCGGCTCCACCTTGCCATAATCCAGATTTTTGATCGGCAGTCCCCGCTTGATCATCTTGGATTGCAAAATATCGACCACCGCATTCAGCTTGTATTCATCGTCCGAGACGATAACAAGCACGTCCTTCTCCACTTTAAGCTCGCTCTTGCTGTTTTTGAAATCAAACCGACTCGCAATTTCCCGTTCTGTTTGGTCAATCGCATTCGTGAGCTCCTGCATATCCATTTTCGAGACAATATCAAATGAGCTTTCGGAAGCCATTTGTCCAACCGCCTTTCCATAACATATATTGAATCCAGACGCTTACTCGCCTGTAGTATTCGTAGTAGAATTAGCACCGTTTTCTTCATTTCCCTCAGAATCCGGTACTTCGCCCAGATTCAACTGAATTCTTGAAGTGGTCTTACCATCCTCCACAACTTGTTCGGCCACCGTAATCACCGTATTTGGAGAAGCCCCCGACTTGATGAACAAGCCCTCGGCGCCAAGATCGTAATTAAGAACGTCTCCGCTTTCCATGGTGTCATAGAACAGCTTTTCCCCTGATTTGTCCCCTTTGCGCACTTCCACCCAGCTTCTTCCGCTCGCCGTAATTACGACGGGAACCTGTGCATTCGCAGGCGCCTGAACGATAAATTTAGTTGTGCTGCCCTCTTTCCCATCTTGAGCAACAATAATGCTTCCCTGCTCGGTGGAGTTATTCCCTCCCTGGTTGTTGCTGGAACCCGCGTTATCTGTGCCTGTGTCGCCAGGATCAACCGGAGTATCTGTACCTGCATTATTACCTGGATTGCTGTTTGTGTCGTTATTAGCCCCATTTCCGGAATTCCCGCTTCCAACCTCGCTGTTATTCGTAACCCGGGTCGGATCAGGTTGATCATTGTTAGCAATCTCGTCCGACTTGCCCCAGACGGAGAAATACATATATATAACAACCAAAATGAGCACGGCGAACGACCACATGAGTGTCGTTGACAGCCATTTTGAGTTCCGTTCCGCTGCACGTGTGCTCCTGCGCTTCTGCAGAACCGGCTCCATGGTAGGCTCGGGAGCTGGGTCCGGCACATGCTGCCTATGCTCTGTCAGTAATTCGTCGGGATCGATGCCGACCGCTTCGGCATAGGTTTTAATAAAGGCCCGAACATAAAAACTGCCCGGCAACACTTTATAATCTCCTGCTTCGATGGCTTCCAGGTATCTTGTACGTATTTTGGTCAATTCTTGAACATCATCCAGAGTCATTCCTCTGGCTAAGCGGGCTTCTTTAAGTTTTTGGCCCAGATCAGACACTACCATCACCTCCTGTTAATTAATTGACTCGCTGCGGCCCCACAACCTATAAGAGTCCTCTTTTGATCACGAAGTACTTCAAGCGGTTGATTCGACATCGAATCTTGCGTTCACCTTCGAAGTCCGGTACTCATGTAGGGTTTGCCTACACTCCGTTCCTCTTTCTTCAGGTTCTCACAACCTTCTCGGTGCTGAAAAGCTGACTTTTGAACTCGCTTATACATCATCCGTGTACATTGTCGTAAACGTATCATATACGATTAGCTCATCCGGATTGTTACGAAGTTCGATAATAATATCCAGATCATCATATGAATATTCCGTCTCCTTCACGAACACATCCGGATGTTCAATGACAATTGTAGAGGGCATCTTCATAATATCCTGCAATAACTGATAGTGCTTTTCATTCGAACGGATTGTACTGACTATTCCATCAATAATAAATACATTCTGATCATGCATCTCATCGTCGGACAATTGACTTCGGACGGTCTGTCTGAGCAGCGTCGAAGAGACAAAGGTCCAGCGCTTCATCGCGCAGACGCTTCCTGCAATGATCGACTCTGTCTTACCAACCCGAGGCATCCCCCGCAAGCCGATCACCTGATGTCCTTCTCTCTTCATTAATTCACCCAAAAAGTCGACGAGCAATCCCAGCTCATCTCTGGTGAACCGAAAAGTCTTCTTGTCATCTGAATCCCGAACGATATACCGGCCATGACGCACTGCAAGCAAGTCGACGAGACGCGGAGGGCGGAGCGCCGTAACCGTAATGCTGTCAACATTTCTGAGCATCTTGTCAATCAGACCGATCTTCTCATCATCATCACTTTCCAGCAGTAATCCGCGAGTCTGTCCTTCCACGCCGTTAATGGTTAATATATTGACCTCGAGCATACCGAGAGTTGAAGCGATATCTCCCAGCAGTCCGGGACGATTCTTATGTATTCTGTACTCCAGATACCATTGCTTTATATCCATCTACCAAGCACCTTCTTTAGTTCCTAGCTACCAACATTCGACAATTCCAGTCTATTTTCCTGCATACCCGCAAAATTACCTGATCAATCTTGAACAAAGCATGTACAGTCTGAGTATTTGATACGTGTCTTATGATATATAAAATAGAATTGAAAGGCAAGCCGCCCTCTGAAATGGGCGAAAAGCCCCCTGAAAGGGAGCTTTTCCTGGCTAGCTGCTTTGCTTGGACAGCTTCACCATGAGACGAGCGATCGTCTTGCGTTCCTCTTCATCGCCTACATCCCATATTGCCTTCAGTGTCCGGTTCGCCTCATTCTGAGGATCGACCTTCTCATCCAGAAAGCCGCCGATTTCGTAAGCGAGGTTGGCAATCGCCTCTTCGCTCATCCCGATTTTCTCCGCATGCTTGATACGGTCACCGAGAAACTTCTTCCAGGTATCAAAATTTTTGAGTACTGTTGACATGATTAAATCCTCCTTATGGGTTGGCGATTTAAAATCATTAAAGATCAACAGTTGTAATATGTGATTTTAAAGCAGTGCTTATGCGTCTGATGCTAAAGGTGATTTCAGGAATTGAACCTTCACATGCCTCGGATGTACTAAGTCATCCAGCCCCCGTTCGGGCTGATAATCTGTCCTGTAATATATCCGGACTCGGGCAAGGCCAAGAAATAGACGAGCGAAGAGATCTCCTCGGGTGAAGCCAGCCTTCCAGCCGGAATTTCCTCCTCCAATTGCCTAAGTTCTTCCGGATCGAACCGGTCCATCATATCGGTTCGGACCGCACCGGGCGCGACAGCGTTCACCGTCACTCCCGATGGAGCCAGTTCCTTGGCCAAGGCCTTGGTAAAGGCGTTGACTCCGCCTTTTGCGGCGGAGTAGACCACCTCGCAAGAGCCGCCCGTGATTCCCCATACCGAGGAAACATTAATGATTCGCCCGAAGCGTTGGGCGATCATATAAGGCATGAAGGTCTGAGTACACAAATAGACCCCCTTCAGATTGACGGCCATGACATTATCCCACTGTTCTTCATCCGTATCGGACAGCAGTCCATAATGCGATATCCCCGCATTATTCACCAGAATATCCGGTCTCAGCCCATGACCCTCCAGCTTTTCCTTCATCCGGTCAATTTGCTCTTTAGAGCGGAGATCCGCCGACACGGTATACACCTTCGCCCCCAGCTCAATACAGCTTCTGGCGATCTCGTTAGCCGCTTCATGAGAATTCATGTAATGAATGACCACGTTCATACCGACGGAAGCAAACCGAAGCGCAATCTGCGCTCCGATCCCCCTGCTCGCTCCGGTCACCAGTACGGTCATGTCCTTGATATTTTTCTCCTCCCCATGGCCTCCGGTCATATTAAGGACTCACCACCATGGAGACAGCCAGCTGTTCCCAATCAATATGCTCACGCAGACGGGTATTGACTTCCTCCAGGGTAAGCGATTCATAAATCGGAAGCACCTCAAACATATCCCCGCCGCGGAACCGATAACGGGTGAATTCGTGAGCAATATTTTCGGGAGAATTCAACATCCGAAGGAAGCCCCCGATTTTCTTCTTCCGCGTACGCTCGAAATCCTCTTCACGGAAGCCGCTCTGCACGATGGTCTTGATCTCCTCCGTAATGACCTCCAATAGCCGCTCCGGATCCTTGGTATCTCCGCCAATAGCCGAGAACGCATACCGGGGATTGCTGTTGAATTCATGGGAGAAGCTGTCCGAGATCAGTTCTTCGTCATACAGCTTCTGGTAGAGCTTGGAGCTTGCCCCTAGCAGCAGATCCAGCGCCAGCTTCGTGGCCAGATCACGACGCAGTAATTCAGCCCCGCTGTAGCCAACCTGTGTCTCTTTAAATCCAAACAAGCATTTGGGAAGTGACACCGGAAGCTTTGACGTTCTGCGCTTCTCATGAACCTCCTTCGGCTCGTTTTGGAATATGCGCTCTATGTCGCCTTGCGGCTGATAATTCTTCTTCTCCTGGTTTTCTCTGACCCAAGCAAATACCTGTTCAGCATCAACCCCGCCTACAATGAACAGCAGCATATTGCTTGGATGATAAAAAGCATTGTAACAAGTGTACAGTGTTTCTTTCGTAATCGTGGAAATAGACTCCACCGTGCCCGCAATATCGATTCGAACCGGATGCACGGCATACATGGCCTCAATCAATCCGAAATAAACCCGCCAATCCGGATTGTCGCGGTACATGCCGATTTCCTGTCCGATAATTCCTTTCTCCTTATCCACGTTCTGATCCGTAAAATAGGGATTCTGAACAAAGTTGATCAGTGTCTCCAAATTTTCCTTAATCTTTTCGGTCGCCGAGAAGAGATAGACCGTCTGATCGAAGCTGGTAAATGCATTGGCCGAAGCGCCTTGGGAAGCGAACTTGGCGAAAATATCTCCCTCCGGCTCCTCGAACATTTTATGCTCAAGAAAATGAGCAATTCCGTCAGGAACCTCAATTTCCTCTTGCCCTGCTACTTTGAAATGATTGTCAATAGAGCCGTACTTGGTTGAGAACGTCGCGTATATCTTCTGAAATCCCGGCTTTGGCAATACATACACCTGAAGCCCATTATCCAGTGTCTCCCGGTACAGTGTCTCCTGCAAAGAATCATATCGAATGGCTTCCACAGGCTACCCCTCCTTCTTTCCCGTCAAGAAATAGATCGTATCCAATTCAAAGGTTTGTGCCGCCTGTACCACATCCTCCGGAGTAACACGCTCAACCTGACTGAGCAGCTCATCGACCGGACGATCCTTGCCTGAGAGCACCCGGTTAAAGTCATAAGCGATCATCTCGAAAGCCGAGTCCTTCATTTCAAGCAGACTATTCCGAAGCATCGCCTTGGTCTGACTCATTTCCAACTCGCTGATTACTCCCGAGCGCATATCGGATAATTGAGCCTGAATGATCTGCAGTGCCTTCTCATAATTGGCGATTTCAATCCCCGATTGAATCGTCAATAGGCCCTTGTGTCCGTCATAGCGGGAAGCGGCGTAATACGCAAGGCTCTCCTTCTCACGCACATTGATAAACAGCTTCGAGTGCGGATAGCTTCCGAGTATTCCACTGTATAAAAGAGCCGAAGCATAGCGGTCATCCCCATAGGTAATCGGCGTGCGCAGACCCAGATTCAGCTTGCCCTGATTCACATCCAGCTGCTCGCTAACTGTCCGCACCTCTTTAACCACAGGCTCGACTTGTTCATGGGCATAGCTATGAGAAGCAGCCCGATTCAATACGAACGAGCTGCTGACCAGCTCCTGTACTTCAGCAAGCGTGGTATCTCCAACGACGTACAGGTCCAGTCTGGCTTCCTGAAGCCAGTTTTGATAAGCCTGGTAAAGCGAGCTGGCTGTAATGCGATCCAGATCGCTGCGTTCTCCTAACGGATGGAGCCGGTACGGATCGCCCTGGAACATTTCCTCAATGCAGCGCTCCGCCGCATAACGAATCTTGTCATTAATAATCGCTTCCAGCTTCTTGCGCACATTTTCGCGCTCAGCGGCAACATAATTCTCGCGGAAGGCGCCTTCCTCCAAAGCCGGTTTGGTTACGACCTCGCCAAGAAAATTGAAGGTTTGGGCCAGCAGCGGCGCTTCACTGTGCACAAAGGAATCATTAATCGTATCCATCCGGAACTGCACGATCTGATAATTGCCCCGTTTATACACATCAAATCCAAACCCCGCGCCGTACAGATGCTCTAACTGCTCCCGAAACTGCAGCGTCTCCGGATAGGAGGCAGTCCCTCTCCGAAGCACGAACGGCGTAAGGGCCGTAGAGGTTACGGTCTTGCTATCCAACGGAATGCCCGCATACAAAGACACGGCAAATGTCTTGAACCGGTTAGTCGGCAGGACATGAATATTCATATTGCCTACACTACCGCGTTCGAATAACGTTTTGTTCAAAGCTCAAAACCCCTTTTCAAGAGATTGTGCAGATCACTTCTCTCATAAAATTCAGTTCCATTCTATACCAATTCAAAGGAAAGAAGCAACCTAGAGACGGGCGGCTGCTTCTGTTCAAAGAGTACATTTACATGCAGAAAATATGCTTGCCGATCGTTTTGACCTGTGGTCGCGACCAGATCCATTTTGATGTTGCTGTCTCAGGATTAAAATAATACAAACAGCCTCCGGAGGGATCCCATCCATTGAGTGCCTGCTGAACCGCTTTGCGTGCCGTCTCATTCGGCTCAAGCCATATCTGGCCGTCAGCTACGGCTGTGAATGCTCTTGGCTGAAAAATAACGCCTGATACCGTATTGGGAAAGCTGGGGGACTTGACCCGATTCAGAATGACCGCGGCCACAGCTACCTGTCCTTCAAATGGTTCTCCGCGCGCCTCTCCGTAGACCGCGTTAGACATGATCTTCAGATCATTTTCCGACAGTCCCAAGCTGTTCGATGGAGCCAGTGCCTCTGAGCTTCCCCCCTGGTTCTGGTTGCCGGAAGAATTCGAACCTTGGCCGCTCTGATTGCCGCTCTGGTTGCCCGAAGCATGCTCCATTCCCGGCTGCCATTGCTTGGTGGCATTATATAGCTTCAGCTTGGTCTTCGGCCCTGCGTACCCATCAACCTTCAGCCCGAATTCGGATTGGAACCATTTCAAGGAATCTCTCGTCTTGGGCCCAAAAGAGCTGTCCAGTTTACCATAGTAAAAGCCTAAAAACTTCAATCTGCCCTGAAGCTCATAGACATCGCTTCCAAATGCCCCGTATTCAATCACTTGATTACTGAACACCTCAACAGCTTGCTTCGGCTGCTCCGAATTCTTATCTTCATGCCTTAGCTGACTGTTTCCGTATACGATACCGAACAACAACAGCGCTATTCCTGCGGTAATCCATACCTTGATGTTTTTCATCTCGCTATCGCTCTACCCTTCTATTGTGGAATTGACATCATGGATTGACCTTATTATGACAACCCCTGCCGGTTCCTATGCACATAGAATCGCTATCGTGACAGAGCCTTGATATGCACGGAGCGCAAAAAGCCGCATCGCCCGCAGATTGCTCTGCGCTCGATGCGGCCCGCTAGCGAGCTTCCATCAGGAAGTCATTTTATTCATCCGATACTGGTCCATCGTCATCAGAACCTCTCTCGGCTTGCTGCCTTCATACGGACCAACCACGCCTCTGGCCTCCATCGAATCGATGAGCCGCGCTGCCCGGGTGTAACCTACCCGCATTCTCCGCTGCAGGAGCGAGACAGAGGCTTGCTTGGCTTCAAGGACAATCTGGACAGCCTGATCATAGAGCTCGTCCAGCACCTCCTCCTGACCGCCTGATTCCTCTTCGACCTCTGGAACCAGACTCTCGTCATACTCGGCCTGGCCTTGATCCCTTACAAAGTTAACGATCGTCTCGACCTCCTGATCGCTCATAAAAGCACCCTGTACCCGAATCGGCTTCGAAGCCCCCATCGGCATATAGAGCATATCGCCGCGTCCGAGCAGCTTCTCGGCTCCTGCCATATCAAGAATGGTCCGCGAGTCCACCTGCGAGGATACGCCGAATGCGATCCGGGACGGAATATTCGCCTTGATCACACCGGTAATGACATCCACCGAAGGCCGCTGCGTGGCGATAATCAGATGGATTCCCGCCGCCCGGGCCATTTGTGCCAGACGGGCAATGGCATCCTCCACGTCATGAGCGGCAACCATCATCAGGTCGGCAAGCTCGTCTACAATGACGACAATATAAGGAAGCACCGCCTCAGGATTTTCCTTCATCATCTGGTTATAGCCTTCGATGTTGCGCGCTCCTGATTTGGAGAAAAGCTCATAGCGCTTCTCCATCTCCACAACAATCTTCTTGAGCGCCAGCGACGCCCTGCGCGGATCGGTCACAACCGGCGTAAGCAAATGCGGAATGCCGTTGTAGACGTTCAACTCGACCATTTTCGGGTCCACCATCATGAATTTCACTTCATCGGGCTTGGCCTTATACAGAATGCTTGTGATAATTCCGTTAATACAGACCGATTTACCGGAGCCCGTTGCTCCCGCTACGAGCAAATGAGGCATCTTTGCCAGGTTGCCGACAATCGTCTGGCCAGAGATGTCGCGGCCAAAGGCGATCGACAGCTTGGACTCCGCCTCGGTGAAGGTCGAAGTCTCCATCACTTCCCGCATAGTAACCACGGATACTTCAGAGTTCGGAACCTCAATACCGATCGCCGATTTGCCCGGAATCGGCGCCTCCATCCGGATATCCTTCGCTGCCAGCGCAAGGGCAATATCATCGGTCAAATTCACAATGCGGCTAACCTTGACACCGATATCCGGCTGGATCTCATACCTCGTTACCGCAGGGCCTCTTACGACCTCCAGCACACGCGCACGCACACCGAAGCTCTCCAATGTCGCTTCCAGCTTACGAGCCGTCTGCATATAATCGGCCTGATCGCCTGATTTGCCGGCCCCGGAAGGTCTCGACAGCAACCGGAAGGAAGGAAGCTTGTACGGCTTGGGAGCCGGCTTAGGCGGGGCTGGAGGTGCTTCCGCACCAACGCTCTCCGGATTCCCTGCAATCCCCTCCGGTTGCAGCTCCCCATGCTCTCCTGAAGCTCCCATCGGACTCAAATGCTCCGCATTCTCATAATGATTAATGCTCTCACTATCTTGAAACTTCTGTACGACTTCAGTACCGTCCATGCCTTCTGCTCCAACCGATCCCTCCGGACCAGAGAGTTCCTCTCCGTCCTGGTCCTCTTCAGGGCGCCAGCTTTCCTGACGAATATGCTCGAAGAAGTCCCGAATAATCGGGCCGGTATCCGAAGATGTTGCAGGCTCAGAGACCGCGCCGCCGCCTTGATAATCCAGCTCGTTCCAGTTAATCCCGCTGACCGAGGCCATGTCCTCTTCAGGAGGGGCTTCATTAGCCGGTTGCTCTACAGACACAGTATCTTCCTTCTCTCGCTCTCCCTTAAAGCCGAATAATTGGAAAAACACCGGTTTGTTGCGCGGATGACGAACAGAAGGCGCCTCTGCTTCCTCTTCCATCGACCCGGGAATCGGAGTTTCTTCAATTGCCGGTTTTTTAGCGGCTGCTTTACGTACAGGCTTGTCTGCTCCCTTTACCGGAACCGGCCGCAGCATGCGAAGCTTCTTGCCGAATTGCTGTCCCAGACCTCCCACCTTGCCGCGCAGTATTTTTCCAAGTTCAACATAAGAGAGTCCGGTGACAAGCATAAAGCTGATTGCCAGCATGACAATCATGATCAGCCGGGCTCCCGCCAGCCCGAACAAGGAGTAGAGCAAGGCAAACTCCAATCCGCCTATGTATCCGCCGCTTATATTTAATTGAAGCAGGCTAAATCCAGAATCACTTGAGACAGGCGAGAACAAGGCTCCCTGCAAATCCCGATGAATCTGACCCATAATATTCGAAAAGCTTAAAGAACCGACAGGAGCCAGCTTCTGCCCCATCGCCGATACGGTGCTCATCAGAGCAAAGGCAAGGGTCGCCAGCAACAGTCCGCTTCGCCTTGCCGTCCATTTCGATGGCCACTTCCTGCCAATCATCACGGCTAGTCCGATATATATCCCTACTAATGGAATCACAAAATAAAACTTGCCGAGCATGAGTGCGGACATTTTTGACAATGTCCTGCCAACCGCTGCTTCTCCCGACAAGGCAATAATCGATAGCGTGATCAGGATGATTCCATAAATTTCATATTTGAGCATACTTGCTATAGCTGTCTTTTTCTTCTTCCGTTTGCGTGCCAAACAGGAACACCCCCCAGATGAATATTATACCATAATCACCGGAGGGTACCATACGTCCTTCTTCCTCTAATTTACTCAAGCAAGGTGGGAATAAAAGCAATTTGCTTGCCGGGCGCATAAGCGGGATTCAGATAATCATCAAGGCTGCAGCGCAGCAGACGAATTATCGTCGCCCGATTTCCGGGCTCCATTCGTACTTGCATCCATACGCCGCCCAATTCAATTTCATTGTACAACCCGGCTGTCTCCGCTTGTTCCCAATAAGCCTCCTCCGGCAAAATGGTGTAATGGCTCATTGCGTGATCGCTCCTTCCACTCCCTGCCTGGCTGGCCGAGTCAGTTCAATCAAGCTGTTCAGCTTCTTAAGCCCTTCGCCAATTCCCCCAATTGCATCAATCAACCCATGCTTGACGGCATCATTTCCGCCGACGGCCGTGCCGATATCCCGATTCAACTCCCCGGTTTTGAACATCAGTTCCTTGAACATCTGTTCGGAGATATGAGAGTGTGTCGTAACAAAACGGACGACCCGTTCCTGCATCTTCTCAATATATTCGAACGTCTGAGGCACCCCGATGACCAGACCTGTCATCCGAATCGGATGGATCGTCATTGTTGCGCTTTCCGCGATCAAGGAATAATCCGAGGCAACAGCAATCGGAACACCGATACTATGCCCGCCGCCAATGACGACAGTAACCGTAGGCTTGGAAAGCGAAGCGATCATCTCCGCTATTGCCAGCCCGGCCTCCACATCACCGCCTACCGTATTCAGAATAATCATCAGACCCTCAATCCTCGGGTTCTGTTCGGCCGCGACAAGCTGGGGAATGACATGCTCGTACTTGGTCGTTTTGTTCTGCGGGGGCAGCACCAAATGACCTTCGATCTGCCCGATAATGGTCAAGCAGTATACATTGGATTCACCGGGAACCGGAACAGCGGTCTGTCCCAATTGTTGAATCGTCTCCACCACACCTGACTTTTTGTCGGAATCCGGACTTACTGCCGGAGCCTCGGTCTCCTGCATCGTTAGAGAGGAGTGATTTTTCTCGTCCATGATTGAACACTTCCTTCCGGCCTGCAAGGCTTAAAATGTAAACAGCAGCAATGACATGAGTTAGTATGCCGCCCTTCCACCTGCCTCTATTCCAAAAGGTCTCGCAATTCCCTGCGCAAAAAAGCCTCCTCTCCCAGAGGAAACCGTCCAAATAACCGGCTGGGAGAAGAGGCGACTGTGTGCCTTAGCTCTTATATATAAATGGTTCTATACTTCCATGATGATCGGAAGAATCATCGGTCTGCGGCGTGTCTGGTCATACAGGAAGCGTCCAAGCGCATCCTTCACGCTCGTCTTGAGCGAAGCCCATTCATTCACATTTTCGTTCATCAGCTTCTCAAGTGTGCTGGATACGATCCGGTTCGCCTCATCAAGCAGACCTTCCGATTCCCGAACATAGACAAATCCGCGAGAAATAATATCCGGACCCGACACAATTGTGCCGTCCTGCTTGCTCAGCGTAACGACTACCACAAGGATTCCATCCTGGGACAGAAGCTTGCGGTCGCGAAGGACAATATTGCCGACATCGCCGACACCAAGGCCGTCGATCAGAACGTTGCCCGCCGGAACTTTACCGGCCTTGCGGGCTTCCCCGCCTTCAATCTCCACCACATCTCCGATATCGACCAGGAAAATATTGTCGGGGTCTACGCCGACCGATTCGCCAAGCAGAGCATGTCTGCGCAGCATCCGGTATTCCCCGTGAATCGGGATAAAGAATTTCGGCCGCATCAGGTTCAACATCAGCTTCAATTCTTCCTGGCTTCCGTGTCCGGACACATGGACACCGGAATTAGAACCGCTATAGATTACATCCGCACCAAGCCGGAATAACTCATCAATGGTACGACCGATATACTTCTCATTGCCCGGTACAGGCGTTGCAGCAATAATGACGGTATCGCCAGGCAGAATATCAACCTTGCGATGAGTCGAACGCGCCATCCGCGTCAATGCGGACATCGGCTCGCCCTGGCTTCCCGTGCACAGAATAACTACACGATCAGCAGCCATTTTATTAACCTCTTCCGGTTCGATCAAGATACCGTCCGGAACATTCAAATAACCAAGCTCGGAAGCAATGGTAACAACGTTAACCATGCTGCGGCCAATAATCGTCACTTTGCGCCCGGTAGCATATGCAGCATCAATGACTTGTTGAACGCGATGCACATTCGATGCAAAGGTCGCAACCACCACCCGCTGATCTGCTTTACGGAAAATATCATTCAGCACGATGCCTACATTTTTCTCGGAAGGCGTAAAGCCTGGCTTCTCAGCATTGGTACTATCCGATAAAAGGGCGAGAACACCCTTCTTGCCGATTTCACCCATACGGTGCAAATCCGCGAATTGATCATTGACTGGTGTATGATCAAATTTAAAGTCACCGGTATGAACAACATTTCCTTCAGGCGTCTCAATGCACACTCCGACGGAATCCGGAATACTATGGTTTGTCTTGAAGAATGTGGCTTTCATTGTGGTCCCGAGCTGAACCTCGGAATCGGCATGAATCAGAACACGCTTCGTCTCGCCAAGCAGCCCCGCTTCCTTCAGCTTGTTCTCAACAAGCCCTAACGTCAGCTTGGTGCCATAGACCGGCACATTCAAGTTCTTAAGCACATAAGGCAGACCGCCAATGTGGTCCTCATGACCATGCGTCAGCAAGATACCTCTTACCTTGTCACGGTTCTCCGTCAAGTAGGTGATATCCGGAATGACAATGTCAATGCCCAGCATGTCCTCTTCCGGAAATTTGAGTCCGGCATCAATGACCACGATGTCATTGCCGTACTGCACCACATACATGTTCTTTCCGATCTCGGCAACGCCGCCCAGCGCAAAGATCATTAATTTATCATTATTCATTTTTTTGGACAAGTGAATCTAACCCTCCTATTATGTTGGACGAAAGTAAATTGTAAATGGAAATGCACCCGTTCAGTGCAAAGCTAGTTAATTTTTTCAAAATAAAAATACACCGCACCCAGTCACTTGAAACCATTATACATGATTAAATAATTAAAATACAAGTGAAGCGATTTCTTCATCCCGTATCCATACCTTTTGCAACGACAAATAAACCGATGCTTGAAATGCAGCATCGGTTTATGGAAATCAGACCTGTTATTGGGTTACTTGAGCAGACTTAGAATTTTCGCAGCCTCTTGCTCGGTCGGAGGAACCAGCGGAAGACGGACGCTGCCGACCAAATAACCTCGCTCGTTGAGCGCATATTTTACAGCAACGGGATTAGGACATTCGAACAGTCCTTTGAATATAGGAAGCAGCTTATGATGAAGCTTGGCAGCCTTTGTAGCCTCACCGGCAAGCAGCGAGGAGATCATTTCCTTCATCTCGGCCCCGACAAGATGGCTGGCAACACTAACCACGCCATAAGCGCCCACGGCTATGGCTGGCAGAGCCGAAGCATCATCCCCCGTATAAATCGCAAAGCCTTCTGGCGCACCGGCTGCTATGAAGCCGATTTGCTCTACCGATGCACATTCCTTAATCGCAGCAATGTTCGGAATCTGAGCCAGACGAAGAACCGTATCCTTGCTGATACTTACCGCTGTCCGCAGCGGGACATTGTACAGCATCACCGGCAAAGCAGTTGAAGAGGCAATTGCCGCAAAGTGCTGATAAAGCCCTTCCTGATTCGGTCTGTTATAGTAAGGTGCAACCAATAGCACACCGTCTACTCCCAGCTTTTCAGCTTCCTGGGTCAGGTGAATCGAATGAGCCGTTCCATTGCTTCCTGTACCGGCAATAATCTTGCACCGGCCCGCTGCACGTTTGACCGAATAATCGAATAAAGAACATTTCTCTTCATCGGTTAATGTTGGAGACTCCCCTGTCGTACCGCATACGACCAGGCTGTCAGACTTCTGCTCCTCGATCAAATAATCGATGAGTCTCCCTGTCTCTTCCCAGTCGATCTCCCCCTGGGCATTAAAGGGCGTGACCATCGCTGTTATTAATCTTCCGAAATCCACGTCGTCTCCTCCTTAGAATCCTTTTGATATATTAGAGCAGTCGTCAAGCCTCCCGTTACTTGCCAAGCTCAAACTTAGCATGCAGGGCGCGCAACGCCTGTACCATATCTTCTTTATTGACGAGCACCCAGATCGTAGTGTTGGAGTCCGCGGACTGCAAAATTTGAATGTTCTGCTCTGCAAGCGCCTCTACGATTCGAGCCATAATACCGGGTACTCCGTTAATTCCGCCGCCGATGACCGACACCTTGGCGCAGCCGCTTAGCAATGAAGGATTGAATCCGAGCGATCTGAGCACAGCTTCGGCCTTTGAAGCATTGCTGTCAAATACCGTATAGGCAACCCCGGTTGGGGTCACATTAATAAAGTCAACACTAATATCATTCTCTGCCATAGCCTTAAAAACTTTAAGCTGTAAATTGTCGGCAGCACCCGATACGGAATCAACTCGGATCTGAGTCACATTCGCTACATAGGCTATCCCGGTCACATACCGGTCAACAATACCAATCTGTACATCCTTGAAGCCTTCCGGATTAGCGACGAGCGTCCCTTCACTTTGCGAGAAAGTGGAGCGCACCCGTACCGGTGTGCCGGATTGCATGGCGATTTCAACCGCTCGCGGATGAATCACCTTGGCTCCCTGATGAGCCATATTGCAAATTTCAGCATAACTGACGTAATCCAGCGGCTTGGCATCTTCAACGATGCGCGGATCCGCGGTCAGAATGCCGTCCACATCCGTATAGATATCTACCATTTCCGCATGCAAAGCCGCGCCAAGCGCTGTGGCCGATGTATCGCTGCCGCCGCGTCCAAGCGTCGTGAAATCACCGCTTTGGTTCTGTCCTTGAAACCCGGTTACAATAACTACCTGATTATTGTTCAGTTCATCCACCACCCGGCTAGGCACCATATCCAGAATTCTAGCATTGCCGTAATGGCTGTCCGTTCTGAATCCGGCCTGGGCCCCGGTTAACACTACAGAAGAGATCCCTGCTCCCTGCAGCAGGCTGCAAAGCATCGTCGCCGAGATAATTTCTCCGCAAGCAAGCAACAGATCCTGTTCCCGGGACGGAAGTGAGCCTCCTCCTGAAGCAATAAGGTCAAGCAAGGTATCCGTAGCATACGGATCCCCTTTCCGGCCCATGGCCGAGACCACAACAACAAGCCGGTAACCATGATCCAGTTCCCGGCGAATATGTGAGATGACATTCTCCCTGGCTTCCTTGGTCGAGAGAGATGTGCCTCCGAATTTTTGCACTAAAATGCGCATGGGTATTCCTCCAATGTAAGTAGCGGAGCAAGCGTGAAGAACGACAATTACTCTGCTTCGTTTGCCGCAGAAAGACCGACGGCACAATGAATGTGCCGCTTTAGTCCTGCACTCATTTCAAAATTACACTCCATCACGAAAACGTTCAATAATGACTGGCTGCAGTTGTCTTCCTTCAAGCGCCGCATAACAGGTTTCAGGAATAAGCTCCATACGTGCAACCAAAGAATTCGGCTTCTTCTCCGGGCTGTCTTGACCAAACGGCACGAAATAAATGTGCTTGGCAACAATCAGCCTGGCGATATTCGCCATATTAAAGCCCAGTCCATCATTCGTGGAGACGGCGATTACAACAGGACGGCCATTGCGCAGCGTTGCTTTGGCAGCCATCAGCACCGGGCTGTCGGTCACCGCATTCGCCAGCTTGCTGGTCGTCGTCCCTGTGCAGGGGGCAATCGCAAGAACATCCAGACGCTTTGACGGACCAAGCGGTTCAGCGTCGACAATTGAAGAAATAATATCATTCCCCGTAATATCTTTCAACTGTTTTTGCCAATCTTCTGAATTTCCAAACCGGGTATCCGTACTCATGACCGTATTGGAAATGATCGGTACAACTTCAGCACCAGCGTCTACAAACCGTTTCACCTGCGGCATAATCTCCGCCAGCGTACAATGTGATCCCGTAACCGCATAACCAACCGTTTTCCCCTGCCAGTTCACTATTCATCCCCCCGTAGTCGACACTCTTCCAAAAGTGACTGAATAATCGTGTTCGCCATAATAATGCCAGCCGTTTTGGGAGCTACAATACCGGGTAGACCAGGGGCAAGAATTGCCTTGATTCCCCGCTTCTCTGCGAAGCGAAAATCCGTTCCTCCGGGGGCGGAGGCAAGGTCGATAATGACCGCCTCTCGAGACAATCTGGAGATGATTTGTGCTGTGATTATCATAGTCGGTATCGTGTTAAAAATCAAGTCAATTCCGCTGTGATAAACGCTCAAATCCGTTGTCGCAAAAGGCTTCCAGCCCATTTGGACCGCTCTCGCCCTATCCGCTTCCTTGCGTAGTCCCACCTGTACATTTGCTCCCAAACCTTGCAGTGTTTTTGCCAGCGTGAATCCCGTCCTGCCTATTCCCAGAACAATGCAATTCGATCCATGCAGCGTAATCTGCGTGTTCTGGATCGCCATCATAACCGCCCCTTCGGCGGTAGGAATTGAATTATAAATCGCTACCTCGTCGCGTTCCAATAATTCGATCAGACGAAAGGAATATTCGGAAGCCATTCGCTTTAAATATCCTTTTGCCATCCCTGTAAATACCGGCGTTTCTTCTCGAATCTCCGCCAACATCTCCTTCTTCAATTGAATGCTGGCGCTTGAGAAGGGAGCTGGAACTTCCCCTTGTTCATTGCACCCGACAACAGGGAGTACGATGCAGTCCGCCGCTCTAAGCAACTCCGGAGTCAAGGATTCATGTGAAATACCAGTCAGCGGAGGTGTCAGATTCTCGAATCCGACAACGCGCACTGTTGCATCCATCTCGATGCATTTGTGGATGACTTCCACCTGGCGGGCGTCACCCCCTAAAAAGACAATGGTCAGACCGGTTAACATCAAAAGACGGCACTCCTTCCAGGCAATACGTATAAAGCATCTTATGCCATGCAGAGGCAAGTGGTGAGGGGACGCATTGGAAAAAAGCTGATGCTTCGAGAGCGTGCGCGTTGTCCAAACGTTGGTAAGCGGAGAAAAGCGGTATTCGGGTTTCTGCCGTTTCTTAAAATCGGGTTGCCGGAATGTACTTTTGAGGAAGCAACCCGATTTCAAATACGGCCCGTTCCCATGCTTATAGAGGCAGAAAAAAACCGGACAGGGGTGATCTCCCTGTCCGGTTGATGAAAACCTATTATTTAGTGCCTGTATGGCCGAAGCCGCCGGCGCCGCGAACCGTTTCTGA
This sequence comes from Paenibacillus brevis, assembly GCF_018919145.1. Classification (GTDB taxonomy): domain Bacteria; phylum Bacillota; class Bacilli; order Paenibacillales; family Paenibacillaceae; genus Fontibacillus; species Fontibacillus brevis. The sequence continues at coordinate 49,259 of NZ_JAHLQJ010000012.1, forward strand.
TAGCTCGTCCACCTGTGTCAATTCAACTTCCGGGACGATCTGGAACACCATCTGAGCGATCCGTTCATTGCGCGAGATCGTAAATGGCTCCTGTCCCAGATTAATCAGCAGCACCTTAATCTCCCCGCGGTAATCCGCGTCAATGGTTCCCGGTGTATTCAAGCAAGTAATGCCGTGCTTGAAGGCCAGCCCGCTGCGGGGTCTGATTTGCGCTTCAAGTCCTCCCGGCATAGCGATCGCAATGCCTGTAGGAACCAAGGCGCGTTGTCCCGGATGAAGAATCAAATCCTCCATAACAGCCGCGTACAGATCAAAACCGGAAGCCAGCTCCGACATTTTGCGCGGGATCTCAATATCCTCATTTCCGGCAAATCTCTTCAATTGAACGTTATACGACAAGTTCATCTCTCCTTACGCCGGACAGAACCCGGTCCGAAGCTCCTACCATTGCCAGCGCATATGGCTTGCTGAACATATCATGGATCACTTCGGTTACCCGTTCCATCGTAACGGCTTCAATCTGTTCGATCATTTCATCGAGCGTATAATGACGGCCTGTCATCAGCTCATTTTTGCCTAGCCGGTTCATACGGCTTCCCGTGCTCTCCAGACTCAGAATCAGGCTGCCCTTAAGCTGTTCCTTGCCCTTGCGCAGCTCATTCTCGCTCATCCCCTTGCGGGAAATCTCGTGCAGCACCTCCATCGTCAGGTCAAGCACATCCTTGGTCTGCTTTGGCGCCGTTCCTGCATAAACCGTGAATAATCCACTGTCTGCGTGAGAGCTGTGATAGGAATATACCGAATACGCCAAGCCCCGCTTCTCCCGAATCTCCTGGAACAGCCTGGAGCTCATCCCGCCGCCCAGTGCATTGTTAAGCAGCACCATCGCATACTGGTTACGGTGACCGATCGGCAATCCCGGGAAAGAAAGACATAGATGATTCTGCTCCGTCTTTTTGCGGTGGAACTTTAACCCGCTCATAAATTCAGGAGCTTCCAGGCTAGCTGTTTCTCCCTGGCCTTCAAAATCGCCAAAATGCTTCTCCAGCAGATCCACAATCGAATCGTCAATATTTCCGGCGACGGCGATAACGATGTTATCCAACGTGTACCTTTCACCCATATAGCTGCATAACTGCTGCGGTCCCATGGCAAGCAGCTTCTCTTCCGTGCCGAGAATCGGCAAAGCAAGCGGATGAGTTCCATAAGCTGCCTGGGTGATCAGATCATGCACCATATCATCCGGCGTATCCTCGTACATCGAGATCTCTTCCAGAATGACATTTTTCTCACGACCCATCTCTTCCTCATCAAACTTGGAACGAAAGAACATATCCGACAGAATATCGACTGCTATCGGCAAATGTTCATCAAGCACTTTAGCATAGAAGCATGTGTACTCTTTGGACGTAAATGCATTGACATTGCCGCCGATCGCATCAAATTCCTCAGCTATATCTCTGGCGCTGAACCGCTCTGTTCCTTTAAACAGCATGTGCTCAATAAAATGCGATATCCCGCCTTGCTCTGACATTTCGTTCCGCGAACCGGTCTTCACCCAAATGCCGAAAGAAACGGACCGGCAGGTCGGGATCTGCTCCATGACCACCCGAAGGCCGTTCTTTAATTGCAACTTCTTCACCGGTAGGCCTCCTCATTTTAACTCTGCGATTTCCGTAATCGGATTTAATCAAATGAACAAATGCATCCCTATCCTATCAAAAAATAACCTATTCCTCAACCTTTGCGATAGACATGCTCAGGAGGCCTGATCATCCAGGTCCAGTCTATCCGAAGACAGGGTCTCCTCCACGGTTCCCGGCTGGAGCCCCTTACTGCGGATGGTCTTGATGATGCCCTGCAAGGCATCGCGCGTGGAGGCCGTCGGGTGCATCAGAATCAGGCTGCCTGGGCCAACCTTGGCTTCGACTCGGCTGATGATCGTATCGGCCGGCGGCTTCCTCCAGTCTATCGTATCCACCGTCCACAGCACCGTCTTGAGGCCTTGTTCTGCTGCCAGCTTTACCGTTCGATCATTGAAATCGCCTGAGGGCGGCGCGAACCATCGATTTTGAACGCCCAGCGTCTCCTTCAGCAGATCTTTAGTCTTGGAAATTTCCAGCCTGGCCTGCTGATCTCCAAGCTGGCTCATATTTGGATGGGAATAAGCATGATTCTCCAACTGATGACCACGCTTTTGGATCTCTTTGGCAAGCTCCGTATTTTTCTTTAACCAACTGCCATCCAGAAAGAAAGTCGCCTTCACGCCTTCTTGATCCAGCACATCCAGCATCGGAGGGATATACTCGTTCCCCCATGCAACATTGATCATTAATGCTGCCATCGGCTTTAAGCTATTCCCCCTGAAGATCGGCTGTGCGCCCAGATCATTGAGGCTGACCTTTGGCTTAATATCTTTATATATGTAGGTAATTGGAGTACCAGGAGGCTTTACCCTTGCCTGCTGGTAGGTCTGCTCAATATCAACCTCGCGCCCGTTATAACCCGGGATTGCCTTCCATACCCGATCAACAACCGCGTCAATCGGTTCGATCCGACGCTTGGCGGCCTCCTCCGTGATCCGGATCCGTAATTGCTCCTCACCCTGCGTATCGGCGAAGCGGCTGAAAGCATCTCTCCCCGGACCCAAACGGTCTCCATTGACAAAGCTGCGAACTCCGGTTAAATGCCCCACCAGCAAAATAATACCAATGCTTGCCAAGATAATACCGAATTTCTTCCGATTCATGACAGACTCATCCCTTCAGCGGGTTTTGTCCTCATCATATGAAAGCCCGTCCTGAATTATACAGAGACTGGCTTATTTCCCTTTAAAAAATAAAAGAGCCAGAACTTTTCATTCTGTCTCTTTCGTATGAACTGTTAATCGGTCAAATTACGATGGGGATTGTTCCGTTTCGGCTGTCAAGACCGCTTTACGGGACAGATTTACCCGGCCCTGCTGGTCAATTTCTGTGACCTTAACGGTAACGGTATCTCCAATGGCGACTACATCTTCCACTTTGCCAACCCGTTCCGTTGACAGCTGGGAAATATGCACCAAGCCATCCTTACCCGGCAAGATTTCCACAAATGCGCCAAACTTCTCGATCCGTTTTACCGTACCGATATAGATCTCGCCAACAATAACCTCCCGAACAATGCCTTCGATGATCGAACGGGCTTTTTGGTTCATTTCTTCGTTTGCAGAAGCAATGAATACGCGGCCGTCTTGTTCGATGTCGATCTTTACGCCGGTTTCTTCGATGATTTTGTTGATGATTTTGCCGCCGGCACCGATAACGTCACGGATTTTGTCCGGATTGATGTTCATGATCATAATCTTAGGCGCATACTGAGACAACTGCTCCTTCGGCTTCTGGATCACTTCAAGCATCTTGGACAAAATGTGCATGCGTCCTTCCTTCGCTTGAGCCAAAGCGTCGGTCAAGATTTGACGATCAATACCGTCAATTTTAATATCCATCTGGATTGCAGTTACGCCTTCTGAGGTACCTGCCACCTTGAAGTCCATGTCGCCCAAATGATCTTCCATGCCTTGAATATCGGTAAGGATCGATACATGCTCGCCATCCTTAATCAGACCCATAGCCACACCAGCAACCGGAGCCTTGATCGGTACACCCGCATCCATCATGGCAAGCGTGCTCGCACAAATACTTGCCTGGGAAGTCGATCCATTCGATTCCAGCACCTCGGATACGAGACGAATCGTGTACGGGAATTCAGCTTCCGGAGGAATGACCTTAGACAACGCACGCTCACCAAGGGCGCCATGGCCGATTTCGCGGCGGCCCGGAGCACGAAGTGGACGAGCTTCCCCTACGCTGAACGGAGGGAAATTATAGTGATGCATGAAGCGCTTCGATTCTTCCGGATCAATACCGTCAAGAATCTGTACATCGCCCAGCGCGCCAAGCGTACAAATACTAAGCGCTTGAGTCTGACCACGCGTGAACAGACCGGAGCCATGGGTACGCGGCAGCAGGTTGATATCGCACTCAATCGGACGGATCTCGCTCAGCTTGCGTCCATCTGGACGAACCTTATCATGCGTGATCAGGCGCCGAACCTCTTCCTTCACGATATCATGCAGGACTTCCTTCACATCGCCCATGAACTCCGGAGACTCTATGTACTTCTCCTCGAAATAGGCCACTGTCTCATTATTGATAGCATCAATTGCATCCTGACGCGCATGCTTCTCAGCAATACGAACGGCTTCCACCAAGCGGCCAGCAGCATAATCACGAACCTCACGGTTCACATTTTCGTCAACAGCATGAAGCTTGACTGCCATTTTTTCTTTGCCCGCAACTGCTACGAGCTCTTCAATGGCACTCACAATATTCTTGATTTCATCATGACCGAACATGATCGCTTCCAGCATAACCTCTTCCGGAACCTCGTTCGCTTCGGCCTCTACCATCATGATGGCATCCTTCGTACCGGATACAACCACATAAATGTCGCTTTCTTCCTGCTCGCTCAGCGTAGGATTAATGACGAATTCGCCATTGATCCGTCCTACTGCAACGCCGCCAATTGGACCATTAAACGGTACATCCGAAATACTCAGCGCTGCTGAAGTACCGATCATAGCGGCAATCTCAGGCTCGCAATCCTGGTCCACGCTCATTACAAGATTGACGATCTGCACATCGTTCCGGAAGCCTTCCGGGAACAATGGACGAATCGGCCGGTCTGTCAAACGGCTGGCGAGAATCGCCTTTTCACTGGGACGTCCCTCACGCTTTATAAATCCGCCGGGAATTTTCCCTACTGCATAGAGCTTTTCTTCGTAGTTCACAGTCAGCGGAAAGAAATCCAGATCTTTCGGTTCAGAAGATGCGGTTACCGTACAGAGCACCGCCGTATCTCCGTAGCGAACCATTACCGCAGCATTGGCTTGCTTCGCCAAGCGTCCGGTTTCGAGAATGAGGGTTCTCCCCCCCAATTGCATTTTCACATGGTTTTCCATGAAATCCCTCCTTATCACAAGTACAAGTTCGGTACAACTCCCATTATTTCCTGCCTGCATGGATTCATAACCTGCGGAAACAATAGGCTTGTCCGTGCGTTCACAAAAAAAACGTCTGGCGACGTACGATCAAGGAGGCCCTACCGCGTTTGCAGGCAATTTTATACCTTATGCATATTTGTCTTCTTTCAAAAACAACCCGGCATGTCGCCGTCCGCATAGGAGCGAATCGGCGGCAACCAGGCTGCTTCGGTCAAACACATGCAAATTAACGACGCAATCCAAGCTTTTCAATCAAAGCGGAGTAACGTCTTACGTCTTTGTTCTTCAAGTAAGCCAACAGCTTGCGGCGTTGACCAACCATCTTCAGAAGACCGCGACGGGAATGATGGTCCTTCTTGTGCGTACGCAAGTGGTCCGTCAAATTCACGATGTTCTCCGTAAGGATAGCAATTTGCACCTCTGGTGATCCGGTATCGGATTCATGAGTTTTGTGCTCTTCGATCAGTTGTTGTTTACGTTCTTGAGTTAATGCCATCCTGTTCACCTCCTCTTATTCAAATCGCCGTTAGCCTAGTAGCCGGACGGTGAGACCGGTAACCAAGCCAAGGTTGCGTTACATCACACGGAATACTCCGCTTATGCAACGTATATCAGTATATCACAGATATCTATATAAAGTAAATGTCAGTTCAAAAGTCCGAAGCGGTCAATATGTGCTTGGCTGTCACGGCATCCTTGGTGATCTGGCCAATCAGTTCATCCATACCGGAGAACTTCCGTTCCTCCCGGATATACTGAATCAGCTCGATCCGCAGCTCTTCTCCATACAGTTGACCTTCAAAGTCAAGCAGATGAACCTCAAGCGAGGGACGGGTCCCGTTGTCATGAAAGGTCGGCTTAACACCGACATTCATGACTCCCAGCCACTTTTTGTCCTGGTACTCCGCAAGAACTGCGTATACGCCTCTGGCCGGAAGGACATAATGCTCGTCCGGCTGCACATTCGCCGTGGGAAACCCAAGCAGGCGGCCGCGCTTTTCTCCATGCATTACTGTTCCCTTAACCGTATAGGGACGACCAAGCCACTGCTTGGTTAGCTCCATATTTCCATCCTGCAGCGCTCTGCGAATGCCCGAACTGCTGACCTTTTCTTCATGAATCAAGAAAGGCGGGACTGTATTAACTTGAAGCTTGTTCTCGCTAAGCTCCTGTAGCAAATCCGCATGACCTTCTCCGCGGTACCCGAAGCGGAAATCAAAGCCGACTACGGCCGTATGTACATGCAGAGGTACAAGCATGCCGCACACAAAATTTTGCGGGCTGACTCTGGAGAAGGCATCATTGAATTCCACGACGTATAAGTAATCAACGCCCATTCCCTGAAGAACGCGCTCTTTCTCTTGAGGAGGAGTCAGGTAGCCTTCGTAATCCCCTTTTTTCATGACCTCTTTCGGATGGGGGTGAAAGGACATAACCGCTGCAGGCAAGCCTAGTTCCCTGGCCAACTGAACCGCTGTCTTAATGACGCTGGCATGTCCCAGATGTAAACCATCAAATTGACCGATTGCCAGAACCTGTGGTCCGGCAGCCGCAGTTATAGCTGAATCTGTCAAAGGATAAGTTAAGGTTATCGTCTCCATTACATTTCACCTGCAATTCCAGTCTGATTTCTCGTTGCTATATAAGTTGAACTAATGATCATGCGTCGCAGGGCAACGTATGTATATAGGTTGAACTAAAGATTATGCATGCTGGGGCAACATGTGAAGTGTTCTTCCAATCGCTGTTATTCGCGGATTTCTCTGACTGAACTAAGCCATCTTAAGGTAGAAATCCACTCACAAAGGCGAACGCTCCCGCTTCTTCCAGAACATTTCACACCTATGCCCTTTCCACGCAGCTCTTTTAGTTCAACATACATAGTAACTGCACAACAAAATGAATTCAACTTATATAATTGCTTCTATGGCAAAAACACCTTGACCGGGCTTACGGTGCCGGTCTCATCATCGCTTCTGTAAATCCCCATGAAGACCTGATCAGGACTATAGAGTCTCATTAGAGACCCTGGAACTGCCGGCGGCTCAACCGCACTCCGCGACAGGCGTTGTCCCTGCAAAGCTCCCTTAAGCCTGCTTTCATGAACGGTATGAGCGGGAAGATGACGAACGGCTTCGTCCACAGGCAGCAACGCTTCTTGAAGGGTGCCATTTTGTACGCGGACAGCCACTTCTTCCAGCGTCAGACAATGGGATTCGGTAATCCCAGCCGACATCGTCCGCTTCAATTGCTTCATTGCTGCCGGAACCCCCAAAGCGCGTCCGATATCCACGCATAGCGTTCGAATATATGTCCCCTTTGAGCATAATGCACGGAATGTAAGCTCAGGGTGATCCTTCGAACCATCAAAATGAAGGAGCTCCAGCTCGTAAATCGTTACCTCTCTTGGAGCTCTTTCAACCGTAACTCCTTCTCTTGCCAGCTCGTATAGCCGTTTTCCGTTCTGCTTCAGCGCCGAATACATCGGCGGAATCTGAGAACTTGTCCCCATAAAGCGGCCCAGCACTTCCTTGAGCTGTGTTTCAGTTACTTGAACCCGTTCCTGCTCTTCGGTGATCGTGCCGGTTAAGTCCTCGGTATCCGTTGCCACACCCAGAACGAGCGTTGCTTCATATTCCTTGGGAAGCTCCTGCAAATATTCTACCATTCTGGTCGCACGTCCCAAGCAAAGCGGCAGTACGCCGGTCACCGCGGGATCGAGAGTCCCCGTATGTCCTATACGCTTCATCCGCAAAATGCCTCGGGTCTTAGCTACGACATCATGAGAGGTGAAGTCCACAGGCTTATGAATCGGTAAAATACCTTCATAGCTTGTCTTATTCATAGCTCTGCCTTCACCTGCTCGATCACACGGCGAATGACATCGTCCAGCTTTCCTTCAAGACGTGCTCCCGCAGCGCGGACATGTCCGCCGCCCCCAAAATGCTGGGCAACTCGGGCAACGTCGACCTTCCCGGCAGAACGCATGCTAACCTTGACCGCTGTCTCGTCAATGACTTTAAACAAGAGCCCGACTTCTACGCCCTGGATATTGCGAGGGTAATTCACAATCCCCTCCATATCCTCATGAATCGCTCCTGTCGCGCTCAGATCCCCATCATCGACGGTCACCCAGCTGATCTTTCCATCCCCGCTCATTTGCAGACCGTTCAACACCCGGGTCAGCAGCTTGAGCTGAGGAAATGTCATCTGCTCCAAAAATAGTTCGCTGAGGCCTGGGCCATCCACGCCATATTCAAGAAGCTTGGATGCGGTCTCCATGACCTTCGGCGAGGTATTTGAGTAGCGGAAGCCGCCGGTGTCCGTCAACAATCCGGTATACAGAGCCGTTGCCGTAGCAAGGTTCAATTTAATCCCCATGAAGGTAATCAGATCAAAGAGAATTTCAGCGGTCGCAGCCGCCTTTTCCACAATGAGATTGAAGGTGCCAAATCCGTTATTGGTAGGATGATGGTCAATATTCAAAATACGGGCATGCTCTGAAAATAACAGGCTAGTCTTTCCGGTCCGCTTAAAGTCGGCGCAATCGACACAAACAATGTAATCGAAGGTTTCATCAAGCGGCTGCTGGGACAGATCAACGATGTCTTCTGAGTTCTCCAGGATCTCCATACGCTTAGGTATCGGACCTTCATTAACCATAACGTATTTCTTGCCCAGACATGAGAGAAGCCAGCCCACCACAAGGGTAGAACTGACTGCATCTCCGTCCGGCTGTACATGCGACACGACGAGGAATTGATCATGTTCCTTCAGGAATTGTTGCGCCTGAATGAACTCCTGTTCATGAGTCTGCATTGCCGTCTCCTTTAAATTCTAATTTTCCTCTTCATGGGAGATTTCTCCCAGAAGCTTCTCGATTCTGCTTCCATAGGCGATCGACTCGTCGATCTTGAAGATCAGCTCGGGTGTATGACGAAGCCGAATCCGTTTGCCCAGCTCAGTCCGCAAAAAGCCGTTTGCTTTGTCCAGCCCCTTCAGCGAAGCCTGCTTGGCATCCTCATCACCGAAAACACTCAAATATACCTTTGCCTGGGACAAGTCGCTTGTTACTTCGACGCCCGTAATGGTGACAAAGCCGATTCGCGGATCCTTCAGCTCTGTTTGGATCAATACACTGAGTTCCTTCTTGATCTGCTCGCTTACGCGACCGGTACGATTTTTTGCCATGAGAGTCACCCCATCTTATTTGCGTTCCACGGTTTCCATGACGAACGCTTCGACAATGTCGCCTTCTTTAAGGTCATTATAGTTATCCAGGGTAATCCCGCACTCATAACCTTGTGCAACTTCTTTTGCGTCATCCTTAAACCGCTTCAGCGAATCAATTTTGCCTTCATAAATAACGATGCCGTCACGGATCAGACGTGCTTCGGCATTCCGGGAAATCTTGCCTTGTGTAACCATACATCCGGCAATCGTGCCCACCTTGCTGATCTTGAAGGTATTGCGGACTTCCGCATGACCGATCACGGCTTCTTTATATACCGGATCCAGCATTCCCTTCATGGCCTGCTCGATTTCCTCAATCGCATTGTAAATGATGCGATGCAGACGGATATCAACCTTTTCCTGCTCAGCTGTCGTCTTCGTCTGGGTATCCGGACGAACGTTAAATCCGATAATAATCGCATTGGATGCTGCGGCGAGAATAACATCGGATTCGGTAATTGCACCAGCACCGCTGTGGATAATCTTGACGCGCACGCCCTCCACTTCGATTTTCTCCAAGGAGCTCTTGAGTGCTTCAACAGACCCTTGCACGTCAGCCTTGATAATGACATTCAGATCCTTGATCTCGCCTTCCTTAATATGACGGAACAGATCATCAAGCGTTACGCGAGTGTTGGCTCCAAGATCGGATTGTCGCTGAGTAATGGCACGCTTCTCCGCAATAGAACGAGCTTTACGCTCATCCTCGAACACCATGAACGGATCACCGGCTTGCGGAACCTCTGTTAAGCCAGTAATCTCGACAGGTGTAGATGGTCCTGCTTCCTTCAGGCGGCGGCCCTTGTCATTGACCATTGCACGAACCCGTCCGAACGAATTCCCCGCTACGAATGCGTCGCCGACCTTCAAGGTTCCGTGTTGAACCAGAATACGGGCCACAGGACCTCTGCTCTTGTCCAACTCGGCCTCGATAACAGCACCGCGAGCGCGCTTATTCGGATTCGCTTTATATTCGTTCACTTCTGCTACCAGCAGAATCATTTCTAAAAGACCCTCAAGTCCCATTCTCTGTTTCGCTGAAACGTTGACGAAGATCGTATCCCCGCCCCATTCTTCCGGAACAAGACCATATTCTGTCAGCTCCTGCTTCACACGATCAGGATTCGCTTCCGGCTTATCAATCTTGTTCACAGCGACGATAATAGGCAATTCCGCTGCTTTAGCATGGTTAACGGCTTCTACCGTCTGAGGCATTACACCGTCATCGGCAGCAACCACGATAATCGTAATGTCTGTCAGCTGTGCTCCGCGAGCGCGCATAGCTGTAAATGCTTCGTGGCCCGGCGTATCCAGGAAGGTAATCTTCTTGCTGTTGATCTCAACCTGATAAGCGCCGATATGCTGAGTAATGCCGCCGGCTTCTCCGCCGGTAACATTGGTGGAACGGATCGCATCAAGCAACGTGGTTTTCCCGTGGTCGACGTGACCCATAATGGTCACAACCGGAGGACGCTCACGCAGATCAGCTGCATCGTCCACTTCTTCAATCGTCTCAAAACGATCGTCCTCGACCGGAATCTTCACTTCAACCTCTACGCCGAAATCACCGGCAAGCAAGAGGATCGTGTCGATGTCCAGTTCTTGGTTAATCGTAGCCATAACACCGAGGGAAATCAGCTTCTTGATTACTTCACTCGCATCCTTGTGAAGCAATTTAGCTGTCTCACCAACAGTCATCGTTCCGCGAACAATAATCTTCTTCGGCGTATTGTCGATCTTCTCGCGAGGCGGCTGTTGATTGTATCCGCCTCTGCCGCGATTCCCTTTGCCGCCACGGTTATTCTTGTAGCCGCCTTGACGGTTATCGTCGAACGAACGATTCGATTTATTGTAATTGCTGTTGTTGGGGCCTTTGCGGTTACCCTGCTGACCAAAATTGGAATTGGAGTTAGACTGGGTACCTGCACCACCTTGACCGCCTCTGGAGTTTCCGGAGAAGCCTCCTCCTTGACTGGAATTGCCGCTTGTAGATGAATTGCGGTTCGGCTGTGCAGGACGATTGTTGCCCCCGCCAGAACGGTTAGAGGAATCGTTACGTGATCCTTGACCTTGGGACTGCCCTTGGCCCTGGCCTTGACTTCTCCCTTGCTGAGGCCCCCGGTTTGGATTCGACGATTGATTTGGTCTTGGTCTGGAGCCTTGGGATTGCTGTTGTCCGCCGCTAGGACGATTGTTCGATCTTTCCTGTGTAGCTTGAGTGCTGCCAGTGGCAGACGAATGGGTGTTTTGAGTTGTTTTATTCATGCTTACCTGCTTTTCTTGTTGATTTTTGTATTGCGATCTCTGTTGCCCTTCAGGGCTTCGAGTAGGTTCTGGACGAGCCTGATTCCCTTCTCCTGACGTTGATCTAGGCGACTGGCTTCCTCCTGCGGAAGCCGGAGCCGGCGATTTAGCGGGAGCCTCGGTCCGTTTGGCAGCTGCATTGCTCTTAATATCCTTGAAGAATTGTTCTACACGAGTAACGGAGTCATTCTCCATGACACTCATGTGATTATTAACCGGGATATTAAGACGCTTAAGAATCGTGATGATTTCTTTGCTGCTCATATTTAGGGATTTGGCGTATTCATACACCCTGAGCTTATCTTTGTTATCTTGTTTACTCAATATACTCCACCTCCGACGTATTCTCGATTTCTTTGGCAATCATATCGGCAAACCCTTGATCCGTCAGTGCGAGTACGACCCGCTCCGGCTTACCTACGCTGGATCCGAGCCGGTCACGGTCGAATCCGATGATCAATGGGATTTTGTAGGTTCTGCATTTGTCACGGAATTTCTTTATTGTATTCGGCGAAGCGTCGGCCGCTATAACGACAAGTCTTGCTTCCGATGAACGAATTCCTTTCAGAACAAGTTCATCTCCTGTCAACAGCTTTCCCGCTCTAACAGCAAGGCCGAGATGGGATAGCATTTTACTCATGATCGTCATCTCCTTCCCGGTCACGGGTGAGAAGGTACTCTTCCTCCACGGCCAGGAAGTCTCTGGCAAGTTGCTCATAAACCTCGGGACCTACCGGGGAATTCAGGGCCCGGTCGAGAGCTCGATTCTTGTGGGCAAGCTTGAAGCAAGCCACCTGTCCACACAAATAGGCTCCCCGCCCCGACTTTTTGCCGGTCAGATCAATCGATACCTGGCCTTCCGGTGAACGCACTATGCGTATTAGGGATTTCTTCGGCATCATTTGCTGGCATGCTACGCATTTGCGCAGCGGCACTTTTCTAGGCTTCATTTCATAACCCCCGTCCATTCCCTTACGGGCTATTTCAATAAAGCGAATAATCGCTTAATCAATTGAAACAGAGTCTTGAGGCAGTTCTTCTTGGTTGGTCTTCTCTCTGCCGAATTCCTCTTCAGCTTGCGTCTCGCTCTTGATATCAATCTTCCAGCCGGTCAGCTTAGCTGCCAGGCGGGCATTCTGTCCCTTAATACCGATTGCCAGAGAAAGTTGATAGTCCGGAACAATGACGCGAGCCATTTTCTCAGCCTCAAACACTTGAACCTCCAGCACTTTGGATGGGCTCAGTGCATTAGCAACATATTCTTCGATACTGTCCGAATAGCGAACGATATCGATCTTCTCTCCACGCAGTTCATTCACAATGGTCTGTACGCGGGTTCCTTTAGGTCCAACGCAGGAGCCGACCGGGTCCACTTCCGGGTTGCGGGAATATACCGCAATTTTGGAACGGAAGCCTGCTTCGCGAGCTACGGAGCGAATTTCAACCACGCCTTCGAAAATTTCAGGCACTTCAAGCTCGAACAGACGTTTCAGCAGTCCAGGATGTGTACGCGACAGCAGAATCTGAGGACCTTTTGTCGTGTTCTCTACTTTGGTAATATAGGCCTTGATCCGGTCGCCGTGCTTGAACTTCTCGTTCGGCATCAGCTCGTTCAGCGGAAGATGCGCTTCCACTTTACCCAAATCTACAAAAATATTGCGCAGATCCTGACGCTGCACAATACCCGTAACAATGTCTTCTTCTTTTTCAACGAAGGCATTATAGATCAAGCCGCGCTCCGCTTCACGGATGCGCTGTGTCACAACCTGCTTTGCCGTCTGGGCAGCGATACGTCCGAAGTCGCGAGGTGTCACCTCGATCTCAGCCACATCATCAATCAGGAAGCTCGGGTTCAATTCCCGCGCTGCAGGCAGTGAAATCTCGGTACGCGGATCCAATACATCCTCCACAACCATCTTCCGTGCAAACACCTTAATCGCACCGGTATGGCGGTTCATATCAACCCGTACATTCTGTGCTGCGTTAAAATTCCGTTTGTAGCTGGAGATCAATGCTGCTTCAATAGCTTCAAACAGAATATCCTTGCTGATTCCTTTTTCTCTTTCCAACTCATTCATGGCTTCGATAAAATCCATACTCATTTGCCTCGAGTTCCCCCTTTCATAGTGCCAACCCATTCATATAAACCGTGTACTTTTCAGCTTAAAGAGCCTGCTCAGCAACGAGGCTGAACAGCCCTAAAATATAATGGCCAACCGGGCGCTGGCGACTTTACCGTAAGGAACCGTATGAGTCTTCTTGCCGATCTCGATCACGAGCTCTTCACCCGCAAAAGAGAGCAGCCGACCCTCGAACTCCTTCAAGCCATTGACCGGTTCATATGTAGTTACGAATACATCCTTGCCGACCGCCTTTGCAACGTCCTCCGCTTTCTTGAGCGGACGTTCCGCACCGGGCGAGGATACTTCCAGAAAATAAGCTGTAGGAATCGGATCGTTCGCATCAAGCTTCTCGCTCAAAAACTCACTGATCCGGCCGCAGTCATCGATATCGATGCCTCCGTCCTTATCGACGAAAACACGCAAAAACCAATTGCTGCCTTCCTTTACATATTCAATGTCTATCAGCTCAAAGCCGTTTTCCTCCAAATAAGGGTTGACCATATCCTCGACGGCCGCTTTGATCTTCGGTGTGCTCAAGCTTACATTACCTCCATATGGTTGTTTCCTGTATACCAAACAGTAAAGAGTGGGTTTCCCCACTCTTTTAGCAACGGTTCTATCTTCATGATTACCAAAAAAATTATAACATAGTCCGTTAAGACTGACAAGTAAATCCCCTTTACGTCCGCTTAAAACAGCGATAGCTGGTTGCTCTCCGGCAAGCCGCGGAAGCAGCCCATCGAGCCGAGCAATTCAACGATAGTCTTACTCGCCTTTGACTTTTGCTGGAAGTCTTCGATTGACAGGAACTCGCCTTGTTCCTTCGCGGCCGCAATGTTGCGGGCCGCATTGACGCCAATTCCGCCCAAGGCCGAGAATGGCGGGATCAGCGCATCTCCGTCAACGATAAATCTGGTGGCATCGGAACGATACAGATCGATGCTCTTGAACCGGAAGCCGCGCGCGGTCATCTCCAGTGCCATCTCCAGAATCGGAAGCATGTTCTTTTCCTTCGGAAGCGCCTGGAATCCCTTCTGCTCGATCTCGTCAATCTTGCGGTTGATCGCATCGTAGCCCTGACAGAGCAGTTCCAGATCGAAGTCCTCGCCCCGGACCGAGAAGTAAGTCGCATAATATTCAATCGGATAATAGAGCTTGAAGTAGGCGGTACGCACGGCTGAAATAACATAGGCCGCCGCATGCGCCTTCGGAAACATATACTGGATCTTCAGGCAAGAATCAATATACCATTGCGGAACCTTGCACTTCTTCATTTCATCAATCCATTCCTGAGACAACCCCTTGCCCTTACGCACACTCTCCGTAATTTTAAAGGCAAGACCTGCATCCATTCCCGCCTTATAGATCAGGAACAGCATAATATCGTCCCGGCATCCGATAACGGTCTTGATGTTACAGGTTCCGTTCTTGATCAGCTCCTGGGCATTGCCGAGCCATACGCCGGTTCCATGCGACAATCCGGAGATTTGCAGCAAATCCGCAAAGGAGGACGGCTGGGATTCAACCAACATCTGTCTTACGAACTTGGTACCCATTTCGGGTATCCCGTATGTTGCTACCGGAGTGCGGATTTGCCCAGGCGAGACCCCTAGCGATTCCGTAGAGTTGAACATCGACATGACCTTGGGATCATTCATCGGAATGGTCGTCGGATCAACACCCGTTAAATCCTGCAGCATCCGCATCATGGTCGGATCATCATGCCCGAGAATATCAAGCTTGAGCAGGTTCGCATCAAAGGCGTGATAATCGAAGTGCGTGGTCATCCATTCCGCTTCCGTATCATCGGCTGGATATTGCACTGGCGTTATATCTTCTACTTCAATATAATCCGGCACGACGACAATCCCGCCCGGATGCTGGCCCGTGCTCCGCTTGACGCCCGTACAGCCAGCGGCCAGTCGGTTAAGCTCCGCGCCACGCCAATGCTTGTGATGCTCTTCTTCGTATTTCTTGGCAAAACCGAATGCTGTTTTCTCAGCAACTGTACCGATGGTTCCCGCCCGGAACACATTCTTCTCACCGAACATGACCTTGGTAAAGTTATGGGCCTGGGGCTGATATTCACCGGAAAAGTTCAAGTCGATATCGGGAACCTTATCACCTTTAAAGCCAAGGAAGGTCTCGAACGGAATATCCTGTCCTTCCCCCTTCAGCTTCTGTCCGCACTTCGGACAGGGCTTATCAGGCAAGTCGAACCCGCTTGGCACGCTGCCATCCAGAAACCATTCGCTATGCTTACATTCCGGATTCGTACAGATATAATGTGCCGGCAGCGGATTTACTTCGGAAATGCCCAGGAAGGTCGCAACGACCGAGGAGCCTACAGAGCCCCGTGAGCCAACCAGATATCCATCCTGGTTCGACTTTTTTACCAGCCGCTCGGAAATGAGATAGTTCGCAGAGAACCCGTATTTGATAATCGGTTCCAATTCCTTCTCAAGCCGCTTCACGACGACATCGGGAAGCTCCTCCCCGTAGATGGATCTAGCGGTCTCATAGCAAGTGTTCCGGATTTCCTCATCCGCGCCTTCCAGTATCGGCGTGAACAGCTTATCCGGGAACAGTTCTAACTCTTCAAAGCGGTCAGCAAGCTCAGCCGTGTTGGTCACGACAACTTCAAATGCCTTATCTTTGCCCAAAAATTCGAATTCTTCCAGCATCTCGTCTGTCGTCCGGAAATGAGCATCCGGCTTGCGGATATCCTTCAGCGGACTAAATCCGGTAATGCCATGGATCGTAATATCCCTATACAGCTTGTCCCGCGGATCCAGATAATGCACATTGCCCGTAGCAACTACCGGCTTATTTAGCTTAAAGCCAATCTCAACGATTTTGCGCACCGCGGTCTTCAGCTCTTCTACACTGCCCACAAGCCCTTTGTCCAAAAGATGCATGTACATCGTCAGCGGCTGGATTTCCAGCACATCATAGAAATCCGCGATACCCTCTGCTTCTTCCATGGATTTGTTAAGTACGGCCTCGAAAAATTCGCCCTTTTCGCAGCCTGACATAATCAGTAACCCTTCACGCATATCTGCAAGCTTTGATTTCGGAATGCATGCTACCCGCTTGAAGTATTGGGTATGAGACATGGAGACCAGCTTGAACAGATTTTTCTTGCCCGTCATATTCAGTGCATAGATTCCGCTATGAAACGGACGGGCATTGGATAAGTCCTTGCCGACCCGGTCATTGAGCCGCTCCAGGGAGACGATCCCTTCCTGCTTGTCAGCATCTTCAATTAATCCAATCAGGATCTGACCCAGGGCAAGTGTATCGTCGATCGCCCGGTGGTGATTTTCAAGCGACACTTTATATTTGGCAGCAAGCGTATTGAGCCGATGATTTTTCATGCTCGGATACAGCAGACGGGCCATTTCCAGCGTATCCAACACCGGATTAGTCATGGCAGGCCTTCCTAGTTCTTTGAGCTTGGCATTTACAAAGTCAAAGTCAAATCTCGCATTATGCGCCACCAATATCGCATCGCCGATAAAGGTGATGAACTCTTCCAATACCGGTTCTACATCTGGGGCATCCTTGACCATATCGTCATTGATATTCGTCAATTGCTGAATATTATAAGGAATACGCTCATGAGGATTCACAAAGGTGGCATAGCGGTCTATTTCCTTGCCATCCACCATTTTAACGGCAGCAATTTCAATAATTTTGTTCTGGGTCACCGATAAACCGGTGGTCTCGATGTCGAATACGATGAATGTCGCTGTCTTTAATTCCTCAGGACGAGGATTCAGCACAACGGCCACATTGTCATTCACAATATTAGCTTCCACACCATAGATCATTTTGATTCCGTTCTTTTTTGCAGCCTTGGCTGCATCCGGATAGCACTGGATCCCGCCATGATCGGTTACCGCAATGGCCTTGTGCCCCCATTTAGCGGCTTGTTTGACGTAATCTCCAATCGGAGTTACGGCATCCATCGTGCTCATGGTAGTATGCAGATGGAATTCAACACGCTTCTCCTCAGCTTGATCCTTCCGGGAAGGCGGAGCCTGAACCTCGGACAAATCCGAAGGAATCATCACCAGCTCAGGGATTTGCATAAAGCGGTCCATTTCTACCTTGCCCCTTGCTTTGATCCATTTGCCGTTGGCGAGTTGACCCATTACCTTTAAATCTTCCTTATTCTTGGCGAACAGCTTCATTTGCAGGGAATCCGTGAAATCCGTCAAATAGAACATGAACAGCGTGTTGCCATTCCGAAGTTCTTTACGGTCCAGTCCAAAAATAGTACCCTGAACCGTTATTTTCTTCTCTTCATCCTGGATATCCTGAATAGGTACCGCCTGTTCCCTGATATCATAGCCAATTTGCAGTTTGATGACCTCTTCATTATCCACAACTTCTTCCGGCGGGGCCTCCGAGCTCAGGCTATCCATCATCATCCGACTGATCGCTTCCCGATTTTCTTCCTCAATCCGCTGTTGGAACTCTTCAAATGCAGTTGCTGCATCCTCACCGGTCAGCAGCTTTACGCGCAGCGGCAATCCAAAAAAAGTATCGTAATATGCCGTGATCGCCTTATCTATATTTTTTTTCCGAGCCAGCTCCAGTGAAGTCTCATCGGTAAATGTTACCGACACCAAGTCCCCGTCCACTTCATGCGTCGCTCTGGCCATCCAGCCATTGACCGACGGAATCTCACGCTGTACCCACTCCAGAAATAGCTTCCAATATTCCCCAACAATCTCCCCAGGCGAAACCGGGTCCTCATAACGGAATAAGAATGATATCTGGGCAATATGCTCCATCCTATCCTTTATGCGCGTATAAAATGTTCGGTAGACTTGAGCTGGAACTAGCGTGGACTTGCTGAGTGTAATCAACCACGCTTTATTGCTTCGGCTGACCTCAACCGCTTCAATAACCCCATCAAGAAAATACGGATCGATAACTTGGGCCGGAACCTCCGCCTGCTTCATTAACAGTTCAAGCCGTGTTCTCTTCCCCTTAGCGTCAGACATGCTTCTCCCCCCATCGCCGTAGTGGAAATAGAATTTTATAATAGCAAAGCTTCCGGCAGCGAAAGACAGGAATCATCCTGCCGTACTTCCTCTGCCGGAAGCCAATCAACCATTTTTAAACAACCTCTTGAAAACCTTCGTGATCAAAAGCTCCTTAGTAGGCTCTGGCAAAAACAACCGTATGCTTCGCTTCTTCACCGCAGACAAGACAGGTTGTCTTGGTTACTTCAGGCTGGAACGGGATATTACGGCTCGTAGCACCCGTCTCATCCTTCACATGACGCTCGCAGGCCTCAGATCCGCACCATCCGGCTAATGTAAAGCCGCGCTTCTCCTCAATGCTTGCCTTCATTTCATCCAGCGTATCCACGGAATAGAAATGCTCTTCACGGAAAGCCTTGGCACGCTCGTACATTTCCTGATGCACCTGATCCAGCATCGCCTGAACCTCTTCCACTAACCGATCTTGCTCAATAACCTTCTTCTCTCCGGAAATTCGCGATACCAATACGCAAACTCCGTTATCCATATCACGCGGACCGATCTCTAGGCGAACCGGCACCCCACGCATTTCATATTCATTAAACTTCCAACCAGGACGCACGTCGGCACGATCATCGATGCCAACCCGAATCCCATTCTTCTTAAGCTCGGCAAACAGCTCGTCCGCTCTGCCGACCACAGCATCCCGCGTCTTTGGAGGTCCGATAGGAATAATCATTACTTGCTTCGGAGCAACTTTTGGCGGAAGCGCCAGCCCGTGGTCATCGCCATGAACCATAATCAGCGATCCAATCAACCGTGTGCTTACTCCCCATGAAGTGGTATGCACATATTCCTGAACATTGTCCCGGTTCAAATATTGAATATCAAACGCAGAAGCAAAATTAGTACCCAAATAATGAGAGGTTCCTGCTTGGACAGCTCGTCCATCCTTCATCATGGCTTCAATCGAATAGGTATCTACAGCGCCGGCAAATTTCTCCGATGGTGTTTTCTGTCCGACAATGACCGGAATCGCCAAATAATTTTCCACAAAATCACGGTAAATTTCCAGCATCCGCATAGTTTCTTCACGCGCATCCTGTTCATTCTCATGGGCGGTATGGCCTTCCTGCCACAGGAACTCGCTTGTACGCAGGAACGGCAATGTCCGCTTCTCCCAGCGCACCACGTTGGCCCATTGGTTAATCAGTACCGGCAAATCCCGGTATGATTGAATCCATTTTTCATACATATGGCCAATCATTGTCTCCGAGGTAGGACGAATCGCCAGACGTTCCTCCAGCTTCTCGCCAGCAGCTTCCGTCACCCAAGGCAGCTCAGGATTGAAGCCCTCAACATGCTCCTTCTCCTTCTGGAAGAAGCTTTCGGGGATAAATAGAGGAAAGTACGCATTGCGGTGTCCTGTCTCTTTGAAGCGGCGATCCAGTTCAGCTTGAATATGCTCCCAGATCTCATAGCCGTCCGGCTTGAATACGATACATCCCCGTACTGGCGAGTAGTCCATCAAATCCGCTTTTTTAATGACATCGATATACCACCGGGAAAAGTCCTCTCCCTGCGGCGTAATTTCCGTTACAAACTGCTTCTCCTCATTAGCCATAACCTTTCATGTCCTCCCGTTAGTTCAACAACTGAAATATTTCGTTTATCCGATCAAGCGTAAAATATCGTTATAGGTAACTGCAATCATTAGCAAGAACAGCATGGCAAACCCTATAAAGTGTACCAGCCCTTCCCGATTCGGATCTATCGGTTTGCCGCGCAAGGCCTCCACTGCCAGGAAGATCAGCCGGCTGCCGTCCAATGCCGGAATCGGCAATAAGTTGAATATACCAAGATAGAGACTCAGGATCGCTGCCCAATACGTCAGCTGTGCAATGCCTTGCTTCGCAATCTGTCCTGTCACTTCAAAGGTACGAACCGGGCCGCCCAGATCATCCATCGAGAACTGATTGATCAGTTGCTTGAAGCCGAGGAATATCGCCTTGGTCGTGTAGACCATGTTATCCCCAGCTACCGTAAAGGTCTCGCCAAAGGATGCGCTGCGTGTCGGATAAAAGGTAATGATCGAGGTTCCGACCTTTGCATCCCCCTGCTCATCGACCGCTTTAGGGGTCAACGTAATATCGATGGTCTGTGTTCCCCGTTTAACGGTCCAAATCATGGTTTTATCTTTAGAAGCCTTAATCATCTCGATCAGACCGTTGGCATCTGTTCCAACCTTGATTCCATTAACGGTATCAATAATATCGCCTTGACGGACTCCAGCATCCTCGGCAGGCATATTCTGAATGACCTCGCCCACCTCAAGATGACTTGGGTCGGGTTCAGGAATTCCAGCCATTTGGATATGCAAAGCAAATAGTACAAACGCAAGGATAAAATTCATCAAGGGGCCGGCAAAAATAGACAAAGCCCGCTGAGCAACCGTCTTGCTTCCATATTGGCGGTCTCTTGGTGCGATCTGCGTCTCCTTGCCTTTTGCAACTAGCATTGCTTGCGGATGAACCGGATAACGGAGCGTCTCGCCGTCCACATTAAGCGTCACCTGCAGGCGGTCGATCAGATCCTCTTCTACAACCTCGCCGCGAATCACATTTTTACGGCTGTCCAGCCGGTCAAGGAAGATCTTGCGAACCTCATTCCCCTCCAGGCGGAGAGCTACCGTCTGTCCGACACTTAGGTCCACAAGCTCTGGATCCTCACCAGCCATCCGCGCATATCCGCCGAACGGAAGCAGGCGAAGCGTAAATTGCGTCTCCCCTTTTTTATAGGAAAACAGCTTCGGACCGAATCCAATGGCAAATTCACGCACCAGAATACCCGCACGCTTGGCGAAGTAATAATGTCCCCATTCATGTACCGTCACAATAATGAAGAACATAAAAACCGTCAGAAATATGATTCTAAGCAATTCCAATCTAGGCATCCTCCTTTGGGCCGCGGATCGTCCACATGGTTTTAGATTATCATTATTCTCCGAATGTTCACAAGAGAATACAGGGATGGAACTTTCCGGCTGAAAAAAGACTGCTCTTAAAGAGGTTGTTCAAAGAGTCATCTCTTGGTCACGAAGTGATTCAAGGGATTAAATCGATGAAGCAATCTCTCTAGCCCAGCGGTCGGCGGCAAATATCGTATCCAGATCATCCGCCGAATGATTCGTATGTCTGGACAATGTTTCCTCAATCAAGGATTCAATACGCAAAAACGGGATTTCACCGTTCAAAAACCGTG
This sequence comes from Paenibacillus brevis, assembly GCF_018919145.1. GTDB lineage: Bacteria > Bacillota > Bacilli > Paenibacillales > Paenibacillaceae > Fontibacillus > Fontibacillus brevis. The sequence continues at coordinate 71,221 of NZ_JAHLQJ010000012.1, forward strand.
CAACCGCGACTTCATTTGCCGCATTATACACGCTTGGTGCTGTCCCACCTAGTTTACCACATTCATAGGCCATTCTTAAACAAGGATAACGCTCCAAATCCATCTCGCGGAAATGAAGCTGTCCTGCCTCTGACAAGGAAAGGCGCTTAGTCTCCGAAGGCCAGCGCTCTGGATAGGTCAAGGCATATTGAATCGGAACGCGCATGTCCGGATTGCCAAGTTGGGCAATCACGCTGCCGTCACGATATTCAACGAAGGAGTGGACAATACTCTCCGGATGAAGCAGCACACCGATCTGTTCAAAGTCCATTCCAAACAGCCAATGGGCTTCCATAACTTCCAGTCCTTTGTTGACCATCGTCGCGGAATCAATCGTAATCTTCGCCCCCATCGACCAATTCGGATGCTTGAGCGCATCCTCCACCGTCACTTGCTGCAATTGCTCGCGGTTCAAATGACGGAAGGATCCGCCGGAGGCAGTGAGCACAATCCGCTCCACATCGCCAAGACGCTCTCCATTCAAGCACTGAAAGATCGCAGCATGTTCGCTGTCTACCGGCAGCAATGAAACACCCTTTTTACGGGCCAGCTCGGTAACCAGATGACCTGCTGTCACCAATGTTTCTTTGTTGGCCAAGGCAATATGCTTTCCCGCATCAATCGCTGCCAGTGTAGACGGAAGTCCTGCACTGCCTACAATCGCTGTAACCACCGTATCCGCATCGGTCCCCGCTGCCACCTCGGTCAAGCCTTCCTCGCCGTAAAACAGCTCCACTCCAGCCGGAAGAAAAGGACGCAGCGAATCCGCGGCACCCTTGTCCGCTACAGAAGCTTTTTTCGGCTTGAACAGACGGACTTGCTCCAGAAACAACTCAATATTTCTACCGGCAGCCAATCCTTCAACAGAAAATTGTCCAGGATGCTGCTCCAGCACGTCCAGCGTTTGGGTACCAATTGAGCCTGTGGAGCCGATTACCGATATCCTTTTCATCAAGCTCACCTCATCTTGTTATCAGAAAATAGGTAGCAACTGCAAAATATGTACGAACGGAAATACGATAATCCAGCTGTCGCAGCGATCGAGTATTCCGCCGTGGCCGGGCAGCAAAGTGCCTGAATCCTTAATTCCATACACTCTTTTATATCCGGATTGAATCAGGTCGCCCATTTGTCCGACTGCAGCTGCACATAATCCTAACAATAGGGCTTGCCCGATTCCGAGAATACCTCCAGAGAACACGGCAAACAGAATGGCCGCAATTACGGCAGCGACAATGCCTCCAATTGCTCCTTCAATCGTCTTATTCGGGCTAATTGCAGGCCATAGCTTATGCTTGCCGATCCGCCGTCCGGTGAAATAAGCCCCCGCATCACTGCTCCAGATGGCCGCCAGCATCAGGAATGTCCAGAACAGCCCATGTCCGTCTGCCGCGCTCCGTGTAACCGCAAGGTAATGAAAACCGATTCCGATATAGACCATTCCCAAAAACAGCATGGCCATTTGACCGATCGGGATCTGATTTTTACTGATTACGGTAATTACAAGGAACAGGAACATGAGCAGCCAATAGCTGCGCAGGAGATCCAGAGGCATCGCGAGCCCGAGGAGATCCCAAGGGAACACAGTGTAGAGAACACCAAGGTAGCCGATCCAAGCTGTTCCCTGGAAGGGGCGGATGCCGGTCATACGAACGAATTCATAATAACCAATCAGACTCATCAGCAGGACCAATACATGGTACCAGAGTCCGCCCAGCATACAGAGCCCAAGGAAGCCGGCTCCAGCAACGATTCCAGTAATCATCCTTTGTCTCAACTCGCCACTCCTTCCATCCGCTAGGATAATCCGCCATATCTCCGGGTGCGTCTTTGATATTCTGCGACTGCCTCCACAAGCTGCGCGCGTCCGAATTCCGGCCAGTAGAGGTCGGTGAACCACAATTCGCTGTAAGCCGTCTGCCATAACATAAAATTGCTCAGCCTCAGTTCTCCTCCTGTACGGATCAACAAATCCGGATCAGGCAGGTCTCCGCTAAGCAGGGATGAACCCAGCAGTTGCTCGGTAATGTCCTCCGGCGATAAATCGCCTGTTTTCACCTTCTCCGCAATCCCCCGCACGGTTTCCGTAATTTCACGGTGACTTCCATAATTCAATGCAAAATTCAAAATAAGTCCGGTATTCTGCTTTGTCCGTTCCATCGCTTCTTCCATGGCAGCAAAGGTATGGGATGGCAGTTCATCTGTATGTCCCATCATCCGAACCTGGACATTCTTCTCAATCAATTCTTCAAGTTCAAGCGCAAGAAACTCCTGGGGAAGTGACATCAAATAATCTACTTCTTCCTTGGGACGCTTCCAGTTCTCCGTGGAGAAGGCGTAAAGGGTCAACACGGAAATTCCGAGTTCATCAGCCGCCATTGTTGCCCGCTTGACTGCCTTCATTCCGTTTCTGTGGCCAACGATACGCGGAAGACCAAGCTTACGAGCCCATCTTCCATTTCCGTCCATAATGATGGCAACATGCTTCGGTATATTATCAAGGTCGGTTGCCATGGCCTCCGGAGCATTCGCTTTTTTCCGCCAGGACTTAAATAACTTGATCATTATAGTTCCTCCAAGCCGGTGATGAAAAAGAGACAAAACCCCACCGTAAAAGGAGGGGCCGCGTATGATCTCTTAAACTTCCATGATCTCTTTTTCTTTTCCCGCCAGCACTTTTTCGACTTCCGCAACATATTTATCGGTCGTCTTCTGGATATCTTCCTGGTGTCTGCGTGATTCATCTTCAGAGATGTCGGTTTTCTCCAACTTCTTGATATCGTCATTGGCATCCCGACGAATGTTCCGGATAGCCACCTTGGCTTCTTCTCCGAATTTCTTCGTCATCTTCACCAGTTCCACCCTACGCTCCTCTGTTAAAGGAGGGATCGACAGCCGAATCATCGAGCCATCATTAGCCGGAGTAAGTCCCAGATCCGATTTCTGAATCGCACGTTCGATTTCGGACAGCGAGGATTTATCCCAAGGCTGAATCATCAAGGTGCGTGAATCCGGCGTGTTAATGTTGGCAAGCTGATTCACCGGGGTAGGTGAACCGTAATAATCTACCTGGATCCGGTCAAGCAGCGCAGGCGTTGCTCTTCCTGCACGAAGCGTCGCAAGATCTCGTTTAAGTGCCTGGATCGCTTTATCCATGCGCTCTTCAGCATGTTGTTTGATCGTTTGTGGCATTTAATCTACACTCCCTTTGACAATCGTCCCGATTTTCTCACCGAGTACGACACGCTTGATGTTGCCCTGCTCGGTTATATTAAACACGATGAGCGGAATGTTATTGTCCATGCACAGCGAGGAGGCTGTGGAGTCCATTACGCCCAGGTTTTTGTTAAGCACTTCAAGGTAGGTTAACACCTCATATTTCTCGGCGCTAGGATCCAGGAACGGATCTGCCGAGTATACGCCGTCAACCTTGTTCTTCGCCATCAGAATCACTTCGGCTTCGATCTCTGCAGCGCGGAGAGCAGCGGTGGTATCTGTCGAGAAGAACGGATTGCCCGTACCTGCCGCAAAAATAACGACACGGCCCTTTTCCAGATGCCGAATGGCCCGGCGGCGAATATAGGGCTCAGCGATTTGCTGCATCGCAATCGAGGTTTGAACACGAGTCGGAACCTCAATTTGCTCCAGCGCATCCTGCAATGCCAACGAGTTCATTACCGTCGCGAGCATCCCCATATAATCCGCAGTTGCACGATCGATCCCTTTCGCACTGCCGGCAATACCGCGCCAAATGTTGCCGCCCCCACATACGATGGCCACTTCAACCCCAAGACGGGTAACTTCCTTCACCTGCTGGGCAATTGATGAAATCGTGTCGGCATCAATGCCATATCCATTTTGTCCGGAAAGCGACTCTCCGCTGACCTTCAAGACAACGCGTTTAAAGACTGGTTGTTCCAAATTGTATACCTCCACTTTAGACCTCTCTTGACTCCGAAAAGGGGTCTCAGTTTAAAAAAGAAGGAACACGGCGTGTTCCATCTATTCAAACGTTTAGTTTGTTCGTTTGCAGTTAGCTTCTAAATTATTGCTTCACTTGGGACATAACTTCTTCTACGAAGTTGTCCACTTTCTTCTCAAGGCCTTCGCCCAGCTCATAACGAACAAAACGACGGATGGAGATATTTTCGCCAATCGCACTGATTTTTTCATTTACCAGAGCAGAGATAGTCTTGTCTGGGTCCTTAACGAAGGTTTGCTCCAGCAAGCAGAACTCTTCATAGTATTTACCGATGCGGCCTTCAACCATTTTTTCAACGATTTTTTCAGGCTTGCCTTCGTTCAGCGCTTGTGCCTTCAGGATTTCCTTCTCCTTCTCGATTTCATCTTGAGGAACTTCCTCACGACGAACATAACGAGGGCTCATCGCAGCGATATGCATAGCTACGTCACGAGCAAAATCCTTGAATTGATCTGTCTTTGCCACGAAGTCTGTTTCGCAGTTGATTTCAACCAATACGCCGATACGGCCTCCGGCATGAATGTAAGACTCGACAACGCCTTCAGTTGCAACGCGGCCAGCCTTGTTCGCTGCAGCTGCCAGACCTTTCTCGCGAAGGATCTCAGAAGCCTTTGCCAGGTCTCCATTTGCTTCTTCCAACGCTTTTTTACAATCAAGCATCCCTGCGCCTGTTTTTTCACGTAGCTCTTTTACCGCTTTTGCATCTACTGCCATATTGTATTAACCTCCATAATAAGTATAGTCTATTCATCTTAAAAAAAGGGCAGTGAGAGGTTTGACACCTACCAACCACCCTTTTTCATTTAATTCATAACCTATGTCGAGTTACAGCATTAAGCTGTAGTTTGCTCACCTTGGTTAGCTTCGATTACAGCGTCAGCCATTTTGCCGGTTAACAGCTTAACAGCACGGATCGCATCATCGTTGCCTGGAATTACATAGTCGATTTCATCCGGATCGCAGTTCGTATCAACGATACCAACGATAGGGATGCCCAATTTGCGGGCTTCCGCAACCGCAATACGTTCCTTGCGGGGATCGATTACGAACAGAGCGCTTGGAAGACCCTTCATGTTCTTAATCCCGCCGAGGAATTTCTCAAGACGATCTTTCTCTTTACGGAGAATGATAACTTCTTTCTTAGGCAGAACGGCGAAAGTACCGTCTTCTTCCCAAGTTTCCAGTTGCTTGAGGCGGTCGATCCGCTTTTGAATGGTTTGGAAGTTAGTCAGCGTACCGCCGAGCCAACGTTGGTTGATGTAGAATTGACCAGCGCGCTCAGCTTCTTCCTTCACGGAATCTTGAGCTTGCTTCTTCGTGCCAACGAACAGGATAGTTCCGTTGTCTTCAGCTACACTCTTAACGAAGTTATAAGCCTCTTCCACTTTCTTGACCGTCTTTTGCAGGTCAATAATGTAAATACCGTTTCTTTCTGTGAAGATATAACGATCCATTTTCGGATTCCAACGACGTGTTTGGTGTCCGAAGTGAACGCCTGCTTCAAGCAGTTGTTTCATGGAGATTACTGCCATCTTCACGCACCTCCTAGTTTGGTTTTATTTGATGCTTCCTCCGCCGGATTCACCTTCCGTGAAGACTCCTACCTGGAGCACCCTTCCCGAAATCAGCCAGCGTGCGTTATAACACCGTCAATTAATATACCATAACTGAAATAGCGATGCAACAATTGAAATCATGTTGCTTAGTAAACAGAGAAGCCCCTGAAATCAGGAGCTTCTCTGTTAATTATTGCTTGAATTGGATGCTTTAGAAGGCGACAGCTTCTTGATAATCGAGGCATAATCCTCACCGGCAAGGAACTGATAGGTTCCTGCGCGCACCGTATAATTGATCTTCTGGGCATTTGCCTGCTTTAGAAATTCAGCCTTATCGCTAATAACGCCGGCACGCAGCAGCCCGTCAGCAACTCCGGAAAGTGTCGTGCCGCCAGAAATCTTATATTCGATATAAGAGCCTTGATTAGCCAAATCCTCCATTAAACCGGATTCCACACTGCCCGTTCCATCGTTTTCATCTTCTGTGGACGGCGACGACGGAGAAACCGGGGATTCCGGCGAGTCTGGATCTGCTACGGATGGTACGTCCCTATCCGGTTGAAGCTCTGAGCCCAGCTGCTCTTGAGCTTTCCATTCTTCTTTGGTCATTAGCTCTTCATGCTCCCCGACTACCTTCAGATCTAATAACGCTGCCGCGCGTTCAACCTCTTCACGGGTTTGAGCCTTGTTAAAACTGCCTTGGCCAAGCAGCATCAGTTGAAGTAGAAGCGCACCGGCAATGAGCCCAGCACCCAAGCCAAGCATAAAGCTGCGGTTACGGATCATTGCGAGTCCTCCTTCTTAGCAAGCTGAAGGATAAGTTGCACTTCGCCCCGCTGAATTCCGACAGCCTTTGCGATCATATCCAATGACTTTCCTTGAGCATACAGCTCGAACAATTCTGCATATCGCTCACGAACAGTTGGATTATTGATCTCTTGCGGCTCTTCCTCAGGAACAGTCTCTTCAATGATCTCTAGCACAGGAGCAGCCTCGGAAAATGCGTCCCCAATGGCCGCAGAAGGAACGATTGGAGCAATACTGGCCGGTTCGGGCTGTAAATAAGGATTCCCTTCTACGACCTTCGTTGACACTGTATTAACGCTAAGCTCCAGATCTCCTAGCTTTACTCCATTTTCCCGGGAAGCCAGTTCAACCTCATTTAGACGTTGCCGAAGCTCCACAAGCTGTTCCTGTTGAGACAGTTGCTTCGCTGCGAAATCCTGCTTCATTTGGGATACGAGATCAATCAATTCATTATTTTCCTTTTCAATTTCCGCCATATACTGTTCCAGGGTAGCTTCAACTTCTTCGTGTCCGCCTCGTCCAGGCTTGGCCGAATCACTTCGTGCAGGAAGCATGAACGCATAAAGGAGTGCTGCTGCGCCCAACAGAACGATATAGAACCAGGGTTCTCCAAATGACAATACGATCCTCACCTTTGGTGTAATAATATATGTAGTACAACGACGTTACAACGAGAAGTCAATATGCTTTCCCTTAAACGGATGAGCAGCAGGGCGATCCTTGCTCTGTTCTTCCTCTTGTTCCTCGGCATGGGCTTGACCTTGGTGTTGTCCCGACTGCTGGCCCTCTCTCTTGACTGTCGTATTCTGCGCGCTCTCATCGACTCCGGTGCTGCGCTGCCGCTGATGTTCCTGATGCTTCAATTGTTCTGCAGATAACATATTCTGCTCGATGGCCGGACGCTGCTGTGCATCCTGCTGAACCCGGCCCGCTTCCCCGGTTCTCGGGACTGCTATTTGCATCTCGACAGCCTTCAGGTTCATAAAATCACCTCATCGATTGAGCTATTTAGCGGTTAGACATAAGACGACATTCCAATGTCACCTTCACTAAAGTAGAAGGACATTCTCGAAATCGGTTCCTTGACATATTTGGTATATCTTCCGATTGCGATTTTAGAGCCGCCATAGATCATTTTGAGCACCTCAACCCGGGCCCGTCCCGTATCTTCAAGAGCTTTTTCTATCGTGAGAATCCGTTCCTTGATCTCGCCCAATTCCAATTGCTGCGATTTCTTTGTTAATCCTAGCTTGGACCGCATCTCAACCTTATCGGGGGTTAGACGGCCCGTCGATGCAAGCTGATCCAACAATGCAAGCGCCTTCTCACTTTTGTCTAAATTCATCATAGTATCCTTTAACTGAACCCGAAGATCGTTTAATTCATTGCGAAGCTCAGGCAGCACCCCGACTTCAATTGAAGTCATTGTGGACATGGGATTACCGATGATACGAGCCGTAACCTTCTCGCCCGCTTGAATATTCCCTCCGACTATCAGGCCCTTTGTTCCACTGCAAATGACATCCCGGGTTGCACGAATATTGGAATGCATAATGCTTTGGGTAACGATGACATCTTCACCGGCAATGACATTTCCGTCTTGAATAAATGAACTCTTGACTGTCTTACCAGCTTTAACAAGTCCCTTGTTATACCCGATAATTCCTCCGGTAATTTCGATCGAACCTTCGGAATAAAGCTCTGCTCCCTCTACGCCGCCTATAACACGAATATCCCCGGAAGCGTTGACTTTAAAACCTGTCAAGACATTCCCGCGGATGACAACTGTACCGACAAAATCAATGTTCCCAGTACTATAGTCCACATTCCCGTTAACTTCATATACTGGAAAAACATTCAGTTTCCCCTTATCTGTCAGTGTAACCAGCCCATCAATAGCTGCATAAGCTGCATTTTGTTCCGGGTTTAGCACTACGTTCTTACCCAGTTTCAACAGCGCAGGTTTACCAGGTTTATGGGCAATTTGCTCCCCGGTAACGGCTTGCCCTGCTCTGCCCGGAGAAGGAGGCAATAATTCTGCAATCAGTTGCCCCCGTCGAACATTATTCAATCGGTTGACATCTTTAAAATCGACGATGCCATCGTCATTTTCTGTTGGTTTATGATGGTGGTCATCTTCAAGCGGGACGGAATAACGGATCCTTCCGTTCTCGCCATCTTGTGGTTCAACACCTATCGCAATCGGCGTCTTACTATAAAAGTACTCCTTCGGGTTCAAGACAAATCGCCTTACAATATCCTCCTGAATCCCATATTTAACCCCCTGCGCCTGCAAAAAACTTCGAAAAACTTCAGCCGTGCATGAGAAGTTCTCATCTTTCACAATAAATTGTAGATAAGCGATGGTCCGGTCCTCATTTACTGTCACACTTAGAATTTGAGCAAGGTCCTCCAACATTTCCATGAAGTATTCCTCCCTCCACCAGAATGGTCAAAAATAGAAGCTCATTAATCTTCACGCATCAACAGATCTTTATGCTTGTCCAAATTACCCCTGAGTCGCAGAATTGCTTTGGAATGAAGTTGGGAAATGCGTGAAGGCGACAACGCCATAACTTCCGCAATTTCACTAAGTGACAGATCCTCGTAGTACAATAAAGATATCACTGTACGTTCCTTCTCAGTCAGCTTTTCAATGCCTTTAGCTAATGATTCTTTTAAATAGAACTCCTGAACCTTATAATCAGGGTTTTTTGCCTTTTCGTCAACAAGTAAAGTTAGACGGGTCTCCGATTCTTCCTCGCGAATCGGATCCTCCAAAGAGCAAATGGTCATTACAGCTACTTCTTGGAGCATGGATTGAAACTCTTTTTCACTAACATTCAGATAATCACTTATTTCTGCATCGGTGACAGATCTAAGATATTGCTGTTCTAGTTGCTGATAGCCCTCTTCGATCTTTTTGGCCTTCTCTCTTACGGAACGAGGAACCCAATCCCCTTGGCGTAAGCCGTCCAAAATCGCTCCACGAACTCTCCATGAAGCATAGGTTTCAAATTGAAGCCCGCGCTTATAGTCAAACTTCTCCACGGCGTCAATCAGTCCCATTACTCCATTGCTGGCAAGATCATCCTTGGAAACGTTCTTCGGCAGACCTACAGCCAGACGTCCTGAAACATAGTCAACAATATGCAAGTACTTCTCGATCAGTTGTTTCTTCGCCTCTAAATCGCCTTGTTCTTTCCACTGCTCCCAAACATCAGCATAATTCAGAGTGGATGTCTTCCGCTCGTTCAATTGCCTTCACCCTCCCTATTCTTCTGTCAGGTGACGAACAACCTTAACCAGCTCTTCAGGATCCTTGTCGTCAATTTTGGATAATTTAGGTGGATTTAATGGAGCAAACTCAATATTCTGTGAAGTTGAATCCACGGGTTGCTTCAACAGATCATTAAGTTCGTCACTTTGGTCAGGTGTAGTCAGATCCAGATTGTCGCCCTTTCCTTGTGCTTGCAAGATAGCGGAGATAACCTCATCATCTTCACCAGCATTTTGCTCTTTCAGGAATTCAAATACCCATCCTCCGATATAGCTGAGCAAAAACCACACTACAAATGCAATTAGCCCCCGGACAAAGCTGGTCATAAACATGTTGTTTCCGGCAGACACTGCATAAGTGATTAAAAAGCCTATGAAACCGAGTAGAAAATAAATTTTTATTTTACCTGCCATAGCTACAATTCCTTTATACCCATTTGTACACTGCGTATGAACAATATGCCGGTCACACAATCAAGCTCAATCGTACGACCGTAGTTGCCCCCGGTGTCCTCCGCAATCAGAGGAATTCCTAGTTCAGACAGCGCCAGCTTGCAAGACTCCACATTCCGAGGACCGATTCGCATCGAATCCCCAGATCCCGAAAAGGCAAACATTTGAGAGCCGCCTGCCATTTTCGCGACAAGACGACTGGTCACTACACCCAACTCATTCATTCGCCGGACCAGTTCAGGAACGGCAGTATCTGCATACTTGGCAATATTCAGTGCCCCTTCTCTCGCAATCTCTGAGGATGGAAGCATTACATGAGCTAATCCTGCCACTTTAAGCTTAGGGTCAAACAATGTTACCCCGACACACGATCCTAGCCCAGTGGTACGGATCAAGCCTTCCGTATGAGTGATGTTAAGGTCGGCCATCCCAACCTTAACGATCAGATGTTCATCAATCATCCTGTAAAGGTACTCCTAAGGCGGCAAAGATCTTAGCAAAGGACTCGGGGTCTGGAATCAAGAAAAACTGTCCTTCTACCTCATGCTGGCCTTCAATAAAAGTCGTATCAATCAATAACGCTGAATCGCCCATTTCACCGAACTGCAAAAGTCCGTATCCAAGAATAGCTCCGGCCATATCCAGCGCAAGCGCAGGAACGGTTGGCGTCATAGAGAGAGATGTGAAATCCGCCAGTGAAGAAATATAGGAACCAGCAAGTATGTTGCCAATCTCTGAAAGTGCGGACCATTCCATTTCCGAAAACTGATCATCATCCTCTACTTGTATTCCTGCCAGGCGGTGCAGCAGTTTCTTGGCTGCTTCCGGACTAAGGATGAAAAACAGATTTCCCGGCGTATCCCCTTCAACCCGAAAGAAGACGGCCAGAACGACCTTCTCCGCTCCTCCAACTCGTTCGGCAATGGCTTCGAAGGGAAGCATCTGAACCTTGGGAACGGCCATATCAATCGGTTTATCGAGAAGTCTTGAAAGGGCAGTCGCCGCATTGCCCGCACCGATATTACCGACTTCCTTCAGCACATCCATTTTAAATTCTTCAAAGTTCTTAAATAAATCCACAGGTTAGCCCTCTAAGCTTTCCAGTTGAATGATTTCATTCCGATTCAGCACTTCCGAGAGATTAAGCATTACGAGGAGGCGTTCTTCTGAAATTCGCGCAACTCCATGAAGATACTTAGCCTTGACTCCTCCCACAACATCCGGTGGAGAATCGATTGAATCACTATCAAGATCAATAACATCATTTGCTGAATCTACAATAAAGCCAACTTCCATTTCATTAGCTACTACGATGATGATTCGGGTCTGATCTGTGTATTCAGCCTCCGGAAGACCAAATCTTCCCCGCAGGTCGATCACCGGAATGACGACACCGCGAAGATTGATGACGCCCTTCACGAAGGAAAATGTCTTGGGAACACGGGTAATCGGCATCATCCGTTCAATGGTTTGAACCTTATCGACTTCAATTCCGTATTCTTCTGCTCCAAGCTTGAACACGATTACTTTCATTTCTTCTCCCATGAGAGAAACCTCCTTCATATTACCTGGCTATGTGATCAAATCCAAAAATCCAATCTACTTAATAAATGCATTCGGATCGATAATTAATGCGACTTGACCGTCTCCCAAAATCGTTGCTCCCGCCACACCTTGGATCGAAGGGAGGTACTTGCCCAGATTTTTGATGACAATCTCACTTTGGCCAATGAAATCCTCAACAGTCAGCGCAGCTAGACGATCTCCTTTATGGACGACTACAATCTCCGTTTCTTCCTCGGCGCTCTCATCAAATCCAGGTACACTGAACAACTCGCTGAGCGACATTAAAGGAATATGTGTATCTCTGTAAGGAATCATTGTGTACCCATGAACCTTGCGGATCTGGTTGCGCTGAATCAGGCCGGTCTCCACAATGGAGGACAATGGGATGGCATATTTCTCAGTCCCCACCTTAATCAACATCGCCGAGATGATGGACAAGGTCAGTGGAAGCTGAACGGAAAACTTTGTGCCTTGACCAAGCTTTGACTCTATGGATACGACACCGCTAAGCGATTCAATCTTCGTCTTAACGACATCCAAGCCTACGCCTCGACCTGAAATATCGGAAATGATCTCTGCTGTACTAAAGCCTGGTGCGAAGAGCAGCATATACACTTGCTCATCAGTCATACTGGCCGCTTCACTTTCCTTGACCACGCCATTTCTCAGCGCCTTCTGCAGAATCTTATCGCGATCGATTCCCTTTCCGTCATCTTCAATTTCAATGAACACATGATTGCCGCTATGGAAAGCTCTCAGCTTAACGGTGCCCGTCTCCGGTTTGCCGGCAGCAACCCGCTCATCAATATGCTCGACCCCGTGATCGACGGCATTGCGAAGCAAGTGTACCAGCGGATCGCCGATTTCATCAATGACCGTCCGGTCAAGCTCGGTTTCGGCCCCTGTAATAATAAGGTCGATCTTCTTATCCAGCGATTTCGCTAGATCGCGTACCATCCGCGGGAATCTGTTAAATACGGAATCTACCTGAACCATTCGCAGCTTCAGCACAATATTCTGCAGATCGCTGCTGACCCGGCTCATATGCTCCACCGTCTCGGTTAGATCGCTTCGCTTCACTTCATAGGCCAACTGTTCCAGCCTTGAACGGTCAATAAGCAATTCACTGAACAAGTTCATCAATACATCCAAGCGGTCGATGTCCACCCGAATCGTGCGTGAAGGTGCGCTGCCCGCTGCTGGCCGGGCCGCTTCTTTTGCCGGTATTTTTTTGTCCGCGGAGGATGGCGCAGCCGAATCCGCCTTTTTCTCTACCGGAGCTGGCGCACTGGCTGCTGCCGCCTCATTTACTCCGCTGTTAAGCTCTGTAAGTGATTCATGATCAAGCAGGACAACTTCAGCAGAGTCAATCTCAGACAAATTCAAGATCAGGCTCTTCAGCTCAGCTGCTTCCTTCTGGGTTATGTAATATAAGGAGAAGCTGCGATCAAACTTTTCTTGCTCAATTTCCTGCACACTAGGATAAGATTTTACAACTTCACCATAGCGCTCCAGAAGATCAAATACGAGATAGGCCCGCGCAGCCTTAAGCTGACAGTCCTTGCGAATAGTTACTTCAATGTATAGAACTTTATGGCCTTCTGTAATGGATTGATCCAATACAGAAAATTGGAACTCATCGAGATGGATCGCTGATTCATTAAATGAAGCTGATTCCTTCTCTTCTTGTTTCGGTTGCTTGCCGCCTGGCTCTTCACCACGGACAATCGCTTGAAGCGAAGACACAATCGAACTGACATCCGCTTTGCCTTCTCCGCCCTGGGTAATATCCTGTACCATCGATTGAAGCGCGTCTAGACTTTGAAACAGGGTATCAAAGATAAACTCCTGCATTTTCAGCTTCTCATTACGAACCAGATCAAGCACATTTTCCATTTGATGCGTCAACGAGGACAAGTCCTCGAATCCCATGGTTGCCGCCATACCTTTCAACGTATGGGCTGATCTGAAAATCACCTGTACGATCCCTAAATCATCAGGACGATTCTCCAGCTCCAGCATATTTTCATTTAATGATTGCAAGTGATCATTCGACTCATCGATAAACATGGATAAATATTGGTTCATGTCCATGGTGAGGCACCTCCTTCAAGAGATTCCATTTATTTCACAACTTGTACAAGCCTTTTGCCGATTTCATATAATGGCAGCACTTCATTGACACAGCCCAATTCCACTGCCGATCTCGGCATTCCGTAGACAACGCAGGTTTCCTCGCTTTCAGCAATCGTAGAGGTTACTCCGTTGTCATGCAATAGCTTCATCACTTTCGCTCCATCACTGCCCATCCCGGTTAGAAGCACAATATGGCGTTTTAGCGTTCGAAGAGGCAACAATGATTCATACATCACATCAACAGAAGGTCTATGGCCATTTCGTGGCGCTTCAGTGGAAAGGGCGACCTTTAGACTTCCATCTCTTGATGCGGTCACATTCATGTGATATCCGCCGGGAGCAATGTACACTTCTCCCGCCTGCAGAACCATGCCTTCTTCTGCTTCAACCACATTCAGCTTCGTCAAGGTATTCAATCGCTGGGCAAGTGATTTTGTAAAATTCGGGGGCATATGCTGAACGATGATCACCGGCGCTGGAAATGCTTCCGGCAATTGTTCAAGAACAGCCCTCAAAGCTTTAGGTCCGCCGGTAGAAGTACCGATAGCGACCAGATCCGTATAGTCTGTGCGCAATTTCGGCTCGGATGGAACAGCCCTTTGCGGAACACCAGATTTCTCTATCGGTTCCGTTCGTTCCGTAAGTTTGGCTCGAACTGCAGGCTGCTTGTCAACCGTAGATGCCGAATCGGAAACCGCATGACTTTCACGCGATTTTTTAATGGGCGCCACCGTAGGCAAGGTTTCCGCCTTCTTCCGGGCTACCCCGGAATCAATCCGATCTGGAAGAGTCTTACTCCGGGAAGGCAGTATTGTCTTGGCAGGCTTATTACGCAAGTCATCGGATTTTTTAACGGGTTTCGGAAGAGACTTGCCCGAATCAGACCGGGATTTCTCCGTGCTGGCCACTTCCGGCTTTGGAGAAGTCGGCGGGAGGCGCTCCGGCGTCTTGGCTGCAAGTGCAGCTTGCCTTGCCGCTCTTCTCTCCACTGCATTCATAGCCGCTCGCAGCTGTTCTCTAAGCTGCTGTCCTACCTGCTCGATATCATGTGAACTGGTCGATGCGGATGGCTTGCGGATAAAGTCAAATGCACCAAGTTCCAGTGCCATAATCGTCTCCCGCATCCCCTGCTCATTAATACCCGAGAACATAATGACAGGCAGTGGATGCTGCTGCATGATTAGGCCCAAAGCTTCAAGTCCGTTCATTTCAGGCATTTCAACATCCATGGTTACTAAATCCGGCTTATGAGTTCCAATCAAATCAATGGCTTCCCGTCCGTTCTTTGCAGTTCCAATGACTTTAAAGCCCGGCTCGTGCTCGATCAGATCAGAGATAATTCTTCTCATAAAGGCCGAATCGTCAACAACAATCACCTTGTAAGGCATCATTGTTCCACTCCATTTCTTTATTCAGAATCATTTCGCAAGTCTGAGCCATTTGTGCATAAATCCTCTGATTCCTGACAAAGTATCCTTTGAGTGTTTTGGTGGAACGTTTAAAAACTTCATAGCCAGGCTATGGACATCTTTCGCTGCAACGCATCCGGGATACGCAGCAGTAAAGGGAATCTGCTTTTTGACTGCTTGCATGACATGAGAATCGTCACTCATATATCCGAGAGTAGGAATTTCCATCTTCAAAAACTGTTGTGCAACAAGCGAGATTTTATCAGCAACCTGCCTTGCTTCTAATTCATCCGTCACACGATTGATAACCAGCCGGAAGGACACATTCTCTTCCAGGCCATGGACCACTTTAATTAGCGCGTACGCATCTGTGATCGAGGTTGGTTCCGGAGTGGTGACAACCAGACATTCATCCGCAGAAGTAATAAACTTCAGGGTTTCCTTGGACAATCCTGCGCCTGTGTCAAAAATAATAAAGTCCATTTCTCCGGCAATTCGCTCAATTTGAGAAGTAAAGAAATTCAAATCAGATTCGGATAAAGTGAATAAATCCGCCATCCCGGAACCACCGGCAATAAAGGGAAGCCCATTAGTTCCTAATTCAACAATCTCCTGAATATTACGTTCACCCTTTAACAGATGGTATAAATTGTACCTTGATCTAACCCCCATCAGAACATCGATGTTGGCCATTCCAATATCGGCATCAAAGATGAGCACCTTAGAACCCAAAGACTTTAAAGCCAGTGCAAAGTTCAAGGTAAAGTTGGATTTTCCAACGCCTCCTTTCCCGCTAGTAACGGTTATAATTCGGGCTGGGACCGGCTTGTCTGAAGCTGTCGCCTCTGTGTCGATTCGCCTTGATACCAGTTGTCTGAGCGCTTCAGCTTGATCGTTCATGACGATCCAGCCCCCAGAATCATATCCAGCATCAGCTCATGAGTTACCAGCAGAAGATCATCCGGAACATTTTGTCCGTTTGCAATATAAGAGGCCTTCAGTGGGTATTGATGAAGTAAATTGTACATCGGCCCGACACTTGCCGTTTCATCCAGTTTGGTAAAAATCACTTTATCCAACCCATACTTACTGAAGTGCTCTGTAATTTTAATCATATCCTGCGATTTTGACGTCAGGCTGAGTACGAGATAGGTTTCGCTATGCTTCTCGAAATTGAGAAGACTATGAAGCTCGGCGACATGAAGCTCGTTCAAGTAATTTCTACCGGCAGTATCCATCAGAATCAGATCGCAATCCGACAAGCGCTGCAACGCCCGCTGCACATCCCCCGGTGATTGAACCACCTCAAGCGGG
The DNA here is from genome assembly GCF_018919145.1 of Paenibacillus brevis. GTDB lineage: Bacteria > Bacillota > Bacilli > Paenibacillales > Paenibacillaceae > Fontibacillus > Fontibacillus brevis. The sequence continues at coordinate 87,762 of NZ_JAHLQJ010000012.1, forward strand.
ACATTTAATATGGATGAATAAGTGCGAAGCTGCTCAATTGCTGAGATCCGGTAGGTGTCAGCCGTAATAAAGCCAACCTTTTTGCGAGCCCGAAAGATTTGGTCAGCGGCAAGCTTGGCAATCGTTGTCGTCTTCCCTACTCCAGTCGGACCTGCAATGTATACTATTTTTGTATCGCTTCGAATCCCATCCCCGATTCTGTCCTCCAAGAAGGAACTCACCGCTTTACGAAGTACCGTCCTTAATTGTTCATCGCTGGCCGTCTTCCCGGAATCAAGCCAATCCTGATATGCGGACTCGATCCAATTATCGATCAACTCCTCATCCAGGTCCTGCTCGGTCAGTCGGTTACGAGTCTGGTGTAACAACTCAGGCATCTCACGGCTTCGATTCTGTTGCTTGGCCAATTGCCCGATCCAGAGCTTCATTTCTCTAAATTCATCCAGCAATCTTTCTTCCGCCGCACTACGCTTGCTATCTTCCATTCTTCCTTCCAATGGAGCAGCCTGCGTATGTGAAGAGACATTCCTAACGGGCTGGCGTCTTTCTTCAAATCCTTTGATTGAAGCAGCGGCGGCAAGAATTGCCTCTCTATCCTCTTCTGGTGAAGTTGTAGGCGGAGTCGGACTCTTCATCGCTTCTGACGCAGCTGCCGCAAACATTTGCGCTGATTTGCGGTAGGCATCCGGAACCGCCGGGCGGATGACGGGTGCAGCTGACGGTGGCTTCATTCCTGAAGCCCTGTTAGCAGAAGCACCCTTTGATGCAGATTTTTCATTTTCTTCTGTAGCTGCAATGACCTCGATCTTTCGCTTGCCGAACATTCCTAAAAACCCGCCAACCTTTAAATCCTTCGTACTGAGAATGACAGCATCTGCGCCAAGCTCACTGCGGATTTTCTCCATAGCATCCGGCATCGTGTCGACGATATAGCGTTTTACTCTCATAGGTTCACCACTCCGACGCTTTGAATTTCTACTGTTGGTTCAAGCTCGCTGTAGGATAGAACCGGAATGTCCTGCATGCTGCGTTCAATGATTTGACGCAGGTACATTCGGATCGTCGGCGATGTCAGCACAATCGGCTGTTGGCCCGATTGCAGCAAGCGGTTAATCTGCTCGGACAGCTTTTGGAACAAGGTCTGTGTGGAGACTGGGTCCAAAGCCAAATAGCTGCCTTGCTCGGTCTGCTGTACACTTTCAGAAATTTTCTTCTCCAGGGATGGTCCTACAGTTATCACCTGCATTGTTTCCCCTTGCTGGGTGAACTGCTGTGTAATTTGTCTCGACAGTGCCTGTCTGACGTATTCTGTTAATACGTCAGGGTCCTTAGTATAAGTCCCGTAGTCGGCTAACGTCTCAAAGATCGTAACCATATCCCGAATCGAAATTTTCTCTCTAAGCAGCTTGGCAAGCACCTTCTGAACATCCCCCACCGAAAGCACCGATGGAATCAGTTCATCAACAAGCACAGCATAGTTCTCTTTGAGGTTGTCGATAAGCGCCTTTGTCTCTTGACGTCCCAACAACTCATGCGCATGCTTCTTAATGAGTTCCGTCAGATGAGTTGCTACTACAGAAGGAGGGTCAACAACGGTGTAACCGGATAATTCAGCCCGATCTTTTGTAGCCTCATCTACCCATAACGCCGGCAAACCAAATGCCGGCTCTTGAGTTTCAATACCCGAAATGGAATCGTCATCAAACCCAGGGCTCATCGCTAAATAGTGATTAAGTAATAATTCACCACCGCCAACGATATTTCCTTTAATTTTTATGACGTATTCGTTCGGTTTTAGTTGAATATTGTCGCGAATACGAATGACCGGAACAACGAGGCCCAATTCAAGTGCACATTGCCTGCGAATCATAATAATTCGGTCTAGCAAGTCCCCTCCTTGACCTGTGTCAGCAAGAGGAATTAAGCCATAGCCAAATTCGAATTCAATAGGGTCAACATGCAGCAAATTAATAACACTCTCTGGACTGCGAACTTCTTCGATCTGTTGTTCCTCCTCTTGAACCTCTTGCTCGAATTGCTTCTTATCCAAATTCTTTTTCATTCGAATTGCCGCAAAGATCAAAAGACCTGAGAAAGGTAGTGTAGTCCAAGGACCGATCGGAGTTAACAATCCTAGTACAGCAATAGTTCCGGCAACTATATAAAGCAGTTTAGGATATGAAAACAGCTGGCCTGTAATATCATCTGCCAGGTTCCCTTCCGAGGACGCCCGCGTTACGATCAGACCCGCAGCCGTAGAAATTAACAGTGCAGGAATCTGGCTTACCAAACCATCACCAATCGTCAAGATGGAATATGTAGAGAGCGAGTCTCCAAAGGACATTCCATGGATTGTCATCCCGATGATAAAGCCGCCAATCAAGTTGATTAGAAGGATAACAATACTTGCAATAGCGTCCCCTTTAACGAATTTACTCGCACCATCCATCGCACCATAGAAATCAGCCTCGCGCTCGATTTTGCTTCGGCGCTCTTTCGCCTGTTGTTCATTGATTAAGCCTGCATTCAGGTCCGCATCAATACTCATTTGCTTCCCTGGCATCGCGTCGAGGGTAAAGCGTGCCGCAACCTCTGCTACGCGTTCTGATCCCTTCGTAATGACAATGAACTGTACTACAACGAGAATCAGGAAGACAACAAAGCCAATGACCGGCTGGCCCCCTGATACCCATGAGCCGAAGGTTGCGACAACATCACCGGCATGAGCTTCGCCCAGAATCAGTTTTGTTGTCGACAGGTTTAATGCCACGCGGAATAATGTCGTAATCAGGAGCAATGCAGGAAAAATCGAAAATTGCAACGCTTCCTTTGTATTCATCGCGACCAGCAAAATCATGAGTGCAATAGAAATGTTAAGTATTAACAGGACATCCAACAGCCAGGTCGGGATCGGAACAATCATAATCAGAACGATGCCGATTATGCCAACCAGGATGAACACATCTTTAAATCTCTTCACCGTTTCTCCTCCGATCCCTTATCTATCTCACTTTTCCTTGAAGCTTATATACATAGGCTAGCACTTCGGCGACCGCCTGGAACAAATCTCCGGGAATACTGTCCCCAATCTCTGTTCTCTGGAATAACGCTCTGGCCAGCGGCTTATTTTCAATCGTAATAACGCCATGCTCCTTCGCAATCTCCTTTATTCGAAGGGCAACAAAGTCCTGACCTTTTGCCACAACCTGAGGAGCATCCATTTTAGAACCGTCATATTTCAGCGCAATAGCAAAGTGAGTCGGGTTCGTAATAATAACATCCGCTTTGGGGATTTCCTGCATCATTCTTTGTAATGCCATTCTGCGTTGTCTCTCACGGATCTTCCCTTTAACTAGAGGGTCGCCCTCCATCTTCTTATATTCATCTTTAATGTCCTGTTTCGACATTTTCAGATTTTTTTCATGCTCGTACCTTTGGTATAAAAAATCCACCACTGCCAGCACCAGAAGGGCGGCAGCAATTTTGATACCGAGATTCATTGTGATGTCTGCGGTGAAATAAAATGCTTGTTCTACAGGGATACGGCTTAAGCCGGCTAACTGATCCTTCTCGCCCCATAACGTTGAATATACGAGGTATCCTATAATAATCAGCTTCATAATAGATTTAAAAAACTCCATCAGAGAGCGCATAGAAAAAATCTGCTTCAACCCTTTAAGCGGATTGAGCTTGCTGAATTTCGGCTTCAAAAGCTCACCAGTAAACAGGAATCCTACTTGAGCGTAATTGGCTACAACCGCCATGACAAATACCGCCAAAAAAATCGGTGCGAGCAACAGCAAAATTTGAATCCCATACTCGCCAAACATCATCATTACATTTTCCGAATTCACGTCCATGGTGAGACGATTCAGGAAAATGTCACTGTATAGAGAGACCAGCTTTTCTTTAAAATAGCCGCCGAACATGAGAAGACTAAAAAATCCGCTGATCAGCACGACAGCTCCCGGTATCTCCTGACTCTTGGCGATTTGTCCCTTCTTTCTTGCATCCTGCCGTTTTTTCGGGGTTGCTTTCTCGGTTTTCTCTCCGGCGAACATTTGCAAATTAAGCTTATACCGATGCGTCACGAACAAACCTCCCGAATCTATGACGGTTGATTCCCTAAGGTTCCGAACAGATTATGAAGCGCACGGAACATCACTTCGAATAAATGCTCGAAAGCATAAACAAAACCGGAAACCAATAGCATCAGCATGGCAAGACCTACAATGATTTTTAAAGGGATGCCGATGACAAAAACATTGAATTGAGGTGCTGTACGAGCCAGAAATCCTAATGCAACATCCGTCAGAAAAAGTGCTGCAATTAGCGGGGCGGCCATTTGGAACGCTAGTACGAAGGACTGTCCAAATGCGCTAACCAGAAACTCCGTAACATTCCCAGAGGCTAACCTTAGAAACACATCATTGTTTAATGGAATCCAGTTATAACTCCGGATAACCGCATCAAGCAAATAGTGATGGCCATTGATACTGAAGAAGATCAGAGTTGCAAAGATATACTTGAAATTACCGATTACCGGTGCTGATGTTCCTGTCATCGGATCAATCACATTAGCGATCCCGAAACCGATTTGAATATCAATGAACGAGCCTGCTGTTTGAATAACCGCGAATATCATATAAGCCACAAAACCCATTAATAATCCAATCAGGACCTCTCGCAAGATCAAAAGAATATACTCCAGATCTGCAGGTACAGGCTGATTTACTCCCTGGATCAATAAAATGAATAAAGAAATGATCCCTGAAATACCGATCTTAAAGGATGTCGGTATATTTCGCGATGAAAAAACAGGCGCAACAACAAAAAATGCGGTCATTCGACAAAAGATAAGCATAAAGACTGAAATACTCTGTACAATCAGCTCTGTCATCATATAATCAGCCTATCCGATGAAATTAGCCAGGTTGTTTAGGATGCCATAAGTAAAATCAACCAGCGTAGATAAAATCCAGGGTCCGAACATCAGCAAAGCAACCAGTACAGCTATAATCTTTGGTACAAAGGCAAGCGTCTGCTCCTGAATCTGGGTTGTAGCTTGAAAGATACTGATGATCAAGCCCACAACCAATGCGATTACCATCATCGGGGCACTCGCCTTCAAAACGGTATAAACGGCTTGTCCGGCCAATCCGATAATAAATTCCGAACTCATCACCGTCATCCCCTTCATCAATATAAGTACAGATATTACGTTATAAAGCTCGCCAATAGCGATTTCACAACCAAGTACCAACCATCCACTAGAACAAACAACAAAATCTTAAACGGTAATGAGATCATTACCGGTGGCAACATCATCATCCCCATAGACATAAGCACACTTGCAACTACAATATCGATGATCAGAAAGGGGATAAATATCATGAAGCCCATTTGAAATGCCGTTTTAAGTTCACTGATGGCATAAGCGGGAACCATAACAGTTAACGGGATATCTTCGTAACTCTCAGGTTTTTCCGTCTTGGTGTAGCTCATAAAAAGCTGTAAATCCTTAGGTCGTGTATGTGAATACATAAACTTCTTCATCGGAACAGCAGCCTTGTCTAAAGCCTCTGTCTGTGAAATTTCACCCTTGATATAGGGTTGAAGAGCCACTTCATTCACAGTTGACAATGTCGGACTCATAACGAAAAGGGTCAAAAACAAAGCCAGACCTATCAGCACTTGGTTGGGTGGCATAGACTGCGTCCCAAGTGAACTCCGTACAAATCCCAGTACGATTACAATCCGGGTAAAGCTCGTCATAAGCACCAGAATAGCCGGCGCTACGCTCAATACAGTAATGATTAGAATCAAGGATAAAGAGCTCGTCCCAGCTTCCGAGCCCGCTCCCCCGCCGATTGAGATGTCTATCCCCGGAATAGGGTCTACTGGGGCAGCCGATGCAGTAGCTACAACAAAAACGCTCATGAAAACCAAAAGCAGAGTTAAAACAAGGATCTTATTCTTCATGAATCCCTCAACCGATCTGTAGATTGTTGTTCCTCATCCTTCAGCAGTGCTTCCATCTGTGACTTGCGGTTAGGCATTTTCTGCAACTGAGAGTGAAACACTTCGTGAAAAGCCGTTTCATCAAGCTCTTCTGACTCTGAAGCAGGCACTTTGCGAATACGGGAGATGAGGCCACTGAACAGCGTGGATATCCCCGCAAACTCGCTCCCTTCACTCTCAAAAGCCTGCTGAACCGCCAGTATCTCTTCCACGTCGGTAATTTTATCAAGTAAGGTGATATTCTCGCCCACGCCTACCAGATAGATTCTATCACCGATTTCTACGACCTGAAGCGACTTGTTCTGTCCCACTCCAACTGCACCAAGGGTACGAATAGCCCCGCCCTGCGTCAGTATCCGGTTTCTCTTGCCCAAGAATTTAATCACTAGAACTATCAAAGCGATGATTAGAGCAAGTGCAAAAATGACCGAAATCAGATTGCTCCAGATATTCACGTCACCGCCTAGATCCAAAGGCCCTTCCTGCTGTGAAAGAAACATAGCCTAGCCTACAATCCCAAGGTTTTGTTAATCGCTTCGATAACTCGGTCAGACGCAAACGGCTTCACGATGAAATCTTTTGCGCCTGCTTGAATCGCATCAATAACCATCGCTTGTTGACCCATCGCAGAACACATAATAACTCTAGCATTCGCATCCATTTTCTTGATCTCTTTCAATGCCGCAATTCCATCCATCTCCGGCATCGTAATATCCATAGTAACAAGATCCGGACGCAACTCTTTAAACTTTTCGACAGCTTGTGCTCCGTCCTGTGCTTCACCAACAACCTCAAATCCGTTTTTTGTCAAAATATCACGGATCATCATTCTCATAAATGCTGCATCGTCCACGATAAGAATTCGGTTAGCCATTGATTAAAAATCCTCCCTAAGGTTCTCTATTGTAATTTTTGAATGCGGTCCCATTGGCTCACTATATCTGTAACCCGAACACCAAAGTTCTCATCGATAACGACAACCTCGCCTTTAGCGATCAACTTATTGTTTACCAATATGTCAACCGGCTCCCCGGCCAGCTTGTCCAACTCGATAATCGAACCCTGTGACAATTCCAGAATATCTTTGATCTGCTTTTGGGTCCTTCCTAATTCTACGGTGACTTTGAGGGGAATGTCCATCAATAAGTTTAAATTATTTGCGTCGGTTTGGCCGAAAGCCGGATTCCCCAAATTTGCGAACTGAACAGGCTGTACATTAATTCCGCGCCCACCGCCATTTCCAAAATGCTGCGGCTCATTATACGGCCGTTCTTGCGGAGGATAATAGTATCCCGGCTGCTGCATTTGCGGCTGATTAGGCTGCTGATACGGTGGTTGCTGATAAGCCTGCTGTTGCATAGGTTCATTTGATGGCTGGAAGGTCGGCGCAGGAGCTTCGTATACCGGGGCTGCTGCGGCTACTTCTTCCGCTGCGCTCTGCGGCTGGCTGTCTGCTGATGCCCCACCAATCAAGCTCTCTACCATTTCTTTTGAAAAGTTAACTGTTAACAGCTGCATGATCGTGGAGTCGATCAGATCCCCGATCGTTAACCGGAACGAAATTTTGATCAATGTCTCGTCTGGAGGCAGACTGTTCGCACCCGAGCCGTCAGACATATCGAGGATGTCAATCCCTGGTGGCGAAATGTTTACAAACCGATTAAAAATCGTAGACATGGAGGTTGCCGATGAGCCCATCATTTGGTTCATTGCTTCTTGAACCGCACTGATGTGAATCTCATTCAATTCCTCCTCCGCAGGATTCCCTTCTCCTCCCAGCATCAAATCCGCAATGACTTGGGCGTCGCGCGTCTTAATAACCAAGGAGTTAACTCCCTCGAACCCGTCCACATATTGAACATGAATAGCTACATGCGGCTTAGGAAATTCCGTTTCGAACTGAGCACGGTTAATGATCGAAACTTTAGGAGTAGTAATATCTACTTTTCTATTCAGCAATGTGGACAATGCAGTAGCTGCACTACCAAAGGTGATGTTTCCGATTTCCCCCAAGGCGTCTTGTTCAAGCGGCGTGAGATAATCAGATACGGTTTTCTCAGCAGGTACAGGATCGGACATAGACTGCTTAAGCAGCGCATCAATCTCTTCCTGTGATAAATAATCTTTACTCGTCAAGTTCCTCAACTCCTTCGCTGACAATTTCATCAATTTGAACGGCAACCCTATCTCTTGTCATCCCTGGACTTCCGATATATTTAAGCCGGTTCCCTACTCTGATGGCAAGCCCATCTTCAACCTGCTTGTTCAGCGAAATCACATCGCCGATTTGCAGTTCCAGAAATTCCTTCACTGAGATCTGAGACTCGCCAAGCTCCGCAACAATCGGCAATTTTGCGCGATTGACGCGATGCTGCAATGCGTCAATTTCTTCGGGAGCGCGATTTTTTTTCTGGGATACAAACCAGTGATGCACGGACAGCTTAGACATAATCGGCTCGATGACGACATGAGGGATACATAGATTAATCATCCCCGAGGTGTCCCCGATCTTCGTGCTCAGCGATATCAATGCAATCGTCTCATTCGGCGATACGATCTGCATAAACTGAGGATTTGTCTCCAAACCCTCCATTCGCGGATTAATATCGATAACCGTCTTCCAAGCCTCTTGTAAGCTTTCAAAAGCTCTACTGAATATACGCTCCATAATAATCGTTTCAATTTCAGTTAAAGAGCCGATTTTTGAAGGGGCTGTCCCTACACCGCCAAGAAGTCTGTCCAGCATGGCAAACGCAACGTTGGGATGTACCTCCAGCACCATTCTGCCTTCAAGAGGTTCAGCCTCAAAGATATTCAAAATCGTCATTTTAGGTATGGAGCGAATAAACTCATCGTAAGGAAGCTGTTCGACCTGCACCACATTAATCTGTACGAATGTCCGAAGCTGTGCCGAGAAATAAGTGGTGAGGAACCTGGCAAAGTTTTCATGGATTCGCGTTAAGCTTCGAATATGATCCTTGGAGAAGCGGACCGCTCTTTTGAAGTCATAAGATCTGATCTTTCTTTGCGTCTCTTCCTTCTTCAATTCCTCGGCATCCATTTCACCGGAGGAAAGTGCGGCCAGCAATGCGTCAATCTCATTTTGCGATAATACATCTACCAAACAACTCACCTCCTTAACAAAAATGGAATGCGACCGATATGTTTATATTGTTGTTATGATGTAATCGGTAATATCGATCTGTACCACTTTTCCTTCTGGAAGTGATTGGTTGATCAGGTTCAGCAGCTTTGAGCTAAGATTGTCTTTGCCTATAGATCCGGTCAAATCTTCCGGATTCGTGTCCGCAAGAGTTTTAATAATGATTGGCTTCACCTTAAAATCCTTAATTTGATCAAAGGATGCTTTAGACGCCTCTTTGTCAAGCTGAAACGCAAAATTGATAACTACGACATAGTTAGGATCCGACAAATTCGTTTTTATTTGATCAATTGTTGCCGTTACCTTCACTAGTTCTTCAGCCGACAGCCTTGGAGGCGAACCTACCTCGGCAACCGAAGCGTTCACTTCTGTTCCTGCTTCGGGACGTGTCATTTGGTTCATTAATAGAAAAGCGGCGAGTACAATCAGCGTGATGGCAAGTAAAATCGTAATTAGCCATGGCACCATTTTTTTCATGACAATTCCTCCGTTTGTTGCACTTTAATGGTTGCAGCGTGGATACCGATCTCGCTATAGTACTCCTTGACCATCGCAATGACTTCTGCTGCTTTTTCCAGAACGATGATACGCTTGCCGGTAATCAGCGTTACGTATGTATCCGGAGTCTCTTCGACAGTTTCGATCATTAGTGCATTAAGCCACATCGGCGAACCGTTCAACCTTGTTACAGAAATCAATACTCTCCCTCCAATCGGGCCAGGGAAGGAAGTTTATCCTTCCCCGTCCCCGTTCATCCTAGCGTTTCAGGTTAACGACTTCCTGAAGAACTTCATCAGAAGTTGTGATAATGCGCGAATTCGCCTGAAAACCACGTTGAGCAACGATCATCTCAGTAAATTCGCCCGTCAGGTCGACGTTGGACATTTCAAGCTGACCGGCCACAATTGCCCCTGTGCCATCTTCGGCGTTATTCGCAGTTGTAGGGACGAGTTCGCCTTCTGCATGAGCGTTCAAAGTCATCCGATACAGATTACCTCCGATTTTCTCTAAGCCCTCTGGATTTGATACCTTGGCAACACCAATTTGAGCGCCTGCTTCAGTTGTACCATCACTCATCTTTTGAACGATCGTGCCGTCGGCAGAGATTGAGAAAGCAGTCACATCTTCTCCGAGCGCCGCAAGAGGCTCTCCGCCCGCGTCACAAACCAATAGGCCGTCAGATGTAACTAATTGTCTGGAAGCATCCAGGTGGAAATCTCCTGCACGAGTGAGGAAAGCTACGTCTTGATCTGGTGACAACTTAACCAGGAAAAAACCGTCCCCGTCAATCCGCAAATCAAGCGGATTATTTGTCGTCATCGCGCTACCGCCGGTATGCAGCGTGTCGATGGATCCGATCGATACACCGAGTCCGATCTGCTTGGCATTAATACCACCGCTCTCTCCTTCCTCAGGTGCAGTTACGCCCGATACTGTCTGGCTCATAATGTCTTTAAACATAACACGTCCAGCCTTAAAGCCGACGGTGTTCACATTCGCGATGTTATTCCCGATTACGTCCAGCTTGGTCTGAAAACCGCGCATTCCTGAAACGCCCGAATACATGGATCTAAGCATCTTTTAATTCCTCCTAAAATAAAATTTGAAGTTGAGGCCGCATCATTCGATCCGCGTCCTCATTGGCTTCCGATACCGGGCCAGCCATAATCATGATGAGATGATGACGGCGCTATCGATTTGCGTGAATACATTGTCTTTCATGCTGCTCCCATCCATCGCAGTCACTACGGTTCGATTGCTTACATTCACAATTAGCGCCATATCTTGAAGTAAAATCAGCGAGTCTTTAGCCCCTTTAGCAGCAGCATGCTCAATCGCAGATTCTATCTTTTGAATCTGTTCCGGCTTCAATTCAATACCTCTCTGCTCTAAACGCTTGACAGCATGATTACTGAAATGAAGCAGCTTGCTCTGAAGGACATCTTTAAATTCAACTGTTGAAGATGTATCCGAGTTCCCCGGACGCTTCCCTGCTGTCGATATACCCGGCTGGATCTTGCCCGGATAAAGGGCTCCGATACGGATCGGTTCGTTCATTTGAATCACTCCCCTTGGCCGCTGCCTGAGAGATCTTCAACCACACCTGCATTTTCTTCCGGTGCGTCTTCAACTTGCTGAATGTCCGAGATTTGGATTTCCTTGCTTCCAACCTTGACATAGTGCACGCCGTTACGAACAATAATGGAATCCACCAGGCCGCTCTCATAAGTTGTAATAACTTCAGAAGTTCCTGTAGATATATCGTAATTCCCTGTTTTCGTCTCTCCTAACCAGCTGACAACTTTGCCAATCAATCCAGAGTTATTCCCCAGAGATTGACTCATTGCCGATAATTGAGAGGAGATGTTAACTAGCTGCTCCACGGATGTGAATTGCGCCATCTGGGCGATCATATCTTTGTTGTCCATGGGAGACAAAGGATCCTGATTCTGCATCTGCGTGATCATCAGCTTGAGAAATGCATCTTTACCTAATTCATTATTGGTTTGCGTAGAAGCATTTGAGCTGGAGTAGTTGGACCAAACAGAGGTCGTATTAATAGATGTAGCCATGTTTGTGTACCTCCTTCCATTAGACTCGTGCGACAAAAGAACTGCCCAATCCAGCTTCACGTGTCCGAACCTCAGTCATCCATTCCGTCCATTCTTCATTCAAATCCTGTACGGAAAGAAGGTCTTCTTCTCGGATTTCGTTACGGCGTCTGTCGCTATGCTGTTGATTCAAGTTGGAAGAATTCCCTTGTTGACGGCCATCCTGATACATATGCGAAGACAAGCCGGCATTTTGCGTCACTTCCAGCTTATTTACTTGCAGACCCTGAGACTGAAGCGCAGAACGCAGTTGGGCCATTTGACCTTCAAGAGATTCCTTTGCAAACAAATGCTCTGTCACGAACTGAGCAACCATATGGCCATTTTGCATCGTGATTTTTATGTCCACTTGACCAAGGTGTTCAGGATAGAGAGAGATTCTTGCTTCGGAAACACCGCCAGCCTTGATAATCTCTAGCTTGTTTACGATAAACTTGCCGACTTCTTCACTGAATTTTTCCACAGGAACCTGGGTTGCCGGAATCTTCAATGCTGCCGCAGAATTATCACGAAGTGCAAGTTGACCGGCTGTTACGATCGTTCCAGACTGAATCCAACCATCGGTCTCAGTTAGGGAACTCTCGGTTACGGCCTGTTTGCTGCCGGCTGCCGGATTTGATTCTTCGACATGCTGTACTACCTGGAGCGGAGCCGTGTCAGTGACAGTCTTTAGGCTATCAGCAGCAAATCGATGATTGGTTATTCCGGTGGTCTGAAGCTGCTTTGCATCCTGATTCGCTAATCCTAGCTGGTTGACCAGCTTCCCTGCAAATTCACTTCCAGCAGTTTGGCGGTTGCGGTCTGCTGTGCCTTTCTCTGCAGACACTCCCGCATTCGTCAGGATGGCTTGAAGAGACTCCAGAATCGATGTCGCTTGCCCGGAGGTCACATTTGTAAGCTCTGGTTGATTCGTACCGCTTCTTTGCGCAAGTTGCATTATCACATCTTGTAATGCAAAACGGATCGTCTGCGGCTGTTCCGCCAAAGTCAGCAATGCTTCGTTGGAAGCATTCTGTTCTGCCACTTGATTGGATGTACTATTGAGGAAAGAAATCGCACTTTGCAACCAGCTTTGAAGCATGTCCAAAAGCTCCCCGCTATAGGAAGATTCCTTGTCAGCTTCCTCCAGCTGTGCAACTAGTCCTTCAAGCAACCCTGCCAAATCTACCTCGGCATTATTCTCAGCATTCTCGGATGAATTAGCCAAGGACAACAAGGTCAGCTGTGCCGCCAAACCGCCTTCTTGAGTTGCCGCTTCTCCGCCAATCATGGTTGATAACGCCAAGCCAAAGGCAGAATCACTTCCTTGCGTGCCCGAGCTTTTGGTTGCCGAACCGGTCCACAAGCCTCCTAGCGCGGAGTTAGAAGATACATTAGATACAGATTGACTCATTTTTTCACCTCCTTTCATAATTCTTCAATGTCTTATTTTGTTACCAGTTGATTCATGATCTTGACGGACAGCTGTTCATCCGCCTTCATCATCTCTTCTAAAATGCTTGATCTTGTTGAATCCCCGACTGCTTTAAGAATTCTTAATGCTTTGTCAGGGCTGATTTTGTAAGTCTGTACAATCAGTTTGGCAGCTGACTCAGCCGGGAGCGACGAGAAAGTTTGACTCAACTGAGTATCCGTTAGACCCGTTGATGCTGACGGTGTAGATCCAGCTTCTTCAGCGGCCTCTTTTTTAAGCCTGGATTGCAAAGCCGCAATCGCCAGATCTTCAGAAGAATTTACATCCTTCAGCATAATTGAAATATCAGCAGCTTTCTGGGCGTCCATTTTCTCAAGAATAGCCGCCTTGCTCTCATTGTTCATCACACTCAGCATTTGAATTGCTTCCTCGGTGGTCAGCTTATCAAAGATCGCCGCGGCTTTGCTTGGACTCATTCCTGCATAGAGCTGCGCCAATTTTTTTACTTCTCTTTGATAAGCTGCTTGAGCTTCGCTCTGTTCAACGGCCGTCTGCTGTTCCTTTTCAGCTTCCAGCTGTTGTTCCAGCTCCTGGGCTTTAGTGGCCTGCTCAGAAACCTGCTTGTTGGCTTCTGCAAGCTGAGCCTCCTGCTCTGCCACCTGTTCTTTCAACTGCTTTAATGTAGCTTCAGTACTTTCCCGCTGCTTCTGCTCTTCCTCTTCCGCACTGATTTCACTATCATCCGTTTCGGTTGAAGCAACTTTAGAAGCAGAATCAGGGATCCAGTTTCTGACGATTGGAATTCTCTCACCGAAATTTATCAGCGATTCACGAAAATTCATATTGAATAAAGCCAGCAATACCCCAAGCAGCACTACAGTAAAGAGAATCGGTGTCATAAAAAACAAGAATCGCGAAAATCCGCCTACCGATTCCTCAATTTCTTCTTCAAAATCATTCTGAGCCATCTTGATTCCTCCTTCGCAAACCTAATGCATTGGCACTGCCTCCGATTACCGGCCTCTCATGGCAAAGCGGACCGTAGCCATTTCATCCAGTTCGTTCTGTTCCCGAAGAAGGCTCTCATGCTGAAATTTATCATTGGCCTTTTCTTTCGCCTTGAGCCATACCTTTTCGTCCAGCATTTTTCCGGTCAATACTGTCTTTTTTTGCTCTACCTTTTGTTCTGCACGCTGTACATCTCCAGTTTTGCGGAGAATACATTCGTTCAGATGCTCGAGATAGCGTTGAAGCTCTTGCAGCTTGATCATCGAAGCGCTGTTTTCCATTTCGTCCTGAAGAGTAAAATAGATTCGCTTCCGCTCTTCGTTCAGCTGCTCCAGTGAGTACTGTTCCATTTGCAGTTCTCCAACTGCCGCAGACAACATCCACTCAGCCTGCGTCTTTTCATTGGTTTTTAAATCGACGACCTTTTGATAGACGTAACGGAATTTCATGCTCTACTGCTCAGCTCCCACCCGAAAATTCTGATATCAAGCGTGCTCGAGATTCCTCGAGAGTAACTTTTTCATTCACTTTTTGCTTGGAAAAGCTATTAATGCTCTGAATTGCATCGATGGCTTCATCAATAGCCGCATTTGATCCATGCTGATAGGCTCCGATGTTGATCAGATCCTCCGATTCCTTATAGACGGCTAGGAGACGCTTGTAATTTTCCGCTGCATCATTCTGATCGTCAGATACGATATCCTTCATCACCCGACTGATGCTGGCCAAAATATCAATCGCCGGAAAGTGTCCTTTGTTCGCTATATTCCGGTTCAACACGATGTGCCCGTCCAGAATCCCCCGCACTGCATCGGCGATCGGCTCATTCATGTCGTCCCCGTCGACGAGCACGGTATAGAAGGCCGTGATTGAGCCTGTCGGACCTGTCCCCGCCCGTTCCATCAGTTTAGGCAACGCCGCAAACACGGAAGGCGTATACCCTCTCATTGCAGGCGGTTCGCCAACGGCGAGCCCGACTTCGCGAAGCGCCATTGCATAGCGCGTGACTGAATCCATCATCAGCATGACATTCAGCCCTCGATCGCGGAAATACTCAGCAATTGAAGTGGCGATAAGCGCCCCCTTCATCCGAATAAGCGCTGGCTGATCAGAGGTTGCCACGATTACGACAGAACGCTCAAGACCCTCCGGTCCCAAATCCCGTTCGATAAAATCCAGCACCTCTCTCCCCCGTTCACCGACCAAAGCGATGACGTTGACATCAGCTGCGGTGTTCCGGGCGATCATTCCCATCAAGGTACTCTTTCCGACACCAGAACCGGCAAATATCCCCACGCGTTGACCTTTGCCGATCGTAAGCAGTCCGTCAATGGCCCGAACCCCGATACTGATTGGCTCCGCTACTCGCGGCCGTGTCAAAGGATTCATGGGTTTATTCGAGGTTGAGTAATGTCCCATTCGCGAAGGCAGCAAGGAGCCATCCAGAGGTTGTCCCAATCCATCGAGCACCTTGCCGAGCAATTCAGAACCAACCTGAACCGTTAAGGGCTTCCCGGTTCCCACCACATCACAGCCTGGACCGATAGAGGTTAACTCGCCTAAAGGCATCAGCAGCACCTTATTATCACGAAACCCCACGACCTCCGCCTGCAGCGGTTGGGTGGATTTCCCCGGATAGATATAACAGACGTCGCCGATACTTGCATCCGGTCCTTCGGATTCAACCATGAGTCCAATCACCTGGGTTACTTTTCCGTTAATTCGCACCGGATCCACTTGTCTTAGATGTTCAATGTATCTATCTGGTTTCATACTCACCATCTCCGCTACTCCATTCGTCACTTTGTCTGGAGATTCGCAGAAGCTCCTTCTTGATTTCCTTAAGCTGAGTATCAACTTTGGCGTCTACGCTGCCGAACGAAGAACGGATTACGCAGCCCTTGTCGTGTACGGCCGGATCGGGAAGAATTTGCAGTTCTGCTTGTGAATCGATCACCAGACTTAATTCTTCTCTAGCTGCCTGCACAAATGAGAATTGAGCTGGAGATACACACAGGGTCAATATGCCTTGTTCTTTTTTACGAGACAAACTTTTTTTGATCAAATCAATGGTGTAATCCGGATTCATCTCCAGTTGCTTGTCGATCACTTTTTCGGCAATCGCACAACTAAGTTCAACCAGGAACGGTTCAGCTTCTTGAATAATTTGATCCTTCTCCACATAGGCCTGCTGGAGTACAGCAGAAGCTTCAGCCATCTTTCCGGAGATTTCATCCTGCAGATCTTCCAGAGCGCGCTGTTTCCCTTCTTCATAGCCTTCATTGAAGGCTTCGGATTTAACAGCTTCGATTAAATGCTCATCCTGCTCCCGCCGTTCATTCCACCAACGTTCTATCTCCGCCTTTGCCTCTTCCAGCATACGTTCTGCCTGTTCCGACGCGATTCTAATCTGGGATTCAGCAAAATCCTTGGCATCAGATAACATTTGGTTTCTTGCTTCTTCAGCGGCTAGATCCTGGGCCGAAGGCTTGTGTACGACTTCAGCCGCCTGGTGCTCCTCCTCATCTGATCGCTGCTCCTCAGGGACATCATATGTCCTTGCCAAATTCAGTTGTTTGAGAACTTCAACCGGCACATACTGGGATACTTTGATCAAATTAGACAATGATGTCATCTCCTCCGCCACGGGCAATGATTATCTCACCGGAATCTTCCAGTCTGCGGATCGTAGCCACAATCCGGGTCTGAGCTTCTTCAACATCACGCAACCGCACAGGCCCCATAAATTCCATTTCTTCCTTGAACGTATCCGACATCCGCTTGGACATATTGCGGAATACAGCGTCGCGGACCTCTTCGCTTGCCACCTTGAGCGCAAGCTGCAAATCGGCATTCTCGACGTCGCGGATAATGCGCTGGATCGAGCGGTTGTCGATATTGACAATATCCTCGAAAACGAACATGCGTTTCTTGATCTCTTCGGCCAATTCCGGATCCTGAATCTCCAGTGAATCGAGAATCGTACGTTCTGTTCCGCGATCGACGCCGTTGAGGATTTGAACAATCGCCTCGAGTCCCCCGGCAGTGGTGTAATCCTGAGTAACCGTCGCCGAGAGCTTTTGCTCCAGCACACGCTCCACCTGAGAAATAACCTCCGGCGATGTGCTGTCCATCATCGCAATTCTTCTCGCCACCTCAGCTTGCTTTTCCTGAGGAAGCGAGGACAGAATTGCCGCTGCTTGTTCGAATTGCAGATAGGACAAGACTAAAGCAATCGTCTGTTCATTCTCATTCTGAATAAAGTTCAGAATCTGGTTAGGATCTGCCTTGCGGGCAAAATCAAATGGTCGAACTTGAAGCGTAGCTGTAAGGCGGTTAATGATATCAATCGCTCTGGATTGACCAAGCGCCTTCTCCAAGATTTCCTTGGCGTAATTGATCCCGCCCTGAGTTATATATTCCTGTGCCAGACAAATTTGGTGAAATTCCGACATGATCATGTCTTTTTCCGTATTGTCTACCTTACGGACATTAGCGATTTCCAAGGTTAGTTGCTCAATTTCATCCTCACGCAAATGCTTAAAAATTTGTGCCGATACTTCAGGTCCAAGCGTTATAAGTAAAATCGCCGCTTTCTGCTTGCCTGATAATATGGGAGTCGTTGATTTTGACAATGCGTTCACCTCTATTCGTCAGCCAGCCAGGTACGGAGCAAATTGACGAATTCGTCCGGCTTTTTCTTGGCCAGCGTCTCTAGCTGTTTGCGCACCTGATTTTCATTTGTAACAGTATCCAGATTAATCGATGGGAATTCCGGAGTAAGCGGCATAGGAATTTCCTCTTCGATTTCTTCATTCTGTTTTCGTCCACGGCGTACCAGTACGACTACGACCCCGGCAATGGCAAGCAACGCTGCTGCAAGAGCTCCCCATACCAGCGGGCTGGAAAGACTGAGTCCAGAAGTTTTTGTATCGTCCTTATGAAAAGCTTGGGACAACACCGAAACTTTTTTAAGCAGTTCATCGTCTGTATAGGTACTACCAGAATCTGCTAGGTAGGAACCAACAATATTAGCCAAGACATTTTCGATTGCTGATTTTGTAGCAGGATCTAAAGTTTCTTGTCCGTTAGGTGGTTCAACAGCAACGTTAATGGTTAAATCTTTAATAACATATGGGCTAGCAATAATATCCTTAGTAATTCGGTTAACTTCATAGTTAACCGTCGAGGAGGATTCCTCTGAGGAAGTCGTAGTGTTGCTATTATCTGCTGCCGGATAATTAGCTACATCCGTTTCACCTGTTCCTGCTACACCGCTATCCGACGTGCCTTGACCGGTATAGCTTTTTTGAATTCGTTCAGCGCTGATTTCAATCCCCTTCATGTTTTCCGTATCCACGGGGGTTACCAGGTTTTCCTTCTGGCTGATCTGATCGAAATTCAGCTTAGACGTAACGAGGACCTCGACGCTATCCTGACCCATCAATCGAGCCAGAAACTGTCTAACGCTTTGCCTCACATCACTTTCGAACTTTTTCTGAAGCGTTAAGTTTTCTTGTACGGCTGTGGTCAGCGAACCGATCTGTCCCTTGCCCTCTCCGGTCGGCAACAGGATGGAATCATCGCTGGAGGAGAGTGATATATTTTCAATCGGCAGATTCGGTACAGAGGTCTTTACTAAGTTGAAATACCCGTCAACCGCTTCCTGATCCGGACGATAACCGGATTTGAAGGTTACAACCACAGAAGCAGAGGCCTTTTCTTTTTCATTAAGACTGGCAAAAACGTTCTCTGCCGGCAAATTGATCAATACTTTTGCATCCTGAATGCCATGCATCCGCTTAAGCAACTGTTCAACCTCGCCGTTCAGAGCGCTTTTGTATTTGACATTAAACTCATTATCAGTCATTCCGATCAAGGATGATCCTTCATTGAAGGCTTCCCATCCGATCGAGCCATTCTGAACAATACCTTGGGAACCTACATCGACCTTCACTCTGGAAGCATCTTTACTCGGAACAGATATGCTCGTCCCATCAGCACCAAGCTTGTAAGCAATTCCGCCGGTTTCAAGATGTTTGATGATCCCGGCCGCATCGGAAGAATCAAGATTTGTAAAAGCTACCTCATACTCAGTTTTCGAGAACTGTATGGTTAGCAATACGATAGCAAGCATTATGATTCCAACCGTGGAAAACAGCATGATTTTCTGCTTATTACTGAATCGGTTCCAGAATTCGGCAGCTTTCGTCCGATACTGGGCTATTCTTTCATTCACAATGTCACCCCATCACAAGCGTCCTGAAAATTCGTTAAATTTGCGTACGCATAATTTCTTGATAAGCCTCTATGACCTTGTTTCTCACTTGCGTAGTCAACTGCAAACTTAACATCGCTTGTTCTGAAGCAATCATGACTTCATCAGCACTGACCTGTCCAAGCAAAAATTTATTGTTCATTACCTGTACATTGCTTTCCTGTGCTGCAACACTATCCAATGCATCGGATAGATAAGCTCCAAAGTTTTTCATGCTTTCAGCAGGAGTCTGAGATACCGCTGTTTTTCCCGAGGTGTTTCCAACAGAACTCACGCTATTTAAAGCATTAAAGTCAATACTTTGAATCAATTTTCACCACTCCCGTCTCTATAGGTTTCGAATATCCGTTACTTACCAATCTGCAATGCTTTGGTGATCATAGCCTTACTGGCATTTAGCGCAGTGACGTTAGCTTCATACGATCTGGAGGCCGACATGACGTCTACCATTTCTTTCAAAACATCAACATTAGGCATATATACATACCCTTCACTGTTTGCATCCGGGTGCGTCGGATTATAAACCGGTTTGAAGTCAGAACTATCTTCCTTAATGGCAGTTACCTTAACCCCACGACTTGCCGTCTTATTACTTCCCAGCGCCTGATTCAAGGTTTCACTAAAGCTGCCGGTATTCAGGGGTGACATCACTACCGTCTTTCGACGATACGGAACCGCTTTACCGTCCACTACCGATGCTCTTGTTGTCTCTGCGTTGGCAATGTTGGAAGACACCACGTCCATACGAAGCCGTTGGGCAGTAAGTGCTGAGGCACTTATACTAAAGCTGTTGCTGATATTCATGTCTCACTATCTCCCTTCCACTGCGACCCGTTTCATCTTAATCTGGTAATTGACCTGTTCTACATATGCGTTGTAACGCAACTGGTTTTCCGCGAGTTGGGTCATTTCACTGTCAATGTCCACGTTATTCAAGTTATTATTCATCGAAGTCGATCGGTCGACGGTGACCGTCGGCCGAGCATTTTGAGCCGAAAGACCTATTTCCATATGTTTTTCGTTTGTTCGCCGCCCAACTAATGAGGGAGTCATGCTGTTCATTTCCGTTTTCAGTAAATTTTCAAATGATACGCTTGACCGTTTGTAATAAGGCGTATCCACATTTGCTATGTTGCCGACGAGCACCTCTTGTCTCAGATTAGCCGCCTGCAGCGCGGTTTCAAGCCGTTGAAACCCGATGCCGTTTAACAATTGCATGCTGCTGCCTCCTCAAAACTACTTACTTCCAATTTCTTTCTGAAAACCTTCCTCTTCTACTTCCACAAGACTTCACAAATCCCTCTTTTTTTCGACAAATAATTACAGAATCATTGTCTTTCGAATGTCCTACTTTTGAAAAAACTAGGAGAATGTCATATATCCTAAGTTTCGTGTAGAATCGACATATTTACAATATGAAAAAAGCACTATCTTTCATGTTTTTAATGATAAAATAGGTACAATTTGTATTTTTTTGCAATTTTAATGAGAAGTTCGTCTGATTATTCTGATAATAAATACACACAAACGACAAAAGACCACAAGACCCGAGAATAATTGGGTCCTATGGCCTCATATTAGCAATTCGTATCCTATAAAATGTATTGACTTAAATCGCGGTCCTTGGCAATATCCCCCAATTTGTCCCGGACATACTCAGGCGTAATGACCATCCGCTCCAAAGTTAATTCTGGGGCCTCGAAAGATAGATCCTCAAGCAATTTCTCCAAGATCGTATGCAGACGGCGGGCTCCGATGTTTTCATTATTAGCATTTACATTGGCTGCAATTGAAGCAATCTCTCGAATCGAGTCTGAAGAAAATTCAATCTCGATATTCTCTGTCCGAAGCAGTTCTGTATATTGCTTAGTGAGCGCATTCTTGGGCTCAGTCAAAATGGAGACGAAATCATCCAGTGACAAACTGCTGAGCTCGACCCGGATCGGAAAGCGCCCTTGAAGCTCGGGAATCAAATCGGATGGCTTCGCAATGTGAAAGGCACCGGCCGCAATGAACAGGATATAGTCTGTTTTCACAGGACCATACTTCGTCATAACTGTAGAACCTTCCACGATCGGAAGGATATCTCTCTGTACGCCCTCGCGGGATACATCAGGACCCGAGCCTTGCCCTTTACTGGCCACCTTGTCAATTTCATCGATGAAAATAATGCCGGACTGCTCTGCACGCTCCACTGCCTCCTGGATTAGATCATCCTGATCAATCAGCTTGGCAGCCTCTTCCTGCGTCAGCACTTTGCGCGCTTCTTTTACCGAGAGCTTGCGCTTCTTCGTGCGCTTCGGCAAAATATTGCCGAACATCTCCTGCATATTCATTCCCATCTGATCATTGCCTTGCCCTGCAAACATATCCATCATCGTCGGGGAATGATCCTCAACCTCGATCTCGACTATATCATTTTCAAGTTGCCCGGACAGCAATTTGAACCGCACCTGCCGACGGCTCTCTGTCACCTGACTGTCTTCCTCTTCCTTGCCTTCTGCAGGAGCATTATTGTCATTCTGATTGCCAAACAGCATCTCGAACGGATTACGATTGTTTTTAGCCTTGTTTCCGGACGGAACTAGAATTTGAACCAGTCGTTCATTCGCCAGTTCCTCGGCCCGATCCTTCACCTTCTCCGTCCGCTCCAGCTTGACTGTACGAATCGCACCCTCCACTAGATCGCGCACCATGGATTCTACATCACGTCCGACATATCCCACCTCAGTGAATTTGGTAGCTTCCACCTTCACAAAAGGAGCTCCCACCAGCTTCGCAAGTCTGCGGGCAATTTCCGTCTTCCCTACACCTGTAGGGCCAATCATTAATATATTTTTAGGTACAATCTCGTCTTGAACCTCATCGCTGAGCAAACTGCGGCGATAACGGTTCCGGAGTGCAACAGCAACCGATTTCTTCGCCTGCTTCTGTCCTACAATATACTTGTCGAGCTCAGCTACGATCTGTCTGGGCGTCAAATTAGCGTTTTGCATTGCAGCATCCCTCCGGTCATAGTTCTTCAACTATAATATTGCTGTTCGTATAGACACAAATTTCAGAAGCCACTTTGAGTGCTTCATAAGCAATCTCTTTAGCTTCCATCTGGGTATGCCGCTTCAAGGCTCTGGCAGCCGACAGTGCAAAATTGCCGCCTGATCCGATAGCCAGCACTTCATCATCAGGCTCAATGATTTCTCCGCCCCCCGAAATAAGCAACATTCCAGAACGATCCATAACGATCATCAATGCCTCCAGCTTTCGGAGCACCCGATCCTGTCGCCAATCCTTGGCTAATTCGACAGCTGCGCGTTGCAGGTTGCCGTGATGTTCCTCCAGCTTAGCCTCAAATTTCTCGAACAAGGTGATCGCATCTGCAACAGAGCCTGCAAATCCTGCTATAACCTGTCCTCGATATAATCTGCGAACCTTCTTGGCTGTTTGTTTCATGACAACACTCTCGCCGAAGGTAACCTGTCCGTCCCCCGCAATAGCACATTTGCCATTCTGGCGAACAGCACAGATTGTCGTGGCATGAAAACTAGGAATCATCGTACCGCTTCCTTCCTTTTTGATTAGCTCGCTGAATTACCGTATATTTATAGAGGTTATTCAAAAAGTCATCTTTTGATCACACGAAGTAATTCAAGAGGTAAATTCGACATCGAATCTTTCGTTCACCCTAAAACTCCAAGCGAATGCTTACGAGGTATGCTTCCTTTGGAAGCATTTCGCTCATGTAGGGTCTGCCTACACTCCGCTCCTCCTTCTTCGGGTTCTCGCAACCTTCTCGGTGCTGATAAGTTGACTTATTGAACTCGCACTTATAGTCCTTCCGTATCAATAAAAGACCTCAGACTGTCCAGCGCCCGATGCGCCAGCGCTTCATTCTTCTCCGCCTTCTTCCGGAATCTGGTATCCAGCTTTGGAAACAGGCCGAAATTCGCATTCATGGGTTGAAAATGCTCCACATCCGCATTCGTAACATATCTCGCCATGCTTCCGAGCGTCGTATCTTCCGGAAATACAATCCCTTCCCGTTCATGATAAGCTTGAGCAGCGTTAATTCCTGCGATCAAGCCGGAAGCAGCAGACTCTACATACCCTTCCACACCGGTCATTTGGCCTGCAAAGAAAAGAGTCGGACGTTCCTTGAGCTGATAAGTTGGAGACAGCAGCTTTGGAGAATTGATAAAGGTATTCCGGTGCATGACCCCGTACCGGACAAATTCGGCATTTTCAAGTCCGGGAATCATTGAAAATACTCGCTTTTGTTCTCCCCACTTCAGATGAGTCTGGAAGCCGACCAAATTGTACAAGGTTCCCGCGGCATTATCCTGACGCAATTGCACTACCGCATGAGGAAGTGTTCCGGTATGCGGATTGACCAAGCCAACCGGCTTCATCGGTCCGAACAGCGCCGTCTGCTTGCCGCGCCGCATCATAATCTCTATCGGCATGCAGCCCTCAAAATAAATCTCTTTCTCAAATTCCTTGAGCTGTGCGACCTCGGCCGTAATTAGAGCCTCGTAAAAGGCATCGAACTCTTCCTCGCTCATCGGACAATTCAGATAAGCCGCTTCGCCCTTATCATAGCGAGAAGCCAGGTACACTTTACTCATATCGATGGAATCCTTCTCCACAATCGGAGCAGCCGCATCGTAGAAATAGAAATAATCCTCACCCGTTAATTTCCGGATTTGCTCCGATAACGCCGGAGACGTCAGAGGACCGGTTGCAATAACTACAATTCCATCTTCAGGAATCTGGGTGAGTTCTTCATTTACAACCTCTACAAGCGGGTGCTCATGAAGAGAAGTGGTGATCTCGCCGGAAAACCCGTCACGGTCGACAGCAAGCGCTCCTCCGGCAGGCACCGCATTGCGGTCAGCCGAGCCGAGGACCAGAGAATTCAACATTCTCATCTCTTCCTTCAGCACACCCACCGCATTGGTAAGCCCGTTGGCCCGCAGCGAGTTGCTGCATACGAGCTCGGCAAATTTATCAGTATGATGGGCCGGTGTCTTTACGACCGGCCGCATTTCATATAACTTCACCGGAACGCCTCGGCTGGCAAGCTGCCATGCGGCTTCACTGCCAGCCAGACCCGCTCCGATGACAGTTACCTTCTTCGTGTCTGTCAATGTCTTATCCTCCCAGATCTTGCTGTCACTCAATCTTCAATGCTATCGTCATCCTGATCTTCGATCTGCTCCGTAAAGTCGCAAGCCGTACATTGCAGCTTGCCCCCCTGCTTTTTGCGCTTCTCGACAAGCAAGGAGCCGCAATTAGGACAAGGCTTCGGAGAGGGCTTATCCCATGACACAAAGTCGCATTCCGGGTATTTGTCGCAGCCATAAAAAATTCTGCCCTTTTTACTGCGCCGTTCAACCACATGCCCTTCCTTACACTTTGGACAGATTACACCAATATCCTTGATGATCGGCTTCGTATTCCGGCAATCCGGAAATCCGGAGCATGCCAGGAACTTCCCGAAACGGCCCAGCTTATATACCATAGGCTTGCCGCATTTTTCACACAATTCATCGGAGACCTCGTCTTCAATCTCGACTTCCTTCATTTCTTCTTCAGCAACACGGAGACGCTTCTCGAATGATTCATAAAATTCGCCCAGCACCCGGACCCAGTCCTCAGATCCTTCCTCCACATGGTCAAGGTCTTCCTCCATATGAGCCGTAAATTCTACATTAAGAATCTCCGGAAAAAACTGTTCCGTCTGTTCAATAAGAAGCTCGCCCAATTCAGTAGGCATAAACTTCTTCTCCTCGATCGCCACGTAGCCGCGTTTCTGGATCGTCTCCAGTGTCGGCGCATACGTACTTGGCCGTCCGATCCCGAGTTCCTCCAGTGTCTTGACCAGACGAGCTTCCGTATATCGGGGCGGCGGCTGGGTAAAGTGCTGCTTCGGCTCGATCTCATCCACCTTCAGAGCTTCGCCTTCCTGCATTGGCGGGAGAAACTTATCGTCTTCAGTCGTGCCGTCATCATTGCCTTCTACATACACTTTCATGAAGCCATGGAAGCGGATTTTGGATCCGACAGCCCGGAAGACCGCTTCGCCCGCGTTGATATCCACCGACATCGTATCCAATACGGCAGAGGACATCTGACTGGCCATGAAACGCTCCCAGACCAGCTTGTAGAGCCGGTATTGATCGCGGCTGGTGAACGCCTTAACCGATTCCGGATCCCGCAGTGCCGAGGTGGGACGGATCGCTTCGTGGGCATCCTGCGCACTGGCCGCCTTTTTGGAATATTGACGCGGCGTCTCGGGAGCAAAGGCCTCTCCGAATTTTCCCAGAATATATTCCTTCGCTTCCTCCTGTGCAGAGGCGGCGATACGCGTCGAGTCGGTACGCATATACGTAATAAGACCAACGGTACCTTCCTTGCCGAGATCTACACCCTCATACAGTTGCTGGGCAACCGACATTGTCTTGGCAGCACGGAAATTCAGCTTGCGGGCCGCTTCCTGCTGCAGCGAACTGGTCGTAAACGGCGCAGCAGGATGACGGAGGCGTTCTTTCTCCTTCACTTCTGCTACGCTGAAAGAAGCGTCTCCGATCGATTTCAGGATATCCTGAACCTGATCCTCGCTCTTCAATTCCAGCTTCTGACCTTTAAATTGATGGAATTTCGCTTCAAAGGCAGTATCCCCGGTCTTCAGCTTCGCCGTAATAGTCCAGTATTCTTCCGGTGTAAATTCGGAAATCTCGTTCTCACGGTCCAATATAATCTTGAGTGCTACCGATTGGACCCGTCCAAACGACATTCCTTTTTTGATTTTCTTCCATAATAACGGGCTCACCTTATAACCGACAAGGCGGTCCAGAATCCGTCTGGCCTGCTGGGCATTAACGAGATCCATATTGATTTTACGCGGGGTCTTGAAAGCATCCTTTACAGCTTGCTTTGTAATTTCATTAAATACGACCCGGCAGCTTTCCGTCTGGTCCAGATCCAGTACATGAGCCAAGTGCCAAGCGATTGCTTCACCTTCACGATCGGGGTCAGCCGCCAGATAAATTTTCTTTACCTTCTTACTGGCATCCTTTAACTCTTTTAATACAGAACCCTTTCCGCGGATCGTAATATACTTCGGACTGAAGTCATTCTCTACTTCAACCCCAATTTGGCTTTTGGGCAAATCGCGAACATGTCCCATTGAGGCTTTCACGATGTATTTGCTCCCTAAGTATTTGCCAATCGTTTTCGCCTTGGCAGGCGACTCCACGATGACGAGTGAATCCGCCACAGGTTCATCCTCCTCTCAGACATCACAACACTTAAATAAAATACACAGTATATAGTCACTTGAACAAGCCACTCTCAGTTAGGAATGGACTATATAATCTTATAAACAGAACCAGGTAATTGAACTACCGCTTTTTTCATGATTAAAGATAACAGAACTGAATGTAAATGTCCAAACTCCCACGCGGTCTGTTCCCTTAGCCTGTCAAAAGTAAAGTCCTCCTGCTCCAGCATATGGTATATTTTGCGCTCCTCATTTGTCAACTCGTTTATTGTAAGGAGAGGTCGGCTTTTCGTATCAGTGCCCTTTAATTCCTGCTCATATTCCTCTAAAATATCGGAGGGCTCAGTCACTATTTTCGCTCCTTGCTTCAGAAGTCCCAGCGTCCCTCTGCTTTTGGGTGAAGTAATCGGTCCCGGCACAGCAAATACATCCCTGCCTGCCTCAAGCGCCTGATCCGCGGTGATTAGGGAGCCGCTTCGAACGTCGGCTTCCACGACTACCGTCCCGCGGGAAATACCGGCAATGATCCGGTTTCGTTGGGGAAACAGCCCCGGGTGGCTCTTCGTCCCTATTGGATATTCGGACAGCAGCAGACCACGCTCTGCAATCATCCGGCAAAGCCCGCTGTGCTCTGAGGGATAGACGGTGTCAATCGCCGTACCCAGCACCGCAATGGTGGATCCGTTACAACGAATCGCAGCTTCATGACAAATCCCGTCGATTCCGCGCGCCAAACCGCTGACAATAACCGCACCTTTGGTACATAAGGCTTCCGTAAGATCCTCTGCCACCCTGCGTCCATAAGCGGTCGGAATGCGTGTCCCGATCATCGCAATTGTTATGCCGTTCAATAGCTCCGTATTCCCGATAGCGTACAAAACCCAAGGCGGTTTTACCGTTTCCTTCATTAATATAGGATATTCGGGATCAAAAATCGTGATCGGCTGAACACCGCTTCTCTCCATTAGTGTTAACCTTGTCTTGATCCACGCTTCATCGAACTCATCCGCCAGCCGGAGCGCAAGCTCGGATTCCACCCCGCACTCCATCCAGTCCCCGGCTTGAAAATGACACGCTTCTGTCCATTGCTTCTCCTTACGAAGAATACCTTCAATTCGCTTCCACCCCAATCCGGGGAACTCATGCAATCCAATCAGCATACTCCGTCGATCCACGGAAATCACATCCTTCCCTCAACTTTGCACAACGCAAAAAAAGCAACCCTCATTTCCCGCAGGAATCTGAAGGTTGCTTACCTTTGAACTGATTATATCAAAAGATATGCGCGTTGCAATAGCCTATCTGGCTTGACAGGTTTGCAGGATCCCTTTTTCCTCCAGCACGCGAACCAGTGTCGAGCCCATTTCTGAAGGAGTCGGGGCTACCGTGATCCCGCATTCCTCCAGCTTTTCAATCTTCTCCTTGGCCGTGCCCTTGCCTCCGGAAATGATCGCTCCCGCATGACCCATCCGTTTACCTGCCGGAGCTGTTGCCCCGCCAATAAATCCGACAACCGGCTTGGTCATATGATCCCGGATCCATTCCGCAGCCTCTTCTTCGGCCGTACCGCCGATTTCACCGATCATGATGACCGCATGGGTATCCTCGTCCTCATTAAAACGCTGCAGAATATCGATAAATTCCGAGCCCTTCACCGGATCTCCGCCAATGCCTACCGCCGAGGATTGACCGATCCCACGGGTCGTTAACTGGTGAACTGCCTCATAAGTCAGCGTTCCGCTGCGGGATACGACGCCCACATGCCCAGGAAGGTGGATGTAGCCTGGCATAATGCCAATTTTGCACTCTCCAGGTGTAATCACCCCTGGACAGTTCGGCCCGATCAGCACCGTTTTCTTTCCTTCCATATACCGCTTAACTTTGACCATATCAAGCACCGGGATGCCTTCCGTAATGCAGATTACGAGTTCCAACTCGGCTTCAACCGCCTCCAGAATCGAGTCTGCTGCTGCTGCAGGGGGCACATAAATTACACTTGCTGTAGCGCCCGTTGCCTCCTTCGCCTCACAAACTGTGTTAAATACAGGCAGACTAACGGTCTCCCCGCTTTCCAGCGCGATATCCACCTGGGTTCCGCCTTTTCCCGGCGAGGTGCCGCCGACCATTTGCGTACCGTAATCCAAAGCCCCTTTGGCATGAAATAATGCCGTTTTACCTGTAATTCCTTGAGTAATAACCCGGGTATGTTTACCGATCAATATACTCATCTAAAAAATACCTCCCCTAATATAGAACAGGTGATATGGTTATATTCAACGATCAGGATACTAAAGCGACGATCTTCTGCGCACCATCAGCCATGGAATCCGCAGATACAATCGCAAGCCCTGATTCCCCCAATATTTTCTTGCCAAGCTCGACATTGGTTCCTTCCAGTCGCACTACCAGCGGACGGTCAAGCTCTACTTGCTTGGCGGCTTCGACGATCCCGGAAGCGATCACATCGCATTTCATGATTCCGCCGAAAATGTTGACGAAGATTCCTTTCACCTTCGAGTCGGATAAAATAATTTTAAACGCTTCGGTAACCTTCTCTGCTGTTGCGCCGCCCCCAACATCCAGGAAATTGGCCGGGTCTCCGCCATAATATTTAATAATGTCCATCGTAGACATCGCGAGGCCCGCTCCGTTCACCATGCAACCGATGTTGCCGTCTAGTGCGATATAGCTCAAATCATACTTCGAGGCTTCAATCTCCTTGACATCCTCCTCTTCCAAATCGCGCAGCGCCGCGATTTCAGGATGGCGGTACAAGGCATTGGCGTCAAAATTCAGCTTGGCATCCAGCGCCATGACCTTCCCGTCTCCGGTTACAACCAACGGATTAATCTCCGCGATAGAGCAATCCTTATCCACAAATGCTTCATAAAGAGCCAGCATGAACCGGGCCGCTTCCTGGATAAGCTCTTTCGGAATGTTTATGGCAAAAGCCAATCTGCGAGCCTGGAAGGCTTGAAGTCCGATAGCGGGATCTATGATCTCTTTGATGATTTTCTCAGGGGTATGCGCGGCAACTTCCTCGATTTCGGTGCCGCCTTCCTCTGATACCATCATGACGACTCGTCCCGTTCCGCGATCTACAACCACGCCCACATAGTATTCCTTCTTAATATCGCATCCTTGTTCGATCAGCAGACGCTTAACCTCTTTCCCTTCCGGCCCAGTCTGATGCGTGACCAGTACTTTGCCAAGAATGTCATCCGCGTATGTACGGACCTCCTCCAAGCTCTTTGCAACCTTGACGCCGCCAGCCTTTCCGCGGCCTCCGGCATGGATTTGAGCTTTGACAACCACAACGGGACTGTTCAGCGCCTCAGCGGCAGCTACCGCTTCATCTACAGAAAATGCGACTCGTCCCTCCGGAACGGCAACTCCATACTGCTTAAGCACTTCTTTTCCTTGATATTCATGGATATTCATACTTGGAATCCTCCTGTCACAGGCGGTATTAGAGGTAACGCACTATTTTAAGAGGCAATTCAAAAAGCTCAACTTTTTGAACACGCATCTTAGTAAAACTCAACCTATTGTACCATGTTTTTAAAACGCTTTCCTTAAAAAGTTCATGATTTATACACAACTTTTTAATATGGATATTATCTCATTTTGAGAACGATTAAACAAAAAACAACTTCCAATTCTAGAAATGGCCATCTCTTGCTAAAATAGTCGTATTTTCAGTAAAAATAAGGAATGGAGGTGATTTCCATTTCAATTTAATCTGGAAAATAGAATATTTATTAATATCAATTAGGTATCGCTTTCATGACTTTGCAGCCCTTATGCCGCTAAGGAAATAATTTATTTCCTTGTGCGCTTGTAACTTGATTTTCTGAAATACATCATATATAGAGTATAGAGCCATAGAGCGTGTTCAAATATAGAGCTTGTTCAAAAAATCAACTTTTAATCAAGAAACGCCTGCTTCATATGCGCTGCACGTCGTTGGATCACTTTCCATATCTGCCATCAACCCTTTCCCCTTCAAATCTACTAGCTAGGTGTACAAAATGTCCCTTACATTCCCATATCATCAGAAATTAGCTCTAAGAAGACGTATTGTCCGTAAAACGGGGAAGGAGGGATCAGGAGAGTCGTTCGGCATCGAATAGCTCTCTTTGAACCACTTCGTGATCAAAAGATGACTTTTTGAAATATCCTCCTTTAATCTCTGGATGGATTGACAACCAACTCAGAAGCAACTAGGATACCAGTAGAGAATGATTAGAAAATCGTGGAAATAAGGAAGCACCTTTTCCCGTTGAAGCGGCAAAGCCGAATGAATTCAATGGAAGAAGGTGTTTTTTGTGTTGTATAGCAAAGTGTCCAGCGCATGTCTGTACGGTATTGATGGAGTTATGATTGAAGTTGAGGTCGATCTGGCGAGCGGTATTCCCCAGACCAGCGTAGTAGGACTTCCGGATTCGGCTATCCGGGAAGCGGTTGAACGGGTACGGTCCGCGATAAAAAACTGCGGATTTACCTTTCCCATGCAGCGGATAACTATCAACCTTGCGCCTGCCGATATTCGCAAGGAAGGTACTGCGTTTGATCTGGCTATCGCCATCGGCTTGCTTGCCGCAAGCGGACAAGTTCAATTGCCCGGCTTGGACCGGCTCCTGATCATTGGCGAGCTGGCGCTTGACGGCGCGCTTCGCCCTGTTCCAGGCGTCCTTGCCATGGTCGACCTGGCAAGACGGAACGGATTTCATGCCGTGCTTGTGCCTGAAGGCAACGTCGAGGAAGCGCTGCTGCTGGAGGGGATGACCATTTATGGCCTTCAGCATTTGAAGCAGCTTTTGCCGGAGAGTGGATCAGACCCTAGCAAGCAGGATCAAGCATCATGCACCGGCCCCGCAGCATTGGAACGCTTGATCTGTCAATCGAGCCGGGACGCCTCGACTCCTGTTGCAGAAACCGCGAACACAGCCGAGGATTACTGTGATGTGTTAGGGCAGCATCATGTCAAACGGGCACTTACAATTGCTGCTGCAGGGATGCATAATCTGCTGCTTATAGGACCTCCGGGCACTGGCAAGACGATGCTCATTCGCAGGCTTCCCGGCATCCTTCCCGCACTTACTCCCGAAGAATCGCTGGAGGTCACGAAAATTTACAGCGCGGCTGGCCTGTTACGCCAGCATACCGGCGGACTATTGACCACACGGCCATTCCGCTCGCCGCACCATACAATTTCCGCAGGCGGACTGATCGGCGGGGGAAGCATTCCCAAGCCTGGAGAGGTCAGCCTTGCTCATCGAGGGGTGCTGTTTCTGGATGAACTGCCCGAATTCTCCCGAACAGCTCTTGAGGTGCTGAGACAACCGCTGGAGGAAAGGAGGGTTACAATTAGCCGTTCCCGCGCAGCATTTACCTTCCCAGCTCATTTTCTATTAACAATTAGTCTTAACCCCTGCCCTTGCGGCTTTTTTGGGAGCGAGCCCCCTCAGCAGCTCTGCACGTGCTCTCCTTATCGAATTGCGCAGTATCGGGAGAAAATCTCGGGGCCATTGCTTGACCGGATCGATATGCATGTGGAGGTTCCAAGACCGCCGAAATGGCAGCACGACCCCCGACCGCTCTCTTCTAATGAGATGCGACTGGAGGTCGAGAAAGCCGTGAGCATTCAGTTAGAACGTTATGCAGGGTCGCCTTACCGCCGAAATGGCGAGCTTAGCGGCGCGGCTCTGCGGCGGACTGCACGAATACTGCCGGAAGCAGAGCAATTATTGCAGACTTCTTTTGGCGCACTCGGGCTCAGTATGCGAGCCTATGACCGTATCATCAAGCTGTCGCGAACAATCGCCGATTTGGCGGCTTCCAGCGATATCAGAGCCGAGCATATTGCAGAAGCGATCCAGTACCGTTGTCTGGACCGCCGCAGTCCAAGCGCCTCTTGAAAGAGTTGGGCTAACACTAGTATTGCTGGGTAAATATTAAAATGAAGCTATGTAGTGCTCCAGGGATTCAACCTTCATGTCCGGACCCAGCACAATTCCGATCAGATCAAATCTCACATTGGAAGTGCTGGCTTCGTGCTGGAGTAAATAGACAGCAGCCGTATCCCGGACCTGCCGGATTTTGCGCGGGGTCATCGATTCAGCCGGAGTTCCGAAGCCCATGCTTCGACTGCTTCGGCTGCGGACCTCCACAATGACGAGCATTCCGTTCTTTTCGGCAATAATATCAAGCTCACCGCTACGGCAACGCCAATTCCGCTCCACAATGAGGTAGCCTTCTTTAAGCAAATATTGGGCCGCATGCTCCTCGGCATTCCTCCCGCGAAGCTTGCGGCCATCTTTGATTGAACTTTCTGCCCCATCTCTCGGGTCCAACGTCCCGCCGCTCATTTCAATCTGCCTCCTGCATCCCGATCCGCACGGTAAATAAAGCTCAGTATTTCAGCTACCAAATTATAAAGCTCCGGCGGAATCTGCCGGTCCAGGTCCAGCTTGGACAATACCTCCACCAATGCAGCATCCTCCTGAACCGGAATTTCATGCTCGCGAGCCAGATCCAGGATACGGTCTGCAAGATAACCGGTTCCTTTGGCCGCTAGTACAGGAGCATCGTGTTGTGCAGGATCATATTTTAGCGCAACCGCCTTCTTGAGTGAGGAGTTCCTCTTCTTGTCCTGCTCGCTCATATGCGGTAATCGACTCCTTTGTACGGGCTGGGAGCATAGGTCATGGATCGGCCTAATTCAAGACTAGAGCCTTCAGCTTCCATGGATGTGATAAGCAGCTCTGTCTTCAGGGAGAGCAACTGATAGCCCGCTCCATTCAGCGCCTGCTCGACTTCCTCATTTTTCGTCTCCAGATAGGCGCCCACCGTTTCATTCTCGGCAAGGATTCTTAAGATCACCTTCCGGTCAGCAACCTGCACATCGACCATGAGCTGTCCTAATGCCTTCATTTGCAGATCAAACCACAATCGGCAATTCGCCGCATCCAGTTCTCCCTTGCGTCCGCGCCGGGCTTCAATCTGGACGGAAGCTGTCTCTTCGCCGTTCGGACCGGTAAAGGGCAGGAACATCGTTACCTGCGCAAATGGCGCGGTCCGATCTGTGGTGAGCAGCAGTTGCTGTCCAGTCAGCTGCTGTACGATTTGCCGGGCCGCTTCTCTGAGCGGCTCGGGCAGTTGATCTGCTGCGGCAGCTTGCAGCAGCAGGCCTTTTAGTGTGTCACGGACGGCGGCGGCCTCTTCCCCGCCAACGTCCGTGAATGCCAGCGCTGCAGCAGCCGCAGGCTGCACTTGCGCTGGCAAGGGCTCGGCAGCGGCTTGCGCTTGCTGCGCTGCCGCGGTGGCGACGGCGGGCTGTGCAGCCGCCGTCGTTGTTGCCTGCTGCTGCGCCTGCGGCGGCAGCGAGGCACCCGGCGCAGCCTGGCCCGTGGCCTGCTGCGCCTGAGGCGCGCCAGCGGCCTTGCCATCGGCGGCCGCTGCGCGCAGCACCTGCTGCTCGTGCTCCGCACCGAGCAGCTTCAGCACGCGCCCCACCCACGACTCCGTCTGGGGTTGGGGGCGCGCTGCTTGCGAAGCTGCCGCAGGCGCTTCGCCATCCATGGCCGCCGATGCCATGCCGGCGGCCATGGGCCCTTCTGCAGCGGCCTGCTTGCCGGCAGCCGCTGTAGCAGCCGCGCCGCCCTCCGTAAGCGCGGCGCCCTTCAGCTCCGTGAGCACCTGCTGCAGCTTCTGCAGCAGCTCACGGCCATCTCCCTTGGCCGCTGCGGCCATCTGGCGGCCGCCGCCTTCCGGCAGAGCAGTCCCTTCTGCCGGAACCGGAGTTGCAGCGGCCTGTCTTGGGGCGGCAAGAGGCGCTGCCTCTTCCTGCATCTGTGACAGACCGGAACCCGAAGCCGCCGTCATCATCCCCGGCGCTGGCTGATTCCCCATGTTTCCGGCAACTTGACCGTCAACAACTCTTCCCGCATTAGCGTTTACAGCGCCTTCCCCTTGCGCAAGAGGGCTGCCCGCAGGATTCGCAGCGGTTCCTTGAGCTAATGCAGTCCCTGACGCCGGGCCTTGTTGACCTTCGGCTCCCTGTGCATTCATCCGGCTAAGCAAAGACGTAATTTGCTCCTCCAAGGAGGATAACAGCACATGAAGCTGGGGACCAAACACGGCTTGGTGCAGTCCGGAGACCGTCTCCGCTGTGAGCGGCAATGACCGGCTTAAAGCAATCCCTGCGGACTGAATCCACTCGGATAAATTCACCGATGCCGGCTTTTGAGCATTTAACGCGGACAGCTGGGCCAGATTCTCCTTGGTCAACGGAATCCCCGCAGACTGCATCATCTGCAGGAGTTCCCGGTTTGCTGGAGTGTTATCCAGCCCTAAGGCTTCCAACGCCTTGGAAAGCCCGGCTCCGGTTAACTCTCCATTCATCGCGCCTTGAATCGGCTTTAGCCGCATCATTCCGTCTTCCGCCTGCGGCTGCACCTGAAGGAGCGTTGTCTGTCCTGGCTGGAGAGGAGTCTCAAGAGCTGCGTGAAGCTTGACGCCTTGCACGTTAAGTACGGCTTCCTGTCCGTCTTCGGAGACACTAAGCACGGTCCCGCGTACAACCTGCCCGGATTTCAACTCCAGCGTTTTGGGCGCTCCGGGCTTATTTTCCCCTGCCATCGCCCGTATAATCGGTCCAATACTCATGCTCTCCCCCCTAGTCACTACGATATATAAAACCCGCCGGCAATAGGCGGGTCACTTAGAACAAAGTCTGTTCCTCAACAAACAGGTTTGTCATAAAGCTCTTCCGATGCATCGGAGTAGGTCCCAACGCCTGAATCTGCTCGCGATGAAACTTCGTCGCATAACCCTTATGTGTGCCGATTCCGTATTCCGGGTACAGAGCATCCCATTCCCCTTTGCACAATCTGTCACGCGTGACCTTCGCCACGATGGAAGCCGCCGCAATCGACTGGCTTGTCGCATCTCCCTTGATCAAGGAAGCCTGGGGAATTTCCACATCAATTCGTTCCGCATCGATCAGCAGAAAGTCCGGCGCAAGAGAAAGCTGCTGGACGGCTTGCTTCATAGCCAGCCTGGTGGCCTGTTTAATATTTATCCGGTCAATCGTCTCAGCATCTGCATGGCCGATACCCACAGCCAAAGCTTTACTCATAATGATGTCATATAACTTCTCGCGCTTCTTCTCACTTAGCTTCTTGGAGTCATTGACTCCCTCCAGCACCAGCCTGTGAGGCAAAATTACAGCTGCGGCCACAACGTCGCCAAATAGGCATCCCCGGCCAACCTCGTCTATACCGGCAATATACCGGTACTGCTGCCAGTACTCCCGCTCATGAAATAACAAATCGTTCATAATGCCTCACACTCCCAACTCTCTCTACAAGCTAACTTATCACAGATGTCAATATCAAGTCATTTGGCATTCCGGCAATACAACAACAGTCTTTTCAGAACAAGTCCACTCGTTATCGGCTCTATAGTATATGTATCGGCATTCTGCATCCGTTTTTGTAAGCTTTGCGTAAAAAAACAAGACAGAGTCAGCTCCTTTGGCTGACTCTGTCTCCAAGCTCATTATTCTTATAGAATCCGCACTTACAGCAGTGCCGGTTTATTCAGATGAAACGGCGCTTCAAGCGTATATCTCCCAAGTTTGCCCGCTCTCAGCTCTCTAAGGAAAATTCCGGAGGCCTTCTCCAGATCTACACGTCCTCCGCTTACAATACATCCCCGTTTCCGCCCGATTGCCTCCATTACGGCCACGATCTCATCCGGGTTGTCGGGATCCTGAGGCTGCTCTTTCAGGTCAAAGCGCTCACTGAGCGCCTCCCAATAATACTGAACCAGATATTTCACGCCAAAGAACGCGATATCCTCAAGATTCAGAATTTCTTCCCGTATAGCGCCGGTTACCGCAAGCCGGTAACCCACATTTTGATCCTCAAACTTCGGCCACAGAATCCCGGGTGTATCGAGCAGTTCCAGATCCGTGCCGATCTTAATCCATTGCTGTGCCTTGGTCACGCCTGGACGATCTCCGGTCGCTGCAATATTTTTACCGGCCATCCGGTTGATCAGCGTCGACTTCCCGACATTGGGAATACCAACGATTAAAGCCCTTATCGCGCGCGGGTTCATTCCCTTCGCAATCTGCCGTTCAATCTTCTCCCGCATTAACTCCTTTGCCTTAACAGGAATCTCTTTGATTCCTTGTCCGCTGGCAGCATCCACCTGTACGGCAACATGACCTTCCTGACGGAAATATTCGATCCACTCTCTCGTCACCGAAGGGTCTGCCAGATCCGCTTTATTAAGCACGATCAGACGAGGCTTTCCCTGTAAAATATCATCAATCATCGGATTTCGGCTCGACAGGGGGAGTCTGGCATCGATCAGCTCAATGACTAAGTCCAGCAGCTTAAGCTTTTCTTCAATTTGCCGCCTTGCCCTGGTCATATGTCCGGGAAACCATTGTATTGTCATGATTGCATATCACCTCTAGTTCCCGTAATTATGTTTTACGAATTCAAAATCCTGCATCGGCCAAAATACGAGATCCGCACGGCCAATAATATCGCTATAAGGAACAAACCCGATTCTCCGGCTGTCTGTACTGTCGGGACGATTGTCACCCATGACAAACACATAGCCTTCCGGCACAGTTCCGTCAGGAACAAGTTCATTCGGGAAATTGGACGTGGGATTGTTTTGTCTGCTGTTATACAACTCGTTGTTGGCGTGTTTCTCGTCCAGCACGTCCTGGATGTATGCTTCTTCAATGGCTTCACCGTTAATCTTCACGGTATCGCCGTCCACCTCGACGGTATCTCCAGGCACACCGATAACACGCTTAATGAAGTCGCGCCCTTCAGTAGGCACATGGAATACCACGACCTCGCCAAACTTTGGATCCCGTATATCATAAATGATTTTATTGACGATAATCCGCTCACCGGTATGAAAATTCGGCTGCATGGAAGGACCGTCCACAATAAAAGGGGCAAAGAAAAGCCAGCGGATCACGAGCACTAAAGCGACAGCGATCACGATAGCCTTCAGCCATTCCAAAGCCTCGCTCTTTCCTTGCTTGGGCGGGTTCTCAGGGGATTCTTCCGGCCGGACCGGTTGTTCAGACTCCGATAAATGCTCCATGTTTCCTGACCTCGCTTTGTCATAATATATGTATCAATACTTATTTTTAAAAACAGCAAAGGGGCTTGTCAAACAAGCCCCTTTTGTTCGTTAATGAATTAACGACGTACTTCTTTAATTCTCGCTGCTTTACCGCGAAGTTCACGAAGATAGTACAGCTTCGCACGACGCACTTTACCACGGCGAGCCACTTCGATTCTATCGATTTTCGGGGAATGAAGCGGGAAAGTTCTTTCCACGCCTACACCGTTAGAAATTTTACGAACTGTAAAAGTTTCGCTGATTCCTCCGCCACGACGCTTAATTACAACACCTTCGAACAACTGGATACGTTCACGAGTTCCTTCGATAACCTTAACGTGTACTTTCAAAGTATCACCAGGACGAAAGCTCGGAATATCCTTACGAAGTTGTTCTTGCGTAATCGCTTGAACGATATTCATCTAGGACTCCCTCCTTCCACTCAGGTGTTCATGCCTCTTCCGGAAAACCTCTGTTTTCCCTCATCATCCGCAGCGGACCACCGAATTCACAACAAAAGTAATAATATCATATTTACGGGCTCATCGCAAGAAATATCGCACGGTCTCCAAGCCATAATCCTTCCACTTCTAAAATTGCAAAGGGGGAGCAAGTTTAACTTGTGGAAAAGGATGATCAAGGCATGAAAAACATCCCTTCATATTATATAAACAATAGCCCCTGTTTTTATTCTAAGGTCGTTCAGTCCTTGATTGTCATCCCATAAATTTGGTATTATTGATACGTATACACAGCGCAAAAAACCCCGACAATTCGAGGCTAGCTTTTCGGACAAGCACCACCTTGTCCAGGCTTTTTGTTCTGCACTGTGTCCTACTTCAATTGAAAGGAGGTTATCACTCATGGCAAAGGATGTTCTCTGCGAAGTGAATTCCTGTCGTTTCTGGGACAGCGGCAATAAATGCGCTGCTTCCTCCAT
Source organism: Paenibacillus brevis (assembly GCF_018919145.1). Lineage (GTDB taxonomy): Bacteria > Bacillota > Bacilli > Paenibacillales > Paenibacillaceae > Fontibacillus > Fontibacillus brevis. Next base: position 126,640 of record NZ_JAHLQJ010000012.1, read on the forward strand.
CTACATCGTTGCTCACAAGGAAGCTAAAACTTCCGACGCAACAGATTGCAAAACTTTTGAACATAAGGATAACTAATCTCTGCCGGGAAGGGACAGCCGATGTTCCTTCTCTTTTTTGTATCTTACCAGAAGTGAGAATGATTATCAAGCCCTCTTTTCTTCTTAAAACAGGACCGATACAAGTAAAGTTCCTGCATCGGTCCAGCATTCTCTTTTCTACTTCCTTAATAGAGACTTTAATTGAAAATCAAGCCCGCCGGAGCGATTTCCCGAAGTGTCGACTGTCTTAATGGTTAAGCTATAGTTGTTTTTGTCTGACACGCCGGACAGCACAGCCGTTTGCTTTCCCCGTTCGATCTCAAGCGCACTCCCGATCTTTCGGCCGCCTTGAAACACCTGAATTAGTACTTTTTTTGCGTCCAGATCATAGGGACCATCCCAATATAATCTAATTTGCCGCCCATCCGAAATCGCACGCACATTTTCAACCTCGCCCGGAGGAACATGGTCTATCACCGGCTCCGGTTCCGGATCAGGCGCAGTGAACACGGAATGATCTCCGAAGGTGTACTTGTCGACATTAAACAGCCAATCTGGGCCTTTAAACAGGAAATAGACAATATGTTTGCCCGTCACCTGCGCGGTTAATTCCGTAGAGAAGATCCGGAAGTTTTGCCAGCCTCCAGTTCCTGAAATCGTGACATTGGCAATAACCGGTCCATTGACGCTGTCGATTCTTACCTCTACATCGCCTCCCGCCGTATCACTTGCTGCGTTGATATGAAGCTCCTTCGGACTGACGCTCCTGAAATCAATATAATTATACATCGCGTAAGGCTGATTCGGGCCGAACAGGCCTGCTAAGTAAGTCTGACCGCCCCCTGACTCGGTTCCGAGCGAATCGGCGCTGTTATAATGCTCTGCCTCGAGCTTCCCATAAGCATCTCTGGCATTCCCTTTCACCGTCGTGAAGTTGAACCAGTCCAGATTGCACGGAAAATCAGCCCCTTCCTTTCCGCGGAATACAAGATACACATCATGTATGCCGGTAGCAAGTGTCTCATCGACTACCGCCATGAGATTCATCCACTGCTTCCAGTCCCCTCTAGAAGGGATCTGGATTTCGCTGGCCAAAGGACCGGTCAAGCTGTCCAGGCGAATCTCGATCTTGCCGCCCTGATGACCGCTGGCTGCATGCACGGTTACACCCGCTGCGCCGCTGCCGAAGTCGATTCCGCGATATAAGACATACGCTCCGTTCTTAATGTGATCGAGATAACCGGATTCAGCCTGCAGGCTCACCCCTTCGCTGTCATCGAAATGCTCCGCCTGCAATTTGGCATAGGCATCCGTCCTCGAGGGATCGCTTTCGGTAAATTTGAACCAGTTCAGGTTGAACAGGTAGTCGTCCTGCGTCTTTTCAAATACCAGGTATACGTCGTGAACACCGGTTACCTTCGCCGGATTCCCCTGGTTATCCTTCAGCCTGGTCACGCTATCGATAAAGTTGTTCCATCCGCCCGTTCCTTCTACATGCACTGTCCCGACAGAAGGACCGTCCAAACGGTCCAGCCGAATCTCGATCTTGCCGCCCCCGGTTCCGCTAGCCGCGCGGGCAATAAAGCCTGCCGCTCCTTTCTTGCCAAAGTCGATGTTCTTATAGGCAGCATAATGTCCGGCCTGAATCCCTCCCAGCTGCAGAGAGCCTTCTGCACTCCCTTCAAGTACAAAACCGTTCCCGATGTTGTATTTCTCCGCCTCAACTTTATCGTAAGCATTTCTCAAGACATATTTCATTATGGATTTTTGGGGCTGGAGCACATTCAGTATTTGCACCGCATTGGATGCCGTCCAGGAATCATAGATACCGGAGATTTTTTGTCCTACCCAATTCCCGTCGACGATTCCGTCCCCATTCCGGTGGCTCCATGCCATTTCAGCATTAAAGGCAAGCCACTCCTCCAGCTGTCTGCCGAACTGACGGTGCATCCCGGATACCTTTTTTCCTTCCAGTGCGGTTAACAGATAGCCCAGATTTCGAACAAGAATCGTCTTGCCGCCCTTCAGGTCGCCGTTCGGACCTTCATAATTAAGCAGCTTGTTCTCATCCACTTGATGCTCCTTGGCGAACTTGGCGGCTTTCACCGCATCATCCAGGTAGACTGAATCGCCTGTTGCCCGATAAAGACCGACCGCTGCTCCGATAAATGTCCCCTGATTATAATGCGTCGCATCCGGAACTCCTCCGCGTACCGGTTCAATCCGGTCGAACACTCTCCCGTTCCCATCCGTCAGCACTGTTTTTCCCCAACGAAAAATTTGCGAAGCAGCATCTAAATAATGCTTATCCTTAGTAATCTCGTACAAGAATACGGCGGCCTGAGCTGCCGGGAAATTGATACAGGCATTTTTGGTAATATGCTCGCTGTTCAGCCACCAGATGCCCCCGCCGAACTCATCATCCCACTGTGTATCGTATACGAAATCAAAATAGTATTCGGCTTTTTCCAAATAGCGTATATTTTTAGTAATCTCATACGCTCTTGCACTGGCCATCGCCCACCACATAATATCATCGTTGAACGGATTGTCCGTCCAATCCTCTCCATACTTGGCAACGGCTCCTTCAAAAACATCGTCGATCTGCTGACGCAGCTGTTTTTTGAGTTCTTTGTCCGAGGTGTGAAGATAAGCATCCATCACCATCTCCCACAGCTCCGCTTCGACCCAGAACCCTTGATAAGCATCGCCCCGATTAGAGCTGGCCCAGAAATGTTTGGCTTCAGCGTCCCAAAAGTACTGATTGAATGCCCTGATGGCGGTATCTCCGTCAGAAGCTCTGAAAGCATTTGCCGGGGAAGCCGCAGCTCCAAAGAATGCAGTGAAAACGAGCGTAAATGCCAGAAGCACCGGAGTTCCTCTGAAAACTAGCCTTTTACCGTTTTTCCTGTTCATCGTTAACCTCCTTTGTTGGCATTCTTTTTTATTCCTTAACCGAACCAAGCACGATTCCGTGAATCAGGTAACGCTGCAGGAAAGGGTAAATCAGCATAATCGGAATCATGGACACAAGGATTTTTGCCGAGTTCAATGTGGTATTTGATATTTTGTTGTACTGCTGGAGCTGCTCGACCGTCAGATTCTGCATCTGATCTCTCGTCAGGCTGAGTTGCTGAAGATAGGTTTGCAACGGGATTTTGTTGCTGTCATTGATCAGCACGATCCCGTCAAAAAAGTTGTTCCAATGCCCGACGATGACGAAGAGCATGATCGTTGCCAGACTGGGCAAGGATACGGGCAGAAAGATTTTGAATAAAATTTTAAGCGGTCCGGCGCCGTCCATAAATGCCGCTTCCTCCAGCTCCTTCGGAATGCCCTTGAAAAAATTCATCAGCAGAATAACATTAAATACAGGAACCGCCCCGGGGAGCACAAGCGCCCAGATTGTGTTGATCAGCTTCAATTCACTGATGACCATATACCACGGAACAATCCCCCCGCTGAACAGCATCGTGAAAATGATGATCCACATATAGATATTTCTGGACCGGAATTGACCAACGCTTCTGGACAAAGGATAGGCCATCAGGATCGTCAGCAGCATATTGATGCCGCCGCCCAGGACAACCCGTTCCACAGAGATCAGAAAGGCGCGCCAAAATTTGGAGTCATTCAAAATTTTTTCGTAAGAAGAAAAATTGATGTCGATAGGGATAAAATTGACTTCGCCCGCATTAACGGCAGCGCTACTGCTGATCGAAATCATGATCGTATTGAGCATTGGCGCCAGAGACAAAAAGGCGATAACAATCAGCAAGACCGTGATCACAACATTAACCATTCGCGATGCTAAGGTATGAGACTGTACCATAAAGTCCTCCTAGAAAATCCTGTACCCGGCGTATTTGGACGCCAGCTTGTAGGAGATGATGATAAGCACGAAGCTGATCACGGATTTCATTAATCCGATCGCGGTAGCGAACGAATATTGCATATTGATTAGCCCCATCCGGTAGACGAATGTATCAATAATATCGCCGGTCTCATAGACCAGCGGATTATACATGTTGAACACCTGATCAAATCCCGCGTTCAAAACATTCCCCAGACTAAGCGTACCCAGCAGAATAATGGTCGGAAAGATGCCAGGCAGCGTAATGTTGAGCATCTGCTGCCAGCGGTTGGCCCCGTCGAGCGCAGCCGATTCGTATAGAGCAGGATTAATGGCCGTGAGCGCTGCAAGATAGATGATGGTTCCATAGCCAAATTCCTTCCAGGTATCCGTTATAATCAGCAACGGACGGAACCACGTATTGCTGGCCAGGAACATAATCCGCTCCATTCCCAGAAGCTCCAGAAAATTATTGACCATCCCGTCATAGGAAAAAATCATGGTCAGCATCGTCCCCAGAACAACCCAAGACATGAAGTGAGGCAAATAAACAATCGTCTGCACCGTGCTTTTGAACAATTTAAGCCGCACCTCATGAAGCAGCAAAGCGAAAATGATCGGTACAAGCAGGCCCAGTATAATTTTCCCGACCGCAATAACCAAGGTATTCACAAAAATTTGCTTGCTGTCGGGCAGTTGAAACATGTAGGTGAAGTTATCAAGTCCAATCCAGGGGGATCCGCTGATCCCCTTAGCTGGAATGAATCTTTGAAACGCCATAAGCACACCGAACATAGGAATAATCGAGAAAATAAACAGCATGATCATGCCCGGGACCAACATCAAATGATAAGTCATTCCATCCAGCCGTTTACGCATCCGGCTCTTGCGCAGCGACACTTGAGGCTTCATGTCTAAGCCAACTTCAGTCCGATTCATGTTCATCACATCCTGCGCTTAAAATTACTTGTTATTAATCTCGGCCATGATCTCGTCTCCGCCGGTCTTATGCCATGTTTCAACGAATTTGTCAAAATCGTTCAGCGGCGCTTCCCCCATAATAATCTTCAGGATCATCTCCTCTTCCATCTTCTTCAGATTAGCCCACTTCATTTTCATCGTTTCCGTCGTACCGTAGAAGGCAGCCGGAATGACTTCCAGATTGGGGTTATTGGCTTCCCTTTGGCCCTCGATCCGCGATAAATATTCTCCGTAGGTATTGACGTCGATGTTGTTGCCGTTCTTCTTAAAATCTTGATAGGCATGCAGCGACACCAGACGGTCCGCTTGAATCTTGCTGTCGTCCCCAGCTTCATCAGCCTGGATGATATCGTCATAATATCGTTTCAACACATCGTTATAATCAATTTGCATCGGAATTTGTGTCGGCTCATTGTTCCATCTGCTGTTATCCGTCATTCCTTCATCCGCATGCTCCTTTTTGTATTGGACAGCATCGTCGGTGAGGGAGTACAAGAAATCGGTTGTCAGATTGATTGATTTCATAATGGCTTCGGGATGAGCGTAATCTTTCTTTACCACGGTAAAGCTTCCTGCCGGATCCTGCCGGATCGTCTTGAACTTTCCGTTCTCATCGACCGGTGCGGATACTGCAATCCAGACCGCCTCGGGATTCTGTTTGATCGTATCCTTGTAGTTCGTATATCCGATCCACCAAGGGTTGAACAGCATACCTGCCTCTCCTTTAATGACGAGAGCTTCCTTTTCTTCATTGGACCGTACGGCAAACTGCTTATCGATTAAGCCTTCCTTGTATCGCTGGGCTAAGTCTCCAAGCGCATTCTTCATCTCCGGCTGAACGGAGCCGTATATCGCGTTTCCTTCATTATCCTTGATCCAAAAGCCTGGAAAAGCATCATGAGCGGCAAATACAGGCGAAAAATTCATCGCATTCTGATCCATGACGAAACCGACGGTCTTTCCTGTCCCGGAAACATCCTGTTCTATAAAGGTTTTGGCCAAATCCCAAACCTCTTCCAGCGTGGTAGGAGTTGGAGCCCCCACTTTATCCATCCAATCCTTACGGATCCACAGCAGCTGATGCTGATTGCCGATATTGGTATGGGGCAGAGCCATAATTTTTCCGTCAAAAGTAACCTGATCCATCAGCAAACTGCCGTATGTGCCGTATATCTCCTTCATACCGGGAGAAGCCGTTTTGTTATAAACCTCAGTCAAATCGGCAATCAAATCATTATCTACCAATTGATTCAGAATATCTCGTCCTACAGTCATTACGTCGGGCAGATCCCCTGTCGTCATGGATAGCGACAGCTTCTGGTCCATATCATCGGTCTCCCAGGCAAGTCTGGCTCTTACGTTGACTCTGCTCTCAACATAGCGGGTCGCCATATTGTTCTCAATGGTATCTCCCTCCGGAAGATTGTCGACATGGTTGGTGTTGCGCCCAATAGTGAATTCAACCGGAGTTTCATATTTCCCATAGGGATCAAACTTTTGCGCATCATCAATTACTGCCGTGTCCGCACTATTCCCTCCACTGCCGCTGCTATTCCCGTCTCCGCATCCGCTAAGCGCAAGCAAACTGAGACTCATCGTCAGCGCAAAAGCGATCTTCCATCTTTTCTTCATTCTTGAACCCCCTTAACTGGTTATGCTCCAATTGTATTCGCTTACAAATTCTGTTTCTATGTAACGTTTTTTTGATTTATAGCAGAATTTGCATGGGTTTTGAATCATACCAAGAGGCGTGTTCTATGGATGGTAAGGGAGCGTAATGATTACGGAAGTTCCCTCCTGCAATGTACTGATCAATTCCAGACCGTAAGCCTTTCCGTAATACAGCTTGATGCGCTCGTTCACATTTCTGACGCCATAGCCGCTGCTTTCTTCGGTCGGCAGTTTTTGCAGCTGGGCCGGTGACATTCCAACACCGTTGTCATCTACTCTCATTTTCAGCTCTCCCCGCTCCAAATAGACGAAGATTATCAGTTGATGCTCCTTCTCTCCGGCCTCAGCAAAGCCGTGCTTGATTGCATTTTCCACAATCGGCTGCAGGATGAAATGGATAATCCGAACATTCTCCAGCTGCGGATCCACCCGGTACTCCACTTCGAAGCTTCCGTCATGCAAAATAAGCTGCAAATCAAGATAAGCCCTTATATTCTCAAGCTCATCCTTGATGGTGACCTGATTCTTTCCTTTATTGAGCGCCGTTCGGTAAAACTTCGCCAGAGTTCCCACCATATAGCTGGTTTCAATATCCTGCTTTTTTAAGGCTCGCCAATTCATAAATGATAAGGTGTTGTATAGAAAATGCGGATTAATCTGAGCGATTAACCGGTTGTATTCACTTTCCTTCTTGGCGATCTCAGCCTCGTATACCTGGTTGATCAAGCTGTTGATGCGGCGCAGCATCCTTCCGATGCCATTCGCGAGCTCCCCGAATTCATCTTTGGAATGGCTCTGGATAATAATGCCCAGATTATTTTGCTCCACCTTGTCGACTTTGTTTTTAAGATGCACAATCCTGCGGGTGAAGCTGCTGGAGAAAATATAAATCAGACAGAAAGTAATCAGCAGGCTTACCAGGATCACGACGAAAGTAATTTTAAAAATCGTCAGCGCATTTTTATAAGCATTCGTATGGGAAACCGTATATTCCAACGTCCAATCGTTATTTTCCAGTGCTTGCTTCAGCCCGGTTTGCTTGCCGGATTTGACTACTAGGGGCATTTCCGGATAAATCAGTTCATTCTTTCCATTTTTTATCGTGGCTGAGATATGATCGGACAAACGGCCTATACTGGAGAAGATGCTGTCATAATTGATGGTGATGACCATAAAATTGCTTTTCTTCTGATTACCGATCAATTGCTGCTGCAAAAAAACCTGCCGGTCATAAACGATCCAACGCTTGCTGTAGCCTTCGTCAAACCAAGGCTTGCTCTTCAATTCGCTTAAGGGCCGTATATTTTCGCGGACGCCAAGCAGGTCTCCGGAGGTGTAAAAATTAATTTCTTCGATGTCCGCATCCATGAACTTGATTTGCGAGATCAAGGGGTCCACGACATCTCTGAAATCTAAATACATATTAAAATAATTGTTCTGGTAGTTTTTCAGAAACACCCTTGAGAATTCCCGGTTTAAAACGATAAATTCGCTCAGCATGTTATAACGGTTAATTTTGTAGTCGAGAATATTGGAGGTTTGATTCAAGCTGGACCTGGCTTCACTGTTCATTTCATTCATCTGGGTAAGGTAGGATTGAAAAAAAGAAAGCAGCCCCAACAACAAGATCGGAATAAGCGCAATGATCAAATGAGACAGCAGCAGCTTGTCGCGAAATTTCAGGTCGTTGAATTTATCCTTAAACACACGGATCAGCATCGGCATCTCAGGTCAACTCTTTCGGTACTGAGCCGGACTGACTCCGTATTTATTTTTGAATAGCTTGCAGAAATAAGAGGGGTTCTCGATCCCGACATATTCAGCAATATCATTTATTTTCATATTGGACTGTGTCAGTAGATGATTGGCCTTGCGCAGTCGATAATCCGTCAAGTATTTCGAGAAGTTTTCTCCCGTTTCTTTCTTGAACAAAATACTCAAGTAGCCGGGTGAAAGATACACCTCATTTGCCGCTTCAGACAAGGAGACGTCCCGCTGGAAATTGTTCTTGATAAACTCCTTCACTTGCTGAATGACTTTGGACTCCTGGGTGACTTGATCCGGCTCTTGATAGGCCTTTTCCTGGGTAATTTCCTCCATGACCTCCAGAAATTCATCCAGAACCAGCGGCTTCAGCAAATAATTAATCACTCCGAGCTTCATGGCACTGCGCGCATACTCGAACTCCCCATAACCGCTGCAAATGACGATTTTCAAGTTCTCCTGAGACTTTCGCGCCATTTTGCACAGTTCGATTCCGTTCATTAAGGGCATCTTGACATCGGTAAACAAAATATCGATAGCCGTTCTGTTCAGGATTTTTTCGGCTGCCGATCCATTCTCCGCCTCCAGCACCCGGCAAGGGAATTGATATTGATCAATTAATTGTTTGATTCCCTCGCGTTCCGTATGTTCATCATCGACTACCAGCACATTCATCATCCTGCTTCCTCCTCGATTAAATCCTGGTTAAATGAACTTGGGACGCCGCCCTGTAACAGATCCGAAGTCAGGGACGGTTTGATAGACATATCGTTGTTATTCAGTAAAACGCTTTCAATTCTTTTATATAGTATATTAATATGATGTCATTATGTAAATAAGACAAAATAATTAGGTCTTGGTATACAAACATGCTTATCCCACTTGCAAGAAGGGCAGATTTATTACTTTATGTCCTTGCCTTTCCAGCAATAATAATAGAAATGCGGCAATATACCATGATATATCATTCACAAGGAGAATAAATAAGCCATAGCGGCCAATCCCACTGAATAGCTGCGCTAAATATGTTTCCTAACAACAATACAAGGCACGAACCTGGTTATCAGATTCGTGCCTCGTTATTTAGTGCCTATTGCTATAGAAGTTTAAAATATCATCCACAGTAATCAGGCGTTCTTCCTCCTCCTGAATTGCTGTATCTTTGGAATGTTGCTGCCGGCCATCCAGTGTGGCCTGCACTTGCTCCATTTCGGAGCTGTACTCCACATCCATCTATGCTTCCTCCTTGCTGCCTTGAAATCATGCCTAATTTTATTACCCAACTTTGCATGATATGCAACAACATAAAGAAAGTTGACAGCTTTCTATGCTTTTACCGAAATTAATGCTCCTCGTTCACTTGCAGCTCCGCTAACCATTTCTGCTCTTTTGGCGAAAGTTCCATCCGCTCCAGCAGATCAGGGCGTCTAAGCCATGTTCTTCGCAACGCTTCCCGCCGCCGCCAGTCCTCGATGTTGGCATGATGACCGCTGAGTAAAATATCCGGCACCTTCCAGCCCCGAAATTCTACCGGTCGGGTGTAATGCGGGTACTCCAGCAGTCCTGTGCTGAATGAATCCGTTACCGCGCTTAACTCATTGCCGAGCACGCCGGGCAGAAGCCGTGTGATACTGTCAATGACGACCATGGCCGGAAGCTCCCCTCCGGTCAGCACGTAATCGCCAATGGACAGCTCGTCCGTCACCAGATGCTCGCGAATCCGCTCATCATATCCCTCATAGTGTCCGCAAATAAAAATCAGATGTTCTTCACGCGCAAGTTCCTCTGCTTTACGCTGTGTAAAGGTCTCTCCTTGCGGGCACATCAAGATAATCCGAGGGACCGTGCCTTGCTCCGTCCGGTCCAGCAAATCCTCAACCGCGCGAAAAATCGGGTCTGGCTTTAGTACCATCCCGCCGCCGCCGCCATACGGCGTATCATCAACTGTCCCATGCTTATTGCCTGCATATTGACGGAAATTAACGGCTGACAGCGACACAATGCCCTTTTCCTGAGCCTTGCCTAAGATACTGCTCGTAAATACGCCCTCAAACATTTCCGGAAACAGCGTCAGCACATCCATCCGCATGCTACAACAGCCCTTCCATCAAGTGGATCTTGACCAGCTTGGATTCAACATCGACATCCAGCACCACATCATCGATGACAGGAATAAGCAGTTCTTGACGATTCGGCATCTTTACAACCCAAACATCATTTGCCCCGGGACGCAAGATATCTTGAATGACGCCAAGCTCCTTTCCCTCGTCATCAACCACATTGCAGCCGATAATTTCATGGAAATAGTATTCGTTTTCCGGTAATTCTACACTTTCCTCTTTAGATACCTTTACCTCATATCCCTTGTATTTCTCAACATCGTTAATATTATTGAATTCAGCTAATTGGACGATATACATCTGTTTATAAGGTCTTGAAGCAGCTACGGTAACCGTAATCTGCTCACCATGCTCCGGATGTATAATAAGCAGCTTCGCCTTTGGCGCAAAGCGCACCTCCGGGAAATCGGTCTGGAGCCAAATTTTCAGCTCACCGCGAATTCCATGCGTATTAACAATTTTTCCAACTGACAATAATGAATCTGACATAGTTACCTCCCAAATACTCTCTAGCTCCGTTTCATTCAGCTTCAGCATGTACGAAAACGGGCTAGGATAATCCTCCTAGCCCGCTTTCGTATATCTTTAAGACATGATATCCACGGTAACCCGCTTATCCATCTTAACGGCTGCCGATGTCACAACCGTGCGAAGCGCTTTGGCGATTCTTCCCTGCTTACCGATGACCTTCCCTACATCATCAGGATGTACGGTCAGTTCATATACAATCAGGTGATCCTTCTCCACAGTCTTCACACGGACATCGTCCGGATGATCAACAAGAGCCTTCGCAATAACGCCGACTAATTGTTCCATTAGAGACCCTCCGAATCAGCAATTATTTCTGAAGCTTGGACTCATGAAATTTCTTCATAACGCCTGCTTTGCTGAGCAAGTTGCGAACGGTATCAGATGCTTGTGCACCGTCTTGCAGCCATTTCAACGCTTTCTCTTCGTCGATGTTCACTACTGCCGGTTGTGCAACCGGATTGTAGTAACCAATCTCCTCGATAAAACGGCCGTCACGCGGGGAACGGGAATTCGACACCACGATACGATAGAAAGGAGCTTTATGAGCACCCATGCGTTTCAAACGAATACGAACTGCCACGAAATTCACCTCCTTTAAAGAATCAAACTATCATTTATTTCATCCGGTATGCACCAGAAGGCTTACCGGAACGGAAATTTCATTCCTTTGCCCGCCTTTTTGGTGAGCTGCTTCATCATCTTGTTGCCTTTGCCCTTAGGCCCCATCATATCCGAGAACTGCTTCATCATCCGGCGCATTTCATCAAACTGCTTGATCAGCCGGTTCACATCAGCCAGCGTCGTTCCGCTGCCAGCTGCAATCCGCTTGCGGCGGCTATGATTGATCATATCCGGATTCTGCTTCTCTTCCTTGGTCATGGAATGCACGATCGCTTCAACGCGGCCCATTTGCTTCTCGTCGACCTTAACGTCTTTCATCTGCTTCATCTTGCCCATGCCAGGGATCATATCCATGATCTGGTCAATCGGCCCAAGCTTTTTCACCTGTTCCATCTGCTCCAGGAAATCATCGAACGTGAACTCTGCATTCCGCATTTTGCGTTCCATTTCCTTGGCTTTCTCGGCGTCGATATTCGATTGGGCCTTCTCAATCAGAGAGAGCATATCCCCCATCCCGAGAATCCGGGAAGCCATCCGCTCCGGATGGAACGGCTCCAGAGCATCAATCTTCTCACCGAGCGCGGCGAACTTGATCGGACAGCCCGTAACGGCCTTGACGGATAACGCAGCACCCCCGCGTGTATCTCCGTCCAGCTTCGTCAGAACAACGCCGGTCAGCGTCAACTGCTGATTAAAGCTCTCCGCAACATTAACCGCATCCTGCCCTGTCATCGCATCGACAACCAGCAGCACCTCATCCGGATTGGTTACTTCATGGATTTGCCGTAATTCCTCCATCAGCGCTTCATCAACATGCAGGCGGCCTGCCGTATCGATCAAGAGATAATCATTGCCGTTATCCTTCGCATGCTGCAAAGCCTGACGTGCAATTTCTACCGGACTATTGCCCTCAGGAAGGGTAAAGACCGGAACCTTGATCTGTTCGCCTAATACTTGAAGCTGCTTGATCGCTGCCGGACGATAGATATCTCCGGCGACTAGAAGCGGACGATGATTGCCCTTCAGCAAAAGCTTGGCCAGCTTAGCCGAAGTCGTTGTCTTACCGGCACCTTGCAAGCCTGCCATCATGACAACAGTCGGCGGACGGTTGCTCTTCGCCAGCTTGGCTTGGCTGCCGCCCATCAGCTCCGTCATTTCCTTGTTTACGATGTCGATGATGACCATGCCTGGTGTAAAGCTGTCCATCACTTCACTGCCTATGGCCTTTTCCTTTACCTTGGCGATGAATTCCTTGACCACTTTAAAGTTAACGTCAGCTTCCAGCAGGGCCAGACGCACTTCGCGCATCGCTTCGCTAACATCTTCTTCGGACACCTTGCCTTTTCCGCGCAGCTTGCTGAATACGTTCTGCAATCTGCTCGTCAAGCCTTCAAATGCCATGATCGGATCACCTCCATTGCTTCGTTATAGTTCTACTGCCTTGCGCAGCAGCTCCATTGCCTTTTCTTTATGTAACCCAGTCATTCCACTATCTTGTATCAATTGCCCCACAGAGGTCAACAATTCACTGCGCGCCTCTTCCTTGCGCAGCAAACCCAGCTTGTCCTCGTAATTCTCCAGCATCTCTTCCGCCCGCTTGATGTGCTCGTACACCGCTTGCCGGCTAATACTGAATTCGGAAGCAATCTCGCCCAAGGAGAAGTCATCCAGGAAATAATATCTCATAAACGTCTGCTGCTTCTCAGTAAGCAGCTTCTCATAAAAGTCAAACAACAGGTTGATGCGGTTTGTCTTCTCAAGCCGATTTTCTTGACTCATCTGGGCACCCCCTCCGTCAAGGAAAAACACTTTACAACGTATCAACGTTCCTTATCATATCGAAATGGGGTATCAATGTCAAGCATTTTCCCTTAACAGGCTGCAAGAAGAGAGCGCATGTCGTGGCGGGCAACGTGTAAAGTGTGCTTGCGATTGCTGTTGTGTACGAATATCACTGATCGGACTAAGCTCCGGCAAGGGAAAAATCCGTTCACAAAGTTACAGCTACATAAAAAAGCCGCCTTGCTGCCGATTTCTCCGTAGTCAGAAACTTGGTTCACCGGAGAAATCCGCTAACAAAAGCAGCTTATACAATCGCTAGATCAATGCGGAAGCAGGTACAGCAGGATCGCGAAGAAGTGTGTAACACTTCCTCCAAGAACAAACAGATGCCAGACCGCATGATGGTACGGGAATGCCCGCCATACATAAAATACGGTTCCCAGCGTGTACATAAGCCCGCCTGTAATCAGCAGCGTAATGCCTGTGGCCGGAATCGCCGCACTTAGCGGGCCCCAGGCGATTACAATTAGCCAGCCCATCACGACGTAGAAGATCGTGGACATGAACAGGAACCTTTTTGTGAAAAAGGCCTTGAACAGTACGCCAAACAACGCAATTCCCCATACGATGCCGAACAGGCTCCAGCCAAGCGGTCCGCGAACAGCCACCAGCATAAATGGAGTGTATGTTCCTGCGATATAGATATAAATGGAGGAGTGGTCGAAGATCTCAAACAGATCCTTCACTTTGCCTTCTTTGAAACTGTGAACCAGCGTCGAGCTCATATAAAGCAGCAGCATGCTTACACCATAAATCGTAAAGCTGACCACATGCCAGGCCGTACCTTTGATACTAGAAAAGACAATCAGCAGCACTAGTGCAGCAACACTGAGCAGTGCGCCGATTCCATGAGTGATGGCATTGGCGACTTCTTCTCGCCGCGGGTAAGTATGTGTGTTGGCCATCCTCTACACCTCCTTTAAAAACGAACTTGTTAAAAATGTATGCTCTTGCGCCCATACGCGTGACGGTTATTCCCATAAAGAGGTTTTTTGAACCCGCACGTAAAGGCTACTCCGTCTCCTCGGCTTCCTCGGGATCTTCAGCAATAAGTCCTGCGAATAACCCATGCACAAACTGCTCCGAATCGAACTTTTGCAGGTCTTCCATTTTCTCGCCGAGACCAACCAGCTTCACCGGCAAGCTCAGCTCCTGACGGATTGCAATAACAATACCGCCCTTCGCCGTACCGTCCAGCTTAGTCAGCACCAGCCCGGTGACGCCGCTCTTTTCGCCGAAGAGCTTGGCCTGGCTAAGCGCATTCTGACCAGTTGTAGCATCCAGTACCATCAAGACCTCATGCGGTGCGCCAGGAATTTCCCGTTGAATGACACGGAAAATCTTGTTCAACTCCTCCATCAGATTCGATTTGTTCTGCAGTCTGCCTGCGGTATCACAAAGCAGTATATCTGCTCCTCGCTGCTTGGCGGCCTGAACGGCGTCGTACATTACCGCTGCCGGATCAGCTCCAGCCTGCTGCTTGATCACTTCGACCCCGACGCGGGTGCCCCATACTTCCAGTTGTTCAATCGCACCGGCACGGAACGTATCCCCTGCGGCCATGATGACCTTTTTCCCCTGCTGCTTGAAATGATGGGCCAGCTTGCCGATCGTTGTGGTCTTGCCAACCCCGTTCACCCCGACAAACAAAATCACCGTGATTCCATCCGGGCTCATCGCGATTTCATTGTCTTCATCTCCGCGCAGCAGCTCCACCAGCTTCTCCGACAGAATCGGCTGCAGCTCCGCCGGATCCTCGATCCGCTGCTTTCTTACTTCGTCGCGCAGCTCTTTAACCAGCTTCATTACTGTATTCACGCCGACATCCGCACCGATCAAAATCTCTTCGAGCTCCTCGAAGAATTCCTCATCAATCTTCTTGCGGCGGGTGATCAAGTCGCTGACCTTTTCGACGAAGCCTTTGCGGCTTTTCTCCAGGCCGTCCTTAAACTGCTTGGTCACCGTCTCTGTTTTCGTAGCAATACTCTCTCTCAGTTTTTTAAAAAAGCTCATGGCTTCCCTCCTGAAATATCCCTTAGGCGATTTCCATCGTCTCTTCGTCCTCCAGCTTGACGGACACGAGCTTGGATACACCGCCTTCCTCCATCGTTACGCCGTACAGTACATCGGCTTCCTCCATCGTCCCTTTGCGGTGCGTGACCACGATAAACTGGGTCTGCTCGGAGAACTCGCGCAAATATTGAGCAAAACGCGTCACATTGGCTTCATCAAGCGCCGCCTCGACCTCATCGAGCACACAGAAAGGCACCGGCTTCACCTGCAAAATAGCAAACAACAGCGCCATAGCTGTAAGCGCCCGTTCTCCACCTGACAGCAGCTGCAAATTCTGCAGCTTCTTGCCTGGCGGCTGGGCCACCACATCGATCCCGGTCTCCAGCAGGTTTTCCGGATCGATCAGGATCAAATCCGCACGGCCGCCGCCGAACAGCTTGGTGAAGACGATCGAGAATTCCCGGCGAATGGCATCGAAGGTCGTCTTAAAGCGTTTGGACATTTCATCGTCCATTTCCTTAATCACCTGATAAAGCGTCGTCTTGGCTTCAACAAGGTCGTTCTTCTGCTCGCTAAGGAACTCGTAGCGTTCATTTACTCGCTGATATTCCTCAATTGCCCCCAGATTCACCTCGCCAAGCATCGTGATCTGGCGTTTCAGCTCTCGGACATCGTTCTGTGTCTGCGGAACATCCTCCGGCACTTGATAGAGGACCTTAGCCCGTTCATAGCTAAGCTCGTAATCATCCGCCAGCTTCCGAAGAATATTGTCAAGCTCCACGTCAAGGCGGTTGGCCTGAATCTCGGTCTGACGAAGCTGCTCCTCAACCGCTCTTAGTGCGATGCGCTGCTCCTTGGTCTCGCTTTCGCCTTCCTCAAGCTTGCGGACCAGGGAAGCACGGGAAGCCCGTTCCAGTTCCAATTGTTCGCCGGCACGCTCCTTCTTGAGCTTGAAATCATTCAAGTCTTCCCGCTGCGTGACGCTTTGCTCTTCATTTTGTTTAAGATCCGCCTCAATGGACTGCATAATGGCGCGATTTTGTTCCAGCTCGCGTCTCATGATCGTGCAATCTTCCTCGGAGCGGCGAAGCTGCTCACGAACCGAGAAGCATTCCTGATCGAGCTTGCCCTCCTTGACCTTGAGTTCGGTCAATGTATCCTGCAGCTCTTCCTTCGCCGATTCATTCGCCTTGCGGGCAAATTCAGCTGCATGAATCGACTGGTGAACCTGCTGCTCCTCCTGCTCAAGCTGTACCAGCTTCTGCTCGGCTTCAGCCTTGGCCTTATCAAGGTTCTCCAACTCTTTCAGATAGTGTCCCTTTTCCTGGCCATACAATTCGAACTGCTCGGACACGTGACGCCATTCGTGATTGAGCTGCTTCAGATCGCCTGCCACCGTCTGCTCCTCCGCACGCTTGCGGTCACCCGCTTCACGCAGGCCTTCCAGTCCGCTTTCTGCGCTCTGGAGCTGCTCCCGCACGTCGGCAAGTCCCTTCTGCAGCTTGTCCAGCATAGATTCGCTCTCGGCGATGTCTGCCGCAAGCTGCTCCAACTGGCGCTTTCTTCCCAGCAGGTTGCTGTTCTTGCGATGCTGGCTGCCTCCGGTCATCGAACCGCCGGCATTGACCACATCGCCTTCCAGTGTTACGATCCGGAAACGGTATTGGCAGCGTGCCGCCATTTTATTTGCCCGTTCCAAATCCGTAGCAAACACGACATTCCCCAGCAAACTGCCGACAATATCACCATAGCGCGCTTCAAAACCGACCAGGTCGGCTCCGATGCCCACAAAGCCATCGGCATCCTCCAGCTGACGCTTATCAGCCGGCGAGATTTGACGCGGTCGTATAACGTCCAGCGGCAAGAATGTAGCGCGTCCCAGCTGACGCTGCTTCAGAAATGCGATAGCCTGGCGCGAGACGCCTTCATTCTCCATCACGATATGCTGCATAGCCGCGCCAAGCGCAGTTTCCACAGCGATCTCCAGCTTCTCGGGAACGGTGATCAATTCGGCAACCGCACCATGCACGCCGTGAAGCGCAGATTTGCGGGCTGCCTTAAGCACCTCCTTAACCCCAAGTGCAAAGCCGTCGAAATCATCATCCATTTCCTTCATCGTGTCTCTTCGGGAAATCAGCGCTTCACGCTTTTGCTCCCACTTGCGGATCCCGTTTCGGCTCTCTTCCACCAGCTTCTCGAGGGATTGAACCCGCTCGCTCTCGGAGATATATTTCCCGCGCAGGGCAGATATCTCCTCACCGAGTCCGGCAAGTGCTTGCTCAAGCTCCGCCTTCTTCCCCTTCAAGCGTTCCAGCTCTTCCTGCCATTTGACCCCTTCTTCTTCAGAACGGGTCATCCGGCGCTGTACATCATCCTTCTGCTGCTCGGCATAACGGACTTCGTTGCGGGTCTGGGCCATCAGGTTCATAATCTCCAGAAGCTGACCCTTCAGTCCTTCCTCCTGGGCCTGACTGATCCCGCCTGTTACCCCGGCTAATTTAGCCTCCTCCGCAGAAAGTTGGGTCCGCAGCTCGTTCAACTGCTTCTCGGCAGCTGCAACCTTGGCCGCAAGCTCCTCCATCTCCGATGCACGCTGAGCATAGCGCTGTTCACTGACCTCCAGGGACTGCCGCAGCTGTTCCCGGTTTTGCACCAGGTTTCTGGCGCGCTCCTTGAGCAGTTCGCCATAGCCTTCATTCTTCTCATAGCTTTCGCTAAATTCAAGCAATTGACCTTGCAGCTGCTCAATCTTATCCTCAATCTGGCGAAGAGCAAGTCTGTCGCTCTCCAGCCCGGCATCATGCGCAGACACTACCGTTGACAAGGCGGTCTGATCTTCCTTCAGCCGGTTCAGCTTCGTATTGGCATCGCTCCAGCTCGTATGAATCTGTTCAATTTGATGGACATAGAGCGATATTTCTTTATTTTTCAACTGCTCTCGGAGCTCTTTATATTTCAACGCTTTTTCGGATTGATCCTTCAACGGGCCGATTTGGTCCTCCAGTTCACTGACCAGATCGTGAATACGCAGCAGGTTTTGTTCCGTCTCGTCAAGCTTTCGGCGTGCTTCTCGCTTGCGGCTTTTGTATTTGACAATACCGGATGCCTCTTCAAAGATGCCCCGGCGATCCTCGGAACGGGTGCTTAGAATTTCCTCGATCCGTCCTTGTCCGATAATCGAATAAGCTTCCTTGCCGATCCCGGTATCCATGAACAGCTCCGTAATATCCTTCAGCCGGCAAGACTGCTTGTTGATCAAATATTCGCTGTCCCCGCTGCGGTGCACCCTCCGGGTTACCGTAACCTCATTGAAATCCAGCGGAAGCACATGATCACTATTATCCAGTGTCAAGGATACCTCGCTATAGTTAACCGCTTTGCGGGCATCGCTGCCGGCGAAGATAATATCCTCCATCTTGCCGCCGCGCAAGCTCTTGGCACTCTGCTCTCCCAGAACCCAGCGGATTCCGTCGGAGATATTGCTCTTGCCGCTTCCGTTAGGTCCAACCACGGCGGTAATACCGCGGACGAATTCCATTTCCGTCTTGTCGGCAAACGATTTAAAGCCTGATAGCTCGATCCGTTTCAAAAACATACCTTCACGATCACCTCTAGCCCCTATTGTATCATATTGGAAGGCTCGTCGGACAGGCACAGAAGTCACAAGCCATTGTAATGAAACTGTCCTTCTCCCCATAAAAAAGGGCTGACCGTAACGATGCCGGCCAGCCCTATGCTTATCTACCCTATAAGACTATTCCAATTGGCTCTGCTTCAACCGTTCCAGCGCAACAGCAGCAGCCTGCTGCTCCGCTTCTTTCTTGGAACGGCCACTTCCGCGGCCAAGCCCTTCACCTTCCATGAACACCTCAGAGACAAATTCCCGTTCGTGCGCCGGTCCCCGCTCTTCAATGATGCGGTACTCCAACGCCCCCATATTATGATGCTGGGTCAGCTCCTGCAGCTCGGTCTTGTAATCGGTCGTCTGCAATTTGCCGTCGAAGGTGATCTGGGTGAATACAAAGCTGTGCAGGAACTTCGTCACTGCCTCCAGCCCCTGGTCCAGGTACAGGGATCCGATGAACGATTCGAACACATCGGCCAGCAAGGCCGGGCGCGTTCTGCCGCCTGTCAGTTCCTCTCCTTTACCAAGAAGCACATATTTGCCGAACTCCAGGCTCTCCGCAAACCGGACA
This sequence comes from Paenibacillus brevis, assembly GCF_018919145.1. Lineage (GTDB taxonomy): Bacteria > Bacillota > Bacilli > Paenibacillales > Paenibacillaceae > Fontibacillus > Fontibacillus brevis. The sequence continues at coordinate 146,271 of NZ_JAHLQJ010000012.1, forward strand.
AGAGAAGGCTCACAGACAATCGCTGCACGCAGCTTCGTCAATTCGCCTTCAGGACGATCAGGAAAGATCTGGTACAGATGCTCGGATACCGTTAATTCAAGCACCGCATCTCCGAGAAATTCCAACCGTTCATTATCCTCCTGTTGACTGAACCGATGTTCGTTGACATAGGAAGCATGGGTAAATGCTTGCTTAAGCAATTGCTTGTTCCGGAATGCCAGTTGAAGTTTTTGTTGTAGTTGCTTCAAATCCTCACTCAACAGACTGTCCCCTTATGCTTCGAATTTCTTCAAAATAAGTGTTGCATTGTGTCCGCCAAAACCGAAGGAATTGGACATGGCCACCTTCACATCAGCTTCCCGAGCAACATTCGGCACATAATCCAGATCGCATTCAGGATCAGGATGCTCCAGGTTAATCGTTGGCGGAATTTTTCCGTTATTCAGTATCAAGGCACAGATTACAGCCTCCACACCACCAGCCGCACCGAGCAGATGACCCGTCATCGACTTGGTCGAGCTAACAGCAAGTTTGTAAGCATGGTCGCCAAACGCATTCTTGATTGCAATGGTCTCTGACCGGTCACCGACCGGTGTCGAGGTTCCGTGCGCATTAATATAGTCCACTTCAGCCGGATCGATGCCGGCATCGCGTATCGCCATCTTCATACAGCGTTCCGGACCGTTCGGGTCAGGTTCTGTCATGTGATGGGCGTCTGCGCTGAGACCGTATCCGATCACTTCGCCGTAAATCTTTGCTCCGCGCTTCTGCGCATGCTCAAGCGATTCCAGAATCATAATGCCCGAGCCCTCGCCCATGACAAATCCGTCACGCTCGCTGTCAAACGGACGACTCGCCTTCTCAGGCTCGTCATTGCGGGTAGACATAGCCCGCATCGAGCAGAAGCCGGCCATTCCCATCGGACGGATCGTTGCTTCCGCGCCTCCGCAAATCATTACATCGGCATCGCCGCGTTGAATCAGCTTGTACGAGTCACCGATGGAGTGAGTTCCGGTCGCGCACGCAGTCACCGCCGTACTGTTCGGCCCCTTGGCCCCAAACAGGATCGATACATGGCCGGAAGCCATGTTCGCGATCATCATCGGAATAAAGAACGGGCTGACCCGTTTCGGTCCCTTTTGCACCAGAACATCGTGCTGATCCTCCCAAGTGCCAAGTCCGCCGATTCCCGATCCGATCATCACGCCTACCCGGTCGGGATCAGCATCTTCGCCAATTTGAAGGCCGCTGTCTTTAATCGCATTGGTCGCAGCCGCTACCGCAAACTGAACGAAACGGTCCATCTTTCTGGCTTCCTTACGTTCCACATAATCTTCCGGATTGAAATCCTTTACGGAAGCTGCAATCCGGGTCGGATACTCGCTGACATCAAAGGCTTCAACGAGTGACACGCCGGATTTGCCTTGAATCAAATTATTCCAGAATGCGTCCAGCTCATACCCCAATGCTGTTACTGCACCCATTCCCGTTACTACTACTCTATGCTTCAACACATTCACCTCTTATAGACTTCATGTGTAATATCGTTCAAATTGACACCGGCCAATCTCCAAAGATGAGGAGAAGTCCCGCCTGCTTGATAAGAAGGTACGGGACTTTGTAGATGACTTTAGGTATGAGATTGTATGTAGCTTACAACTTCACCTACGGTCGTAATCTTCTCTGCATCTTCGTCTGAAATTTCCAGGTCGAATTCGTCTTCGAGTTCCATGACCAATTCCACGACATCGAGGGAGTCAGCACCCAAATCATCTTTAAAAGAAGCTTCAAGCGTCACTTCAGCCTCATCAGCTCCAAGGCGATCCACTACGATGCGTTTTACGCGATCCAATACATCGGACATTTCCGGTTCACCTCCTCTTTGGTATTATACGAGAATTAATTCTAAAATGCCATAGACCCCTGGAAGCAAGTCACATGTACATTCCGCCGTCTACGTGCAGCGTCTGACCGGTCATATAGGATGCCGCATCAGAAGCCAGGAATACGACCACCTTGGCAACTTCTTCAGTCTTGCCAAGACGCGCAAGCGGGATGCTTCCCAGCATGCCTTCCTTGATTTCTGCCGGAAGCTGGTCCGTCATATCGGTCTCAATAAAGCCGGGAGCGATACAATTGACCGTAATTCCGCGGGAAGCCAGTTCACGGGCTGAAGACTTAGTCAGACCGATGACACCGGCCTTTGCAGCAACATAGTTCGCCTGCCCGGCATTCCCTAGAACACCCACAACCGAAGAAATGTTGATGATCCGCCCGCTGCGTTGCTTCATCATAGGGCGGGTAACAGCCTTGATGCCGTTGAAGACCCCTTTCAGGTTCGTCTCGATCACTTGATCGAACTCTTCCTCTTTCATCCGCATAATCAGATTGTCTCTTGTTATGCCGGCGTTATTCACCAGAATGTCGATCCGGCCCCAGGCCTCTTGCACGCCCTTGACCATCGCTTCAAACTGTTCGCTGCTACCGACATGTCCTTGAACTGCATAGGCATTGACGCCCAGCGCCTCGATTTCGGATACAACCTGAGCGGCAGCAGCCTCGTTCCCGGCGAAATTCACCGCTACATTAGCCCCCGCTTCCGCCAGTGCCAGCGCGATGCTTCTGCCGATGCCGCGGGAAGCCCCCGTTACAAGGGCCGTTTGTCCCTCAAGCAATTTTGCCATCTTCTTGTTCATCTCCTTTCCTGGAATTCACTCACACTTATACCTTTTCCACGTAGCTTCTTCAGTTCAACTTACACAGTTGCCAGTTCCGCAACCGTCTGCTCCAGGCTTTCCAAGCTGCTGACGTTAAACAGCCGGACCGATTTGTCGATCTTCTTGATCAAGCCGGTCAGCACGCTGCCTGGTCCAATCTCTATAAAAGTATCCACGCCTTGCTCGATTAACCAGGCTACACTGTCCTCCCACAATACCGGGCTGTAGACTTGACGGACAAGCAGGGAAGAAATTTCGGAAGCCTCTAGCACCGGCCGGGCCGTTACATTGGCAACCACCGGGGTAGCCCCGTCATGAAAAGTGACCTCAGACAGCTTAGCCTCCAGCCGTTCGGATGCCGGCTTCATCAGTGATGAATGGAACGGTCCGCTAACCTCCAGCGGAATCGCCCGTTTGGCACCGGTCTCTTTGACTCTGGCCGCCACCTGCTCAATTCCCTCTTTTGCACCGGATACGACGATTTGTCCCGGACAATTGATGTTAGCCAGCTCAGCAACAGCGCCGCTGCCTGATATCTCACCGCACAGTGCAGCCAGAGCTTCACGTTCTGCACCCAACACAGCTGCCATTGCGCCTTGTCCTCCAGGCACAGCCTGCTCCATGAACTGGCCGCGGGCCCGGACAATCTTGACCGCATCCTCAAAAGAAAGCACGCCAGAAGCCGCCAAGGCACTGTATTCCCCAAGACTATGCCCGGCCATGTAATCAGGCTTGATTCCTTTCACTGCGAAAGCTTCATACAATGCATAGCTTGTGGTCAGCAGCGCAGGCTGTGTATTGGCCGTCTGCTTCAATTCGGATTCTGGGCCTTCAAATACAAGGTCTGTCAGCGAAAAGCCCAAGGCTTCGTTCGCTTCTTCAAATCTGGACCGGGCATCCGGAAGCTGATCGTAAAGATCCTTCCCCATTCCGACCGTTTGGGAGCCTTGCCCCGGAAATACAAATGCGATTTTCCCCATTCCTTTAGCAACTCCTTGCTACACTCAGATTCATGTCATTTACCACACAAGCACGGAAGCTCCCCAAGTCAGCCCGCCGCCAAAGCCTACGAGCAGAATCGTGTCTCCCTCTTTCATCCGTCCTTCTTCCGCCGCTTCTACCAGCGCAAGCGGAATCGACGCTGCCGAGGTGTTCGCGTACTTATCAACATTGATCACGCATTTCTCCTCAGGCAAATCGAGACGCTGCATAGCGGATTGAATAATCCGGATATTCGCCTGATGCGGAACGAACAGATCGATATCCTCTTTGCCCTTTCCGGCCTTGCGCAGAACCTCTTCGGTTGCCGTCCCCATTACACGGACCGCAAACTTGAACACCTCGCGTCCGTTCATGTAAATAAAATGCTTCTTATCCTGAATGGTCTCTTCCGACGCCGGCAGACGAGAGCCGCCGGCCTCCAGCTTGAGCAGGCTTCCGCCCGAACCTTCCGCTCCGAGATCAAAGGAAAGGAAGCCTCTGCCTTCCGAAACCTCGCCCAGTACGACAGCGCCAGCGCCGTCTCCGAAGAGCACGCAGGTGTTGCGGTCCGTATAATCCGTAATCCGGGACAACGTGTCTGCTCCAATGACGAGCGCGTTATTGTACATTCCCGTCTGCAGCATGCCATTGGCAGTAGCCATCCCATAGACGAATCCGGAGCAGGCCGCGGACAAATCAAATGCCGCCGCCTTCTTCGCTCCCAGCTTATCTTGCAAAATACAAGCGGTGGAAGGGAAGAAGGTATCCGGAGTTATCGTGGCTACGATAATCAACTCCAGATCCTCAGCCGTCATCCCCGCCGATTTCAGCGCCTGAACAGCCGCCTCGTAAGCCAGGTCTGATGTGGCCTGCTCCGGGGCCGCGATGTGGCGCTCACGGATCCCTGTACGCGACACGATCCATTCGTCGTTTGTCTCTACTATTTTCTCCATATCTGCATTTGTCAAAATTCGTTCAGGCACATATTTACCATACCCGACAATGCCGATTGGCCGAATTGTATTCATTGTTCCACCTGCTCTCTGCTGATTTCTTCCGCTATACTGTCATTGAGCTTCGCTTTAACCGCTTCACGCGCTTGTCTAACCGCATTCATGAAGGCTTCCCCGTCAGATGAACCATGAGCCTTGAGCACAAGACCCCCAAGTCCAAGCAGGGGTGCACCGCCATGCGCCTTATAATCCATCATTTGCTTCAATCCTCGCATAGAAGGCATTAGTACTGCGGCCGCGAGCTTGTTCTTGAGCGATTTAGTGAACTCCTGCTTGAGCAAAGAGAAGAGCGCGCCAGCCGTTCCTTCCAGCGATTTCAGCAAAATATTACCGGCAAAGCCGTCACACACCAGTACATCACAAGCACCTGTCAGCACATCGCGCGCCTCCACATTGCCTACGAAGTTAATCGGCAGTGCTTCCAGAAGCGGATAGGCCGCCTTTGTAAGCTCATTCCCCTTGCCCGGCTCTGTTCCGACATTCAGAAGACCTACGCGGGGATTATCCAGTCCATGCACCTTGCGGCGATAAATGCTGCCCATCACAGCAAATTGGGCAAGATATTCAGGCTTGGAATCCATATTCGCTCCCAGATCGAGCGCCAGCACACCCCGCCCATCCAGCGTAGGAATCATCGGAGCCAGCGCGGGACGCTTGATGCCCTCCATCCGGCCTACCACGAACAGTCCTGTTGTCATGAGCGCCCCCGTATTACCTGCCGAAATCATCGCATCTGCCAGGCCTTCATGAACCAATCTCCCGGCAACGACCATCGAAGCGTCCTTTTTGCGTTTAACCGCTCTTGTCGGTTCATCCTCAGCCTCGATAACCTCTTCGGCATGATGAAGCGTAATGTTTGCCGGAGCTTCCTTCAACAAAGGCTCCAGCTCTGCCTTCCGGCCTACCAGAATAAGCTCAATATCGCTCCATTCCTTGGCCGCCGCAATCGCTCCCTCCACCGTGCTCTTCGGGGCGTGATCTCCGCCCATCGCATCAATTGCGATCCGCATGCAAGTTTCCTCCCTCTACCCTTGGTTGTCATCCCCGGTGGACCGGTAAATGACAAAGTTTCCTTGGAACACCATCTCTTCGCCCACATACGTGAACACTTCAACCTTGGCCTTTCCCTTCAGCTCCGGCGTCTGACGCACATAAGCTTTGGCGATGCACTTCTCCCCCAGATGCACGGAACGGATAAAGCGAATGTCCGCAGAAAAAGTAAGGGCGATCTCATCATTAATAACAGCCACGGCCAGCGAGTTCGCTTGGGCAAACACATGATGGCCCCGGGCAATTCCAGTCCGGGAGAAGACATGCTCCTCGCGGATTTCAAAAATCGATATCCCGCTTCGATCCAGCTGCAGGTCGACGACCTCCCCGATCACTTCATGAAGCGGAAGCGATCTGACCTGATCGTATGAGCGTTCAGCCATCAGCTTTATCCGCTCCCTGAGCTCGGGAATCCCAAGCTCCAGACGGTCAAGCCGAATGGTCTGTATGCTTACCTTGAGATGACGCGTCAATTCCTGATCTGTCATAAACGGATTATCTTCGATCAGCTTCACCAGTTGCTGCTGGCGTTCTTTCTTCGGCACGCGTTCGATGGACAACACCCCCTGAACAACCAGGTTTATATCTAAGGATACTCTGAGATATCATTAATTTAGAACCAGGTACTAAATCCAAGTATAAAACATCTTCCTCCAAAAAGAAAGAGACTCTTCCCCATTCATCACCCGAATCGCAGCGAATCATAAAGTGCAAGTTCAAAACGCCAGCTGTTTAGCACCGAGAAGGTTGCATACCCGAAGAAGGAGGAACGGAGTGTAGGCAGCACCTACATGAGTACCGGACTTCTAGGGAGAACGCAAGATTCGATGTCGAAACAACCACCTGAAACACTTCGTGATCAAAAGATGACTTTTTGAACTACCTCTTTTCAATGAATGTTCAAAACGTCAGCTTTTTAGCACCGAGAAGGTTGCGTGAACCCGAAGAAGGAGGAACGGAGTGTAGGCAGACCCTACATGAGCGAAATGCTTCCAAAGGAAGCATACCTCGTAAGCATTCGCTTGGAGTTTTAGGGTGAACGCAAGATTCGATGTCGAATCAACCACCTAAAACACTTCGTGATCAAAAGATGACTTTTTGAACTACCTCATAAATGGCAAAAAAAATAGTATCTCAAAAGAATGAGATACTATTCGTGGTTCCTAGATTGATTATCTTATTGGTTGATAATTTCTCTAGATTTGTATGTTCCGCATACTTTACATACGTGGTGAGCAAGCTTCAATTCTCCGCATTGTTCACATTTTACCATGCCCGGCACAGCCAATTTGAAATGCGTACGACGTTTGTCGCGGCGCGTTTTGGACGTTCTCCGTTGAGGTACTGCCATGGTTCCCACCTCCTTAATCAGATCAAACCGTTCACTTCAAGCTTTGTTTACTTTTTGAAAAAATCGCCGAGCGAGGCCAGACGAGGATCAATTCTCTCCGTATTGCAGCCGCAATCCCGCTCATTCCGATCGGTTCCGCAAATTGGGCAAAGCCCTTTGCAATCATCACTGCAGATCACAGCGTAAGGCAAGTTCAGAAGCAGGGCCTCCTCGATATACGGCACCAGATTAAGCTGGTCCTCCGCTACATAGGTAACCTCTTCTTCTCCATCCTCCGGTTCGCTGTCCGAATGATCGCTTTGCTTGAAGCTCTCTTCAAATGGAATATCAACTTTGTGGCTCACGGGCTTCAGGCATCTGGAACAGAACATGTCCAGCTGGCCTGCAAGGTTTCCGGTTACGCGGACGACTCCTCCCTCGGAAGAGACAGCCCGCAGGTCGGCCTTCAGCGGCCCCGCGCCGGCGATATCCTTGCGTCCCTTGATCACATGGCTTATATCCAGCTCCTGATGGAGATCCACCGGTCGATCGGATGAAGCCAATTGTCGAAGTTGCAAAATCATGAAATATCACTCCAAACAAACAAAAATTATTATACCGATTCCGAGCAAGTTTTGTCAACAGCCGTAAGGCGTTTAGTTTGCCATTTGACCTATATTCAACCGTAATTTCCCGACAAAAACCATTCCTATGGTATATTCTATATTTAAGAGTGTAGGCAAAACCTACATGAGCGAAATGCTTCCAAAGGAAGCATACCTCGTAAGCATCCGCTTGGACTTCTAGGGTGAACGCAAGATTCGATGTCGAATGACCTTCTTGAATTACTTCGTGATCAAAAGTTGACTTTTGAACTACCTCTAAAAGGGTGATGAATACATGAAAACCGTTGGACTAATCGTAGAATATAACCCGCTTCATAACGGACATGCCTACCACTTCGCCGAGGCAAAGCGGCTGTCGGGGGCGGATGCCGCGGTAGCCGTCATGAGCGGCAACTTCTTGCAGCGCGGCGAGCCGGCCATCGTAGACAAGTGGGCCCGCGCAGAGATGGCGCTCGCGCTCGGCGTCGATCTTGTGCTGGAGCTGCCGGTCGCCTATGCACTGCAGCCGGCGGAATGGTTCGCCTATGGCGCCGCCGCGCTGCTCGACGCCACCGGCGTCGTGACGCATCTGTGCTTCGGCAGCGAAGCGGGGGCGCTGGAGACGCTGAAGCCGCTCGCAGAGCGTCTGGCGGACGAGAGCGCCGACATGAAGGCGGCGGTAGCCGAGGAGCTTGCCTCCGGGGCGAGCTATCCCGCCGCCTACGCAGCCGCAGCCGCGCGCACCTGCGCCGGCGCGGGCCTCCCTGCCGCCGTAGCGCGCGAGCTGTTGATGCAGCCCAACAATAGCCTGGGGCTGCACTACCTGATCGCGCTGCGGCGGCTACAGAGCGGCATAGCACCGCTTACGGTGCAGCGCCATGCCGCGGGGTACCACGATGCCGCGCCGCAGGCTGCGGACATCGCCAGCGCTACCGCCGTGCGCTCGCTGCTGTCGGGCGGCGGCCTCGCGGCCGCTGCGCCCTACATGCCGCCGAGCACGGCGCAAATCCTGGCCCGCGAATTCGCCGCGGGCCGCGGGCCGGTCAGCTGGGAGAGCTTCGCGCCCCAGCTGTTCCACCAGTTGCTGCTGGCTTCGCCCCAGCAGCTCTCCGGTCTGTATGACATGACCGAAGGACTGGAATACCGCATCAAGCAAGCTCTACCCAAGCTAACCTCACCGAGCGTTAAGCAGTTGCTCGATCAGATCAAGACAAAGCGCTATACCCGTACCAAGCTTCAGCGCACTCTTGCCCATATGCTTTTGCAGCATGACCGGAGCAGGCTTACGGAGTCATCTCTGTCTGCGGGACCTGAATACCTGCGCGTGTTGGGTTTCAGTGATTCAGGCCGCGAGCTGCTTCGTAAAATGAAAAAAACGGCTCGGCTGCCCGTGCTGACCAGAGTCGCAGGAATGACAGGAGGCCAACTAGAGCTTGATCTACAGGCGGCTGCCGCATATGCCAACAGCTATAGTCCTCGAACTACAGAAGGTTTGCTGAGAGAATACCGCCAGCCGCCAATTCGCTTCCGTCTTTAATTTTTGGAGACAGCGAGACATGAGGGGCGGCTGTTCGGCCCTAGGCACCCTTATGCCGCTGGCTCCAAACCTTCCAGATAATCCAGCGCATCCTGCACCGATTTAACCGGAACGAGCTTCATCTCGCTTTTAATCTCGTCGGCCTTGGCCTTTGCCTCTTTATAATTGCCCTCCGGGACGAAAAAAATATCCGCATCCCGCCGATCCGAGGCAACAATTTTAAACTGTACGCCTCCGATTGGGCCGACGGTGCCATCCTCGGACATCGTTCCCGTGCCGGCGATCCGGTAGCCTTTACTCAGATCGCCAGGGGTCAACTGATTATAGATCTCCAGCGTAAACATCAGACCTGCGGAAGGACCACCGATTCGAGTATCTGCGAACTGAACCTCTTTATCCGAATCCTTAGGCTCGATTTTCCGGACCTCACCCACCGTCACGCCCAAGCCGGCCCTGATATTGCCATTTTCCTCGGTGATCTTCACCAGTTCAACCTTCTGGGTAGTTATTTTACCGCCCCGATCATACGTAAGCTCTACCTGATCGCCCGGAGCCATCCCCTTCAGAAGACCGGACAAATCCTCGAACTTGCCAATCGGGCTGCCATTAATCTCCTTGAGTATATCGCCCGGGTGAAAGTCGCCCTTCGGTGTAATCACATCAGAAAATCCGACAATGAATACATATTCGGGAACTACCTCATATTCGATACCGGCTTGCCGGTATGCGGACATAATCGCACTGGATTGGGAAGTGCTCATGTAGTATCTCTGCTGGGTTTGATACTCTTCGTCATTTCTATCGGCTTCCTTGCGGACAATCTCCGCATGAGACTTGAATTGGGCCGATACAAGCAGCGCCAAATTGGCATAGCTCACGGATACCGTAGTCAGCATAAAGGTGCCATGTTCCTCTGTATCGCCTCCGGCGATCTTAACCATCGGCTTCACTTCCTCCGCCGTGCCCGGCTGGTTAACCATATAAGGTGTGGGCATATATACAACCACATAGACCAGAATAGCTAGGGAAATTACATATAAGCCCGCCTTGATTACGGGCGATCGGGTTCTGCGCATTTCCTGTCCTCCTCTGTTACTACGCTTGCTGTTGAAGAGTCATGCTTGCCCCAGCTTCAGCATATATTCGGTATAGCTAAGAACTTGTACTTTTCAGATTACCGTCGACCCATTTCTAGAGCTAAGGAAGGTGAATGCCTTGCCCAGCAAATCCTCAACGGCCGGTCGTCTCAGCTCTACGCTGCTGTTCGGGCTGGCCGCCGTCATTCTTGTGATCTGTATCGTATACGCCCCCAGTGAAGCCTTCAAAGCCTCTGGTCAAGGATTGGCTATCTGGTGGCGCATCGTCTTTCCTGCCTTGCTTCCTTTTCTCGTGCTGACCGAAATCGTCCTGGCAAGCGGATTTGTTCGAGGCCTTGGTGTGCTCCTGGAGCCGTTCACCCGTCGAATCCTCGGGTTGCCCGGCTTGGCGGGCTATGTAATTCCCTTAGGATTGATCGCCGGATTCCCTGCAGCCGCGGCAACTGCAGCTTCATTATATCAGCAAGGAAAAGTAACCTCTAAAGAAGCGGAACGAATGGCCGCAGCAGCACATTTCGGAAGCCCGATGCTGCTGACCGTTGTCATCGGCACGGGCTTCATCGGCTCACCGGCTCTCGGCCTCCTGCTTCTAGGGATCCATTGGCTTGCAGGATTTGGTACAGCAGTTACTCTGAGGAGAGGCGGAACCATTCCCGACAGCTCCAGCAGATTTCGTTCTTCCTCTACGCCTTCCGTAAACAAAGGAATCCTGCATCTTGTCTTCTCGGAAATGAGACGGGCGCAAGAGGAAGATGGGCGCAGCTTCGGAAAGCTCCTGGGGGATGCCGTAAGTAAAAGCGTTCAGACGTTAATGAACATCGGCGGCTACATACTGATATTTGCCGTCGTCATTCACGTCTTGACCCGCGCATGGCCCTCTTTCCTGTCACAAGCCCTTCTGTCGGGCCTGTTGGAGCTTCATTTAGGGACCTATACCGCAGCAAAAATGGCCCTTCCACCATCCTTACTTGCTGCCTGGATTTCCGCGTTGCTGGGCTGGGGAGGGCTTTGTGCGTTGCTTCAGGTTCGCTCGATTCTTTATCCCGCGGGAATCGGCATTCGGAGCTTTATTCTCTACCGAATGATCCATGCGGCCTATGCCTGTCTGCTTGCCTTGCTGCTCTGGAAGCCGGTGATGCGCTGGTTCCCCGGTACACTGCCTGCAGCCTCAGGGATTAGTACGGCTTCCGTTAATTCCGACATCATTGGCTATACACTCCTGCCAACCTGGGAGCAGATAGGCGATGTGCTCCGGCTTCAATCGTTACTGCTGGCCGCCATACTGGCAGGAAGCATCTGCATAGCTCTTTTGCTTCGCAGGCGCAAAGTCCGCTGATTTCATGAATGTCAGGCTTAGCCTTGCTGCTTCTGATATTTCGCTATTAATGCCTGCTCAACCTCAGACGGCACAAGATCAGACACATCTCCGTTGAAGCAGGCAATTTCTTTTACCACACTGGAACTAAGATAAGAATACTTCGGGTTGGTCATCATGAAGATCGTCTCGACCTCGCTGTTCAGCTTATGATTGGTCGAAGCCAGCTGAAGCTCGTATTCAAAATCGGTTACAGAACGGATTCCGCGGACAATGACATGTGCCTGCTTGTAGTCCATATAATTGACCAGCAGATCACGAAAGCTATCGATCTCCACATTCGGTAGATGACTCGTCGAGGCGGCTAGCAGTTCCTTGCGTTCCTCCACCGTGAATAACGGCTTCTTGCTCAAATTATTCAGTACGGCCACGATCAACTTGTCAAACTGACGGGAAGCTCGCTGGATAATATCCATATGGCCCTTCGTCACAGGATCAAAGCTCCCAGGATACACCGCAACCCGCGGTGTTGGAAAAGGTTGTTCCATCATTCTCCTCCTTGCCCGGCATCTTGCCGGACCGTGTCTTCTTTGTCAAAGCTGTAAATGGAGACGGCAATTTCACCATATAGTGCTTTGCGCAGCTCGATAAAAGAACCCGGTCTTTCCGGATATGTATAGGAAGATTCATATTCAAGCACTATTTTTGCGCCGGTATTCAACAGATTCAGGCTGTCCATCATATCCATCAGCTTGTCTCCATGCTTCAACCGGTATGGCGGATCCAGAAAGACAAGATCGAACGAAGCACCGCGCTTGGCAAGCGCCTTAAGCGCCCGCTCCGCATCATTCTTGTATACCTCGGCCTGCTGCTCAAAGCCGGTTGCCTTTAAATTGGCACGGATCACTTCGATGCTCTTGTATTCCAAATCAACGAATACACCCTTGTCCATCCCTCGGCTCAACGCTTCAATTCCCAAGCCTCCGCTTCCAGCGAACAGATCCAATGCCTGTCCTCCGTCAAAATAAGGCCCGATCATACTGAAAACAGCCTCCTTGACTTTATCTGTAGTCGGTCTTGTTCCCATGCCGGGAACCGACTTCAACGTTCTCCCACGGGCCTGGCCTGATATTACTCTCATTGTCTGCACACCTTCTTTGCTGAAATGCCTGTCGATATCGTACCACAATCACATAAGGATTGAAAAATGCAATCTGCACAAGTTTTTCATCGCATCATGTATAATCCTGGCTGGAAGGGACACAATGGAGCTATCGACATCACAAATGTCGTAGACAACCGCGGAGAAGACTTACGTTTCCCCATAAGCTCTTCGTCCGGTTTCTCCTCTCCCATGATGGGACTCTCGAAAGGGAGTCCCGATTTTTTATTGTTACAGTTTATAGAAACTGCATTAAATGGGACTTTAAGAATGGTACAGAGTAATAGCAAATAATATAGCACAGGCGTTTTCGATAAGTTTGGGACCAATTGGGGACCAGATTTTCAATCAACGTAATCGTCTCACGTCACCTGCCGATTGGGATCGCTTTGGGAGAATAATAGTGGATTCTGTAGTGTCCCGCTGTCCTAAATAGCATTTCCTCGACAGTTCGCATTCTAAAAATCTACTTTACTACTCCTTCTATATGTGAAGAATTTGACAGTCCTTTTATTTGATCCTATAATTAATAGTAATAATTACGATCAAATACTATGGTCACAAACGAAGGAGTGAACAATATGTCTATATTACAAGATCCCCGTATTCCCGTTACAGTATTGACCGGTTTTCTGGGAGCGGGAAAGACAACCCTGCTAAATCATGTATTAACTGCGGAGCATGGCCAGAAAATCGCGGTCATTGTCAACGAGTTTGGAGAAGTTGGCATTGACAACCAATTGGTTGTCGGTGCGGACGAAGAAATCTTTGAAATGAACAACGGCTGTATTTGTTGTACGGTCCGAGGTGACCTCATCCGTATTCTGGCCGATTTGAAGGATGCCAAGCTCGGAAAGGGAATTCGCCGCAAAGCCGATTTTGACCGCGTGCTGATCGAAACCACTGGCCTTGCCGACCCTGCTCCGGTAGCCCAAACATTTTTCGTCGATGACGAAGTGGCCGATTTCTATAAGCTGGACGCGATCGTAACGGTAGTGGACGCCAAGCATGCCGGACAACACCTGGATGAAGGCCACGAAGCCCAGGAACAAGTTGCCTTTGCGGACGTCCTGCTGCTAAACAAGACCGATCTTGTCCAGGAAGAAGAACTCGCCCAGTTGGAGCAGCGCCTGCATGCGATGAACCAGACGGCGAAGATTTACCGCACACAACAATCCCAGATTGATATCGATCGAATTCTAGGCATCAGCGCCTTTGATTTGGATAAAAAGCTGGAGATTGAACCTGATTTTTTGGAAGAGGAGCACCATGAGCACGATGACGAAGTTGCGTCCGTCTTCTTCCGTGAGTCTCGTCCCCTCGATTTGAAGAAGGTGGAGCGTTTTATTAATGAATGGCTGGTCGAACATGGAGTGGATACATTCCGTTATAAAGGCATTCTGAATATCAAAGGCTCTAAAAAAAGAGTCGTCTTCCAAGGCATTCACATGCTCTTTGCCGCTTATCCGGATCGCGATTGGAAACCGGATGAGACGCCTTTTAGCGAATTCGTTGTCATCGGACGTAATCTGGATGAGAATTGGTTTCACAAGCAATTTGCCGCCTGCGTAGCTGACTAAGAGAGAAATTTTTATTCTAAATTAAGAAGGGGGTATCCCGAAAGTCATCGTAGATGACTGAAGGACACCCCCTTTAATAGTCGAGTTCCACCTAAATAATCACTTTTGGGAATAGGCTCTTCCCCTCCGTTTTTCAGCTTAGTTTTGGGCTGCAAATTCTTCCATCATGACGAAGGTAACAAGAATCGGAACAGTATTCATGATGAACATTCCCCTTCTCCCCACGAAAGACCGCGGCCTTGCTTGTCTTGCCCGGCAACCGAAATGCCCGTAGCCACGAAACGTTGTTCGAAGGAATAAACGATTCGCTCCTTCAGTCGGCTTCTGGCGGCATGCCGGCGAACAAGTTCCCTACCCAGCTCAGGGGTGATATCTTTGTACCATATCCCTTCCGGGTAAGCAATTACAACGCAGGCGTCAGAGCACCGTCCATTACAGCGCGTACGTGTTGTATGAATTTGCCGGTCCGCTCCGCGTAAGATAATTTCGTCCCTGATCGCCTCCGTCACTTCTTCGGCCTGTCTCTTCATGCAACTGCCACCGTTGCAAATGAGGAAGTGGCAAAACGTCTCTTGCAAATTCCATGTTGTCATGACATCCTCCTGTTACGGATTTACTTTATCCGGATACAAACCTGCGGCAAGCGTTTGTAAAGCGATTGGTGCGCGAATGCCTTCGGCGGCGGCTGAGAGAGGTAAGACAACGAACCGCTCATTTTGGATCGCCTTCACGTCAGCCAGCGAAGCCATACCCATCAATCGTTCTTTTTTCTGCTCCTTTGTCTCATCCCCATAGTCGACGATGACGATCACATCCGGGTCCCGGTTTACGACCTCTTCCCAGCTTACTTCCGCCCACCCCTTATCGATGTCGTCGAAAATATTTTTCCCGCCTACTTGGTTGATCAGGCTGGTCAAATACGTATTGGCCGCCGTAAACGCCTTCTCTTCGCCACTGTCATAAACGAAAATTTTAAGCGGCTGATCTACTGGACCAATCTGCGTCTGAATATTTTCCAGATCGCTACGAATCCCGTCTACGAGTGCTTCGGCACGTTCTTCCACACGGAAAATTTTTCCGATATTCAAAATATCCTGATACACGTCCTCAAGCGTCGGCTTCGGCTTGTTGGAAGATTCCTGAATATAAGTACCTACACCCTGATCGGCCAGTTCCGCACGTGAACCCAGCGTTTCCTCTGTAAACGCGCTTTGCCAGCCCGCATAGGCAAAATCAGGAGAAGCAGCCAGAAAGATCTCCTTCGACGGGTATTTATCCGATAAAACCGGAATACTCTCATATTTTTCTTTATATTCAGGCAGGATGCTGTCATCCAGATAAGCAGTCCCCGCCATCGATGCTTCCAGTCCAAGCGCCAGCATCACCTCGGTCGCATGCTGATTAAGCGTCACAGCCCTTTTGGGCGCTTCAGAAAATCTCAGGGTTTCCCCCATATTCTCGATTTCTACAGATTCTGCAGATGCTTCTCCGGCTTCCGACTTCGATATCGGCGGACTCTCCTGCGGTGAAGAGGAAACTGAAGAGCTGCCGTTGCCCGCGCACGCGGACAGAATAACCGTTAGCAAAATGGCTGTCAGGGTAAACTTCCAAGTGATCAATGCTTTTTTCATAAATATCTCCCTCGCATAACTTGTATTTGTAATTTATTGTTTTTGGGCAATCAGCGTCACCGTGGCAGGAGCGCCGGACGACTCTGCAGTCATCGCACCAGCAAACGGGTACCCGCCATTTCCCCAAATATCCTGGCGGTACAGCTGTATGGACTTTCCTGCCGCTAACGCCTCCTCTATCGCTTCCGTCGCCCCGAGACTCGCAGCCGTCTGCTTTATTCCGGAAGGAAGTGCTGTTGACCAGGGCTCCGACAAACCGAAATTCCAAACGGCACGAGTTACCTCAAACCCTGTCGAGGCCAGCAGCAGCGCGATTTCCTTAGGGGTAAATAGCGCAAATTCACGTTCGATACGGTAGCGAGAGGACATCGTACCCTCAAGGTAAGTCTCGTAATCGATCGTGCAGCGAAAAAGCTGCCTGGACAAAGAAGTTTCACCTTCAACGATTTGGGAGACCCACTTATTCAGCTGTAACTGCTTCCGTTGACGTGTCTTCCAACCGGCGCCGCCTGGCGGCAGATGCACATCCACTGCAATCCAGCCTCCATGATCCAGGTAATCATACAGGGTACTTAGCAAGGCTATATGCTCCTCCATCAGTGTGAAGTGCTGCAGGAAGCCATCGGGACACAGCACATGAGTAAAAGTCTCTTGAGCATGAAAATCCAGCGCATTCTGCTCTACTAATCTCAATCGCTGTTCTGCTTCGTTTTTAAAAATTCTCTTTCGCTTCGTTTCAGCTATCTTGAGCATCTGCGGGCTCCAATCCATCCCCACGTACCGCTCAGTAAGGACGGCAAGCTCAGCGGCCAGACGGCCCGTACCGACGCCGAGTTCCAATACTCTAGCCGGTTGCGGCGACTTGTCCAGCCAGCTACGATAAAAAGAGATGCCTGCCTTCCCGGCAAACTGGTCATAATATTGTGCTTCCGCTTCCTCGTATTTTGGACCCGGCTGCCGTTCATGCCGTAAGCCCTGAATACCACAGCGTGAGCACACTGTTCCCGCCAACGCTGTCATGGAGATCCCCGCCGGCACACCATTCCTGGAGTCCCCGTTCCATTCGTCATACATATAACCGCAATAACTGCAACGGGTAAAGCTCATGAATCCCCCTCCTTCTCATACGCTCGCTACTGTCTCCGGCAAGTAGACAATCGAGGGCTTTCCTGTGGTTGGATGGCGAAAAATTTGCGTTTTCACCCCATATACCCTCTCCAGCAGCTTTGGTCTCAACACCTCGTCTGGACTCCCCGACGCTATAATCCGGCCCTTCTCCAACATATAAATACGGTCGCAGTAACAAGCAGCGATATTTAAATCATGAAGCGCAGCGAACGAGGTCAACTTCAATGTCTTGACCAGTTCCATCATTTGTAGCTGGTAACGTATATCTAAATGGTTGGTAGGTTCGTCCAAAATTAAAAACTCGGCCTCCTGGGCCAACGCACGGGCAATCAACACACGTTGCTTTTCGCCCCCTGACAGAGTGGAGAAACTACTGGCCGCAGCATGCCCCATGCCTACCCGCCTTAAGGCCAGGCTAGCAATTTCATAATCCCGGGCAGAATCTGTTTCCAGCATGCGCTTATGGGGAGCCCGTCCCATCATAACGATATCCATGACTGTAAAGTCAAAAGCGGGATTCGATTCCTGACTGACGACCGCTATTTGCCGTGCTGTCTCTTTTTGCGTCAAACGAAATAAATCTTGCCCATTCAGGAATATCTCACCCTGCTCGGGCTTTAATACACGATACATATTTTTGAGCAATGTCGACTTCCCGCTGCCGTTTGGACCGATCAGACCGACAAACTCGCCATCTCGAAGCTCTAGGGAAATAGCCTCGATCAATTTTTTCTCATGTATGCTGAAAGAAAGCTCCTCTACTTTAACGTTCATTCTCGCCCACCTCCGAAAGAATACGAACTGCGGCGCAGCAGCCAGATAAAAAATGGACCGCCGCATAATGCAGTTACGATGCCGATCGGCAATTCCTCCGGGGCCAGGACGAGTCTGGCGAGGACATCTGCCCACACAATAAAGATGGCTCCCATGAACAGGCTAACCGGCAGCACCCTGCGATGATCTGAACCGACCAGCAGCCTGACAATATGCGGAACCATCAGCCCCACAAATCCGATAGCGCCGCTGATGGCAACAAGAGTCCCCGTCAAAAGAGCAAGGGTCAGTATCAGGATGATGCGGAAACGCTGAATGTTCACCCCCAAGGTGACGGCCGTATCATCCCCCATCAACAGCGAATTCAATGATCGATAAGAAAAGGACAAAAGTGCGGTTCCCCCAATCACGACCAGCGTCGGGAGCGACAGATAGGCCCACTTTGCTCCCGCAAGGCTCCCCATCATCCAGTACATAGCCGTCCGGATGCCTTCCTCCCTGGGCGCCATCGTGACGATAAAGTTAGTAGCTGCCGACATCATCATAGAGATCGCGATACCGGCCAACAGCAGCCTGGTTGTAGAAATCTGTCCTCTTACGCGGGCCAGCAGAAATACCAGTCCCATGGTAACCAGCGATCCGCCAAAGGCCGCGAGAGACAGTGCATATTGCCCTAAATAGGAAAAGGCTCCGAACAGAATCACCAGCGTGGCTCCTACGGATGCCCCAGATGAAACGCCAAGGATGTACGGTTCAGCCAGCGAATTGCGCATGAGAGCCTGTGCGGCGACGCCAGCAACGGATAACCCCGCTCCAACGACAACACCGAGAAGCACTCTGGGAAAACGAATATCCCACACGATATGGCCTTGTGCCGGACTCCAGATTTCTTCTATTCTTTCGGAGAAGCCCGGCAAATGTGAGAACACGATTTTCCAGACTGTTGCCGGAGCGATGGCTACCGGGCCCAGCATCACTGCAATTGTCACCGACGCCAATAGTAAAGCTGACAGCACGATTATAATACCGGTAAAACGAAGCCTGTTATTGAGAGCATCAAGTTGCGTCATATTATTCATTGAGTCCGTTCCCCTAGCAAAATCATTCGCGGAGAACACCGCTCATCGTATGATTCTCCACCATAGCCACCATACACCTTGTCCAGCACGAGCCCCGCATCCTGAAGCATAGCTCCCAAAACTTCCAGCGAATAGAGCTTGACACGTTCCGTGTATGTGCGCGGATGGCTCCCCGCTTTCTCGATAACAATTTCCTTGTTTACAAAGCTATTTTGAACCCATCGGCGCTCCGAGATAAGCATGTCATTTTCTTTCCGCTGCGAAAAAGGAACGAAAGTATCTTGGATATATTTTGCGTTTATTACATCTATGACAAAACGCCCTCCTGGCTTCAGTCCCCTCCTGATTTGCATCAGGACATTGAACTGCTCGTCATCCGTCTCGAAATAACCGAAGGAAGTAAACAGATTAACAACCGCGTCGAAGCATTCTGTAAACGTGCCGTCTTCAGGCAAAGCGCGCATGTCCCCTTCTACCCAGCGTACATGTCTATCCAAGTCAGCTTCCTTCGCCTTTCGCAGCAGTACCGGAGAAAGATCTACGCCCGTGACATGGTAACCGGCATCGGCCAGCGCCAATGCATATCTTCCTGCTCCGCAGCAAAGATCGAGAATCTGGCTACCCAGGGGTAGTTTCAGCCATCCCATGATCATTTTGACGAAGTAATTCGCTTCCTGTTGATTCCGGTGCTTATAAATAAGCAAATAATCCTCACCAAAGCTTTTCTCATACCATTTCATCGATCCGCTCCTCTCCACCAATTCCATTTACACATTTTTATTTTAATCGTAAAAATTACTATTAAAATATATCCGTTATTATAATTGTAATTTTTACGATTATCAAGCAAATCTTAGTACCCATTATTTGCGAAGAAATTTTACTGGGGAGCTTTCAATACGAATGGAACAGAAAAATGCGGCGCTTTAACGGCACCGCACTTCAATCTACTCGTCGTCATTCGTCGATTCGTCTATGACCTCCAGTTCTCTTTCCGCCTCTTGTAGCTTTCATAGGATCCGGTATCCCTACTCCAGCACCGTATTGTGGGCTGGGTGACGCCGCGGCATCGGGCTTTCGGCCTAGCTCTGCCCGCCCAAACAGCTCAGAACACCGCTGCATAAGCAAACAAAAGGAACGATTATGCCCAATAAAAAAAGAAGAAAGATCATACCGATTTCGTGACGGCTCAAAGGTTACAAGCAAGCGATGTCTCATCTGATGCATTGCAAATTGAACGAATCGGTCTGCTTTCTCGGACCTGAACATGGTGATATAAGCATAGAGAGAGTGATCTTCCGCTTCGTCCAAAGGACTGACACCCGCACAAGAGAACTCCGTTTGGATATGCATTCGTTTGAGACAGGCAAGGGCCGCAAATATCTCCGCATCGACTTCGATGTTGCCAAGCCATAACGTTTGCTTGGCAACATCGAAGTCGCTTGGGACTTCCAAGCCAGCTTGCCAGTTCCGTAACCCTCCGCCGCCACTGGTCTTCAGAATGAGTGCTGATTACCTTTCCCTCTCCGCTTTTCGCGCTAGGATATGTCACATAAACTCCCTCCGACTCTTAAAGAATAGATGCCCTGGAATAATCCTTCGCCGATTAAAAAACTTGGTCAAGAGTGAAATCTGCCTGGCTTCAGGACGCACCCCTTTCTTCGGCATTTTCTCAGCTATTGCAGCAAATTTTCTAGGTCAGATATCCTTCCTTGACAATCGTAATTTTTATCATTTACAATTGAATTGTATCGTAATTTTTACGATTTTAAAGTCGGTAACTTATATATTCTGGAAGGAGATTAAACAATGAGAAAAGATATTCATCCAAAATACAATAAGGTTATATTCTATGACGCCTCGTCAGGCTACAAATTTTTGTCGGGTTCGACTCGCTCCTCTAATGAAATGATGGAATGGGAAGACGGAGAGGTTTATCCAGTAATTAGGGTTGATATCAGTTCTGCCTCCCATCCTTTTTTTACAGGAAAACAAAAATTTCATGATGTTGGCGGAAGAGTCGAAAGATTCAAACAGCGGCTTGCTTCTAAAAATCAAGAGGGCTGATCTTACCGATATGTATCGCAAACGATTTAATAAAGCGCCATGATTACATGAATGCTCACCCAGGAATTAGGACTTTCTAATATCTGAGTGAGCTTTTTTGTCCTGGCCCTCTTCCATCCGGTTCTGGGTTTGGTGAAAGCATCCTACCGAATCAACCAGGTTAGACCGTGTTAAGCCATTGTTGTATATACATTATTGACATTTACCAAAGTGACATAAATTACTTTATTTTGTGCAATTTCAATAGTCGCATCAAAAATTAACTATTTATGCTTTGTATTATTTTAGGCTGAACCCACAAATCGGCTTCTTGCAGCACCTATTCCAAAAATAAACAGTAATACAGAAGCGCCTACTAATATGAAAAGCGGCAGGGTCCAACTATTTGTTGCATCATGAAGAAATCCAATCAGTGCGGGGCCAACGGCAGCTAGGAGATATCCGATAGATTGTGCCATACCAGACAATTCCGCCGCTTGATGGGCATCTTCGGTACGCAGGCCGAAGAACATCATTGATAATCCAAAAGCAAAGCCTCCACCAATTCCGAGGATTATAATCCACAAAAGAATTATACTAGGACTTCCATAAATTAATCCGAGTGTTCCAATCAATAGCAGAATTGTTGCGATAACTACTAACGAACGTTGACTAGACATACGTCCGGCGATAACCGGAACAATAAAAGTAAATGGCAGCAGAGCTAATTGCATAATTGAGAGATACCAGCCTGAATGACTTGAATCGTTTCCTTGATGGTTCAGGATTTCAGGCAACCATGCAATTAGCACATAAAATATCATGGATTGTATCCCCATAAACAAGGTTACTTGCCAAGCTAGTGGAGAACGCCATACATTTACGTTTTTATTGATCACATGACTATTACTTGAAACAGAAGCTTGTTTCGTTCGATTTTTTAGTTGTGGTAACCAAAGGAAGATGGATAAAATGCTTAGAATGCCCCAAAGTCCCAGAGCCCCTTGCCATTTTAGGCCTGCCCCAACCGCTAGCGGAATACTTATGCCAGAAGCGATCGCTCCGCATAGATTCATTGAAATCGAATATATACCAGTCATCGAACCAATTCGATTTGGAAAATCCCGTTTAATTAAACTTGGCAATAATACATTACAGACTGCGATTGCAAACCCTAGAATAGCTGTTCCGATATAAAGACTAGCCGCGCCAAATAAGGAACGTAAGGTAATACCAACGGTCAAAATAATGAGGGATAATAAAATGATAATTTCTATCCCGTACTTACGTCCTAATTTGGGTACAAACGGTGATAATAAAGCAAAAGCAAGAAGTGGCACAGTCGTAATTAGACCTGCTAATGTATTCGAAATATGAGTATCATCTCGAATGAGACTTGCTAATGGACCAACTGATGTTAAAGGCGCACGTAAATTAGCTGCAATGATAATGATGCCCAGAACAATCAGGCATGAGGTAGCAACCTGTTTTTCCTGAACCTTCTTGATTTGATTCTCCATTTTCTCCTCCAAAGAATTATTCTCTTTTATGGTATAGTTACTGAAAAAGAGCCCCCGACGGGCTCCTTTCCGACTACACTCTTCTAGAACACTTGTATAACTTCCTTAATGCTCTCGATTTCATCAAGAACTGCACGCTCAATAGCAGCCTTTAACGTAATCGTAGCACTCGGGCAACCATTGCAAGCTCCCAGAAATCTCAATTTGGCTATACCGCCAGCAACCTCGATCAGCTCAGCGTCTCCACCGTCACGCAATAAGAAAGGACGTAGTTTAAAAAGCACTTCCGATACTTCATCAAACAGTATTTGATTCTCTTCCATTTTGACAACTCCTCTCGTCATTTTTTCTAAAAGTCAACAAGCGATTTTTAATCTGGATAGAGTAAATCGTTCTTTGCTTTTTGTCTAAGAGTAGTCTCTTGATCCGAAAGTTCCTTTAGAAGTGAATACACTGAATCTATGGGTATCATCACCCCCGTACTTGCGCTTAATGCTAATAGTGTATTGAGAAGGATTTGAATCTTCCGCTTTTCTCGGGCTATTTGAGTTAGCTCAGAGATGCCCGATTCCTTTTTTTTCATTTAAGAACACCCCGTACATCTAATGAATCAACCGATGCTACCTTCCATTTCGAATTTAATCAGTCGATTCATTTCAACGGCATACTCCATTGGCAGCTCTTTCGTGAACGGCTCGATGAAGCCCATGACGATCATCTGTGTTGCTTCCGC
>NZ_JAHLQJ010000013.1 GCF_018919145.1 Paenibacillus brevis
GGTGTAGAGGCCTAACATGCCTGCCTGTCACGCAGGAGACCGCGGGTTCGAATCCCGTCGGCTCCGCCATTTTATTCTAATGTAAGGCTCGGTAGCTCAGTCGGTAGAGCAGAGGACTGAAAATCCTCGTGTCGGCGGTTCGATTCCGTCCCGAGCCACCATTTAACAACTGAATGAATGTAGTATGCCGTTGTAGCTCAACTGGTAGAGCAACTGACTTGTAATCAGTAGGTTGGGGGTTCAAGTCCTCTCGACGGCACCACATGGAGGCTTAGCGAAGTGGCCAAACGCAGCAGACTGTAAATCTGTTCTCGTACGAGTTCGGTGGTTCGAATCCATCAGCCTCCACCAGTTTTTAGGGGCATAGTTTAAAGGTAGAACAAAGGTCTCCAAAACCTTTGGTGTGGGTTCAATTCCTGCTGCCCCTGCCAGATTCAACTGAATACTTTCTTTATGGCGGTCGTGGCGAAGGGGTTAACGCACCGGATTGTGGCTCCGGCATTCGTGGGTTCAAGTCCCATCGATCGCCCCATTTTTTTCTTTTCTAATAACATACGTTGGGGATTAGCCAAGCGGTAAGGCAACGGACTTTGACTCCGTCATCCATAGGTTCGAATCCTATATCCCCAGCCATTAAGCGGACGTGGCTCAGCGGTAGAGCATCGCCTTGCCAAGGCGAGGGTCGCGGGTTCGATTCCCGTCGTCCGCTCCATTTTATATATGGCGCCATAGCCAAGTGGTAAGGCACAGCTCTGCAAAAGCTTTATCCCCAGTTCGAGTCTGGGTGGCGCCTCCAGTATTATTAATAGGCCGGCGTGGCGGAATGGCAGACGCGCTCGACTCAAAATCGAGTGGGAAACCGTGGAGGTTCGAGTCCTCTCGCCGGTATTACTTTACTTAGAGCAGTTCATTAGATTAAAAATCTAGTGAACTTTTTTTATTTTTATTACTTCATTTATTCGATAAGTTGTCCCGAGGCAGCTCCGACAAAACCGGCCTGCTCCAGGGAAATATTAAGGTTCGGTACTAATAGCGCTTCCTTGCTCCACCGGCGACTGCGGAACCGGCAAGATGACGATTCGCAGGTTTACCGAGGTTCTCGACCCGGCGACCTACAAGGTGCTGTACCTGTCGGACTCGAAGCTTATGCCGCGGCACTTCTACAGGGGTCTGCTCGAACAACTGGGCTGCGAATCGAAGTTTTACCGCGGCGACGCCAAGCACCAACTGCATCGGAAGATCGAACTCATGCGCGGCATTCACCGGCTGCAGCCCGTTGTCGTCGTCGACGAAGCGCATCTGCTGGATCGCGAGATGCTTGAAGAAGTCCGCTTCCTGCTCAACTTCAAGATGGATGCTCAGAGCCCCATGGCGCTTATTCTGGTTGGGCACAGCGAGCTGTGGGACCGCCTTGGGCTGCAAGCCTACGCGGCGATTCGCCAGCGAATCGATCTGCAATGCAAGCTGGCTCATTTCGACCGGGCGCAGACCGGCGCATACATAGCCCGGCACATGAGCTACGCCGGTGCCGAGCACGACGTGTTTAAAGAGGCGGCGATCGAAGATGTGTTCCGCTTCTCCAGCGGCGCTGCGCGCCTGATCAACAAGGTCTGCACGCGCAGCCTCATCTACGGCTCGCAGAACAAACATCGCATCATTGACGATCATATGATCAAAAGCGTCATCCAGGGAGAATTGTCATGATTCTCCCCTTTTTCACACCATAGACCAGACAGCTTGGCCGTCACCAGCAAGACAACTTACGTCGTCAACCGCCGGTCATTTTGTATTAGCAGTAACACTCCCAAACAGTAGCCGATTAGCTGAAATTGACGATGTCCGGTATCCAGAAGACGGGCCGCATAGTCGTCAGCCAGTCGTTCGATCAACCGTCAATGCTCCTGGTTTCAATAGCGCTCTACATCCGCAATCGTAATGCCAACAACTGGTCCCAGCCCTTGTTCATCCAGGTGTCGAAGCAGCAAATGGAAGGTTTATTGTTCCCAGACCTATACATGGAATACCACATGAAGCGGACCAGATTCCCCGTCGCCATAATAAGTGAACACTGCGTTGCTGCCAGTATTCAGTTGGGGCAGGACTTCGTTCAACGTTCCCCCCATCTCTGTTTCATGCTTCATAGAATCGCCCTTGAAACCGTCAGTTTGGGGGACGGAATCCGCTAAATAATCATGCCCTGTCTTGACGCCGGGCCGGAGCAGCCGTATGGTACAAGTGACAAGAACTGACAATCGTAGGGAGATACATGCTCAAGAAGGGGGAAATATGAATACATTCACAGCCTATGGCCGGCAGCTCGGACGGCAGATCGCCGGCAGGTATTACCGGATATCCATCAAACAGAGGATTCTATTCTCGTTCATCGTGCTGATCACGCTGTCCATCGGTGCAATGGGCACCTTCTCGTATTGGATTGCTGCGCAGGAGATCGAGGACAATGCCTACGCTGGCAGCCGGGAGACTGTAAGCAAGACGGCACAGCTGCTGGATTCCCGCCTGAATGATGTAGCGCTCTCTGTGCAGTCCCTGATGCTGAGCGATGCGTACCGCAAAATGATGGTGGATGTGCTGAGCCATGAGGTCTCTAATTATTATGTACATCTGTCTGATCTGCAATATGTACTCTCGCAGGCAACGTTCAATCAGCCGATCATTGAGAATGTGCTGATCGTTACCCCGATTGGCGATTTCTATCCCACTACGCAGATCCGGGCGCAGGACAACTCGTTCTACGGCTCAGAATTATATGATCTGAGTAAGGAGCAGCCGGGCGGTTACTGGGCCAAAGGACATTATGACCGGTTGTTCACAGGCGGCCAGCGGGTGGTCTCCTTCGTAGTCCGGGGAATTTATGAATACCCTTACACGCCGATCAGCAATGTATTTATTGTGGTCAATATCAGGGAAAGCCGGATAGATGAGCTGCTGAATAAAGGGGGGGAACAAGCAGGATGGAATTATTACCTAGTGAACGGGGAAGGAGAGGCGGTAGTGGAGTCCCGCTGGCCGTTCCGGGGCAGGTTCCCCTGGAAGCCGGTGCTTGCAGAAGCCGGAAAAGGGGCCAATCTGCAGAATCGCAACTACAGCTATGGCGGCAAGGAGTATCTGGTGAATTATGCAAGCTCAGCGGTATCTCCCGACTGGATCATCTCCGGGATGCAGTCGCGGGACCAGCTGCTGGGCAAGCTGCAGCGGGTGCAGCGCATTACCCTCTATGTCATCGTTGTCTTCCTGCTGGCGACCTGGCTGATCTCCAATCAGCTGACATCTGTGCTGCTGAAGCCCCTGTTCAAGCTGCGGCGGCTGATGCGTAGAGTCGAAGAGAACCAGCTCAGTGTGGTGTATGAGAGCCGTTATGAGGACGAGGTTGCCCAGGTTGGCTTTCAGTTCAACCGGATGATGTCGGAGATTAAGACGTTGATCGAGGATGTGAAGACCAAGGAGGAGGGCAAGCGTCATGCAGAGATCCGTGCCCTTACGGCGCAGATGGAGCCGCACTTTCTGTACAATACATTGAATACCATCTATTGCAAATCGGTCATGGGCGAGAATGACGATGTGAATGAGATGATCCTGTCGTTGTCGCAGATGTTCCAGATCGGGCTCAGCGGCGGCAAGGATCTGATTACCCTTGCGGATGAGCTGTCCCACATGCGGCAGTATTTCGCCATTCAGCAGAAATGCTATGAAGGACTGTTTGAATACACGGTGACGGTAGGGGACGAGGCCCTGCTGTCCTGCCTGCTGCCGAAGATTATCCTGCAGCCGGTGGTGGAGAACAGCATTCAGCATGGATTCAGCGACATGACAATAGGAGGCAGGATAGACATCACGGTCAGCCGGGAGCAGGGGCTCCTGCATATTTGCATTACCGACAACGGACGGGGACTTGATGCTGAACGGGTCAAACAGGGGATGGTCAGGGCTCCGCAGTCAAGGAAAGGTTATGCCCTGTTCAACATCAGGCACCGGCTAGCCCTGTATTACGGGGACGAAGCCCGTATGGACGTTGGCGGCGAACCAGGTAAGGGATCACGGACGGATCTGTGGATTCCCGCAAAGGAGGAGAGTTGAAGGATGGACCGGAAGCTGGAACCGGAAAGGTTCAAATTATGTGTAATCGACGATATCAAAAGTGTGGTGGAGATGGTCTCGCGCAAGCCGCCGTGGCAGGAGCACGGTATTGAGGTCACAGGTACGGCGCTTAACGGCGAAGCGGGCCTGCAGATCATCCGCGAGACCCGGCCGGACATTGTGCTGACGGATATCCGGATGCCAAGAATGGATGGCCTGCAGATGACCCGGGAGATACTGGAGGTGCTGCCGGACTGTAAGATTATTATCCTCAGCGCTTACTCGGAGTTCTCTTATGCCCAGGAAGCCATCCGGCTGGGGGCGCTTGATTTCGTGAAGAAGCCCTTTTCCCTGGAGGAGATTGTGAATGCAGTGCTCAAGGCCAGGGAGCTGTGCCGGGAGGAGCGTCAGGAGACCGCCAGACTTGCTGTAATGGAGGCGAGAATCAGGGAAAGTCTGCCTATTCTCCGCCAGGAATATCTCACCTTCCTGCTGCACCACCAGACGACAGAAGCGGATGCCCGTTCCCGCTGGGCCTATCTCGATATCCCGCTGGACCAGCATGATTTCTTCGTGTTTGTCGCCGAGATTGATCATTTCGCGGAGAAGCTGAGCGGCCAGCCTGTGCAGGAGGTCGAGCTGCTAAGGTTCAGCCTGCACAATATTCTCGAAGAGACGATTTCCGCCTGGACCCGCGGCGTTATTATCCGGGAGGCGACAGACCGGTACGTCTGTATCATGAACGGCTCAGACCCGGAGACCGCCGCGCTGATTACGGAGGCCTGCTGCATGAATGTAAGCCGCTTCTCGCGTCATACCATTTCTATCGGCGTGGGCCTGGGCACAGCGGCGATTCAGGAGCTGGGCACGGCGTACAGGCAGGCGCTTAGCGCGCTGGGGTATCATTTCTATACCGGGGGCAACGGGGTATATCATTATAGCAATATCGAGAATAAACCTCTCTCGCTCTACAGCTATTCCGCCGCCGCCGAGCAGGAGCTGCTGTTCGCCCTGCGTTCCGGCAATTCCGCCAAAAGCCTGCAGGTGCTGGACCAACTGTTCGCGGAGCTGCTGGACAGCGGGCTTTTACCTGAGCCGCGTTATGTTGAAAGTGTCGGCTATGAGCTGAGCTCCAGGATCTGCCGGGTCCTGCTGGAGCAGTTCCCTTATGGGCAGGTGGAGCCGCTGGAACTTAGAATTGCTGCCATGAAGAACCAGGTGCATCCTTCCCTTCAAGATATACGGGACCTGCTGTCCTGGCTCTGCCGGGAGGCCTGTGCACTGGTGGAGCAAGCCCGTTCTCTGGAGTCCACGCGGATTATCCGTCAGGCCGTCGAATATATCCATAGTCATCTGGACACGGGGCTGTCGCTGGAGCAGATGGCGAAGCAGATTAACCTTAGCCAGGGGTATTTCTCCAATCTGTTCAAGAAGGTGCAGGGAGTTTCGTTTCAGCAGTATGTGATGCATGAGAAGATGGAGAAGGCCAAGGCGATGCTGATCAGCGGCCGGCAGGTTCAGGAGATCGCCCAGGATCTCGGGTATGAGCACAGGCGCTATTTCAGCGAGGTGTTCAAGAAATATACCGGCATGACCCCGTCCGAGTTCAAATTGTATTATTTTGGAAAAGAATAGGAATCAGCAGGGGAGGGATTTCCGCAGGGCGGAGATTACCTCCCTTGTCTGTATAGAACTCCTGCAGAAATCTGCCCTTAATGTGGGCTTACCCGCCTTATCTGGATGCGCCTATCAAACTATAATCAGATTGTAAGCGAATACAGCAAGGATATATAAGGGGGCACTACCAATGATGAAGCGTATGCTAATGACATCTCTGAGCCTGGTCCTGGCACTTGGCTTGGTAGCCTGCGGCAACGGTAACAGTGGCGGCAATGCAGCTGAAGGCAAGGGAGAAGGGGCGACTGGCGGTTCGGGGGAAAAAACTAAAATCAGCTACTGGACAGGCGACCGCCACGATGCGGATTTCGTGAAGGAGAAGGTAGCCGAGTTCAACAGGGCCAATCCCGACGGGATTGAGGTGGAGCTGGTCGTCAAGGGCGACGACTTCGATACCGCGCTCGATCTGTCCTTCCAGACCTCCGATGCACCGGATGTGATCCGGGTGAAGGAGAATACCATCCAGACCTTCTACAAAAAAGGCTTTCTCGCTCCGATTGACGAGTTCCTGAACGATGAGCTGAAGGCGAAATTCCCGGCCATGCCGGATCTGAATGAATTCGACGGCAAGCGTTACAGTCTGCCGAACTATGGAACGACCATGCGTCTGGTGTACAACAAGGATCTGTTCGCCAAAGCGGGCATTGAACATCCGCCGACTACCCTGCAGGAACTGGTGGATACAGCCAAGAAATTGACAGAAGCCGGCAAAGCGGACGGCGCTTACGGCTTCGCCCTTAACTTCAAGAGCCCCGGCAGTGCGTTCGGACGTTCGGCACGGGTGGTTGCGGAGATGAGCGGCTATGGCGGCTTCGGGTATGATTTCAAGACAGCCCGCTACGACTTCAGCGGCTTCGAGCCGATCATCAATGCCTTTAAGCAGATCAGGGACGACGGCAGCATGCTGCCGGGTGTAGAATCGCTGGATATTGATCCGCTGCGGGCGCAGTTTGCGGAAGGCAAGATCGGAATGTATATGTCCTACTCCTCAGAGCCTGGCGTCTACAAGAATCAGTTCCCGGCCAAGATTGACTGGGCGGCCGCTCCGGTTCCTACCATCGACGGCACCGTGAAGGGGGCTTCCGGCTTCCTCGGGGGCCAATGGCTGGCGCTGAGCTCGAAATCAGAGCATAAAGAAGCAGCCTGGAAGTTCATGGAGTTCATGTATGGCGATCAGGTGCTGACGGATTATCAGGAAAAAGGCTTCGGCATCTCCATGGTTCCATCCATTAGCGCAGCAGCCAAGACACCGGATGTGAACGGTATTGAAGGCTTCCTGCCGAACAAGCACGATGGGGTGTGGCCGGTCTATCCGTCTGTAGCACCGGAAGGAATGAAATCGGATGACGCCTTCTTCAAATATATGCTGAACGGCGGCGACCTGAAGACGGTTATCGCTGATCTGAACAAACGCTATAATGCTGCACTGGACAGTGTGATTGCGAATGACGGCATAAAGGCTGAGCCGGATACCGGCTTTGATCCCGCCGCTCTGGGCGGCAAGTTCGCCAAGTAGACAGAAGGTTAGGGATAGAGATATAGGCCGGGATAGCGGGGGATGAGGGAGCAACTCCCTCATCCCTCTGCTCTGGTCGTAAAGGAAAGGAGCCGGAAGAAATCAGATGAACAAAACGAAACATGCCTTATTTTCATACAGTTTTATCTTTCCAAGTGCCTTGCTCACGTTGGTTCTCGGGATTTACCCGATTGCCTGGGCGTTCCGCTATATGTTCTATGACTACAAAGGGTTTGGAACGGCGCGGTTTACCGGTCTGGCCAATTTCAGCCGCATTCTGAAGGACACCCAGTTCTGGGATTCGGTGGTGAATACATTTGTCTATGCTGGCGGCAAGCTGCTGATCACCATTCCGCTGGCCCTGCTGCTGGCCGCCATATTGAACCGGGGGCTGCGGGGCAGACAGCTGCTGCGGGGGATTTTCTTCATGCCGACCGTCATCAGTACCGCCGTAATGGCTGTAGTCTTCTTCACGATTTTCAACTCATATAACGGGATTCTCAACCAGTTTCTGATCCGCCTGGGCCTCTCCGATTCCGGTGTGGACTGGCTGGGGCCGAAATATGCCATGCTCACCGTCATCCTGGTTGCGGCCTGGGGGGCGGTCGGCAATTATATGCTGCTCTTCCTCGCCGGTCTGCAGAATATCCCCGAGGATGTGTATGAGGCCTCTTCCCTGGACGGGGCAGGGAAAATCCAACAGTTCCGCTATGTCACCCTGCCGATGCTCGGGCCTGTCATGCAGATGGTTATTATGCTGGCGATCATTACAGCCCTGAAGGGCTACGAGAGCATCATGGTACTGACTGAAGGCGGTCCTGTAGGCAAGACGGAGGTCATGTTCCTGTATCTGTACAAATTATTTTTCCCTGTCGGCGGGGGCAGCGCGGCGGTTCAGGTCCAGGAGTTCGGATACGGCAGTGCGGTCGCCTTTGTGTCTGCGGTCATAGTAGGGATGATATCACTCATTTATTTCTACGCATCCAGACGCATGAATCAGACCGATTGAGGAGAGAGACTATTATGAGACTAAGAACCATACTGGGCAAAATCATCCTGTGGATTTTTTTGCTGGCTGTTGCTTTTATCACGCTGATTCCGGTCGTTATCACCATCCTGGGCTCCTTCAAGACGAATGCTGAGCTTACTGCGGGAGCGACCTTCCTGCCAAAGAGCTGGCACTTCTCGAACTATGCCGAAGCCTGGGCGCAGGCCAATTTCTCCAGGTATACCCTGAATAGCCTGATTGTCTCCCTGGCGACAGTGGTCGGCACGCTGCTGGTATCATCCATGGCGGCTTATGTGGTGGACCGGATGGATTTTGCCGGCAAAAAATTGTATATCGGACTGCAATCGTTCACCATGTTCGTGGCTGTAGGGGCGGTCGTGCTGCGTCCGCAGTTCGATCTGATGGTTAAGCTTCATCTGCACAGCAGCCTGTGGGGCGTTATATTGATTCTGATCTCCGCCCATGCTTCGATCTTCTTCATTCTCTCCAGCTTCATGAAGGGGATTCCCCGCGAGCTGGACGAGGCGGCGCTGATGGACGGCAGCTCTCCCGGCCGGACCTTCTGGCGGATCATTCTGCCGCTGCTCGGACCCGGACTTGGCGTAGGTGCCCTGTTCACCTTCCGCGGCGCGTGGAATGAATATCTGCTGCCGCTCGTGTTCACGATGACGAAGCCGGAGCTGCAGACGCTGACCGTCGGGCTGGCGAACCTGAAATACGGGATTTCGGCCGCTTCCCAGACCCACTATATGATGGCGGGCGCCTGCTTGTCCATTCTGCCGATTCTCGTCGCCTATCTGTTCGCCAACAAATCCTTCATGCAGATGACGGCCGGTTCCCTCAAAGGGTAGCGCTCCGGCCCTGTGCAACCCATATTCCATATTTAACATTCAAGGAGGTATACCCCATGACCCAACACGTTCCGGCAATTCTGCAATCCGCCCCGTTCATCCGGCGGTATCCGGGCAATCCGGTGCTGGATGCAACGAAGGTTCCTTACCCCACCGCACTGGTATTCAATGCAGGTGTAACGAAATTTAACGGCAAGTATGTGATGATCTTCCGTAATGATTACGGCTCACTGGTCGATCAGACGCTTGAGCCGCACCACACCACGGATCTCGGCATTGCTTACAGTGACGACGGGCTGAGCTGGACCGCCGGCCCGAAGCCAGTGTTCAAAATGCATGACGAGGAAATTATCCGCGCCTACGACCCGCGCCTGACCGTGATCGGCGGCCGTTGTTATATGTGTTTTGCCGTGGATACGCACCATGGCATCCGCGGCGGAATTGCCGTTACCGATGATCTGGAACACTTCGAGGTGCTCAGCCTGTCTACACCGGACCTGCGCAATATGGTACTGTTTCCCGAGCCCATCGGCGGCAAGTATGTCCGGCTGGAGCGTCCCTTCACGGTATACAGCCGCGGCGGCCGGGACCGCTTCGATGCCTGGATCTCCGAGTCGCCTGACCTGAAGCATTGGGGCAACTCCAGCCTACTGCTCGCCGTGGAGCAGGTGCCGTTTGCCAATGACAAGGTCGGCCCGGCCGCACCTCCGGTCCGGACGGATAAGGGCTGGCTGACCACCTTCCATGCGGTGGATGTGGACCCGGCCAGAGGCAAGCACGGTTGGGAGGACACCTGGAAGAAGCGCTATACCGCCGGAATTATGCTGCTGGATCTGGAGGACCCCCGCAAGGTGATCGGCATGAGCATGCAGCCGCTGCTGGCACCGGAGACAGACTATGAGATTGGCGGGGGCTTCCGCAATCATGTGATTTTCCCCGGCGGGATGATCCTGGAGGATGACGGCGAGGTCAAGATCTATTACGGTTCTGCGGATACGGTGGAATGTCTGGCAACGGCCCATGTGGACGATCTGCTCCGGCTCTGTCTGGAGCCGGAGCAGAAATAAGTTTGGAAGGAGGCTAAGGGTGGAAATGCGGGGTAACTGATGACAGAGTATTTTATGAAAATGTGAAAGAGGTGTTTATTTATGCTAAAAAAGTTAAGGTTATTAAGTTTGATTGGTTGTATGTTCGTCAGTATTTTAGCGATCGTTCCTTTGACAGTAAGCGCGGCGGGTACAGTTGTAAGCTATCCGTTACCGTCGATCTATACCACGACCAGTCAATACACGGTAACAGCAGACTCTACCAATATACCGGTAATCGACACTTCGGAGGTATTTGTAAACTATAATTATTGTAATTTCTCTTTTTCAGGTACGACTACCATCACAATAACAGCAAGCGAGCCAATCAATACCTATAATATTTCTCCCAAAGCTTTGGGAATCCCTGCAACAAAGAACGGAAATACCCTTACCTTTACACTTTCATCACCAACCTATCTTATCGTTAAGATCAATAACTTGAAAGATCTGGTTATTGCGGCAGATGCTCTTGAAACCAATGTTCCGGCTTCATCCGGTACAGGGATATACAATGTTAAAACCGGGTACGGCGCTGACAGTACCGGTGCCACTTTGGCTACAACTGCCATACAAAACGCCATCAATGCGGCTAACGCTGCAGGTGGCGGTATCGTATACGTTCCAGCCGGAGTTTACAAGAGCGGAAACCTTGTTCTAAAAAGCAATGTTTCGGTTTATCTGGAGGGTGGTTCTGTTATAAGGGGCTCAGGAAATCCAAGCGATTACACTACTCATTTTCATAAGAATTCTCTGAATAAGGATGGAACATGGTTTATTTATACCGAGACCAATGCAAACAATATTAAGATATACGGCAGGGGGACTATTGACGGCAATGGCCATTATATGAGAAATACAAACAATTATTTGAACAATATTCTTGTACCCTTGCAGTGCAGCAACTTCACGGTTGACGGCATAACCATAAGAGACAGCGGTGGCTGGGCTACAATCGTTACAAGATCTAATAACGTAATATTCCAGAATACAAAGCACTTCAACAACAACGAACTTGATTATGAAAATGATGCAATAGACATTCAAGAGAGCCAGAATGTACTCATAAAGCACACGGTAGCCGTATCGGAGGATGACACCTACTCATTTAAGACATGGGATGTAGCAACTACGGATATAGCTGCAAACTGGCCGGGAAGTCCTGAAAACCAGTCAAATGTAGTTGTGGATGATGCTTTGGCTTGGAGCAGATGTGGAGCATTCAAGGTTGGAGATGGAGTGAAACAGCTTCAGGATGGCATAGTTGTTAAAAACTCTTATGTATACAGATCCTGGCGCGCTTTAGCGGTAGGTCATCTTTATGGGACTCCAGCAGCACAAAACATCATATTTGACAATATAGATGTAGAAGGCTTCTGGCCAAGATCCGGTGTTCACTCCAGGTGGTTTGATCTTTCTGCAAAATCCGGTCCGATAAAAAATGTGGTCTATAATAATATCAATTTACGCGCTTTAGGTGAAGTTTCAATAATGAAGGGTTGGAGTGATACATCTACTGTCTCCGGAGTTACAATAAACAATGTTCGCGTCGGTGGAGTTCCGGCAACTACACTCGCAGAATTGAAAATAACAGATACGAACAGCTATGCTGCAGCTCCCAAATTCAACACATTGAAATTTGAGGCGGAAGGTTATAACCTTAGCTCAGGTGTTATACACTATGAGGCAAGCACTGATGGTGGGCTGGATGTTGGTGGAGGGAGTAATGGCGACTATATCGCATTTAAAAATGTAGACTTTGGCAGTACAGCTAAAACAAGTATTGATTTGAAGGTTGCATCCGCTAATTCCGGCGGAAGGATAGAATTCCACTTGGACAGTCCTACAGGCACTATGCTGGGTTATTGGACGGCAGAAAGCACAGGCGGATGGCAGAAATGGTCAGTCAAGAATATCCCGCTTAGTGCCGGGACAGCTGTAGGAACCCATACGGTATATGTTACTTTTGTTAAGTCAGATTCAACCACAGTTGCAAATTTAACTTGGTTCCAGTTCAAATAGAATGGAAATTGTTTGATTTAATTTCAATAAGATGGATAAAGGGGTATATCAAATGATATGCCTCTTCGTTCAGCTAAAGTTTTTTCTACGACTGATGCAATATGCGCAAGCGCTAGCTTTTAAATCTTAGAAATTAAAGACCATACTCTAATCAATTTCCAAATAAAGATAGAATAGAGAATATGATCTATTCATTTGGCTTAACAACCACTAACAGCATTTGAAAGGCTTCAGTCGCGAACAGGGCATGAGGCACGTTGGCCGGCATCAAGATGCTCTCACCAGCACTCACGATAAATTTATCTTCTCCAATTGTAATTTCGGTTTGCCCGGAAAGCACATTGACTAGGGCATCACCTGGCGAGGAGTGGGCTCTGATGGAAGTCCCTTTGTCCAAAGACAGGAGCGTCATAGCGAGTGCCGGATGCTGTACCAATGTCAGGCTGGATACCTGTTGATCTTCTATCGTAATCATTTTCTTCAAATCAATAACCTCAGATACGGGGAGCTTTTTGATATATTCGCCTTGCTTCATGGATTGTACCTCCTGATTTATATACTAATTTGTAAAAACTTACATCCCTTACGAGCCGCGAATTCATGCCATGTATTTGCCGGGACGATAATGGAAGCCCCAGTAGCTAGTTGACAGGATTGGCCTGCTACCTGCATATGAAGTTCTCCCTCCAACACATGGATCACTTTTGCTTGTGGCGAGGTTTCGGAACTGATCGTTTCTTGCTGATCCATCGCATATAACACCCATTCTTGGTCTGATGTCGGCATGCCCGGAATGTCGGACAAGACTAACCTTCTGCTTGCAATCCGGCCAGGTTTGATATTTACCGCATCTTTCAAATAAAATACCTTGCCCGGTATAATATCGTTCATATTCCCCTCCCCAGTTTCTATTGAAGGCTTCCCTCAATTTGATGAAAAACATATCGAGACTCCCTCTCATTTAGGAGAATTGTAACAAAGAGTAGGAGATGACTCGGTTGCCATGGCAACAGGATGGCCAAAAGTACAAAATGATTTAAGGATTTTGATTAAATGATGAAATCTATTGCAAGCTAATGCTTATTAGCTTACAATGAGGCTAATGAGCATTAGCTAAGGAATGGATTGGTATTGATGACAACAAAACAACGAATCATTTATTCGGCGTTAACACTTTTAGCTGAAAAGGGCTATGACGCAGTGAGCGTCAGCGAGATTGCCGAAGCTGTAGGGATTAAAGCTCCGTCCTTATACAAGCATTTTCCAAGTAAACAGGACATATTCCATGCGATACTTGCCGAGATGAAGGGAAGATATGAGCAGCAGACAGCCCAAATGCAGATGAACGGCTTGGATGCACATGCGGATCTGGAAAGGTTGGCTCTCTTGTCAGAAAATCAGCTCATAGAGATGGGAAAAGAACTGTTTCTATTTTTTTTAAGAGATGAGTATGTATGTAAGTTTCGAAAAATGCTGACGGTGGAGCAATATCGAAATAGTGAGCTTGCTGCGCTTTATTCCAAGCAGTATGTAGATGATCCCTTGGTCTATCAAAGCATGTTATTTGGTTTGCTGGCACAGGCTGGTGTATTCAGGGGCGAGTCTCCGCAAATAATGGCAGTTCACTTCTATGCTCCGATTTATATGTTGCTGACTTTATGTGATCGGCAGCCTGAGCGCGAGCAGGAGATGCTTCAACTGGTAGAGCAGCATGTGAAGCAATTCAGCAAACTTTACAAAAATGGAGGAAATGCAAAGTGAAGCGGACGCTTGTTCAATGGTGCGGATTGTTGGGAATCATCAGCTTATTGTCCTATACAGCGGCAGTACTTTTTTCTCCATTAGCCTATCCCGGATATCAATGGATGTCACAGGCGG
Organism: Paenibacillus brevis; assembly: GCF_018919145.1. GTDB lineage: Bacteria > Bacillota > Bacilli > Paenibacillales > Paenibacillaceae > Fontibacillus > Fontibacillus brevis. The sequence goes on from NZ_JAHLQJ010000013.1 coordinate 14,134, forward strand.
TGAGTGATCTCAGTGCAAGCAAAGCTCCTTCGAAAATACTGTGGGGACAACTTGCCTCTCTATACGACATCTGCGGTGTAACCTCTGTTATGATGGTATGCGTATTTATACAAGGAAAGCTGAATAGAACGATTCGGCTCGGAATTTATTTGTTCGCAGTAATGAATTGGGTGTCGGCTGTTGGATATGCAGCCTTTCCACTCTCTGTCCAGGGGAATGCCGGTACTGCGTTTCAAGATATCATGCATGTGTATGTCGTGACAGCTCTGGTTGTCCTGCTCTCCATTCTTTCCCTCATCCTGATTATGGTCGGAGGATATAGGGACAGACGTTATCGCTATTTAGCAGGCTGGGCAACGGTGGCTTTACTATTAATGATTGCGGGAGCCGTTGGAACGGGGATCGTACCTGCAGCCTATTTTGGCATTCCTGAGCGCTTCAGTGTGTTTGCCGCAACTGGATTCAATGCTGTATTAGGTGTTTGTTTGTATAGAGGCTTTATTACTAATGGAACCCACTAAAGCTGGAAGAACTAATAAATCATTGTTTCAATGGAGAGGCCTAGGTTTAACCTGGTCTCTCCATTTTCATTTTTAACATAATATTTAATCCCTAAATACCTACTTGACTAGGTGGAATAATAGGAATATAGTATAAAAAAGCTTAAACATAGGGAATGAAATAATTGTATACAATTATACAATTTGCCTCGAGATGAATCGTGGAGGAGATGGCTAGCTAGTGATGCGATCAAGAAGGTTGTCAAAGGACAATGTTTACTATGAATTAAAACAAAAAATCATAGATAGCGAGCTGAAGCCAAACCAAGCTGTAAACGAAGAGAACTTAGCAGCATTGCTCGGGGTCAGTCGTACACCGCTAAGGGAGGCCATACAGAGGTTGGAGAATGAGGATTTTCTCGTTCGACAGCCCAATGGAAGGCTGAAGGTAGCTTCCATAACAGTTAAAGAGGTTGAAGAGGTTTTTCTTGTTCGCAGCATGCTTGAAGGCTACATTGCGAAGAATGCGGCTAAGAATGCAACAGATAAAGATATTCAAAAATTAACAGTAATCCTTGAGAATATAAAACAATCCTTCCAGCTAGGCGATAATCAGAATTTTGTATCCTATGGCTTTGAATTTCATGATTATTTATCGGAGATGAGTGAACTTACCGTTTCCGGGAAGGTTTTGAATCAATTAAGGGACCACGCGCTTCGCTACTGTCGCTTTGTTTCCTTGCACGGAGATTGGACAAGACAGGCAGATGAAGAACATGGCTTAATCTTACAAATGATAGCTGACAGAAATGAAGACGGCGCTGAGAAAGCAATGCGAGATCATATTTTAAGCAGTCTATCTATTGCACTAGAGCGAATAAGAGGAATAGAGGAATAGAAGGAGACAAGGAGGCATGAGTGTAAGTGAAGGAAAACAATTTGACTGTGCAACCATCGGATTTGGGCAACTACTTAATTAGCGTTCGAAGAAATCTTCATAGAGAGCCTGAATTGGCTTATGAAGAGTTCAAAACAACCGAGAAGCTACGGGGCTGGCTGACAGCAGCTAATATCCAGATCATGGACCTCCCGTTGGCGACTGGATTAATCGCAGAGATTGGACAAGGCGATGGACCCATTGTGGCTATTCGATGTGATATCGATGCCCTTCCAATAGAGGAGCAAACAAAGCTGCCCTTTGCATCGGAGATTCCGGGGAAAATGCACGCCTGTGGACATGATTTTCATACCGCTACGATTTTAGGCGCTGCTTTGCTGCTAAAAAAGCGCGAAAGTGGGCTTCCCGGTACAGTGAGGATCTTGTTCCAGCCCGCAGAGGAAACAGGTCATGGAGCGGAAAGTGCCTGGCATCAGGGGGCCTCAAGAATGTTGATGCCATATTTGGTTTGCACAATTCACCTGATCTGCCAACGGGAGCCTTTGGAACGAGAACAGGAGCTTTAACTGCGGGTGTTGATCGGTTTGAAATTACGGTAAAAGGTGTCGGGGCCCATGCTGCTACACCGGAAAAAGGCGTGGATGCCATTGTGACGGCGGCCCAGATCATTACCATGCTGCAGACAATTGTTAGCCGTCAAAATAATGCGATAGAGCCGGTGGTATTAAGCGTAACGAGAATTAACGGGGGCTTTACATGGAACGTTCTCCCGGAAAAGGTGGAGCTCGAGGGAACGGTTCGAACTTATAATGAAGAGATTCGCCGCCTTATTCCTGCTCAAATGACACGCATCATCGAAGGAGTTGCTGAAGGAGCCGGAGCTGAGGCACAGCTGCATTGGTATCCTGGGCCCCCGGCAACTATAAATCATGCGGAATGGGCTGATTTCACCAAAGAGGTCGCTTCAGAGGCTGGGTATGATGTGCATGATATTCCGCTGCAAATGGGGGGCGAGGACTTTTCATATTATCTACAACAGATCCCAGGCGCATTTGTAAATATCGGAACGGGACCGGCCTATGCACTCCATCATCCTCGTTTCGATGTTGATGAGGCCGCACTATTGCCTGCCGCTAAGTACTTTGCTTCATTGGCAGAGCGAGCCCTTGAGAAGCTGCAAGCGAAAGCTTAACTCTAGAAAAATGATTGAGGGGAACCAATATGATTGAATTAAAGAATGCTTACAAAACATTCACTCGGAAAGGGATCACGATCGAGGCTCTGAAGGGAATCAATTTGAAGGTTGAAAAGGGAGATATCTTTGGGGTAATCGGCTATAGCGGTGCCGGGAAAAGCACCTTAATTCGTCTGGTCAATTATCTGGAAAGACCTACAGAAGGACAGGTTCTGGTGGATGGGCGTGACCTAGGAACTTACAACGATAAAGAGCTGCGATCGGCCAAAAAGAACATCGGTATGATTTTTCAACATTTCAACCTGCTGGAATCCAAAAAAGTATTTGATAATGTAGCAATTCCCCTCGTCCTACTGAAAAAGAATAAGAGTGAGATCCGTCAGCGGGTACAGGAGCTGCTAGAGTTTGTGGGATTAAGCGACAAAGCGGGAAGCTATCCCAGCGAATTGTCAGGGGGACAGAAGCAGCGTGTTGGAATTGCCAGAGCGCTTGCCTCGAATCCATCGATTCTTTTGTGTGACGAAGCCACCTCTGCACTTGATCCGCAGACGACGCAATCTATTTTGCAGCTTTTAAAAAGAATTAATGCGGAATATAACATTACGGTGATGATTATTACACATGAAATGTCCGTCATTCAAGAGATTTGCAACAAGGTAGCTGTGATGGAAGAGGGACGAATCATCGAACAAGGGAGCGTTCTGGAGGTGTTCGGTCATCCCCAGCATGAGACCACGAAAAATTTTGTGAAGACAGTTGTTCAAAATAGCATGACATCAAGTGTTGAAAAATCTTTAAAGGCGGAGAACGGAAGCCTGCTCTACAAGCTCAATTTTGTTGGCAAAAGTGCTTCCGAGCCTATTCTCTATGAGCTGATCCGATCCTTCGATATTAAGGTCAATATACTATTTGCAAATATGACAGAGATTCAAGAAACAACCTTGGGAACAGCGATCATTCAATTGTCCGGTGACAGAGAGCTGGTAGAGGATGCCCTGGCATTTTTGACAAGGCATGGAGTCAGTGTGGAGGAGGTAGAGTCTTATGTTTTCGACCACAATAACGAATGAGCAATTTCTGAAGGCAATTATAGAGACGATTCAGATGGTAGGAGTCTCCCTTTTCGTTGGTTCCTTATTAGGGATTCCATTGGGAATATTACTCGTCATCACTCGCTCGGGCGGCGTGCTGGAGAACAAAGCCCTTTATACCATCTTGAATCCGGTGATCAACATCGTTCGCTCTCTGCCCTTTATTATTTTGCTGGTTGCCATTATTCCGTTCACAAGGTTGATTGTTCATACCTCGATCGGGACAAGCGCAGCGATCGTACCGCTGATCATCTATATCGCGCCCTACATTGCGCGTTTAGTAGAGACTTCTCTGCTTGAAGTGAACCCGGGAATTCTTGAAGCTGCCGAGGCTATGGGGGCGACGCCCTTGCAGGTCATATGGTATTTTTTGTTGCCGGAAGCAGTAAGCTCGTTGATTCTGTCGCTAACCACTGCAACGATCGGGTTGATTGGAGCGACCGCAATGGCCGGAACCGTGGGTGGAGGCGGAGTCGGAGACTTGGCTATCGTATACGGATATCAACGCTTCGACACCGTAGTCGTGGTAGCCACCGTGCTGATACTTGTCATTCTGGTACAAGGAATCCAATCCTTGGGCAACATGCTGTCGAGAAAGATTCGCCGTTATTAGTTCAACTTAATAGATAACACAGGGAGGAACTTCAATTGAGTGCATGGAGCAAGCAGGATCGATTTAATGCCCTATTATCCGGAGAGCGGGTAGACCGTCCCATTGTCAGTGGATGGCGCCATTTTATTGACAAGGAACAGAATGCGGATGATTTGGCGGAAATAACGATTTCGTTTACGAAAAAGCATGATTGGGATTGGGTCAAAATTAATCCGAGAGCGACTTACTTGGCAGAAGCTTGGGGGAATCAATATGACTTTACCGATTATCAAACCGTATTCCCCAGGCAGAAATCAACGGTTATCCCAACGGCGGAGAGTCTTTGGGAGCTTGAAGTGAAGAAGGCAACGCAGACGCCATCACTACAGGAGCATTTGGAGGCAGTTCGGAAGATACGTCAAGGGTTACCCGATACCCCACTGATTCAAACGGTATTCTCACCCTTAACGGTGTTGCTGTTCATTGTAGGGCGATCGGCTTATGTAACCAAAACCGTATTCGGTATTGAGCAGCCTGTTACTTTGGATTCGTTGTTCAAGGAACATAGAGCGGCAGCTCACCATGCGCTGCATGTCATTTCATTAACCTTAGCCGATTATGTGCAAGAGCTGCGGCAGGCAGGATCGGATGGGTTGTTCTACGCGGTGACCGGTACGGCGCATCCGGGTTTGTTTGATGAAGCTAGGTTTGATGAGTTCTCCAGACCGTATGACTCTATTGTCCTGGAGGCTGCAGGCTATGGTAAGAATATTCTTCATACCTGCGGTGCTCATGCGAAGCCGGAGAAATTTAATGATTACCGGATTGACGGGATCAGCTGGGATACTGTAGCCAAAGGAAACCCAGGTCTGGATGCAGACCTCAAAGCTACGAAAGTAGGGGGCGTTGATCACGGATTGTTCGCAGCAAATGATATTATACAGATTCGCAAGCAAGCGAAGGATGCTTTAGCCTTCATGAAGGATCAACCGTTTATTCTCTCGCCAAATTGCGCGATTCCGTTGAACGTAACGGATGAGGCGTTGGAGCAGCTTAAAAATATAATATTTGAATAGGAGATGGGTGTATGAAAAAGTTAATGTTGGTAGTGTTGATAGGGGTTCTGGCGGTGCTGACGGCTTGCGGCAGTAAACAAGCGGACGGTGGCGGGGATAAGAAGAAGATCACGGTTGGGTTTGGAGTCGGTACCTATGAAGAGCAATTCCGTCAATCGATCTTGCCAATCCTGGAGAAGCAAGGCTATACCGTTGAAATCAAAACCTTCTCGCAAAATATGCAGGTCAATCCGGCGATGAAGGAAGGTTCCATTGATGCGAGCGTATTCCAAAGCACGGCCTATATGGAAGCAATCAACGAGGAGATTAATGCGGACATGGTAGGGATTGCTTATGTTCCGGGTGCTCCGCAGGGTCTGTACTCTGTAAACCATACTTCACTGGACGATGTCAAAGACGGTACAACCGTGGCTGTTCCTAACGATCCTGTAAACCAAGAGCGCGCCCTTCGTATTCTGGAGGAACTGGGCTGGATCAAGATTAAAGAAGGAGCAGGTGTCGCTGATTTCAACATCAATAGTATGGAGCCGGACAAGTTTAATATCGATATTAAGATTTTGGACCCGGCACAAATTCTCGTATCACTTCAAGATGTTGATTATGGTGTTGTAAACGGCAATTACATTGCAAATGCGCCGGACAGAAAGATTACAGATGCGCTTAAAATAGAAAATACACCTATGCAGCACAGAATCATCGTATCCATTAACAAAAAGGATGAAGACACTCAATGGGCAAAGGATTTGAAGGCCGCGTATGAATCCAAGGAGTTCGAGGAATACATCCTCGGACTGGAGAAATATGATGGTTTTATACTGCCGGAAGCGTGGGAGAACAACTAACTAAGGAAGTGGCTAACATGACAAATAGAAGGATTCATTTTATTGGCGGAGGACAGATGGCGGAAGCGATTATTCGTGCATGTATTGCCAAGGGTACGCTGTCCGCAGAGCAAATCAGTGTATCCGATATTAACGAGTCGCGCCTTCAGTTGTTAAATACAAAGTACAGCGTTAATACGGAAGGCAGACAAGAACAGCTCCTCTCCACGGCAGCATTAATCGTGGTGGCTGTTCGTCCCCAAGATGATTTGGCGGCACTTGGACACATCGTACAACAATTTGCCTCGCCGTCTGCCGCTATCGTGTCGATCGTAGCGGGGGTAACGATTGAAAAGCTGGGTAGTTACTTTGGAACTGAACGTCCGATCATCCGGGTCATCCCGAATACGTTGACCGATACAGGATATGGATATAGCGGCGTAGCCTTGAATTCATTCGCTGCCAGGGATCAGGTTGAAGATTTCCTGCTTGGGTTCGGCAAAGTGCAATATCTCGAGGAGTCTCTGATAGACATATTCACCGGATTTGGAGTGGCCGGACCTAACTATATCTATTACTTCATTGAGTCTCTTGCAGACGCAGGCGTACTTGCAGGACTGCCGCGTGAGCAAGCATGGAAGGTTGCGCTGGAGAACATGCTGGGTGCAGTTGCGATGCTGCAGCAGACAGGCATGCATCCGAGACAACTGCTTGATATTAATAACTCGCCTGGCGGGGTGGGGATTCACGGCTTGTATGAGCTGAACAATAGCGACTTCGCTGCCGGGCTGCAAAGGAGCGTTCTGGCGGCTGTGAAGCGGACCACCGAACTGGGAGTGAAAGAATAATGGCAAATCTCAAATGGGACCACTTGGTGCATTACGTGAATAATCTGGACAAGCCGGTTGAGCTCTTCGAAGCGCATGGTTTGGCAGCCTTCAAGGGAGGAGCCCACAAGGCTTGGGGGACCTACAATACCTTAAGTTACTTTGGGTTAACTTATATTGAGTTTCTTGGCATTGAGAATCTGGAGTTAGCCAAGGCGACCGAGCATAATGTCGTTGTAAGGGATGCGGTTAAAGCTCTTCCAGAGCATGAGGTGTTAAGTAGAGTTGTACTTCGCACTGACGATATTGAAGAGGTAGCTGCTTCTCTCAAGTTGGCAGGCTTATCACTATCCCCTATCATCGATGGCCGTCGTCTGGATCATGAAGGCAGATTAATAGAATGGCGGATGCTGACCATTGATGGCGACTTCCAAGGGCTGGTCTATCCATTTATTATTCAATGGAGCGGAAACGATGAAGAAAGGCTGGAGCGCCTATCTGTGTCCGGAGTCATACGGCCCCACCCTTCGGGTCATGCTGAAATCGTAAATGCCGTATTCCGCGTCTCCAATCCTGCAGCTGCCGCCGCACATTGGGGAGAGCTATTTCAATTGCCTGTTATAAAATCACTTTCTGAATCGGCTACCTTGAAAATTGGAGATAAGTTCTTTGACTTCGTGCAAGGAGACGAGAACCAATTCAAACAGGTCATCATTCAAACAGAATCAACGGAATTACAAGGAAAGACCCTTCGGATTGGTGAAGGAGAATATGTCTTCGTTTTATAGTTGATTTGTGACAGCTATTCCACCACAGTACCGGCTTTCAAGCAGCTTTTTTGCCTGAAAAGCCGGTATTTTCAGATTCAAGTTTGTAATTCACTCTTTAATCTGTTATTATGGACAACATAGATCCATAATTGATTATTATTAATAGAAAAGGAAGACAGAATGATGCAGTATTCCAAAAGCACCGATTACGCGCTGCACGCCTTGCTTCATTTGGGCCATTCGGAGCGGCAAAGCAATATAGGGATTAAAGAGCTGTCCTCGAAGCTTGGAGTATCCGAAAGCTATTTGTCCAAAATTATGTCCAAGCTGCGCCAGGACGGGATTGTGCGGGCAGTTCCCGGGGTAAATGGCGGCTATGAGCTGGCGCGGCCTGCCGATCAGATTACTTTTCTGGACGTGATCCAAGTCATCGAGGGGAGACAGCGGTTGTTTGAATGCTCTAATTCAGCCTCACAGCAGCATCAGCTATTAGCGAAAGCGGGAAGCGATGCTGAAGGTGAAAGTGCCCGGGCAAATACACCGCGAAATACATGCTTGGTGGAACGAGTAATGTACGGCGCTGAGCAGCATCTTCACCAATACCTGCAGGAGCAGACCATTCAGTCTGTCTTGAATATGGCAGCGAAGAATCGCGCGAATGAAGCCATGAGCAAGAAGTAATCCCCTTCTTGCACCTCAATTATGGATATCGTAGGTCTATAATATATTGAAAGGTGGAGCGAAAATGATGAATAGCAAGAGGTATGATGTTCTGATTATTGGAGGCGGCCCTGCCGGGCTGAACGCAGCCCTTGTACTGGGAAGAGCAAGGAAGGAGGTGGCTGTGATCGATGAAGGAGCCCCGCGTAACTCGGTAACTCAGCATGCTCATGGATTCCTTACCCGGGACGGAATCACGCCAAGCGAATTCCGGCGTATTGCCCAAGAAGAGATAGGTGCCTATCCTTCCGTAACCTTTATCAAGGATAGAGCCGTAGCCGCAACGGGTGAGGATGGTGACTTCCAGCTTACGACTGCAGAGGGGTCCGTATATCTCGGCAAAAAGTTATTCTTCGCGGTAGGAATGGCTGACCGCCCGCTGAACGTTCCGGGTTTATCCGAAGTGTATGGAAAAAGCGCCTTTGTCTGCCCTTACTGCGATGGCTGGGAATTGCGGGATGAGCGGCTTGTAGTCATAAACCGTGGGCCGGAGCTTATGCATTTTGCACCTGTCCTATCGGGTTGGAGCAAGAATCTTACCATCTGCACGAACGGTCCCGATGGATTGACGGAAGCTCAGCGCGAAGAGCTTCAGCAGCATGGAATCCCCCTATTTGATTCACCTATTCGTCAGATCGATTCGGTTCAGGGGATTGCTCAGCAAGTTGTGCTGGAGGACGGAACCTCCATTTCATGCCGGGGAATCTTTTTCAAGCCGGATCTGGTAATGGGATCTCATCTTCCGCAGGATATCGGCTGCAGAATTACGGATGAAGGAATCGTGGCAGTCGATGAGTATGGAAAGACGAGTATTCCGGGCGTTTATTGCGCCGGAGACGCAGCCTCACGGATGCATCAGGCTATTGCCGCTGCCGCTAAAGGTGCGGTCACTGCTGCCGTGATAAATAATGAATTGAATACGGAAAACTGGATGAAAGAGGGGAAAAAATGAAAAACGAATTTTTTAGTCAAGAGGTTTGGGAGCAGGCCTGGAGAGAGCGCGGGGATGCAGTTCTTAGCAAAATGAAGCAGGCTGGCATTTCGCCGGTCAATGCTTTTGACCATAAGGCGAAGACCTTTAACGAGCAGTCCTTCAGCGAAGAAGGCAAGAAGAGAAGCAGACGTATTCTGAACTGGATTGAAGACCAGGGAGTCAGCTTTCATCAGGCCTCCGTGCTGGATATCGGGGCTGCCTCCGGGGTATTCTCCGTTCCGTTTGCAGAGCAGGGTGCCCATGTGACTGCCGTTGAATCCTCATTGCCATTGGTGAAGCTGCTGGAGGAAAATACGAAGCCTTTTACCGATAACCAGGTGAACATAGTTCCGGAGCCATTTGAGAACATTGATGTGCAGGCCAGAGGCTGGAACCAAGCCTTTGATCTGGTCTTCGCCTCTATGTGCCCGGTCATCTACAATTGGGAGAGCGTGGAGAAAATAATTCAGTGTGCGAAGCAGTATTGCTATATCAGCATGCCGGCAGGCGCCGCAGAGAACAGTCTCGCGAATGAAATCTGGCCTCTGATTAGCGACAAGCCGCACACCTCGAAGCCGGCCGAGGTTGCTTATCTCATGCATCTTTTATTCCTCAAGGGCTATTCGTATGAATCGTTAGTTACACGGGAGCTGAAGACGACCGAGGTCTCTGCCGAAGTAGCCATGCAAGAAATGATCAGCTGGTTCCGCGGCCAGGGGCTGGCTGAGGATACCCGGAAAATGAAAGTGGTTGCCGACTATTTGGAGCAGGCCTATCCGGCCGGTAAAGTGGTCATCCATCAGGGCGGGCGATTCGCTAAAGTGCTTATTCGCTTGCAGGATGAAAAGATGTATTCGAGAAATTAACGTTCAATTTGCGATAGATTGCCCAGCCGCTGCATGTATTCCCGCGGCGAAATACCCTCTACCTTTTTGAATACTTTGCTAAAATAAAATGCGCTCTCATATCCAAGACGCTGAGAAATTTCATATATTCGTCCTTCGCCGCGCTGCATCATTTCCTTGGCCGCCGAGATCTTGGTCTCCGTGACATACTCGACAAAATTGATCTTGGCGGTCTTGGCGAACAGGTGGCTTAAGTAATTGGGACTGAAGCTGAACATATCCGCTACCTGATTCAAGGACAGCTTGCTGTCCAGATTACGCTTGATATATTCCTGGACATTTCTAACGACTTGCTCCTTGTAAGTCTGCCTGCGGCCGGGCAGAATGCTGCAGCAGCCGTCGCGGAATTGAATGAGCCAATCAATGATCCCCTCCATGGAATGCTTCTGGTAAATCGCCCGGTAGCCTTCAGGCTCATGCTCGAAAATATGCTCGACAATCTGTTCGCCATCCGCGAGCAAGGAGGTAGCCATATAGAGCAGATTGCTTGCCGCATCTGTTGCGGAGACCAGCAGGTGCGGCTGTCCGGCAAAGCGGTCAATCAGCCGGGTGATCATCTCATGGAGAGCCTGAACATCCATCTCCTCAAAGGCCCGGCGAATGTTGGGGCGTAAAGCGGAGTAATCAAACAAAGAAGCATCAAGCTCAGAGGCCTGCTGTTCATTTGTGAAGAAGACAATGCTCTGCTCCTGGCTATTTACAGGCAGAGCTCTTCTTGCGGACTGGTAGCTTTCATATAGCAAATAGGGATCCTCAACAGCGATGCCTACGCCTGCGATCAGGATGACATTAAAGTAATTGTGCAGCAGCCGTGCCATGTCGTTCAGCCGCTTTTGCAGATCACTCAGCCACAGGTCGGCTTCTTTTCCCGGAAGAGGCAGGGTAATGGCAAAATTTCTAAGATCCAGACTTGTAATATGACAGGGTCCTGAGGAGGCTAAAGTCTCTCTGGCCATCTGAACCGTGCTGGTACAAAGGGCAGCGAGCTTGTCTCCGCGGGCGGGCACGGTGTCCGGTCCCAGGATGCGGCATGTGCAGACGAGGTAAGCCGGGGCATCAAGCTCGAGCTCCAGATCATTCTTTTGCAGGAGAACCTGCTCCTTGCTCTCAAACAGATGGTTAAACAAGCGGATAAAAAATTTATCCCGAAGATCCTGTAGATTCCTTCGATAATCCAGCTGGGGTTGCCCGGAAGCCGCTTCGGATTCCTCCACCATGGAAATGGCCCGCAGGATGGATTCCTCCAGCATTTTCGGAGTGAGCTCCAGCTTCACAAGGTAATCGACAGCCCTCACTTCGATTGCACTGCGGGCATATTGGAAATCTTCATAGCTCGTTAAAATAATGAATTTCGGAGCACGCCCTGATTTTCTTCGGACAGATTCGGCTACTTGCAGCCCCGTTTTAATAGGCATTTTAATATCGGTGATAACAATATCAGGCTGTAGACTATCGATCATTTCCTCGGCCTGCGCGCCGTTATGGGCTACGCCGACAATTTCGATCCGGTAGTCCTCCCACCTCAGCATAGATTGAAGACCGACGCATACAAGCGCTTCGTCATCGGCAATCAACAATTTGATCATACGGTTCACCTCACCTGCAGACTTAGAGATTATATAAGTTGAACTATAAAGCTACGTAGAAAGGGCATAAATGTGAAGTGTTACAAGCTTTCTGCAAGAAAGCTATTTCGGAAGCATACAGCGTAAGCGTTCGCCTTTGTGAGTGGATTTCCACCTTATGATGGTTTAGTTCAATCAGAGAAATCCGCGAACAACAGCGATCGTAAGAACACTTCACATGTTGCCCCTAAAACGTAAAATTCAGTTAGTTCAACTTATATGGGGAAGATTTTTGCGAAAAGGGAGACGGAGCATCATTTTAGTATATTGGTTCGGTATGCTCTGAATGGACAAACCATAGTTCTCTCCGAATGTCAGCCTGAGCCGTTCATGCACGCTTCGAAGTCCCATGTTCTCAAGCAGCCCGTTGGCACCCTGCTCGCCGGAAGAGAAGACCCTGGCAATGCTCTCCTCACTCATCCCTATGCCGTTATCCGCAAGACTAACCTGAATATCATTCAGCACACAGCGCTCGATGGACAGGATAATATCCCCCTTACCCTTGGGTTCAATGCCATGGAAGATCGCGTTCTCGACCAAGGGCTGAAGCGTAAAGCGCGGAATCAGACAATTCAGCAGTTCTTCCTCCTCGATATGCTTCTCCAAGGTAATATTGCTTCCATAGCGGTATCTTTGAATTAGAAAATAATCATCCAGCAATGCTATTTCGTCACTAAGCGGCACCAGCTTCCGAGGATCCTTGGCAATACTGCGAAGCAGCCTCGACAGGGAGGTCGTCATTTCGGCGATCCCTGTTGCATTCTGAAGTGTAGCCATCCATTTAATCGAATTGAGCGTATTGTATAGAAAATGGGGGTTAATCTGGCTTTGCAGCATCTGGTATTCCAGGTCTTGCTTCTGCTTCTCATCCGCCAGGCGCTTCTCCATCAAGGTCACCATATCCTGGGATAGGCGATTAATCCCTCTTCCCACATCCCCCAGCTCACTGTTCCACTCAATATTGCGGTCGATCAGAAAGTTTCCTTGCGCAATCTTGTCGATGCGTTTTTTCAGCTTCTCCACCGGCAGGCTGATTGTACGGGTCAAATAATAGGTAATGATAGCACTAAGAACAATGACTAAAATTACGACGCCCAGGACCATCAGCAGCCAGATATTCACTTGGGGCACAAACTGCTGCTTGGACAAGGTCTGTGTCAGCGTTACCCCGGTACGAACCGGGTAGGAAACGGCCACTTGGGATTTACCGTCAGCTGTGAACAACAGCAGATCGGTGAATTGCGCACTGCTATCCTCCTGCTCATAGGCTGAGATCAGGAACTCGGAGGTCGCTGGTCCGATTTTTCCTTCAGAAATGGAGTAATATTGATTGCCCAGCTTCAAGAATAGCTGTGCTCCTTCCGGCAGCGCATAGCCCCGAAGCTTATCCGTAACCACACTGACATTGGCCAGCAGATAGACCGTTCCGATCCGAACCGAGCGATCTCCATAGATAGGAAGCACGAACGGGATAGTGCTTGTACTGGACAGCGGATCGGCAATCACCCGTTCCCATTCCTCGTAGGAATCCTCCGTCAGTCCCGGAAGTGTACTAATATTGTGTATATTCAAGGGAAGCGAAGTACCTACAGCATTGTCCACCTGCAGAAATTTGCTGTCATGATCCGTGACGATGATTCTTCTTACATAGCCGTTGGAGGGATTAACGCGAAAAGCCTCCTGCATAGCATTAAAAGCCTTGACCGCATCCATGGGACTTGCCTCCGGGGAAGTAAAATATTGCTTCAGCAAAGTATTTGTAGACGAATTGGTGCTGGAGTTCATCGCCAGAACGGACAAATTCAGCAGGTCCTGCTCTATGATATGGGACACCAGTTGCAAATTGAATTCCGTTGCCTGGATGGTAGTCTTACGCTGGAAATACGAGATCAGCTCGTAGCTGACGTAGGACATCAGTGTGGCAATGAGCAGTGCAAAGCCGGCCATCAGCAGGATGATACGCGTCTTAACGGTAGACCTTCTCTTCGTAGAGCTCACCTCTTCAAATAGAGAGTAAAACGCTTTCAAACATATATTTAACATACCATGTTTCAGGTACTCCGTCACAAGAGCGAGAACAGAAACGAAAAAAATTACAGGTTTATCAACCGATTTTGCAGGTTCATCTTCAGAACATTTTATAAGACAATAGAATTTGGAAGTGTTTCGGATTAAAATTGTATGCCCTTTCATAAGGATATCCGCTACGATAATTGCAGGGTTCGAAATTTTGAATTCGATTCAGAACAAACACTTAAGGAAGAGGGGTTAAAAGCATGGGAATGAAAAAGATATTTGGATTTACCCTGACAGTGATCCTTTCGATCGGCTTGCTTGCAGGCTGCGGCGGCAATAACAACAAGACGGCAAATTCGGCTGACCCGGCACCGAACAATTCTGCAAGCGCTGTCAATACGGCGGGGGAGGACAACAATACAAGCCAGGAGCCTGTGACATTGAAATGGGCGTTATGGGACTGGGAGGCAACGGCTTACTACAAACCGCTGATTGATGCTTATAAGGAAATAAACCCTCAAGTTACCGTCGAATACGTGGATCTTGGTTCTACCGATTATATGACCATGTTGAGCACGCAGCTCTCCGGGGGCGCAGATCTGGATATCCTGACGATCAAGGATATTCCCGGTTATGCCAACCTGGTGAAGCAGAATCATCTGGAGCCGCTTAAGGGCTATATGAGTGAGCAGAGCATTGATCCTGCCCAATACGGCGGGACAGTGGAGCAAATCGAAGTGGACGGTGAAGTATATGCTCTCCCCTTCCGCAGCGATTTCTGGGTGGTGTACTACAATAAGGATTTATTCGATAAAGCGGGTATCCCTTACCCTGACAATGATATGACCTTGACCCAATACGACGAATTGGCCAGAAAGCTAACCTCGGGAAGCGGTGCGGAGAAGATATACGGAGGACATTATCATACGTGGCGAAGCGCGGTGCAGCTGTTTGGCATCCTGGATGGTCAGAATACGATTATTGATGGTCAATACGACTTCCTGAAGCCGACCTATGAACTCATTTTGAAAGAGCAGGAAGACGGTATTGTGATGGACTATGCAACACTGAAAACCTCCAGCACTCATTATTCCGGTGTATTCTACAACAACTCGGTAGCGATGATGAACATGGGCAGCTGGTTTATTGCGACACAGATTGAGAAGGTGAAGAGCGGAGAATCCCAGGCAACCAATTGGGGAATTGTGAAATACCCTCATCCGGACGGTGTCGAAGCGGGAACAACACTAGGCACGATCACTTCCCTGGCAGTCAATCAGAAGTCCAAAAATAAAGATGCAGCGCTGGATTTCATGAAGTTTGTAACCGGAGCGGACGGTGCGGCGGTTATCGCCTCCACAGGTACGATCCCGGCTATCAAAACCGATGAGGTTGTCAATTCGATCGCTTCTATTGATGGTTTCCCTTCGGATGAGAACAGCAAGGCAGCGCTGACTACGGCGAAGACTTATCTGGAAATGCCGCTGCACGAGAAGAGTGCAGATATCGAGGTTGTGCTTAATGAGGTTCATGACAGCATCATGACCAAGAACACGACCATAGATAAAGGTCTGGAGGATATGACCACCCGAGTACAGCAGGTACTGAACAATTAACTGTTGAGGTATGCCCCAGCTCCCCGCAAAGAAACGGATCAGGCTGAAGAGCTGTTCGCGCTTTGCGGGGTTTCTTGTCTCAAGGCTGGGGCATTAACCGGGCAAATTTGGAGACTGAGTGAGGATACTACATGAATAGCGAAGAATGGAGGTGTCCTGAAGAAGCGGAGCGCCCGCCTTTGTGAGTGGATTTCTTCCATAGATATAGTCTAATCAGAGGAATCCAGGAACAACAGCGGTCGTAAGGACACCTCCATTTGTAGCAGATACACATGGTTATATCCTCAGTAATCAATTTTTTAGGTTAATGAACCAGCCACACCTAGGTTTGGAGGAGGAAACATGCAGAACGAAACTGTGATCAGCACGGGCAAGCCGCCAAAGACCGGCGTCTCCAAAAGCGTAAAGGAGCATCTTGTCGCCTACAGCTTCATTGCCCCGAACTTCATCGGATTTGCCTTGTTTACATTAGTACCCATGATTTTTGCCTTTGTACTGGCGTTCGTCAAATGGGACGGAGCCAACCCGATGGATTACGTTGGGTTGAAGAACTTTAACCGTCTGATTCAGGACCCGACATTCCATAAGGCTTTATGGAACACGATTATCTATACGATCGGCGTAGTTCCGCTTACCATGGTCTGTGCGCTTGGACTGGCCATTCTGCTCAATCAGAAAATTTTAGGCCGAAATGTCATGAGAACGGTCTTCTTTTTCCCATATGTAGCTTCTCTCGTTGCCGTAGCCGCCGTATGGAATTTCATCTTTAGTCCGACGATGGGACCCGTCAATAATATTTTGCATGCCATAACCGGAATTCCACTGGAGGAACTGCCGCGGTGGGCTGCGGATAAGGATTGGGCGATGTTCACCGTTGTCCTGTTTACGGTATGGAAAAATATGGGTTACTACATGGTAATTTACCTGGCGGGTCTGCAGGGTGTGAATCCCGAGTTGTATGAAGCTGCCGAACTGGATGGCGCGAATGCTTGGAAAAGGTTCCGCAATGTCACCATTCCCCAGCTGGCTCCAACCACTTTCTTCGTATTGATGATCCTGATTATTAACTCCTTCAAGGTATATGACATCTTCATCAATTTGTTTGCGGGTGCGGATAACCAGCTTAACGATTCCACCCGGGTATTGGTGTATCAAATCTATAACACCGCATTCCGTTCGCTGGACTACGGCTATGCGAGTGCGATGGCGATCGTGTTGTTCCTGCTGGTTCTGGGCATCACCATTGTTCAATTCCGCGGTGAGAAGAAATACGGACAATAGGAGGATGACAGAGACATGGTAGGATCCAACAAAACCTTAAAATTCGGCGCGCTGATGTTCGCCTATCTTTTATTAATCATTGTTGTGCTGTGCATGCTTGTTCCTTATGCCTGGATGCTGTCATCCTCGCTGAAGCTGAATAAAGACGTGTTTACCTTCCCTATGCAGTGGATTCCTGAGCTGCCGCGCTGGGCGAACTATGTGGACATCTGGACCAAAATACCGCTGGGCAGGTTCATCTATAACACGGCGAAGCTATCCATTATCGTTACGGTTCTGCAGCTGCTGACCTCCAGCTTTGCCGCTTATGCGTTCTCCAAGCTTCAATTTAAAGGGAAGAATGTTCTGTTTCTGGGCTACATCGCGACAATTGCCATCCCTTGGCAAGCTTACATGGTGCCGCAGTTCATTCTGATGCGTTCCATGGGGCTGAACAATACGCATCTGGCTATTATATTGCTCCAGGCCTTTTCCGCTTTCGGAGTCTTCCTGATGCGGCAGTTCTATCAAAGCATCCCTGATGAGCTATGTGAAGCCGCACGGATTGACGGGCTGAGCGAATACGGAATCTGGGCCAGAATCATGCTGCCTCTCTCCAAGCCGGCTTTGTCGACGTTAACCATCTTCACCTTTGTCTCCACATGGAATGACTTCTTGGGGCCGATGATCTATCTGACCAAGACGGAGCTAAAGACGATCCAGATCGGATTACGGATGTTCATTTCTCAATATTCTGCGGAATATGGATTAATCATGGCAGCCAGTGTCATTTCGATTATCCCCGTGCTGATCGTGTTCCTTGGCTTGCAGAAGTATTTTGTACAGGGCGTCGCCTCTTCAGGGATTAAGGGATGATGCAGGCTATCGGTCTCGACTTTTATTATCCCGGGGGAGATGCGGAAGCCTTCTGGAGCAAGGTGCGGAGCAGTCAGGAATATAGTGACGATCTGGCGGAGATCAGAGCGGAGGGTAGGAGGCTGCTTGCTACCCCCGCTAAGGAGCTAAGCTACTCGTCCTTTTCCCTTTTTCACACTCAAGGCTCCCGGCTGGAATTCGAACAGATTTATTTTGAAAAAAGAAGACGGCTGAATACCTTCGCGCTCCTTAGCCTGCTTGAGCCTGAATCCGAATGTTATCATACGGCCTTATTGGATGCGGTCTGGTCCATCTGCAGCGAATTGACCTGGTGCCTTCCTGCTCATGTCAGTCTTGATCGATCGGTTAGTGCCGAGATTGATCTGTTCCTGGCGGAGACAGGCTTCACGCTGGCCGAGCTTCGTCTGCTTCTTGGTGACCGGCTGCCCGGGATTCTGCGGTCACGGATCGCTGAATTGGTTGAAGCGCGCCTGTTCCGCCCGTTTCTGGAGCAGGGGCCCTATAGCTGGGAGGAGGCGGAGCATAATTGGGCTGCGGTCTGTGCTGGCTCGATCGGCTCGGCGGCGCTGCTTCTGCTGGACTCGGAGGAGGATGCCGGGCGCCTGACCCGGATTTTGGAGAAGACAGAACGAAGCATGGAGTTTTATTTGCATGGCTTCGGTCAAGATGGTGCCTGTCTGGAAGGCTTGGGCTACTGGAATTATGGATTCGGTTATTTTGTTTACTATGCAGATTTGCTGCTGAAGCGAAGCGGGGGACAGCGGGACTGGTTTCGAAGGGAACAGGTGCGCAGCATTGCCGGCTTTCAGCAAAAATGCTTTCTCGGCGGTGATGCAGTCGCCAATTTTTCAGATGCCTTGCCCCATGCCGTCGTTCATTTGGGTCTTTCCGATTATCTTGCTTCCAAGTACGAAGAGGTTCAATCTCCCCCGCTCCGGTTGCGTGCAGATTATCGGGATGATCATTGTAGCCGCTGGGCTCCGGCATTACGGAATATATTGTGGCGGGAAGAGCACGAGGCGAAGAGCGGCTGGGGGCCGATCGATGTCTATCTTGAAGATGCAGGCTGGTTCGTATCAAGAATGCTATCGGACGCCGGTGATTTTGGATTTTCAGCGAAGGGCGGCCATAATGATGAGCCGCACAATCACAATGATCTTGGCCAATTTATGCTGGCCCATAACGGTGAATTTTATCTTTCGGATCTTGGCTGCGGAGAATATACGAAGGACTATTTTCGCGATGACAGCAGATATGACTACGCTTGTAACGGTGCGCAAGGACACGCAGTTCCGATTATTGACGGTGTCTTGCAGGCAGCGGGACGAGACAGACAGGCACAGCTCCGGGAAGCGAAAATTACCGATAAGGAAGACAGACTGGCGATGGAGCTATCCTCCGCTTATCCGCTAGATGAATTAACAACGTTTACCCGCTCCTGGAGCTGGCACAAGTGCCCGCTTCCGAATCTGCATCTTCAGGATGAGTATCATTTCAAGGCTGCTCCTGGCTCATTGACGGAACGCTTTGTCACGCTTCTTCCTCCTGTCCTTGCAGCTGAGAGCGGGTTGGTGGTTCTGCCTGGCCGGAAGGGAGAGCTCGCACTGGAGCTGCGTTATGATGCCGCTCTGCTGCAACCGGAGATAAGCAGGCGGACATTTCGTGACCACTTTGGCAAGGATGCGGTTTGGTACACCGTGGATTTTCATGCCCTTCAGTTGAAGCGGACCATGAGTATTCAACTTGAGTTTCAATTTGTTCTATATAAATTGAAATGAAGAAGCTGCGCACAGAAAGGGCATAAGGGTGAAATGTTCTGAAAGAAGCGAAAGCGTTCGTCTTTGCGAGTGGATTTCTACCCTGAGATGGCTTAGTTCAGTCAGAGAAATCCGCGAACAACAGCGATCGTAAGAACACTTCAGGTGTTGCCCCCGTCTTGGCGTACAACATTAATTCAAATTATATAGAGAAAGAAACGGAGGATGTGGCGAATGACTAAGCGAGCGGTATGGATCGATGAAGCGTGGGAGCGATCTCTGAAAAAGACCGTGCAGAATGCGGCCCGAATCGGATCGGGCTTTCCCCATGCAAGTCAGGGCGGCACCTATGATTTGGCAAGTCCCGGATGGTGGACGGCTGGCTTCTGGCCAGGCTTGTTGTGGGTGTTACACAGCGGAAGCGGCCATGACGAGCTGAAAAAGCTGGCGGAGGAATGCGAGGCGAAGCTGGACAGTGTGCTGGATGGCTATGTGACATTGGATCATGACCTTGGATTCATGTGGACATTAACCAGTGTGATGAATTACAAGCTGACGGGAAATGAAGCCTCCCGCATTCGAGCGCTGAAGGCAGCAAACTATTTGGCGGCGCGCTTCAATCTGAAAGGAAGATTTATTCGGGCATGGAATCCTTGGCAGGAAGGAGAGCGTAATGAGGGAATCGCCATTATCGATTGCTGTATGAATATGCCGCTATTGTTCTGGGCTTCCCGGGTAAGCGGCGATCCTCGTTACGCCCATATTGCAGAGGTCCATCTGGATACGGTAGTGAAGTATTTCATCCGGGAGGATGGCTCGGTCTACCATATCGTCCACTTTGATCCGCATACCGGAGAAAGGCTGGAAGGGCTGGGAGGCCAGGGCTATGCGGCGGAGTCGGCCTGGTCACGCGGTGCGGCTTGGGCGATCTACGGTCTTGCTCTTGGTTACCACCATACCGGGAAGAAGGAGTACTTGGCAGCAGCGCAACGTGCCGCTAACTTCTTCCTCAGCCGGTTGCCTGAGGATCACGTCCCTGCATGGGATTTCAGAGCTCCTGAAGAATTGCTGAGCTTGCGCGATTCATCTGCCGGCTCTTGCGCGGCCTGCGGTCTGCTGTTGCTGTCTACCCAACTGGATGGAGCCGATTCAGCCGTCTATGAGACGGGAGCTGTGCGGATTCTGGAATCTCTCTACAAAAAATATGGAGCTTGGGAAGAGAAGGAGGAAGGTCTGCTACTTCATGGAACCAGCAATTACCCGCAAGGGACGAACATCGATGTTCCTCTTATCTATGGCGATTATTACTTTGTAGAGGGGCTGGCAAAGCTAAAAGGCTTGGGTACGCTCTGCTGGGAATAAGGATTGGGAGATACGAAGCATGGAAAGGAGATATCCTTAATGGAGGGAATCCTGAATTCTATTGAACGGAATCCGCTGAGAACCCGGCAGGAGGTACAGGAAGCACTGCGCCAGTTGGTTCGTCCGCTTAAGCCGTTGTATGAGATGGGGGGAAGCCGCCTGCCGATCAAGGGCAGCAGTGCGGGATATGGTGAGGAACTCGCCGGCATGGAAGGCTTTTCTCGGATCCTGTGGGGGATAGTCCCTGACCTGGCAGGGGGAGGTACGAGGGAGCTTTGGGCCAATTGCCTGCAAGGTATCCTAAACGGCACGAATCCAAAGCACGATCAATATTGGGGAGAGGTCGATGATTACGATCAGCGTCTGGTGGAGATGGCAGTTCTCGGTCTTGCCCTCTGCCTGATCCCCGAGATGATCTGGGAGCCCCTTAACGAGCAAGAACGCCAGCATCTGTATCAGTGGCTTAATCAGATTAACGACCACCCATGTCATGATTGCAACTGGTTGTTCTTCAACGTGATGGTCAATATGGGCTTTTATAAAATCGGCCAGCCGTATGACAAAGAGCAAATGGAGCGAAACCTTCGGCGGATCGAGGAGTTTGATCTTGGCGGAGGGTGGTATAGCGATGGCATCGGAGGGCACAGCGACTATTACGTGCCTTTCGCCATGCACTATTACGGGCTAGTCTACGCCAAGCTGATGGAACAGGAAGATCCCGTACGCTGTAGTCGTTTTAAGCAAAAGGCACTTGAATTTGCAGCGGAGTTTATTCACTGGTTCTCACCGGATGGTTCGGCGGTTGCTTATGGAAGAAGCATGACCTACCGGTTTGCCCAATCCGCCTTCTGGAGCGCATTCGCTTATGCGGGAGCTTATAATGAGATATTTACACCAGGTGTGGTAAAAGGCTTGGTACTAAGGAATCTGCGCTGGTGGTTCAGCAAGCCTATTTTCGATGCCGGCGGAATTCTGACGGTTGGTTATGCGTATCCGAATTTGATCATGGCTGAGAATTACAATTCACCAGGCTCTCCTTATTGGGCGTTAAAGACGTTCCTTATCTTAGCGATCGAGGATAAGGAGCTCTTCTGGCAGCAAGAGGAGCGGGAACTGCCAGACCTTCCGGCGCTGTCTGTGCAGCAGGAGCCTCATTTGGTGCTGTGCCGAGAGAAGGAGACAGGTCATGTCACAGCGTTCAATACCGGGCATCTATCAACAAATGAGCATACTCACACTTCGGCAAAGTATGAGAAGTTTGCCTACTCGAGTGTCTTTGGCTTCAGTGTACCGCGGGCGGAATGGGGCTTGGGGCAGTCCGCAATAGATTCCATGCTGGGTCTAAGCGAGCGGGACAATCTCTATCGCGTTCGCAGAAGGAATGAGGAGACCTGGATCCAGGGGCATGTCTTGTATGCCCGGTGGCTTCCGTGGCGTGATGTCGAGGTGCGGACATGGATCCTGGCAGGATTGCCGTGGCATATTCGCGTCCATCGAATTGTAACGGCTCGTCCGCTGGATGCCGCAGAGGGCGGATTCGCCCTGGGGATTCAGGAAGCGCCTGCGATTGAAGAGAGCGATAAGCAGGTAACGGCAAGGAACCCTGCCGGATGCTCAGCGGTATACGGGCTCATTGGTTACAGGGGCGCCGTTGCAGTTTATCCGAATGCCGACACCAACCTGCTGCATCCCCGTACGGTCTTGCCTACCTTGACCGCCGTTCTGGCGCCGGGCACGCATTTATTGGTATCTGCCATTTATGGTCAAGCTGGTGAAGCGGAAATGATGGGTCTTGCAGAAGCGCTTGACGCATTGGGGGTTCGTATTGGGGATGGAAAGGCAGCAGTCAAGCTAGCCAGTGGAGAAATACTGAGCATAAGGGGTGATATGGTAAGATAGATTTAAATGGTGGAGGAGGCGTATCGAATGAATGACCTGGATGTATCGCAGGTGCTTGCCTGGCTGGAGACGGCGGCCCAAATGCTGCGGGATTCTTTTCAAGAAGAAAGGGAAGTATCCCAGAAGACGGGCAATCTGGATTTGGTGACAGATATGGATCGCCGGATTGAACAGTTTCTGGTCAGCAACATCCGGGAGTTCTATCCCGAGGATCGAATCCTTGGTGAGGAAGGCACAGGAGACCAGGTTGAGGACATGTTCGGTCGCGTATGGATCCTGGATCCCATTGATGGAACCATGAATTTTATCAAGCAGCAAGAGAACTTCGCCATCATGGTTGCGGTTGTGGAGGATGGGGCGGGCAAATGCGGCTTCATCTACGATTGCATGCGTGAACGTCTGGTCTGGGGCGGACCGGATATGGGCTTATACTATAATGGTCAACCGCTTCAGCCGCCGCAGGATCAGGAGCTGAAAGACAGTCTGGTGGCGATCAACTGGCAGATGTTCGCAGATAATGTCTCGAATGTGCAGTCTCTGGCCTGGGGAAGCTGCGGCGTCCGGATTCAGAGCTGTGCCGGTACGGAATTCATTCATTTGCTGCTAGGCAAGCAGTCGGTGTACGTCTCCAAGCTCGCTCCATGGGATTATGCAGCCGGACGGATTCTGTGCGAAGCGGCAGGTCTTCGCTGCTCCACCATCGAAGGAGCTCCACTGGCATGGCTTGAATCAATCAAGGGTGTGTTTGCAACGCCTCGGGCTTATGAAAGTGCGATACGTATTTTGAACACGCAATAGCGTTTGGGTTTTTAGCTGGTACCGATATTTCTTCGGTGCCAGCTTTTTTATTTATAGATATAAAGGGAATAAACGAACTTGAAACCACTTAAGTCCATCATTTATAATTTAATTATGCTAGCAAGTACTCACTTCCCAAGATTGGAGACCGTTTTTGATGAACAATACCAAACAAAAAATTCTTGCAGAAGCGTTATCCTTATTTTCAGAACGCGGATTTCATAGTGTCTCCGTCAAGGAGATCGCAGAGGCTGTCGGCATACGTGACAGTACAATCTATAAGCACTTCACTAGCAAGCAGGAGATTTTCGATACCATTATTCAGCTTGTCTCGGAGCAGACACAACAAATCTATCAGACCATTCCTATGCCGGGAAGAGAGAATACCGCCGCCGAATACGCGGTTATGGCCCTGGGTACTTTGGAAGAGTTATGCTATCAATTATTCATGTTCTACTTGCAAGATGAGGTTGTCTCGAAATTCAGAAGAATGCTTACGGTGGAGCAGTATGGAAATCTAGAGGCATCCCGGCTTTTTCGCCAATTTTTCATCGAAGAGCCGTTAGCTTATGAGGCGGGGCTATTCAGAAGTCTAAAGGATATGGGAGTTTTCGTTGATGCGGATCCGGAGGTCATGGCCCTGCATTTTTACTCTCCCTTATTTCTCATGCTCTCAAGATTTGATCACAGGGAGGTGGGACCGGAAGAAATTCGGCCAGCGATTAAAAGTCATATTGAGGCTTTTTCACGAAGCTATTCGAAAGACAAGACATAGCAGCTATGAAAAAATAACGAGGAAAGGAGCCATTCTCATGATCTTAACGGCTGTCATCATTATCATTGTGTTCGTATTGGCGATTCAATATGTTCAGTTACAGAGGGAGCTTGCAGAGGCAAAGCAGAGGCTGAATAGTTATCAGTCGCAAAACATAGCGCTTAGTTATGGAGAAATGACGTATGTCGACAAGGGAACGGGCCCGGTGATTTTAGTGGCACATGGGATCAGCGGCGGTTATGACCAAGGGTACGAAGCGCTGCACGGGAAAGAGGAGCAATATCGCATCCTGGCTCCATCGCGTTTTGGATATTTGGGCAGTACGGTGCCTGGGAACGCCAGCCCTAAAGCACAAGCTGCAGCCTATAAGGAGCTACTGGATGCCTTGGGCATTGAGAAGGTCTTTCTTCTGGGAACTTCCGCAGGAGGGACGATTGCGATTCGCTTTGCCCTTGATTATCCGGATCGGACACAAGGGCTTATCCTTTATTCTTCGGCCTTCCCATTGCCTGAAAAACCGGAAAGCTATAGCAATTATCAGGGGCCGCCCGCTTTTCTATGCAACGACTTCGCCATGTGGCTGTTTCGCCCATTGTTCAAGCCAATGATGGGAATGAAGCCGAATACGATTTACGGAATGCTGCCTGTCAGCAAGCGCAAGGAAGGCATGCAGATCGACGCTGCTACGGTGAATCCGGATATGGCAAGGAATTTTGATCAATATCCGATTGAAGAAATGAATGTCCCTGCCTTGATCGTTGGTGCCAGAGATGACAAACTGGCTAATTTTGATACTATGGAACAGGCCATTTCGCGGTTTCGGTATTACACGCTGCTCGCTTTTGACACCGGCGGACATATGATGGAGGGACATGAACAGGAAATTGACACCGCATTCGATACATTTATTCAGGCATCCGTATTGCTCGAATCTGATCGATAAATTTGGCGTGTTTTGGCGGATCGCTATTTAACAGCTGTCATAGGATGGTTCCCAAGTGACTGTTGGCCGGAGAGCCTTATCTGTAGCTATTTTATTGATTTTCAGATATAGTGAAGAATAAGTTTAGTAAAATCTTTTAGGACTCGTATTCTTCAGAGAGCGGAGCTGATGAGTGTGAATAGTAAAGCGACCATCAACGATGTTGCCCGCTTGGCCGGTGTCTCGAAAAGCACAGTCTCGCAATACCTGAATGGGCGCTTCAATTATATGAGTGAGGCTACGCGTGAACGGATTGCCAAGGTCATTGAAGACCTGGACTACCGTCCCAATGGTTTGGCCCGCAGTCTGAAGCAGAATCGTACCTTCCTGGTAGGGATTATCGTTGCCGATTTGAATTATTCGCTCTCCATTACTTGCATACAGGCTATCGAGAATGAATTGCAGGACCGGGGGATTCAGGTCATTATTTGTAATGCGGATGAGAATCCGGATAAAGAAGCCGATTATATTGAAACCCTGCTTGCGCGGCAAGTGGACGGTTTGATCCTGTTCCCGACGGGGGATGTCTCTGCTCCTTATCAACAATTAGTGGAGGTAGGGATTCCCTTTGTCCTTATGGACCGGCTGCTCGAACAGGTTACTGCCCGAAGCATATTGCTTGATAACGAAATGGCGGTAAAAATAGGAATCGAGGAGCTTGTGCGGGCAGGTCATCACAATATCGGGATGATCACTTTGCCGCTCACAGCCCAGCCTATTACCCCGCGTAAGGAGAGAGTAAGCGGATTTCGCAGGGCACTGCTGGAGGCAGGGTTCCCGCTTCGGGAGGAATATCTGATCAGTGTGCCGGCTGAGGAAGTCGCCGACAGGCTGGAACAGCTCCTGTCGCTTCCTGAGCCTCCTACCGCATTGATTGCCGGCAATGATATCGTGCTGAGAGAGGTGCTCAAGGCGGCGAATCGGTTGAAACTGTCGATACCGGAGCAATTGTCGATCATTGGAATCGATGCTGCGGATTTTGCGGAGGTATACAACCCGGCGATAACAACGATCAAGCAGCCTGCCTATGAAATGGGAAGCCAGGCTGCACGCATCTTGCTTGCAAGCATTGACGACCGTGAGGCAGGCCTCCCGATCACCTATCGATTCCCTCCCGCACTTCAGCGCGGGGAATCCGTGCTGAAGAGGCATAGACAGTAGTTCCACTGTCTATGCCTTTTTTCTGCCCAGTCTAGCCTTTGGCCCGTTTGGCGGAGGCCAGGAAAGCCTCCAGCTGTTCACGTGTCGGCAAACCGTCCATATCGCCGGGCGACATGACGGCCAGAGCACCCAGCGCGTTGCCGCGTGCTACCGCTTCCGGGATATCAAGCTTTTCCAGCAGAGCACTGATCACCCCGGCGGCAAACCCGTCCCCGGCCCCGACCGTATCCACGACTTGATCCACCTTGAAGCCCGGAACAAAGCCGGAGCCTTCTTTGGTTTTGTAGTAAGCTCCTTCAGGTCCCAGCTTAATAACCACCAAGGATACCCCAAGCTTCAGATAAAAGTCTGCAATCTCTTCCGGCTCCGTCAATCCGGTTAGAATCTTGCCTTCTCCGATCCCGGGAAAGAACCAGTCGCTCCGGCCGGCCAGCTCATTGATCGTTGAGACCATGGTCTCCTGATCCGGCCAGAGCACCGGCCGCAGATTCGGATCGAACGATACGGTTCTTCCTAATGTCCGCATATAATCCATGGCATGGCGGGCAAATGCCAGCATGCTGGCAGAGAGAGCAGCAGAGATGCTGGTTGCGTGCAAATGTCCGGCCGAAGCAAAGTAATTGTTATCGAAATCAGCAATGCTCAAGGTGGAGGCGGCAGAATTTTTACGGAAATATTCCACCTTCGGATCGCCTTCCAGCACCTTGGACTTCATCAGCATACCGGTTGAATGCTTCTTCGTAAAAGTAACGGCAGAGGTATCAATTCCTTCTTGGGTCTGCGCATGAATAATAAACTTTCCGAGGTTATCCTCGCCGAGCTTGGTAACATAGCCGGCGGGATGCCCCAGTCGGCACAATCCGGTTGCTACATTGCTTTCAGCTCCCGCAAGCGCTTTCGAAAAGGATGAAACCTCATGGAGCTCGCCGACTTCATTGGCGTAAAACATCGCCATCGGTTCCCCGAAGGTAACGGCGGCCAGTGACTTGGACATGATCTATATTCCTCCTTGAAGAGAATTTGGACTCCGGTCTTTTTCAAATTATCACATAAAACGGTTTTGTTCAATTATAATATGGGATTTTTCTATTTTTAATTGTATAATATAAAATAGTTTAGTAAACAAATGAGGTCCTCAAATGACTTTTGATTCTTTGCCTGCCTATGAGCCTATAGCTAATACGTCTTGGACAAAGAAGCTTCGGAAATGTACGATATGAGAACTACAACAAAGTGGGAATGAAGGATGAGATTATGGATGGGTTCATGATTTCTTTTTTACACACGATCTATCAAGTTCTGCTGCCGATTTCCTTGCCCGTCATTGGCGGAGCATTGTTAAAGAAATTTAAACGTCTGGATACAAAACCCCTGTCGACCCTGTCCTTATACGTCATGAGTCCGGCCCTGATCTTTGAGACGCTGCTTCGGGCCGAGGTTAGTGGGGGAGAAGTCCTAAAGACGGTTATCTTTTGCCTGTTCAACGTGCTGCTGCTCTGGTTGGTCAGTGAGGGGGCCGGGCGATTCCTGTCGATGTCTCAGCCGGAGCGCTCGGGCCTCAATCTGGTTACCATGTTTACGAACAGTGTTAACTATGGACTTCCGCTGGTATTACTTGCTTTCGGGCAGGCGGGATTGGATAAAGCATCTGTATACGTCATTGTTCAGATCATTATTATTAATACAATCGGAGTGTTTCTGGCGGCAAAATCTCATTTCTCGGTTAAGAAAGCACTTCTGTCAGTCTTCACCCTGCCATCGGTCTATGCAGCACTTTTGGCCGTATTGCTCCGCCTGCTCCAGGTTTCTCTGCCTGAAGCTCTGGGTACCGGGGTTAGCTTGCTTTCGGCGGCATATGCCCCGCTTGCATTAGTTATTTTGGGTGCGCAAATGATAGGAGTCGGTTCTGGAGAAGAGAAGCCGGGAGTGGGGAAGCAGGCCTTTGTTACGGGAATACTGCTCCGACTGCTAATCGCCCCGCTTATCGCTTGGGGTATTCTTGCGGCGCTTCAGGCCGACGGCTTATTGTTCTCCGTTATCATGATCCTTTCCTCGATGCCGGCAGCTGTGAATGCGGTTATTCTGGCGGAGCAATATGATGCGGCACCCGCACTGGTATCGAAGTGTATTCTATGGACGACGCTTGCTTCATTTGTAGTGCTGCCGGTATGGCTGTTGGCGTTGTAGACAGCAAAAAAAGCCGGAAATGATTGATTCTGCGTGCTGGGGGTAACGTGTGAAGGTTGCTTTCGATCGCTGTTGCTCGCGGATTTCTTTGATTGAATAAACCACTAGAATGTAGAAATCTACTCGCAAAGGCGAACGCTCCGCTTCTGCAGCAACCTTCACACTTATACCCTTGGCAACGCTGGCTCTTCAATCTGGCTTTAGGTGCCGAATACAATTTAATAGCTAACAATGCCGTCATGACGTAATTAAGCACTCGAACCCCTCCAAATATACATACCAGGCTCGTACGGCATCATGTACATTAATATTTCTCGCATCGCACAGAGTTCCCAGTGCGCGTGCTTCGCAGTATGACGGCGGTCGGTGACCACATGCAAATACGGGTCACACATACATTTAGTGAACAAAGTTATCTTACATTCAAGGGAAATCGTAGATGGGCGGAAATAGTGAAACTTTTGTGCTTAAAGTTAGCTAAAGCGTGGATTCTACAAATTGTTGGGTTTTTAAGGTAGGTTTTTTCACTACAGGTGGGTTTGAGCGCCAAACGGAGAATATAAGGGAAGTAATTTCACTAAATTGCGGCCGGAAGGGGCATGGCTAGAATCAGTCTGGTCATGTCAAGGCTTACGTGCAATCTTGCTTGTATACCCGTTTACGGCAAGCTTATCGTCGTGCAGCATATTGCTGCGTTGCCGTTTATGGCATAGCCATGTGCAACCTGCATTGCAGTTATCCTACAGGGGCGAAGTGATCAGGGCATAAGTGAGAAGTGTGCTGAAGAAGCGGAGCGTTCGCCTTTGTTCGCGGATTTCCCCCTTGTTAGAACTTACTTCAATTAATGAAATCCGCGGACAACAGCGATCGTAAGCACACTTCACACGTTGCCCATCTAACTCGCTCTTTTATGTTAACTATATTCCACTACTGCACATTCTCCAGCTTACATGCCTCAAATAGTAAGCTTACCGCAGTGACTTACGGCAGAATCAGAATTTCACTGTCCGGATCACAGTTGAGCACGATTGCCTTGAGTCGTGAAACCTCCCAGCGATGGCATTTCAACTGAATTTGATCCGGCTCCCCATCCTGGGAATCCTGCTTGATGAAATCTGCCTCTCTGTTTAAGTAATTAAATAAAGCTTCCTGAATACGTACACAGTGATGACTCTCGATTTGAACCTGATTATAGAAGCGGAAACCGCTCAGACATAGCTTGATGGATTCATAGGCCAGCAAATAGGCAGTTACGGAATAAATGGCCTGCTCAAAGCCGAAATGGAATCCGGCAATGATGAGTACAAGACAGTTAAACAGCATCACAAGACCTTCCGGTGTGATCCATCTTGTGAATGGCAAATTGCTGACGGCCTTTTCTGCCGAATCGAGATAGCTCCCGAACCGCAGGGCAAGCCCGATTCCGAATCCCAGAGACAATCCTCCCAATAAAGCTGCCGCCAAAGGCTCATTCAGCAGAGCCGGAAATGGATGCAGCAGGAAGGTTCCCAGCGAAATAATCAGAACTCCGAAAAAAGTTAACAGGCTAACGGAATTGCCGGAATACTTCCGCTGGAGAACGATGAAAGGCAGGTTCAGCAGGAACAGGAACAATCCTAGCCGAAGCTCTGTGCTTAATGCAAAAATAGCGGATAGACCAGTAATGCCGCCGACAACGATGCCGTGCGGCATCAGAAATAATTCAAGGCCTATCGCCGCAAGAACGGAACCGAAGATGATGCCGGTAAGCTTCATCCATAAAGGCTCCGTCTTTCTGTCTTTGTGGCTTCCGTTCAATGGAGCGCTGGTGGTGAGGTGATGCTTCACACTCACTCCCCCTTTCCCATAGCTAACGTCAGCCCAACTTGGCGTGGCTTATTGAATCTCGTCCTGATTCAGAGACGAATCTAGGATACAAAGACACTGGAGAAGAGAATCCGGTCACGAGACGCTGACCTAACGATTCCGCTTAGCTTCCGGTCAACAGGATGTGTCTGATTTGCTGTTGGTGCAGACGCTCGCCGATAACGACGACCAAGGCACCGGCAGTCAGGAGCAGGTCCGGACCGGGGTTGATGTGTTTCTTCTGATTTTTTTCGATAACAGCTATGATTGTGGCTCCGGAACGCTGGCGTACGCGCAGCTCACCGATGGTCTTGCCGATGGCTTTGTAGTTAGTCTCCAAACGGTACCATTCAATACTGATATCGCCCAATGCAACCTCGATATTCTCCAGAGCCGTTGGCTGATAGGTCACTCCCCCGATAATGGCGGATACATAGCGAGCCTCTTCATCATCCAGGCTAATCTTGGAGATACTGTCTTCCAGGTTATCGTTATCGTAATGATATACTTCACGACGTCCATCATCGTGAATAATAATTGCTAATTTCTCCCCGGAGCGTGTCGGGATCACAAATTTTTTGCCTACGCCAGGCAAATCGGTCTCTTGGTAATTCATTGTTCAAGCCTCCAGTGTTCTATAATGACAATCCTCTACAATTTGAATCCGATCGACGAGCCGAGCAGCCACTTGCAATTGGGCAAGCAGAACCTTACGATGTTCGATGTAATACAAGGAACATACTCGTGAATTTGATCGGTAATAAAAGAATCCGCTTCTTTAAAAGATAGAAGAACGGACGAAAAGACGCCCGCGGAAATAAAGGTATTACAACGGGAACCAATAAAAATAGAAAGGACAGCATAGCCGTTCGATCTATTAGTAGTTTACCCGGTTGCGGAGAATTCAGACGCAGGGCGATGCTGTGATGCCGTGTCGTTGAAGCCGAGGTCTCAAAGGTATCCAGATCGGCCTCATGAAATTGAAGAACAGGCGAGGTCGCCGGAACGGACATTAGCAGTAATACTGCCAATAGCAACAGTATTATGGCTGGTGCAAGCAATTTGTTGAAGATCCGCAATCGCATGTTCTTCCGCACCCCTTTACGCCATAGTAGCATACCTCAAGGATAGCACAGAATGGGTATTATCTCAAAGATTTCATCCATATTTAGTCGACTTTAGAAACGGGTCTGAATCTATAGAAAAATGCAGCTATCGAGCCCGGTTCTGTCTTGCGGAGGAAGCGGACCTCGACTTAGGTCTAGGTTCAAAAACCGTCCACGGTCCGTTTTGAAGATGCTTGATTCCACCTAGAATAAAGACATAAGGTTGATTCAATGAGAGGCGGTGATTATTAAAATGAGAAACAGAAATTCGAAAGGTCTCGCGATTCTGCTGATTGCTCTTGGAGCACTGATTTTGCTGGGTAAACTGACTCCCTTCCTGGGCAGCTTGTTCGGATTACTGATTGCAGTGGCGATGGTTGGTCTGGGATACTACGGAATCAAGCAAGGAAATGCCTTCTTCGGTTGGGTAATCCTGATTATCGGGCTGATCGTTCTGATCTCCAAGTTAGCTTGGTTGATTATACCGGTGCTTGGAATCGGGCTCATCATTTACGGAATATCAACTCTGAAAGGAAGACGGAGTTACTGATTATATAACGATAGGCAGGAGGGATAGGTAGTTATGAGTGTATTTCGACGCGTACGGGATATTACGGTAGCAAATTTGAATGAACGATTGGAGCAATCACAGGATCCGGTACGGCTTATCGACCAGTTTCTGATCGAGACCCGGCAGGAGATTATGGAAGCCGAGAAGCTGCATCACCAGTATTCCGGCCATACCAAACAATTAAAGAGTCAAGTTGACCAAGCCAGAGCGATGAGCAGCAAGCGTGAAGAACAGGCGCTGCTTGCAGTGAAGGCCGGTGAGGATCATCTCGCCAAGCTGGCACTGCAAGAGAAGATGCTGTACGACGAGAAGATCGATCAGTATTCAGGGCTGTATGCACAGAGCCTAGAATCTTTGCAAGAGCTGGAGAATCAACTGCATGAGCTGAAGACAGAGTATCAGACTGTCTACAGCAAGCGTCAATATTATTATGCCAGAATGGAGACGCTGCGATTACAGCAACGAATGAATCAGCGGATGAATGGATACGGGGCGCAGGATGTGCCGAAAATGTTCCATCGTCTTGAAGATCAAGTGTCGGGCATGGAGTGGGAGGCCCGCAGCTTGCGCGATCTGCGCAAGGCAGGCCAGGATATTGCCAGCCAGGTCGGATCTACGATTCAATCCACACTGGATGAGGAGCTCTCCCGCTTGAAGCAGAAGCTGAACAAAGCCGGAGAGGAGTAGTAATCGATGAATAGACTATATCGTTCTAGACGTGATAAATGGTTGACAGGCCTGATCGGCGGCTTGGCTGAATATTTCGGGATCAGCTCGACGATTCTACGGATTCTGATTATCATCTGCGTTCCGATTACAAGCGGAGCCGCTATACTGATCTATCTGATCGCATCGCTGGTCATCTCCAAGGAGCCTTATCAGCCGTATGATCCTTACTATAATAGCACTGGCGGTTGGAATGGTGGCGGCTACGGCGGAGGCTATGGCGGCAACCCAGGCGGTCCGGGAGGCCCGGGCTTTGGCGGTAATCCAGGAGGCCCCGGCGGTCCTGGCTATGGATATGGCGGACCTCGCCCTCCACAGCCCCCTTATCAAGGAGCGAATCAACGAAATTCCTTTAACGGAAATACAGGTGCCGGATTTGGCGGACCCCCTTCCTCCAATCTGGACTCCATGATGGAAGATATCGAGAAGAAAGCCATGGAGAAGGAACTTGAAGATCTACGCAAAAAATTGAGCAAATACGAGAAGGGAGAAGTGTAAATAATGGGAGTATTTAAGAGAATTAAGGATATCACTAAAGCGTCGGTTAATGAGATGTTGGATAAGGTAGAGGACCCAATCGTCATGCTGAATCAATATCTTCGCGATATGGAAGCGGAAATTCGCGATGCGGAGGTAACTGTAGCGAAGCAAATGGCGAATGAACGCAGAATGAAGCAGCGTCTGGATGAGGCAATCCGCATCTCCGCTCAACGTGAGGCGCAAGCTGAAGTTGCGCTCCGCAATGGTCAGGAGGAAGTAGCCCGCAAGCTGCTGGAAGAGAAGATTCATTATGATCAAAAGCAAACCGAATTCAGCAATCTGCATGCAGAGTCTGAGACACAGGCTCATGAATTGAAGCAGCAGCTTCATGAAATGAAGGATGAATTCTACAAGCTGCGCAACAAACGGAACGAGCTGGTAAACCGTGCGCAAATGGCGAAGGCCAGAAAGCAAATGTCTCAGGTCAGCTCGCTGCACACGATCGAGAGCGGCAACGCATCCCTCGGCTTCCACCGGATGGAAGAGAAGATCATGCAGTTGGAAGCAGAAGCGGAAGTTGCTGGAGTAGTGTATCGCGGAACCACATCTTCTTCCTACACCAGCCCTGCTGATGCAGAGAAGCAGCTTAAAGTAGACGTTCAGCTGGAAGCTTTGAAGGCTAAGCTGGCCCCAACTGATAAGAAGGAACAAAGCGCAGAATAACAGCTACACAGTCTGATAGACATTGTGGTATGCTAACATTTGGTGAAGCCATGCGGTATGATCCCATACTGTGATGGCTTCTCCGACTTATACAACATCGGGAGGTGCGGCATGGACAGACGGAAAAGGTTCTTGGCTATAGGGCTGATCGGCCTCGGCGTCGTGATGATTTTTGGCCAATGGCTTAATTTCATGACCCTTGTCGCCCTCTTTTTATTGGGATACGGAATCTTTAAGGTTCGACAAGGCGAGGACGTCAAGACGGGATACATCCTGATGGCCATCGGGGGCATATTTATTCTCCTGGACCACTTCATCCTGGTCATTGCGATTCTCATGATATCGCTTGGATTGTATTACGCTAAGATTCGTAAAAATCAGCCGTTGGGCAATATGGTTCAGAAGCAGAGCATAACGACAAGCTTGAGATGGGACCTGGATCCTTGGACACTGCGAAATACTTGCATGTGGCATATCCTCGGAGAGATTGATATCGATCTGTCACTGGCAATCATGGAGGGGAAAGATAACCTGCTTATGTTCCAGGGGATTGTCGGGGATATTGATTTATCGGTATTTGATGATTACGGGGTTGAGATTGAAGCATTTGTGTTGTTTGGCCAAGTTGAGCTGGGGCAAGAACGGGATACGGGAATTATGAACCGCGTGTATTGGAAATCCCCGGATTATGAATTACGCGAACAGAAAGTGAAGATTATGCTCTCTTATTTAGTAGGAGACATTGATATAAAATTATCTTAAGACAGGAGGTTCACTCACGCATGAATAACAGAAAGCCGCGAAACATGGTTTCAAGGAGTATGCGGGAGGGAATTCTCCTGTGCTTTTTTTTGCTGGCGGTTATCGTCTATGTGTTGTATACATACGGATATTTCCAAACGATAAGTGATTGGAAAAACGGGATCAAGACAGGCTTGACCCTGTTAACTTTGCTGGTCAGCATCGGGGCAGCCTACGGATTCTTGCAGGGTTATCGCCAGAAGCGGAGAATTGATCTGTTAAGGAATGCGCTGGTGCAGTGGGAGAAGGGCAATCAGACAGGAACGGTGCCCCAGTTGGGTGACGACGAGATCGGCGGCTTGTCCGAGCAGTTGGAGCGCATCGGCAAGCGATGGGAGGAGCAGGTCAGCTCGCTGCAGCGTCTGTCCACACATAATGCCCAGTTGGCTGAACAGGCCCGGGTATCCGCTATCGTGGAAGAGAGGCAGCGGCTGGCGCGTGAATTGCATGATGCGGTGTCCCAGCAGCTATTTGCTATTTCGATGACGGCGACTGCTGTGGGAAGAACGCTGGAGAAGGATTTTGACAAGGCTCAGCGTCAGGTGGAGCTGATCGAGGAGATGGCTTCGGTCGCACAGTCAGAGATGCGCGCGCTGCTCTTGCATTTGCGTCCGGTGTATCTGGAGGGCAAGGAGCTCTCGCAAGGGCTTGGCGAGTTGGTTAGAGAGCTGAAGACGAAGGTTCCGATGGAACTGACCCTGGAAATGGATGAAGATCTGAATCTGGGTAAAGGAATTGAGAATCATCTATTCCGGATCATCCAGGAAGCCATGTCCAATACGCTCAGGCATGCCAAGGCGGACAAGATGGACATTCGGATTCACCGCAAGGGTGACACGATCAAGGTTACTCTGCGGGATAACGGAATCGGCTTCGAGCTGGATGAGAAGAAGCAGACCTCATACGGGCTATCCACAATGCAGGAGCGGGTCCGTGAGATCGGCGGCTCCATTCAGTTTATTACGGCTCCCGGCAAAGGGACACGAATCGAAATTACGGTACCTATATTAAAAGAAGAGATCGGAGGGGAAGAGCTTCATGGAGACGGACACGGAACTGGAGAAGATCATTAAGGTGCTTCTGGTGGACGATCATGAGATGGTTCGCATCGGTCTGGCCGCTGTGCTGGGAACCGAGGACGGGATCGAAGTGGTCGGAGAGGCCAGCAGCGGAGAAGAAGGAATCCGGCTGGCACAGGAGTATAAGCCGGATGTTGTCTTGATGGACCTTGTGATGGATGGCATGGATGGCATTGAGACGACACGGCAGCTTTTGGCGCTGTATCCCGAATGCAAAGTGATTGTACTTACCAGTTACCTGGATGATGAGAAGATGTATCCGGTTATTGAGGCGGGCGCTTTCAGTTATTTGCTAAAGACGTCCAGAGCTTCTGAAATTGCGGATGCGATCCGGGCCGCCGTTCGCGGACAGTCTGTGCTCGAGTCTCAAGTGGCCTCGAAAATGATGAACCGTCTGCGCCAGCCTAAGGCGGAGACGCCTGCCCACGAGGAATTGACCGAGCGGGAGATGGATGTGCTGAGATTACTGGCACAAGGGAAGTCCAATCAGGATATCGCGGACGAGTTGATCATCGGGATCAAGACCGTAAAATTCCACGTAACGAATATTTTAGCCAAGCTTGGAGTGGATGACCGCACCCAGGCAGCCATTTATGCATACAAGAATGGATTAGCAGAATAGAAAGCCGCAAATAGCCGTCACATTTAACCTGGGGTTAGATATTGGCGGTTATTTATTTTGCCGAAAAAAGAAGCCCACTGTATATGGAAAATGTGGATGGTTATTCTGTAGCTATGATAGATTATACTTATAATCAAAGCGCCCGTATCATAAGGAATCCGGACGCTTTTGGGTGCTGATATACTTAAAAAATCACAAAAAAAAATCACGTTTCTTGCAAAACGGGGATTCCAAGTATATCTGAATAATGAGTAGTTATTTTATTATTTGCGTTCTCCTTCATCTTCTCAGTAACATGAGTATAAATTTTCAGAGTGGTTTTCGCATCTGTATGCCCGACTCGTTGCATTATAGTTTTTAGGTCAACTCCTGCCTCGGTCAGTAAACTTATATGCGTATGTCGGAAGATATGGGGAGATGCTTTTTTTGTTATTTCGGTCTTCTTTAGAATCTGTTTCATGAAACGGTAGATATCAATCGGAAGTAGAGGGTACCCATTGTCCCTCGTGAATACAAATTTTTCATCGTGGAAGTTTTCATAAAAATTACGGTAGGCCATGTTTAATTTTTGTTGCTCCCTTTGATGAAGCTTTAATAAATCCATAACGGCGGGGTCAATATCAACAGTTCGAATAGACCCATCATTTTTGGGTGGTGTCAATTCGTAGTTCGCAATGTTATTTTTCTCACAGTAAATAGTTTTTGTAATTCTGATCTTATTTTCATCAAAATTAATGTTGTGCCATTTTAATGAGCATAGCTCTCCTGATCTCATTCCAGAAAAAGTAAGCAAATAAAAAATGGCCGTTTTTTGCAGCTTTTTTAAGTGTACTGTAACTGCAAGAAATTCGCTAAGTTCTTGCCTCTTGAAATACTTTTCTTCGATTGGATCGTTTTCTATCTCTTCTACAGTAAGCACCTTCGTCGGAATCTCCGCTCCATAACACGGATTATCTTTCCTCAACTTTTCTTTGATTGCATGTCTATATACCATGTTTGCCACGCTATTTACACTAAGTAATTGACTTCTCGAATAACCTTGATTATCTAGATCATTTAGAATATCCTGATGATCTTTGTGGGTTATCTTGTCTATTTGTTTGCCTGCAATAATATAACGATATAAGACTTGAAGTGTCCCTTCACGAAGTTTGATTGTCTTCTTTTTCACTCCTCGTTTGGCATATACTCTCATCCAATCTTTAGAGACTGTTTCGAAAGTTTGCTTTTTGACTTTCTTATAATCGATTCCATGTTGTACTAATGTATCGACAACAGATTTTGCTCGGCCATATGCTTCCTTTTTTGTATCACCACGACGGGGGATTTGTCTTCGCTTTCCAGTCAACGGATCCGGAGGACCTTCAAGAGTACATATCCACTTATACCCCTGCTTATTTTTAGCAGGAGTTTTTGTATAACTGGCCACAGGTAAACCTCCTTACCACATCAACTTCATAACTTCTTCAACGTCATCCATCTCAATCCAAAGCTGCTCCGGATCCAGTCCATGCCGCTCCGCAATCGCCGGCATATTGATTCCGATCTCACCAGGCTCACGTTCTCTTCGGACAAGATCAGAAATGAGCACAGAGGCAGATGTCAGTTCCGGAAGCTCGTACGGGTCTAGCGGCTCGAAAGGCCCAGCAACAGGGATGTAGAGCGTCTGTGACCAATCGAATCCACCCCGATCAGCTTGTACAACCAACTTCATAGGTTTAACAGAATCAGAATAATAATCACACAAGGCCTTTATCTGCATATCCAGGCAACCCCTTTGCAAGTAATTGACGGTCTAATTGTTTGAGGATCCTCATTGTTTCTCGTGACCAAGTTGGTTCAAAGTGATGCATTTTATTTTCATGCTCCTTTGAGATTTGGTTCCACATGTTCTGCAACACCCGGCGTTGTAACTGATCCAGTCGCCTCTCCGCGAAGGCTGCAGGGACGCTAAAGGTTTCGACCAGGATAGAGACTGCCACGCTATGACGATCAGGGAGTTCTAACCCTTGAATCATCGAGAAAGGCATTGCAGCGTATAGAACGAAGTGTTCCGCCTCGGCTTCCTGCATCTGCGTAAACTGTTCGGGCAACGTTATCTGATTTCCAGCATGCCGCAGCAGGTGGCATAGCTCATGCAGAAACTCCATGCGCTGTTGATCTGGAGGGAGACGCTCGTCCAGAAACATGCTGTACATGCCTCCGGCAGCTTCCATAGCTCTGCTGGTCACCGGCCTATAGTGCAGCCAGACATTGAGGCGCTGGGATATTTCTTCGACGGTAATTTGATGAGGATAAGTGATTCCGGCAGCTTCATAGGTTGATTCCAGAAACTCTTCCAAGATTGTCATTTGATAATGAATAAACATGATGGCCTCCATGACGGGAATATACGTTCGGTTTTATGGTGAAAAGAAAAGCCGTTTCCGGCTAATGAAATTTTAAGTTATGCTTTACCTACAGCTGCTTCTTGAAAAGAAAGAAAAAGCTCAGATTCAATTCTAGTGGTATTCTGCTTATTAGTACGAATTGCTAGTGATTCTCTATACTGTTCTGCGTCGGCTGTTTTAATAAACTCAATGGTCTTATCGTGATGGGCTTTTACAACCTTTTCTATTTCTTCAATTGTCACATTAAAGAATTCTCTTCTCGAATTTATAAGATTCATTTTTTTCTTTTCAAATGCATTGTGTAACGCTGACTCAAGTTTTGGAGCATTGTCAGAAAATATCATGGCATGGACATCAAAATTGAAAGGGACCGAGGCATCACTAAGTTCATAAACTCTTTCGTAAGGGTCAAGTCTTCGTGTCATTCCAATTTTGAATACATCCTCACCGAATGCTCCGATATTAGAAATAATGTATACATAACCAGCTTTCTGATTAGCCTCTCGATAATCAATATCTTTGAGATTCTTTTCAATCTCACTCAAATTCAATGAGAGTTCATCAATTTTGCCCTGGAGGAGTTCCCGCTCACTTTCATCTGTGCAGTTGTCCAGCTGTTTCATAATCTTCCCTAAAGCGTTTGAGTAGTGCTTTCTCTCTTTTTCAATAGACTTTCGAGCTTCTTCTATTTCTTTTTGAAGTTGAGCTTCTTCTCTAAGTTGCTCCCTGATAAGCTTCTGTTCTTCTTTTTCCTCTTGTTTTTTTAACTGATATTCGTATGCAAGATACAATTCGTCAAGTTTGAATCGCAAGTACTCTTGAGAGATACATACTTGCATTATTCTCCCCAATTTGTTTAGAGTCTCAAATGATTTCATAATCTTCTTCTCGTAGGTTTCAATGTTATTGAACTTAACATTTGATACACATGAATCACACTCATTATTAAATGATCGAAGTACCAGTTTGATCATGTCGTTGACCATTCTTTTTCCTTCGGTCTTATTATTGTTGACCGTCCAATTAAGATTTCCAGAACAGGCATTTCCGTTCTTTATCATCAACTTTTGTTTGCTGCGGTTTTCATCTAGCCTTTCTTTATACTTCGCACTGTTAACTAGACTGTATTTGGGTTTATAAAAAGCGAATGACTCCAGCATGATCTGCTCATCTAGATCGATAAGATCAGAGGACTTCTTTCTGTAGGCATCTTCCAACTTGAAGAGGCTTTCCTTACGCTCTTCTATTTTGTTTAAGTAATCGTTTTGTTCGGACTTAAGTCTCTCCAATTGAAGAGATATGTCATAAAGTTCTTGGTGTTCTGGCTGCATAATTCTTTTTAGTTTCTCATTTTCTACTTGAAGTTGTTGCAATTCCTTCTTTATTGTCTTGATTCTGAATAAATCGAATATGCTCATGCTAACTCACCATTTTATGCCCCATCGGTTGGGGGATTTGCTCATTTTATATAATTATTTGTGATTAAATAAATTCAACATATATATCACGATTCAAGTCAAAAGGCCCAATTAATCCAAAAAAGACCATGTAATCAATAAGCAAAGATGCTTGATTATAGGGCAATCTGAGTTTTCTTTGTAACAAAGATACTTTAGCATTTTTCTCGGTGATTACTAACCAAACCGCCTTTTGGAATAACTCCCAATTTGCGTTAATGTAGGATATATCCATGGGAGTGCTATGCATACGTAAAGGGGGTTGGACACCATCAATAAATTTAATTTTTAGTCTGCTGTATAGTTCGATATCCATAATAACCTCAAAAGCAAATCTCTCCATTAGGGGAAATTTACTTTACTCTCCTTGTCTTTGGCCAGGCTTCCGGCCTTTTTCCTTTTCCATGAGTGCCTTAAAGATAATTCGCATTTCCTCACGTCGTTCTTCAGGAGCACTCAGGTAGTCTTTGAAAAAGATGCCGTGCTCTGGGTTGTTTATAAAGGCTTGGAAGGCGACTTCTTCGTCCGATAAATTTCTATCGTTGCTGGAGTTATCCTCTGGAGCAAAACCAGCAAGCAATAGTAATTCATTAATATCAGATCCAACCAACGCATTTGCCAAAGCGATTATTTTATCCCTTGATGCTTGGTATCTGTCGTTTTCGATAGAGCTAATAAAGGAATAGCTAACTCCGCTCTTTTCCTCAAGCCCTCTCAAAGATAGGTCGTTTTTTAGCCGAAGTTCTCGTATCTTTTTCCCAAGCTTTTGGGTATTTTTCATATAACATCACCTAATTTGATATTAAACGTTTCGTGTTACAAAACACAATACAATTAAGTAAAGATGTTCTAAAATTCAAAACATGTGTTGACAAACAAAACAGAAGGGATTATTATTTGTTTAGAAATACAAAACAGCAAGTGAGGTGATGTAAATGAGCAAAGTGTTGGGGAACAACATCGCCCTTATCCGTAAGCAATTAAAGATTACACAGCAGGATCTAGCTGATTCAATTGGCATGGAAAGAACGTCGTTGTCACAGATTGAAACAGGTGCATATAACCCTAGTGCTGACACGATGAAGAAAATATCCGATGCCTTAGGACGTCCATTAGGGGATATTTTTTTTAATCCAGATGTGTTGGATTTCAAAACGGATAATGATTATGCTAACCATTCAACCAAGGACACAGCGTGAAGGAGGTGGGGTAGGTGGAGAAGCGTATCGCTGATCTGGAAGAGCGAGTGGCGAAGTTGGAAGCCGCCGCGGGAACGGCGGCATTCCTTAAGGAACAACTACAATTACTCGAAGTTCGAAAACGTCGTGTTGAATTGAGGATTACTGATCCAGAAGCACGCCAGCGGATTTTAAATGCTTTAGAAGCTCAGCATTGTTTGCTTCAATCATCTTTGCAACAGCTCGAATAATGGCTTCATGTGCAATTTCTTGTGTTTCTATTCCTGATGATGGAGAAGATTCTTCTTCCAAATCTAAATTCGCATGTTGATATTCAATAAAGCCTAGATTCTCGAGATCTTTATACAGCAATCCAATGTTCTTCAATATTTATTCCTCCTCTCTGTAATGTGATCTTGGACAATCCCATTCTAGCAGAATTTAGGAGGTTCAACATGGAAGGAGTGATTCGATTGGAACACAATCTGCAAGACATCAAGGAAATTCTTGAGACTCGCGATCCGGAAGAAGTCAATCGTCTGTTAGATGAAGGCTGGCAGCTCAACTACATCAACCACGAGCCGAGCCGGAGTCGCTACGTTTTGATCAAGTTCGAATAAGGGGGAGTGGACATGGACGCAGAGCTTATCAAAATAGATCTAAATCTAAACCAGTTGGAAGCAGCGATTAATCGCGC
This sequence comes from Paenibacillus brevis, assembly GCF_018919145.1. Classification (GTDB taxonomy): domain Bacteria; phylum Bacillota; class Bacilli; order Paenibacillales; family Paenibacillaceae; genus Fontibacillus; species Fontibacillus brevis. The sequence goes on from NZ_JAHLQJ010000013.1 coordinate 56,512, forward strand.
TGTAGATAAAGCGATTGAACGACATGCTCTTCAAGCCCAGTTTAAGCCTCTTTTAAGTAAAACTGATTTGATGGAACTCCTTGATATCGGAGCTACTAAAGCTAGCGAGTTGCTAAACAGGGAAGACTTTCCTGTCACCCGTGAATTCGGGCATCCAAGGGTGCTGACGCATTTGTTAATGGTCTGGATTGAAGAGCATACCGAGTGGGTCCGAGATAATGCTGGAGACAATAGGAAGTTGAAATGGGGGGCAGCATGAAGAGATTCCGATGGATGCGCCAATCTTCCCGGGCTGCTGTTATCTCTGCCACAGTTACTCGGGTGATATTGCAGGGAGTATCCGTAGAGGCGGCGTTGGAACTGTCGCTTCCACATTATTCGATTAATCCAGGGGCTATTTCACAGTTGGAATTTAAGAGGCTGCTTCGGGATTCGAAGTTGGAGTTCAAAAGGATAGAAGAAACCCGCCGGGACGGTACCGGCCGCCGGCGGATGAGGGGATAAAGAGGAGGGGTGAACTCTTAACTACATATTACTACGCTATACCCTTCCTCACTATTCCAATTCGGAATATTAGGAGGTGACTCGAAATTATGAAATTCGGTGCCATTATGCAGGCTTGCCGAGAGCGGGCAGGGCTTACGCAAGAACAGATGGCAGTTCGGCTTCATCGTACCCAGGCTTGTATCAGCAAATATGAAAATGACCATAAGGTGCCAGATATGCCGACGATGATGAGTTGGGTGGAGGCTACTGGAGCCAAAGAGGTCTTAATAGCCTTCCTGTATGGAATGGACGGTCTTAATGTAATGCAAAATCTTATGACTTTAATAGGAGGATGATTTTTGTGAATAGAGCAGAGTTGGTAAAGCAGGCTCGTGAAGCGGGACAAGCAGCGGGGCATAATCTGCAGTTAATTGCACGGGAGCCGGAGCGGATGAACAGCCCGGAGAAGCTGGTGGATGGAATTACTTATCTGAACACGATGATACGGTTTGCAGAAGAAGAAAAGAAAAACGCCCGGCGGGCAGGCCGGACGCTTGGTTTGAGAACTCGTCTAAAGTCTCTTGTGGTGTCTATTTTAGCGGATGATAACCGGAAACGCAAGGAGGGAACGGCTTGATGGATAGATATTGGCGCTCATTCCTTCATATCTTTCAGAACACTCCAAGGCTTCAGCCGCTCCTGACTACAAGATATATGGACCCGAAGCAAGGGATCGTTCACATCACAAAGCTTCGCGCAGCTTCAAAGGGCTGGTCACAATCGGAGAAGTTCATGCTGGCCTTGGCGTTGCACTTATACAACGAGTCCAACAAAATGAACCTTTCAGATATGGACTATCTGGACCACCATCACAAGCAAGTGGCCTTCGAGGCGCTTCACATTCGTTACGAATACAGGAGGGCGTTTCATGATTGATATGAAGGGAATTCGCACTTTGGTTGGTCGTCCTCTCACGGAGCAAGAACAGCGGCACATCGCATGGATCAACGGTTGGGACCGGGAGGCCCGGGAATCATTCGTTGCCCTGATAAAGGCAGCTTACTGGAATGGCGCGAAGGAAGGCGGGGAGACAGTAAAGGCTTCGGTTTCCGGAATGACGGAACAAGACATTAAGCAGTTCGCCGAGGCTCTGGCCGTGCGGTACAAGCAGATTGTTGATGCTGATCTTGCTGCGAAGATCGCTTGCATTAATGATCAGACTCCAGAAAATGCGTTGCGTGAAGCTGAGGCGTTTGCACAGTACAGGTTCTATAGCGAAATGCTCGACATCATACCTAAAGAGATCCGGCTGGTCTTTAACGCTGCCTATGATGCTCTTGGATATCAGGTAGTTGGATAGATCGTTTGAACCGCAGAAAGGGGAAATTAAGATGCAAAAACAAAAAATGCTTCATGTGATCTGGTCGGAGAGGGAAGAAGCAACCTATTACGTTGACAAGGACAAATATTCCAAAGCACATGATTCGGGGGATGTCATAACGCTAAAGGCATTTGAAGGAAAGTACGCCTTCGACAAAACGAGCTTGCGGCGTGGTAGATCGGTAACAGCGCCCATCCTTGATACCGGAACGGAGAAAAGGCAAGCATCGGTTATCAGGTGGAAGTTTTTTGACACACCAACACCTGCCTGACGAGGTAGTTGGATAGGACAGGCTTCGGCCCTGTCTTCGGGCGCCTTGGGGGAGTCTCGGGTGAAAGCGAGGCCTAGCCTTCGGGTGGTTGACTCCAAGGGGCCAGAAGATGCGGCTGACGCATCCAAGGTGGTGGCGGAGTAGGTAGACGCTAAAGTCTGTCGGAGTGACATAGGCATTCATTTGGTTCCGAAATGAACACAGCGGGTATACCCCCGATCGTTGGCGCACATCAAAGGTTACTGTGTTCGATAGTGCGTAAAGGACAGAGAGTCTGCGAGATGCTGTCGCTAAGAGGACGGAATGCTATGCGAGGTGCGAATCCTCGCCCACCTTGATCAAATTGAAAGGAGGACAAACCATGTATCCAGTTATTCAGCGGCTGACCGTGGTCAGCAACCCAACCCGCATTTTTGAGGTCGGCACAGAGATCGATGGCCGGGAGGTTATTGAGATCAAGCAGGTTGGCTTCGAAGATTTTTCAGAGTTTCATGTTCTAGATGAAAAGGGCTTTCTTATCGCCAGTGTCGAAAATGCTCCGGTCATTCTGGACTGGAAGGCAATCGCAGTGCATGACGAGGAGGAATTAGCATGCAAAGAGACATTGCCATCGGCCATATGATCGTAGCAGCCGAGCAAGAGGGTCTGCCAGCACACAAGGTCGAAAGCCTTGTTCGCAGAATGGCGGGACAGATCAGGGAAGACGATGATGCTTTTTTCGCTTCCGAGGCTGTAAAGAGGTACGAAGATTTGCTTGAAAGGAGGGCTGAATGAATGGGAGACGCTGCTGAAATGGTGCTGGAAGGCTTGTTGTGCCAGACGTGCGGGGAACTGATCGACGGTGAAGAACCTGGTTATCCTCGATCTTGCGAGGACTGTGAAAACGAAAAATGACCCTTTGCAGAGGGTCATCAGCATTTCTATACTTTTCGCCCCTATCGTAGCAGATTGGGGACTATCCATCAAGCGGGAGGATTTATCAAATGACTAAACAAGAGATTTTTGAACGGTTGCTGGCTTTGCCATCCGAAATCGCAAAGGCCGAGGATACTGTCATTGAATCACATCGGCAGGTTATTAGCGCCAAGGACATCCTGCAGCAAAAGGAAGATGACTTGCTGCTTGGAAACATGATCGACGGGAAGAACGCCGAGATCCGTTCAGCTCAGATGCGGCAGCATACGGAGCATGAGCGCTTGAATCTTTCCAACGCGGAACTTCACCTGAAGAATGATGTGGCCAGACTTGGTAAGCTGCGCGATGAGTTCCGTGCACTCCAAGCTGTGGCCAACTTGCTTCAGGGGGTGGCGTAATTGAGCGAAGGAAATTTGACTGTCTTGCCTCAGTCCTCCGGCGGTAGTGCCGGGGGAGGGGCGATTGTTGATCTTGAATTTGGTAGTGCTGCAGATCTCCGAAAGAAGCTGGATGCGATGAAACAAAAACTGAACCTCACGAGAGAGTTTTTCCGCGAAGTCATGCAAGAAGGCGTTGATTACGGGACTATCCCAGGAACCGACAAGCCGACGCTATATAAGCCAGGGGCTGAAGGGCTATGTGAATTTTACAATTTGGCACCGACGGTGGCGGGCAAGGTCGAAGATAAGAATCACGAGACCGGTTATTATGCCATTGATATTACTATCAGGTTAATTCATCGCGGGACGGGCTCTATCATTGCCGAAGGCGTTGGACATGCAAATACTTACGAGAGTCGTTATCGTTGGCGCTGGTATTCAGAGTATAAGCTGCCTAAAGGTGTTGATAAAGCTTCGCTCTATAAGGAAGAGCGGGATGAATGGAAGAATGGTCGCAAGACTGGTAATACCTACACGATGTACCGGATGGAAAACGACGATATGCATTCGATTTGGAACACGGTGCTGAAGATGGCTAAGAAGCGTGCACTTGTTGATGCTGTCCTTTCCGCTACTCGATCGAGCGGTATCTTCTCTCAGACGGAAGAGGAGTTAAATGCTTATCTGAACGGGGAGGATCCTGAAGCGGGGGACGAGGAAGGACATACAACTACTAGAAAGTCCTCACAGACTACTAAAACAACTAGAAATACATCCACTGGGCGGCCAACAAGCGGTTCTAAAACAGGTGGTACATTTTCAGACAAGAACCGCGCATTTGATCTTGCCAAACGACTCAATGGTGGAAATATGGATTGGAAATGGCTAACTGACCGTGCTGTTGAAGCGTTAGGTCGTCCGATTGCAAAGGTAGTACAGGACGTAGCAGACGCTGAGTGGAAGCAGGTCGCGGATTACCTTGAACAGTACGGAATTGGTGGAAATGGAGATCAGGGAGAAATCGACTTTAGTGATCTGCCGGAGGACATGCAATGAAGATAGCTCATATTGCTGATGCACACTGGGGGTTCGGGTATCCGGGCCCCAATCCGGCAGCTCGTTTTGAAGATATTACCCGATCCATGGATTGGGCAGCTGATCGGATTATCGCAGAGGGTTGTGAACTGGTCTTGTTCGCTGGTGATGCCTTTAAGGATGCCAGGGTATATATTGACCGGGCCACGGCAGAGATTAAGGCTTTCACGTCCTGGCTCCGTCGACTCTCGGACGCGGAGATTGAGGTAATCGTGATCAGCGGTACACCATCGCATGACGCTATCAGTGCTTACCACCTGATTCGGGAGATGCAGATTCCAGGTGTTCAAGTGTTCACTGAGCCAGAAATTGCTTCAAATGAAAACGGCCCGTCGATCGCTTGCCTACCTGGGATGAATCGTTCCTCATTTGCTCTTCAGGACGAGTTTGTTGGTCTACCACCCCACGAATTTCATTCAAAGATGACCGACTGGATTACGGACACTTGCCGAGAGCTTCGCGCAGGATTGGCCGGACCGGTTATCCTCATGTCTCACTTGACATATGACCTGGCCGACACCGGCTTTGAGGATGCGCTGTTGCAAAATGAGCCTATCCTGACGGACGAAGCGGCCCGTTTGTTCGATCTTGTTTGCTTAGGCCACATCCACCGGCCGCAGCGCGCCGGAACCAACGTTTTTTATTCCGGCGCTACGGAACGGCATAACTTTGGTGATGAACATACTGAGCCGGGATTCTGGATTCATGATACAGATACCTTCACTACATTGTTTGCCAGTTCTGAATTTATTCCCACACCGGCTCGTCGCTTCCGTACAATCGACTGGTGCGACATGGACATTGAGGCCTGGTTGGATGGTCAGGTGGACGAATTTTCTTCTATTAAAGAGGCGATCGTCCGGGTCCGGTACGCCTGCAGCGAGGAACTGCAGAAGCGGTTCGATCGGCGATCTCTAGAAAAGGCACTATATGACGCCGGCGCATTCTTCGTTGCGGAGATCCGCGCGGAGGTTGAACGTTCGGAACGGATCCGCGATGCCGAGGTGACTGAGGGTCTGAATCCATTGACAGCATTAGCCGCTTGGGGCAGCAATCAAGAGATTAAGGAACCGGAAATTGTCGAGCTACAGGCAATGACGACGGAACTGATGGAGATGAGCATATGAGTGAGCAATTCTACGGTTATTGCTTCCCCGAACCTGATGGCTGGCATACGCCATCCGTAACACTAAGCTCCCCTGAAGAAGTCTTTCGTTACACACAACTACACGGCAAGACTGGGATGTTTCGTGAGGTTCGTGTAACGGACAGCGGCGATCATATTGTAGTTCAAATGATCGACGGTCAATATGTTTGGCCGGAGGAATGGAAGCAATTCAATAAGGAGGATGCTGCAGGATGATTCCATTACGCTTAATCATTCATAACTTCAGAGCCATAGAACATGCCGACATTGATTTGTCGGCTGTGACATTGGCAGCCATTGCCGGCCGTAACGGAGCCGGTAAGTCATCAGCCTTTACTCTTGCCCCGCGGTTTGCGCTTTTCGGAGACGTCATCAAAGGGATTAGCTTGGACGACCTGGTTCGTCGGGGAGTACAAGAGATGTCAGTGGAGTTTCAATTTGAGCACCAGGGCAGTGTATTTCGAGCTATCCGGACGCGCTCGACTAAAGGAAAGGGCAAGTCCACCCTCGAGTTGCAAGAGCAGGTCAATGGTCAGTGGGAGAGCAGGTCTGCTGAGAAGATTACCGACACGGAGGCAGTCATTCGCTCCTTACTCAATCTGGACGATGAGACGTTTACCGCCAGCAGCATGATTCTTCAGGGGCAGGCTAATGCTTTCACTGGCGCGACGGCCGGTAAGCGGAAGGAGATCCTGTCTCAGATTCTTGGCCTGAATGTCTATGAGCAACTACAGGATCGTGCCCGGCAACGGGCTGGCTTGTTGGACACCGAGATCGAGAAGGCCAAAGACAAGCTTTTGACGTTGGATGAACGACTGGCTGCCCGCCCGGCGAAAGAGGAAGAGCTGCGTATAGTAGAAATCCGGCACGAATTTACTCAAACAAATGTGGCCGAGGATGAGCGGGCGGTTCGGGAAAACGAATCGCAACTTGCCGTGCTCGAGGTTAAGCGGTCCCGCATTTTACAGATTGATCGCGATACTGCGACGATCGATGACGAAATTGCTTCGCTCCAAAAGGAACGTTCCGACCATCAGGGTCGCCTAGAACGCTCCGAGAAGATCCTTGCAAACGAGGCCGGCATCTTGGCCAAGGCTGTCGAGCTGGAAGAGGTCAAGCAGCAGATTGCTGCGCTGGAGGCACGGCAGCCGGAGGTTGAGCGGCTGCGGCGCGACCTGGCTGCCACCGAAACGGACCTCAAGCAGTTGGCCGACGAACTGACCCGCCTGAATGATCGGGTGCTGGCGGTAACACAGCAGCTTTCCGGGAGGGATGCACTCCAGAAGCAAGCCGCAGACCATGAGCAGGAGACTGTGCGGCTGCGGGAATTTGAAGAAAAAGCTGAGCGCTGGAACCTACTCGCGGCAGAATTAAGAACGCTGGATACGCAACTGGATCGGGAGACGTTTCGCATTGAAACGGAGAATCGCGCCCTTGTCGACAAGATATCCACCCTTGAGGAGCAGGAGATACACATCCACGACAGCGGTTGTCTTCCAACTTGCAAGTTTCAGCAGGCGGCCGCCGCAGCAGTCGCGGAGCTTCCCGAATTACGGCGCCGCCTGGCCGATCTTGATCGGTCCCAGATTGCGGCCCTTACGCTATCGATTGCTCAAAAGCAAATCGAGCAAAAGGATATCGGATATGATCCAGACGCCCATCGAGCCTGCAGAAACAGAGTGGCCGAGCTGCAAGCATCGGCAACGGCATTCGCTCAGCTTGCCGGCAAGGACGAGTTGCTGCAGCAGTTGGAGCAACAATGCGCTGAGAAGCTAGCGCGCCAAGAGAGCACGACGGCGCGGCGGGATGATCTGCAGCAGCAGACGGCAGACCTTGAGGCAGAGTTGGCACCGTTGTCAGAGCTGACGACGCGCGCTGCTGATCTCCAACGATGGGCGAAGCTTAAAGACGAGATCAGCGCTGCTCGGGAGGCTACCGCAAACGCCAAGGAGCGGATCGCCGCCATTGATCGGGAGATCGCCGGCAAGAACGTCCGCAAGGAAGAATTGGAGAACGAGAAGAACAACCTGATCATTGACACGCTTGATTATGATAGGCTGCATCGTGATCTGGATCAATTGCAAGCAGTATTACAAGATCGGCGTTCTCAACTCGCCGCACTGGCGGAGCAGATCGGCGGCATCAAGGCGGTGCTGGCCGCTCTCGAGGTCGATCAGTTGGAGCGGGACCGGCTGTCCGCTGACCTTGAGCCAAAGGCACTGCGTTGGACCCGGTACCAAACACTGATTAAGGCGTTTGGCCGTGACGGCATCCCGGCATTGATCATTGAAAATGCCGTTCCTCAGCTCGAGCGGATTGCAAATGAGATTCTTGGCCAGATGTCGAAGGGCAAGCATTATATCCGCTTCGAGACACAACGCGAGCTCAAGTCACGGGATGGTGTTGCTGAAACGCTGGACATTATGATCGGCGACTGGACGGCTGAACGTCCTTATGAGACTTTCTCCGGCGGTGAGCAACTCCGGATTGATTACGCCATTCGGTTTGCCCTGGCTGAACTGCTTGCACAGCGAGCCGGCAGCAAGGTGGAATGGTTGACCATCGATGAGGGCCTGGGCTCCCAGGATGCCGAGCACCGTGCGCTTGTTCTAGAATCTATCAAATCAGTATCTAGCCGCTTTAAGAGGGTTCTGGTCATTACCCACATTGAAGATGCACAAGCGGCATTCGATCAAGTCATCCGGTTCGAAAATGCCGATGGCGGCGTGGGAGTACAAGTGGCGTGAACGATGAGTTTGGCCAACCGTTGCTTAAAAGCATGATGGGCAACCGAATCTGGAAGCTCATGCGAGTTGATCGCAAAGCATTTATCCGTGAGACAGAAGCCTACTTTGCCCGGGGCTACCCCGGCTGGAAGGTTATCCGTGTAAAGTACCCAATTGTTTATTTACGGGATGATAGGGGGCGTAGCGTATGACGGAGCCTGTACAGCTTGATTTGTTTGATATTAGCGTGCAACCGGCACAACCGTTGCTGAATGGAATGTACTACGAACGATCTTCAGGCAAATTTGTCTCCTTCGTACTCGGTCGGCGGCATTTTGAAGTTACGCCGGGGCGCTGCCTGGGAGATAAGGTTTGGAAAGATAAAACTATGAGGGAGAGAGCAATATGACTAAAACGGCTAATAAACAGGCCACAAGGGAACTTATTGAATTCCTGCACAATAAAAATGAGGAGGCTAAAAAGGCTGGGATCGAGCAGCATGCCAGATTTACTATGGCTACTGCACATACGCTCGGCTCATTGATTGCATTTGATCTTGAGCCAGCAGGCTACGGTCCGATGCTTGAGTCGGTGCTGGAGTCGATCATAGAAGGCATTCAGTCAGCGGCTAAATTCAAGGGTGTAAAGGTTGACACTACCTTCATCAAAGTAGTGCGCGATTAGCTAGGGGGATGATCAAATGCCCGAAGGCAGCTACCCTTTTCCGATTTACTCCGGATTACTGGAGCCAGAACACTACAAGAAAATAGGCACAGCGATATGGCTTTTCCTCTGGTGCGTGAGCTCCACGACGGCGGAGATTGAGGAGGAGGGAACGGTCTGGGGCATCGTCCTTGGGAACAAGCCAATGAAGCTATCTGAAATTTCCGTAAGATTCGGAGTTAATGATAAAACCGTGAGCCGATGGTTGGACACCTTAGAAGATCATCACTACATACGAGTGACCAGGGCCGCGAGAGGTTTGATTCTTTGGGTGAGAAATTCTAAGAAACACCCAGACAAAAATGTCCGATCACTCAAAAGTGATAAGACAGATATGTCCGATCTCTCTGAAACTGATCAGACAAAAATGTCCGATCAGTCATGCAGTGATAAGACAAATTTGTCTGATCATGAGCAAAAATCAGACAGTGATCGGACAAAAATGTCTGTTCTAAAAGATATTAAAGAACTTACTACTACTACCACTACTGCTGAGGATTGGCTCGAACAGGATGAACCTGACCCTCAGACAGATGGAATGATTGAAATCTTAAATGCTTACTGCCGTTTAAACCAGAAGTTCGATTTCCATGTTCGACCGAAAGAGCGCGAAGCCATGGGTAAGATGGTCGCCGGGGGGATGCCGGTACCCTTTACCATCCGAACTATGGAGGGCCTGTTGCAGGCAAAGCGCGAACGAGAAGGAGAAAGCTTCAAGTACCCGACCAGTTTTTTGTACTACGTGGACGGGATTGAAGAAGCCTGGCTTAATTCCCAAACTGCCAGTCCGCCGATGGCTGGAGTCGCCCAGGGAGAGTCAGAGCCGAAGAAACGAATGACCAAGCAGCAGCGTGAGTTGGAGGACTTGCGCAGACGTGCGAAGGAGGCAAGGCAACGTGGAGAAAGCAGAAGTATTTGATTTGCTCATTGCGATCAAGGAGAATTACCCGAATTTTGATGTTAGTGACGAAAATGTCGAACGGCATTTTAAGTACCTGCATGACTTCCCGTTTGACAAGGCCATTCAAAACTTGGATGAGCATATTCGGACGAGTAAATATCATCCGAACATCGCAGAGATCCGCGGCAGCGTCGGTGAGCAGATCGAGCGGGACCGGATGAAAGCGGCCACTGCTGAATACTTTGCCGAACGGGCCGAAGCAGCAAAACATGCCTGTCCACCACCACCAGGCTGGAAGGAGGCCATCTATGCAAAGCTCGGTAAATCTTGAAAGCATGCTGTCTGAGTTGCCGAATGACTTGGCTGCTGAGTGCTCTGTACTCGGATCTATCTTAATCAAGCCTGAGACGTTTGAATTTGCGGAGTCACTGGCTCCTGAAGCCTTTTACCATGTGGGGCATCAGATCATTTTTCGAAGAGTGTTGGAGCTGGATGCTGCGGGCACGCCGATCGACCTTGTCACATTGACCGGGGAGTTGCAGGGGCGTGGAGAGCTTGAGGACATTGGTGGTGTCAGCTATCTGTCTAAACTGGCTCATGCCGTACCGACGACGGACAATATGGAGTCATATGTCAAGTCGGTGCATAGCAAATGGATGCTGCGAGAGTTTATCCGATCCAGCTCACTTGTGGTTCAAGCGGCCGCGGCGGGGGAAGATGTACAAGGGCTTATTGCATCCGCACAGCTGGTTGCGACAACACTTGCTGACCGAGCAGCGCCGCCGGAGGATTTTAAGCGAGTCAAGGATGTGGCCGTCGAGGTGGTCGAGACAACGGAGACGAAGTTCGAAGCATTCAAAATTGGCAGGGTGACCGGGCTTCGCACCGGCTTTCGTGATTTGGACGGGATTACTGCCGGATTGCAAAAGAGTGACTTAATCATCGTGGCCGCGCGCCCTTCCGTCGGCAAGACAGCTTTCGCGCTGAATGTTGCGCAGAATGTGGCCGTGTTGAATACGGATCCGGTTGCAATTTTCAGCCTGGAGATGTCAGCGCCTCAGCTTGTAACGAGAATGATTAGTGCTGAAGGCAACATTGAGGCCAGCCGTCTGCGGGTTGGAGACATGGATGAAGACGATTGGATGAAGTTGGCTAACGCTGCCGGCGTGCTGGGTAGCACGAACATTCTCATCGATGATTCTCCCGGCATCACGGTGCATGATATTCGAGCCAAGTGCCGGCGACTCAAGAAGCAGGAGGGGCTCGGGTTGATCGTTATCGATTACCTGCAGCTGATCGCCAGCTCTGGCCGCGGTCGTAGGGAAGAGAACCGACAACAGGAAGTTTCCGAGATATCGCGGATGCTGAAGCACCTTGCCCGGGAGTTAGATGTTCCAATTATTGCGTTGTCTCAGCTAAGCCGGAACGTCGAGCAGCGGCAGGATAAGCGTCCGATGATGTCTGATTTGCGGGAATCCGGTTCAATCGAGCAGGACGCCGATATCGTAGCTTTCTTGTACCGCGACGACTATTACAACCAGGAGAGCGAGAAGAAGAACCTTATCGAAATCATCATTGCCAAGCAGCGGAATGGCCCGGTCGGAACGGTCGAGCTGGTCTTCCAGAAGAACATTAATAAATTTCTTAACTACGATCGTCATCATGTGGACCCGGGTCCACAGCCTCCACCGCAGGCAAAGCGTATTCCGGATATGCATAGGGGGAATTGGGCGTCATGAAGCGGCGGGAGCGAGTTGACCCATACTTTCAAGATGTCCCTTGGGATTTGATTTATGACGACGATGGCCAGCAAATCGGAGAGGTTTATGTGTTGCTGGGGGCAGCGCGGAAGGAGGGATTACCGAGATATGAAAATTATGGCCATAGACCACGGTACAAATTACGCAGGATGGGCAACGATGGAGCGTGGGAAACCACTAGATTTCGGACTTCGTGATTATACCGCGATAAAAATGCCTGATGTTTTGGATGCGATTTATCAGGACTCAATTCAACTTATTAGGAACCAACAACCTGACATTATCGTGCTGGAGCGGCCAGTACATTTTAGAGGGGCAGGGATAGTTTTGGCATTGGTAGGTGCTTATTCAATGGTAACCTTGGCGGCGTTACATCTCGGGATTAAAATTCGTGAAATCAGACCATCCGAACTGAAAATGCAGACTGGCAAGGGAAATGCTGATAAAGAAACGGTCGCCATGGAAATGCAAATGCTCTTCGACCTGGATTATGACGAAATTGCCGTTCCGGTCTTGTACAAAAAGGATGATCCGAAAGGGAAATACAAGGTTGGGGACGTGAAGGAGAGACTCTTTGACCCTTCCGATGCAATTGCACTTTGCTGGACTTATCATCAAAAATTTATCAAGGGAGTGGCATAATCAATGCTTAAAAATTTTGCGAAATTCACGGCGACGATTAAAAAGGGTTTGAACGTAGGTGATACGGATGTTGAGGTGAAATTGCTGGTTCCTTTAAAAGCAGTTCAGGAGAATTTCATGTTCCTCAGCACGAACCAAGGAGAGAAAATCAATGTTTTCTTGGGAGATCCGCAGGCGGCTCTTGACTTTGGCGACGACGAAGACGCTATGTACCAAAAATTCACCGGTCGCTATGTGACCACGGATAGCTCGGGTGTCGTGACCAAGGTTGAGAATCTGGGCGGCCAGGATGATGAGAATCAGCCGGACCTGTTCGATCAGGGATCCGAACTGGAAGGCGATTCCTCATTCAGCGAGACTGAGGGAGAGACACCTGAAGGTGAGGGTGATCCCGATCCGGATCAAGCTGGCTCTGGCATCGATGAGGAGGTTCCGGATTGGATGACGGATGGTGACGGTGGCGGGGAAATGGACTTCACTGATGATGGCGGCCAGCAAGATCCGGATGATCCCGAAGATGAATTGACTGACTACGAACGAGAAATTTTGGGCGAATCTGTGGCTGAAATCAGCAAGGAAGCGCTCGAAGAGTACATTATTAGCCAGGCGCCAACCTTCGAGGATATTCCTTTCGACTTTCCAGCCCTGCTTAAGCAACGCAAGGAAGAAAGCAAGACTTGGATGCAGATTGCTAAGGAAGCAGGCGTACCGAGTTCGCAGATCAGTTCGAAGTATTCCGCGTACAAAAAGCGCGTCGAGAAGCTTATGAGAGACGGGGGAGCAGCTTAATCCGTTTCCTGTGATATCGAGGTAATCAGAATCGGGGAGGACCACTTGCGGTCCTCTGACCGAACGTATGATCTTAATGGAGGTTGCCATGAACGGTGATTTAAGGCCACATCCAGAATCGGATGCTGCAGATGGAATCGAATATGACCGGCACTACAGAATGAAGTATCATCCGCAATTTCATTTTTCGCACGGTCAACCTTTCTCTGACGACGATTTAGAGTATCTCTGCATGTTTTACGAAATCGATGATGCAAGAACGATGGCTTTCGCTCTAGGCAAAACTGAACATGTTTGCCGGGTAAAATATTCTACCTTGAAGAACCGTGGCTTAGTGGAATATTACCAAAATCGATATAAGCAAAAATTAAGTGATTAACCAGGAGACAAACCTTTTGGTGGTGTAGGAAATGGCTGCCAGGACGAGTGAGCGGAATGTCATTCCGGTTCCACGCCGGGATGTCGAGGAACTTTCAAGGGGGAGCGGTCCGGTTATTAAGTACACTTTATCTCCGGAAGAACTGGAGAAATACAGGGGAGGTTCGGAGGATATGGCTAGAGGGGAAAAAGTGGAAATCAGCATGACCAAGCAAGAGTACTTGCAACAGCGGATCAGTGGGAAGGGCAGAACTCAGATCATGAAGGACTTGGGTTGTGGGACAGCAGCCTTTTACAAGCTGCTCAAGGAGTGGGGAATCAAGGAGCCTGATGCTGAAGAGCGGGAGATGGAGCTACTGGCGCCAGTAAAGGAAGTATCCAGTGTTCCCGAGCAGGCGCCTGCTCAGTTGTCCAGGGCAGACACGCCGAATAAACGTGAACAAGAATTGGCCGAACTTCAGGCGGCCTTGGCGCTTTGGAAGAATCAAGCTACGCGCAAGGCCGAGTACATTGCTGATTTGGAGGGCGAGCTGACTAAGGCGCGGGAAGAGGCTGAGAGCTTGCAGAACCAGTTCAGGAGCGTAACGCAGGAGCAAGCTGCAGAGATTTCCCGATTGAATTATGCTATGTCTGGAGCTACCGTCATTGCTAATCAAGCAGGAGCTCGCCTTTCGGAGCTGGAGGAAGAGAATGCCCAGTTGAAGCAACAGCTTTCGAATTCCGGACAAGCCAGCAAGGTTGTGGCTCCGGTGTTTGGTACGGGGGTTTCACTGTATGTGCCGATTGTTCAGGGCACTGATCCTATCCAGGAGCGGCTGAATGTGTACCACGGGCTGGATTCCCTTGGCGGAACATTTGAATCAGCCGGCCTTGATCGGGAACGGATCATGCGAGAGTTGTTCGAACTCCTGCAGACGGTTGTCGGCTTCGTTGCGACGGATCTGGCGGAGCTACTTCCTGGCCAAGATGTCACGGAGCATGTTCAGCGGTTCTTCCAGGAGCATAACCGGCAGGCGTATGAGCAGCGCCAAGAGGCAGTGTGAGTGGAGGGATCCGGATGAGAGAATATGCGGTTTACAAAGGTGAAGAGTTGCTGGTGATAGGAACAGCGGAAGAATGCGCCGATGCTTTAAAGGTGAGGCCGGAATATATTCGATGGCTCACTACTCCCACGGCAAAGCGAAGACTGTCCAAGCGGAAAAATCCTGAAAAGTGTGTAGTTGGAGACGTGATATCTTGAGCATTTCAAACATCACATGGCAAGACTGCGTTGATTTGAGCCGGGAGATTCTTTATTCCCCTCCCGGCAACTGGACTCATAATATTCCGGAAGGCTTGGCTCGATTTGAACGGCGTGTGATCCTTCCCTCCGGGCATAAAAAAGTTCTCTTTCGAGGAGAAAACTATGCCGGAGAATGGCCGGAAGAAGAATGGGATCGCCTGGCCAAACCACGGGAGCCAGATCCGGTACAACTGGAATTATTTTAGGGGGAGAACGATGACTAATAAACCATTAACCCGGCGTCAGGTAGAGGCGCTGGACTTCATAAAATCTTTTGTGGTCAGAAAGGGCTATCCACCTTCCGTGAGGGAGCTAGCGGGGGGATTGAATCTACAGTCTTCATCCACAGCTTATTGCATTTTGGAGCAGCTTGCGCTTAAGGGGTATGTCAAGAAGGGGAGTAATCCTCGTGAGCTGCAGATCATGGGGGCTGAAACAATGGCGGACAAGGATGCGGAGATCGCTCGCCTGCGGGAAGCCCTGGAACGAATAGCTGGAATGGAGATCATCGGCAGCTCGGCAATCTCGATGAAGAGTATTGCATGCAGGGCTTTGGAGCCGATTGGAGGTAAGGCGCTATGAAAGCTATTACGATTCATCAGCCCTGGGCAACATTGATCGCAGTCGGTGAGAAACGGTTTGAGACGCGGGGATGGTCAACAAGGTACAGAGGGCCGATCGCCATTCATGCGGGGAGACACTTTAACAAGGAAGCCTGGATTGAACCACCTATCTATGATGCAATCAGAAAACATGGATTATTATTGCCTGAAGACTTCCCTGCAGGAGCAGTAGTAGCAATTGCTGATCTTGTTGGGTGCTATCGCATTTATGACACTATCGATAACGGTATACACATTGTCAGATGCCCGAATGACCAATATGACTTTGATAAGGCTGAATTTATCCGCAAGCCGGAAAGCGATTTTGGTTTTTTCGAAGAAGGTCGCTACGCCTGGGAGTTGGACAACGTCCGGATGCTACCGGAGCCGATACTAGCCAAGGGGCAGCAGGGGCTCTGGAATTGGGAAAGTAAGGGGCAGTTATAGCCCCTCTTAGGATAAGCTTATTCTTCTTTTGGGGATTTTGATTTTTCCGCCAAGAAGAAGACAACTCCGAAGATAATTCCAAAAGTAATGCCAAGAGGGATACTTTTGAGAGCTGCACCAAATACAACGCTAAAACACAAACCTAAAGAGACGCCAGTTACAAGAGATTTATTGTTCAATTCAACACCTCCTTACCATAATATTACGAATTTAAACAATATCAGTTTCACATAATCGAGGAAAATGAGTTACGGTCAATGTTTTAATGCACATTCCGCGGCTGGAGCGCCGCACAAGACCCAAAGAGTGAAGGAGAGGTAGATAAAAGTGTCTTACGTAAAGCCGCAATGTGACTGCGGAGAGAATTTAATTTGGTGGTCACAACCCACGTTCACATTGAAATATAACGTCGGTAGAAACGGTAGAAAATACAAGAAACCGTTTTCTAAGCACAACGAAGGTGGTGGCCCATACGAGCGATTGGAATGCCCTTCGTGCCGACAAGAATTTGAAATCGAATATGACGATAAGGGTAGAATCATTCGTGGTGACATTTTTGAGTAATGCACATTCCGAAAAAATAGTGGAATAGTGTGGTGGATGTTTGATGATCAAATGGATGAAACGGTTTTTTTGCAAACATGACTATCAGAACTTTACCAAATCAAGTAGGTTTCAAAATTTGCGTGGAGATAGGATTTATATCGTTTGTACCAAGTGTGGACGAGAGAAAGGATCATTTTTTCGCGAGCAATAGAGGCAAAGACCCCCATAACCTTGGCCGGGGCGGGGGTCAATGCAGGCAAATCATTCCTCTTGACATTATAACATGCTAAAGGGGAATGAGGAGAATGGCGATGGCATGGGGACCATGGGAACAATGTGAGCTTTTTG
Organism: Paenibacillus brevis; assembly: GCF_018919145.1. Lineage (GTDB taxonomy): Bacteria > Bacillota > Bacilli > Paenibacillales > Paenibacillaceae > Fontibacillus > Fontibacillus brevis. The sequence goes on from NZ_JAHLQJ010000013.1 coordinate 73,331, forward strand.
CAAAAGCATCTAAAGAGGAGATCCAGCAAGCAGAATTCTACCTCGGAAAATATAGAATGATGTGCGTATTCATGAAGGACTTTGAAACGGAAGAAGAGGAAATGGCACAAGTAGCGATTGATGGAGAGGTAGCACGTCGTATCGATCAGGAGGACCTGCATGCAGACAAAACCGCTAATGCGGCTATTTTGAGACAGAAGCAAAAATGGGTATACTCGCAGTACAGTGTCTTCACGAAGCTTTTGTTCAAGGCCTATAACCAGATTCTTGATCCGGAAGCAAAGGAAGCGATTCGGTTCAGATTCATCGAAGGATATTCAAGGAAGGAAACGATTTTGTTTATGCGAAGAGGTGATGCGGCCAGTACCGTGGATCGGCGCATCGATGCAGGGATAGAATCGGTGGCCAACTCATTGAAGCTGACGGGGTTCTATGATTTCATCAAAGAAAAATTTTGAGGACAAAGTGATGACAATGTGGTGTGTTTTGGGAGATTTTGAAGACCACTTGACCATTTATCCCTGTTATATTGGTAATGTAGAAAAAGGCGGGAATGACACGCACGGCTGCATGAATGCGGCATTGAACCGGGGCGTAACTCTTCTCGCCTTTTTCTGTTCCTTCTTGTCAGTTTATCATTTAAGATAGTAGGCAAGGAGGGATATTATGGGTATTGTTATATGGGTTATCAATCTTCTCGGTATTGGTATTTCGGCTTTCGGGACATACATATTGTTCAAGGGAACACCGCTTGATTCATTAGGGTTCGGTTCTTCTACCGATAATTCCGTTATTTTTCCTGACCAATATGAAAAATTATATAGGGATATGATGAACAGAAGAGTTAATTCGATGCGAGGACTCAAGTTCCTGATGGCCGGTTTTCTTCTTCAGGGAATCGCACAGCTATTCGCGCTATTCCCTTTGTTAAATAGTTGAAATAATGAGGTAACAAGAGATTTATCGTTATTAAGTCAACTTAGGCACGGATTTAATTGATTTGGAAGATTGACTCTGTTTTCATAAGTTCGTTAAAATGGTCTTGTCATTCCTCTCAAGTTACTAAGTACGTATTCTTTTAAGCAAAGAGCGCAGCGTTTTTGCGGCGGCCGGCACGGTCGCAATGCTCTGGCCAAGCTCATTGCACGTAAGAACTCAATATATAAACTCAGGTCGTTCCCTCACTGGAGCGGCCTTTTCTATTTTTCTGAGAGGTGATAGCAATGAAACAGAAAAAGCAGCAGCGATTTAAAGATCCTCCTCAGCAGCCGGCGAAGTGCAAGAACTGCATGTGGGGAGCTTGGACGGGGACGAAGCAGTTTTGTTCGAAGCAGCGGTGTGTGAAGCAGGGAAATCCTTCCTGATGTCGAACCACGGTATAAGGAGGTGCAGCACGCATGCAAAAAGGTGATGGTAAATGAATAGTTTTGAGAGAGATCCATTAATCAATTGCATTGAGAACGGTATAAAAAATGATATAAGGATTTGTCAACAGAGTGGAGCTCTTCGAGGTGCATTGGTTCTTATCCTTACAGGCATAGATTATATGGCTGGTCTGAATATGCCGAATGGTCAAGAAAAGGCAACTCGTAGAGATTACATTGAGTGGTGCGACAGGTACATTCGGTTTAACGGGGACCATTTAATAACTGGAACTGAATTTTATGCGGCTCGCTGTGGCATGGTCCATTCGTACACCAGCGAGTCAGATTTTCTTGCGAGAAATGGATGCCGACAAATTGGATACATGGATAAAAACGAAACTGATGTAGTCTATAAGCCGCAAATAAACGAGAATTTAGTTATGTTATCTATCGATGGATTTATAAGGGCATTTTTCTCCGGTATCGACAACTTTTTTATATCTGTATTTTCTGACGGAGAGAAGGCACGAATTGTTGAGGAGAGGTTAGAGAAACTTGTGCATATATTTCCATTCCAAGGTACAGAAGGCGAATTAGAAGCTGATTAAGGTGTTTAACTTAAACGCATGCTGCAGTATATAGAAGGACAAGACGGGGCCGCAGCGTTGCTGTACGGCCCTATTTGTCGCGCCCGTGTACGCAAAACCAACTCAACACAAGGGAGGCAATTACGGTGCAGCAACCGATGCTTGAATTACCCGACTACGGACCGTGGTTAGTGACGCATAAGGGTGACCGATCTTGTCGGCTTCTTGCTGATCGGCACTATTCACGCCAGACTGTAGGGAGTCCACAATTCTGCCGCCCAGGATGTAATCTTGTGTTGAGAACAGCAACCGGCGACGCAGTTTGGGTCACCTGGTCAGGTATTCGGGACGACGGACTACAGGCTTGGGAGTGTACCATTTTTCGGAATGAATCGTCTTACCTCAGCAGCGAAATGATCCGAGCCGCGGTGGCAGCAACCATTACTGAATGGGGCCAGCCGCCGCCTGATGGCATAATCACATACGTTGATCAATTGAAGGTCCGGAGTTCGAATCCGGGATTTTGTTTTTTGTCAGCGGGTTTCCGGCGGATTGGAAAGAGTAAGCGGCGAGGGTTAATTCTACTCCAGTTTCTTCCTTGACCAGTAAAATCATTTGTCTGATACTGGAATCATTAACTAAAGTTAAGGGAGGATTTAGATGTGGGACTGGTTTAAAAGAAACAAGAGGTTAGTTTTAGGCAGTATGGCGCTAGTAATAATATTTCCAATAATATTAAATTACTTCATATTCTCTTGGAGAGCACCTGGAGTAAACGGAGACTGGATGGATTTCTTAGGTGGTTATTTAGGAGCCATTATTGGAGTTGTTGTTGTGTATACGACTGTAGTAATGCAGTTGAATGCTCAAAGTAAGGAAAGCAGAGAAAATAAAATGTTTCAAATTAGGCCATATCTCCGTGCAGAAACAATAAGAGGTTATTCAAACAACGTTGAACAGATAATTTTTTCACCTGCAACTCCCTCAGATGATTATATTTCACCTGAGTTGGCTAATAATTTTGGAAGAGGACAATTTAAGCTAGCTAACATAGGTCTGGGCACTGCGATTGATATTCACTTTAATGTAGATACGTATATGTATAACTTCTCATCTAGAAATTCAGCCTTATTAGTAAAAGATGAATCTGATTTTGAACTATCTACCTTTCTGCATGATACACAGAAGTTTGAAATGAATATTTCGTATAGTGATATGTTAGGAAATATCGTTGACCAAAAGATTGAATTTTCTACTGAGAAAGTATCAGAAATAGACGGGTATAAATTGCGAGTCAAAAGAACTCACCCACCTGTAGTTAGAACAACTGCACCCTAGCCGGTGCTTTTTTTATTGGAGGTGCATCATGAACATCAAAGCAATCCCCGTCGACCAAATCAATGCAGCAGCCTACAACCCACGCGTTGACCTTCAGCCAGACGATCCGGAGTATGAAAAGCTGAAGCGCAGCATCGAATCCTTTGGTTAGGTAATCATTTCAATCCACGCACCCGGCCAGAAGAAGGCTTATCACCCCCTTCTAGCCGGCCAGACATTAAGGTCTGACCAACATGATTGTTACACCCATTCCTAAAAAACAAAATGAGATGTAGGTCAACTTCATGTGGTCCACCATCCTTATTTAATTTTTTTGTTACATTTTAATATACTCTAATGTTATCCGTTAATGACTGTTGCTGGAGGTGGTGATATGTAGTGGCTAGAGAGAGAAGCCCAGAGCGGGACAAAGCAAAGCAAATGTGGTTAGAGAGCAGCGGGGAGATGAAGCTTAAGGACATCGCCGCTGCTCTTTCTGTTCCTGATAGTAGGGTCCGGAAGTGGAAGGCATTGGACAATTGGGACGTCATTCTCAATGGGAGCGCTCCACTTGAAGAGAAAGGGAGCGCTCCACATCGTGGCGCTCCCAAAGGGAATAAAAATGCTGTCGGTAATAAAGGGGGCGCTCCCCCGGGCAACCAGAACGCCAAGGGTAATCGTGGCGGTTCTGGCGGTCCGCCAGGAAACAAGAAGGCTGTCACTACCGGCGAGTATGAAACTATCTGGATGGATGCCCTGGAAGAAGATGAACAGGAACTGGTCGACCAGATTGATACGGATCCGGTTCAGCAGGCCGATGAGGCTATCAAACTGCTGACGATCCGGGAGCGGCGCATGCTGCAGCGGATATCTAAGCTTATGAGCGGATTGACTGAAAAGCAGAAGCGTGTCCTTAGCGAACTCAAGGCACTGAAGGATGTCATGATTGTTCACGATGAGAAATCCGGCGTTACAAAGTCGATTCCTGTCACCCGTACCGAACTGGTCGAGTCTCAGATTGAAGAAACCGAGTACCGGGCCATCGACGATATCATAAAGCTGGAAGAGGCGCTGACACGTGTCCAGGACAAGAAACTGAAGGCGATCGAGTTGAAAAACAAGCTCATCGCCATCGATGAAGAGAAGCAAGTTCGGACGGCCATCTTACAAATTGAACTCCAGCAGCTTCAAGGGGGCGCGGGTGCAACGCAAAGTTGGACCGATGCGCTCAAGGAAATTGCAGAGCGGCGTAAAGTGAAACGTGCCGCTGCTGAGGTGAAATCCGATGGCTAAGCCGTATAATACAGTTTCGACTCTGGAAATTCTGCTTGATCTGTACTGGGATGATCCCATCGCTTTTGCTGAGGATATGCTTGGATTGGATCCGGACGAATGGCAAAGAGAAGTTATGATGGATGTGGCACAATATCCGCTTACCAGCGTACGTTCTGGACAAGGGGTCGGTAAAACGGGGGTTGAGGCCGCGCTGGTTATTTGGTTCCTATGCTGTCGCCCAAATCCTCGCGTCGTTTGCACAGCACCGACAAAGCAGCAGCTCAATGACGTATTGTGGGCTGAGGTTGCCAAGTGGTTGGAGAGTAGTATGGTGAAGAATCTGCTCAAATGGACAAAGACAAAGGTCTATATGATCGGTCATGAGGAGCGCTGGTTCGCTACCGCCAGGACGGCAAACAAGCCAGAGAACATGCAGGGCTTTCACGAAGACCACATGCTGTTCGTCGTGGATGAAGCCTCAGGTGTCGCTGATCCGATTATGGAGGCTATTCTCGGTACGCTATCAGGCGAAGAAAATAAATTGTTAATGTGCGGGAACCCGACTCGAACGAGTGGGGTTTTTTATGATTCCCATAACCGTGACCGCAGTCGATTCCGGACACACCGAGTCGACAGCCGAAATAGTAAGCGGACCTCCAAAGCAAACATCCAAGTGCTCATCGACAAGTATGGCGTGGATAGCGATGTGGTACGCGTCCGAGTGTATGGAGAATTCCCAAAAGCTGAGGCTGATGCATTTATCGCGTTAGAGTTGGCAGAACTGGCGGCCAGTGCAACGGTTCAACCCCGTGGTGATAGGCTGCATCTTGGTGTCGACGTTGCACGCTTTGGTGACGACGAAACCGTCATTGCCCCTCGCGTGGGCATGAAGGTATTCCCGTTGCTCACATACAACAAACAGGACACAATGGCCACGGTAGGTCGTGTGGTGGCAGCGGGCAAGGAAATGCAGGCAGATAATCCTAACCTTCGCTTTGTTGAGATAAAAGTCGATGACAGCGGCGTTGGTGGCGGTGTAACGGATCGTCTAAATGAGGTCATAGTTGAGGAAGGCCTGACCGGATGGCGAGTGATTCCCGTCAACAACGGAAGTCGGGCGACGGACGATGGCGAGGAGCACTACGAGAATCGTGGCACCGAAGCTTGGGCTATCATGAGAGATCTGCTGCAAGAAGCTTTTTCGAAGCATCTGCAGGGTGAACCGGTCAGCATTGAGCTTCCGCAGGATGATCGGTTGGTGACGCAACTGACACAGCGAAAATACCGGATGACCAGCAAAGGGAAGCTTGCGCTGGAGCGAAAGGAAGATATGAAGAAGCGCGGGCTTGACTCGCCGGACCGCGCCGACGCTGTCATTCTATCGTTCGTGACCGAACCGGAAATGGTATACAGTAATCAACGCCCTGCAGGCTGGTAATCTGGTATACTAGTGGTCATGGAGGTGTGAACGTGAAGCAAAGAATAGCCGTCGAACAACTCAAGGAATTGACCGGTCTGCAACAAGAAAAACTCAGAGAACTGTACTCTCCAAAGGAAGGCGATTGGTTCTATCGTTCTACTGATGGTGAGATTAACTTTTATGGTGGCGTAATGTATCATGATGATTCAGGTGTGGAATTGTTTGAGCCCGAAAAAATTGATTTGCCGCTTCTCAGTATCGGGCAGATGATTGAAATTATCGAAAGTCATTATGGTGGGCGTCTTGGGTCGTGGAACAAACAAGATAACGGCCAGCTATTGAGTACGTATTTTGTCGATGTTATATCCGGATCTTTATCCCACCGAAGCGAAACGCTATATACCGGCAGGGGACATCAAGAGTTCTCTGATGCGCTTTGGGCAATGATCAAAAAAATATTATAAAGTAACTTGGTCGCTCAAATGAGCGGCTTTTTTATTTGCTTTGAAAGAAGGTGATGAACCTGACAATCGTGTATACAGGACGCAGTTTCCCACCACCGCCCTTTGACCAGGAGATTAGCATGATGCAGTATTACCGGCTCCTTTACGATGGGGAGCACGCCGAGATATTTCCGCGGGCTCGGTCGGTTGCGAAGGAGCAACGGTTGGTCCGGAGGCGCGTTGGCGTGCGGTCATGGCGTCAGGTCGAGAAGGTGTTCAGCGCTGATAACCAGTATATCGTCGCTAACTTCAGCAGCCTAGTCGCCGAAGTTCCGGCGGATCTCCTGAACCGGTCACTTGGCAATATCTCCGCAGACGTGGAGGAGGGGCCAGAGCTTGAATTTATTTCTTCCGTCGTGACGGACAGTAAGCCAAAAGAGAAGATCTGGGCAGCGGTCACGCAGCATCAGGTTGATGGTTTGGTTGCTTATCGAACGCGCCGGGATGAATCAGGTGGTGTTTGGTTTGAGTGGGTGCTAGCTGATAAGTATCTGCCGCACGAAGACGGACGCGGGGCTGATATCGCCTGGGTTGAAGAGTGGGGCGAGAATGACCGAAAAGACCGATTCCTCCGGGTAGAGCGTCAGCGGATTGAACGGGATGGGGTAGCCATTCAACAGTTGGTATTCAAGATGGAGGGCGACAATGTTATTGATGAATTAGACATAGATGAATACGCCAGCAAGTACAAGCTGGATATTCCGGAAGATGAGGAATTATCCGGAGTAAATGAACTGCTTTGCGGAGCGATCACCAATGATGAAACTTTACTTCATCCACGCGGACGGTCAGCTCTTCGAAATATTGACGGTCTGCAGGAGGAAATCAACTGGACCATAACGCGGGATAGTATTGTGTTTGAAAAGCATGGGAAACCAAAACTCGCAATTCCAAAGGGGCTATGGGATACCGTTGCCAATGACAACCTTAAGAATTATGGTGGTCGTTTCGTTCGTAATGCTGATCTCGAAGTGGTCAGCTACAACGAGAACAATGGGGCCGTACCGATGTACATTACCTGGGACGCGAAGATACAACAGAGCTTCGAACACGTAACCCGGTTGATCAAGTATATGCTGGCGATCAGCAAGACCTCACCGCAGGCGGCCGGGTTGGAGGAAGGGAAGGGCGATTCCGGCGTGGCGCTTCTTTATCTATGGATTCAGTCGGTCATCAAGGCTGAGGCAATCAAGGACAAATTCGATGCCGGCATAAAGGATGCGGTCCGGAAATGCATGCTTTTGGAAAACGCACTCGGATCCGGTAGCCTCAAGGTGGCGAATCCAGTGATCGAATGGGACGACATGCTGCCAAAGGCGGACAGCGAGAAGGACACGGAGGAAATCGAGAAGTATGCTGGCGGTGTTCAGTCGCTTGAGGCTACGGTACGCCGGATACATCCGGACTGGTCGGAGAAGGCAATTGGGGAAGAAATCATAAAGATTCAGGAAGATCAAGCGTCAGCAGGGCGGTCAAATCCTCAATATACCCAACCGCCTCGGGTTGATCTGGGTGGTAGCTAATGGCGGACGCTGAGAAACTAATTGCCCTGTACACTCGGGCGGGAGAGCAGTTGCTGAAATTGATCCGATCGTTGGAGGAAGGAAGCTTCAGCCGCCGACGCAAGGAAAGGCTTTTTAAGGAAGTCGACGAGATACTGGCGAGCCTTACCGACGGGGCGGCGCAAAGCATGTCTCAATTGCTGGCTCAGTCCTATAAAGAAGGTGTTAGTGAAGCGGCTGACAGTATACGGGCACAGGGGATTCCAGAGGAACAGATCAATACCGTACTGGAGCCGCTTATTCATCAGCAGGCAGTTCAAGCCATTATGGACGATAGCTTTTTCCGGATCCTTGAAACGACGGACAACATGTCCCAAGATGCCAAGAGGCGAATTGAGGAAGTCGTTCGGACGGCGACGGAGCGGATGCTTACCGAAGGGATCAGTCGCCGACAGGCGACGAAGGAAGCCGTTGCCCGAATGACTGAGCAGGGAATCACTGGCATCGTAACCAGCAATGGTGTACGGATCCCGGCGGACAAGTACATGAACGGCGTAGTCCATTACAATCTCCGTAAAGCACACGTTACTGGTACTGAGAATACGGCCGTACAAAACGGTTATGATCTCGTATACGTGAACTACGTGGGCATCACCTGTGAGCATTGCGCCCGAAAGCAAGGCCGTGTGTACTCTCTTAGTGGAAACGATAAGCGCTGGCCTCATATGACAGATGAGTTTAAACCGCCTTACCACTCATACTGCGTACACAGCATGAGTGTCTGGATCGAGGAGTATCAGTCGCCGGAGGAGGTTGCTAGACTACTGGACATCTCTAACCGAATCGGTGAAGAAACTCGATCAGAACAGCACATTCGGCGCTACAAAGAAATGCAGGCTAAGAAGGCACAACTCAACGCTGACCGTAAGCAGTTCGACCGATATAGGAAGATTGTTCCTGAGACGCCTAAGACCTTTTCTGGGTTTCGGCGGATGAAGAATAGCGATTCAGAGCGATGGCACTTTACTCAGCTGGATTATCGTCGTCAGAAGAGGCTTATTGATCATCCGGAGTTGTCGCTTCCCAATGCTGAAAAAGCAACTGCTGCTAATGCTAAATTCACCAAGTATTTGTTCAATCCCGACAATCCAACTGGATATGCAAAAGGTACTGCGTTTACCAGCCGTTTAGGGTATAATGCGAATAACTGGGAGGAACTACAGCAGCAGATCTTGCAGAGAGCTCCCTTATATCCTGCAACCCATAAGCTCACCGATCAATACGGCGAGAAGTGGGAGCAGAAGCAGGTTATCTATGGGCGGAATGGTCGGCCAGCAAATGTCGTAGTTGGATGGCGTGTAATGGACGGAACGAAATTAACGACGGCGTACATTAAGGAGGTTCGTACTGATGGAGAAGATTGAACAATATGATACTGTTCTGCTGAAAGATGGGCGAACCGGTTGCGCGGTTGAAGTTTTCGGCGATCAGGATGTCTTTGAGATTGATGTTGGATCATCCCCAGAGGATTGGGAGACGATTACCGTCAAGAGAAACGAAATCGAAAAGGTAACTAAGGAATAAAACACTCTCGGATCTCGGGGGTGTTTTTGTTTTGCCGAAAGGAGCAGGGCATGAAAGAAGGAGACGTTGTTGAAATTGTTCATCGATGTGGAAGACACATCCTCGGGGAAGAACCAGAAATTTATGAGATTGGCGAGCGACATACGATCCAAAGTGTAGTAAGAGCGAGAATAAGGGATAGCAACGGAAGATGCTTGATATCTGATGAACCTGCTCTGATATTAAAGCAGGGTACAAACATGGCCGTGCCCATATCGGCGGTAAAATTGGTTTTGTGAGGAGGTGTTCTGCTTGAACGAGGTTCTTGAACGCCGCGCAAAGCGTGAAGGAAAAGTTACACCTAAAGCCTGTATTGAACATCTGATGCAGGCTATTGAGGCCGGTGGAGTAGAGACGGTTATTTTTGTAGCCAGATCTCCAGACGGAATTATTCACTCAGGCTGGAGCAAAACGCAGCATACGGAATTGCTTGGTTTGCTTGAGTGCGGCAAGAACCATGTTATATGTGAGATGTGTGAATGAAGTCGTTCCTTCCCGGAGCGGCTTTTTCTTTTGTCCATCCATCGTCATGACTTAAAACTGCCGATGAGACATATGGCTACCTGCGGCCTACAGCAGAGAAAGGATGATTAAAGTGAAGTTTCCAATGGAGAATAAACTCAATTTTCGTCTTCCCATAGATTTGCAATTGTTCGCAGACGGGGATGGCGGAGGCGGGACCGGTGATCCGCAAACATTTACCGAGGAACAGGTCAAAGAACGCGAGAAAGCAGCCGCTTCTGCTGCTGCGGCCAAAGCAATTAAAGATAGATTTGGCGATCTTGCGGACATGGACCTGAAGGAAGTGCGAGCTGCCATCGCGCTCAAGAAAAAAGCTGATGAGGATGCTGCAGCTGCTGCGGCCAAGTCCAAAAAGAAGGATGAGGATGCTAACGGAGCTGCTATCGCTCCGGAGGATGTAGAGAAGTTACTGGATGAGCGTCTGAAGGAGCGGGAGGAGGAGCAAGAAAAGAAATTGTTCCAGCGGGAACTGCGAGCTGATGTAAAGGTGCTTGCCTCGGAACTGGGCTTCGCTGACTTTGAGGATGCGTTGGCGTTAGCCGATTTTTCCAAGGTCAAGCGCAACGACAAGGGAGAACTCGAAGGCGTGAAGGAAGCGCTCGAGGAGTTGGCCCAAAAAAAACCGCATCTGCTGAAAGTGAAGCAGAGTGGAGGTCGGTTCGGTGCTGACATCGGTGGCAATACTTCCACAGCTAAGAAAGAACGTCTTGAGCAAATGAAGAAGTTGGCTCAGGGTGCAGGAACATCAGCGCCGGCGGCCAACGATCCATGGAAACGATAAGGAGAGTGAATTCAAATGAGATTACAACCGAGAGATCGCTTTGATGTTGAGGGTGATTATGAAATCCTGGCATCACTCGAAGTGGTACGGGAAGTAACCAATGGTATCACGATTGATGCTACTGCTATCACAGCAGATGCAAATGGCGACAAGATCATCAAAAAGGGCATGCCATTATCCAAACTGGCTTCAGGAAAATTCGTTCCTTATGATTCAGCCGGTACGGATGGTAGTGAGAACCCGACAGTAATCTTGAAGCGCACGGTTAACGTTAAGGACGGGGACCACGTTGTAGGTGGCTTTGAGGTGGCGAAGGTCATTGCTGCTCGGATCCCGGTAACTGTAGACGATACGTTGCGGGAAAAAATGCCTGGCATTACCTTTGCATAAATTTTCAATCTATTCTGAAAGGATGAACGCTCAATATGAAATCAAATAAATTTCGTTATAAGTTGGACCTTCAAACATTTGCTGATGGTGACAATGAAATTAGCATGCTTGAAGATGCTTTGTCTGGCGAAGAACTCTTAACATATACCAGCAACATCACCATACCGAATAATTACTGGCAGTCAGTATTGTTCCCACCTGAGCAGACAGATGAGCTTACGGTCGATGTCATTAAGGCATCATCGCGCCTGCCGGTTATGGCTCAAATTGCCGAGTTAGGTACGGAAACTCGTTACGGATCTCGCGAAGGTTTGACAGGGACTCAAGTAGAAATTCCAAAAATTCAGCGTGGCCGTTGGATGGATGAGAAGTTGATTCGGATTTTGCTGCAAGCAAATCGAGGGGGAGGGGGGCTGCGGCGTCAAGAGGTTGCCCGCATTGTACGCGAACAGTTGAATGACGGTAAGTATGCGGTTGATGCGATCAGAGCTCGCCGTGAATGGATTGCCATGCAGGCTGTCAGCCTGGGTGCAATTAGCTATGCTGAGGGAGATGTTAAAATCAGCGTAGACTATGGTTATGTGAGTGATCAAAAGCCTGTGTTGACTGGCACAGATCGCTGGCTTGATCTAGAGAACTCTCGTCCTCTTGAAGACATGCAGACGTGGTTCCAGTACCAGGCCGATCGGGGTGTTACACTGGAACGAGCCTTTACCACTCAGAAGATCGTTTCCCTTCTGTTGCAGAACAAATCTGCTCGGATTGCTTATCATGGAGATCCATCGGGCAACGCCAATCCACCACAACTCACAAAGGCACAACTTGATTCGGTTACCGATTCTCTAGGACTGCCACGTATTGTTGCTTATGATACACGGGCGGATACTGAGAATGATGCACTTACTGGCGGTAAACTGGCACTTACGACGGTTCGCATGGCACCGCAAGATAAGTTTGTCATGCTCCCAGGTGGTCCACTTGGCAATTACCTGTGGGCTGAAACTACCGAATCTATGGTGGATGGTATTGAAGCTGAATTGACTGGAGATATGGGCATCTATGTGTTCCGTGATCTGGTTAGCAAACATCCGTTGCGGCTGCGTACGGTCGGTGTGAACCTTGCGTTCCCTGTTTTCCCTTATGCCGATTCAGTAATGTCGGCTACAGTCATTTAAGGAGTTCTTTCGGGAACTCCTTTTTCTTATTCCAATCATTTTATTAAGGAGATGAGTGAAGTGGATATCAAAGTAACCGGCACCGTCAAGTACGGTGGGAAATGGTATGGTCCTAACGATGTGATCGAGAGCGTCGAGCAATCCGAGGGTGAGCGCATCATTAAAATTGGCGCAGGATTCGAAATTGAGAAGTCCGTTGAGCAATTAACTGCAGAAGGAGCAGCGGCGGCTAAAGCAAAGGCTGAAGCCGAAGCAGAGGAGCGGAAGTCAGCCGAGGAAAAGGCGAAGAAGGAAGCCGACAAGCAACTTAAGACTCTCCGGAAGAAGGCTGCTGACCTCGGTATCGAAGGTGCCGGCGAGAAGAACGCCGAAACTCTGACTGCGGAGATTGCTGCTGCAGAACAAAAGTAGGTGTTTGGAATGGATAGGCAAGAAGTTGCCGATTGGATCGAGAGTAATCTCCTTGATTCGGATCCCTGGGACCGTGCTTCTGTTCAGAAGCAGGCGGTCGCTGTCGCACAAGCGGAACGTAACCTTACCCGTTGGTATCCGGATATCGTTCCCATGGCCGTTTCTATCGTTGCCTTTCAGGCGGTATGGGAACTGTACGGCGTTGATCCTGTGCTTAAGTATCAGCGGCATGCAGTCAAGTCGCTTGGCGATAACGGCGAAACTATCTCGTACAAGGATAAAGAAGAGCGGTCTGTCGTTGCTCCTGAGGTTCGAGAACTGCTCGGACCTACTGCAGAAGAGTTAGCTGAGGAAGAAGCAGCAGAAGAAGCGCAGCGGCAGTATGGTGGTGCTTTGATATGAGCTTGTTCGGGTACCCAGCGACCGTTGTACACTTTCACTCCGACGTGGATGAATGGGGGCGGCCGCTTCCGCCGGAGGCAACAGAGCGAGATGCCAAAGTTGTCGAGGAGCAGAAGTTGATCAAGAACGCCAAGGGAGAAGACATACAAGTCGCATATGAGATCCATGTAGAAGGTGCCATCCCAATCGGATTCGATGACTACTTTCTTTACACCAACGCTCTTGGGCTTGAGATCCGTTGTGATGTTGCTCATTTCGAAGTACGCAAATTCCTCGGAACCGATGACGTGAAAAAGGTGATCGTCTATGGCCGACCACAAAATATTTAGCTTCAGCTTGGAAGGAATCGAAGCAATCATCGATCGCTTGGATCAGTTGGAGAATGATCTGGATCGCCGTTTGGAAGAGACGCTTACCAAGTTAGCAGCAGATGTTATACATGATGCTAAACGACTTGCCCCAAATCTTGGTGGTTGGCTGGAGGGCGCACTTGTCATCACTGAGGTCAAGCGGACTATCGTCGGTATGTACATCGACATGGGAACGAGCCCAGAGGTAGATGATTATGCTGTCGTGCAGCATGAGGGCTTCCGTAAGACGAAGGGCGGCAAGCTTGTTCCGCTGGAGCCGGGTATAAAAACGGAGAGTAAAGGGGCGTATAACGGCTACATGCCAGGAAAAAAGTTCCTTGAGAATGCCTTAAAGATGAACGAGCAGCATATCCTTGAGGAACTCTCAAAGGTATTGGAGGGGTGATGCATGCTAGCGAATGATTTAATCACATACCTGACCGGGTCTGGTTTCACCGTTTATCCAGATCCTAACTTTATCCCGGCCGATCTACCGGAAGTGAAGTTACCTTGTCTATTTGTTTTTGGTACCGGCGGCTATGCTCCACATGATTATGTACCTACCGAACGTCCGACCTTTCAAGTGATCGTAAAGGGAAAGTCCTATAAAGCGCTGCCAGCAAATATGGCTGCCGCGGAAGAGCTAGCTAAGCAGTTGGTCGAGTTGCTCCACCGAAAAGCGAACTACTTGATTGGCCAGACTCACATATTTTCGAGCAAAGCCATGCAACATCCGATTCCGCTCGGCTTGGATGACAAGGACAGGCCCATGTATTCAACCAATTTTTTGTTTTATACGAAGGAGGATGAAAATCCATGAGTGACGTGGAAAAAATCTATGCCGGCCCTGGTATTTTTGTTTGGGGTATTGATGAAAAAGGCGATGAAGAAGCCGACGCCATCACGATCGATCTGACCCAAGGCGGCATTACGTTTACAACGACAACGACGTATTACGAGCCAACGACTGATCAGACCGGGACTGCCCCCGTTGATTCTATATCTACTGGAACTACCGGGGCAATCAATTTCGAAACTCCGGATATGGATTTCGAGAAGGTCACTAAGTACAACCCGAATGCTTTGAAGGTGGTTGATGCAACTGATCCGACCAAAGCAAAATATCAAATTACTGGTTTGGCGGGAAAAAAACTCCCGAAGAAGAGAGCAGTTATTATGCCGCAGGGAGTTTCTGACCCAGATCAATTTATTTACATTGAGTCCGTAGGCATCAAATTTGACATGAATGCAGCGTATGTACTCGACAATAACCGCCGGTTGACCATTTCGGCCATGGCGTATCCGTCGCTTTCGGCAACACCGAAGGGTCTGCTCTATACCTGGGGCGACATCACAGCAACAGCATAATATTGATTTCCGATTAAGGGGAGGGCGTGTGCCTTCTCCTTTTTTTGCATTTAACTAAGAAGGGATGATAAAGATGTTCAACCTTGGCAGAAAAGACGTTGTAATGCTCGGTAATAAGCGGGTTCGTGTTCCCAAGCTCACCCGGAGCCGGTTAAAGAAACTGACCGATCACATCGGATCGATCGGTGATTATCTCGTTAAGCTGTTCCTAACTCCAGAAAAAGATCGTGCGGTGTTCATTGTGGCGGCCGCGGACGTTTCCATAGATGAAATTTACGAATTAACTTCGCTCCTGAGCGACTTGCCTATCGAATATCTGGATGATCATGTAGCCTTTTCGGAGTGCACAGAGTTTTTGAAGTTGACCTGGGAAAAGAACGACATGAATGAAGCCCTAAAAAACTTAGGCGGCCTGATTCCTCCAGTGGCGCAGCAGTTCGTTCAGAGTATCGTCAGCCGGATGGATCGGGCCGGAAAGTAACTCATGATGAATTTGTACTCCGGTGCTGTGCTGTGCTCGGGAAGACGCAGCATGAGGTCGAGACAGAATATTTTTTCGTCGACTTACCCGAATTGCTCATGCTGAAGGATCAGATCAGAGCATCGGAGCTGCTGGAGCAGATTGATATTGTCTCCTTCCCGCACAATTCAGACAAAGAAGCCCGAACAGCGATCGTTAATCGGTATATTTCAGTTCTGCCCAAGCCGCCAGCAGAACCACCGAAGTCGGCTCAAGAGCAATATGAAGCCTTGAAATTGCGGCTAAAAGGACGGTGAGGACATGCCAACAGAAATCGGAGAACTTCGAGCGAGGTTAACCGCTGAGGCGCAGGAAATAAAGGCTGAAATAAGAGCGACGAAACAAGGTTTCGCAGATCTAGGAGAACAAGGCAAGAAGACCGCCGGTGATATTGGCACATTGAATACCGCTCTGGGCCGTGTAGGGGAAAACAAAGATCAAATCAACCGTCTCACATCCGTTTTAGAAAACGTGAATGCTAAAATCGAGATTCAGCGGAAAAAGCTTGCTGAATTGAAACAAGCTTATGACTCTACCTTTGACAACGCCAAGAAAGGTAAGCTCCAGGAGCAAATCGTAAATACCGAAGGCGTGTTGATCCGGCTCACCCAGACGTCGGATCAAACTGCTCAAAAAATTTGGGCTTTGGAGGATAGCTTGGACCAGGCCGGAGTCGGAGGGCAGCAAGTAGCGACTCAACTCAATACTTTGGATGACGCCCTTAAGGGAATTGGACTTAGTGCAGATCAAATCAAAACCATTAAGAAGAATCTGGACGAAGCGGATCCAACGAAGCTTGATCGCCAGTTGGATGAATTGAGTTCTGCTCTAAAAGGTCTTGGAGTGGATAGTAAACAAATTGAGAAGATCACTAATGAACTTCGTGAATCCGAGCAAGAGGCTCAGAAGACGAAACAAGGCATAAGCGGAATCGCTTCGGGTCTGGCTTCTCTGGGAGCGGGGGCTGTCACAGCCAAACTTACCAATGTCATGAAATCGTTGGCGAATGAGACCAATCAGTTGGCCAACTCCTATCGTGGTCTTTCTTCCGTTTCTGAGAAATTCAATGTTGATTCCCAAGAATCGGTTGAGTTGGCCGAGAAGCTAGCGGATCGTTGGGGACTTAACAAGGGCGTAATTGCCGATACGGTTAAGACGTATACGACGCTCAAT
The DNA here is from genome assembly GCF_018919145.1 of Paenibacillus brevis. Taxonomy (GTDB): domain Bacteria; phylum Bacillota; class Bacilli; order Paenibacillales; family Paenibacillaceae; genus Fontibacillus; species Fontibacillus brevis. Next base: position 90,014 of record NZ_JAHLQJ010000013.1, read on the forward strand.
TTCTCGCTCGAGGAAACTGAGAAAATCATTACGGCCACGGCAGACGCTGCCGCTTATGGCCGCCAGGCTCATTTATCTTGGGATCAAGCTATCAAGCAGGTTGCGGAAGGGATTAAGGCGGGTAACTCCAATCTGACGGATGCAGCCGGGGTCACCACCAATTTGTCGGTTATGCAGGATCGATATGCCAAGTCGATCGGAACAACCGCTGCAAAGCTCACTGAAGCACAGAAGGTACAAGCAGCCTATAATGGCATGATGCAAGAAGCTTCCGTGTTTGCTGGGAACGCTGACTCGGCTATGACTGGTTACACCGGCACACAGGCGACATTTAATCAGACGCTTGAGATGGCCAGAGTGGAATTGGGTGAAGCTTTTCTTCCTGTTCTTCAGGAAGTAATGGAAGAAATCGTACCAATGGTAAAGGAATTCACTGCTTGGTCGACAGAAAATAAAGATGTAGTTGCTGGGGTAGCTGCAGCCACAGTAACATTAGGCGGCTTGATCACCGTGGTTACATCCCTAATCACCGTTGTGGCAGCCTTGAGGGCGGCTTTCACTGCGCTTAATATCTCAATGGGACCGATCGGCTGGGCTATTGCTGCTTTTAGCGCCGTTACCGTAGGGGTAACGGCATATACAGCAGCTGCTTCTGCAGCATCAAAAGAAGTTCTCCAACTGGCCTCAAGCCAGGAAGAACTGAACAAAAAGCTTAACGAGTCGCCTGCTAACCGTAACGTGAACGAACTCAAACAGATGAAGGAAGACAGCGAGGCTATTAACACGATATTAGAAGAGCGAGCCGGATTACAAGAAAAGCTTGATGAATTATACAAGAAGATGCGTTCCAATTTTGACGGAGGTCCAGAATTGCACAATCTACAGCGGTCCATCGGAGAATTGGATAAAAAGCTGAAAGATATGGATTTCAAAAACGTCGATGAGGCAACCGCGGCACTCAACCGCATGAGGGAAGAAATCGACAAATCAGTGCCGGCACTCTTGGAAATGCAGAAAGCAGAGTTGCGTGATCTGGCCACGAAGAATGACAAGATTATTGCACTTGAAAAATCGGTTGATCGATACAACGAACTTGCAGCTGTTCAGAAGTTGGACGAGGCACAAAAGCAAGAGTTGGTACAGGTAACAAACGCATTGAAAGAGCAGTACCCCGATCTTCACGCCCTGATGGACGATGAGGGAAGAATCCGAATTGAGAATATCGGCACCATTGAAGATCAGATTAGCGTTGAGCGACAATTATTAGACTCTTCCATCAATACGGCAAAGGTTCAGATTCTTAATCTTCAGGAGACGGCCAGGGTACAGAAGGTTAGCGTCGAGGCCCAAATTAAGAACTATCAGGCACTTATCCAAGCTGCAAAAGCAGCGGCAGCGGCGCAGTCCAGCTCTAATCCTATGGAAGCAGGAGATAAGAGTTGGTTGGAACAAATTAATCCAGGGGTTGTTAATTGGGCAAGAAATAAAGGGGCTGAAACGGAACAAAAACTTTCCCAAGCCTATGAAGATCAGAATAAATTTGCGGCGGCAGAGTTGGAAGCAAAGCGAGCATTAGCCCGTCTTGAGTCAGGGGGAATCGACTCCTTCAAGTATCAGGCTCCGGATTACGGAGGGGGCAGTGACGCGGAGAAGAAGAAGGGGCAAAAAAGCAAGACTGCTGCAGAACTCCGAAAAGATGCCTACGACGCAGCTATTGCCACAGTGCAATATCAGGCTGAAATGTATGATTGGACGGCTGACGAGCAGATCAAGTCCTATGAGAAGGTCCGGAAGCAGCACCAGAAGCATCTTAAGGAATCACTCGAAGACGAACGGCAAATGAATCTCCAGATCAAGCGTCTGCAAGAGGATAGCGTCAGATCTCGGTATGATTTTTCTGCTGAATGGATTGATCGAGAAGATCGCCGTATGGAGGAATCCGGAAATACAGAGATCGAAATTGCCCAGATGAAGATCGATGCCTGGACTCGGGTGCGAGATCGTTATGCCGAGGATTCAGAATTTTACAAGGACGCTGACGATAAGCTGTACCAATATCGCAAAGAATTAATTTCGGCCACTGAAAAAGCAATGAAGGAGTTATACTCTTCGACTTCTGACTTTCTCAAATATGAGGAACGCAGACTGGAAGAGGCCGGTGCCAGCGAAGCCGAAATAGCTCAAATGAAACTAGCGCTTTGGACTCGCATTCGGGATTCTTACGCTGAGGATAGTGAGTATTACAAGCAAGCTGACGAACAAGTCTACCAGGCCAAAAAGAATCTGGTCTCTCAGATCCAAAAGGATAATGAGGCTGCCCGTAAGGTAGAGAAGCAGTCTATTAACGATGCAAAAAAGCTCGAACTGGACGCTATTGCTGAACGTAAGAAGGCATACACGGACGACATCGATGAGAGAATCGCCGCCATTGATCGGCTTATTAAAGCGGAGGAGCGGCTAAATTCTGAGCAGGATTATGCATCTCAACTAGCCGAGAAGAAGGCTCGTCAGGCTTTGTTAGAGAATGCAGTCAGTCCTGAAGGTCGTAAAGAATACGCGGATATCACAAAAGAAATCGAACGTATGGAGTTGGAGCACAGCCGTGATATTCGCAAGCAGAACCTCGAAGACCAGAAGGAGGCCCTGCAAGACGAAAAGAGCGAACGTGAGCGGGCATTTGATAAGGAAAAGGAAGATGTAGAGAAGCATTACAACGCTCTCACAGATGCACTGGAGAATTACCAGGATGATGTGAAGCTGATGGAGGTAGGGCTGCAGGATTATCGGGTTGGCGCCAATCAAACGGCCAATACCCAGATACTCGCTGATCTTGATAGCTTTGTTTCGGCGTATAACAGCAAGCTTGCTTCCCTCACAAGTGCATCTGGCCCATCTCAGCAGGCGAACGACCTGCAGGAATACAATAGCAACAAGGATGCGTGGGATGAGGCGAAGGCGCGTGGAGACAAAGAAGCGATGGCCAAACTGACAGCCCGGAACGATGAGATCCGGAGGAAGTATGGAATTGAGAAGGACACCGGAAAATTGGATAACCTGCCGAGCTATGACGTTGGTGGTGTTATTCCAGGGCCAATTGGTGTTCCCGTGCCGATCGTTGCTCATGGGGGAGAAATTTATTTAAATCCAGAGCAGCAGACAAATCTTTTCAGAATGTTAGATTCGCCAAAAACAACTTCTGGCGCTGGTCAAGCGCCGGTCCAGCCGCAGCAAATCATTCATAACACCTTTGACATGTCGGTAGGCTCTGTCACTATCGAAGATCAACCGGATGCTGAAATCATGTACACAGAACGAGAGCGGGCAGCGCGCCGACTAATGACAACGGGAGAGGGGAAGTAATGGAAGACTTTGATGTGTCGGTTAATGGTGAATGGATCTCCGAGACGACAGGAGCTCTGCTTGTAAGACGCACCATCCCTGGTCTTCCCGAGGCTCGGGAAAACAAAGTGGAGATCGCCGAACGAGACGGAGAACTTGATTTCGGTAGTACCTATGGAGCCCGGCCAGTTGGCCTGGGCTTTTTTGTTGTTGGTGATTACGATACCACCGTTTCCCTGCTGATGCGGAAATTTAATATCCGGCGCGGTGTACTTGATATCGTCTTTTCTGATCGACCAAGAAAACATTATTTCGCTCAGTACCGCGGAACGATGAGCTGGGACGAATCGACCGGGAACCGGGTGATTGACATACCGCTCAAAATGTACGATTCGTTCCCAGAGAGTGATGAAAAGATTACAGAGCTAACGATCACTCAGTCACCTCAGGTGATTTCCATCGAATCAGTCGGCGACGAACGTGCTAGTCCGGTGATCGTGCTGACCAATACCGGAACCACTACTCTAAATGGCTTCACGATTAAAAATGAATACAAAGTCGAATAGGAGGATGAATCATGGCTGATGAAATTTTGTTATCGAAATCGAATTACTGGAAGACAGCATGCATAAATGCAGCACTCAGAGGCATCCCATTTACGCCGCCAGACAAGTTGTATATTGCCCTGTATATATCCGATCCAACCGATGCAGATACCGGTCAAGAGATTACAGGAGGCGGGTACAGCAGAACTGAGGTGATCTTTACGGCACCTACTATTGTTAGCCGCAGAGCAGTAACCAATAATACGGCTGATGTAGCATTCCCTATCGCTTCCGGGGACCAGGGTATAGCTGCATTTGTGGGTATCAGGGATGCGGCCACGGGCGGCAATCTGATCTATCACGGGGCGGTCAAGAAGCCGCGGGCGATTCTTGAGAATGACTTGATCCGCTTTTTAGCCGGGCAACTTGTAATTGATGAGGGGTGATTGATCATGCAGAAAATGTATCCAGCAGTTGTAAATTCCCCGAAGACGGAATTGGTGGGGGCAATCACTGATTCTAATACTGAAATCGAAGTAGCGGATGTATCCGTATTGCTCCAACCTGAAGGACTGGCCGTCATTGGTAACGGCGAAGGGGCAGAAACGATCCAATACACCGAAGTAGATGGAAACATCCTCAAGGGCTGTATCCGTGGATTTCAGGGCACGGCTAAGCCTTGGGGAGCAGGCACACGTTTGGCTCGTAATTTCACTGCCTACGACCACGACACCTTTAAGGCAAACATCGAGCAGCATGATGCATCGATCGTCGCTCTCGAGGATCGCCTTAACACCGCTGACACAGACGATGTTGTCTTACAGCCGGGGTTACAGGTGATTAATGCGGCCAAGGATACGCGGTTTAAGTTGGGCCAAATCACAGGCAAAACGGAGATTAACTACGAGGGACGTATCGGGCTGATAGGCGTGGAGAATCCTTACGTAATCAATACGGCGGGTAATCTGCTGCCGCCGTTTTATGAGTGGGGAAATCTGACGGAAACCGTTTTGATTGAACCCTACGAAGCGGTTATGTCTCCAACCGTAGCTAATCGTGTGATGTCGTTTAAAGTGCCCATTGCACCTGGAGAGGTTTATACATTATCAGCCGAGCATAACGGCAATATAGCATTATCTATTTTTGACCATAACGACGGGGAGATATCGTCATCTGGATACCAGCAGACCAGTAGTGTTACAGTACAAGCTGATGCCAATGTAGCTTATCTAAGGGTCTATTTTTCTAACTTAGCAGCTACTACAGGTACGTTTTCCTTTAAAAATCCAATTCTCATTATCGGCACCGAGCCGCAGCCGTTTATGCCACAACACAAATCTATGCTTGCCTTTGACACGGAGTTACACGCTAACCCATCGGATGGCACTGAGCCAGATATCCTGTTCGAGCAGAATGGCGAGTACAAAAAGCTGGCGAAGTGGAAGAAAGTTGTATTGGATGGGTCACATGGATGGCTCTATAGCGGTGCGTCATATCCAGGATACAAACGAGTTAGTGCATTTTTTTATGGAGCGGCCAATACATCCCAGACATTAATGAAATACAACGGCACTACTGTGCCTCGTTTTGTCACTCCATGGGGAGACGCAGAGGAGTTTAATCTTGCTTCGAACGGAGAGTTTCTACTAACTATATCCAATACCGACAGCGGATGGGGAGACGCCTACACACCTACACAATACGAGATTAAGGCATATTTTATGGGCTGGAAAATGTGGGACGGAGCAACAAAAGCCAATCCATACAACGGTATAGGAACTAAAAATTGGTATCCTGTCACTCGTATAGCAGATGCCTATGATGTCCAATACAATCGAACAACATTACCCACAGATCAAGCGCCCAATAAAGACGGATACGCGCCATACCAACTCCTATATCGTCTAGCAAAAGAAACCATCGAACCCGTAGTAACTGAAGGTTCCTTGCTGCTGTCCGAAGGTGACAATATGGTAGAAGTAGGTACGGGGATTGTGTTGCGGGAGCGGGCGAATCCATACTATCATGCTTCGCAAAACCGTTACTATATCAACAATTTAAACTTTGGAACGTCTTTGCTGAATTTTAAATCCAGCAGCATAATAGCCGTATATAAGGACAGTACGGATGATGCGACATGGCACGTAGACGCCACTCCCGGGGGCGGAGCAAATCTAGTGCAAGCCTATGCGGATACGTGGAACTATGACCAAGCTGCATCCTACAGTGTCACCTATACCAAACTCGACAAATCACCGATACAGCCGATATCCGGCAGCCTAGCCGCGAACGAAAAGGCGCAGATTAGCGACCTGACAGTGGGCGTGGCCGAGGCATTACAGCGGGTAAGTGTGGTCGAGCAGAAGAAAGCGGAGAAGGATGCGCCTGGGTGGCTCTCGCCGACACTGCTTAATGGGTGGACTAATGCCGATACATCATATACGCAGGTTGGCTACACGAAAGACGGCGCTGGAGTGGTACATCTTCGCGGGATGATTACTGGCGGGGTTAACAATGCCACCGTTGCAAGGTTACCGCGAACGTACAGGCCAAGTAAGTACACACGGAAGAGCGTTCCGGTAGCTCTTGCTGGTGGGATAGAAAGTGCAATCCTTGTAATAACACCTACGGGTGAGATGGAGATAACGTATCAAAATACACCAATATGGGTCGAAATTGACGTATCATTTCTCGCCGAACAATAAAGGAGGTCTTAATATTGAAGGCTACACCTAAAGTAAATACAGACGGCCTCTACTTGGAGGACACACTTACGGACAATGCCTTTACTGGTGTCGTCCCTTTTTATGCCGATCCGATACTACCGCCTGATACAGATAACGATCCGGAAGACGAGCAGCCAGAAGAACAGGAACCGGAAATTGCCGGGTATATCGTCGGCGTACCGGTGCCGCCCGGTTTGTACTTGCCGCGTTTTGATTTGGAGGGGTGGAAAGAGTATCAGGAGGCTATGGCCGCAGCCAACGAGGAATATCAGGATGCCTATTCGGAGTGGCTTTCGCTGCCGGAGGAACTGTGGGGCGAAGGGCTGACGCCGGAACAAATCGAGGCGCTGCATCCTCCAGCGGAGCCAACCGAATTAGAATTGCTTCGTACGGGCTTGGAGGAAATTCGTCAGACAACCGAGGAGCAGCAGGAGAAAATTAATGATACAGATGAAGAACTGGCGAATGCCAAGGAAAACATCTCGAATCAACAGCAGCTTGTCGACACGCTCGGTTCCGAGCAGGTGAAGCAAGACTTGACGACATTGGATTTGAAACAGCAAAACGGTGTACTTGGTGCAGAACTGGTCAAAAAGGATATATCGATTCTCGATTTGCAGATGCAGAATCAGGTCCTTGGGCAAATGCTGGCTGCCCTGGAATTAAAACTTTTAGCTAAGGAAACAGGAGGCGATGCAAATGTTTAACAGTGATTTCGAACGGTTGTCCTACTTTTACGAAAAGAAGTGGGTTTCTGATGTTCAACTCAAACTCTATGTCCAATTTGGGACCATCACTCCAGCGCAGTATAAAGTGATCACTGGCAAGGATTATAAGGCTTAAAGTGGTAAGGATAATTTTCCTGACCGGAAAGGAGGGAGAGGATGTTCGGAGGCAGTTTTAACGACCTGGCTTTTAACTCGCCTACTGAGGATGCAGTAAACATCGTGGACATGGAGGCTCGTTTGTCCGGTGAGGGGCGGGTGACGGTCGATAAATTTACGATGGAGATGGCGGCGACAGCTCACTTATCCGGCGAGGGTAGGCTATCTGCCGAATATATCCGGGAGTACTCCTTGGAGCCTGAACGGATGTCAGGAGAGGGGCGCTTATCGGCAGAGTATATCCGAGAGATTAGGTATGCAGCCCACCTATCGGGTGAAGGTCGTCTAAGAGCTGAGGCGACGAAGTTTCACGTTGACTATATTGAATTTACGGATGCCTTTAAGCCAGGCGATGTAATCATCATTGACTCAGGCAAGTTCAAGATCACTAGAAATGGTATCAACGTCTCCCATCTATACGAAGGGGGCTTCTTTGATCTGAACCTCGGAACCAACAATTTGACCTGGACTGATCCTGCGACCGGGCGGACGATTCTCTTCCGGATTACTCATCGGGACAAGTTTTTGTATTAGGGGGTGATATTTTGCCAAACCCGACTATGGATGTATTTGATAAAAACTTCAAGCGCACCGGTACCTTGATCGATGCCTATGAAATCGAACGACGAAGACGACTCAACTCCGATTATGAGTTGTCTTTTTTTGTGCCCATGACCTCGGATGATTACATCGAGAAGATCCAGATGAAGGGACACGTGCGGGACGAACGTGGTCAGTTTTACGTGATTAACAGCCGGAAGCGGGACCGCTCGAAGAAGAAGCTTACGGCTTTGATCACCGCCACGCATGTCATGTTCAAGATGAACGACTACAAAGTGCCCTACGATGATTACGTCGCGGAGGCATACGGTGTGCATATCACCACACTGCTGGACAAGATTAGCGTATGGACTGGAGGACGCTTCACATTCCAGGTACACGACACGTTCGACTTGTGGGATATCAAAGACTTTGGCCGGACAACCGCGCTGGCTGCTCTCAACCAGGTGGTTAACCTGTTCGGAGCTGAGATTCGTCCGGACAATTTTGTAATTCATATTCATAAGAAAATCGGCGATCAGTCAGACCGGTTCGAGTACAGGACAAAGAAGAATATTATTTCTGACTCGTTCAAAGACGACGGTAATGGCCTTGTAACCCGGATGTACGCCCAAATGAAGGATGGTCGTAACTGGATTGGAATGTCGACAGATATTCTGACGGCGGAAGAACGGAGCCTGCTGCAGTCAGTCCCGGGGGCAATCGTGAACGGGGAGATCAGGGTCAACTATCTTCTTTCCCCTTATGTGAATTATTGGGGCAGCGATTCGGTACCGTACTTTGATGGGGAGAACGTTCAGCAGGATATTGAGGATCCAATTGAGCTGCTCAAGTCCACTCGGGATGAGCTGAGGAAGAAGGAAATGCCGGCAATTGAATTAGCGATTACTTCAGCGGACCTGCATAAGATCGATCGTGATGAGCGTCCGCCGGATCTGGGTGATGCGGCGACGGCTTATGATCCGGATATGGAAATAAATCGTATCGAGCTTCGAATCGTGGAGCTGACGGAGTATCCGTACTCTATCGATCAGCATTCCAAGGTAACGCTGGCCAACTTTGCGCTGAAGGACGACATCGATCTGATAGCGGATCTTGAGCGTTCCAGGAAGGTGATGGACAACCTGCTTTCCGGCGGACGGATCCGGACGGAAGTATTTGAATCCTTCGCTCGGCAGGCCGTGGTTGACATTAACAACAGCAAGACGGAGATCAAGTACGACACCAGGGGTATTATACTCCAGAGTAGACCAAATCCATTAGGACAGGTAGTTTTGACATCCGATGGCATTATGTTTACAAGTGATGGAGGCGATACGGCTACGGTGGCTATCAATCACGAGGGCATAGCAGCCCCGGCCATTGTTGGCCAACTCGGTTCCTTCGTTTCTATGCTTATCGGCAGCGGGAACGACGTGACGCAGATCAATACTAAGGGCATCGCCGCCGGCCACGCTGACTTTAACAGTGCTCCGTTCCGTGTCGACATGAAGGGCAACCTAATAGCTAATAAGTTGACGGCTAACTACGCACAAATCAAGAGCTCCAATTTTTCTGATGGAGATATCATTGGAGCTACCATCAACGTCGGTAATGGGAAGTTCACGGTGAGCAGAGCTGGTTATGTTTATGCCGAAGGCGGATTGTTCTCCGGCGGAACGATTACCGGGGCGTTATTCAGGACAGCAGCAAGCGGGGCACGCGTTGAAATCAATAGCACGGGCTTACGCACCTATGACTCCAGTGGTGTTGAACGAATTAGTATTGCAATGGGTAATGATTCCGGAATGGGTTCGATTCATTTTGCAAAACCGGGAGGTTCTGGAGCTGGAATGATTGACGGCTCTTACCTTGGGCTGCTCATTACATCCTTCGGGACATTGTTCTTGGGGGCACTTGGGGGGGATGTGCAGATTCAGGGCAATGTAGCATTTAGCCCAGGGGCTAGTGTTAGTGGTTTGAATATCGGGATTAGCCAGGTTTTTGGATTACAAGCTCAACTTGAAAGCCTGCAGTCACAGATAAGGTCATTGCAATTAAATTTCAGTGGGCATACGCACACAGTTACAACAGCACACCATAACCATGGCAACCCTAATAATGCTCCTAATACCGGCGGTGGAACCTACCAAACATCTACTCCATAGGTTATCATAAGGGTAAATCTACCAATGGAGGGCTTTGACTATGAAGAAATGGACTTATCTAGTGAGTGGGATATTGATCGGCGCGGTCGTTGCTACATCAGGTAGCGCGGCGGCCGCTCAAATTAAAAGTTTGATCGGCCAGAAGGTTTCCGCTGAGTTAACTGTGGTTGTCAACGGAAAAGAGTTACCAAATAAAGCTCCTGTTATCAACGGAGTGACAAACGCTCCTGTTAGAGCTATATCGGATGCTTTGGGGGCGGATCTTCAATTAGAAGGTAAGGTGATTAACATCACTACGAATGAAACTGTTCCATCTGTATCGAATGAAAATACTAACAGCAACCAGAATAGCAGTAGCGGTTCAACTACAACTAATAAGTATTTTGGTATTTCGGAGAAAACTTTACTTGAATTAAAGGAAAGTATTGAAAATAATACACTTAAACCAACTATTGAAGGACGAAACCAGATATTAGCTGAAATCGAGACCATCAAGAAAATCTGGGACAATCCCGATTTAACAAAGATCAACAAGCAGCTCGCCGAATACGACGAGATCATCAAGAATGCGGAAGAAGAGCTGCGATTGGTGAATGAGGCATTGGAGGCGCTGGGTAAGTAACAGCACATAGACGATGAAAGAGCCCTTCGGGGCTCTTTTCAATTTGGAGGGTAAAATGTTGAATGTGATAAGAGATACTCTACTGGCTCTGGAAAGCGAGCTTTTATTGGATGTTCCAATGTCTTTAGAAACTGTTTCTCAAATATCGTCTTTGCAAAAATATGATTCACAGGATATTGAACAGGCAATTTTTAAATTGGCAGAGATCGGCTATTTGAATTACGACGGTGATGTAACATCTGTGTTAGACATTACCTGGAACGGACATATGTTTCTGGATAACTGTCGTAGTGAAAAGGTATGGGAGTATGTTATCTCAAACTCAAATGGTTTAAGGGATGCTAATCATGTTGCAGAAGGATATATTAGAACTCTTCTGAATCTTAATTAATCCCTAACCCTAACATCTGCTTGACAGTTGATTCTGCTAACGAAGTGAGCATGTTCATAGAGACGCTCGCTAGAGTAGCCGCTTGTCTTTTCACTGTTCGCCATACCTTGTTGTCACGGATGTTGTCGAGAAACAAGTGTCCAGTATAGGTCAATCCACGAACTTTGATGACTCGCCCAACTGGAGAAATCAAGTCTTGACCGATTGTTTCTATATACCCTGCTTCTCTTAATTTTGAGACACAGTATACTATCTCGGCGTATTCATATTTGCTTAAATTTTCATGCTGATGTAGTCCCGTGGTCAACGCCATTGCGTCAAGCGGCAGGGTCTCCTCGATCGTCAGCAAGAGATCACGCACGCAGTCGTGGTTTAATTTCAATTGAATCACTTCCTTATTAATTATCACGGAAAATTCCGTATCTATTTCTTCGACAATAAGAAAGTGTTTCCCTCGGGAACGCAGGTTCGGTTAATTTCATACTTCATTTTGCCCGAAAGGAGGTGTAACCACTTGGCAGTTATTACGAAATTCGACGTATCATTAGACGTTACACAGCCAGCCCAAGAAGTTGCTGATGTCATCACACTGCTCCTTGGTATGTATCCCGGGCGCGAGATCGAGATACTGCAGCAAATTGACGAGGAAGTCGGATCCGCGTTGGCAAAACTAGAGAAGGCGAAGTTAGAAGCGGAAAGCACAGGAGCAGAAACCTCAAACAGCGAGGCAAGTCCTGAATTATAGAGAGAGGGGAGCGAGGGGATGGGGCAAGAAGAGATTAATGGGGTCAAGGAATTATTGCCGCTCGCTGAAAAGTATGGTCTGGCCGTGGTGCTAACGTTTATTCTTCTGGTTATTCTAGCGGTTCTAGTCAAGATGATCATCAAGGGGGACTTGGTGCCGAGAAGCCTGTTGGATAGAGCGGAAGAAGACCGGGATCGCTTGCAGGCGATCTTGGATAAAGAACGTGAAGGATTTATGGCACCGTTGCTGGAAATGGTTAAGAATTTAAAGAAGGATGAGGATAGGGGAGGATGAACATGTTGACTAAACTGATTCAACGCCTATTTCCCCAGCACCGCGAGAAGCAGATGGAACTCAGCCGTGCCTCCAGCAGCGTGTCACTTTCCATCAGTCAATACCAACATGCTTCACTGGAGTTGCAAAGAGAAATAGAGAGGAACCGTTTCGCGCGGTACTTGCTTTATGATAAGGGGGATGGCCATGGGAGTCATTGATATGTTACTGCTACTGCTGTACATTGTGGCGATCGGATGCTCGGTATTTATTATCCATTCGCACAGGTCTTATTATCAGGAGAGGTTCAAGGTGGGCGTGGTCAGCGTTTTTATGCTGGCGATGCTCTTTTTTTTGGCTTCATACACGTTCAAGATGTTGATCGTGCTCTTGATGCGGTCGGCAGTAGTCTTCGACTTCGCCTCGCAGGAGTTGAGTCATTGGCTACTGTATGGCTGGACGGCGGCACAGATCGGTACGACAGCCGGCCTAATCTCATTGGCTTGGTTGACTTGGCGAAAGCGTTATGACTTGTTCCTGTTTTTGCGGAGGGTCGACAAGAGGGGAGAGGACAAGGTTGAACAAGACTAAATATAGTATCGATCGGCGCTACATCAATAAGCGTCCGAACGTGAGGCCAGGTGACCGGCTTAAAACCGGGAGCCCGGCCTTTTTTGTTGCCCATGATACGGGTAATCCCGGAGCGGATGCAGAGGCTCATTATAAGTACTTCAACCGTCAGACTGATAGGGATGCGTCAGCCCAGGTGTTTATTGATGATCAGCGCATTCTGGAGATCATTCCAACTGGCACCGGCACGCACCCAGCAGAAAGAGCTCACCATGTCATCCGTAATGTTACGACAGACAATGAACGTTTTGGCTACGATGCTAATTATGCAGCACTAGGAGTGGAACTCTGCTACGGGACAAGTCGTGCCGGTCGGACGATCAGTTTTTCGGAGGCCTACAAAAGGTTCGTGTGGTACCTGGCTTACTGCTGCGAAAAGTGGAACAAAAACCCTTCCACTCATATTGCTTCACACAAGCAATTGGATCCCGGCCGGAAGAACGATTGTGAGCAGGCTCTGGCCTCTGGCGGCAAGACGCTGAAAAACTTGATCACAGATGTTGCTGCTGAGATGGCCACACCGATCAATGTTCCAGATTTCGTTCAGCTGCCGACAGTAGTTGCTCAGTACCTTATCGATACGTACATTTCTCCGGCATGGTTTGCGTCACAGCAAGCAGGCGACGAGATCGGCAAGAAGCACTATCACAACTTGGCCAACAACCTTCGGATGGCAGCCGGCATCCCTTTGATCCCTGGCCATCCAGCTGCACCGATCACCAAACTGCACAAGAGCAACGCCCAGGAGATCATCTTCAACTGGCTCTCACCGGGCTGGTTTAAAGCAAGGGCTGACGGTAATACAGCGCTGGCTAATCAATTTAATGCATATGCAAATCACCTGCGGCGAGCTGCAGGAATTCCGGTGGAATAGAATATGAGGGGAGAAATGATAATCATGGAAGTATTGAATAATGTACTGGCCTTCGCTTCGGTGTTGGCTGTGTTTGTGCTGGCGTTGGTGCAGTTAGTTAAGACTACGGTGAATCTGCCGAAAAATATTATCCCGCTAGTTGGAGTGGTAATTGGTGTAATGGTTGGGGCTGCTGCAACTCCGTTCACTGAATTGGATTTGTCCCTGCGTCTGTGGGCAGGTGGCTTGGCAGGATTGTCAGCTACAGGTCTGTTTGAATTGGGGAACAAGCGCGAGGGTGGCACGAAGGAATAATTGGCTGCAATTAAATGATAAGCCCCGTTAGCCCATGCGCTGGCGGGACTTATTGTGCTTATCTATAGTATCACATAGGTATATCAGCCTACTTTATTGTTGAAAAAAATACATATGCTGGTATAATCCACTTTATAACACTAGAAAAGAGGAGTTATAGAAGTGGATGTTTTACTACCATCGATGCTTAATCGGACTACGATGTATGATCTTATAAACAGTGTTTTGGATACAGATAAGGAGCCTCGGTCCGGAAATATTAATTTTTTGTTCCATGATTTGTTTTTCATAGAACCTGTCGGAGTAACTGTCCTAAGTAATATTACAAATCTACTGGCCAACAAAAATGTTCGAGTTACTTATACATATCCCCCGATTGATATTTTTAGTAAGAAGCAGGCATTGTGCTTTCTTGATGATTCGCAGTATTTTAAGCAATATACGGGGGTCGCAGTTAGGCCCTATGCCTCTATTCGGGGGACGACTATTCCTTTGGAACTGGTTTCGATTCGCGCAAGTTATCAATGGTTTGATAAAGTGATGTATTGGTTAGCAGGGAGAATAAGTGTGACAGTGGAGTCACTGGCGAATATTAAGATGTGCTTGCAGGAAGTTTTTAATAACATCAATGACCATTCGACTCAAAGTATTGGTAGTGCATTTATTCAACATTATCCCAATAAGAATAGGGTATCAATCGCAATATCCGATTTTGGAGTGGGGATTCCATTTAATATCCAAGGGGTATATCCTTTTTTGAACGATGCTTTAGCGCTTGAAAAGTCTATTGAACAAGGATTCTCCACGAAAAGTTCTCCGAGGAATCGAGGAGCAGGACTGGATACTTTAATTTATAATGTTGTAAAAAATAACCAAGGTTATGTTTACATTCACTCGAATTATGGTATATTAAAATGTAAACCGACTGAAAACAACTCAATTACTTTGGAAAGTGAGCTAACGCCTGTATTTTATCCTGGGACTCTAATTGAGGTCATTTTGCGAACAGACACAATTGAGAATATTGAAATAAATGAGGAGGAATTCGAATGGTGACGATTAGAATCATTGATCATGTCAATCATGGTTATACGAATGCTGACGGTGATGTCATAAAAGACCTAATTTTAAAAGAGCTTAATACCGGTCAACAGGTGCTGCTTTCATTCGCTGAGATCGACAGTGTATCATCGTCATTTTTGAACTCCGCATTGATTGATCTGTTGGATCATTATTCATTTGATTTTATAAAGTCTAACTTAGGTTTTAAAGATTCCTCGAAGGCAATAAATGATGCTATTAGAAGAAGATTTTCATTCGAGGTTAGTAAAAAAAAGGATTTAATTGAAGTTTGATTATTAAAAAACCACCAGCTCATAATTGTTCTGGTGGTTTTTTTCGTTTAAATAGTTACGCGTTTAATATCATCAAGTGAAATCCAAAGAGTCGCTTTCAACTCGCTGATATTGAGCTTCAGCCAACTCCGATCCATTCCCCAGCTAGGCATCCCTTCTAACTCAGATCCATCATCTAAGAGTAATGATAAAGGTCTACAGGCTTGTATTGCTTTGTTTATGTATGTATACATAATTCACCTCATTGTTTATTTGATTATATGAATGATGCTGTCTTCAATGAATCTAAGGATAGATTTTATTCATTTTCATCATATAAATCGTTATATAGATTACAGTTACATGAAATAGCCTGTCCACCGCATTTTGGACAAAGCTCCCAATCGCAGTTTAGGGCGTGATACAGGCCTTTTCTTACAGCGCAGTCGGGGCAACGATCATGCTTTCCCCAATTGTTAGGTTCATCTCCATATTTAATTCTTTTGTATTCTATCCCTTGAACTGCGAAGAACGGAAACAATTGTGACTCGGCAATTATAACAGGATGATTTCTATGTACTTCCTCTCCATCATACATAACAAACTCACTTCTAAACTTTTCCATCAATTCGCCTTCTTCTTCCCAATATTGAGGATGAATGAACTTATGCATCTCTTCACCTAAGCATTTGAAGTGGTAATTATGAAGAAACTCGAATAGAATGGCGTAAATATTAGCGAGTTCTTGAGTGTTGAGGTCTAATTCATAATGCATGACCAGATTTCTTATCTGTATTGCTCTGTTAATAATATTTTCATCGTCTTTAGTAATATCAATTTTTCCGATACTTTTTAATCTATCGAATGCAGCAGAAATCGAAACAGTATTTTTTCGCTTATCAACATTTTCGTAGACCAACAATTCGTGTTCAACTCTAAGAGTTTCTTTGAATAAAAGTTCCATTGCTTGAATAATATCTGCAATTGCGAATTTCCAGAATCTTTTATAATCAGTTGGGTATTCATCGTATGTAGCTAAGTGATAGTGATAGAGAGATCTATGTAAGAAATCATAAGCATTTTCTCTTAGATTCATTTTTATTCTTGCAAATATTTCGTTGTTATCATCCATCGGAATCCCTCTTTCTTGGTCGTAATTTACCCCTCTACACTAATTATCAATCGTGACATAAATGAAATCAAGCAGATTCTGGAATCAGGTGATTGCATTATAACTCTTGAATAAGAAACATCATTTCACATATAATACAAACAAACGTTCGTAAAATATGAGGTGCAGAAATGAGCGAAAAGGTAACAGGCATAATAGATAATGTGGATAGACAGTTGGTGAGGGACAGTGTAGTCTTACAAAATCTACTCGTGATGCTGCAAAAAAGCGGGGCTGAGCTTAAGATCATGGGCACATTGCTATATAAGGCCTACGCAATGTCGCAACGAATAATTGAGGATATGGCTGTCGCTGACGGTAAGGCCAATAGGTTAGCTCTTAAGGATCGGGACATCAAGGTATATCGTGAGGAGCAACAAGACCTGGTTATTTACTATTACTTTATCTGCCGGGGACGCGAGGAGCGCTTTGGAGTGACGAGGGATGTGCTCAGGTCGGAGATCAGTGTTCGATTGGGCAACTACATCGCTGATCTTGGTAGGATGATAAAGGATCCGCAGCGGCATGCTCGATGATCTGGAGCGCAAGCTACTCCGTGTCCTTAGTAATTACTCCCACACCCATCGATCCATGCCCATCGAAAGAGACTTAAAGAGGATGATGGGCCGTAAAATGCCGGTGATTAATCTCGGGTTATCTGGGCTGCAGCAAAAAGGATATTTAGAGTGGCAACCGCCATATCTTGACACGATCCGGATTAAGGAGGCTTGGGACAGGGAAGCGCCGGCGACTCTCAAGGTTACACCTAGGGCAAAGACGAACGATACAAGGTACTGGACGGAGTATTAATTATTGCGAGCAGCTCATAAATTGTATATGTTTATCTCAGAATGAGATAAGAAAAAGGCGTTCGATTCAATTCAGATTCTCAAATAAAAAAATCACGTAAAAAATCACAAATTCGGCGAACATAGACGATTATAAGCGTCTAATTCTTATATCGAAAAAGTAAAAAAGGATGGAAAATCAATAGTAATGATCGTGTGCGGCTATCCACGGTTATACCTGTGTTATAGCTATGATAGATTAGTAGGTAGAACGAGGAGGGATAATGATGCATAGCCGGGATGGAAAAGGGAAACATAAGTTAGCCGTTATTGCGGCATTCATTCTGCTGCTGGTTGTCCTGTATCAATTATCCGCTTCCCGGCAAGCGTCTCCGATTGTCTCTGAGGATGAGGTCATGAGCGCGGAATCCCAGTGGCGGGAACTGCTTGAGCTGGGGGAACAGATTATCGGCGATAAGATTTCCGGAACGGTAAAATGGCAGGGGAGCTGGGGTACTCTGCTGGATCCCGAAGAAGCGGCGAATGTACTGACTACACGTCTTGGTCTGCCGGCGGCGGAACAAGGGATGCTGCAAAACCATACGGTCTATTCATCCTCAGGCAGCCGCGATGAGTTTGCGCTTCATCTGAATGTTACGCGGATCTCCTCCTCGGAATATTATGTTGTGCTGCGCCTGGAAGGAGAAGGGCGGCAGGCAATGAGTTCATTGTCAGAGCAGCAGGCATTGCTGGGACAGTCTTTGCTGGATGAAGGAATTACGGCCGAATGGAATGCGGCTGTGCAAGGAATGCGAAAGCAGCCGGATGAGCTCGAAAGGGGCTCATTGAAGGAAGCTTTGGATGGGGTGGAGAAGCAATTTCCTAAAAAGTTGGATCTGACCCTGGTGGAGCAATACGAAGATCAAGATACTATCAGCCGCACTTATTATTCAGCCTATCTGCCGATTTCGGTGGACAGCGGAGGCCAGAAAGTAGGGCTTCAAGCCGCATTGCATATTCACTCTGTCACAGGGGAGCAGGAGGTCTCATTGGGCTCGCCGTTGCTGACGATTGAATATTAATTATGAGTTTAAATTAAAAATTAGATAAATATTAGATGAATTTATATAAATCCTAACATATTCTGATATGAATTTGATGGCAAGACTCCTGCAAATATGCTAAAATTACATCACATCCAGTGATGTATCTGTAAACTTATGGCATTGCTTGGATATGAATAAATATTCACTATATTACATAGAAAGAAATGAGGAGCCATGGCTGATATTCAAAATCTGGAATCATTGCAGACACCAGGAGCTGTATTTTTTATCTTTGGAGCAACCGGGGATTTGGCACGCCGCAAGCTCTTCCCCGCTATATATTCGTTATATCGCGAAGGGAAGCTTGCTGAGGATTTTGCGGTTATCGGCGTGGCACGCCGTCCGCGCACACCTGAGGAATTCAGGGACGATGTACACCGTTCCATTCAAGAGTTCTGTCGTTACAAGGTTGAGGACACCGCTCATTGGACGCGGTTTGCCGAGCATTTCTCTTACAAGTCGTTGGATATCAACAATATCGACGGCTACGTTGAACTGCGGGAGCTGACAGAATCGGTAGAATCCCGATTTGGAATTCCCGGCAACCGGATGTTCTATCTGGCGCTTGCCCCTGAACTGTTCGGAAGCGTCTCGTTCAACCTTCAGAAGGGCGGAATGCTGAGCAGCGGCGGATGGCATCGGCTAGTGATCGAGAAGCCGTTCGGGTATGATCTTCTGTCAGCCCAGAAGCTGAATGAAGAGCTGAACCAGGTATTTAAAGAAGAAGAGATCTACCGGATCGACCATTATCTGGGTAAAGAAATGGTTCAAAACATTGAAGTTATTCGTTTTGCGAATGCTTTCTTTGAACCGCTGTGGAATAATAAGCACATTTCCAATATTCAGATCACGCTCAGTGAGACGGTCGGTGTAGAAGAACGGGGCGGCTATTACGACCACTCCGGTGCGCTTCGCGACATGGGACAGAACCATATGCTTCAAATGCTGACGATGATTGCAATGGAGCCGCCAAGCCGTCTGTACCCGGAAGATATCCGGGATGAGAAGGTGAAGGTGCTTCGTTCGCTGCGGCCTTATGCTACTCCGCTTGAAGTGAAGGAGAACGTGGTACGCGGTCAATATACAGAGGGCGAGAGCATGGGCAAGCATCTGCCGGGCTATCGTCAAGAGGATAAAGTAGATCCGAATTCGAATACAGAGACTTATTTTGCGGCCAAGGTATTCGTCGATAATTTCCGTTGGGCGGGAGTCCCGTTCTATATCCGGACAGGTAAACGCCTGCCTGTGAAGACAACAGAGGTCGTCGTTGAATTCAAGCAAATGCCGACAAATGTCTACCTGGGCCAAAAGCATACGCTGGAGCCAAACCTGCTTGTGATTCGGGTCAACCCGATGGAAGGCATCTACATTAAGATTAATGCGAAGAAACCAGGCTCGGAGTCAGCCATTGAACCCCTTGCTATGGAATTCTGTCAAAGCTGTCAGGTTGGAATCAATTCGCCTGAAGCTTACGAACGTCTTATTTACGATGCTGCAAACGGGGACTCCACCTATTTCACCCGTTGGGACGAGGTTGCTACCGCTTGGGCGTTCGTCGACCGCATCGCTGCGGCCTGGGCTCAGAACCCTGGCGATATCAGCACGTATTCTGCCGGTTCTTGGGGACCTGAGGAAGCGGCTGAGCTGCTTGCCAAGGATGGCTTCCACTGGTGGCCTGTAAATGGGCAGGAAGAGGACAACGTCATCTGGATTAGCAGAGGATAATATATTTGAAATAGAACCGCCTCAAGCTATGTGCTGGGGCGGTTTTTTTGTGGAGATTTACGGAATGGCACAGGGGTGGTGATTCAAAGTGCTATAATTTACCTGAGATAGTTATGCTGAGAGATATGCTGTACAGAAAATGCGGATGTTTTAGTATTCTGAGAAATGAGGTGGAATATGGTTTGGATTGTGATAGGTTTAATTATGCTGGCAATCATTGTGATTTATCTGGCATTTCCGGGAGGGAAGCTCTGGAGGCAATATCTGAAGGATATAAAATGTTCTATGACCGAAGGCAAGAACCAAAGAAGCGCCCCCGAACAAGCTGTCTTTACGGAAGAGTATATTGCTGAACTGCCGGTACTACTCCGTCAGCATATTATCAATGGGGGGTATATGGGAAAGTCTGTTATGGATAATATGCTAATACGTTTTCGCAATACAAAGTTTCGTATGGGGGTAGACAAGGAGCCAATCAAGATTAGCTTTATGCAGGTCAATTTTGTATTTAGACCAGACCGGCACGCTTTCTTAACAGCACGTATTGCGGGAATTCCCTTGCAGGCTAAAGATAGTATACTGGATGGTTTCGGCTCTATGACCGGCATGCTTGCCAAGACGGTTCAGCTTTTTCGTTCTACCGGGGCAGAAATGGATCAAGGCCAGTTGATCACGGCATTGGCAGACGCAGTGTTTATGCCTTCTCTGTTCCTGCAGAAGTATGTATCCTGGACTGTTGTTGACGATCATACGATTGAAGGACAAATTTCATGGAAGGGGATCTCCGCCAAGGGAAGATTTACCTTTGATGATGACGGCAGCATTATACGCTTTGATACGAATGACCGATATATGGACAATAACGGGAAGGGCAGCTCGCTGGTGCCGTGGTATGTAACCTATTCTGATTACAAAGCACAAAATGGTTACTTTCAGCCGGGGAGCGTAAGTGTAAATTGGAAGCTCCCGGAGGCCATCAATACATATTTTGTTAGTGACCATATTGAGGTTCAATATTCAGTAAATGAAGTGAACCGAATAGGTTAAAAATCTCGCCTTACTATAGCAAAAAAATTGATACTCATCCAAACTCGCCGAACGACAGGCGAGTTTTTTTGGATTTAATAATTTCTACTATAAGGAATCCAGCTTCTTTATTTGCTGAGTATTAAGTATTTATTGATTCCTGATTGAGTATCGGAAGCAGCTTGTGCTATAATTAATAATGATAATCATTATCACTAAATAAAGAGACTTTTAAGATTTAGCATATCTTATATAGTTCTATATGGAAATAGAAGAAAGCGAGGAATAGATAGAGATGGAGCATTTATTGGAAGTAAAGGATCTTGCGATCTCATTCAATACCCGGGAGGGTGAGGTACAAGCAGTTCGAGGCGTCAGCTTCCATGTCAATAAGGGGGAAACTCTGGCGATTGTGGGGGAGTCGGGTTCGGGTAAGAGTGTGAGTTCTCAGGCTGTAATGCAGCTCCTTCCGAAGCCGCAGGCTATCTATAAACGGGGAGAAATCTGGTTTAATGGTCAGGAATTGACCAGTAAGACGGAGAAGCAGATGCAGAAGATTCGTGGCAAGGAAATTGGCATGATCTTTCAGGACCCGATGACCTCGCTGAATCCTACCATTAAAGTGGGCAAGCAAATTACCGAGGTGCTGCACCTGCATGAAGGGATGAATAAGAAGCAAGCCTATGACCGGGCGGTTGAGTTATTGGGATTGGTTGGAATTCCAGCTCCGGAGCGCCGCTTCCATCAGTATCCTCATGAATTTAGCGGCGGAATGCGGCAGCGTGTTGTCATTGCCATTGCACTGGCTGCAAATCCGAAGCTTCTGATTGCCGATGAGCCGACAACCGCGCTCGACGTGACCATACAAGCGCAGATTCTCGACTTGATGAAGGAGCTTCAACAGAAGATTGGTACGGCTATTATTTTTATTACCCATGACCTGGGCGTAGTAGCGAAGATGGCTAACCGTGTGGCGGTGATGTATGCGGGACAAATTGTCGAATCGGGAACTGCGGAGGAGATTTTCTATGATCCGCGTCACCCGTATACCTGGGGCTTGCTAGCCTCGATGCCGAGTCTCAGCCAGCAAGGAGGGACGAAGCTCGCGGCTATCCCGGGGACTCCTCCTGACCTCATTCATCCGCCGCAGGGAGATGCCTTTGCGCTGCGTAGCTCTTATTCAATGAAAGTTGATTTTGAGCAAGAACCGCCTTTATATCGGGTTTCCGATACACATACCGTCAGATCCTGGCTGTTGCATCCCTATGCCCCGGCTGTGACGCCGCCCGAGGTGGTGCTGAGCAAGCGGCGCAAGCTTGCCGGTGTATATGAGCAGCCTGTATTGGTGCAAGGGTAGTAGTAGATAGGAGGCTGGAGAGTCGAGTGAAATTTGTACAAGCTTGCCTCCATCCGGAGGTGATCTCACGCATATGACGATGAAGCAAGTAACGGATTATGAACTGGAGGGCTGGATTCGCTCGTACAAGCTGACGGCGGAAAATGGTCGGGGATGCGGCCATAGAATGACCTGGCAGCAGCGTGTTCAGTACGCGGTCGGTCATGCCGTCAATGACTATTTTACTTTGCCTCCGGCAGTTCGTCTCCAGACGCCGATTCAGGTTCTACTGAATCGGCGCTGGCCTCGCGAGCTAAGTGGCTTTTCTGATCTTGCGCATTACTGGGAAGTGTATAACCGGATCGTAGAGAATTTAACGCTCGTTACAGGAATGATGGTCTATGATTATCCGGTGGCCCTATATGAGAATTGGACAACTGAAGCAACTAAACTTGATATACGATTATCTCTCATTGTTCAGGCGGTGTGGCAGGAACGCGGCAATCCGTTGCAAATGAAGGTACAGAAATTTCTCGTTGAGGATGATGAGGAAATGACGGATGCTTTTGTTCACATGGTTAATGTGTTCTGGCATAATGCCTTCGGCCGGCCCCCCGGAGAGATCGAGGTCTATGCTTTACTGGAGGGGCGCCGCTATTCCTTCGCTGGAGAATCGCTTAGCCTGTCTAAATCGACGGATTATATGAGTCTGCTGGTGGATACTTGGGAGAGAGAAGCGCGGGAAGAATATATCGTTTGAATAGTTGATTAATTGGATATCTCCGGGAGAGTAGTTATAGTCCATTTATACAAGAAAGAGCGATTCAGGATATCCCTGATATCGCTCTTTCTTAATCTACGTGCACCAAATAATTATTATTTCAATCCACACACCGTTAGGTGTGACTAGTACTTAAATATAACCAGAAAATTATAATAAACACAAACAAAAATATATCTAGGACTTAGTAATCATAATATATTCAATAAATATTTATTAATGCTTCAATAAATATTTGTTAGTTCATTGACAATCAGTAATATAAGGACTATCCTGTAATCAATCATATTATCCTTATTATGGTTGGCAATAAAATACTTCATTGTTTACTACTCACTTTGCATTAAAGATTCATAACTCCTAGTATCCGCACACATCTTTTTCTCCTAACCGCGCACCTATCTTTACATAACTCTCTGTAATTTCACCTTTGTTTCCACTGCAATCTTGAGAACAGCTTAATAAGTCTAGCTTTTTTAATTTCTTATGAGAGGGGACAAGTTATGTTGTTTTACGCACATTCGACGAATCGGAAGGACAAATCAGATTGGCAACTGTTACTAACCCACCTAAAACAGGTCGCCGAGGAGGCTGGGGAATTTGCTAAGAAGTTTAAAGCTTGGGAATGGGGCTGGGTGGCAGGACTACTTCATGATTTAGGGAAGTATTCCCTCCAATTTCAAAAACGGTTGGATGGCTCGTCAATTCCAGTAGAGCATGCTCTGGCAGGCGCCTTGGAATTATTAAAGAGGAATACAGATGATAAGACAGGGCCACAGGCACGGTTGCTAGCATATATTATTGCTGGACACCATGCCGGCTTGGCAGACTATCAATCTGATAAAGATTCTGCTCTGGTTCACAGGCTGGAGCGTGAACCAGCCCCTTATGATGCCGCGTTCGCAGAGATAACGATTCCTGACGTACCTATGAAATTTCCATTAGTATCAGGATTACATACGGGTCTTCAAATTTCTTTATTCGTCCGAATGATTTTTTCCTGTCTGGTTGATGCAGACTCTCTAAACACTGAAGGTTTCTGCGATCCAGTGAGAAGCAAGCTTCGAGGCAAGCTTTTTGAACATGATCTATTCTGGGCGAAATTTCAACATCACCGAGAACTCAAATTTGCAAACGTTGATAGAACTACAGAAATTAATCTTCTTCGAGAAGAGCTTTATCAGGAATGTTTAAGCCAGGCCACGGAAATAAGAGGAATATTCAAACTAAGTCTGCCGACGGGAGCAGGTAAGACTTTAATCTCCTTTGGTTTTGGACTAGAGCATGCTAAGCGGGCTAAGTTTGAAAGGCTAATCTACGTAATACCATTCGTTTCCATAATAGAACAAAATTCTGGTGAGTTTAGAGATATCCTAGGCAGCGAATATGTACTAGAGCATCACTCTAACTACCAACATGAGAAGGCACGCGAGAAGCTAACGGAGAAGGACATTGATGCTTTAAAGCTGGCTGAAGAGAATTGGGATATGCCGGTGGTGGTGACCACCAATGTGCAGTTCTTTGAGTCACTGTTCTCCTCCAAACGCTCCCGCGCACGGAAATTGCATAATATTGCGAATAGCATGATTATTTTGGACGAAGCTCAATTAATGATGGGGGGATTTTTTAAACCATGTCTTTATGTACTGGATGAACTAGTACGAAATTATGGATGCTCGGTTATGATATGTACTGCCACTCAGCCTCCGATCTCTTCCATCCTAGATAAGACTGCAATTAAAGAAATTGTTGCAGACCCGACGAAACGGTACAAACAATTTGAGCGAGTGAACCTGAATTTTATCGGAAAATGTTCATGGAAGGACATTGCGACACGGATCGTGGAGGGAGAGCCTCAGAGCCTATGCATAGTAAACACCCGAGGGAATGCTTTGAATTTATATTCCAGCCTAAAAAAGAGCTACAAACCAGACGAGCTTTACCATTTAAGCGCTCGTATGACACCGAAGCATCGCAGCTACATTTTGTCTATTGTAAGACAAAGGCTCCTTGACCATCTGCCATGCATTCTGATCAGCACACAGTTAATTGAGGCAGGTGTAGATGTTGATTTCCCTGTTGTATTTAGAGAAATTGCTGGTCTTGACTCAATAGCGCAGGCTGCAGGGCGTTGTAATCGTAACGGTTTGCGAGAGAAGGGAGGATTAAAAGTCCATGGAGATGTCTTCGTGTTTGAACCGGAGCAGGAATATAGAAAGAATGATTGGCTCTACAACGATATATCGGCTGCCAAAGCTCAACTTCTTCGTTGTAAGGTCCACAATCTGAATCCGTTATCTCAGGAGGTTATAGATGCTTATTATCAGCATCTCTATTTCTATAAGAGTCAGGGAGATACTGCTGATTCAGAGGCTCATGATAAAGAAGGGATACTGTCCTTGCTAAATAAGGAATGGAGAGGCTTTAGTTTCCCCTTTGCTGAGGTAAGCCAGAAGTTCAAGCTTATTGACGATAAAATGCGACCTATTGTGATTCCTTATATCGTTGAAGATGATTTGGAAAGTCAGAAGCAATGGAATGAACTGCTTAATAAGCTTCAAAATTCTCCTTTAGTTGGGAGAGAATTATATCGTAAGCTTCAGCCGTACACCGTTCAAGTTTATCCGCATGAATTCAATGCATTATTGGATGGAGGTGAGCTGGATGAGGTCCGAACCGATATCTTTATACTTAGGAGGCCAATACAATGGTACGACAAAAGTTCAGGGTTAGTTCCTTACTCAAGGGATATTGCACTTCAGGAAATTCTGAACATTTGACTGAAGGAGGGGAAATCATTTGGGATATGGCGTGAAAATTTTCGTTTGGGGAGACTTGGCTTGTTTTACAAGGCCTGAAATGAAGGCGGAGCGAGTCAGTTATGATGTCATTACCCCCTCGGCAGCAAGAGGGATTCTGGAATCTATACATTGGAAGCCGGCTATACGATGGGTTGTGAATCGAATTCATGTAATAAATGAAATCAAGTTCTCCTCCCTGAAACGAAATGAAATTCGTACCAAAATTTCTGCTGGGGCAGTGAAGTCAGCAATGAATGGGAAGGATGCCGTGCTGAGGCAAAATACCTCAGAAGAGCGGGAGCAGCGTATGACAGTGATGTTGTCACAGCCTGCTTACATTATTGAAGCACATTTTGAGCTGACCGCACACAAAGGTGATAGTGATACCGTAGAGAAGCATTACAATATTTTTCTCCGCCGAGCCAGAAATGGACAATGCTTTCAGCAACCATATTTCGGGTGCAAGGAGTTCCCGGCGAATTTCCGGCTAATTGAAGGCGATTTTTATCCGGATAAATCATTTTATAAAGACAAGCCTCTAATTGACCTGCAATGGATGCTATGGGACTTAGATTATACCAATGGGATGACACCGAAGTTCTTCCGGGCGGTGATGGAGAATGGCGTGATTGAGGTGCCGGATATGCTGGGGGAGGGAGGGGCTGTATGATTTTGCAGGCATTGGTTAAACGGTATCATATGCTCGTGGCAGATCCAGATTCCGACATGGCACCACCTCACTATAGTAGAGATAAGGTTTCCTTTATCCTTGTACTGAACACGGCTGGTGAGATCGTCAGAGTGGAAAGTATTCGGTATGAGGATGCCAAGAAGAAGCTGCGTCCGGCCATTCTGACGGTACCTGAACATACTGCGCGTTCGGGAACAGGCTCCAAGCCGTACTATCTGTCCGACAAGGCAGAGTATGTATTGGGCTTGGTGAAACAAAAGGATGGAACCTTAATGGTATCGAAGCGTTTCCAGAGCAGCCGACAATTGCATCTAATGCTGCTGAAAGACAAGAATGGCCCGGAAGCAACCGCGCTTAAAAATTTCTACATGAACTGGAATCCAGAAACTCAGCTTGAAAATTCCAGTCTAAAAGCAGAGCTTGATATGATTCTCGGGACTACGGATAACAATCTTGCATTTCAACTTGAAGGATATGATCTTATGCATAAATCCGGGGAATTGCTAGAGCCATGGGAGCAACAAGATCAGTCCCAAGATGAAGAATCTGTAATATTGGGAAGTTGTTTAGTAACTGGAGAGACCTCTGTGCCTATAGCGCGTGTTCATGATATTAAAATCAAAGGGGTTCAAAACACCAACTCGGCAGGAGCAAGCCTGGTTTCTTTTAACTTTGATGCGACGGAATCCTACGGAAAGACGCAAAGCTACAATGCTCCGGTTAGTCAGGCTGCTGTAAGTGCATATACTAAGGCACTAAATGATCTGTTGTCCTCTCAGGACAATACTTTGCGGCACTTTGGTGAAATGACCGTGACCTATTGGGCAGAACGTCAACCAGATTCCGATGCATGGAGATTGCAAGAGGGAATTTTCAGTCATTGGGTAGAAGGAGAGGGGTTTCAGTCACAGGATGAGGGCAAAGAGGAAGAAACTAAAACTACCGCTCAAATCCGTGACTTGCTGAAACGTGTTCAAGGCGGAAAAGCGATATCCCAATCCCTACCAAATGAATCAAATTTTTATATATTAGGCTTATCGGGCAACAATGCGCGAATTTCGGTTCGCTATTTTTGGCAAGGGAGTTTTGGGGATTTGCTTGTTAACTTGAATCAGTATCAGGAAGATCTGTATCTGCAAAGAGTGGGCAATCAACCTGAACAAATTCCGGGGATATTCCGCATTATGCTGGAAACCGTACGTAAAGTGACTGACTTCACGGCTATGAAGAAGAGTGTTTCGTCAAGCATGGAAAGCCAATGGTTTCGGTCAATGGTCGAAGGGAGAGGGTTTCCTTATACCGTGTATGCTTCGATTGTAAATCGAATCAGGACAGATGGCATAATTCATCCGTTTGGAGAAAATGGCAGAAGTGCGTGGATAAGAGCTTCTGTCATTAAAGGCTACTTAACGCGAAATGAACGAATTCGTAAACAGGATAAATATAAGGAGGCGCTTGGTATGTCCGTAAATAAGGATGCTCCCCAAGTATCTTATCGATTGGGTAGATTGTTTGCGGTGCTTGAGAAAATTCAAAGCGATTCAGCAAATGGTCGGTTGAACGTGACAATTAAGAAAAGCTTCTTTGCATCTGCAGCGGCAACGCCTGGAACGGTATTTCCTCGTCTACTCAAGCTCTCAAACTCTCATTTGAGTAAACTCAGCCCAAATATTGAGATTTGGTGGAATAAACTCATCAGAGAAATTATGGGTGAAATTAGGATAGATCAGCATGGTGGTGGCATACCCAAGCGACTCAATTTAGAAGAACAGGGTGTTTTTATGCTCGGATATTTTCAGCAGATGCAAGATTTGTATACATCTAAATCTAGTGAGGGCACCCCAGTTGTAAATGATAAAAATAACGAAGGAGTGGATATGAATGAGCACAACGATTAATCGACATGAGTTTACCATTTTCTTTGATGTAACGAACGGAAATCCTAACGGCGACCCTGACATGGGCAATATGCCACGTATTGATGCAGAAACGGGGCATGGTCTGGTTACAGATGTGTGCCTGAAGAGAAAAATTCGCAATTATGTAGATATTGTAAAAAATGACACCGAAGGTTATCAAATTTACGTGGGTGAGAGTGCAGCTCTAAATGAGCAACATCGCAAGGCATATCGTGCACTGCGTGATGGAGATATAGAACAGGCCAAAGAATTAAAGCCTAAGGATAAGAGTGAAGCCGCGCTACTGACTAAATGGATGTGCCACAATTTCTTTGATGTACGTACATTTGGTGCAGTGATGACAACCAAGGTGAACTGTGGACAAGTTCGTGGGCCTGTACAGTTCACATTTGCTCGGAGTGTAGACCCAATACTCTCTCAGGAAACGACCATTACGCGGCAGGCTGTTACACAAGAAGGAGCAGAGAAAGAACGGGAGATGGGCAGAAAGCATATTATTCCTTACGCACTTTATCGGATGGATGGATATATATCTGGCCATCTAGCGGGACAAACCTCTTTCACTACGGAAGATTTGGAGCTACTCTGGGAGGCTATCATTAATATGTTTGAGCATGATCGTTCGGCATCAAGAGGACAGATGTCATTACGAAAGCTAATTATATTTCAGCATGATTCACTTCTCGGAAAGACGCCGGCCCATCGGTTATTTGAACGTGTAGGGGTTGAAACTTCAGGTGATCATAATCCGGCCAGAAGCATCGGAGATTATCATATTACGGTAGATTATAATGATGTGCCTGAAGGCGTAACAATTATCGAGAAATGGTGAGCGGCAAATCGTATGAAGAGGATAACCTGCTGCTGCTGTCGGGACTTCAGCACTTTGCCTTTTGTAAACGCCAGTGGGCATTAATTCATCTCGAACAGCAATGGTCGGACAATGTCAGAACGTATGAAGGAGACTTGTTACATCGTAAGGTGGACAATCCCTCGATCAGGGAAACGCGCGGCAAAGTAATTATTTCGCGTGCAATGCCTTTAATATCAAGCAGTCTTGGTATAACTGGGACAGCAGATGTTGTAGAATTTCACTCTGCTGAGCAAGAGGATTTACCTGAATATGTGACTAGACTAACCGGGCGGAAAGGGCTTTGGAAGCCCTTTCCGGTTGAGTACAAGCGAGGAAAGCCAAAAGGCGGGGACTGTGATGAAGTCCAGTTATGTGCTCAGGCCATGTGTCTGGAGGAAATGCTGAATGTAAAAATCGAGATGGGCAGTTTATTTTACGGGCAACAAGAACGACGTTATATGGTTGCATTTACAAGCCAACTTAGGGAGAGTGTAGAAAGTTATTTACTGGAGATGAGAAAGCTCCTTAATAGCGGCACTACTCCGGGCGGAACGTATTCTAAGGCTTGCAAATCCTGTTCGCTAATCGATCTGTGCTTGCCGAAACTAAGCACATGTTCGGTAGAACAGTACTTGGAAAGTTATTTGGGAGAAGAATTATGAGAAAATTGTTGAATACATTATACGTCACTTCCACTGATAATTATCTATCTCGTGACGGCGAGAATGTGGTGATTTTGGCGGAGCAAGCGGAAAAATTCCGTATTCCTATTCACAATCTGGAAGCTATTATTACATTTGGTTACACGGGAGCCAGCCCTGGACTTATGCATTTATGTGCAGAGAGAGGAGTAGCGCTGACTTTTCTGAATGAGCATGGGGGCTTCCGAGCGCGAATTCAGGGAAAAACCTCTGGAAATGTATTGTTACGACGCAAGCAGTACAAATTCTCAGATGGCCCGGAGGCTCTACAGATCGCGAAGCGAATGATTCAGGCAAAAGTAATTAACTCTAGAACCGTAATTAACCGTGCTATTCGTGATTACGGTGAGCAGGATAAGAGCAGTCAACTCCAACCCATTGCAGTGGAGTTAAAGCGGCTTTCCCACATGGTTATCCATGTGGATAATCTGGATACTCTTCGAGGAGTAGAAGGAGAGGCGGCTAAGCATTATTTTAGCGGTATGAACGAACTGATTCTCACAGAGAAAAAGGCTTTTATGATGACGACTAGAAATCGGCGTCCGCCTAAGGATCGAATAAATGCCTTGCTGTCATTCCTATACACTATGTTGCGCTTAGATGTACAAGCTGCTCTGGAGACAGTTGGGCTTGATCCTGCCGTTGGATTTCTACATCGAGATAGGCCCGGTCGAGCCAGTCTGGCGCTTGATTTAATGGAGGAGCTTCGACCTTACCTAGCCGATCGCCTGGCGCTGACACTAATAAATAGAAAGCAAATATCGCCAAAATCGTTTATTATTAAGGAAAATGGAGCGGTATTGTTGTCCGATGAAGGAAGGAATATCGTATTAAGCTCTTGGCAGCAAAGGAAAAAAGAAGAAATCAGGCATCCGTTTCTTGACGAAACGATTGAAGTAGGATTAATTCCGTATGCACAGGCCTTACTATTAGCCCGATTTATTCGGGGAGATATTGAGGATTATCCTCCCTATTTATGGAAATGAGCGATGTAGGAGGAGAAGCAAATGATGGTGTTAATTACGTATGATGTTGAAACAGCTACACCGGAGGGCAGAAGACGATTGCGCCGAATAGCTAAACACTGCCTAAATTACGGCCAACGAGTCCAAAACTCCGTATTTGAATGTTTAGTTGATCCTACGCAATTTAAGCAGTTAAAACAGAAGCTTGAAACAGAAATGGACCCTGCGAAGGACAGTCTGCGATACTATCTTCTCGGAGCAAACTGGAAGAAGCGAGTAGAACATGTCGGAGCTAAAGAAGGATACGATCCGGAAGGGGTATTGTTACTTTAGCAAGCCTAGGTAAAAAAAGTGCGAACCCCAAGCTCACATGAATTCCCTAGGAGGTTCGCACCCGTTGCTACAGGTGGCTTTTCGGGCTTTTCCTACAATTATTAACCCAAGAAAAACGGTCAGTTATTGAGGTTCGCACTTTTAAGCCTCGGAGCCCTTTTGGGATAAGCCTTTTTCTGGGGCCAGTCACTCCCCGTACGGGAGTGTGGATTGAAATCTCCAGAGGATCCATTTGCAAACTGCGCCCGAACGGTCACTCCCCGTACGGGAGTGTGGATTGAAATGCGACATAAAGAGAATGGTTCAGCATGTCCAACTGGTCACTCCCCGTACGGGAGTGTGGATTGAAATCTGTATTTTTGACAGATTTTAAATACATGATTATTGTCACTCCCCGTACGGGAGTGTGGATTGAAATATATTCTTCCTCCGTATACATGTTCTCCGGATCTCGGTCACTCCCCGTACGGGAGTGTGGATTGAAATTCATAGGGTGAAGCGGCTTGGACGAAGGTAGGTATCGTCACTCCCCGTACGGGAGTGTGGATTGAAATCGCAGCAGATTCAACAGTCATACCGCTACGCTCGGTCACTCCCCGTACGGGAGTGTGGATTGAAATTATCTTGAGGCTTACAATATTGAAGGCGTAGACCGGTCACTCCCCGTACGGGAGTGTGGATTGAAATCGCTCAAAGCGTCGAGTATGAAATCCATATTTTCGTCACTCCCCGTACGGGAGTGTGGATTGAAATATGATGTACGCCCATAACCTGAAGATCTGGCCGGAGTCACTCCCCGTACGGGAGTGTGGATTGAAATAACACCGATCGGGGGTATCTCCTGATTGTCGATGTCACTCCCCGTACGGGAGTGTGGATTGAAATGTGTAGTAAGCTGCTGATGTACCAGCAGTTACAAGTCACTCCCCGTACGGGAGTGTGGATTGAAATGAACGTAGCACTGGAAAGCCTTCCTTCCATCTTGGGGTCACTCCCCGTACGGGAGTGTGGATTGAAATCCGGCGAGCATCGCCTTATTCGGTAGGCCGACGTGTCACTCCCCGTACGGGAGTGTGGATTGAAATATCATTGAGGCTAATCACGACTCAGACATGCTGCGGGTCACTCCCCGTACGGGAGTGTGGATTGAAATCGCAGCATCATGCATCTTAAGTCCGTGCGCTCTACGTCACTCCCCGTACGGGAGTGTGGATTGAAATAAACTCGATGTTCCATACATTTTCCGGGTCCATGGTCACTCCCCGTACGGGAGTGTGGATTGAAATATGTACCACCCGGACTTATTAATGTCCTTATAGGTGTCACTCCCCGTACGGGAGTGTGGATTGAAATTACTCGGCCATCCCCAAAGTAAATCTCAACAATTGTCACTCCCCGTACGGGAGTGTGGATTGAAATAATTAACCGATGAATTTGGAATGAAGTGTAGCCTTGTCACTCCCCGTACGGGGGTGTGGATTGAAATATAGGATATTGTGCGGAGCGGAATATAGCCATTGCCTTTATGACGATGAATGGAAGATTTCTGCCAGAGTGATCGGTGCGAGTAAAGGAAATAAATATATAACCACAAATGGATGCTGGAACGGATGACACGGGATTACCCGCTACGTGTTGATGTGGACCAGTTCAAAGAGGCTTCAGCCCAGTTATCTGGCACCATGGACGCCATTTGGGAATGCGATGATCTAGAACGCTTGCGTGGGCTAGAGGGACAAGCGGCACTTAGCTATAATAAGCTGTGGGATCATATGATTTTGCAGCAGAAAGAGGACTTTCAATTTCATACTCGCTCTCGCCGCCCTCCGCTCGATAAGGTGAATGCCATGTTATCTCTGGCTTATACCTTGCTGGCTCATGATATGGCTTCAGCATTGGAAGGGGTTGGGCTGGATGCTTACGTGGGGTTCCTGCATCGTGACCGTCCTGGACGTGCCTCGTTAGCGCTTGATGTTATGGAGGAGCTACGGGGCATTTATGCGGATCGATTTGTGTTGTCACTCATCAATAAAAGGCTTGTTAGTGCCGATGACTTCGTTCATAAAGAGAATGGGGCGGTGCTGCTGACGGACGAAGGCCGCAAAACCTTTCTGTCCGCTTGGCAGAATCGCAAGCAAGAGAAGATCAAGCATCCCTATCTCGGTGAAAACATTTCCTGGGGGTTGCTGCCACATGTACAGGCTTTGTTGCTCGCCAGGTATTTGCGCGGTGATCTGGATGAATACCCGCCATTTCTTTGGAAGTAGGTGTATGAATCATACTGGTACTTATCACTTATGATGTAAGCACAACGGATTCGGCAGGGCAGCGCAGATTGCGACAGGTGGCCAAGACTTGCCTGAACTGCGGGCAAAGGGTGCAAAACTCTGTGTTTGAATGCATCGTGGATGCCGCCGAATGGACATCCTTGAGACTACGTCTGCTAGAACTCATTGACCCGGAGCAGGATAGTATCCGCTTCTACCAATTGGGTAACCAGTACAAGAACAAGATAGAGCATGTTGGTACGAAATCATCTCTTGATCTGGAGGGCCCACTGATTCTCTAACGGCCAAAATAGCATAAAATAGGCTGGTGCGAATGTGAAGCGAACATGATTTCCTTAGGGGATTCGCACCAAAATAAGTTACTTTCATTTGATTATATGTAAAAATATACAATTATCTGAACGATTTTTGATGGTATAAGGGCTCAAGAAGGCCGATTAAGCCGGATAACACCCTTATTCTGTTAAAAATCGGAGTCGCACCCTACGCGGGTGCGTGGATTGAAATAACGCATGGGGGCAATCTTTAGGGCTTATATATGGTCGCACCCTACGCGGGTGCGTGGATTGAAATCTGCCGAGAAGCAGCTGGTCTGACTCAAGCTCAGGTCGCACCCTACGCGGGTGCGTGGATTGAAATTCGACGCTGGATATATAGGGAATCGGATCAACTAGCGTCGCACCCTACGCGGGTGCGTGGATTGAAATTACCAGGATACCAAATCCCAGCTGTATTTATTTGTCGCACCCTACGCGGGTGCGTGGATTGAAATACTAAGATCTCCATGTAACGGTGCCACATCCGAGTCGCACCCTACGCGGGTGCGTGGATTGAAATGGAATATGGTACAGTGGGTCAATGGCAGACAGTCGGGTCGCACCCTACGCGGGTGCGTGGATTGAAGTGGAACTCGCGAACAATGTAGTAAAGGTATCTGTGTCGCACTCTACGCGGTGCGTGGATTGAAATCCGGCATCGATTAGAATCCCGGTGGAGCCGCTTTGGTCGCACCCTACGCGGGCGCGTCTGCTCCCAATATTAACTTAATCAAACAGCGGCAGTCCGGGACGTCTATCTTTCGTCTGAGGCTGTCGCTGTCTTTTTTCAGATCAGAACAAAAGTCCGCCGGGATTCTGTGCGGTTCCATTCAGTCAAATATTTAGAGTTATAGGTCATATTATTGGAGCGGCCAAGAGAAAGTAACAGCTTATAATGTTAATTTGGAAGCGCTTACTTTTATAGAGGTATTTTGAGCGAGAGGAGGTACGAAAAGATACGAAAATGGGCTTGAGAGAGCTAGTCCGGCATTTATGAAGTGATTGGCAGATGTATCTGGTTTACAGAAATAAAACGAAGGGGAGATGCAAATTGGGCAAGAGCTTTCGACAGTTTTTCGTGTTCGTTCTCATTGCGGCGCTTGTAAGCAGCGCTATTCCGGGAGGAAAGAGTTATGCTTTGGAGACAAGCGCTGCAGAACCAGGATTGATGGCCTGGTACAAGCTGGATGCGCCATTCGACTATGACAATAAGCAGGTTGCAGAGGATTCCTCAGGCAATGCACATCATTCGATCAGCGCGGTTGGTACGTGGGTTCCGGAAGGCGGGGTTTATGGCGGGGCTCTGTCGTTCAACGGAGTCACCGATTTGGTCCAGCTGAATTTAGGCTCTGCTGCGGCCGGATCATACCTGAAGGACGCATTCACGGAGCATTCCGTATCCTTTTGGTTTAAAGCTAATGATACGAGAACCCAGCAGGTGTTGTTCGAGCGCGGAGGGAATACGTCCGGTTTAGCGATTCAGTTGAATGCGAACAGACTGGAAGCCGCGGTTGCAAGCGCCGATGTGAGGGAGATCGTATCGACCCCATTTACGGATACAGCCTCTTGGCATCACGTCCTGCTTACGTTCAACAACGGGGTATTCAAGCTTTATCTGGATGGAGAAGTCGCTGATACAGCAACTGCTCCGTTTACTAAAGTGAACACGGCACTTAACGAAGGGGGCCTCGGTGCAAGATTAGGGGTCGATGCGTTCAATGGGGGAAATGGCGGGGCTTGGTTCAGCGGGATGATGGATGACGTGCGATTCTATGAGACCGCAATTTTACCATCGATCCATGTGAGCGGGGTCAGCCTGGACAAGACCCAGATGACTACAACGGTCAGCGAGGCTGTGTACCTTACTGCGTCTCCTCAACCAACGTTCGCAACGAATCGCAATGTTACTTGGAGTTCGAGCGATGAGACTGTAGTGACGGTCTCCGTTTACGGCCCGGCACAGGCGGTTGTGGAACCGAAAAATGCAGGCAGTGCGACGGTTACGGTGTTGACCGAGGACGGGAGCTACATGGCTGCGAGCGAAATTACCGTTCTTCCGGAGTGGGTTACTATTCCCTTTGATGGACTGGAAGCCAGGTACAAGCTTGATACACCTTTCAATCACAACGGCAGAACTGTTGCGGAGGACTCCTCCGGTAATGACCATCATTCTGTAAGCGCTATCGGGACCTGGCTGCCGAACGGAGGGATTGATGGGGGCGGCTTTTCTTTCAACGGATGGTCGGACATCATTCAACTCAATACGACAAATGATCCTTATTTGAGGGATGAGTTCTCTGAATTTACTGCCGCAATGTGGTTCAAGCCAAATGACCTGACCACCAGGCAAGTGCTGTTCGAACGCGGAGGAACCGCGGCAGGAATGGCGATTCAAATCAATGAAGGGAAGCTCGAGACTGCAATTGTGAGCGGGGGCAAAGCGTTTACTCTTTCCGAAGCTCTGACTGATGCAGGGTTATGGCATCATGCCGCAGTTACTTTCGATAACGGCACGTTCAAGCTTTTCCTAGACGGACAATTGGCTGGGGAGACGCAGACGTCCTACTCCAAAGTCGCCGCTGCGGCCAATGAAGGAGCGATCGGTGCGAGATTCAGTATCGATGCTTTTGGAGGAGATGGCGGGGGCTACTTCAATGGGGTCATGGATGATGTGCGATTCTATCATATTGCCACCGAGCCTATCGTTGGAGCCGTATCTGCGACCAGCGTAACCTTGGACCGTACGGAGATGACGATTGGAAAGGGCCTCACGCAGGAGCTTGCAGCACTGATTCTACCGGGGCATGCGACGAATCAGAATGTCATCTGGACCTCGAGCGATGAATCCGTTGTGACGGTCACGCCGAACGGCACCCTGAAGGCAGCCGTGCAAGGAATTTCGGAGGGAACGGCAGAAATCACCATCAAGACTGTCGATGGCGGACATGAGGCTAGGATTAATGTCACCGTTGCGAGCATTCCGGTTGAAGGGGTAAAACTTGCGCCTGCCGATGCGGAAATCGTGGTGGGTACAACGCAGGCACTGACGCTGACGTTCACACCGGAAAATGCAACGAATCAGCATGTCAGATGGTCTTCCGATAGTCCGTCCATAGCTTCGGTTGACGAATCGGGCGTCGTTACGGCGCTTCTGCCGGGAACCGCAACGATCACTGTAACCACAGAGGATGGGGGGCGTAGCGATTCTGTGAATGTCACCGTCAAGGGCATACAGGCCGAGAAAATCTCTCTGAACCACCCCAGGATTACATTAGCGGTGGGCGGAACACATCTGTTGTCGGCTGAAATTTTGCCGAAGAACGCATCGAATCTTAACATCGCCTGGTCGTCTTCCGACTCTTCCGTGGCCGTTGCCGATGCGAGCGGCAGAGTGACAGCCGTCGGAACGGGTACCGCGACCATCTCGGCCGTAACCGAGGATGGAGGCTTGACGGCTAACAGCGAGGTTACGGTAAATGCATTCGCTATTAACGAAATAGATAACATGTTCCGTGTCGATTCAGGATCGGAGATAGGCAAGAAGGCCACCCTCTACGACGGAACGATCGAGAAGTATAACGGCTACTACTATGCAATGGGAACCGGTACATTGGGAAATGTGTATCGTTCCAAGGATATGATTCATTGGGAAAGTCCTTACATGATGATTTCGAATGATCCGAGCAATGCTCCTCCGCTGGTAAATCCGGCTGACTACAAGGAATTAGGGGCATCCGATTTGCTCTATCATAACGGGGCTATGTTCTATACTTTCAACGGCACCTCTTTGCTGCACGGGGATCCGAACACACTGAACACAACGCCCGATTTCCGGAATAGTTTTTGGGATAAAAAATATGACTCGGGAATTGATCCTCAGTTATTCGTCGCGCATAACGGAGACTTGGTCTTCCAGCGCAAGGTCAATCCGGACGAAGTAGATCCGAATACGGGTGCGGCAAAGCCGGGACGTGCCGGCCTATGGGTCTGGAAGGTGGAATCCTTCTTCAACGAGCATGGAAATCCTGGCCGCAGCCAGGCGGTCGAGACGCTGACTACGCAGAAGGGCCACTGGGGTAATTTGAACTTCTTCAACTTTGAAGGAGGGGAGCTTTACTACCATAACGGACAGTATTATATGCTATATGCGGCGAATCAGATGTTCCCGGAAACAGGTCTTTATGAGACAGGAGTGGCGCAAGCCGGCCAATACGATACATTCACGAATGATACCAAATATCCGGGCAAGCTGCTGGCCCGCAATGTCGAGGAGTTAATCCTCAAATACCGCGTGCTTCTGCCGACGTCGGAGCACGGAAGTCAGCCGTATCAATACACCTTCGATGAGCCTCAGGAAGGGTGGAACAACACCGGATCTGACGAGAACGGCTGGGTGTCCGGAGAAGGCGGCTTCGGCTGGCCGGAAGAGAACCGGTCGAAGATTCCGAGCATTTATAACGACGGAAAAAAGACAGCAGCCGAGATTTGGTCTCATCCGAACGGACCTGCCTCTATTTGGGCCAAGCGTTCTTTCGAGCTTGATACGGTACCGGAGACGACCGTCCTGCGCTACCGTCTGCAAGGCTACGGGAAGCTGTATGTGAACGGCGAGGAATTTTTCGCATTCAACGGTCAGCAGCGGGCTTACAAAATGATTGAGGTTCCCGCTAACCTGTTGCAGGCAGGGGAGAATGTGATCTCCGTGGAGATCAGTACGAACGGCGGACCTGCATTGAATTTTTACCATCTGGATTTCGGTCTGTACGATACGAACGGACATCCGGTCGAATCGGACATTGTCGGACCGTCTCAACCGAATGTTATTAAGGGGCCGAACGGGTTCGAGACCTGGGTTACTTATAAGGCATTCTGGAACAGTAATGAAGGACAAGGTAAAGATCGCGTCTATTTCTGGGATCAGGAAATGGTCGTTGATGGTCCAACCTCCTTCGATTCCGAAGGCCTCCATCCGGATGCCTGGACGCCGACGTTCCAGGACCGGTTCGATTCGGTGTCAAGCTTGCAGCATTATGATATCCCGGAAGCGGATGTATCTATCGATGACGGGGCGTTGTATTTCAATGCGCCTGGCGAATCAAAGCGGGTGCTGCTGAACGGATACGCAGCGGAGAACTTCTTTATGGAGGCTAATCTTCGATTCGACGAGAATGATTTCGGAGAAGAGGGTCAGGCCGGCATGGTGGTATGGCATCAGGATGAGGACAACTACGTGAATCTGTTGATCGACCGCGATGACCGGAAGCTTGTTATCGTGTCGCGCATCAACGGAGCTGCAGACATTTCCGAAGCTGATTTGCCTTCGACGTTTGCATTCCTGCAGGATGACCCGCGTGCTGCGGACTTTGCGGAATCCTACCACTCGCTTAAGGTATATAAGAACGGGTTCAAATTGTTTGCGGAGCTCGATCACTATATGCTTAATGACGATCGTCCGGTATTTGAGCATGAGGCAATGGCTGGTTCAGGTCAGGTTGGCCTGATCAGTAACAAAGCGAAGGTCCGGGTGGATAACGTGACCCTGACGACCGGCTTGAGCGAATATGGAACTTATATGGATGGCTGGGATGCTGCATGGCAGGTGTCTGACCAGGGCTTGCAATCACCGGCGGCCAGGGAAGCACTCACGGCCAAAGGCGATCGGATGCTTGAACATGAATTTTCGGTCAACGTGAATACGGGTGCTTTGCCGTCATCGGGCAAAGCGGGCGTGATTCTCGAGTATATTGATGAGCAGAACTATGTAACAGCAAGTACGAATTACGCTACAAAGCAATTCGAGCTTCGCAAGGTTGTAGACGGGCAAGAAGAGCTCATGGCCGTTGCTTCAGCAGCCAGGGATACGATTTATGGACATAGCAATTATGAGGAGGACGGCCAGCGCGAGTATGTGTACGATCTGCGCGGAGAAGCGGAGGTTTCGTCGGCCAAGATTCTGTGGACCCATGGTCCGTTCCAGTATGTAGAGAAGTCCTTTGAGCTTCCTGAATCGAACTCTCCGGACTTCGGGTTTGGCAGCTGGATGGGCGGGTGGAGCGACGTACCGTTCACGTATCAGGATAAGGGAAAAGGCGATTACCATATCGCTGATTTTCAGGATCATGTAAAGACTGACCAACTTCGACTCAGCGTTCCTTCGGAGTTGAACCGTCCGTTCTCCTTCGTTCTCCATGAAGAGATCAGTGCGCAGAACTTCTATAAGGTCGTTCGGTCGAAGGGGAAAATCTATGTTTGGGTGAACAACAATCTGATTTTCAACGCCGAGGATCCTTTCGTGAACACACCGGCTCAGACGGGGCTTTATACGGATGGAATTCAGGCGACCTACAATGCCTTGACTGGATTTGATGTATCAGGGATGCTGATGGAGGGCGATACTGCTATGACGGTAAAGGCTGAAGTATCCGGCCAAGCCGGCAGCAATGGCTGGTACGTGTCAGACGTGCTTGTCACTCTGCGTCTGCAAGGCGAAGGGCAGGATGAAGCCAATGTATTCTACAGCCTGGATGAAGGCGATACATGGCATGAGTATAGCAGCCCGATTGCGATTTCCGCCGAGGGACGCAATTCCCTCCGCTATTATGCTATCGACGATGCCGGACATCCAACGGATACGGCAGCATTGACCGTAAGCATCGACAAGACGCAGCCAATCATAACATTAAAAGGATCTCCCAACGTTACTGTACCGCTCGGCGGTACTTATAGCGAGCCAGGCGCAACGGCAACTGATAATATCGGTCCTGTAGGCGAGATCATGGTGACGGGCGACGTCGACACCAATAAGGTCGGCACGTATACGCTGCGCTACCATGTCTCCGACCAGGCGGGCAATGCGGCTTCAGAAGCGGTGCGCCGGGTGATGGTTGCAGGGAAGGGGGGTTCTTCCGAAACCGGAGGTTCTGCCGGTCAAGTCGGTCAAACGGGCGGAACACCGGTCGTAGAAGATACCGATCCGGCATCCGGGAGCAGGGAACAGCAAACGGACGTGAATCCGGGAGAAAGCACATTGTTGGAGCTGGAAGGCGAAGTGAGAATTCAGATTCCTGCGGGCGCCGTGTCGGAGGCGGGGATCGTTCGGATCGAGGTTATTGAACCGGAACAAGTTCCTGCGAATGGCGGAATGCAAGCTATCAGCCGCATCTTCGAACTGTCCAATACGACAGGCGGCCGGTTTCTTAAGCCGCTCGAGCTTTCTCTCATCTATGATGCCAAGCAATTGAAGCCGGGAAGCCAACCGGCTGTGTACTATTACCATGAGAGCCAGAAGCGTTGGATCTTCATCGGCGGTACCGTTCATGAAGAAGGAACGATTCGCACGGAGATTGGACGCTCTGCGAAGTTTGCCGTCTTTGCCTATGAACCGGCAGGGATGAAGGATATGAATAATCATTGGGCAGCAAGCTATGTCCATCGCCTTGAGGGGATGAATGTCGTAGCTGGTTACCCGGACGGAAGCTTCCGTCCGGAACAGACTGTAACAAGGCTTGAATTTGCGAAATTGCTGACTTCGGCTTTAGGTCTTGAAGCTGCCTCCGGCAACACAAACTTCTCAGATAACGGAGATATCCCGTCATGGGCGCAGCCGCACGTCGCAGCTGCCGTTGAAGCGGGCCTGATTCTAGGATATGAGGAAGCCGGGACGACAAGCTTCATGGGGATGCGCACAGTGACGCGAGCGGAAGCAGCCGTTATGACGGCAAGAGCATTGCAGCTCTCTGGAGTGGACGCCGACATCGTGACGGGCAATGTTCCTGAACTGAGAGACGCTTCGGACATTCCAAGCTGGGCAAAGCCGTCAATTGATCAGGCATTGTCCGCCGGCATCCTGAGCGGTTACGCGGACGGCGCTTTCCGCGGGGACCAAGCAACGACGAGAGGCGAAGCTGCTGCAATGGTCTACAAATTGTTGGCTGCCTTGGGAATATAATTTCAAAGGACCTGTTTTCTTAAGCCCACCCCCTAGAATAGATATTGGAAACCGCTTAGGTTATCCGATGATTTCTAGGGGGTGGATTTTAATGGAGCTCTGCTCGCCTATTTATTATGAATCGCAAAGCTTACCGCAAGCTCGTCTTGCAGCTCGAGATCCGTCTGGGGCATTGTGCTGAGGAAGTAAGGCTGCGATGCATCCAGCGGCGGATACTCCAATATATATTCGTAGGCAGTATCGCTTACCCGGGTACGCTTCCCGTTATCCGAGATAAGCAGTTGACCGTCCGGTGTCTCTAGCCACAGTGAGGCATATTGCATATAAGGGCTCTTGCCCTTCACTTCGTAGTAGATTAGTGTTTTATCTTGCATAAACTCGACGTTCTGCACAACAATTTCTCCAGCCTCTCCCTGTGACAAGACAATCGGATAATCGTGTGTTAGCTTGGTGGTAACTTTCTCTGCATCTTTATTTCCTACCAACCAGTTAAAGGGCGTAATCTCTGCCCTTGTCGTACCGGGAGCAAGCGGGGCAAAACGCACGGTCCCTTTCGCCATTCCTTTTTTGTCAACGGTCAGCGATATGTCCAACATTTCAATCAGCATTCCTCTGTCATCTTTAAGCTGGAAGCCCAGCCAGTCGGTATTGCCGGTATAGAAAAAGTCCAGCTTCGTTGTTGCCGGAGTAGCCAAATATCCGGTTAACCGGAGCCGATCCCCATGCCAACTCGCTGAATAACCGTCTGCAAGCAAAATATACTCGCTGTCCGCAACGCGATTTTCGACGTTTACCTTAAAGCTCCATTCGCCGCTGACTTCCGATGGATTTCCTGCTTTCATGCCGCTCACGCCGCCGATAAGAAGCTCTAGCTCGAAGCGATCCTCCTTCTGAGGTTCATCCAAATCGATCGTTATAATTCCGGCCGCATGTTTGTCATCAATAAGATGCGGTTTCGCACTTAGCCTGGCATCGGGACGAAATATACCGTTGACGCTGACCTTGACATTCTCCAAGAACATCAAATTCGCCGCCTGCTCTGAAACCACCTCATAACCTATAGACAATCTTGCGCCGTCATACAGAACATTTTGCAGCTTAATCGTGACTCCCTGATCTTTGGCTTCCTCATTTACATCTGAAGTAAGCCCAGATTCTTCCCCTATTACGATTCCGCTATCTCCCGCAAAATCAAATATATTCCCCTCAAACACCTTGCCGATGACCGGAATTTTTCGCAATTGCTCCGCCGAAGCCGGGAAAATGGACAAAAGACCGATCAAGGCAATTACAAATACGATCATACTGATCGAGGTGAGAAGCCGTCTGGAACGAAATCCGTTAGCCCTCGCGGGGAAAACCCTTTTTGTCGTATCTAATTCTTTCAATACCCGAGCCTTTAACTGAATTTGAGGCAATCTGGTCTCGTTGAATATCCGTTGCAGTTCCCGCTCTTCAGCAGGAAAGACTTCGGCTTTGTTCATCGGTCTCGCCCTCCCTTTCAGAAATACCGTTTTTAAGTTTTCGCTTCGCACGCTCATATCTTTTACGGACTGCAGCATAGCTCATATTGAGCTGTTCCGCGATATCCTCGAATCGATTCTCCTCCACAATCCGCAGCAAAATAATATGCCTGTCCTCCGGCTTCAGACGCAGCATCGTCTGACGAAGCTCAGCGTTGTATTCTGCTTCAGGTTCCTGATCCGGTTCCGCCCCAGGGACCGTCCCCGCGAAAAGACGGATTAGACGCTCATAGGTTTTTGCCCGCTTCAGTTTGTTCAGGCATTCGCGATAAGCGATTTTGTATAACCACGCTCCGAAATAAGTCCCCTCCTGGTACTGATCAAGCCGTTCGAATCCTTTGATGAACACATCCTGCGTTACATCCTCCGCCTCCTGAAGCTGTCCCAGCATATGAAAACAATAGCGAAAGATCCGCTGCTGATAAGCTTCAACCAGCCGTCCGTAGCCTTCCTTGTCTCCCAGCTTAACGGCCTTTACAATTTGCTCCGCTTCCATCCGGTCCACGTTCTGCCTCCTTTCTCGTTGACTTGATTTGCTTATGTAACAATCCTGCTCCTGATTTTGGGACATCTTGTCCTTAATTTATTATCTGTTTCTTCGGATCATCTAGCTTACGATGTTCGCTCTATATAACAACGAAAACCCCAGTACCTGGGGTACCGGGGTAAAAAATACTAGCTCGCGCGATTGACGTCCTCTCGCTATATTGCCCGCAACGCTCTTGAGTCCTGAATGATCTTCGCGACTTGGCGGATGATTTCGTCCAGTGCAGCTTCATCGGTAGCATCGTATTCATCGATATTCAGCCGCAGTACCGGGCAGGCATGGAACTCACTGATCCATTTGGCGTACCGCTGAT
Source organism: Paenibacillus brevis (assembly GCF_018919145.1). Taxonomy (GTDB): domain Bacteria; phylum Bacillota; class Bacilli; order Paenibacillales; family Paenibacillaceae; genus Fontibacillus; species Fontibacillus brevis. The sequence continues at coordinate 134,511 of NZ_JAHLQJ010000013.1, forward strand.
GCATGTGCTCCCAATACGAAATGTCCGTTTGGATTTCCATTTCCCGGCCGCGCAGACGGATACGATTCAAGATGGATGGAAGTTCGCCCTCCAGGTAGATCAATACGTCCGGGTGCGGGAAATAGGGCGTCATGACCATGGCCTCAAACAGGCTGTTGTAGGTCTCATAATCGGTAAGGGACATCGTGCCTTGATCGGCGTGCATTTTGGCGAAGATGCCGGTGTCCTCGTAGATGGAACGATCCTGCACGAAGCCGCCGCCTGCCTCCACGATAGCTTTCTGCTCCTTAAAGCGCTCGGCCAGGAAGTAAATTTGCAGATGGAAGCTCCAGCGTTCAAAATCATGATAAAACTTCTCCAGATAAGGATTTGTATCGACCTTTTCCATTGAAGTACGGAAGCCGAGGCGGGCGGCCAAGGCATTGGTCAGCGTGGATTTTCCAACCCCGACAGTACCTGCTACCGTGATTAATGCATCTTTGGGAATGTTAAATTCATGGCTCATCGTCTATAAGTGCTCCTTTATCTTGGCAACGATCTGCTCGAAATCCTCCGGACGTTCAACAAAGTCCAGCTTATCGCCATCAATCGTAATAATGACCGTATCCGGCTCTTGTGCCCGAATATGTGAGATGGCTGTCTCGTAGTCCTCTACCAGTTGGGACAGATATCCCGCATCGAAGTTTTGTTCAAAGTCGCGGCCGCGCTTCTGAATTCTGTGCAGCAGGGTATCAAGATCAGCCTTGATGTATACGATCAGGTTAGGCTTCGGCAGGTCATCCGTCAACAAATGATAAATCTGCCGGTATTTATCCAGTTGAACGCCGGAGAGCGTGCGCTCGGCGAAAATCATGTTCTTGTAGATATGATAATCCGAGACAATCGGTTGGTAGGCGTGCGACGGATTAAGCAGGGTATCGCCCAACTGCTTGTAACGGTTGCATAAAAAGAACATTTCCAGCTGAAAGGCCCATTCCTCGATGTTTTGATAGAATTTGTCCAGGAAAGGGTTCTCTTCTACGATTTCCTTCATTAATGTAAAATCAAACCGTTGGGCAAGCATCGTGCTGAGCGTTGTTTTTCCTGCTCCGATCGCACCCTCCACGGCTATGTATGGATTTTGTTTCATCTCTTGATGGTCCTCCAATCCTCACTTGCCTGCAAACAGGCTAAAATATTGTAACATAGATTTTATTATCCGTGATGGCTTCCTGGACAAGATAGAGGATATTTTGCGAATTTCATTTTGATGCTCAGGTTGTTGTCACACCTGAATTGGAGTAAAATGCTGTCCATAGAATAGCTTGCTCAGGTCGGATCCGGATGAATACCGGATGCTGCCGCGGAGAAGAGCAACGCATAGAGAGGAACGTGAATGAAGTGCAATTAGCGACTTTTGCGGGCGGATGCTTTTGGTGCATGGTAACGCCGTTTGAGGAATTGCCGGGTATCGGCGGCATTGTATCGGGATATATGGGTGGCACCAAAGAAAATCCTACTTATGAAGAAGTAAAAACAGGCACGACGGGACACTATGAGGTTGTACAAATTACGTATGATCCGGCGATTTTTCCCTATGAGCGATTACTTGAATTGTATTGGCCTCAAGTGGATCCGACGGATCCGCACGGTCAGTTTCAGGATCGGGGCCCGCAATACAGAACGGCAATCTTCTGCCATAATGAACAGCAGCGGGAAGCAGCTCTGCAATCGAAGCTGGCGCTGGAACAAAGCGGGCGTTTCGACAAGCCGATTGTAACTGAAATTATACCGGCGAAGACCTTCTATCCGGCTGAGGATTACCACCAGGATTACCATAAGAAGAACCCGAAGCATTATAAGGAGGACCGCGAGCAGTCCGGACGGGATGAGTTCATTCAAGCCAACTGGAAATAAGCGATTGTCTCTGCGTAAGCGGAGTGAAAATATGTTACAATAGAAGCTGTGACTTTGTGAAGCGAGAGGAAAGTGAGAATGAGCACTGGATTGGATAATTTGCAGCAGGAAGTAGATAAACGAAGAACCTTCGCGATTATTTCCCACCCGGACGCCGGGAAGACGACGTTGACGGAGAAGCTGCTCTTGTTCGGCGGAGCGATTCGCTTGGCCGGCTCGGTCAAGGCGCGCAAGGCAAGCAAGCACGCGACCAGCGACTGGATGGAGATTGAGAAGCAGCGGGGAATCTCGGTTACCTCTTCTGTAATGCAATTTGATTATAACGGACATCGGATTAATATTTTGGACACGCCGGGGCACCAGGACTTCAGTGAGGATACTTACCGGACGTTGACGGCTGCGGATAGCGCGGTGATGCTGATCGACGTGGCGAAGGGTGTCGAAGTACAGACGATCAAGCTGTTTCAAGTCTGTGCGAAACGGGGCATACCAATTTTCACCTTCATTAACAAGCTGGACCGTGAAGGACGGAGTCCATTTGAGTTGATGGAGGAAATCGAGCAGGTGCTCGGCATCCGTTCGGTGCCGATGAACTGGCCAATCGGGATGGGCCGGGAGCTTTGCGGTGTCTATGACCGGATGAAGAACCAGGTGGAGCTGTTCCAGGGAGAGGATCACTCCAAGATCGAGGTTCGCAAGGTGGAAGACTATAATGATCCCAAAATCCGCGAGATGGCCGGCGAATATTTGCACGATCAATTGTGTCAGGATCTGGAGCTGCTCGATGTGGCCGGAGACCCGTTTGACCTTGAAAAGGTAAAGCGCGGCGAGCTGACCCCGGTCTTCTTCGGCAGTGCAGTTAATAATTTCGGAGTGCAGACCTTCCTCGAGAATTTCCTGCAGCTTGCGCCTAAGCCGGAACCCCGCCGCAGTACCTCGGGACTCGTGGAACCGACGAACGAGAAGTTCTCGGGTTACGTCTTCAAGATTCAGGCTAATATGAACCCGGCTCACCGGGACCGGATTGCCTTTCTGCGTATTGTATCCGGGAAGTTCGAACGCGGCATGAGCGTGAAGCATGTGCGGGCCGGCAAGGAGATCAAGCTGTCTCAGCCGCAGCAATTCCTCGCCCAGGATCGGGATATCGTGTCGGAGGCTTATCCTGGAGATATTATCGGTCTGTTCGATCCGGGAATTTTCCGGATCGGCGACTCCTTGAGCCAGAGCAGCGAGGTCGTATTCGATGAATTGCCGACGTTCTCGCCGGAGATATTCGCCAAGGTTACGGTCAAGAACGCGCTCAAGCATAAGCAGTATCAAAAGGGAATCGACCAGTTGACCGAGGAAGGGACCATTCAGGTGTTCACGACGGTGGGCTTCGAAGATACGCTGCTGGGCGTTGTCGGACAGCTCCAATTCGAGGTGTTCGAATACCGGATGAAGGGAGAATACGGCGTGGATGTTCAGCTTCAGCGCATGCCGTTCCAATTCGCCCGCTGGATTGTTGCCGATAAGGTCGATCCGTCCAAGTTCCGGATTAATTCAACATTGGTGAAGGACAAAAAGGGCAATTATGTTGTCTTGTTCGAGAATGAGTACGCGATGCGTACGGCCATGGAGAAGAATCCGGACGCGAAGTTCCTGGAGACTGCGCCGTAAGGAGCTCTCTTCAAAGGAGCAGCTAAACCAAATGTATATCCAAACTTATAATAAACGCCTTCGTCTGCCGATATCACAGCTCGAAGGCGTTTTTTATGGATATGCAAGAAGGGCCCCGCAAAGAGGACATGCGCTGTACCGCTTTGCGGGGGTCGGGCGAAACCTTTATTTCAATGGCTGGAGATTCGACTGTTCGAGCTGGTGATGCACCAGAGAGACAATCTCATCCTGTTTGGCTGGATCGATGTTTCTCCACATCATCTCAAAGACGACGCCAAGTCCGGGAAGAGCAGCTTCCTGAGCGCCGATCGAGCCCTCAATCATCTCATGAAGTCCGGCCTCGTCCTGTCCGTGCATTTTGTGCATAACGGCTTGTCGCAAATCCATAATGATTGGCATCGGTTACCCTCCTTGAAATCGTAGTTGCCCGCTATATAGCGTGCCCTGCAATTGCCCGGGAAATTCAAGTTTGCACCATGGTATGATATACTTAACAAACGAGTTCAAAAAGTCGGTTTTTTGAACAACCTTTTTCCAATTATGAAGTCGTTCAGGTGGTGTAAATAGATGGCACGTGCAGCAAAAAAACAATACGCTGTAATCGGCATGGGACGATTCGGCTTGAGTGTGGCTACGGCGCTTAGCGGAATGGGCTTTGACGTGCTTGCCGTGGATTCGAACGAGCAGCGCACGCAGGAGGTATCCAATGTGGTAACTCATGCGGTGACTGCCGATTCGACAGAAGAGGAAGCCCTTCGCACGCTTGGCATCCGCAATTTTGATGTGGTCGTTGTCGCCATTGGCGAGGATATACAATCAAGTATTTTGACTACCCTGATTCTGAAGGATATCGGGGGCCCGCTGATTGTCGTAAAAGCGCAAAATGAGCTGCACGGCAAGGTGCTGAACAAAATCGGCGCAGACAAGGTGATCTTTCCGGAGCGGGATATGGGACTGCGGGTAGCTCATCATTTGACCTCGCCGAATATTCTCGATTATATTGAGCTGTCCGAGGAGTACAGCATTGTCGAGCTGAGAGCGACGAGAACCATGCTTGGGCAGAATCTGAAAGAGTTGAACATCCGGGCCAAGTTCGGCTGCAACGTCATGGCGATTAAGCAAGGCTCGAAAATGAATATTTCGCCGTCCGCCAGTGACCGGCTTGTGGATGGAGATATTCTGGTTATCGTCGGCGAAAAGAATGATCTGAAGAAACTGGAGCTGGCTTACTCGGAAAGCTAACCTGTTCGAATAAAGGATGGAATAAAGAGATGCAGATTTTGTCTTCCCAAAATGCCAGGGTCAAGGAATGGTCCTCCCTGCTGGAGAAGAAGCAGCGGGACAAGCTGGGCAAATATATTCTCGAGGGGATTCACCTCGTGAAGGAAGCGCTGGAAGCGGACGCAGATGTGGAATGCGTCTGCTATGAGCTCGAGGCGGGAATCCCGGCAGAGCTTGCAGCCGCGGCTTCGGCACGCCTCGATGTGGACTGGATCGGCGTCTCGGCGGCGATTATCGCGAAGTGCAGCGATACGAAGACGCCGCAGCCGGTGTTTGCGGTCGTGCGCAAACACGCGGGCTCCGCGCAGCCGCTGCTGGAGGCGGCTGCGGGCCTGGTTGTGGTGCTCGACGGTGTCCAGGACCCTGGCAACGTCGGCACCATCATCCGCACCGCCGACGCGGTCGGTGCGGATGGGGTCATCGTCGGCGCAGGCTGCGCCGACATTTACGGGCCCAAGGTGCTGCGCGCCACCATGGGCTCGCTGTTCCACTTGCCGGTAATCCATGGCAAGCTGGAGGAGCTGCTGCCGCAGGCCAAGGGCCGCGGCATTCGCCTGGCCGGCACCAGCCTGCAGGCCGCGGTGAATTGCTTCGCTTATGATTTCACCGGACCGACCTGGCTGCTGTTCGGCAGCGAGGGCGCGGGCCTGAGTCCCGCGGTCCGCGCCCTTATGGACGACGGCCTCATCATTCCGATGCGAGGCCAGGCTGAATCGCTCAATGTCGCGATGGCCGCGTCCGTGCTGCTCTATGAGGCGTTGCGGCAGCGGCATTATCCAGGCAATAATTGAAATGCCTTAATCCATACCCCTCGAAAGCAGCCGGTTTTGCGGCTGCTTTCTTCGGTTTCTGTGTAAAGATTCTATTGCACCTCTCGAAAGGTTCGGATACGATGAAGAAAAGATGTTAGGGGATCGGCGTCAGAAAAAGGAATTAGCATGCTTTATAAAGTGATTTTTTTCACAAATGGTTTCATTCCGGTTGAAGATGCATCGGGACTGATCCAATTCGAAGGAGGGATGGACTTGAGAATCGGCGAGTTCTCCAAAAGGAACAATATTACGCAGGATGCGATCCGCCATTATATCGATCTGGGATTGCTGGTCGTAGAGAAGCAAGGCTCCCATTACTATTTTACTGAAGATAACTGCTGTGATCTGCAAAAGATTATGATGCTGAAGGAGCTTGACTTCACGTTAGGTGAAATCCAGACCATCCTATGCTTTAACCGGCTGGAAGGGGAGCGTTCGAACGATTTCCGCCGGTTTCTGTTGTCATTGCTGGAGCGGAACAGAGCGCGGGTGAATCAGAAGCTGCAGAAGTTCAATGAGATTGAAAACATTTTGAAGCATAAAATTCAGGAATTGAGCAGGGAGGAAGTAGAAAAGCCAAAGGTGATGGGCTTCCCTCTGGCCTCGCTCCCCATTCTGTGCTGCCCCTCCTGCAAGAACCAGCTGCATATCGCGGGAGGCACCATCGAGAATCACATGCTGCTCGTAGCCGACGTCTTTTGTGAATGCGGTTATGAGGCGGTCGTCGAGGACGGGATATTTATTGATCGCCATGCAGTAAAGAAGCGGAACATGCCGTCGAAACAGGAGTTTCTGGAATCGACCTCGCCGCATTACATTAATTTTATGTATAACGGAACTACGACTCTAATGAATTATATCCATGCGCACGCCGGACATTCGGATTATATCCTTGAGCTGGATCATTGCGTAGGACGCTTTCTAATGCAGTACATCGAACAAATTCCCGAGGGGTGCACCTATATCCTGCTCAGTACGGATCTGGACCGCCTGAGGGAGCTCAAGCAAAATCTGCAGCTGCATTATGGAGAGAAACGTTTTATCTTCTTGTGCAGCGAATTGAAGCAGATTCCTCTTGCTTCGGGTTCCGTTGATATCATCGTCAATCATGGCATGAACACCCGATATGTTTTATCCGAGAAGAAGTTCCTTCCTGCTGTAGCTTCACCGCTTCTGAAGCCTAAGGGCTTGTTCGCCGGGGCATTTTGGCATCTAGGCGTCCGCAGCGGAAGCGGAATCCATAGTCCGATGGAGGCGAGGGATTATCTGTGCCGGAACGAGATCATCAGGAGTATGGAAGAACTGAACTTTTCTTCGATAAATATGGAGGACTTCGGACCGGTTAAAGATAGCAGTCCATATTTGGCCTTGAAGGATAAGGATCAGTATTTAACGCTTTATGCCGGAATCAAGAACAGTAACAGCAGTTATGAAGCTGCCCTCATAAATGCCGCTCGGGAAATATGGCCGCCCAGACATAGAATTTCATAGTTCTTTTCAAAACATAGGGTCAACCCCATGTTTTGGACATCAAGGCAGCTTTATTAAGTTATTTTTTTCACAAATCGAGATTGACTTGGTGAACACCCCACTTTGTAGACTTAACTTATAACTTGAGCACAGCAATAGGGGGAGAACAATCATGAGCAGGATTTGGAAAAAAACATTAATAGTGATGATGGGCGCTCTGCTGGTATTCAGCTTGGCAGCCTGCGGAAATTCGGGGGATGAAGGCAATAGGGCAGCCAACGAAGTATCCGGCAGCAGCGTATACAAAGCGGGAACGTATACAGCAGTCGCCAAGGGAAATAACGGAGACGTTACGGTTGAGGTTGTATTTGATGCCGATGCGATTGTATCGGTTACCGTGAAGGATCATAAAGAAACCCAAGGGATTAGTGATCCGGCCATCGAAAAGATACCGCAGGGTATTGTGACAGGTCAGACGCTTGCGGTGGATGTTGTCTCAGGAGCTACCAATACCTCTAATGCCATTTTGGCGGCGGTTGAGGATTGCGTGAAGCAGGCCGGCGGCGACATCAATGCATTAAAAGTAGCCGCTGCGGTCAATGAAGGAGACAAGACGGATAGCGAAATGTCTACGGATGTAGTCATTATTGGTGCAGGCGGCACCGGGCTTGCAGCAGCCGGTTCGGCTTTTGAACAGGGTGCCAAGGTAATCGTTCTGGAGAAGCAAGGCAATGTCGGCGGATCCACCGCGCTGTCAGGCGGAGGAATTGCAGCGACTGGCACCCGCTTCCAGGAAGAGATCGGCGTGAAGGATACGCCTGAGGACTGGATGAAGCTGTGGAAAGAGCGCCAAAGCACCAGCAATCCGGACAGCCAGTATCCTGACTATGACCGGGTAACGCAATTTATGGATGATGCTGTAGATACGACTCATTGGCTGGTGGATTACATGAATCATAAATATGCCCGCGTAGAGGGCTATGGTCTGGATCCTGTGGCGCGTCTTCACTTCCCGGAGAAGGGCGGAGCAGAGCTAATCTCCAATCTGGAGAAGACCGTTCGGGAGAAAGGAATCGACATTTTGCTGGAGACCAAAGCAACTGAGCTTCTGACGGATGGGCAAGGCGCCGTTGTTGGCGTCAAGGCGGAGAATGCGGAAGGCACGCTGACCGTTCATGCCAAGAAAGTCATTATCGCCGCAGGCGGTTTTGCCAAAAACGAGGAAATGCTGAAGCGTTTCTTGCCTCAGTTCGCGGAAGATATGGATATCAGTGCGGCAGCTGCAGGAAGTACCGGGGATGGTATTTTGATGGCGGAGAAAGTCGGTGCAGCCCTGTATGAAGACCCGTGGGTTATTGGCCTGGGCATGGGCAGCCGCATTCAGGAATTGGGCGGACTTAGCTGGGATACGACGAAGATTCTGGTCAATGAAAAGGGCGAACGCTTCTTTAACGAGAACAGCCATTACGCTATTGTGACTAACCAGGTCGTGAACCATGAGCAGGTATGGATGGTGATCGATTCGAGTGAAGCAAATGCGAAGACCATCGAATCGATTCAAGGGAAGTTGCCTAACGATGAGATTGCCACTGGCGGCACACTGCAGGAGCTGGCCAATGCCATGGAGGTACCGGCGGATGCACTGGCGGGGACTATAAATACCTTCAACAGCGGAGTTGTTTCGGGTAAGGATGCCTTCAACAAGGAGAAAGGGACGCTTATAGCAGTTGATAAAGGCCCATTCTATGCTTTCAAATTTTATCCTAAAACGATGGGTACCTTCGGAGGCGTAAAGGTTGACGAAGCGTTCCGCGTATTGAAGGAGGACGGGTCGGTTATTCCGAATCTATATGCAGGCGGCGAATCAGCGAACCGCTTCATTTATAATCAGGTTTATATGTCCGGCAGTGCGGTGCAATACGCGCTGACGAGCGGTCGACTGAGCGGTGCGCATGCTGCGAATGCAATCAAGGAAGGAAAATAAAGAGTACAGACGATTATACTTATCAAGAATAAAAGAGGGCACCTATCGGACAAAGTCTCCGGCTAGGTGCTCTCTTTGCGTAAACGCCGGAAATCTGAGGTATCCAGAATAGTTTTCTGGAAAATTCATCATACTCAAATAGAAGAAATTGGACGAGAGAGGAGCAGAGGAAGATGAACGTTCCGGATTCCGGTAAGATAACCGGAAATACCAAGCTGACCGGCGTGCTGGAAGATGACGTTCAGCTGTACCGCAAGCAGTTGGAGCCGGGAGCTGATGTTCAATATAATCCGTTCACGCTTCAAAGCGGCAGACAGGGCTATTTGATTCTTATCGAGGGAATGACGGACGAGCTTCGGCTCCAATCGGATATTCTCGAGCCTTTGAACCGGATGGACCCGGATCAGCTGAAAGGATGGAATGAGCAAAATTCCAACGGAAAAAGCGGAAGCTCCGAGGATCTGTTCAAGTCTCTTTCTCAATCAAAACAGCTTCGTCTGATGAACAGTGTGGAGGAGAGCTTGACCGGCCTCTGTAAAGGGGAGACGGTCGTGCTGCTGGACGGATGTGCGCGGCCTTTGATGGTGGCTCTGCATAAATGGGAGCAGCGGTCGATTGAGGAGCCCGCTGCTGAACCGACGATTCGAGGGGCAAGGGACGGATTTACGGAGAGTATGCAGACCAATATGACCCTGATTCGGCGAAGATTGGCAACCCCTGATTTGAAGGTCGAAGCCCTCCAAACCGGGAGGGTATCCAAGACGGATATAAAGCTCGTCTATCTTGAGTCCATTATCATGCCTGGTTTAAAGGAAGAGGCAAGACAAAGAATTTCGCGGATCGATATCGACGCGATCGTCGAGAGCGGATGCCTTGAAGAATTAATTTGCGACAATGCGTTCAGCGTGTTTCCGCAGCTAATCAATACGGAGCGCCCCGATCGGGTTGTGACGGCCCTTCTGGAAGGGAGATTGGCGATTGTGGTGAATAACACCCCGTTCGTCCTTATCGCGCCGAGCACCTTTTCTGACAGTCTTCACGCTGCGGAGGACGATTATCAAAATTATCTTTTTGCATCGTTTGCCCGCCTGCTCCGCTTCTTTTTGTCTTTATGCGCTTTGCTGCTCCCCTCGGTATATATTTCCCTTATTACATTCCATCAGGAAATGATGCCGTCCGATCTGCTGCTGGGCATTGCTGCATCGCGTGAGGCAGTTCCCTTCCCTGCACTGGTAGAGGCGCTCCTGATGGAGGTTACGTTTGAAGGGCTGCGCGAGGCCGGGATCAGGCTTCCCAAACCGGTGGGACAAGCGGTGAGCATTGTTGGAGCTCTCGTGATTGGACAAGCGGCGGTACAAGCAGGCATTGTGTCGGCTACACTGGTGATCATCGTGTCATTTACCGGAATCGCTTCGTTTATTTTCCCGATTTACAGCCAGGGGCTGGCTTTTCGCCTGCTTCGCTTCCCTATGATGTTCCTGGCTGCAGTGCTAGGCCTGTACGGGATTTTCCTGGGCCTGCTTATGCTCCTGATCCATTTAATGAAGCTTCGCTCCTTCGGGGTCCCGTATTTTGCCCCCATTATGCCCTTCCATCCGGAGGGAACCTTAATTTCGGTGCTTCGGCTGCCCAAGTGGGCGGCGAAGAACCGGCCGATAGAGACTGCCAAGAGCAACCGGAAGCGAATTAAGGATCATATGCGCCCGCATCCCCCCGCTACGCCGAAGGGGTAGGTTTTCCGAAAGGAGTGCGTCATGCGAAAGTCAGCGGTATCGATTTTAATATTGTGTATGGTATTGAATCTGACAGGCTGCTGGAGTAACCGGGAGGTCAACGATATTGCGATCGTTACGGCCACCGGTCTGGATCTGACAAAAGAGGGGAAATTCCGCCTCAGCTTGCTCCTTGCGGTACCGCTGCTGATTGGTACCGCAACGTCGCAAGGAACGGGAACGACGGAATTAGCGGCTTCCGCCGGCTGGCTGGTTGCAGAGGATGGGGATACAGTAATGGATGCTTATCGCAATCTGCAGCAAAAGCTCCCAAGAAAAATATTTTTTTCCCATAACCGTGTCATTATTATCGGAAAGCAGTTGGCCGCCCAAGGGATGGTGCAAGCCCTTGATTTCTTTCAGCGCTATCGGCAGTCCCAAATGAAAAATTTCCTGGCCATCTCGGAGACGACCGCTCTCGAACTGATGCAATTCCAGCCGAAATTCGAGAAACTGGCATCCGAGGTGCTGGTCGATGAATTCGATCAACAAGTTCTGCTATCGGTCCGGTTGGTCGATTTCCTGAATATCTTGCAATCTCAGGGAGTCGAGCCGGCGGTGCCCATGCTGGAGATTGTATCTTCCGGGAAAGGACAACCGAAGAATAAGGGAACGAATTTGTCGGTTTCCGGTACTGCGGTCTTCAAGGAAGATCGGATGATCGGCAAGCTAAACAGCAGCCTGTCCAGAGACCTGCTTTGGGTTCTGGATTCGTTGAAGGAGGGCGTAATTACAATTGATGTTGAACATGCCCAGCGAAAGGGGAAGATCAGTGCCGAGCTGGAAAAGGTGGATGTGAAAAGAAAAATTGAAGTAAGCGGCGGCCGTGTGAAGCTGAAGCTAAAGGTAAAAGTTGCCGCAAATATTTATGAGAATACGTCCAGCATGGATCTGGAGATTCCCGAGAATACCCAGTTAACCATCCATGACCTGAAGCAGGATATCAAGGCGCGGATTGAGCGCACAATCAAATATGTCCAAAGCAATTTTAACAGCGATATATTCGGTTTTGGCCAGACTATGTATCGAGTTCGCCCATCGGTCTGGAAAAGCCAGTACAGGGAACGGTGGGAGGCGGTATTTCCGGAGGTCGAGCCTATAGTGGAGGTGGAAGTTCGGGTGCTGCGAAACGGGCTTACGAACAAGACGATTAAGCTGAGCGAGGTGAACCCTTGAACATGAACCGGGTACAAATCTCCAAATATGAGTTGTTTTCCCTGATTATTTTATTCCAGTGGGGGACAACCATCATCTTCGGTTTCGGTGCAAATGCGGGCCGTGACGCCTGGATCGCTTCGTTGATCAGCACAGGGATTGGAACCTTGCTGATCTTGCTGTATGTGCTGATTTATCGTTTGGGGGGAGACAGGACACTTGCGGAGTGGTTCACCTATGCATTTGGAAAATGGCTGGGAGCGCCCCTGTCCTGGCTCTATCCGCTGGTCTTTATTTATAATGGGGCTCGAATTATCAGTGATATCCGTTTTCTGCTCCCGGTGACGATCATGAATCGTACACCCGACTGGGTGATCGGGATAACCTTTCTCGCCGTAGTCGTATACGCCATGTCGGGAGGAATCGAGGTGCTGGCCAGGATTGCAGCGTTTACGCTTCCTTTTCTGTTGCTTGCGATTGTGTTGGAGATGATTTTGCTTGGAGCATCGCGCAGTCTTCATTACGTGAATTTGCTGCCGATCGTCGGCGAAGGCTGGGGGAGAATTTGGGAGACCGTATGGCCGCTCGGCATTATGCAGACCTATGGTGAGAGTATCGAGTTTGCATTGATCTGGGGCTATGTCAGCCAGAAAAAGGGGCTAGCCGCCACGGCGAGCTTTGCTACCCTGTTTGCGGGCTTCTTCATTGCGCTGCTGGGCCTGCTCACCATTGCCGGTATGGGGGAAGCCGTCTTCCAACAAATGATGTATCCGGCTTTTGCTTTGCTAAAATTATCCAAAATACGATTTATAGATAATCTCGATGCTCTGGGAATCGTGTACCTGGTAATCAACGCTTTCATCAAGCTGTCGATGCATCTCTATGCGGCTTCGCTCTGCATTCAGCAATTGACTGCAGCCAAGAAGATCCGGCCGGTTATTTTTGTCGTAGCTGCGTTGGCCCTGCTTCTCTCACTGACCATGGTCGTCAGCTTTACGGAGCATCTTCAGGTGGCGATGGTTGCCGTTCCGTATCATTTATGGTTGCCGTTGTATCTGGTATTGCCTATGATAGTTCTAGCGGTTCTTCCTCTCAGAAACTGGATTGCGGGGAGGAAGTTATGAGCATCTATTTCTTTCCATGGGAATCCCATCATCTGCTGGTTTCGCCATGGCATTTTCAATTGGTGCTGCTTATCGGGGCATTGCTTGGTTCAGTGATTACATGGGTAAGAAAAAAATAGCAGACTGCCCTAGTTCAGAGCAAAAAGGAGAGGAGTTCAACAGGCATGGAGAAGAAGCGGGCATTAATCAATATTGACTATACTTGGGATTTTGTCGCCGATGGCGGGGCGCTTACTTGCGGAGAACCCGGACAGAGGATCGAGCAGGCGATTGTTGCACTGACTTCGAATTTTATCTCCCAAGGCGATTTTGTTGTCTTTGCAATCGACCGTCATGAGCGGGAAGATGAATTCCATCCTGAGACGAAGCTGTTCCCGCCCCATAACATTGAAGGCACTCCCGGACGAGAGCTATACGGGGCGCTGGAGGCATTATATCAGGCACATAAGCAGGATGAACACGTGCATTGGATGGATAAGACGAGATACAGCGCGTTTGCCGGAACGGATCTGGAATTGCGGCTTCGTTCCCGGGGGATCACAGAGCTTCACTTGGTCGGCGTCTGCACGGATATCTGCGTGCTTCATACGGCAGTTGACGCCTATAACAAGGGCTTTGAGCTGGTCATTTACGAAGATGCGGCAGGCAGCTTCGATCCGGAAGGGCATGCTTGGGCATTGCGTCATTTTAAGGGCTCCCTGGGGGCCGATATCCGCAAGGTAGAGCAAGCGACAGGAGGACATTAGAAATGAGTTTGCAGCAGGAGATTATTCATACGCTTCAGGTGAAGCCCGTGATCGATGTTGAGGCGGAGATTCGTTCGAGAATAGATTTTCTGAAAGCTTATTGCGTTAAGTCGCATGCTAGAGGGTTTGTACTGGGGATCAGCGGCGGGCAAGACTCCACGCTGGCCGGGCGGCTATCCCAACTGGCGGCTGAGGAGCTGCGTGCTGAGGGGCAGGATGCCGTCTTTATCGCGATCCGTCTTCCCTACGGCGCCCAGCAGGACGAGGAAGACGCGCAAGCGGCGCTGGATTTTATAGCACCGGACCGTTCGGTGATCTTCAATATCCAGGAGCCCGTAAGCGCCTTTTCGGAACAGTTCGGGACGGCCTTCGGAGGAGCAATGTCCGACTTTAACAAAGGAAACGTGAAGGCCAGAATGCGCATGATCGCGCAGTATGCCGTCGCCGGAGAGACCGGATGCCTGGTCATCGGGACCGATCACGCCGCTGAAGCGGTCACCGGGTTTTATACGAAGTTCGGTGACGGCGGCGCTGACTTGCTTCCGATTTCGGGCCTGACCAAAGGCCAGGGCCGTCAGCTCCTTCAGCACCTGGGGGCGCATGAGCGGTTGTATCTAAAAGTTCCGACGGCCGATCTCCTGGACATGAAGCCGCAGCAAGCGGATGAGACGGAATTGGGATTAGCTTATGAGGTGCTTGATCGCTACTTGACCGGTCAAGAGGTAGATCCTCAAGACAAGGAAAGCATCGAGCGGCGTTATGTGCTGTCGCGCCATAAGCGGGAGCTGCCCGTTACTCCGTCGGATGATTGGTGGAAGTAAGAATCTTTTATTCAAGAAGACTCTGCCTGAAGCAATAGGCAGAGTCTTCTTTTTCCCGCCCGTCCTGCATACCTTGTATAGTAGCTTGCCCACAGACCGGACAGGGGGGATAGAGATGCTGTTCAGAAGGGGTTGGAGAAGCCGCAGGAGGCTGATATGGTTCAGAAGCACGGCTTTCAAGCCAGTTAGCGGCTGGAGAAGAAGCCGGGGCTGGAAGCGGAGCGGCAGCTCTGGCTGGCAGAGACGCAAGTCCATCAGCCAGAGCGAGGGTGTGGTCAGGCAGGGTGGAGGGAAAGGCTGGCAGAGTGGAAAAAAGAGCTGGCAGAGCCGCCGCAGGAGACCGCCGATGAAACGTCGCAAGGTTGTTTTGATCGTTTTCTTGATCGTGATGGCACTGTTTGTTCAATTTTTTGTGTATGTTGAACAGCATATGAGGGGGCCTATCATTCACCTGGCAAAAATCCGCGTCAAGCAAATAGCCACGGAATCGATAAACGAAGCGATTACCGCTCAGGTTGCCAATGAACAGCAGGTCGATAACCTGATCGATTGGAGGACTGACGATTCGGGGAAAGTATCCGGGTTTATGCTGAATTATTCCGCCCACATGCGAATTACTTCGGATACGATCCAGACGGTCCGGAGTACCTTGGATGAGGTATCCCGTCTCTCCGAACATATTCCGCTAGGTCAGGCGCTCGGCAGCCCCATTCTTGCTTCCTTTGGGCCGGGCATTCCCATCAAGATCGAGCCCAAGGGCGATGTGAAAGTAGACTTGAACACCCGAAGACAGGACGCCGGTATCAATAACATTCTGGTGGAGGTTTATTTGCGTGTGCGAACTGAGCTTGCAGTGGTCGTCCCCTTCGATATGGAGGCCCAAACGGTGGAGACGGAAATTCCGGTGTCTTATCTCCTCGTAGTAGGCGATGTGCCTATGTATTATTATGATGGCAAAGGCAATCCTGTAGGCGACCAGGCCGGGGCTCCGAGCATCGCGCTCCCGCCGGTGAGCGGGGGAACCCCGAGCTCGTCAGGGCAATCATCAGAATCAGACGATACGCAGGCAGAATCGCCAGCAGAAGAGGAAGGAGCATCGGAGACGAACGATTCGGCGAACCATTGACTTTTTTTAATAGATGAGATCCTATAAACGAAGTAAAATACTGATGCGAATGGTCGTGTTATTTCACGCAGCTATGCCATACAATAGGGGCAGTCCAGCAAGTCAGTGGGATCTGACTGCTGGACTGCCCCTGTTTTTTTATCTTTACTGCTTCAATCGGCGAACATCCCGGATTCAGGAAGAGCCTTTTTTCTTCTGACGATCCGTTCGCTCCCATTGCTTCAAGAGCGGATAGGGATTGAAGGCCCACTCGGTTGTCCCGGTATCCCGGTAAATGCCATAGTGAAGATGGGGAGGAAAGCGCCCTTGCGTTCCGGGCGGCCCGTATCCGCTGCTTCCTACCCATCCTATGGTCTTTCCGGGCTCGATCGTATCTCCAACCTCGATCCCTTTTTCATATCCCTGAAGATGGGCGAAATAGTGGTACCGATTTTGTAGATCGCGGATCCCGATTCGCCATCCGCCATAGGGATTCCAGCCTTTCGTCTCAATAATTCCATAGCAGACGCTGCGGACCGGCACACCGTACGGGGCAAATAAATCCGTACCTTCATGGGTTCTTAATCCGCCCCAACCGCGCCGGTCTCCCCAGGTATCCTTATACGTATAGGTGCTCCTCACTGGGAGGGGAAAGGCGCCTTTGAGGAAATTGACCGGCCCGTAGGTATTGAATATTTTAGCGAACTGCCGAATTCGGGTCACGGCAGAATCGCTCTGATAGTACCGCCATAAGGCAATGCGGAAATCTTCTTCCTCATACCCGTTATTGCACAAATAAGAGGCCAATGTGTACAAGGCATCCCGATCGTTGCCGGGATCGGCCAGCCCATCGGCGGTCGCGTCCTTACCGGCCCCTCCGAATAAACCAATCGTTGCCGGATTTTTATCCTCTGGATCGGGATTCAGCTTTCCAGTCCAGAATGAATCCTTGAACCGGATGCCGATGAGGCGCTTGCTGTCTCCTTCGGCTTGCTTTCGCGGTGTGATCGATCGCTCGTATTGATCGACGGCTGCTAGCCAGTGCCACGGGACGTTGGTTAGCATGCCAATCTCCTTGTACAAGGAATGCCTAAGCTCATAGATGCTCGGTTCGGCTCCGGTGCTGCCGGCTTCGTTGGCTGCAGCCCGTGCGGTGCCTAGCTCCGGAGTAGAGCATAACAAGGCAGGCAGGACCAGGCAGATCAGATATCTTGCAAGCATGCCGCAGGTTCTGGGATGCGATCTCAAGGAAGATCTCCTCCTTTGGATAAATGCTGTCCCTTTAGCTTGATGTAATTGTTGCGTTTTTATTCCATTAATAGTGTTGTTTTCATAAGCGGAGTACATTCCGGGAATGATGATATATAGTTATTTCCAATAGATTCATGATATAATTAATGGCATTGTAAGCTTATACTGCGGGAAGAAGGGTTCTTCAAGACGATGATGGATGATACGCTCGAAAACCTTACATACGGTATGCGAAGAGGCTCGTTGTCCGGACATATACGCGTGTTGGGCCAATCGGCGAAGAGCCATAAAGAAGGAATGCCCGTTACTGTGCAGGCGGGACTGGAGGTAGAACAATGATTCAAATCGGCGGTAAAACATATGAGTTGATTCAGAATTACAAGGATGCCTGGGATGCTGAGGCGTTCAAACAAAGATACAGCGAAGTGCTGGACCGGTATGATTACATTATCGGAGACTGGGGCTATGAGAAGCTGAGACTGAAGGGTTTTCTGCGCGATAACCATCCGAAGGCCAACCGCGACACGGCTTACTCAGGCATTACGGATTATATTAATGAATACTGCAATTTTGGCTGCAAATACTTTGTTCTGCAGAAAGCCAAGGATTCCGGGGCCAAGGAACAAAGCAAGGAACACGCTCAAGAATCTAATAAAGAGCCAGGTAAGGATTCGCATGCTAAGGAACCTCATGTAAAGGAACCTCAAGCAAAGGAACACCAAGCAAGGGAATCCCACGGGAAGGATCACCACCAGCCCAGGGAGCATGGCAAGGGACATGTGAAGACGCATG
This sequence comes from Paenibacillus brevis, assembly GCF_018919145.1. Lineage (GTDB taxonomy): Bacteria > Bacillota > Bacilli > Paenibacillales > Paenibacillaceae > Fontibacillus > Fontibacillus brevis. The sequence continues at coordinate 152,379 of NZ_JAHLQJ010000013.1, forward strand.
CAAAGGAACAGACCAAAGAACAAACTAAAGAAAAAGAACAAGTGAGATAGTCTGAAAAATTAGGATTAAATGAATAAAGGGGCTGCTTCTAAATTCATCCGGATTTTGAGGCAGCTCCTTTTTTAGGGGGTTGGCAATGGCGATATTACGTCAGAAATAAACACGGATTTGAATAATGAAATTGTAAACCATAGATTTTAATAATAAGGAGGGGGATTGCCATGAAACAAAATAGCTATGACAATCCGGGCTTCTTTGCGAAATACAGCCAGATGCCCCGTTCAATTGGAGGACTTGATGCTGCCGGGGAGTGGTCCGTTTTTCGGGCGATGCTGCCGGAGCTAAGGGACAAAAAGGTGCTTGATCTCGGTTGCGGGTATGGGTGGCACAGCAGATATGTGCGAGAGCAACATGCCAGTTCCGTCGTAGGCGTTGATCTCTCTGAAAAAATGCTGGAGCGCGCCAGAGCCATGACCCAGGATGAGCAAATTCAGTATCAACGGAGTGCAATTGAAGATATCAATTATTCCGAGGGGGAGTTTGACGTGGTGCTCAGTTCCCTCGCACTCCATTATGTCGAAGACTTTGATAGCATTTGCCGAAAAGTTTATCACTCTCTCGCACCCGGCGGTACTTTCGTATATTCGGTTGAGCATCCGGTATATACTGCGCTTCCGGAACAAGACTGGGTTTACGGTGTGCAGGGAGAGAAGTTGCATTGGCCGGTTGATCGTTATCATGAAGAAGGGCCGCGAACTGCCAGATTTCTTGATCATGATGTCGTCAAGTACCACCGAAGCATCGCGACACAGGTGAATGGGCTTATTAATTCGGGATTCCGAATTCGGGAGATGTCCGAACTTAAGCCGGAGAAACAACTGGTTGAGCGGGATCCGGAATGGAAGAATGCACACCGTAGGCCTATCTTTTTGTTGATTGCCGCTGATAAATAAGGAAGGACGCAGGACGGCGCTTTAGGATAGAGTATCGCCGTGAAGCTTTCATGGGTTGAAATCCTTGAGGGCTTTTTTTGTTTTAGGAGAAAGCCTTGCCGAACAAGTCGGTCCTATGAATCGGTCTTAGAGTGAAAAAATTCTGATCTCTTTAACATCAACACTATATATAGTAGTATTTCGCCTTGTGCAGTGTTCATAATCACTGTAAGTTGATTTTTAATGAGGTATACTTTCTGAACAAGCAGTACAAAAAGCCCAGACTTTTCCTTAGTGGAATACCTGATTTTAAAATCACAACGAAGGATGAATTTAATGATAGTTATTAAACGAGACGGTTCAGAGGTAGCTTTCAATCAACAGAAAATCATCGATGCGATTGTCGCAGCCATGAATAGTACGAAGAAAAAAGGCGATTCCGATTTGGCACAAAAGATAGCCGACAAAGTGACGCGGAAAATTTCCAAGCTAGAGAAGGTGGATATCGAACATATTCAGGATGAAGTTCAATCCGCTCTGATGAATAGCAGAAGGAAAGACGCCGCTGAGGCCTACATCGGCTATCGCGAGGTTAGAACTTTGAAACGGCGCGAACGCAGCAGCCTGGATAAGAAGGTGCTCGGGCTGCTGGAGCTCACGAATGAAGAGGTATTGAAGGAGAACTCCAATAAGGATGGGGCGACGATACCTACTCAGCGTGATCTGCTTGCAGGTATTATGGCCAAGGACTTCGCGCAGACCTACATGATCCCTAAGCGGGTCGTCGAAGCTCATAACAGCGGAGACCTTCATTTTCACGATCAGGATTACAGTCCCTATTTTCCGATTTATAATTGCATGCTGATCGACCTGAAGGGAATGCTTGAGAACGGGTTCAAGCTGGGCAACGCCCAAATCGAAACTCCCAAGTCGATTACAACGGCCACAGCCATTACGGCCCAGATTATTGCGCAAGTGGCGAGTCACATCTATGGCGGCAATACGATTAATGAAATTGATGTCATTTTGGCCCCGTATGTATTTGAATCTTTTAAAAAGCACTACCGCAAAGGCCTGGAATGGCTGTACATGCTTGAAGATGAAGAAATCGAAGCCATCGATGTTTCCTGGGAAAACGCTGATCTACATAAGAAGTACCCGCGTTGTCTTGAATATGCGAAGAAATTGACTGAAAAGGAAACCTATGATGCATTTCAATCCCTTGAATATGAAATCAATACGCTGGTAAGCGCCAACGGACAAACGCCATTCAGTACATTCGGCTTCGGGCGCGGGCTGTCTTGGGCGGAGCGGCAAATCCAGATCGCTATTTTGCAAAACCGGATCCGCGGGCTGGGGAGAGACGGGAAAACCGCCATTTTCCCTAAGCTGATCTTCGGCTTGGAAGAGGGCGTCAATTTAAAACCCGGGGATCCTAATTACGATATCAAACAGCTGGCCTTAAAATGCAGCACATTACGGATGTATCCCGACATTATTTCCGTTCCGAAAGTAAAAGAAATTACCGGTTCTTTCAAGTTTCCGATGGGTTGCCGCTCATTTCTGGGCAGATATGAAGAAAACGGGGAGGAGCTGCATGACGGGCGGTTTAACATGGGGGTAGTAACGGCCAATTTGCCGCGGATCGCGGTCAAAGCGAACGGCTCCGAAGCAGCCTTCTACCGACTCTTGGACGAGCTGCTGGAAGTGTGCAAGGAAGGGCTGATGTACCGTATCGAGCGCCTAAAAGGCGTCAAAGCAAAAGTGGCTCCTATTTTGTACATGGAGGGAGCGGCGGGCAGCCGCCTTCAATCGGAGGACACGATCGATCATCTGCTTAAGAACGGCAGAGCCAGCATTTCTTTAGGCTATATCGGGATTCATGAAACGATGATGGCCTTGTACGGTACCTGTCTTTTCGATGATCAGGAATTACGGAAAAAAGGGTTGCAAATCGTGCAGCACTTAAGCCAAAAAGCTGAGCAATGGAAAGAGGAGACCGGGTATGGCTTCAGCTTGTACTCCACACCGGCGGAATCGCTATGCTACCGGTTCTGCAAGCTGGATGAGGAGAAGTTCGGCCAGATGGAAGGAGTGACGGATAAGGGTTATTATACGAACTCATTCCATCTCGACGTGAACAAGAAAGTAACTCCTTTTGAAAAGATCGAATTCGAGAAGGACTATCCTCAGTATGCCAATGGCGGATTTATTACGTATTGCGAATTTGATTCGCTCGTCAATAATCCGGAGGCGCTGGAAGCGGTATGGGATTACGCTTATGAACGGGTGCCTTACTTCGGCACGAACACGCCGACCGACAAATGCCTGGAGTGCGGGTTTGAAGGGGAGTTTGAAGCAACCAACACCGGGTTCAAATGTCCAAACTGCGGCAATTCTAATCCGAAAACCTCTTCCGTCATCCGGCGCTGCTGCGGTTATCTGTCGGAACCGAGCCAACGGCCGTTCAATGCGGGCAAGCAAAAAGAAGTGCTCTCCCGCGTGAAGCATATGTGACGCTTATGTACATCGCGGATTATAAAAGATTTGACGTCATCAATGGAAGAGGACTTCGGCATTCGATATTTACATCGGGTTGTACGCATCACTGCAAAGGCTGCTTTAATGCAGCCACATGGAACTTTAATTACGGAAAGCCTTATACGGAAGAGCTGGAAGAGCAGATCATTTGTGATTTGAATATGCCGGATGTTCACATTGCCGGCTTGTCCATATTAGGCGGAGAGCCGTTTCAGAATGTCGACGGACTGCTGCGCCTTGTCTCCAGGGTGCGCAACGAATGCAGCGGCAAGAATATCTGGGTCTGGTCCGGTTATACGTTCGAAGAGATTGTTGCGGACGAAAGCAGGCGGGAGCTGTTAACCTACTGCGACGTTCTGATCGACGGAAAATTTGTTCTGGAACAGCGCAATCTGAAGTTGAAGTGGAGGGGCTCCGACAATCAGCGCGTGATCGATGTGCGTGAAAGCTTGCGATCCAAGCAGGCTGTACTGATGCCCCTATAAATGGAAAAAATACAAAACAGCCCTCGTCTTGAAGTTCAAGGCGAGGGCTGTTAGCTTTGCGCTGCTCGAGCTGTTATTTATAAGAAAGTGTAATAGTCCTTTGTTGGTAGCTCCATTTTAAGCCAGGAAACTTGTTTTGGAACTGATGAATTTCTACATAGGTCTCATTGTTGATGACCTTTGCGGCATTACTCGAGACGGTGAAACCAGCCGTTTCTCCGAGCTTGGTTGTTATGGTTATCTTTTGCAGACTGGAGCTCCAGACTACTTCCCCATCGACCAGAGCGTTCAGAACTCTCGATGGTACATACAGCTTGTCCCCGCTTTGGACCACATCAATATAGCCGTTAACCGAGACGCCATTGACTGTCAAAGAGGAAGAGTTGCCTTTAACCTCAAGCGATTGCATCCCTGCAAGCTGCAGAGCTAGGATCAATTGGGCAACTGCATTATTCTTAACCTCGAAATCGGGCGTTAAACCTACATGATTGAAATCCTTGCGGCTTGGCGTCAGATATTTCTGGACGGTAAGCTTGAGCGAACTGCCGTTGGATAAAGAGAACAGATTCTGGATTCTGGCCTTTCCATAAGTGGTAGTCCCAACTACGGTGGCAATATTATTATCCCTCAGAGCCCCGGTTAAAATCTCGGATGCACTTGCCGTCATTTCATTGGTGAGTATGATGACGGGGATGTCAAGACTTTCGCCGTCAACAATATTGATAGGCTCCAGCTTTCCGCTCTGCCCTGACGTATACATGACCGTTCCATTTTTAATAAAGTTCTTGGCGATATTAATCGCTGCGTTCACGTAGCCGCCGGTGTTATCGCGCAGATCCAGAACAAGCGATTCCATGCCTGCTTTGCGAAGCATTCCCAGTTCTGCGGCAAATTGCTTGTCCGATTGTTCGGTAAAGGAGGATAACGAGATATATCCGACTTTGGAGTCAGGGAAGTATTTTCCGGTAACGGCAGGAACAGTGAAATGCCCGCGTGTTATGGTGAACGTCATCGGCTTGGATCCCCGCAGGACTTCCAGAACAACGTTGGTTCCTTCGATGCCCTGGATACGATAAATATCCTCCATGCTGGTCACCTTGACACCATCTACTTTGGAGATAATGTCCCCTTGCTGGATTCCGGCGGCCAAAGCGGGAGAGCCCGGCAACGGCTGAGTTACAACCAACTGATCATTAGTGAAACGGAGCGTTACGCCAATCCCTACATACTCCTGGTTCAAGCTGCCTTCAAATTCCTCAAGCTCTTCTGCGCTGTAATAATCACTGTACGGATCATCCAGGGTATAAACCATGCCGCGAATCGCATTTTCCAGAAACATCTCCCGGTCTACGCCTTCAATATTGTAAGCCTCAAGATAATCCAATACCTCCAGCAGGGTATCAAGCTCTGATGATTCCTGAACACTGTCGGCTTCGCTGAGCTTGATCGTTATCCCGGCGCCATGAGCTGTGATCGGCGACAGCATCATCGGAATAATGAGCATTGGAGCGAGCAAGGCAGTGGTTAACTTTTTCAATTTCATGAGGGTACTCCTTTGCATATAGATTAGTCCAAAAAAGCGTTGCGAACCCGGGTCCAGAACGGGAACGGACGGTAACGGACAAAGCTGATCTTCTGCTCTGCCACCTTGCAGCGGACAGATATCAAATCAGGAACCCGCAGGTTGATATGATCTACGGTCAGCAGCAGATTCTGCTCCTTCCGCGAGTAAATATCGCAATGGTGGTGATTCGGCATCACCAGGGACGAGCCCATGGTCCGGAATACGCGATTATTAATTGAAGCAATTTCCGAGATCTGAAAGGCTTCGATCGAGGGGTGAATCATGGCCCCGCCAAGGCTTTTGTTATAGGCGGTGCTTCCGGAAGGAGTGGATACACAGATTCCGTCTCCGCGGAACATCTCGAACATATGGTCATTGATATCGACCTGAAGGACGACTGTTCCATCCACGCTTTTCAGCGTGAATTCATTCAGGCAAACATGCTTCACTACGCCCGAATGCTTGACGATCTCCAAATCGACTAGCGGATATTGGACAATCCGCGGCTTCAGGAGCGAATCCTCCCGATCGCCCGCCATCATCTGAACAAGCTCGGGAATCTCATCTGCCTTCCAATCGGCATAAAAGCCCAGATGCCCGGTGTGTACACCGACAAAAGCAGTGGAAGCGATGCGGTCCATGAAGCTGTGAAACGCATGAAGCATCGTGCCGTCTCCTCCGATAGATACGACGATATCGGGAGATTCGGCATCCAGTATAAGCCCCTGATCGGCAGCAAGTTTATGGAAGGACTCGGCAAGCTCAAGGGATAGCTGATCGCCGCGGTCCAGAACATAATATCTCAAGGTGACAGGCTCCTTTTTTCATTCCTAGTGTAAAGTCATAATGATCATAATCAATTATATATGATAACACAATGTTTCATTTTCGGTTCATTTTCGACGCAAAGGAGATGATAAACGGGAGAGGATGGAGATGAAAAAGGAAAGCAACAGCATGCCTGCGACCATCGTGCAGCTGAATCTGAGCAGCTCAACTGCCAAGCTCCAGGAGGGAGGGACAGTTCCCGGCAGACTACTGTCCAGACGGCTGAAGACAGAATCCGTTGCCATAAGGGGCTTCCAAAAAATCAGAAGTAATGCGGCAGACAGTACGCCGTGAATAGCCCGTGCCGCCAGAAAAGGAAGGTACCTCAGATCAGTACCATTCAGAATGCTTGCCACCTGGGCATGGACCGATAATCCGCTCCATGAGAGGATGAAGGCAGCGGATGCGGCTTTGAAATACAGCGGAATTTCTGCGGGGGCCGCAGAAGCCTTGGAGCCCAGCGTTACCTCGAATAAGCCGCCGACAAGCGGCTCCGCAAGGCCGTCTGGCAGAGACAACAACGGAAGCAGCATACGAAGCGCTTCATACAGGGTATTCATGACCTGTGATGCTGTAAGCACTTCTAGTACCACAGAGAAGAAGACGACCAGTCCGCCAACGATGGTCATTAGCTGGAGTGATGAGACAACCGCATGACGGAGAAGCTCCCCCAGACTGCGGCCATCCTGAATACGGGCTTCATGCATGGCACGAACGGCACGGCGCAAGCTGAAGCTGGGAGCAGAAGAAGCAGGGGCTGTCGGTATACCTGCTGCTATATTTTGAGATAATTCCTGCCGGGTTCCATAAAATCGCATTAGCAATCCGAGCATAATCGCACTTCCATAATGCACCGCTGCCAATGCTCCTGCGAGTTGGGGGTTGCCGAAAAAGCCGATGGATACCGCACCGATTAGAAAGATAGGGTCCGAGGTCGTAGTGAAGGCCACCAGTCTTTCTCCCTCAATTCGGCTGATTAAGCCCTGCTCCCGCAACTTGGTGGTCAGCTTGGCGCTAACCGGATAGCCGGCGGCAAAGCCCATTGCCAGAACAAAGCCTCCATTGCCGGGAATCCGAAACAGCGGCTTCATCAGCGGATCGAGCAGCTTACCCAGAAAATGAACGATGCCAAAGCCCAGCAGTATTTCGGACAAGACAAAAAAAGGAAATAAGGAAGGGAATAGCACATCCCACCAGATTGCGAGTCCCCGGACACTTGCGTCCCATGAGGCTTTCGGATAAGCAACCATTAAAGCAGCCAAAATAAGAGCTGTCCCGCCTAGAAGGGGGGCATGCCAAGGCTTTGTTTTCACGAACCGATCCCTCCAGCTGCACATTCTGCAATAGTGAATAACAGATTCAAGACAAGTCTATGTTTTTAGTAGGACAAACAGCACAAATTTCAGAGAGAAAGCGGTTACAATTAGGGGTTTATTTTTCATTTGAATATGATAAAATAGACCTATAAATCGTCATACGGATGGAGAGTGTTGAATATGAGTATTGTCGCAGGTATCCTTGTATGCGCCTTTGTGTATGTTATTCGCGCCTCTCTTGTCCATTCAAATGAAGAGGACTGGCGTACCTATTAAGTCACCAAATCGTTGAAGAGGGTATATGTTTTTCTTGAAAGCTCCTACCGGGGCTTTTATTTTTTTGACCATTGTTTGGTATAATAAGGTTTAGTATCAGATAATAAAATTGAAAAAAGGAATGGAGGGAGTATAGTGAACTCTGGAGATAGCCTGTATGAACAGCTGGGGGGAGCAGAGACAATCCGGAATCTGGTGGAGGCATTTTATCCAAAGGTGCAGGCTAATCCTCTTCTGGGGCCTCTCTTTCCCGAGGACATTTATCCGGTGATGGAGAAGCAATACATGTTTTTGACACAATTTTTTGGCGGACCGATGCTGTATTCGGAGGCTCATGGCCATCCGATGATGCGTGCCCGCCATCTTCCGTTTCCGGTGACCCCGCAGCGGGCGGAGGCTTGGCTTGGTTGTATGCGTGAAGCGCTGGAAGAACTTGAAGTGCCGGCTCCTCTTCGTGAGGTCGTGCTGCATCGATTGTCCGGACCTGCCTTTCATTTTGTGAACACAGCGCAAGAGTGAATATGCAGCCATATTTCGGATGAGAAAGGAAGTCAGTTTGTGGAATTAGAACCGCTGTATCAGATCAAGGTTACCTGTCTCCAATGCGAGAATACATTTTCAACTTCACGGGTGCGTCCCAGCTTCAAGCGGGCCACGCGTACCGACACCGATTTTTGCGGTTATTATAATGCGGAGAATCCGGATTACTATGTAGTGAGAATATGTCCTTCCTGCGGGTTTGCTTCTACTGAAAATTTCAATGCCAAACTTAGCGAGGTACAGCGTACCAAGTTCAAGCAGGATATCGGAGATCGGTTCATCAAGCGGAATTATGGCGGGCACCGAGATTGGGAAACGGCCCTTGAGTCGTACAAGCTGGGATTATTGTGCGCCCAGACGATCGGTGAGAAGGAACGGATTGTAGCCAGCCTGCTGCACCATATTGCCTGGCTCTATCGCTATAAGAACAATCAAGAGCAAGAGCAGCGCTTCCTGAAGTATGCGCTGGAGTCTTATATCCGTGTCTTCGAGACTGAGGACATTCATGGCAGTGATGCCCGGCTGATGTATTTGATCGGTGAACTGCATCGGAGAATAGGAGAATATAATGAAGCGGTGAAATGGTTCTCGAGGGTAATTAATGATAAACGGATTATGGATGCCGCGATGATTCGGGCTTGCCGCGAGCAATGGGCCGCATTGCGGGAAGAAATGATGAACCAAGGGCAAGAGCTGCCCGAGGAGATGCGGGGCTGAATCCATGCCCCGCAGACGCCGCGGATTGGCAGATATGGCCTGCCGGTGCTTCTACCGGATGACCGTGTCCGTCAGCAAGTAATCCTGGTCGCTGTCCAGAATCGTGACTTTGTTATGACAGCAGGGGAAGACAAGCAGCTTCTTCTTTCCTTCGTGCACAAGCACAATATCGCGGGGCTTCAGCGGCAGCAAAATGTGCTCTTTTTTGCAAAAAGGGCATTCTTGTACATAAACATCCCCCATAAGGATATCGTAGGGGAGAGTCTTCTCAAAAGGAATCATGATGATGAATCCGGTTTCTCTGAAGATGGAGCAGCCGATTCTTTTTTCGCCAGATCGGCCAATTTTTGCAGCAGAATATGCTGCGGCATATGCATTAAGTGTTCGATAGGCACCTTTAATTCGGCGGCAAGCTTGATCGCTGTTTCCGGCGAAATTTGCAATGGCTTCATTAGGAGCACCTCCTGTTAGTATAGGGATGGTTGTGCAATTATAGTTATACACTTTTCTGCTATTTAACTTCAACCTTTGAGAAGAGAAAGAGAGGATGAATCAAATGGAACAACTTCAAACTCCGGTGTCAACGGTATGGGATCTGGAATCCATTTTCCCGGGAGGATCTTCCTCGGAGCAACTAAAGACCTACATCGCTCAATTGGAGCAGGACATTGCGGCTTTGGACAGCCAGCTTGTGGACGCGGCGGCTCCAGCCACCGTTGAAGAGACAGCCGCTTATGACGAGGTGATCGTGAGCTTGCAGAGCATGGCAGCCCGTCTCTCGGAATCGGGAGCCTTTGTAGAATGTCTGACGGCCCAAAATCAACATGATAAAAAAGCGATTCAACTGGAGAGCAAGCTTCATGGAATGAATGCGAAGTATGAGAACTTGACGACTCGCTTCCAGAGCATTCTGCGCCTGACCGATGATCAGGTCTGGGAAAAATGGCTGAAGAGAGAAGCAGTCGCAAGCATCGCTTTTGTATTGAATGAGAAGCGTCAGGAAGCCAAGGAACGTCTTGCTCCGGAGCTTGAGAGTCTCGCGGCTGATCTTGCGGTGGATGGATATCATGGCTGGAGCCAGCATTACGATACCATTGTGGCTAAGGTGACGGTTCCTTTCACAGAGAAGGATGGGGAGACCAAGGAGCTTTCCGTTGGGCAGGCGGCAAATAAGCTGGATGATCCGGACAGAGAGCTTCGCGAGGAACTCTTTCCAAAGTGGGAGCGTGCTTGGGGTGAGGTAGCGGATTATGCGGCGGATACGCTGAATCGCTTGGCAGGATTCCGGCTGAAGCTGTATGAAAAGCGCGGCTGGGAGGATGTGCTGAAGGAGCCTCTGGCAATTAACCGGATGTCCCAGGCTACGCTCGACATGATGTGGGAAGTGATTATCAAGCATAAGCCGTTATTTGTGCAGTACCTGGAGCGCAAGGCTAAGCTGCTCGGAGTAGAGAAATTGACCTGGGCTGATGTGGATGCTCCAATTGGTGAAGCTACCGGTAAAGTCGCTTATGAGGATGCTGCGAAAGAAATTGTGAAGCAATTCCATAAGTTTAATCCGAAAATGGCCGATTTTGCTGCTGATGCATTTAATAAGCGTTGGATCGAAGCTGAGGACCGTCCCGGCAAGCGTCCCGGCGGATTCTGCACCTCGCTGCAAGGCAGCAAGCAGACCCGGATTTTCATGACCTATGGAGGAACGATCTCCAATCTGTCCACCTTGGCGCATGAGCTTGGCCACGCCTATCATCAGCATGTGATGAATGATGAAGAGATCTTCAATCAAAACTATGGCATGAATGTGGCGGAAACGGCCTCTACCTTTGCAGAGATGATTGTATCGGATGCCTTAATGCAGAATGCTTCCTCTAAAGAAGAGAAGATTGCGCTATTGGCAGATAAGATTCAACGCGGCGTAGCCTTCTTTATGAACATTCATGCCAGATTCCTGTTTGAGACCCGGTTCTACGAACAGCGGAAGTCGGGCATGCTGGATGCGGAGCAATTGTGTAATTTAATGAAGGAAGCTCAGGAAGAAGCATTCTGTGGGGCGCTGGATGTGTACCACCCGCACTTCTGGGCCTCGAAGCTGCATTTTTATATCACAGGGTATCCGTTCTACAACTTCCCTTATACCTTCGGCTACATGTTCAGCACAGGGATTTATGCGCTGGCCGTCAAGGAAGGACAAGGCTTTGCGGATAAATATGATGCGCTGCTTCAGGATACCGGAAAGATGACAGTAGAGGAGCTTGCGTCCAAGCATCTGAGCGTTGATCTGACCCAGCCGGATTTCTGGGAAGGAGCTATGGCTCTGGTGGTAGACGATGTGAAGCAATTCCTTGAATTGACAGCAGAGTAACCAAATTGGGGTAATAAGCAGAAATTAAGACAGAGTAACAAGACAAAGTAACAAATTTGAGTTCCAGACTTTAAGGGGCTGTCCCAAAAGGAAATTCGTTTCCTTAAAGGGGGAGTCCTTTTCGTTTGAAAATATATAAACGCTACAAATATAAACGCTACAAAATAAGTGCAAAAAAGCACTAAAATCGCACAGAGGTGTTTTAGGTAGGGGAACTTTACGAAAAGCCGCATAAAAACACTTCTCTCCATCAGCTAAAGTGCGATCTTAGCATGAAGTTATTGAAGTTTCTCAAGTTCTGGAATTCCTGAAGATCCTGAGGCTTCGTGCCAAGATTAGCTTTTGAGATGTCTCTATATTTGTCATTTAAACCTCCTAAAATATGTTTATTATTGTTGAAAGATGTAATTTATTGCTCTATAATGGATGATGAACCCTTAAAAGGGAAAATTTTGAGGAAGGAGGTATGATGATGATAAACACGGACAATCTCTCTCTGGCAAGACAAATGGATATTGTATTTAAAGAACTGGAGGTTGAGCTTGGCTCGATGAACTCCGGGACTGTATTCGTACAAATCCGCAATAACGTTATCGGCAAGTTTGGCGTTCGGCACAATCCCATTGCGGGGCGTGACGGCTGCTTGAAGGAAGAAGGCGATGGACTGGATTCTGAACAGCTGGACACCCTGCGGACCATGGCGTTGGAATCGTTGAGATTCAAAAGATATTGGACGCACGGCGAGATTAGCTTTGATTTTACAGTAAAGAAAGACAAGTTGATGATGGATGCCACGCTGGAATCGAATTATAACATGGCTAACCTACTGATTCAGCGCTATCCTAACCGTTCTTCCGTACATACATACAAGGAATCATCCAGTGCATAAGAAAGAAAGGCGACCTGCATTCACTGCAGAGCGCCTTTCCTCCTATTTTAATACTTAGGGAAATTCCGATTACAGGTTCGAACGACCCGACAATTGCTGTTCTGCCAATTGTACCAGACGTTTTGTGATGTAACCCCCGAGGGATCCGGTTTCGCGGGAAGTATAGTTCCCATAGTATCCATCTTGTGGGATGGTTACACCAAGTTCCTGTGCTGCTTCCATTTTCAACTGTTGCAATGCAGCAGTTGCTTGAGGAACTACAAGGTTGTTGGAGCGGCTTTGTCCTGCCATGTTTGTCACCTCCTTCGTCCTTTGTGATGTTAGTATGGTTTTTCGAGAGCAAAATATTCGGTTCTCTGTCATACAAAAGTAGTGGTAATTATTGCATCTTTGAAGAGTAGAGCGTAATCATATTAGCGGGCATACCAAAAAGCCGCCCGCACAGCAGAATTGCTGGACGAGCGGCCCTGACAAAAGCAATATTTAATGGACAATAGAAATGTAGACGTAAACTTGTTTCTAAGGCTAAGCTCCTCCATTAGGATGAATGATATCCAGCTTCACCGTCAGATCTAATTTCTGGCCTGGTTGGAGATCGATCAGTCCGGTCTCCTCATTTGGAAGACCCAAGTTAGGAGCATCCGGCAGCCAGGTATAAGGCTCCACGCATATGAATTGATCAGCCTCTCCCTTGGAGTATAATACCCAATGCTTAAAGTAGGCAGGATCCGCAGAGTAGATCAACCCGTAGCCATCGTCACGTAAAAGCTCTGCTTTGACAGGAAGATCGCCAATTTTCAACATCGTGTCAAAATTTGTACCTTTCAAATTCAATCCTTCATTGAGCGCTTCCAGCTCTCCCAGCGGGACTGTCTGGCCTGTCGTAATGATCTCTTCATCAGACAAGTAAATTCCGGATACGGGAACCTTCAGTGTCCAGGCTTCCGGAGCGCCGTCGATCAGGAACCAGGTGTGAAGTCCCAATCCAAAGGGAGCAGGGGAAGAGCCTAGATGGCTAACTCTGTAGGTTTGCGTCAGGGATGTTCCTTGAAGCCGAATCGTCATCTCCAGCTTTAAAGGTTCCGGATATTGGCGTATCCAATTTGGATCATCAGAGGTCAGGAATTCGGTCGTGATCGCACATCCGTCCTCGTCCTCGTCGATGTCGCTTACACACCAGGCCTGAGTCCGGTGTAAGCCATGAATATGATTGTCATTAGCGGTATTGCGGTCAAATTGATAGGACTGGCCGGCATAAGTGAATTGTCCGCGGCGGATCCGCCCGGGCGGAATCAGCACCGGGATCCCGAAATGATACGGCTTCTGTAGGTAGAAATCCAGTTCTTGCTCCTCCGGATGACGAAGGATATCGCGCTCATGAACATGGTCCCAAATACGAATGACGTTGTTGCCAAGACGGGGTAGCAGTGTGACTTCAAGTTCGCGGCTATGCAGGATGTACGTATCGTACCCATTCCATCGCCCTTTGGTCACTTTCTTCATATCTTTGCTCCTTTTCCCACATCATAATCGGTTTCTATAAGCTTTAAACTATAATAACACTTTTTGCGCGGGACGAAAAATGGATTTGACATGACTATTTAGGCCATTTATGATGATCATAGACAAATCAGTGAATATTGTAAATACGTTGACAGGGATAAGTAAGCATGGAAGCCTCTCCTTCAGAAAGCCGGTGGTTGCTGTGAACCGGTGGAAGCCTCTGGCCGAATGGACCCTTGAGTGCCGTACAGAACGGAAGATGAACCGCTTCTCATTATGTCGGCCGCTTGACTCCGCGTTACGGAGTTCCAAAGGCTGGGCAGCTTGAAGCAGGTATTGTCAGATTCAGATGCTCGGTAAAATAGGGTGGCACCACGGTCTCACGTCCCTTGCGGATGTGGGTTTTTTTGTATTTACTTTTGAGTGCAGCCCGGTATATGAAATGGAGGAATAGGTTATGAAAAGAGTATTGTCCGGCATCCAGCCTAGCGGAAAGTTGACGCTTGGCAATTATATTGGTGCTCTAAAAAACTTCGTTACGCTTCAGCATGATCATGTCTGCAACTTCATGGTTGTTGATCTTCATGCCATTACGGTTCCGCAGAATCCTGCTGATTTGAGAGAACAGTCCGAGTCTGTGGCAGCCCTGTTCGTGGCAGCTGGAATCGACCCTGCCAAAGCCAATGTTTATATGCAGTCCCATGTTCGTCAGCACGCTCAGTTGGGATGGATGCTTACGACTCTAACTTCAATGGGCGAATTGGAACGCATGACTCAGTTCAAAGATAAGTCTGCCGGTAAAGAATCCGTAGGAGCCGGGCTGTTCGTCTATCCTGCATTGATGGCCGCTGATATTCTGATCTATAATGCTGATCTGGTACCGGTAGGCGAGGATCAGAAGCAGCATTTGGAGCTGACGCGGGATCTTGCCGGGCGGTTCAACAGCCGCTATGGTGACTATTTCAAAATGCCTGAGCCCTATATTCCGAAGGTTGGGGCAAGAATTATGTCCTTGGACGATGCCTCTAAGAAGATGAGCAAGAGCAATCCGAATCCAGGCAGTAGGATTGCCTTGCTGGACTCTCCGGATGAGATTCGGAAGAAGATCAGCCGTGCAACGACGGATTCCGGACGGGAAGTGAAGTTCGATCCTGCGAATAAGCCGGAGGTAAGCAATCTGATCACCATTTACAGCCAATGCTCCGGGTTGTCTGTTGCCGAGGTCGAAGCGCGGTATGATGGACAAATGTATGGACCGTTCAAAAAGGATCTGGCCGAAGTGGTCGTAAGCCAACTTGAGCCGCTGCAACAGCGTTATCACGATATCCGGGAGTCTGGAGAGATCCGCAGCATCTTGCGTCAAGGCGCTGAGAAAGCCTCTGAAATGGCTGAGAAGACGCTGACGGATGTACAGCAGCTTATGGGTTTTCTTCCTTATTGAATGTAAGGACTCACACAGGGGCTTTCCGAACAGATTAGATCTGGCGGGAGGCCCCTTTTTTGATAAGTGGCTGGTACGGCAGTGAATTTCCTGGCAGACGAAGGCTTAATGAGATTCGGGCATCTACCCAATGATGTTGCAAGTTTGCAGGAAAATGTGCAAAACATAAGAAGGCGCGTCAGAGGGGCAACGTGTGAAGGGTTGCTACGATCGCTGTTGTTCGCGG